>NZ_JBHLWM010000008.1:16069-1189283 GCF_042432815.1 Rhodopseudomonas telluris
GGGGGGCGAAGTGGGCGGGGCATAGCAAGGAGACCATCATTGATCCCGGAGGACGCCCGGATTCAACTCTTGATCGGATCGCTCGCGATCGCGGTATTAGCTCTGGGGTTGGTCGTCTGGCAGCTCTATCGAGCCGGTATGGCTGCCTGCGTCGGCGCTGGGCCGGCTTAGGTCAGCTCTGCCGTTGGGCGTCCGCCCCAGAACGTAGTCGCTCTTGTGCGTTATCGTACGCATCTCGACGGGTTCGCAATCCGCGAACATTGCAGCAAGTGGCTGAGGAACTGGGCGCCTCATATCGCGGTGGCGACGCCGAGTTGCGCCATTGCCGGCTCTCATCCGGAAAGCATTGCGCGTCTACGCGCCTGCAGTAGCAGGGGCGATCCGCATTTCATGCGTCCCCCGAACATCATGGCGTCGTGGGACCTGCAATACCTGGACCTCTGCGGTAGCGGCAGAGCGTCATTGGCAGATGGACACCAGCGCGCGTCTGTTCGCGGCCAAAGACGATCAGCGTGATCCTGACCGAAGAACGGCACGATGTCTGTCGTGATCATTGCTCTCATCGCGGCGGAAGCCGATGCGTCGCGCGGGGCTGGAGCATTCTCAACGGTGGGATGTTCGTAGCCAAACGCGATCCGGATCCATCATTTTTCCAACCGCAAAATGTGGAGGGTGGTCAGTGACGTTGACCGACCCAAGATCGCGAAGTTCCGGTGCGTCTTGAGTGCTATGAGTTGCGTGACGTACAGGGGATGGTGCGGGGCGTATGGCGAAGCGCATTGGAGTTTATGCTGGGCCTCGTAATAGTACGTAGTCCTGCGGCATGATGCGCAGGCCGTCCTAAGGTCAACCGCTTAAGGGCGTGTCGGCGACCTTCTCGCGTGCTAAAATAATAAACGACGGCAGATCATCTAAATCAAATGAATGGTATTTATTTTTAATAACTGATTTTAGTTATGAGGCGATATTTAAATTTGCTACCAATGCAAAAAGCGGCCAAAATTAGGGTATTTCTTCAGTTTTCGGATTGCGCAATCCTGCTGTTACTAAGATTGCGTTCGGTTTTGAGATGGATTTGTTCATCTTCCTGATTGGTTTGTTCATATTCGCGGCGGCCACCGTAATTCATCGTTCGCAGCGCGGAGCGAATGCCATTCTTCGATCAAAATTTGATTTCAACAACAGGCTAGGACGATGCTCGTCGGCTGGAATGGACTCGACTTTTTTGGAAGTTTACGCAAGCATCATCTGCGCTGAGCAACTCGCCCGCCCTCTGGGCTCACGCTAGAGCTTTAATCGTTGCCAGCTCTTGCCGGGAGAGGACGCAGAGTCGGGATGCTCAATCAGGTCCAACCACTCGCGAATCGACGAACGCATACCAAGTCGCATGATTGCGGTTTTGGCGGGGTGCGTTTTTCTTCAGGTTCAAGGAAAGTTCCAAACTTTCGATGTCGCAGAAAGAGTACAACTTCGACCCACACGCGATCCCGGCGGACTTGTTGGCCGCGATTGGAGAGGTTGCGGTCGCGTCTGCTCACACTGAGTATGTGGTCGAGCTGGCGATCCGCGGATGCGGAGGGAGCGAGGCTGCGTCCTCAAAGGGAATGACAACGCGCGGTGCGACGCGTTCTCTCGAGAATGCTTTGAACAGCATCGCAGCAAGTTCGAATGTCGACGACGATCGCGATCGTCTTGGGGAGCTCCTCGACCAGATCACCTATGGCTTTCAGCGCGCGGCGATCTACATCCACAACTCCGTTTGTGTGGATCCTCAGACCGGTCAATGCCTGATTGCGACGCGAGGAGATCGTGGCGAACTCAGCGGGGAGCTGATTCCTGTCACCGTTGCTGAAATCAGAGCTGAGGCTGATTTCATTTATCAGGGAGGCATCACTCTGCTGGCCTTCCTGATGCAGAAGAAGCTTCTGCCGACGCTTCGGCGCAGCGTGAGATCATCTGCGCAGAAGGGGCAAATGCCAAGGAAGCGAAGAGATCGTCGCGTTGTCGGGGAGTGAGGGGGGACTGATGTGTTTCGTAGACTGGACAGGGGGCGCCGTTGTTGCGCAGGAAATGCTCGCGCGGTGATGGACACGCTCTCAGCAAGATGGTGCGATCGAGTGTCGTGAGTTGAGAGAAGGCGGTAGCTGCGGAAATATGCGTGTGCAGAGTACGGCTGGTTTAAAGGCGAAGTTGACGCTGGGTGATGTTTCGTTACGCACGTGCCTCACTTGCAGATCGCAACTGAAACGTGCCGCGCGAAAATAGGCGGATTCTACCCAGCACACGCGTTTTTGTTCCGCATCACAGCAACCAATTAAGCGTCCGGGTATTATTCACTATGTCGGGACGACGGATGGGGAAGTCTATTAAATGATCACGAACGAGGCGGGGCGCATCGGAAGTAAATGGTTGAGTTGGCGACACGCAGTCGTTGAGCAGGGACGCGGAATGATCAATTTGTGGAAGCTGCCGGAAGCGTTGCAGCGCGATTATCGCGGATGCAGTCGAGTGGCGGTCCAGCGTATGCTCGTGTTAAGTGATTTTCGTCATTATTTAGACGAATAGTTGCGCGGTGTGATTTTGTATAATAGTGCACACGTCGACTACTCCACCCAGAATGCTCCGGTGGGCGGCGAGATCCGCTGGTCTACTTCGGAGATGCAACAAGACTCCCAAAGCCATGGCACGCGGAAATAGCAGGCAAGAACAAGTCGGAGGGTCGATTATGAGAGTGCATTATCTGCGCTCCACAGGCGCGGACGCCGTGAGCGCAGGATCGGAGAAGCGTAACAGCCGCTTGGAAGCTGCCTGGAAGACTCTTGATCCGACGGTTATGACCGTGGACGAACTGCTCATGTTTCACGAGCGGGTGGGCCAGATGCTATGCACCAAGCTGCAGTCGCTGAGCTCCAAAGTTCGGATGGATCAGGAAAAACTGCAGGCGCATCTGTCCAAGTTGCGATCCGGTCTGATTACGGTAAATGAGCCTGAACTTGAGGCTCCGACGAAACCGGCGCGGCGGCCGTATCCGACGGTCTATCCAAAGTATCGCAGCCTCCGGAACCCGTCTCTGACCTGGGCCGGACGCGGCAAGCAGCCGCGCTGGCTGCTCGCCGAGATGAAGGACGGCAAGACGCTGAGCGATTTTCTGATCGACAAGCCGACCAATAAGCGCCGAAAAGGACGATAGGTCGCTCTGCCCGGTGTCAGCTGTTTTGAGGTTAGGGGCCACCGCATCGCGCGGTGGTCCTTTTCGTTTTGCGCTGCAGTTCAAACCACCTGGAACTGGCACTAAGATGCTCTCGAACAGACAGCCGGGCGCTTGGCCTGCCCGCGCGGTGCCCTCCCGGCTAAACTCGCTTCCCATTTCGCCGAGGCTGGTTGGTTAGCTTGCTTGAGGGGCGACCCAAACGGGATGGCTTGAGCCATCTTCCCCAACCTCTCTCAATGGTTGCAGCGCCTGGCCCATGACAACGCGACGGCCGATGATACAGGTAATATATAACCGCTATTGTTGACTCGATGCGGTTCGCTCGACGTGCAGGGGCGGTGGAACGACGCTCGCATTTCGCTCGGAGGTCCTCATGTCGATCTGAGCGAAGTGCGACATATTGTCGCGTCCAATTTCGGCCCGTACGTTGTTCCGGGGCGGTGGGCGTTCGGGAGCAACGGGCTGCCGGGTGGGACTCGTTCGGGAAACCCTGCCGGCTTTTTAATTCGGCGATGCCCCTGTATCGCTCGTCGTGCTTCAAAGATGTGCTTTAAATAGCCGCCATCTTAATCAACTGCATTCATTAATGACGGGCTCTATTTTTCTCTTTTATACAAGCTTGGGCTCGTTCAAGGCCTTGGCAACCCTCATTTTTATGCCCGACATTGATGCGAAGGGCAGACGAATGGTTCCGTCTTTGGAACGTAGGGGGGGGGCACCAGTGTATCTGCCGGCCGTGCGCGACGTTGCTCTGTGCTGTGGGACGGCAGTGTCAACACATCCGCTCCAGTTAATTTATTTAAATTGGCTGATGTTGCGTATTATATTGTGCTGCGCGAAAATATTATCTAATGGTCGCGGGTGTGTTTCACGCGCACGTTTCGCCGAGCTTCTCGGCGTTCCGCCGTCAGACGGCCAGTCGCTTCGCAAAATGCGATCTGGAGCGGCCCAATTGATGCAATAAAAAGGTAGACGATGCGAATAGCGATGATTGGGACCGGCTATGTGGGTCTTGTGTCCGGTGCGTGCTTTGCCGATTTCGGTCACAGTGTCGTCTGTGTCGACAAAGACGCCAACAAGATCGCTGCTCTGCATCGCGGCGAAATCCCGATCTACGAGCCGGGGCTTGACGAATTGGTGGCCGCAAATGTTCGGGCAGGGCGGCTCGGTTTCACCACCGATTTGACTGCGCCTGTCGGTGATGCGGATGCCGTCTTCATCGCTGTAGGTACGCCGTCGCGGCGTGGCGACGGTCATGCCGACTTGAGCTATGTCTATGCCGCGGCCCGCGAAATCGCGGCCGCCCTGAAGGATTTCGCCGTTGTCGTCACCAAATCGACGGTGCCTGTCGGTACCGGCGACGAGGTCGAGCGGTTGATCCGCGACGCGCGCCCAACGGCCGACTTTGCGGTGGCGTCCAATCCGGAATTCCTCCGCGAGGGTGCGGCTATCCGCGATTTTAAATTCCCCGATCGTATCGTGATCGGCACATCCGACGAGCGTGCGCGCAAGGTGCTCGGCGAGATCTATCGGCCGCTTTCACTTAATCAGGGGCCTCTCCTCTACACCACCCGCCGCACCGCCGAGTTGATCAAGTACGCTGCCAATGCGTTCCTGGCGACCAAGATCACCTTCATCAATGAAATGGCCGATCTGGCCGAGCGGGTCGGCGCCGATGTTCAGGACGTCGCGCGCGGCATCGGGATGGATAATCGGATTGGACCGAAGTTTCTGCACGCTGGTCCCGGTTTCGGCGGTTCGTGTTTCCCCAAAGATACCCGCGCGCTCGTGAAGATCGGTCTCGATCATGAGACCCCGCTGCGCATCGTTGAGGCTGTGCTGGCGGTGAACGACAATCGCAAGCGTGCGATGGCGCGCAAGGTCTCGCAGGCGCTCGGCGGCCAACTGCGCGGCAAGACCGTCGCGCTGCTTGGGCTGACCTTTAAGCCTGACACCGACGATATGCGCGAGGCGCCTTCTATTCCCTTAGTGACAGGCCTGATGGATATGGGCGCGCGGGTCCGCGCCTTCGATCCCGCGGGCATGACCCAGGCGCGCGACGAACTGCCAGAGATCACCTATTGCGAGGATGCCTATCATTGCGCGCACGGCGCCGACGCGCTTGTGATCGTTACCGAGTGGGTGCACTTCCGTGCACTGGATCTCGTTCGCCTGAAGCAGGCCATGAAGCAGCCCGTGATCGTTGATTTGCGCAACGTTTATCGCCCCGAGCAGATGAGCGAATCCGGGTTCGCTTATTTCAGCATCGGTCGGGCGCATCACCGGACGACGATCGTTCCAGAGGTGGTTCCGGAAAGGGGGGATTGAAATCCCGGCTGGTCTGCTGAAGCGACGCTTGAATGAGAATTGCGGCGAAGCGCCTTGCATATGGGGGAGTTCGCCAGCCGGAGGTTTATTCGGCGACGCTGGGTGTGGAATGCAGAAGGTCCACGCCTTCTGCTTTTCGCGTGGCGGCGGCTGACGCGGCATCGCGCACTCGACGGTAGGCGTCGCGCAGCAGTTGATAGTCCACCGATTGCGGCAGTGGCACGGTCTCGTCGCCCAGCATGGCGAAGATCAAGACGTCGCGCAGCGTCCGCCAGCGGCTATCGTCGTAGTCACCGATCCGCCCTCCCGTCGGGAGCACCAAATCGCGTTGTTGCTCGAGATCGTATCGTACGCGTCCGTCCTGCAGATGGGTGGGGTCGCTCCCAACGACGAGCGGCACGCTTCGTGCTGAGTCGGCGTAGACGAACTTCCAGCCGTCAATCAGAGCCTCAAGAATACACAGCACTTCAGCGCGATGTTCCCGCAGTACAGTGTTGCTGGTGAAATAGACCAGGCCGGGGATGTGGATGCCAAAATCCGGCGGGGCTATCCGGTTGGTGCGGACGAAGTCGGGATCGGATGGCTGCGGCAGTCGATCGATAGACGATATGATCGCATCCACCGTTCCTGCGCGGAGAGCCGCGATGGAATTTGCTCCATCGACTTTGCCGATGCGGCTGCGCGGAAGCCCCAGCTGAGTCAGCATGGCGTCGACGACCAAATCGTCCTCGCTGCCTCTACGATAGCCAATCTTCTTGTCGATCAGATCTGACGGGCGCCGCAGGCCAGAGGATTCCAGCGTCAGGATGACGGTCGGCGTTTCCAGGAGGCTGGCAGCGAACGCCGTGATCGGCGCGCCGCTCCATGCGGCTGATAAAAATCGCACCCCTGTTGTAACGCCAATTCCGCCACGCCGGACGACGCTTGCGACGAAATCGGGAGCATTCGGTTCGGCGCTGACCTCGAACTTCCGGGGAAATAACCCCCTGCGCTGGGCGACGATCTCCCCGGCAAAACGTGGTCCGAGCCTGCCGTCGATCAGCAGTGCGGATGGCGCCGAATCACTTCGCTTCGCGACATGTGGAGTGACGATCTCGCGGCGGGGTGGCGCCGATTCCGGACGCAGGATCAGCCAGCCGGAGCCCAGCAATGCTGCGACCGCGAGCACGGCTGCAAAGAACCGTGGGCGTCTCCGTTGTGTTCGCTTTTTATTCTGCTTCCGTGGCAATTTTGATCTCAAATTAAATGGCGTATTTATTTTAAACACCAAAATTAAATAGGCAAACTGCCGGGATTGAAATATCTGTAGGTTCAGATTGCCGCTGGCGATTTAACTCGAGTGCGACGCCTCCGTGAGCTATTCTTCCGGAACGGAAAGTTTAATCGATGACGATCACCACCTCGAATAAACTGCCTCATCCCGATCATGCGGCGACGGTCCGGACCCCGTCGCCGAAAGCGCGACTGAACTGGCTGAGACCCGCCTTGATCGAACGGCTGCTCCCGGTGGTCGACGGTCTGATCAGCATTCTCTGCGGCATCGCCTGCGTCTTGTTTTACGACCTTTTCCCCAACACCGGCCCTTTCTCGATCGACACCTATGCGTCCGCCAGCCTTTTAATCGGCGTGAACTTCTGCCTGTTGATGATGTTGCAGGACGGCTATCGGGTGAAGAACCTAGTCGAGCTGTCGCAGCAGATCAAAATGACGATCGCGACATGGACGGCGGTGTTCGCCGCGCTGCTCGCAATTGCCTTCGCGATGAAAGTGAGTGGCGAGTTCTCGCGCGGCGTCACACTATCGATGTTCTCACTCGGTCTGGTGGCATTGCTGGGCTGGAAAACCTTGGTGTCGCGGCTGACCCTTTACGCACTGCAGTCGGGCGCCTTCGCCAACGGTCGCGTCGTCGTGATCTCGGAATCGGACATGCACAGATCGTCGGACGCGATGCTGGAGTTGCGGCGACACGGCTATCGAGTAAACCGTACACTCGAAATCAACGCGCACGACCTGACGTCGCCACTCATGATGTCGGCGATCGCGCCTCGCCTCAACGAGCTGATCGGCTACTGCCGCCATAACCGGATCGACCAGATCCTGCTGTTGATGCGTTGGGATCGGCAGAACGCGATCGACGGGCTGCTCGACATCCTCAAGATTCTTCCGATCCCGGTCTATCTTGTGCCCGATGCCAACGTCTCACGCTTTCTCAGCTATCCACTGGTCAATGCCGGCAGCACCTGGACGGCTGAACTGCGGCGGGCGCCGCTGAGTTGGAGCGAGCGGGCGGTAAAGCGAGTCGTCGATATTCTCGGTGCACTGGTGGCGCTGGTGGTGTTTGCGCCGGTGATGGTGATTGCTGCGATCCTGATCAAGCTCGGCTCACCCGGTCCGGTGTTCTTCCGGCAGACGCGCAACGGCTTCACCGGACGGGATTTCAGAATCTTCAAGTTCCGGACAATGAGGGTGCTCGAGGATGGGCCGAAGATCGTTCAGGCGACGCGTAACGACCCGCGCGTGACATGGATCGGCGCGTGGCTGCGTAAGACGTCGATCGACGAACTGCCGCAGCTGTTCAACGTCCTGAAGGGCGAGATGTCGCTGGTCGGTCCGCGGCCGCACGCCACGGCCCATAATTCCGAATACGAGCAGATCATCGCCAACTACGCGTTCCGGCACCATGTTAAGCCGGGCATCACCGGTCTCGCGCAGGTCAATGGCTATCGCGGCGAAACGAATACTCTGGAACTGATGCAGATGCGTGTTGAATATGACCTCAGCTACATCGACAATTGGAGCATCACGCTCGACATCGCGATCCTGTTCAAGACGCTGCTGGTCGGTTTTCATCAGCCGTCTGCGTATTGACGTCTTCGGTGCTGCGGCCGACCGCATCCGACGTCAGACTCTTGAAGATGGTCTCTCGTTGGCACTGCTGTCTGGAACTTAGCGCCTACCTTTGTCCGACCAGCGCCGCGACTATTGCCGGCAAGCGGATGCGTCGCTGGCCAGCGATGCCGGCGCGATATCTATGGTGCCGCCGCGGAGGAACTGGTTTCCCGTAACGACAGTGTCCTCCAGAGTTGAATCGACGCTGATGAGCGCGGCGCTGGGTGGGGCTGCCACGTCGATGACATTATCGCTGAAGATGGTGCAACGGGTCGTTCTCAGCCGGGTGCCGGGCTCTAGCTGCACCACGCGCCCGCCGGCGGGTTGCTCGCCGCGAAAACGATTTCCGACGATCTGATTGCCGTTGCCACCGTGGATGCGAAGAATCCAGGGTTGATAGGTGGCGTCCGTCCAACTGAATTCGTTGTCGGCGATGATGTTGCGCGCGGCACCGGGCGCGAAGATCAAAATCCCGCCGGTCGCGTTGTCGACGAAGCTGTTGCGAAGGATTCGGTTTCCGGAGATCTCGGCATCACCCTTGACAATCTGGATCGCCATCCGCGGACCATTCCGGAACGTGTTGCCCTCGATCAGCGTATTGGTGACCTGCTGCCAGATCACCGGCTCACCTTGCCGAATCTTGATACGGTTGGGCTCGAGATCAATCTCGGCCGACTCATAGACGGCGGGCGAGTATTTGGGATAAGCGTCGGGATTGCTGCAAGGCTCTCCCTTGACTGGACGGGGCTCGCAGACGATTCCGATCTGATTGCGTTCGAACAGATTGTTGCGCAGCACGTTGCCGTCGCCGTGGGCGATCATCATGCCGTTGCGAAGATTGCCGCGGACGGTGTTGTTTTCGATCAGATTGCCGACTGCCATGGGCTGTCCGTCGGGCGATTGTCCATGCGGCCAACGCAGCTTGCCGTTGCCGATGTCGATGGCGCCAGGATAGACGGTGTTGGCTCCCAGATAGATGCCGTCGCCGTCAAAATCTTCGGCGCGCACTTGATCGACGACCCATCCCTTGCCACCGAGAATCGCGATGCCATGGATCGCTCCCGACAGCGGCATAGGCCTCCCGGCGTTTTGCGCACGGCTGTTGCCGAGCAGTGTCAGCCGCGAGATCCGGACATCCTCCACGGAAGCGACGGCATTCATCGCTTTCGGCAGGAACATGTGCCCGGGGCGCAGTGGCGAACGCCCTTCGTGCGCTAGCGGCTGCGGCCGCAGCGTCAGCACAGACGTATCGCCTTCACCCTCGATCGCGATATGAGATGGGAGTTCGATCGAGCCGACGAGATAGCGGCCCGTCGGAACGCGGACCGTGCCCCTGATCTCGGCGGCGCGATCGACGGCCGCCTGGAAAGCTGCAGTGTCGTCGGTGGAGCCGTCGCCGCGGGCGCCGAAAGCGTGGACGTCGAGAACTGTACCGCTCGTGGCGGCGCTGGTGGTTGCGGGCGGCTGCAGAGCGAGTGTCAGACCTAGTACGATAGCGAAGAGCGCCGGGTGTGACGCGGACGGTCCTGCGTGGTTGGCGATCATGGCTGAGTTCAGCTCCGGAGGCGGGGGTATTTCAGACGCACGGCGCTGGGGGCGAGCCGGGGCGGTAGCCTGGCCATCAATGGGCGCTCAATGACGATGTGAAAGGCGAGGCCGGCCCCAGCGGCTGCGCCGATCACGAAGCTGAAGATCAGCCAATCCGGAATCGGGACTTGGCGTTGGAGATGCGTGAAAGCCTTGGAGGCCACCGAGACCACCGGGTAGTGCACGAGATAGATGGCGTAGGAGGCGTCTCCGAGCAGGCGAACGAACGGTGGCGCTGTGAAGCCCGAGCCCCGTTCCAGCGCGGCGGCTCCGGCAATCGTGAGCGCTGCGCCGACGCCGTAGATCCAGACAACCGCGATGGACTTTTCGTAGATGCCCATGACGAGCGCAGACCAGTTCGACAGGAAGATGGCTAGCCCAAGCGCAAGCACGACGCACGGTTTGGGCACCGCGTTGCGCCGATACAGCAACGCTGCGCCGATGCCGAAGCCGAATAGCAAATTATAGCCGGACAGAAGGCGATCGAGCGGCTCCGGCATGGTGGCGAACAGTCCCATCGAGATCGCCGCGAGGCCGGCGCCGGTGACTATCCAGCGCCATGAAGGTGCAAGCAGGATGATGGCGAATGCGGCGTAGAACAGAATCTCATGGCGCAACGTCCATTCCACTGACAGCAGCGAGGGGCCACCCCATGGCAGGATCAGGAAGTCCTTCACGATGACCCAGGGAAGCTCTGCCGTGGCGATGCGGTCCTGCGGGATCAAGAGAAAGAGCACTGCCTGCGAGGTCAGCACGACCCAGAGCGCGGGGTAGATGCGGCGGAACCTCTTCCAAAGAAACGGCAGCACAACGTCGTTTCGGCCGAGGTCGCGAGCATGCGCAGTGACCATCACGAAGCCGCTGAGCACGAAGAAGTAGTACACGCCGGCTTCGCCCGGCCCAAAGAGGGGAAAGATCTCGTGGCCAAGATATTTGGGCAGCCCGAGGGTCGTCTCGGTGTGAAACAGCACCACTGCGAGTGCTGCAAAGGCCCGGCCGATCTGGAGCGTCTCGATCGAGGACTTGACCGGCGCCTGGGACGGAATTGCCATGAAATTCTCTGCGATGCGCGGATCTGCGGTTTGGGGAACGGATTGGACGATGTGCCGTAGCAAGCGAAGGCGCGTTGCGGTTTGGTGGCCGCGTTCGTCTAGTCGAAGGATATGACCGCGAGGAAAATCAACAGCAGCTCCGGTGCGTACTCGTTCGATGACGCGGCGCTTGCCGACGAGGTTACGCCGATGTTTTGGTCTCGGCTGTTGGGCTGGGTATCGGCACGACGCGGGAGCCCAACGGGGTGAGCCCGGCTGTTGTGGCTTTGCTCTGGCCGGACAGGACACGATCGTACAATGCTTCCAGACCGTCCAAATGGCGATCTATGGTCGCCGGGGTCTGCCAATAGTTGCGATAGGCGGCATCGCCCAGTGCGGCGACAAGTCGATGGTTGGTGGCGAGACGTGAAAGCAGGTGCGCCAGCGCGGTGGCATTGCCGTTCTCGAACAGCAGGCCGGTCACGCCTGGTTCGATCGCTGCAGCCGGCGCCGTCTCGGTCGCGGTAATCACCGGAACGCCAGCGCTGAGCGCCTCGGGTACGACCATGCCTTGCGTTTCACGCCATAGCGACGGCACCACCACCGCGCGACTGGCGCGAATGGCCTGGGCGACGTTTGCGGCGGCCAACCAGCCGGTGATGGTCGCCGACGGAGCGATTCGTGCGACATCGGGTCGTAATTCTCCGTCACCAACCAGCACCAACGGCACACCGGCGCGTTCAGCAGCCTCGGCGGCGATCAGCACGCCCTTCTCGCGTGAGAACCGTCCGACATAAGTGAAGTGGTTCGACTGCGCCGGCGCGGCCGGGCCGTGATCGGCGACATCGATCGGGTTGGGGATGACGGTCATCTCCAGCCGATCCGAAACGAACGGCCGCATGATGCGGCGCGAATAGTCGGTGACGCACACCGCTGCCGCAAGGACTTCGGTGGCTCTGGCGAAATGTGACAAGCTGATCTGTCGCGCGACACGCCATAGCTTGTGGATCCGCGCCCGTGCGTCGCAATCGCCGGCGATGCAGTTCAGCGACATCGGCGTGCGCGGACAAGCGGCACCGGTCTGAAAATCGTGCAGTGCTGCGTTTGGACAAACGAAGCCGTAGTCGTGCAACGTCGCGACGACGGGATGACCTGATCGGCCTGCCGCTGCGAATACGCTTGCCGACAGCGCTTTCGACCAGCTGTGAAGATGAACGATGGTGTGCCCGCGGCTTGTGCTCGCCAGCAGGCTTCGGAGTTGATCTGCCGCCTTGGTGTTCCAAAGTGCCTGCGCGGCCAGCTTGATCCGCCCCCCGCTCGCTAGGTCTGCCTGGCCGAGCAGATGGACCTCGATGCCGGCATCGATCAACTCACGTGAAGCCGGCCCCATCGCGGCGAACACAATGACGCGGTGGCCGCGCTGGGCCAATCCGACAGCGGACTGCAGCGCGACTTTCGATGCGCCGCCGCCGGGGAAGGCGCGATCGTTGACGATGACCACATCGGGAAGGTCAGCCTGGCGCACGGCGTTTCTCCTGCGCTACCTGATAATAGACCTCGACCGTCCGACGGACGCAGGTCTCCCAGTTTAGACGGCGTGCTTGCAGCCGGCCGCGCTCGCGCAAGGCATGGCAAAACGCTGAGTCGGTCGCGAGTTTCATAAGGGCGACGGTCAGATCGTCGCTGCGGCGCGGGTCGACATACACTGCGGCATCGCCACCGACCTCGGTCATCGGCGCCATGTTCGACGTGACGACCGGACAACCGGAAGCCATCGCTTCGAGGATTGGCAGGCCGAATCCTTCGTAGAGCGATGGATAGAGAAACGCGGTGGCGCGCGCATATAAGGCCCGGAGCACCGCGTCGGACACGTAGCCGAGTTCGACGACGCGATCGGCGATGCCGTTCGCAGCGATTGCCTTAATGTCCTCGGCGGTGTCCCAGCCGCGCGCACCCGTCAGGACCAGCCGGTGGGGGAGGCGATCAGCCACGTTCGCGAAGCCGGCAATCACCCGCGCAAAATTCTTCCGAGGGCTCAGCGAACCAGTGAAGAGAAAGAACGGACGTTCGGACAGGATCGGTGGCAATTCCTCGAAGGCTTCGCTGCTCGATGGCGAAAAGAACTCCTCGCCGACGCCTTCCTCGATCACGTGGATCCGGTCGGCCGCGGCGGCCCCGCCGAATGTCATCACCTCGTCGGCTGTCGAGCGCGATACGCAGATGATTGCAGCAGCCCGCCGGGCGGCGGCGGCAATCGAGGATCGCAGCAGCCAAGGCCTCGCTTTGCCGAAATACTCCGGATGAACCAGCACGCCGAGGTCATGATAGGTGATGATCCACGGCTTGGCCGTCGCGATCGGATAGTCGACATCCAGGGAGTGGATGAGATCGACATCCTCGAGCCACCGTTCAAGCTTGGGCACCGGAGATCCAGCCGCCCACATCGACGCCAGCGCGCGCCGGCTGAGCGGCAAGCGTCGGAATCCGCTCGTCGTCAGCCAGTCGGGCTCATTGTGGCCAAAATCAGAGACCGATGAAATCGGCACGGTGTCGATCCCGTGGGCGGCGAGGCCATCGTGGATCTCGTGCGAATATCGACTGAGTCCGAACCGCGTGCGCCGTGCAAAATTATCACTGTGAAGCGCGACGCGCATCTGACGGCACTCCCATTCTGATCGGTCTTGGCCGCGTTGCCGGCGACGCAGAGGTCGTCATCGCCGTGATCATGCCGATGAAGATCATGATGTGATTCAACAGCTCCTCCGAGAGCACGGCGTGATTGTCCGCGAACACGATGAAGGCGAGGGCGAGGGCGCCGCCGCCGGTGATCGGTCGGATCGTCTTGGGGGCGACGAAGCCGCAGTGCACGACCCAGATCCAGAACGCCGCCATGACGAGGAACCCGAAGATTCCGAAGAAGTAGATGTAGAGCAGATAGCCGTTGGAGACGAAGCCATCGAGAATTTCGGAGGGAATATCGACGTTGAAGCGCGTCAGCTTCTGGATCTCGAGGCCGACGCCGGTGAACAGCAGCGTCGGATCCTGGACGAGCATCTCCCAGAAGCGCTGAGGTCCTTCGCTGAGCCGGGCGCTGACATTGGCTTCGTCGACACCTGCGGAGAGACTCCCAAGTCGGTCGAGTAGCGCGCTTGGATCAACGAAGATCAGGATCGGCGCGATCAGCGCGGCGCCGAGCAGCAGGCGTGGCAACGCGCGTTCTGGGGCGGTCGTCATGACGTAGCCGAGGCCGACGAGGCCGGTCGCGATGATGACCTGGCGCGATCCGCAGGCCAGCGCGATGACGGCGAGGCAGGCCGGCACGACATAGCTGAGCAGGCTCTGGCGGCGGTCGATCACGCTGATCAGCCAGTAGTTCAACGCTGCCATCAGGGCGACGATGCCGAACGTATTCGGCGAGCCGAACGGCCCGGAGACGCGGCCTAGCGCGCTCAGGACCTCTGCGGCTGCGACGCTGCCGCTCTGATCGGCGGTCTCGTCGCCGGCGCCATAGAACAGGCGCACCAGCACGGCATTCCAATCCGAACTCGACTTCTCCAGGATCGCGATCGCGGCGAGGACTATCAGTCCGATAGCAATGCCGAGCCGCAGGCCACTACGTTCCGCCGAAGTCGCGCCGCGCAGCAGGAACGCGCCGAGCACGATCGTTGTCATCGCAAGACCGGTGTGGCCGAGATTCCAGATCATCTCCGGATAAAAGCCGTAGGTCAGCGTTGGCAGCAGCGTGCCGAAGATCGTCAGGATCCCGATGAACAAGATGCTCCAAGGCGGAACTTGTTGGGGCCAGGCGGGGAGCCCACGGCGAGTGAGAACGATCGTCCACACCAGGAAGACTGCGACGTCGAACAGATAGACAGGAATCGGCCCGATCAAGCCGCGTAGCAGCGGCAGACCGGTGATCAGGAAGCCCCACCCGAAGAACAGCCATGGCGTACGCGAGGCACGGGCCCAGCAGAGAAAGGCGAACACCGCGAGGAAGACCGGGAGTGATTTCATTTTGATCCTCCGAGTCCTCGCGGCGCCGCTGCGAGAGCGGATGCACGCACGGATCTCGTTGGGGGGCGCCGACCAAGCCACGCCAGCATCGGCCGTTCGAACCATAGATAGACGGCGATCGACGCCAGGATCGAACTCGCCATGGCCAGCGCGAAGTATGCGGCGACGGAATTGAGGTGAAGGGCCGACCACGCCACGCCAACGGCACGGAGCGTGAAGAGGTGCGACAGATACAGCGCGTAGGAGGCGTTGCCGCACAGCACCAGAATGCGGCTCCAACTTCGGTCTGGAAGATCACGGCCGAGCACGGTGGCCGCAACGATGGCAGCAGCCGGAATTCCCCAAAAGAACCAGCGGTCCTGAAACGCGTTGAAGCCGGCCTGATTGCCGATCGACAGTGCCGCCAATGCGCCGACGACGATGGCAGCGCGGACGATGCCGGGCATCCGGAAATTTGCGAGGCACAGCCTCCCGATCAGAATGCCGAATAGGAATTCGACGGTGATCGGGAAGCCCCACGCGTCGAGTTGATCGCCCACGACACCCGGAAACAACGCGCGCGGAATCATCAGGGCGAACAGGATGCCTACGATTGCTGCTAGCCCGATCGCGCGGCGAAACAGCAGGCCGAAAGCGAACACGCTGTAGAAGAGGATTTCGAAGTTCAGTGTCCAGCCGACCGAGAGCGGCGGGACGAGCGCGCCCGACGGCGCCCGCCAGGGAACGAATAGGAGGGAGGCGAGGATGTGCGGAAGGGACAGCTGGGTCGACTGGACCCGTTCCGGCAGAACGACGACGGTCAGGATCGCGAGCAGGGTAAAGACCCAGTACAGCGGCGCGACGCGGATCAGCCGGCGTCGCATGAACGCGGCGGGCGCGCCGGGGCGCCCGAACTGGTCCGCGGCCATCATGTACATTACGAAGCCCGAGATCACGAAGAAGATGTCGACGCCGGCGTGCCACGGCAGGCCGGTCGGGTCGTCGAACGGCGCGAGGCCGGGGATCCGGCCGCGGCGCAAGGCGTCCTGGAGATGGCCGATCAGAACCATCGCCGCGGCGACGAAGCGCAGGAGTTGCACGCTGCGAATGGTCGCCCGTTCGGGGCCGGTGGGTACGGTCATCGTGCTCATCTGGCTACCTGCCGCCACAGCCGCTCGACCCGGTCGGCGACGGTCAGATACAGCGTGTCCCAATTGCGCGTCGCCGCGACGGCACGCCGGCTCAACGTCAATTCGGGACGCGGGTCGGCGATGCGCTCGGCGACCAGGCGGATGAAGTCGTCGGCATTCGCCGCGAGGTCGACCACCGGCCGCAGCGGCTCGAGCGATCGCAGCGCGACCGAGACGATCGGCCGGCCCGTCGCAAGGTACTCGATCACCTTGAGCGGATCGGACCTGTGGCGGAGCTCGTTGATGAGGTGCGGCTGGATGCACACATCGAAGGCGCGAAGATAGGTCGGCACTTCGCGATGCGGCACCGCGCCGACCCGGACAAGGCCCGGGATGGCGGCAAGGCGCTGCTCGACCTCAGGCTTGACCGGGCCGACGATGACGACCTGTTTCGGCCATCTCGCGGCGAGGCGCGCGAGCAGATCGAAGTCCATCCAGGATGCGACCAGACCGACGAAGCCGATGCGCGGATGTGGCACATCCTTCAGCGGGTCGTCCTTGGGGCTGTCGTCGAAAAACATGCCGTCGACTCCGTTCGAAACCGCGGTCACCGGCGTCGACGCCAGGCCGCAGAGCTTCGTGCGCAGTTCTTCGCTGGTCGTAAAAATCTGGTCTGCGCCTGCCGCGAGGCGCTGCTCCCGCTCACGCGTCAGCGCGCGCTCGGAGTCCGAGGTCGCGTAGTAGTCGTAATCGTCGGTGACGTCGTAGACGACGGCGCGGGGATGAAGGCGCTCTAGCGTGTGGATCGACGCGGGCAGACGGCACCAGACCAGCGGGTTGGCCAAGCCAAGCCTTGCCGCCTCGCGCCGCACGGCGCCGGCAAAGCGATATCCGTTGATCGCGCCGATCACCGACGAGGTCCGCGATCCCGGAAGTTGCAGCGGAAGCTCCATCACCGTGATGCCGGGTTCGACCTCCTGCGGTGCGGCGGTCCGCAACGCCGCCTTCATCCGAGCGCGGATCGCGACGGGATTTTCGACATAGAGAATGCGAGCGCCGTCGGCGGCGAGGCGGCGGGCAAAATGGTTCTGCCGCGTCCAGACGCCGTGCCAGGGCGGCGATTGCAGCCAGACGATGTCGAGGCCGGCGAACCTGCCGTGTCGCGCGGTGGTCATTCGGGGACCGTGCATTCGAAGAAGTAGTGGTAGCTGTAGTCCGGGCAGAACCACTGCCGCTCGATCCGCAAATGCCGGCGGATCACCGCGGCGGCCTGTTCGATCGAATGGCCGCGGGTGCCCAGCTCCCAATGATGCTGACCGTCGAAAATCCAGGTTTTCGGCCGCACCAGCTTGCGCGAGAAGATGTAGCGGAAGCGATCTTTGAGGAAGCGGAAGCGAAGCTCCAGCGGATATCCCCAGTGCGGCAAGGAGATGATCACCGTGCGGCGTGCGACCTTGGTGAGTTCTCCGATGGCCTTGTCGAAGTCGGCAAACGGTAGATGTTCAAGCACCTGGAAGGCGCAGACGAGGTCGTGCGACTTGGCCGGTACGATCTCCGACAGCCGGCGAACGTCGCCGACGTAGTCCGGGGCCAGTTCGGGATCGAAATCGAAGGTCTTCACCTCGATGCCCGATTTTTGCAGCGCTGCTGTGGTCAGGCCGTTGCCGGGGCCGATTTCGAGAACGGTGCGCGGCGCGTGGCGCAGGATGGTGTCGATCTGATACCAATAGGAGATCCAGCGCTGCAGATGCACATAGCTGGTGAATTGGTAGAAGTCGGCTTCGACCTGGATATCGTGCTTGGCCGTGCTGTCACGGGTGATCATGTGCCGTTGCCTTCATCTGCAAGACATTTCTCGAGTTCGCTGCGTGGGATCCGGTTCTGCTCGTCCCAGGCCACGGCCCAGCCATTGAACGTGCCGGAGAACACGTAGAGGGCAAAAATCAGTCCGTGCTCGCCGTAACGCCAAGCTCCGCCCCAGGCCCATGCCTTGGCGGCGCGCCACAACGGCATGAACAGCAGGTGCCACCAGCGGACGGGTCCGCGCTTGGCGATCTCGCGGCCGGTCGGCTGTGCGTAGTTGACGTTCTTGCCGATGCGTTCGAGAAAGCTCTCGTCGTTGAGATGCCACATCTCGGCGGTGAGCTGGCCGATCGCCGCCGCGCCGCCGTCGACGTCCACCTGTTCGTGGATGGCGCCGACGAAACGATGGCGGCCGCGGCGCCCCAGTTGAACGTTGTTCCAATTCTGCCAGCCGCCGGCGCGGAACGGGCGGTGAAGAAAGAAGTTCAGGCGACGGTAGCGAAACCCGTCGAACGCGGTTGACGGCAGCGTTGCGGCAATCTCGGCAGCAAGCCGCGGCGGAATCCGCTCGTCGATGTCCATGTGCAGCAGCCAGTCGGCGGTCGCGAGCGCGGAGCCGGCGTTGCGCTGGGCGGCGAAGCCGCCGGCCGGTTCAAGCCGGCGTTGCAGCACGCGCACTTTCGGGCCACGGCTCTGCAGATATTCCAGCGTCCCGTCGGTGGAGCCGTCATCGACGATGACGATTTCATCCGCGATGGGATCGACGTTCATGATGAAGGCTTCGATGTCACGAATCTCGTTGCGCGCAATCGCCACCACGGCCAGCGTCGGCTTCGCGGCACTCATCGCTCCGCTCTCTCGAACAGCGCCGCGAGCGCGCGGATATGGCGTCGGGAGTCGTATTGCTCCTCGACCGTCTTGCGGGCCGCGGTCGCCATGCGGGCTGCGGTGTTTCCCTCTGCCAGTGCGGTCAGCGCTGCAACGAAGCCGGGGCGATCGTCGACTGCAGACAGGATGAAACCATTGATGCCGGGCTCGATGATTTCGCGTGCCGCCGGCAGCGGCGAGACGATCACAGGACGGCCCGAGGCCATAGCCTCGACGACGACATTCGGAAGGCCGTCGTTGAAATCGTCGGAGGCGAGCAGCGCGAACACCTGACAGTCGCGCATGTAGCAAGTGACCTTGTCGTGCGAGACCCAGCCGGGCAGCTCGAGCCGTTCGGAAAAGCCGGTTTCGGCCGCGACCCTGCGGATCGTATCCTCTTCCGGACCGCGCCCGAGAATGGTGAGCCGAACGTCGAGCCCCTGCGTCGTAGCGTCGGCGCAGGCCCGCACGAGGCGGTCGAAGCCCTTCGACGAGGTGAGGCGGCCAGCCGACAGGATGCGCAGCGGCGGCGGCGTGGTCGCCGCGGGCTGTACCGAGAACGTGCCGACATCGACGCCGTGATACACGAGATGCGACTTGGCGCGCGCGGCCGGTCCGAGCCGCGACAGCAGATATTCCATCGCGGCACCGTTGCAGAACGTCGCAAATCGAAGCCGTTCGAAGCAGGCAGCGAAGTGTCCGTTATCGTGGGCGACTTCGTGCGCGTGAATGCTGACCGAATAGGGCAGGTCGGTGGCCAGGCTGGCAAGGTGAGCGCATTGCGTCGCGTAGGGCCAATGCGCGTGCAGCAGCGTCACGCCATCGCGCCGGGCGCGCCGCGCCAGAGCGGCAGCGCGGCCGAGCCGTAGCAGTCGATTGCTCCGGTCGGTCGCGGTCCGTGCCAGCCGCTTCTCTTCGCCGAACATCGCCAGCGTCGAAATCGACGGCAGGGCGGCTGCGGCCTCATTGCGCGAGATGTATTGCGTCATTGCTTTCAGACTGCATGCCTGATCGCCGAGCAGTTCGGCGTCGCGTCCTTGCGGTTCGTCGAACGAGTAGATTTCCACCTCGTGGCCGAGTCCGATGATGTCCGCGACTTCGCGACTGATGAACGTCTCGGACGGCCAGGGAAAGCGATGGATGACGTAGCCGATCTTCATGTCAGCGATCTCGCAGCAGTTTCAGGAGAGCGGGGTCCGCGAGAAGAGCCGCCGGTTCGTCGGGCGCGAGAGCGAGCTTCAAAGCAAGGCCTTGGTATTTGACGATGATCCTGGAATCACGGACGCGGCCCTCGCGATCGACGGCCTGAACCAGGCCCAGCGGAGAGTCGTGCTGCGCCAAAACGGCCCGCGCGGTCGCTCGGGCGCGCTCGGTGAAGTCCGCGCAGCCGGTGTAGCCGCCGAGCTTGAGCAGCGAGATCGCCATGTCGACATTGGCGTCGAGATGATCGCACGATCCGCCGGGGCGCTCCGGAAACAGACCGTTGGGCCAATGATGCGTCGACCAACGCCGGGCGATTGTCTCGGCGCATGGCAACGCGCTGGGGGACAGGCCGGCGGCGTGGATGTCGCACAGCAAATCGATGCTGGCGAACGCAGCCTTGAGCGAAACCTCGTGACCGCCGCCGTTGCGGTCGAGCCAGAGAAAGACGTCGCCCCGATTGAGAAAATGTTTGCTGAACCCGACGATCCAGTGCTCGACCGCTTGCTTCCAGCGGTCCTCTGCGGTCGCTTCCCACAGGCCGAGAAGGCTCCAGACGAAATTCGTGTTGTCTTTGAACAGCCGCGCGCTCGACGTCGCGCCCAGGCCAGCGAAACGGGAAATCGTCGCAGAGCGCGCGCACAGTTCGCGGTGAAACACGCCGTTGCGGCGAAAGCCTTCGGTCCGGAGCCATCGCGCGGCAAGGCGGCGCGACGCGTCGAGAAACCGCATATCGCCGGTCTTGGCATGAAGTTCGAGCCAGAGCTCGATATAGCCGCCATTGAAGGGACTCGCGGGCTGCAGCCAGCTTCGCGGGTCGCGCCAGTCGATCGTTGCGTCGACCAGCAGGTCGTTGACGAACATCGTGTCGATCAGCGTCAGCGCGCCCTCCTGCGCGCGGCGAAGCAGGCCCTGCTCTCCAGTCAGTTCGTGGAGTTCGAGAAGACCGAGCAGCCAGTCGTGATTGTCGAACAGCCGGATCCGGCCGCGATTGCGGAACAGCGCGGATGTGAGATGCGGTTCGGCTGCTACGATCTGGCGATCGACGAATTCGCGGCGCCCGAATTTGGCCAGGAACGGCAGAACGTCGCCGAAATCCGCGATCAGCGGCGTCGGATCGACGATCGTGCCGTTGGAATCGAGAGTCGTGATCAGCATGCCGTCGGCGTCGACATAGTTGTCGTTGAACCGATCGAGCGTACGGTCGATCCAGTCGCCCGGATCGCCGCAGAGGGGTGAGGCCGGGGCGCTCAATAGCCGTACCGGAAGAGTCGCACGCCGCATCGACGCAGAATCCGTTCGTCTGCCTTCAAAAATACGTGGCGCATCACATCCGCGACGCCGAGGTGCCAGAACAAAGCGAGGGGCATGTACCAAGGTGGCCGTCGGGGTGAGATCGTGGCTGCAGGGAGAGACGAGCCGATCGTGCCGAGGTGGTCGGCGCGGCCCTTGAACATCGTGGTCTCCGGCCCGGCATGCCGGGTGCGATGGATGCTCAGCCGACTGCCTGCGACCACAGCGAGTTCGCAAAGCCCGTCGCCGTCGAGATCGGCGATGATCGGAGAGCCGCGCACTGCTCCGCCCATCGCCAAGCGCTTCCGCAGCCGACCGGTCTCGGCGTCGAGCACGGCGAGTTCGCCGTTATTCGATCCTGCAACGATCTCGGCACGGCCGTCGCCGTCGACGTCGGCGATCAGCGGTGTGGTGTAGCTGCGGCAGATCGCGTTTTCGGTGAAGTAAGCCCGGCCGGGCGGCCGGCAGCGGTGATCCGCCCCATGCTCGCAGCCTGCCGTCGGACCGAAATCGTGCCGCCACAGCAACTGGCCGGTCCAGGCGTCGACGGCGATCACGGCCGGACGTGCCAGCGCGCAGGCGATCGCGATCGGTGCGCGGCCGGGTCGTTCGAGCAGCATCGGGCTGGAGTCGACGCCGCCGCCGACCTCCGTGGTCCAGACACGGCGGCCGCTTCGTCCGTCGAGCGCGATGATCGCGTTGTCGCCGTCGCCGCCGGTGTGCTCACCGCCGCCGAACAGCACCAGCGGCCGGCCGTTGCCGTCGATCACAAAGGACGGTGAGGAGTCCGGATCGTAGGCGAGCTTGGCGAACCATTTGATCCGTCCGGTGCCGGCGTCGAGGCAGAACAGCCGCGATGAACGGATGCCAACAATGACTTCGGCGGCGCCGTCGCGATCGACGTCGGCGATCAGCGGCGACGACACGATGCCCCGCTTCATCCGGCCCGCGAACAGATGGCTGGGCAGGCGGCGGCGCCAGCGCTGCTTGCCATCCGCGCCCAGCGCGATCAGCACGGGGCCGTACACCGCCACGAAGAGCGTCGGTACGCCCGAGCCGTCGATGTCCGCAGCCGCCACCGAGGAACGAATGACGTCGTCGAACTTGTAGTGTCGCAGCAGGCAACCATCGGGAGCGAACATGAATAATTCGCCCGCATGGGTGCCGATAATGATTTCCGGGCGTCCGTCACCATCGCGGTCGACGATCGTTGGCGAAGCGGTGATCTCAGCGCCGAGTGAACGCTGCCAGACCACCGTGAGATCGCGCCCATCGAGCGCACGGATCTCGCCACTTCGGTCGACAGTGATCACCAGCGTGCGGCCGTTCCAATGCACTACGGCCGGGGTCGACCAGGTTTCTGCCGCAAGGTCAGCATGGGATATTTCGGCAAGCTCGATCGCGGCCGGTGGTGAGCCGATGTGCTCCACGACCGTGCTGGTCTTCTGCGACACCGGCGTTGAGCGGCGCTTGCCGTCGATCCGGCTCGCGATGTCGTCGATCCGACGCTGCGCGCGCGGCGGCATGCTGGATCCGGCGAAGCGCAGCAGGGCGGCGAGCTGGCGGCTGCTCAGTGCGATCACTGCTGCGATGTAGGTCAGGGCGCCAAGCAGCAGCATCGCAACGATGAGCGGGAGCGACGTGAAGGAGATGATCGCCGTGCACCACATCGCCGCCGCCAGCGCGAGGCCGCACAGCGCCGGTCCGATCGCCAGGATCGGTCGCATGCCGATCAGCCGCCCGACATTGACGAACACGATCAGGAAATTTGCACCCGTGCCGACGGCCGCGGCGAGCGGATAGGCGGCGAGCCCAAGCGGAGCGGCGAGCAGCAGGACGACGCCGATCTGGAGCCCGAGGCTGACCATACCGCCGATCAGCAGCGCACGCATCCGGCCCAGCGCCTTCGCCGCTTGCGCGGTCGGCACCGCCAGGACCTGAATCGCGGAGGCGAGCGTGAGCCAGCGGATCAGGTCGCCTACATCCGCCCAATGCGCTGACAGGATCTTCGGCATCAGGGCCGGCGCAACGACGCCGAGCAATACGACAGGTGGCAGGAACACCAGCGCGCCGGCCGCGAGACACTTCTCGAGCAGCGCGGCCAGGGCCGCGGGGTCGTTCTGGATGCGGGCAAACATCCGCATCTGAATGCTCGCCAGCATCACCAGCGGCTGCAGCAGCAGGGCCTCGAGCATTGTATTGGCCATCGCGGCGATGCCGACCGATGCTGCGCCGAACAGCGAGCCGATCACCACCGGGATGACCGAGCGTTGCGCCAGATCGATCAGCATCTGGCCCTGAAGCGGGACTGCGTAATGCAGCAGGGCTTTGGCGCGAGAGGTTTCAAATCCAAACCGGGGAAGGCCGCGAACCAGGAGATGGGCGAAGATCGCGCCGGCGACGTAGCGGGCCAGCGTGGCGACGACCAATGCCCAAACGCCCCACCCAAGCGCGGCGAGGGCGATCGCGAGCACGAGATAGACCACGTACTCGAAGATCTCGCAGATTGTCGTCTGATCGTGGCGCAGCGCGCGTTGCAGGATCGCGAACGGTATCGATCGCAGCGACAGCGGGAAAAGGGCGAGCGCCAGCACCTTGATGACCGGCACGAGCTCGGCCGAATTGTCCCAATAGGACGCAATCTGCGGCGCCGCAGCGTACAGCGCGATCACCGCGATGGCGGCAAAGCCCTGCTGGATGGTGAGGGCGACCCGATAGTCCGCTACGGTGACCGTCTCTCGGCGACGGATCAACGCTGCCGTCACGCCGCCAATCGTCAGGGCCTGCAGCACTGAAAAGACGAATTGCGCGACGGCGAACAGGCCGAACTCGCTCGGCACCATCAGCCGTGCCAGCACCAATGTTCCGGCGAAGGCGAGCAGACGAACAAGGGCGTGCCGGCCGAGCACACTGACGGCACCACGCGCGGCGCGGTGCCGCGCCTCGCTGTGCGTGAGTTCGTCGTCGACGGAGCTCTTCATCAGGCGGTCGCCAGTCGCAGCATCATCGACTCGATGTCGGCCCAGATTCGCGACTGCTCGAATTCGCTTTCGACGCGTCGCCTTGCGCGCTGTTCGAAGCCGCGACGCCGTTCGGGATCACTCAGCAGTCCGCACACGGCCGCCGCCGCCGCTTCGACGTCGCCCTTGCCGACAAGGATGCCGCTGACGCCATCGGCGACCGCTTCCTCGACGCCGGGCACCTTGAAGGCGACCGACGCGCGTTCCATCCCGGCCGCCTCGAGCAGGACGTTGCCGAAGCCTTCGAAGAAGGAGGGGAACAGGAACACCGTGCACAGCGCGTAATAGGGCTCGGTCTTGGCGACATAACCGATGCGGCGCACGAAGCGTTGCTGTGTGAAGTAGCGTTCGGTCTCGGCCGACGCCCGATCGCGCGGATCGTCCGGCCCCGCCACCACGAGGTGGGCATCGGGATATCTGGCGCGCACCTGCTCGAAGATCGGCGGCAGCAGGTCGACGCCTTTTTCGCCGCACACGCGGCCGACGAACAGAACGACGGGAGCGGTCGCCGGAATACCAAGCTCATGGCGAAGCGACTCGCCGGCCGCGCAGTTCTCAGGTGTCAGCCGGAAGCGCCGCGTGTCGAGGCCGTTGCTCGAGCCGGACCCGATCAGCAGCAGCTTGTTCGATGCGCAGACCTTGGCGTCCCGCAGGAAAACCTGCAATTGTCGCGAGATCGGCACAACCACTGCCGACAGCCGCGCGATCAGCCGGTCGACGCTGAGATACACCTCGCGCTTCAGTCCGCTCATCAATTCGTACACGCAGCGGCGATACACGAACACGACGCGGCCGTTGAAGGTCAACGTCACCGCAATGGACGCGAGCAGCGAGGCCTTCGGCGTGGAGACGTGGATGACATCGTAACGGTGGCGCGCGAAAAAGGCGACGAATTGCGCCAGACCCTTCAGGTCCGCGACAGGAGACGGCAGCCGCCGCATCGGAATGATGTGCGGCTGGAGGTCGCCGAAATGCTCCACCGGAAAGTCGCGATATTCCCGGTCACCGACGATGACGTCGATCTCCCAGCCGCGGCTGCGGAGATAGGGGAACAGCCCCTTGTAGAGGGTGGCCAGTGTCAGGCTGTGTGTGCAGACAAAGCAGACCCGATGGGGGCGGCTGGAGGTATCAGTGTTCGCCACGACGAGGCATTCCAGTTGTGGATTGGTTCGGGATCGACCAGGACGACGACATCGGAGTTCTTTGGATTGGATCGTGGCTCAGCAGTCAGACGAAGGTCGCACCCGAGCGCTTGCTCCACTGCGTGAGCGCGTCGCTGAGCGTGGTCTCGAACTCATAGCCTTCCGACATCAGCGCGTTGGGAATGATGTTGGTCGATTTGATCAGCTTGGCGATCCGTTCCCGATTGATCGAGGTCTTGATGCCGACCGCGCCGAGCAGTTCGAAGGCGAGGCCGCCCGCTTTCATCAGCGACCATGGCACCAGCAGTTGCGGCTCATTGAAGCCGGCGACTTTGGCGAATGCGGCGCAGATCTGCTCGGTCGTGGTTCGGGCCGGATAGGACATGTTGTAGGTGAATTCACGCCGGCCGAGATTGCGGGCGAACTCCATCGAACGCACCAGTTCGCCGACGTAGCAACACGACTTGATGGTGTCACGTCGCCCCGGATAGACGAAGTGGCCACGCGACAGCAGGCGCGCCAGCCGCGTGAAGTTGCCGCCTTCGCCGGGTCCGAAGATGACGGCGGGGCGTACCACGACCAGCCGGCGATCCTCGGCGCCCTCGCGCCAGGTCCGGTGAATGCCTTCTGCCTGCAGCTTGGAGCGGCCGTAAGCGGAAACCGGCGCGAGCGGCGCGGCCTCGTCCACCGCATCTTCGGTCGGTCCGTAGACCGAGATCGACGAGGTGAACAGCACGAAGCGCGTGCCGATGGCGCCGGCAAATGCACAGATGTTGATCGCGCCGTTGACGTTCGTCCAGAAGTACTCCCAGTCCTGATGACCCGGCGTGGTATGGACAGCCGCGAGATTATAGATGTCGGCGCCGTTGAGATGGCCGGGGATTGCGATCGGCTCGCGGACGTCGCCGGTGAGGTACTCGACCATGGGCACTGACTGTTTCGCCGGCGCGATGTCGTAGGACACCAGCCGATCATAACGCCCGCTTGCCGACAGATAAGTGAGCAGATGGCCGCCGATGAACCCGGCCCCGCCGAAAACGATCGCAGTTCGATATCCGAGTGCGTTGCTCATGTGGTTGTCGCTCGTGGATGGAAAGTGTTCACAGGGCGTCTGCAATCAGCCTGGCATCGGCGGCCGCGCGATGTGCGATGTACCAGTCGACGAACGCCGCCACGCCGACTGAAACCGGGGTTTGGGGGCGGCGGCCGGTCAGCGCTTCGAGCAGGCGGTGGTCGGCGAAAGTCTCGCGCACGTCACCGGGCTGCATCGGCAGCATGCGTTTCTCGGCCTTGCGGCCGACCGCAGCCTCGATCGCGTCGACGAACTGCATCAGGCCAACTGGATGACCTCCGGCGATATTGACCACGCGCCATGGAGCCACCGGCGACAAGGTGTCGACGCCACCTTCAAAGGCCACCGGCCGGCCGATCGCCGGGGGCTTGTCGGCAAGGCGGACGATCGCGTCCACGAGATCATCGACATAGGTGAAGTCGCGACGCATCTGGCCATTGCCGTACACGTCGATCGGCCTGTCGTTCAGGATGGCGTCCACGAACTTGAACAGCGCCATGTCCGGCCGGCCCCACGGGCCGTACACGGTGAAGAAGCGGAAGCAGGTGGTCGGCAGTTCGAACAGGTGCGCGTGCGAATGCGACAACACCTCCATCGCCTTTTTGGTCGCGGCGTAGGGAGTGATTGGAAACGGGGTGCGGTCGTTCTCACTGAACGGCATCACGTCGTTGCCTCCGTAAACAGAGCTGGTCGAGGCGAGCAGCAGATGCTTCGGCCGCACCGCACGGGCAACTTCGAGCACGTTGAACGAGCCGACGAAGTTGGAGTCGACATAGGCGCGGGGATTTTCGATCGAGTAGCGAACGCCGGCCTGCGCCGCGAGATGAACGATGACGTCGGGCGCTGCGCGATCGGCCGCATCGCTGAGCGCTTCGAAGTTTTCCAGCCTCGCTTCGACCGCCGTAAAGTTCACCGCTTGCCGCAAGATCGCGTGGCGATCCTGCTTCAGGCGGCGGTCGTAGTAGTCTGTCATGCCGTCGAAGCCGACGACCTGGTGGCCGTCAGCGAGCAGACGATGCGCCAGATGGAAGCCGATGAAGCCCGCGGTGCCGGTGATCAGAAAGCGCATGGTGGTGCAGTCTTTGATGCGGGAGCTGGACCATCGCCATTGACGCCGCCGAAGCGTGCGTCCGAGCGTGCGGATGGATCGACCAGCGGACGAAGTCGCCGTCGGTCGGATCGGATATGACGGATGTCAGGGCGGGCGTAGCGTCGTGGCACGCTACCGCCATCTGGGTGAAGCGATCGCTTCAACCACCTTGTCGTCGCAACTCACGATTGGTCTGACGCTGTTCCGTCAGACCGCAATTTCGAGCAAGTCCTGTGCCACAGTAAGGCGGACTGATCCGTTCAACATGGCAAGCAGCATCTCGATGCGGCCGTTAGGCCCTACGCTCAGCAACGTTCCGATATGTCCAGCGAACGGGCCGGAGCGAATCCCGACAGAGTCGCCGGGCATTAATCTCGGGGTGGGACAACTGATCACGTCGCCATCGGCGCTCCGCTGGAGGTCTTCGACGAAGCCTGTCGGCACCGGGCAGGGTTGATCCCGGGTTGCGACCAGATGAGCCATGCCCATCGTGCCGTTCACCGAGCGCCAGCGATCCCGGGACGGATCGAGCCGCACGAAGATGTAGCGCGGGAACATCGGCGACTTGATCGTCTCCACCTTGCGCGCGTGCGACCGCTTGGCGAGCAATTGGGGCAGGAAGGTTTCAAAGCCCTGGCGTTCAAGGTGAGTCCTGGCGAGCTGCTCCTTGCGGGGCAGGGTGTGGCCGACATACCAACGCCTGGAGTGGACCGGGCCGAGATCCGCTGATGAGATTGCTGTGAGCACGTCCGCCTCGATGAATCCACTCGTCACGTCGTGTCTGACGGCTCGATTGCGACGGAGCAGCGGCAATGCCGAAGTCCGGAGCTTTGTTCCGGAAGCTGCGGCGATTAAATCTGATCGTCGACCAGATTGAATTTGCGCGCTCCGGCGACCCCAAGCCCTCGATTTAATTAAATCCTAGCGTGTGATTAACTCGGCGAAATCTTTCGTGCAACTTAAAATCAGAGGTGCCGAAAGAAGCTGCTAAACAAGAGCGGATAAAAGAAAAGTGCCGCCGATTTCGCTGCGCCATATTTAATTCATGGGCAGGCCGGGGCAGTTTCATCGCGCATCCGGCCGTGGCTCGGCAGGCCCCCGGTCGTTCGAGGCCGAGCGGGACGTCACGCGGGCGCCCTCGCCAACCGGCTGGTCAACGCCAAGGTCTGGTTTCCAGCCGAACGCCGGGCACGCTGATGCGCGCACCTTTGTCTTCGAGGCGGCGTGCCAACGCTTCCTTGGGCGGCAATCCGACTGTGGCGAGGCTCGCCAGCAGGCCATCGCGCTGGTCCCAACCAACGCCGAGCAGATTGATGGCCGCGTCGTCGATCATGCCGCTGCCGACCATTTCGGAAAATTCGGAGATCGCGAGGTCCTGCGTCCGGCGATCCAGGATCGGATATGCGGCCAGCGCGAGCCGGTTTCGTGTCACGGAGACCCAGCCTTCGTGCGGTCCCGTGACATAGGATTGCGCCAGCAGCCGTGTATCGGATGGATTGAACTCCGCGCGCGCGGTTCTGACCAAATAGGCGCTTGTCCAAAGAGAGGAATCGCTCGGGTTGAGGCGCAGCGCCGCGCGAATCCCGCTCTCTGCAAGGGTGAAGGCCGCTTCGACTTGCTCGGAGCTGTCGCGGGCTTGCGAATCCTGGGCAAGCCTCAGCGTGATCATCGCGCTGGCGCGCGCCGCCACCGGGTTCGTCCACGTCATCTCCGGCCGAGCGGCCGCCAGCTCGGCATCGACCTCTTTCAGGACCGCCGGCTTGAACGGGGTATTCGAGGCGATCAACTCGGCGACGTCGCGTGCGGGCGTGACCAGAACGGCCCAGGGCAACATCTCGGCGGCCCAGATTGCCGAACAAACCCCGAGCACTCCCAGGGCGGTCTGCAGGACGACCTGGTGCAGCCGGACGGCTCGCGATGAGGCGTTATTCGGCATATCCGTAGCGGGCATAGTATTTCTGATAATATTTGTGCCCCTGATACGATTCATACCGGGCGAGCATGCGGGTATCGGCTTTGTTCAGCACCACGCCCAGGATCTTGTCGGCGATCCCCGGCGCGGACCGAAGCGTGTGCTGAATAACGTCCGGCTTGGTTTTACCCCACTCGACTACGAAGACGTAAGAATCCACATAATTCGAGGTGACGCGCGCATCGACGACCGGCGCCAGCGGCGGCAGATCGAGCACGATGTAGTCGTATTTGTCGCGGAGCGCGCTGATCAGGGCCTGCATCGCCTTGGACGACAGGATCTCGTTGGTGTGCAGCAGCTGCGACGTCGATCCGGCGGGAAGGATCGCCAGCTGGGTCGACGGATCGATCCGGACGACGTCCTCCAGGCTGGATCGCTGCGCAACGACATCGACGAGGCCGGCGGTCGCATCCGGCGCAAGCGAGGCGGAGAGGGACGGGTTGCGCAGGTCGGCATCGACCAGAATGACCTTCGCGCCACCATGGGCCATCAGTTGGGCGAGATTGCTGGACACCGTGCTCTTGCCCTCGCTCGGCATCGTCGATGTCGTCGCCAGCACGCGATTCTCCCGCACGAACGAGTTCAGGTCGATCGCAACCTTGATGGACCGCAGTGCCTCGGAGAAGCGTGACAGCGGATTATCGACCACATAGCGCAGGAATTCTTTGCCGGATCGGCTGCCCGACTTGGCCTTGGCTTTCCACGGAAGTACCGACTTGGAAGACTCGTTTCCGAGCAGCGGCAGAATCGCCAGGCAGTTGGTCCCGAGCTGATCTTCCACCTGACCGCTGGTGCGGAACACCCGGTCGGAAAACTCGCGGGCGATCGCAGCGGCGAGGCCGAGGATCAGACCGCCCAGAATCGCCAGGGCGAGAATGACCATCGTGTTGGGATAGCTCTTGCCGAGCGGCGTGGAGGCGGAGCTGATCACGCGGGCTTCCGTGATCGGGAAGGATTGTTGCTGCACCGACTCCATGTAGCGTTGCAGGAAGTTGTCGTACATCGCCTGGTAGGACTGCGCGCTGCTGTCCAGGTCGCGCAGCTGGATCTGCGCCTGATTGCTCGACTGCGATTCCGAAACGGCGTTGGCGAGGCTCGCCTTGATGCTCTCCTCGCGGGTGACGGCGATGTCGTAGTCACTCTTGTAGGATTCGCGGATGCGCTTGAGCTCGTCGACGATGTTCTTGCGGATCTCGGCCATCTGGGTCCGCAGGTTCAACACCGCGAGATGGTCGGCGCCGTATTTCGCGGTCCAGATCGATTCCTTCGAGGCCATGTCGACATACTGGCCGCGGAGCTTGACGATGGTGTCGTTCTTCAACGCGTCGGCAACGGACGCATCCGGCACGCCCTGCTTCAGGATCTCGGTCATCCGCTCGAGACGCGCACTGGCCTCCGCCGTCGACGCGTGGGCGAGCACCAGCTGGCTGTTGACCTCCGCGATCTGCTGGTCGGTCATCAACCCCTTGCCGGTGTCGACGATGTTGTTGGCCGTCTTGAAATCCACCACCGCGCGGCGTGCTGCCGAGGCCTGAATCCGCAGTTCCTTGATCCGGTCCTGCAGCCAGACGCTGGCGCGGCGGGTCGCTTCGTATTTGGCTTCGAGCTGGTCGACGATGTAGGCGTCCGCGATGGCATTGGCGATCCGCGCGGCCTTGGCCGGATCACGCGACGTAAACGAGATGCCCATCACGTAGGTCAGGCCGATGCGCTTGATTTCGCGAGACCGCTCGAAGCGCTGCAGAGCCCGTCGATTGAGTTCAAGTTCGGATGCGGATTTGCTGCCCGACGACAAGCCGACCAGGCTCAGAAGCCTGCCGACGATTCCCGACCCGACGAACTCCGGGTCCTCGGTCAGGTGGAAATTGCGGATCACCGCCTGGCTGACGTTCTCCGATTTCAGCATCTCGATCTGGGTCAGGACGGTGGCCGGATCGACCGCAACGTCGCCGAGCATCTGCTGCTGAAACAGCTGGACCTTGCGGGTGTCGATGACCATCGACGCGGTCGAGGTGTAGCGCGGTGCGGCCGTGAACAGAAACAGCAGCGCGAGAATCACGATCGACGATGTGATCGCCAGAATGGTCGGAAATTGCCGCCGGACGATCTCCAGATAGGAGCCGAGCGAGCGCGTTTCGCCGCTTTCGAGCTCGATCGGCGCTCGGTTGATCTCTTGCGTCGACTTGTTTTGCTGCAGCATGTGAGGCTTTCTGAATCGTCCCGCAAAGTCCGATCGTCCGGGTGCGCATCCACTGAACAGCGGACACGGAACGGTTCGGTGGAATTAATTAACTACCAAGAACCAAAAATAAATGCGAGGCGGATAAATTAAATTTTAATAAAATAGGCAGGGTTCAGATGGGTATGGTTAAAAACAAAAAGGCGGCGCTTGCGCGCCGCCGATCGTTCCCGATGCCGAGGATCTTGTGTCGACGGTCGGGTGTGTTTCCCCGGATCAGCGTGTCCGGCTGACCGCACCGCTCGACGTCCCGCCGACGGAGCCGGATGTGGACGACGTACCCGTGTTCGAATAATGCAGGCCGCCGAATGTCGTCGCGCCGCTGTTCGAGCCGCCGACGGCGATGCCGGTGTTGCCAGTCGAGCCGCCGGTCCCGGAGCCGCCACCACCGCCGCCGCCCGTTCCGCCGATACCCAGAGCGACGTCACCGGTGGCTGCCTGATAGGCAGCGGAGATGTCGGAATTGTTCGTTGCGTTGACCGCTTGCTGGATTTCGCTCGCGTAATTGGGGTCCGAGCGCAAGGCGAGGCGCGAAACCTGAGCGAGGCCGGCGAGGATCGCGGAGCGCTGCTCCCGGGTAACGTCCGGATTGGTGAGAAGTTCGACCAGCGCCGCCAGGGTCGTCGGGTCGGTGCCGGCGAGGTCACGGACATAGGAGATCATCTTCGCCCCCGCCTGCGGATAACGTTGCAGCAGGAGGGGCGGGGTATTTTTAAATTCAGTGACCTGTTGTGCGGGAAGTTGCTGGTTTGGTTGCAGCACCGCCGCATTCGCGGCCAGACTCAGGGTTGTCGTAAGCGCAGTCACTGCAGCTAGGCGAAGCGCAGTCTTCAAGGTGCCCATGCAGGCCTCCCGAGAGTTGCCGTTCAGATGGAGCATTTATTCTTCAACATTAAAACATTGCCGGATGGGCGTCCATATAATTATATGTCCAATATTTTCTGGGCGGCCGGCGTCGGCGAATTCAAACCAATTACCAATTAATCGGCTCCAATGGACGCGGCATTCTCAGCGTCTTGGTTGCCCGATGTAGGGTCGGCGCGGAGGCTGGAGGAGAACGACTGCGCCAGCCCCACGCCGAACAGCGCGAAGAAAGGAATGGAGTATCCGGGAATCTGCAGGCTGAAATCGACACTGGAATGCAACAGGGCGAGACTGGCAATTGCGGCGGCGGCGAGGGGAAGCACGGCATCGCGGCTTCGATACAGCACCCCTCGGGCGTAAACGATCAGCATCACAAGCCATCCGGTGGCCACCAACAGGGCCAGAGGCAGGCCGATTTCCGAGGCGAGTTCCAGTGGCGTCGAGTGTGCCGCATTCCAGAAGCCTTGTATGGAGATGTTGGGACTTCGGTAGGCTGGAAAACTCGACGTGAAGGTGCCCATGCCGGTGCCGAACCAAGGATTGTCCCCAATGATCCGGAGCGTCGATTTCCAGGCTTCGAGGCGGCCCGCATCGACAAGGTCTCGTGTCTCGAAGCGGCTGTTGACGCGTCCACCGAGGAACTGCAGGACGCCGATAGCAATCAGGGTGCCGGTGCCCAGCGAGAGCCAGATCCCGGATCGCGCGGGCAGGTCGCGCCGGATGAAGATCGAGAACGCCACCACCATCGTGAGCAGCGACAGCGCAACGCCGGCGCGCGATCCGGTCATGAACATGGCGACGAGGCAAACTGCAAAAGCCGCGAGATCGATTGCGATCTCGCGGGGCGGGATCAGACGGAGGTCCGCGCGCAGATGCCGCCAGACAAGCCGTCGTCCAGGCAAACGGCGGCGGATCTTGACGAGGATGAGCAACATCCACAGCACCGTGCAGGATCCGAAATAGCAAGCGGCGGTGTTGCGGTTCACGAAGGTGCTGGTGACGCTGCCGACGTAAGCGACCTTCTCACGCCACAGGATCATCTGCGGTTCGATAAGCTGCTGGAGCAGGCCGTACAGCGCATAACACGCACCGGACCAGGCGAGGACCTTCACCAGCAGCCAGGCGAAACGTCGGTTTCCTCCGACGGCCAGCCCGATGCTCAGGGAGAGGATGTTGGCGAGCGGGGCGCCGAGCGCGAAGAACGCAGCGTGGCGCACGATCGACGCCGAGGGGGGCAGCTGGGTTCCAAGAACGGCGGACGCTTGTTTCCAGATCGGATGATAAGGGGCGAGCCAGGGCGTATCGGAAAGCTGCTCGTGCAGCACGAAGACGTATCCGATCACGATCATGCCAATGCCGCTCAGCAGCCAGAGCTGAGCTGCACTCGCCTCGCGCAACGTGACCATCAGCAAGCAAAGCGACAGGCAAATGCACCAGAAGGCGACCTGAATGTCGTCGGCCGAGCCGAATGGAAACGGCGCGGTGGCCACGACGAGCAAAAGGATCGCCCCGGGGATTCCATTGCCGGCAAAGACCGATTGGAAGAGACGCCGGGTGGTCCGCAGCGCTGCGACGATCGGTGCGGCTCGATCAGCGAAGCGACTGCTCCGGCTGCGGTGCGAGCCTCGCCGCGTCGACCCTGCAGGCGAATGCGTAAAGCCTGAGATCGGCATTCAATCGGGTATCCTTGGTTTGTGCGCGCAGGGCATAATACGGTCCAACGTCGTCAATGCCTTCCGGCAATTTAATCCCCGGGACCAATTCGTCCGGCCGCAGGGGCATTCCTATGTGGCGAACCACCGAAGTGAAATCCTCGGCGGTCCGGGTGTTGGCCGGCGGAGGCGGTTCGCGTGGAATTAAATCGCCGTGTGGCGATGGCCATGAGGCGGCGGTCTGGTTCGGCGGCGCCGTACCGGATGCCTCGTGTGTTGGCTGTGGAAGTGCCGGAGGCGCCCCGGCGGCGCCACCGGAGGGGGCGGGCCATCGGCCGGACACCCTCACCACCGTCAGCTTCGGCTGCCCGCGTCGTTGGTGGCAGACGGCTTCCTCCCACACCTTGTGCCAGATCGGATGCGCGGGCGGCTGGCGAAGCGGGAGGTCTTTCGAGATGACGCCGAAATATTGAATCTCCCGCGAATTCGAGGAGATCCGGATCTGCAGATTGACGACGCTCTCGGCATCGGCGAAACCGGTTTGTCGGGCGCGGCGTATCAGAGGCGAATCCGGCCCGATGCTGACGCTTGCATCCACGCGATAACGAACGCCGACGGTCGCCTCGTCGTCCTGGGCTGTCGCGCTGCGAGGGCCGCCGACCAGCCAAAGCAGCACCGCCGGAACGGTGACAATCCGCCGTACGCTAAACTTTGCGGCCGATCTGTCACCGTTCCGCACGGGCACCGGGCGTGGCATCACCGCAACCGGCGCAGCGGCCGCGGCAAGCCTGTCGCGTGGCAACTCGAGCCCTCCACGTTTCCTCGATCTCCTCGTTGCTCTCGACAGCAGCAACCCGGTTTCTCCTCGGGATTTAATCGGGCCTTGTCGGCCCGCGCCGTTGCGGAGCGTCAGGCTCGCGCTACGGCGCGAGCTTGATGTTGTTGCGGAAGATCAGCGAGCCGTTGGCGAGGTCGAGGGCATCGCCGCTCGTCGCCATGACGGTGCGCATGAACTCCAGGACCTTGGTCGCTTCGACCGACTTGGCGTTCGACACGTAGATGATGTCCTGGTTCTTCATCATCACCTTGGTGGCGAGGAAGAAGCCACCCGGGTCCTTGAAGCTGATGCTGAAGATGACCGGGATCGTGTCGGATCGATAGCGGCCCACGTCGATGCCGAGCTGAGCGGCGACCTCACGCGGCTCGCGCCGATAGAGGAAAACCGCACCAGGGTCGGCCTGGCTGTCGAGCAGGCCGCCCGCCTTACCCACGGCTTCGCCGAGATTGATCCGCCATGCGTCGAAGTTGAATTCGCCGCTCTGGCCGCTCGCGCCGAACGCCATGAACTTCTGCTGTTCGCGATAGACGTAGATCCGGTCGCCGGGCCGCACGTAGATGTTGTTCTGCGGCGACATCACCAGGTTTTCGAACGGCACCGTGGCGCGCTTGCCTTCCCGTTCCAGCATCACCCAGGTCTCGAAGCCCTGTCCCTTGATGCCGCCCGCGCGGGTGATGGCATCGAGAACGCGATCGCCGGCGCCTGCGGCGCTCGCCGGGTATCGCGCGGGGGTGTTGACTTCGCCGAGCACGCTGATCAACGACGTGCGCTGCGTGCTCATTGCGACGACCGCCTGTGGTTCGATCGCCCGGTTGCGAATCCGCTCCACGATCGAATTCTGGATGGCCAGCGCGGTGCGGCCGGCGGCCGGGATCTGTCCGGCGTAGGGCACCGTGATGAAGCCGTCATTGTCGATGGCCTGGTCCGGAATGGTGACGTAGTTGCCGGGGCGCACGCCGGCTTCAGCCGGGATGAACAAGCCGCCCGCGGCGGCTTCGAAGACGGTCACGCTGACGATGTCGCCGACGCCGAACACGATCTGAGACGGCGGCCGGCGGTCGGTGAACGCGCCCGCGAGGCCCTTTGGCTCGTGGGTGTGCAGGATTCCGACCACCTCGGGCGTGAGCTTCACCAACTCGTAGTTGGGGCCGCTTTCCGTCCGCTGTGATTTAATTTCGTCGGACTGAGGTCCTGATGCCGGCGTTATCGTTCCGCACCCGGCCAACGCGAGTGCGGATCCGAGCAGAAGAAGATGCGACCATTTGGATAGAATTGACGAACTCGTCATGAATAGCCCCTACATCCCCTCGATAGGCGATTACTACGAAGGCCACGAGCGGCTTTCAACTTGATCCTCAGAATTAAATGATATAATTCGACATTTAATAATCTTATGTTGCAGATGCGCAACTTGCGTGGGGCGTTTAATATGGTCGACGGTCGGCGGGGCAGCCGGGGGCTCCTCGGCGTTGTGCTGGCGGTTGTCGGAGTGCTGTCGGGGGGCGCTGCTCCAGGCGAGGGGGCATGGGCGGCATCTCCAGATCCGATCGCTGCGGTCTCGCGCGCTCTTCCGTTGCCGAAATCGATGTCTGGCCCGAGCTGGAAGCTGCTACCTGGCCCGGCTGACCAGCAGGGGCGTTCGGCCGTATCGATCACCAGGATCGCCGACACTCAGAACTCTGATCCGGAGATGGTGGGGCTGATGATCCGGTGCAGTCCGCCGGGTTTGGTCGAGGTGGCGGTGGTGGTGGTGCCGCCGTTCGCCCCGAAGAGCCGTCCGTCCGTCGCCATCGATTCGTCCGGCGACGCGCGCAGGTTCGAAGGCAGAGTGGCTCCGGGTGGCACTGCGGTTATATTGCCTGACGCAGCCGCGGGGTTGGCTGCCGGGCCATGGCAAAATCTCGACCGCGTGACCGTGAAAATCGACGACAATGGCCGTCGGATCGGTGGCCAGATCGAGCTCGACGGGTTGCCTCCCGCTTATGCCGAGATGAAGGCTAAGTGCGTGGAGTGACTGCCGTTTGCCGCAACTTTGGGCACCTGCTAGGCTTCAGACAGATGTCTGGAGTGGCGCGCAAAAATGCTCGATCTTGTCCTGTTGGGGTTGCTTCCCGGGCTTGTGCTCGGACTCCGATTTCGGGTCGCTGTGCTGCTGCCGGTGTCTCTCATCGGCGGTCTCAATATTCTCGCGATCGGGCTGCTGTTGGGTGAAAGCCTGCAGACGGCGCTTTGGACCGCGATCGTCCCCTGCGTCGCGTTGGCAGTTGGGTACGTGGTCGGTTCGTTGATCGGCATGCTGCCGGTCGTGGAGCGGCGTTTGCGGGCGAAGCGCCCGGTCTTGTCCGATGCGACTCCCATGGCCGCGCCCCCGGGCTTCGTGAGGAGCGTTGTCGGAAGATTGTCCTCGAAGAAATAGCCGTGCCCCGGACTTTGATCGCGACAGGCTTGCAATTTAATCCTGTCTGCCGCAGCTGTTGTATTTAATCGATCGTCCTGCGCCGCCTTGCTGCTCTCATCGCGTTTGGAGGCGCGCGGTGAAGGGCTGGTGTAGATGGTCATTGTGGATATCGGGCCGACGACGTCGGTGTTCGGCCTGCGCGGCAACGATGCCGGTTGCTCTGCTTCGCTCACGGCATTTGCTGGGTGATGCTTATCCCGCGGGCGAGGGCGAGCTGGCCCTATTGCGCGGTGGCCGCAGTCGGCCTCGCGCTGGGCGCGACTTCATTTTTTACAGCCAAAGGGCGCTTCAATCCGGCGATGGCGGGGCAGGCCACGATCGGCTTCGGCCTGCGCAAAGCGACAACGGCATGCCTCAGGTCAGCGATTGCCCTCCCGGCCTTCGAGCCAGGCGATGATCCCGAGAGCAGCTTCAGCGGATCTGGCCCGCTCCTGAAAATGTCCCCGCGATTGGCTGTCGCCGCTTTCCTCCGCTTCGCGCTTCCAGCGTTCGGAGCAGGCGAACAGCCGATCTTCAAGAGAGGTCTGCTGTCGAGTTCTGTTACGTTGCTTCTTCACGAAAAACCTTTCCCGTAAGTTCTCGGAGGCTAACTGCCCGCGCTCGGGGGGGCATTCACTTATGCTAATGCTGCAGCGGGGCGGTGGGCCGAGATGGGAAGGTCGCGGACGTGTGACCGGGGGGACGATGGTCGACAGTTCCCGGCGTCGTTCGCCAGCTGTCAATCCGCGCCTGGGTTTGCATTTCGTCCACTGCCGCCCCGACGTCAGGGAAGCGCGAATTCGATGGTGCAGCGGAGACCGTCGGGGTCGAATTCCAGGCGTGTCGTCGCGCATAGTTCGGAGATGAGCGTCCGTGTCAGGACCTCGGTGCCGAAGCCTTGGTGGCTCGGCGGCGCAAGCGCCGTCGCGTCGTGTTCCTTCCAGACGAAGATCAGTCGAGATCCCGCGCCGCCGGAAGCCACGCGCCACGCGATATCAAGTCGGCCGGTATCGCTCCCGAGCGCGCCGTGCTCGATGGCGTTCACCGTCATTTCGTGGACCGCCAGCGCAAAGATCTGCCCCATCCGCGGCTGCAGTGCCAATTCGGGGCCAAAGAGCTTGACCCGATCCCCTTCCAGCGGCCGATAGTGCATCAATTCTTCGGTGAGCAGCTTCTGAATTTCGACCGCGTCCTGTTCGTCGACCATCGATTGCACACGGACGATCGCATCGAGGCGATCTTCCAGCAGGCCCATATAGGAATCGACGTCTCTGCGGCTCGCGGCGGACTTACGGATGATCGTCCGCAGCAGCGCAACCGTCCGGCGCAGACGATAGCGAAATTCTCCTGAAAGATTCCGCTGATCCAGTAAGCGGCGTAGCCTAGCGTTGTCCGCCTGCAACGACGCGATCGGGACGGTTGACGGGGTATTGACCATCACGGCCTCCTCTCGTTGCGCTTCTGCGTCGCGGCATTCAAGAATTCGCGCCTTCCGGATGGAGGTAGCCGTCGTCAAAGAACGACAATTCACGGAGCCCGTCGAGATCGTGGATGGTCAACCGACGCCCGCGTAAAGACATGAGACCTGTTCGTCTCAACTCTTGCAGTGAGCGATTGACGTGCACCATCGAGAGGCCGAGCAGGTCGCCGAGATCGGCTTGCGTCACCGGCATTTCGTAGCTGAGGTCGCGGACCAGGCCGACCATCTCGAGCCGCAGATGCAACTCGCAGAACAAATGGCCGAGCCGCTCTGTCGCGGTTCGGCGGCCCAGGCTGACGAGATGTTCACGATCGATGGCGGTGGCGACCAGAAGATCCCACCAGAAAGCCTCTTCGACCCGAGGGCTGGCCAGTACGGCCGCCTTTATCGGGGCAACCCGCACGGGCGACATCATCACCGGCGTCAGCGTTGCGACCGAATGATCCATGAAGCGCGGCAGCATTCCAAAGGGCTCGCACAGGTCACCAGGAACGAACAATCCGATGATTTGCCGTTGCCCGTTCTCGAGTGTCGAGTAGCGGCACGCCCATCCGTCGACGATCAGCGGCAGCGAAAACGGCTCTGAGCCTTCCTGGGAGACGTCCTCTCGCGCCGCGATCGCACGGGCAGGTGCCAGCAGGCCATTGAGAAGGGCTTCGTCCTCCTGAGTGAGCCGGGCGCCGTGCCGCATTTTCCGCAAGAAAGGATGATCCATCGCTATCGCTTTGTCCTGAATTCGGCGCCGGCTGGCGTATCAAATGCGTTCCGCGAACTTCGAAGCGGCACGGCAGCCGACAATGCCCATATTGGAGCATGCCGGGGGCAGTGCATGGCGTTCAGCTAAAGCGCGACCCCCTAACATGATGCGGGGCTTTTCATCCGGTCTGCTCCACGGCCTTTCCTGGCAGCGCCTCGACCTCGTTTTTCGGCGTTGCGACGGATGACATTGCAACGCCGAAACGCGCCGTTGCGATGTCAAACTTCATGACGGGCTATGGGTTCCTGTTCGCTTCAACGAGGCCTGATGGCGTGCGCGGCGTGAACCCCCGCAGCGCGCGCGACCCGGTTTTGCCATAGGTTACAGACGCAATCGCGGCGAAATGCTAAGCTTGCAGCTGCGGGGCGGCTGGGGTCAGACTGAGAGAACAACTAATAACGCGGCTGGAGGAAACGGAGATGATGGACGATTTCGACGCTCGAACTCTCGCCAATATGAGTGCCGCACTGGATCGCGTCTGCGGAACCCTTGCCGACGGCGAAGATCACGCTGTCCGTGCGCGGGTCGCCGCCAGGATTGCGGAACGCGCAAGAGAGGGGGACTGCTCCCTCCAAGACCTCGAAGCCGCGGGACACGCTGCGGCAGTCACTTCACACCGGCACCTGACCTCAAGTTGAGGCCGATTGCCGATTTGACCCACGGCCACATTAATGAAGCGCCGAATCGACAGCGGCGAACCGCTGCAGATCCGGCGAAACGAGGCTGTTCGGAAGTTGGCCGGAGAGTCGTGAGCGGGCGACCTGAGTAATCCGAACGTCCTTGACGCTTCCGCTTAGTAAGTGTTGGCGCCGTAAGCGGGCGATCGGGCTGACAGGAGACGGGACAGGGAAACGATCTGATAGAGCGCCGACACGGCCACGAGAATGTAGACGATGCGTGCCGCAGCGGACGAAGTCGCCATTTCCGCTGCACCATTGCCGAGGATCGCGGTAACCAAGTCGAAGTCGAACAGTCCGACCAGCCCCCAGTTGATCCCTCCGACGATGACGAGAAGGAGAGTGATGATATTGACGATGCGCATGAAGTCCTCCGATGCGTGGATGTCGACCAACCGCCGCATCTGATCGCAGTTCCTATTCGGGAAATTGTGCATGGCACCGGCACTGCGGCATCTCTGCGGTGCCGGGCCTTCGCTGCCCTGCGTTCCGAGCGCGTCTCTCAACGGCATCCGCAGCGAAGCCTGAGTGCCGATGCCGATGGATCGCGGTGCTTCCACGAGCTAATCGGGCTGAGATCGATTGGCGCTCTGGTTGCGCCGCGGAATCCAGCCGGTGATCCTGCGTTTTCGCTCGGGTGAAAGCACCAACCGACCGCTACGGACGCAGTCAGCGTTCAAGCGGCGCTGTTGTTGATGGTTCAGCCAGCCGATCGCGGCTTTCGAGTTCGGCCATCGCCAGCAGATACTCCAGATGTGCGAGATTCAGTTCGCGGGCGAGTTCGAGGGCTTCGCGCAGGTGGTGGACTAAATCGACCGATTTGGCGGGGTCAGGAGTCATGCTGTATTCCTCGCGTAGAAGGAGCGGCAGCCAGGGCGGCCGATCCGGATCCATTGAGGGGCGACCGAAAGTCTTATTTTCGAGCCGGACCGCCGAGCTTCTGAGCCATCTCCAGATGATGCTTGAGGGCGGGCAGCGTCTTGGCCGCCCAATCCTTCAGCTCCGGAATGTCGCCGCTCTGCGCGTAGCGTTCGAAGATGGCAATCGCCTCCTGGTGCGCTGCGACTTGCTGCGCCGAGTAGAGCGACTGAAAATCTTCGCCGCGCGCATCGTTGAGTTGCTCGTAGGTCGTTTGGTGGGCCGTATCGAGCTGGCTGGGCAAATCAATCTTGAGCCCGCGGGTCACGATGACCTGCCGCAGTTCCGACGACGTCTTGCCGTGATCCTCGATCATTTGATTGGCAAACGCCTTCTGGGCGTCGTTGCCGCGGGCGAGCGCGAGCCGGGCGGAGGCGATTTCGAACAGGTCGGAGATCGCCACTTGCGTAACAAACTGCAACGTCGCGGCGCTGATCGCTGGCGCCGTCGCGGAAGTCGACTGCGCCGCCGCATTATGGAGCAGCGGAGGAGACGTCAGCAGGAGACAGCATACGAGTCCAGTCGTTGCGGCTTTCATTAGAAGTTCCTTTGCTCGGTAGGCCGTGTCGGCGAAGCTGTCACCGGTTGAAATGGACCTGGCGGGCGTATCGCCGCTCTGCGTTTCGCCGCTCTTCGTTTGTGCTCACAACATCAACCCGGGTGCCCAGTTCCAAAGTTACTTATGTTGCGATGAAATGCCCTGTCGTCCCGGGGAGCGGCCTGTCCAAAAGAGGTTGAGATCGGGCTGTAAGACACCCAAGCGAAGATCGCCGGCGTTTCTCTCACGTCGTTCTCACGGAATAGGAACAACCAACAGCCAGCATGTTTGTCAGGCTCAACAGACATGCGGAGATGGCGATGAAGGCGTTGACCTGGCACGGCAAGAGCGACATCCGGTGCGAGAGCGTACCGGATCCCAAGATCGAGCACGGCCGCGACGCCATCATCAAAGTCACCGCGTGTGCGATCTGCGGCTCCGATCTGCACCTGTTCGATGGCGTCATGCCCGAGATGCGCAGCGGCGACGTGCTTGGCCACGAAACGATGGGCGAGGTGGTCGAAGTCGGCGCCGATAACAAGAAGCTCAAGGTGGGCGACCGCGTTGTCGTGCCCTTCACGATTTCCTGCGGCGAGTGTTTCTTCTGCCAGCGCGGGTTCTTCAGCGGCTGCGAACGCACGAACCGTGACTTCAAGAAGGCGCAGGAGATGTGGGGCCATTCGCCCGCCGGGCTATTTGGCTATTCGCATCTTCTCGGCGGCTATGCGGGTGGCCAGGCCGAGTACATGCGTGTGCCCTACGCAGACGTCGGGCCGATCAAGGTTCCGGATGGGCTGTCCGACGAGCAGGTGTTGTTTCTGTCCGACATCTTTCCGACGGGTTTCATGGCGGCGGATTTTTGCGATCTCAAAGGTGGCGAGACCGTCGCGATCTGGGGCTGCGGCCCGGTCGGCCAATTCGCGATCAAGAGTGCCTTTATTCTGGGTGCGGAGCGGGTCATCGCAATCGATACGGTGCCGGAGCGGCTCGAAATGGCGCGAGCTTCCGGAGCCATCACCATCGATTTCAAGGATGAGGATGTTTACGAGCGTATCCAGGACTTGACCAGCGGTCGCGGCGCCGATGCCTGCATCGATGCTGTCGGCACTGAGCCTGATACGGCGTCTGGCTTCGACGCGGTGATCGATCGGATGAAGGTCGCGACTTTCATGGGCACGGATCGGCCGCATGTGCTCCGCCAGGCGATTCACTGCTGCCGGAATTTCGGCACGGTATCCATCGTCGGCGTATATGGCGGTCTGCTCGACAAGATCCCGATGGGCTCGGCGGTCAACCGTGGCCTGACGTTCCGGATGGCGCAAACGCCGGTGCAGCGCTATCTGCCGCAATTGCTGGGGCGGATCGAAAAGGGCGAGATCGCCCCGACCTTCGTGATCACCCATCGCGCGACGCTGGAAGAGGGCCCCGAACTCTACAAGACGTTTCGCGACAAGAAGGACGGCTGCATCAAGGTGGTTATGAAGCCCTGAGACGCGTCAAGCCCGCAGCGTTCGGCCATCGCGATCGACGAGGTGAACCTCAACGTCGTTCTTGTTTGCGATGAGGTTGCGGATCGCGGGCAGCGGCATCAGGCTAAATGCCGTGGAGAGGGCGTCTGCTTCGGTCGCTGTGGGAGCGATGACGCTTACGCTGCGATAGAGCGCTGGCGTGCGGCCCGTGTGCGGATCGAACAGATGCGTGAACCGGCCATCGGGATCGAAGCGGAAACCGGAAGCGGCGCTGGTGGCCACGGCGCGGTCGACCAGCGTAATGGTCTCACTCAACTTTCCAGGCTGGTCCGCATCGCCCAGGCCGACGCGCCACGGCGTGCCGTCCAGTCGCGCTCCGAGCGCGCGAATTTCGCCCATGTCCACCAGCGTGGTTGACACACCGGCGTGGCGCAGAAGCGCGACGATGCGGTCGGTTGCATAACCTTGAGCGATGCCGTTCAGCGTAATTGCCGCGCCGCGGTGGGCCAGCACGATGCGGTCGGCGCCCACGCGCAGATGAGCATGGCCGACCTTGCCCAGCGTCTCGGAAAGACGCTGCAACGATGGCCCGGCTGGATCAGCGCGCTCCGAGGCGAAGTGATCCTGATACAAACGCCAGATCGGCTGCACGGTGGGATCGAACGCGCCGCCGGTGAGATCGGCGTAGCCCAGCGAGGTCTGCAGCAAGGTCACGAGATCTGGATCCGGCGCGATCAGGACGCCACTGCGGTTCAGTTCACAGATCGCGGACGACGGCTGGTACAGACTGAACAACGCTTCCAGCCGCTGGACTTCGGCAATCGACACTGTGATCAGCCGTTCGGCTTCGATCCGATCGGGATGATACATCTCGATCGAGACCTGGGCGCCGAGAGCAGAGCCACGCCAGCGGACGGGCTCCGCGACAGGAGTGGCGTGCAGGCGTCCGGCGAGGAGCGATCCGGCAGTGGCCGCCGAGATGGTGATCATGCGGCGGCGCGTGAGGCCTTGGCTGCGCATCATGAGCCCTCAGTTGGTCCGTACGCCGGAATGGTCGTGGTCGTTGGCGGCCTCCGGGGGCTCTCCACCCAGTACGTAGTCAGAGGGGATCTCGTCGAATTGAACGATCCTTCCGCCTTGATCGGCGACGAATTGATCCGCTGCCGCCCGGTCGCCGAACGGCACCGCCTCGGCCGCCCCCATGCCGCCGTGCTTGCGGCTGCCGATCACGAAGAACGCTTGACGCGCATTGATCCAGTTGGTCTCGCCCGGTGCGTCCCAGCTCGGCGCGCGCCCCATGTCGGAGACGTAGATCGCACGGATATCGCGCGGCTGCTCCGGCATCCGCGTGAACGCCACGGTGTCGCGCACCGACGAGAACCAGAACGGATCGAGCCGGCTCGCGGTGATGATCTGGCCTTTGGGGCCGGGATGCTCCATCAGATTCATGCCGCAGAACACGCCCATCGCGTCGGCGTTGAGCGTCACCGGCGGCGGCAGTTCGGTCGTCGCGGAGTCCGGCTTGCAGCCGGCGAGCATGAGGACGGCGGCACAGGCCGCCAGCAGGCGCAGCATCATAGTTCCCTCCGCGAAAATGACAGCATCGCCAGACTGAGCGGCACGACGATCCACGCTCCGAGGCCGAGCAGCAGGGCTGTGAGGCCGGGGTGCGTCGTGCCGGCGAGACCGGCCATGCCGGAGAACTGGCTGACGTTGAACCCGGTGAGGTTGGTCAGCCGATAGAGATCGGTCGGATTGAAGAACAGCAGCGCGTTCAGTGTCGTGCCGGAGATGGTGCGGCCCTGGTCGACGACCAAGAAGCCGAGCAGTGCCATGTCGAACACCAGCACCATGATCAGCCAGACCCCGATCGACAGGCCTGCCGCAGTGCCGCGGTCGCGGACCAGGCTGGAGATCAGATAGCCGATCGCCACGAACACCGCGCCGAGCATGATCGAGGTGCCGAGCATCGCGCCGAAGGCGAGCCAGCTCGCGGTCAGCGTCGCGGCGCCGGTCAGGCTGAGCGCGACGCCAGCAGCGCCGTAGCCAATCAGCGTGGCGAAGGCGAGGATCAGGAGGTGGCCGACAAACTTGCCGAGGATCACCTGGCCGCGGCCGACGGGGTAGCTCAGCAGCAGGATCATCGTGCCGCGCTCCATCTCTCCGACCACGGCGTCGTGCGAGATCAGCAGCGCGATCAGCGGCAGCAGGAAGATCGACAGGCTCGACAGGCTGACGACCACGACATCGAGCGCGCCGGCGCCGACATTGCCGGTCGGCGCGCTGCCGAGGAAGGTCAGCGACAGCGCCAGCGCGGCGAGCAGCAGCGTGGTCGCCAGCACCCAGCGATTGCGCAGGCCTTCCTGGATTTCCTTGGCGGCGACGATGGCAATGCTTCTCATGCCGCGGCCTCCTGCGACTGCAGGAAGTGGGCATAAAGATCGTCCAGCGTCGGCGCCGCGATCTCGATGTTGCGCACCCGCGGATCGGCGGCGGCCTCGCGGAGCAGCGTCATCTTCTCCGCATCGTCGCGGGCGAACACGACGCTGCCGCGGGCGGTGGCTTGCGGCGCGGCGCCGAGCCAAGCCGGGAGCGCGTCGGTGTTCGGTGCCAGATCAATCGTGACTCGGATCGGCAGGCGAGAGATGTGACGCAGTTCGTCCATGGTGCCCTGCGCGACCAGCAGGCCGCGGTTCATGATCAGCACGTGCTCGGCGCGATCTTCGAGCTCGGTCAGCGCGTGCGACGAAATCAGCACGGTGGCGCCGTCGGCGCGAAGTTCGTCGCAGATGTCGTAGAAGGTCTGGCGCAGCGCCGGGTCAAGACCGGTGGTCGGCTCGTCGAGCAGCAGCACGCGGGGGCGGCCGAGCAGCGCCTGCGCCAGCCCGAGCCGCTGCCGCATGCCTTTCGAGTAGGTCCCGACCTTGCGATCGGCCGCATGCGCAAGCCCGACACGGTCGAGCAGCGGCCATGCCGACGACGGCGCGATGCGCTTCAGCCGGGCGTAAAACGCCAGCGTCTCGCGGCCCGTCAGGCCGCTGTTGAAGGCGACGTTCTCCGGCAGATAGCCGAGCTGCCGCCGGCCCGCAAACTCACCGGCCGCGGGATCCTCCCCGAGCACGCGGATGGCGCCGCTGGTGGCGCGGATCAGGCCGAGCATCAGCTTGATCAGCGTGGTCTTGCCGGCGCCGTTGTGGCCGACCAATGCGCTGAGCCGGCCCGGCTGCAGGTCGAACGAGACGCCGCGCAGCGCGCGCACCGCGCGATAGGTCTTTTCGACATCGGTAACGGAGATCGTGGCGGTCATTGCACACTCGCGGAATGGGGGCGCGGCGGCGGCGCGATCAGCGGACGACTGTCGATCACGCCGCCGGGGTACAGCGCCGGAAACTGGTTCTGCGCCCAGCGCAGCACCTGAACGGCGGGGCTGTTGATCAGCACTTTGGCGGACGGAGCAGTCCACAACACGCGATCGACCAGGTCGTTCGGCCGATAAGCGGTGTCGGCGATGCCGTCGCCATCGAGATCGAAAGCCGGGTTGTCGCTCCAGTAATTGCCGCGGCCGCTTTTCGACCAGTCGAGATTGCGGGTGCCGACATATTTGACCTGGTTGCGGTTGGCGATGAAGGCGTTGCCGGTGATCTCGTTGCCCTCCGAGCCGGCGGTGAAATGCACGCCAATGCCGCAATGCTCGAACCAGTTGTCGCGGAAGAAGCCCTTGTTGCTGTTGTAGATGAAGACGCACTTATCCGGACCGGTGGCGGCGCGAGCTGCAGGGGCCTCCGTCTTCGGCAGCATGGACTTTTCGTCGTCGGCGCCGTCGAAATCGGCGCTGATATCCGCCAGCTTGCCGCCGGCCACCAGATTGCCTTCGATCGTCGCATAGTTCGCATAGTTGAACAGCAGACCGAAATCGCGGTCGCGGTCGGAGACGTTGCCGCGGATGATCAAGCGCTTGGAATACATGATGGCGTAGCCGCCATGATTGCCGGACGAATAATTTCCGCTGATCTCGCTGTCGTCAGTGTACATGTAGTGCACGGCGAAGCGCACTTTCTCAAAGCGATTGTTGATGAAGCGATCCTTGGTGCTGGCGATCGAGAAAATGCCGTCACGGCCGTAGCGGATGGTGTTGCCGTCGACCACCACGTCGGGCGCGTTCCACACCCGTACGCCATTGCCGGCTTCATTGAGCCGAATGCCGCGCAATCCCTCGATGGTGTTGCCGGCGACGCGCGAGCCGCGAGCGCCGTAAACGTTGACGCCGTACAGATTGCCCTCGATCGTATTGCTTTCGATCAAGCTGCGTTCGGCCGTCTGAGTGAGGAAGATACCGGAATCCATCGCTTGCGGATCGCGGCCGGAGCCACGCACGAGGAGACCGCGCACCGTCGCGTCGGGTGCCGCGACGGTGATGACGCTGCCTTCGCCGTGGCCCAGCACGATGGCGCCGGACTGACCGATCAGCGCGAGCTTCCGCTCGATCCTGATCGGACCGCTGTAGCTGCCCGGCGCGAGCACGACGATGTCGCCGTCGCTCGCGCCGTTCAGCACCGATTGCAAATCCGATGACGGCGCGACGTCGATCTGCGCGGCGATGGCCGTGCCGCAGCCGGCGGCCCCAAGCAGGGCCGCCACTGCCCATTGCGCGACGTTTGCCGTCATCGCCATTGTCAGACGCTCTTCGGCTCGACCAGCATGCGGCCCTTCATCTCCATATGCATGGCGTGACAGAACCACGAGCAGTAGTACCAATAGACGCCGGCCTTATCGGCGGAGAACGACACCGAGGCGGTGGCCTGCGGCGCCACTTCCATCTGGATGCCGTAGTTCACGATCGAGAAGCCGTGGGTGAGGTCCTCGATCGAGTCGATGTTGGTGACGTAGACGGTGACGTGATCGCCCTGTTTCACCTGAAACTCGCTCAGGCTGAAGTTCGGCGCGCTCGAGGTGATGTAGACGCGGACCTTGTCGCCATCGCGGATCACCTTGGAATCGGATTCGAGATCGATTCCGTCGGCCTTGGCTTGTTTCACCGCGTCGGCGAACATCGGATCCGCACGATTCCAGATCGATACCGGGTTGATCTTCGAGCGATGCACGATGGTGGCGTCGTGCGGCTCCGCGAAGCTCGGACCATCGTGGACCAGCTTCATCTTGTCGCCTGAGATGTCGATCAGCTGATCGTTTTCAGGCTTCAGCGGGCCGACGTTCAGGAACCGGTCCTTGGAGAACTTGTTCAGCGAGATCAGCCATTTGCCGTCGGCTTCTTTGGTCTGGCCCATCGAGGTGTGGTTATGGCCGGGCTGATAATGGACGTCGAGCTTGTCAAGGATCGGGTTGACCTTCTCGCCCTTGTAGGCGCGCCTCGCCAGATCGATGTTCCACTTGCAGACCTGGCTGTCGATGAACAGCGTCGTGTAAGCGTTGCCTTTGCCGTCATAGGCGGTGTGCAGCGGGCCGAGGCCGAGTTCCGGTTCGGCGACGACCACGTCGCGGGGCTTGATCTTGTCGTCGAACAACTGATCGAACAGCCGCACGTCCATCACCGTCACGGTCGGCGACAGCTTGCCATTGGCGACGATGTGGATGCCGTCGGGCGCCGTGTTGATGCCGTGCGGGCTGTTGGCGATCGGCACGTAGCGGGTGTAGGGCGAGCCCTTGCGGCCGTCGATCACCGGCACACCGTTCGTCTCCTTGAAGTCGCCTTTCTTGACCGCCTCTTCGATGCGTTTCAGGTTGAAGATCACCAGCCAGTCCTGATCGTTGGCGGTCATCTCGGCGGCGGTGACGCCTTCTTCCGAATTATAGCAGGTCGCGAATGCGTATTTGCCCTGATAGTCGGCATCGACGTTGTCGAGATTGCCGTCGACCATCACCTGCCACGCCACCTTCATGGTGTCGCCGTCTACCGCGGTGAAGATCGCGTGATAATCCTTGGTGTTGGTCAGGTTCTTGCCATCGTTGATCAGCGGCACACGGTCTTCGCCATTGCAGAACACATAGCCGGTGCGCGGATATTTCTGGACGCGCAGGCCGTGAACGGTGTGCTGGTTCGGCAGCTGGATGATCTTGTCGCATTTCATCACGTCGAGCCGAACGCGGGCGACGCGGGTGTTGGCCTTGTCGTTCATGAAGACGTAGCGGCCGTCGTAGGTGCCGTCGGTGAACGACAGATGCGGATGGTGCAGGTCACCATTCATGTATGTGCCACCGCGGTTTTTCAGGAACTCGCGGGTTTCAGGCAGCAGGCCCTCTGTCAGCACCTTGAGGCTCTCGTTGGTCTGGCCCCAGCCGGTGGCGCTGCAACGGTTGAACACCGGCACGCGCATCAGCTCGCGCATCGAGGGCAGGCCGACGATGCGCAATTCGCCGGTCTGGCCGCTCGAGAAGAACACGTAGTACTCGTCGAGCTCGCCAGGCGCGACTTCGACCTTCTGGATCGCCGGGCGCGCCGGTACGGAAGGCGCAGCCTTGGTTTGAGCTTCCGCCGCGGCGATCAGGTGCAGGCCGTCGCCGCCGAGCGAAACGCCGCCGGCGAGGCCGACACCGGCCGCCGCCGCTGTGGTGCCGAGCAATGCTCGCCGGCTGACGCCTTTGTCCTTGGTGGTGTCGGTCATCGTCGTCTCCTAGGCTTGTGAAGTTGGGGAGGTTGGGTTGAGGCCGGGGATGGGACGCCCGCCGGCAGTAATCAGCGTGTCGGGCCGCTTGCCGCCACGCATTGCGGGAGACGCCAGCGCATCGCGCTTCTCGCGCTTCAGCCGCACCTGAATCATGTGCGGGCAGCGCTGGTCGTCGAAGTACAATTCCTGGCAGTGCATGCAGTAGATGCACTCGTTGACGTTGATGTGCCCTTCGGGATGGATCGCCTGCACCGGGCATTCCTTGGCGCAGCGCTGGCACGGCGAGCCGCATTCCTTCCAGCGCCGCAGCCATTCGAACATCCGTATGCGTCCGGGGATCGCAAGCGCGGCGCCGAGCGGGCAGAGATAGCGGCAGAAGAAGCGCTCGACGAACAGCCCGGCGACGAGCAGCGTCGCGGCATAGAGAACGTAAGGCCACTCCCGCGCGAACTTCAGGATGATCGAGGTTTTGAACGGCTCGACTTCGGCGAGATGTTCGGCCAGCGCGGTCGAATACAGCGAGGTGCCGAACAGCACCAGGAAGACGATGTATTTCACCGGCCACAGCCGCTCGTGCAGTCCCCACGGCAGGCGGAACTGCGGCACCTTCAGCGCCTGCGCGATATTGTTGGTGAGTTCCTGCAAGGCGCCGAACGGGCACAGCCAGCCGCAGAATGGGCCGCGGCCCCAGAACAGCAGTCCGGCGGCCACCGACGCCCACAGCAGGAAGATCAGCGGTGCCGACAGGAAGTACTCCCAGCTGAAGCCGGAGATCAGGGAATTGGCAAAGGTCAGAACATTGACGACGGAGAGCTGCGCGTTGGCGTACCAGCCGAGCCAGACCAGGATGAACAGCAAGTAGGCGCGGCGGACCCAGACGTAGAAGCGTGGCCGGCGCACCAGTGCGTTCTGGAAGAAAAAGATCACCACCAACGTGCCGAGCGCAGCGACTGTGATTCCGATCTTGACGAGATCGCCTTGCCAGATCCGCATCCAGAGCGGCTGCTCCGTCGCGTCGGCCGGCGTGATCGGGGAGGGCCCCGTGACCGACGGTGCAGCCATCGTCGGAGCCGTCGTGACGGGCTGAGCCGACGCCGGCTGCTGTTTGGTCAGAGCATCCGGCAGCCGATAGCCGAGGTCGAACGTCAGCGCGGCCTTCTCGCGAACGCTGATGACGCGCTGGACGAGCAATTGCAGCGTCCATGGCGCGACAGGATCGAAGCCGAAGTCGGGTGGGATCGTGAACAGCGCGATCTCAGTAAGATCTGGTGCGCCGGTGGCCGCAACGCTGCCGAGCCGTGTGTGATCGCGGTCCCGGAAGCGCATGCTGTTGCCATCCTGGATCAGTTCGATGCGATCGAAGATGCCGCCGCGCACATAGCCGGAGCCCTTGAACGAGTAGCGGCCGGCGCCGGCGACCAGCAGCGCATGCTGGTCCGGCTTGAGCCGCGCCTTCAGCCGCTCATAGCCATCGTCGCCCAGAAGGCTGCGACCGATGGTCGGAACCGCAACATCGGCTGCGTACAGATCGATGAATGGCGCGCCGGGCTCACCATCCTCCGGATGATCTGCTGCGGCTGCGTTGCCTGACTTCGCGAAAGCCTCATTGATTTCGGAAACAGTCACCAGCAGACGCCGCATCGCGCCGTCGGCGAGCAGGCCCTGCCAGTCTCTGAGCTCGCTCTTATCCATGTCGACGGTCTTGCTGACCGGCGCCGTCGACGCGTTGGCGGCGATCACCGTGCCGCCAAGGCGCCCGCTGCGGATCAGCTTGGTGGCGGACCGCACGATGCTGTCGCCGATCACCAGCACGGTGACGGTGGCGCCGCTGACGATGTCGACCTGCGGACTTGGTGCGTTGCCGCTCACGACCTTCGCCATGTCGGCGCCGATCAGCTTGTTGACCGCGTCGAGAATGCGCTGCACCGGAATGCCGACCAGCACGATCGGCTCCTTGTGATCGACGAGCTTCAGGCCCTTGATGACGCCGGCGGAATCGATGCCGACCAACATCTGTATCGGCTTGCCCGAATAGCCGGTCGCGTTGGCGAATTCCGAAGTGAGATAGGCGAAGCCCAGCAGCTTGTCGTTCTCGTACACGGGCGCGATCGCCGGCGTGCCCTGCAGCGGACCGAACCGGGTCGCGCCGGGTATCAGCTCGTTCGGGGCGGCCTTCCCGATGTAGTCAACGAGTGTTGCGGCGCGCGTTTCGGCCGCGCTGCACAGCAGCAGCAGGGCGGCAACGACGGCACAAAGAAAGGCAGATGTGGCTTGAATTCTGCGCAAGATCGTTCAACGTTCCGTCTGAGGTTCAGGGAGGACGAAGAGTCCGACCAGGATCGAGACGCCAAAGTCCCGGAGCGTGCAGACGGCGTTGTCGCGCGTAACTGACTTCTCGAATGCGCCAGGTAGCAAGTCAACCTCCGTAGGAATCCCGATGTGACCCGTCATTCGCTTCTCACAACAGTTCCATCGGCGCCGGTCACGAGTGTGATCGCGCTCTTTGCTCTCGCTCTGTCGCTCTCGCGTCATGCCCAGCTGCGCTACGGCGATTCCGCAGCGCGGCTCGGCGAGGACGCTTGGCCGGTGCGTTGCGTATTCGAGACGCTGGCAGCGCGGGAACAGCATCGGGTCGAGCAGCTCGAAGCTGCTTGCCTGCAAGCCTGCGGTCGCTTGCCCGCACCGGCCGATGTGCCATGGTGCGTGCCGGATCTCGTGCCCGATCAGGAAGTGATCGAGGTGCAGCACTCCGAACTCGCGACCGCTTACACCGCCTGGGCGATGGCTGTGCAGCATCGGCGGCGTGCCTTCGTATTCTGGAGCTACGTGATTGCAGTAGCGACCGATCGCGCCGTGCAAGCTGCTGCTGAAGCCTTCGCACATGAAGCGCTGAGCGATGGCAATCGGTTGCGTCACGAACGTCGGCTGGCTTGGCGTGCGCAGCATGACATCACACGGAAGGAGAGCGCAGAGAGGTCCGAGCCGGAGTCCGCGGCCCTGCTCGAAAGTCTGCTGCAGAGGGACGTGACCCTGTGGTCGCAACTCGCGCCGGACGATCGCGCGGTGTTGGAATCGGCGGGTGTCCGCGTGGCGGCGCCTGTGGCGGGTGAGGCACAGCCCGAGACTGCGCCTCTCGACGACGTCAAACGTCGTGCATTGCGCCGTGCCGAGTTGTTGTCGACGCTGTATCTGGACGATGCGGATCGCGCTCTGGATCAGCCGAGCCTGGACTTTGCCCAGAAGCTTGCCGCGGAGTCGATTGCGCGCCTCGCGAGCCTGCGACAAGCGGCTGAGGCGGTTTCGCGACGCTAGCGCGCATCTCGGCGTGGCTTGGGGCCGCGACTGACGGGATTCGATCATTGCCCGGTCAGCACTACAGGCGCGTCACGCGTCGAGTTTGCGCCGGCGCAAACTCGACGCCGTTTGCGCGCATAATGTCTGCACGCAAACGTACTTTCGGAGTTGGGCGCGCGCGTTGGCGTTAGGCGAGCCGACCAGTTCACCTTCCAACAAGGGAACCGTGACACCGGCGCGCAGGCAGCGCGCGGCGCTTGTCCGGTCAGCTTAAATGATCGATTGGCCTTCCATCGCCCGCGCTGTTCATGTGTTGTCGATCGTGCACTGGATCGGCGGGTTGGCGTTCGTCACCTTTGTGATCTTGCCAAGTCTCGGAGAATTCGAGCCTGATCGGCGTCTCGTGGTGTTCGATGCACTGGAGCGCCGCTTCTCCCGGCAGGCGCGGATCTCGGTGCTTCTAGCAGGGCTGTCGGGCTTTTATCTGCTCGACATCTTCGGTCATTGGGATCACATCACCGATCCGAGCTTCTGGTGGCTGCATGCCATGATGGCGTTGTGGGCGGTGTTCATGGTGATGCTGTTCGTCGCAGAGCCGCTATTCCTGCACGGCTGGTTCGACGCGCGGGCGCGACGTGACCCGGATGGCGCGTTTCGGATCGCGCTCCGCGGTCATCGCGTGCTGAGCACGTTGGCACTGATTACGGTCGCCGGCGCCGTGGGCGGCGCCCACGGGTTGTTCTGATCGCTCGGCTATCAGCGGTCGCTGCTGGACGGGCTCGGAAACGATGCCGCGAGCAGGTGGGTCACTTTCGGTTCGGCCGCCGCATGGAAGCAACGCACGGAATTCTGCACGATGCGGTCCGCATTGGTGACCCGCTGGTGCTGGCGAAGATGTTCGAGCCAGGAGGCGACCTGAAACACCTCCAGGAAGCGGCCTTGGGCGGCTGCGTCCTCAAAAACGTCCCATGCGTAGGCGCCGTCGCGGCGCCGCTGGTGGCTCAGCTGCCGCAGCGCACGCAGGAAGTCGTCGCGTTCTTCAGTCGCGATGCGATACTCAACCGTGATCAGTACCGGGCCCTGATCGGGTTCTGCGTCGAGCGTCAGCACGGGCGCCGGCCAGTGCATCGATGGCGCGAGGTCGCGCGTGGCGCCGCCGCGCAGCTTCCAGCGCCAGGTCAGCGCGATGCCGAGCACCGCGCCGGCGGCTGCGGCGAAATGCGCGATCGGCAGGCTGTAGGTCGACGCAAGCTGGCCCCATAGCGCGCTGCCTGCGGTCATTGCGCCGAAGAATACGGTGACGAACATCGCCAGGCCGCGGCCGCGTACCCAGTCCGGCAGCGACACCTGGACCGAGACGTTGAGATTGGCCAGCACAGCAATCCATGAGACGCCGGCCAACATGCAGGCGGCGAAGCCGAGCTCGACCTGACGCACGCTGCCAAGCAGCACCAGAGTGATGGCGGTGCCGAGCGTGCCGGCGGCCACCAGGCCATCGGGCCCAAGGCGCTTCTTCAGCCACGGCAGCAGGAAGGCGCCCACGATGGCGCCGAGCCCGATCGCGCCGAGCAGGATGCCATAGAGCTCAGGCCCGCCGGCGATGCGCGTGCGCGCCACCAGAGGCAGTAGCGCCCAATAGGCGCTGGCGAAAAAGAAGAACGCGACGGCACGCACCAGCGTCGCGCGCAGGTCCGGATTGTAGCGCGCATGACGAAAGCCGATCACGATCGCGCTCATCAGCCGTTCGGCCGGAAGCGTCGTGCTGCGGGTCGAGACCGGGCTCCACCACAGCAGGGCGCCGATCACCGCAAAATTGCTCAGCGCGTTGATCCAGAAAGGTGCCGCCATGCCCATCACCCCGATCACGACGCCGCCGAGCGCCGGGCCAATCGCGCGGCTGATGTTGACGCCGACGCCGTTGCTGGCGACCGCCGAGGCGAGGTCCTGCTTCGGCACAAGATCCGGCACGATCGCCTGCCAGGCCGGCGCGGCAAACGCAGCACCAGCGCCGAGCAGGAAGGTGAACAGCAGCAGCAATGTCGGGTTCATCAACCCGAACCAGACGAGCAGAGCGCTCGCGACGGCGAACACGGTGAGGACGATCTCGATCAGGATGAGAAAGCGCCGCTTGTCGATGATGTCCGACAACGCTCCAGCCGGGATCGCGAACAGAAACATCGGCAGGCTGGATGCCACCTGCACCATCGAGACGGTGAGGGGATCGGCCTCGAGATTGGTCATCAGCCAGCCGGACGCGGCGTTGTACATCCACGTGCCAACATTGGCGACAACGGTCGCGGTCCACACCACGGTGAACGCCGTGTGACGAAATGCCATCCAGGGTGAGCTGCTGGCTTCGACTTGCGCGGGGCGTTCGCCGGCTTGTTGCATAAATGTCCTCGATAAAGGCCGCACCTCGCGCCGGGATCGGCGTCAGCTTTCGGTACAGTATCGGCCGCCGGTGGTGCGGACTTGGAGGCATTGGTTGCGGTTTGAACGATTGGGTGATCGACGCCCAACCGCGCGTTCGTGCAATCGGCGACGGGTTTGTCCAAGCCCCGTTCGGCAATCTGCCGCAAGGTGGTGTCGAACCCGACGCAGCATTGCGTTGCCCACCGAAGCTTGGAGACTTGCGATGTCGAAACTGGATATGCTGACCCCCGAGAACAGCGCGATCGCGCTGATCGACTATCAGCCGGCGATGTATCAGGGCGTGCAGTCCCATGATCGCTTGGTCGTGTTCAACAACATCCAGATTCTCGCCAAGGCGGCGAAGCTGTTCAAGATCCCGACCGTGATCAGCACGGTGGCGAAGGATTCGTTCTCGGGTCCGTTCATGCCGGAAGTGACCGACCTGTTTCCGAACCACGACATCATCGACCGCACCTCGATGAACTCGTGGCTCGACCCGAATTTCCGCAAGGCTGTCGCTGCGACGGGGCGCAAGAAGTTCGTCGTTGCCGGCCTGTGGACTGAAGCCTGCGTGATGTTCCCGACGCTCGACATGCTGAAGGAAGGCTACGAGATCTACATCCCGGCCGACGCCTGCGGCGACCTGTCGATGGAAGCCCACAATCGCGCGATGGAGCGCGCGATTCAGGCCGGCGCGGTGCCGATCACCTCGTGCCAGTACGCCTTCGAGCTGCAGCAGGACTGGGCGCGCTCCGAAACCTACGACGGAATGATGGACATCCTGCGTGCGCATTCGCCCTACGGCATCCAGGTCCGCTTCTCGAAGTGGGCGCTGGGCGAGCACGCCTCCGAAGGCGGCACCAAGGCGGCCTGACGCCAACGGCGGCGGGAGCGCGCGATGAAAGTGTACCTGCTGTCCCTCGGCGCCGGTCTGCTGGTCGGCGTCATCTACAGCCTGATCAACGTGCGCTCCCCGGCGCCACCTCTGGTGGCGCTGGTCGGGCTGCTCGGAATTTTGGCCGGCGAGCAGATCGTCCCTGTGGCGAAGCAAGTATTCAACGGCCACAGCCTTGCCGCGGCGTGGCGGCAGGCGAAATGCGCGTCGCACATGTTCGGGATGTTGCCCGGCGATAGCGACCCGACGTCCAAGCAGGCCGCGCACCCCAATCCACCGGAGAAGACTTCATGACCGACGCCCCGGATCTCATTCTGCATCGCGGCCTGTTCACCACGCTCGACCAGTCGAACCCGACCGCCAGCGCAGTTGCCATCAGCGGAGGGCGCTTCACTGCGGTGGGCCACGATCGCGAGGTGTTGCCGCTGGCCGGGCCGTCGACCAAGGTCATCGACCTCAAGGGGCGGCGCGTCCTGCCGGGGCTGATCGACAATCATCTCCACATCATCCGTGGCGGGCTGAACTTCAACATGGAGCTGCGCTGGGACGGCGTGCGCTCGCTGGCCGACGCGATGAACATGCTGAAGCGCCAGGTCGCGATCACGCCGCCGCCGCAATGGGTGCGCGTCGTCGGCGGCTTCACCGAGCATCAGTTTGCCGAAAAGCGGCTGCCGACGATCGACGAGCTCAACGCGGTGGCGCCGGATACGCCGGTGTTCCTGCTGCATCTGTACGATCGCGCGATCCTCAACGGCGCGGCGCTACGCGCCGTCGGCTACACGAAGGACACGCCGGAGCCGCCCGGCGGCGAGATCACCCGCGACGCACACGGCAATCCGACCGGGCTGTTGCTCGCCAAGCCGAACGCCAACATCCTCTACGCGACGCTGGCCAAGGGCCCGAAGTTGCCCTTCGACTATCAGGTCAATTCGACTCGGCACTTCATGCGCGAGCTGAACCGGCTCGGCGTCACCGGCGCAATCGACGCCGGCGGTGGCTTTCAGAACTATCCCGACGACTATGCGGTGATCCAGAAGCTCGACGAAGAGGGGCTGCTGACGATCCGGCTCGCCTACAATCTGTTCACGCAGAAGCCGAAGGGCGAGAAGGACGACTTCCTGAACTGGACCAAGACGTCCAAATACAAGCAGGGCAACGAATACTTCCGCCATAACGGCGCCGGCGAAATGTTGGTGTTCTCGGCCGCGGATTTCGAGGATTTCCGTGTGCCGCGGCCCGACATGCCGCCGGAGATGGAAGGCGAGCTCGAGGAAGTGGTCCGCGTTCTGGTGCAGAATAAATGGCCGTGGCGGTTGCACGCGACTTATGACGAGACGATTTCGCGGGCGCTCGACGTGTTCGAGAAGGTCAACCAGGACACGCCGCTGGAAGGGCTGCACTGGTTCTTCGACCACGCCGAGACGATCTCGGATCAGTCGATCGACCGCATCGCCGCGCTCGGCGGTGGCATCGCGGTGCAGCATCGGATGGCGTATCAGGGCGAGTATTTCGTCGAGCGCTACGGCATCGGCGCGGCGGAAGCGACGCCGCCGGTGAAGAAGATCATCGACAAGGGCGTCAAGGTATCGGCCGGCACCGACGCGACGCGAGTGGCGTCGTACAATCCGTGGGTGTCGCTGTCTTGGCTGGTCACAGGCCGCACCGTCGGCGGCATGCGGATCACACCGCAGCGCAATTGCCTCGATCGTGAGACGGCGTTGCGGATGTGGACGGAGAACGTCACCTGGTTCTCGAACGAAGAAGGTAAGAAGGGACGGATCGCGGTCGGTCAGCTCGCCGACCTGGTGGTGCCGGATCGCGATTACTTCGCCTGCAGCGAGGCGGAGATCGCTGACACGACGTCACTGCTGACCGTCGTCGGCGGCAAGGTGGTGTACGGCGCCGGCGACTTCGCCAGGCTCGACGATGCCGCGCCGCCGCCGGCGATGCCGGACTGGTCGCCGGTGCGGCGTTTTGGCGGTTACGCCGCGTGGGCGGACGAGCCTGAAGCCAACAACGCGGTGGCGCGGCAGGCGGTTGCGTCCTGCGGCTGCGCTAATTCCTGCAACGTTCACGGCCACGACCATGCGACGGCGTGGTCGAGCAAACTGCCGATCGCCGACCTCAAGAGCTTCTGGGGAGCGCTGGGATGCGCATGCTGGGCGGTGTGACATGAAGCCGGCGGGCGAGCCGCAGTGGGTGGCGACGATCCTGTCGTCGCCGCCGCTGTGGCTCGCGGTGCGTCTGGCGCTGGTGTCGGCCTATCTGCTCGGCGGCGTGGTCAAGCTGGTCGACTTTCCCGGCGCCGTCGCGGAGCAAGAGGCGTTCGGCCTGCATCCCGGCTGGCTGTGGGCGACCCTTGCAATTGTCATCGAACTGGGCGGTTCGGCGCTGGTGCTCGCCGATCGGCTGGCCTGGCTCGGCGCGGGCGCGCTGGGCGTGCTGACTTTCGTGGCGATGCTGACCGCCAATGCGTTCTGGGCAGCGCCCGTGGCCGAGCGGTGGACGCTGACCAACGCCTTCTTCGAACATCTCGGACTGATCGCCGGCCTGGTGCTGGTGGCGATGCGATCCGGACGTACCCGATCGATTTCCTGAAACACGCGAGGACGCTTCTGTGAAACAGCTCTCAAAACCCATTCTGCTGCTGGCGATCGTCGCAGCGCTCGGATCGCCTGCGGTCGCGAAACAGGCCAAGCCGGCCGTCGCCGTCGCGCCGCAATACGACACAACGCACGTCTATGTGGCGCCCGACGATGTCGACAAGTTCGTCGCCGGCTTTCTGGGCACGTTCGGCGGCAAGAGCACCAAGCAGGTGGTCGCGACGGTGACGCCGACGCCGAGCAGCACGACGTCGCAGTTGCTGCAGACGCCGGTCGGCACCGTGTCGCTGTTCGGCTTCAAGACGCCGATCCCGTATCTGTTCGGCGCCGAGCGCAATGGCTATCTGGTCAGCGACATCGACGTCGCGGTCAAGCGAGCGCGGGCGGCCGGCGCGTCGGTGATCGTGTCGACCTTCCCGGATCCGATCGGGCGCGACGTGGTGGTGCAGTGGCCGGGCGGCGTCAACATGCAGCTCTACTGGCACACGACCAAACCGGACTATGCGGCCTTCGAGACCATCCCCGAGAACCGCGTCTATGTGCCGGCGGACCGCGCCGACGCCTTCGTGCGCAGCTTCGTCATGTTTTCGCACGGCAAGATCGTCTCGGAGACGGCGAAGGCCGCGGGGGCTGAGGTCGGCAAGCCGGGGACAACCATCAAGCGGGTTCGTATCGAGTCGTCGTTCGGCAAGATGGTGGTGCTCGTCACCGACGGTCATCTGCCGTATCCCTACGGTCACGAGACCACCGGCTACGAAGTCGCCGACCTCGACGCGACGCTAGCTAAAGCCAAGGCGGCCGGCGTGACTGTGCTGACCGAACCCACTAAGTTCGACGATCGTACGGCTGCGATGGTGAAGTTTCCCGGCGGCTATGTGGCCGAGATCCATGCGGTCACGGCCAGCCACGCCGCGGCGAAGTGACGGCGGGCCAAAGCGGAAGAGGGCGTCGTGAAGGGATATATCGGGGCCGGTGTCGGGTGCGCGCTGCCGCTAGCGGCCGCGCTGGCGTTGGTCGCGCCGGCTCGGGCCGATGACGACGCCGTCGTAGCGGCGTCCGCGCCGGCGACGCGGCCTGCGATCCAATCCAACCGCTGGGCTGAGGATTGGTCGGTGCTGGCCGATCCGCGGCTGCGCACCGAGCCGTTCGATGCGCTGAAATACATCCCGCTGTGGGCGAGCGATCCCAAGAGCTACATCTCGCTCGGCGCCACCGTCCGGCAGCGCTTCGAATCGAACGACGCGGCCGGCTTCGGCACCGCAGGCACGCGCTCGGACAGTTATTTCATCCAGCGTCTGCAGGTCCATGCCGACGTGCATTTCGACGAGAACTGGCGGGCTTTCGTTCAGCTCGAGGACGACCGCGCTTTCGACAAGCTGGTGGTGACCTCGGCTGATCAGGACCGCGCCGACCTGCGGCTGGCCTTCCTGGAATACACGCGGACCTTCGCGGACGGCACACTGAAGGCTCGTGTCGGGCGTCAGGATTTTCTGTTCGATCTGCAGCGCTTCGTCTCGTCGCGCGACGGCCCCAACGTCCGCCAGTCGTTCGATGCGATCTGGGCGGATTGGGAGACTGGCCCTTGGCGGTTCATCGGATTCGTCAGCCGGCCGGTGCAGTATTTCGACGTTCGCCTGTTCGACGACCGCTCGGACGATCGGTTCCGGTTCAGCACCGTCCGCGTCGAGCGCAAGGTGCTTGGGGACAACGAGTTGTCCGGCTATTACTCGCTGTATGAGAGGGCAGGCGTGAAGTATCTCGACGCACTTGGTGACGAGCGGCGCCACGTGTTCGACATTCGTTTCGCCGGCAAGGCCGCGCAGATCGACTGGGATCTGGAGGCGATGGGGCAGCTCGGGCAGGTCGGCGCCAGCACGGTGCGGGCTTGGGCAGTCGGCGCGCGGACTGGCTACACATTGAACGCGACCTGGCAGCCGCGGCTCGGGTTGCAGTTCGACGCCGCGTCCGGCGACAATCGGCCTGGCGACGGCGTGCTCGGTACGTTCAATCCGCTGTTTCCGAACGGCTACTACTTCACGCTCGCCGGCTACACCGGCTACGCCAACCTCGTTCACCTCAAGCCGTCGCTGACCCTCAGCCCGGCGGCAAAGTTGAAGGTGATGGCCGCAGCGGGCTTCCAATGGCGCGCGACGACCGCGGATGCGGTGTACGTCCAGCCGAGCAATCCAGTTCCGGGAACGGCGGGGACCGGCAGCACCTGGACTGGCGCTTATGGCCAGCTCCGCGTCGATTACGCCTTCGACGCACATCTCACCGGCGCGATCGAGGCCGTGCACTTCGAAGTCGGCGACACCATCCGCAACGCCGGTGGTCGCAGCAGCAACTATCTCGGAGCGCAGTTGCAGTACGGGTGGTGATGGGATTTTTGCTTGAAGGGATCTAGCCCCTCCAACAAGCACTGACTCCTCTTCCTGAGTAGCCCGGCGAAGCCGAGCTTCTCGAAGGATGAGGGCAACGAAGTCCTTGCAGCGCACGGTTCGAGACGACGCTTCGCGTCCTTCAGAATGAAAGCACTGCCTGCGGCCGGAGCGGGACGGGCCCGCTCCGGCGTACGGCGCTTAGTCCTTGATGAACGCGAGCAGATCGGCGTTCAGCACGTCGGCGTGGGTGGTCAGCATGCCGTGGGGATAACCCGGATAGGTCTTGAGCTTGCCGTTCTTCAGCAGCTTGACGGAGAGGCGGGCGGAGTCGTCGATGGGGACGATCTGATCGTCCTCGCCGTGCAGCACCAGCGTCGGCACCGAGATCGCCTTCAGGTCGTCGGTCTGGTCAGTTTCGGAGAACGCCTTGATTCCGTCATAGTGAGCGTTGGCGGCGCCCATCATGCCTTGACGCCACCAGTTGTTGACGACACCGGGCATCGTCTTCGCGTCGGGACGGTTGAAGCCGTAGAACGGGCCGGCCGGAACGTCGAGGAAGAATTGCGCACGGTTGTCGGCGAGCGCCTTGCGGAAGCCGTCGAACACTTCAATCGGCAGGCCGCCGGGGTTCTTCTCGGTCTTGAGCATCAGCGGGGGCACGGCCGAGACAAGCACGGCCTTTGCGACGCGGCCCTGCGGCTCGCCGAATTTCGCGACGTAGCGAGCGACTTCGCCGCCGCCGGTGGAATGGCCGATATGCACCGCCTTCTTCAGATCGAGATGCTCGGCGACCGCGGAGGCGTCGGCGGCGTAGTGATCCATGTCGTGGCCGGTGTCGACCTGCGCCGAGCGGCCGTGGCCGCGGCGGTCATGAGCGACGACGCGATAGCCGTGGGCGCGGAAGAACAGCATCTGCGCGTCCCAGTCGTCGGACGACAGCGGCCAGCCGTGATGAAACATGATCGGCTGCGCCGACTTCGGGCCCCAGTCCTTGTAGAAGATATCGACGCCGTCCTTGGTCTTCACAAATCCGCTGCTCATCGGGTGGTCTCCTTGTGGGGGGTGAGTGGGATGCGTGGGCTGCGCGATTGCGCTGCCCGGCAACAGGGCGATGCAGGCGGCTCCGGCCATCATCTCCCGGCGAGTGAGGAGAGGGCTGGGCCGTGCATCGGGATTGGACAGACAAGCGCTATCGTCGGAGGGGTGTGTGTTCACGTCAATCACCGCGTGTCCATTCGTGTCACGATGCCGCAGCGACCGCGTCGACGGCATCAATGATGACATCGGCAACCGCTTGCGGTTGTGACAGTATCGACAGATGGCTGGCCTTCAGCTCGATCGTGGTCGCGTTTAGCCGCTTCGCGAGTTCCCGCTGGAGCTCGATGCTGACTACTCGGTCGCTGGCGGAGACGATGAACCAGTTGGGACGCGTCGCCCAGGCTGCTTCGGTGATCTTGTCGCCGAAGGTCGCCTCCGGCAGCGGCGGCTGGACCACAGCCAACAGCCGGGCGTCTTCTTCCGGCAGGTCCTGCGCGACGTCGTTGATCCAGCCTTCCGCGCTGAGCTTGAGCAGGCCGGGGCCCGCCTTGACGATCTGGCTCAATCCAGGCGGTGCTGGATGCGAGCCGACGAGATCACCGACAGACTCGCCGACTTTTGGCGGCAGCGCAGCGACGAACACGAGCGCCTCGACCTTGGGGTCGTTGCCGGCCTGTGCGATCACCGCGCCGCCCCAGCTATGGCCGACCAGGACGACCGGTCCCTTGATCGCGTCGAGCACCAGCTTTGTCGCTTCGACATCGGCTGCCAGGGAGGTCGTCGGGTTCTGCACCGCGACCACTGGGATGCCTTTGTTCATCAAATACGGGATGACGAGCCGCCAGCTCGATCCGTCCGCCCACGCGCCGTGAACGAGGACAACGGTCGGAGACGGCTCGGAACTGCTCATGTGAGATTGTCCTGTGCGGGATCGTGATCGGTCGCAACCAATCTAGGACACAGGCACGAGCGCATCTTGCAGGTTCGCACGGCGTCTTGAACATTCAGTCCGTGCGGAAGCCCGGATCAGGCGCTGCCCGTGGTAAAGAAAAGTGAAATGCGGCGCCGCGTGGTTTGACCGATGTCGCCCAAAGCCGGCCACCGTGCGCCTCGACGATCGACTTGCTGATCGACAACCCCATGCCCATCCCGTGAGGCTTGGTCGTCACCAGCGCTTCAAATAGTTGATCGATACGGTCTTCGTCGAAGCCGAGGCCATTGTCGGTGACGCTGACGACGACGGTGTCGTTGTCGGCCGACCGCGTGGCAACCTGGAGCGTTCGTCGGCCCTCAATGGCTGCCGTCGACTCAATGGCATTCATCGTCAGATTGAGGAGAACCTGCTGGAGCTGGACCTTATTGCCCAAAACCAGGCTGTCCTCGTCGGTGAGATCTGTCTCGAGCTGAACAGTATGCTGACGAAGTTCGCTTTGGATGATCGAAAGCATCTCGATGGCGACATCGTTGATGTCCACGGCGGACATTTTGGGTGGGGATTTAACCGCTAGGCCTCGGATGGTTTGAACGACGTCCGCGGCGCGGCGGCCGTTTTCGATCACCCGGCGAGCGGCGCGCTCGGCCTCCTCAATCGAAGGTCTGTCGTTGCTCAGCCACCTGACGCAGACCTCTGCGTTGGTAATGATCGCGGTCAAAGGCTGGTTGATCTCGTGGGCGATCGAGATCACCAATTCGCCGATCGCCGTGAGCCGCGACATGCGCATCAGCTCGGATTGGGACTTTTGTAACGCCTCGACCAGGGCATCCTTTTCTTCCAACAGTGCGTTCTTCAATGACATCGCTGCCTGCGACGCCAGGAGCTTGAGGATCGTGAGCTTTGCGGGCGTGAAGACGCCGGCCGCCAAATTGTTCTCGAGGAAGATGATGCCGACAAGCTTGGTGCGTTTGACGAGGGGCAGGCACAGGATCGACCTGCATTGCACCGAAGCAATGTAAGGATCGTCAACGAAGGGTCCGCTGGCGCGTGCGTCGTCGAGCATCACGGGTTCCCCGGTGCGGGTGACGACGTTGATGATCGTATTCGGCAATTCGGACGCCGAGACGATCTCCTCGCGCAACGATACGCGAATGCCATCGTGACCGGTTCTGGCCTCGGCGCGAACGCTCAATTCGTCGCCCTGTGGGATGATCAGCAAGCCCCGCTGCGCGCCGGCATGTTCGATCACCAGGGCCATCAGGGTTTCCATCAGGCGCGAAACGCCCGGCTCGTTGGAGACAGCCTCCGAGGTTTTGACGACGGTTGCGAGATCGAAGCTGTCGGTGAATTCCGGTGGCACGAGCGGAGTTGTCAGCAGGCCGAATCCGTGTCCCGGGTTTTGGCGTTCGATTTGCTTCACCTTCCCGAGCGCGCCCCACCGGTGATAGCAGTCGCGCGCTCGTGCCGAATGAGTCTCGTAACCGGTCTGCAGGCCCTGGCGATGATAGAGGCGGGAAGCCAACTCGTGAGCGATTGCTTCGACATGCAGAAAATGATGTCGCTGCGAGGACTCGATGGCCCGTTCGTATGATCGGATGGCGTCGAACGGCCGGTTGTCGATCCGCGCGATCTCCGCGGCCAGCACAGCCGCGCGGCCCTCGAAATTCTCGTGGCAATGCGTTTCCCACTCCGACATCTGGCGGTGCGCTTCGACCAGTCCGGCCTTCAGCCTATCCCGCAGGCTGGCGGGCGCGGAGTCGTAGTAGGCAGCCTGGACCAGCCCGCCATAGAAGCGGACGACGACGTACTCGAAATGGCCGAATGTGGTCCACAGCAGCGGCGTGGCTTTCTCCATCGCCTCGTAAGCCGCGCGGAATTCGCCGGCGAAATAGCGCGCCTGCATCTTCCGGATCCAGAACCAGCAAGTCGCAATATCGAGGCTGCGGTTCGCCGAGAGCTCTTGTTCGAAATTGCCTTCGTCAAATTCCGCATCGTTCAACGAGCCGAAGGCATCGGTGTCGCTTCTCAACATCCGAATGAGTTGGAGCTGCGTCCTGATGATGTGGACGATCAAGCCGAATTTGGCACGCTGCATCAATTGCAGTCGTGTGGCCGCTTCCGGTTCGACGTCGTCGAGCAGGTCCCCGGAGTCCAGGCGGTTCGTGATCAGCGTGCAGGATGAAAACCCGGCATAGGTCAGGTCTCCGGTCTCGTTGGATTCGTCGAATGCTCGCCGCAGATATTTCTGCGACTCCGTCAGGGGGCGGGCCCATGGCAAGACATGCGCGCCATAGGTGAGGTCGACGCGTGCTTTGTACTTGTCGAGTCCGCGCTCTTCCGTGAGGCGAAGACCGAGTTCACCGAAGCTCAGCGCAGCCCGATAGTCGCCGAAAGTAGGCCCCGCCACCATGCCGAGATACGCATAGGCCAAGGCGGACGCGTCGCTATTGCCGTGGTGGATACTGAGATTGGCCATCCGGCACAGGATCAGGCAAACGAGGTTGAGGTCGGTGAAGAAGGCGGGCGCGAGCGCGGCGGTCATGACGCCTAGGGCGGCGCAGTGCTTTGGGGCGGTCGCGATCGGCAGGTCCAGCAGCGCGGCAATGGAAAGACCGTCCAGGCGCCGCGCAAGACGCTGATATTCGGCCCGGGCGTCCTCCCGGGAGGGCTGCCGAGGCCAGATGATGCCGACTTCGCTCAGGTAGTCGAGACAGATCCTCACTGCGTCGGAACTGCGATCCATTGCGGTACAGAGAGTGATCTGCAATGCGACGACCGAGGCTTTGTCGACCTCATCGGCCGCTTCGAGCCTCAGGTCCTGCAGCCGACTTTCAGCCGCGAGGGGCCGCCCTGTCAGGAGTTCGCACTCGGCGATCTGATATTCGATCTGAAACGCCAGATCCTGGTGGTCCCGCCACTCCTGCCTGGTCAGCCGCGAGCGGGCCGCCGTCAGGTAAATCAAGGCGGACTGATAAGCGACGGCATTTCTCGCAGCCTTGCCGGCTTCGTGATTGTATTGCGCCATCGTCAGGCGTTCTGTCGCTGACGATACCAGTGCGGCGCCTGAATTGTAGTGGTTCACGATCTGGAAGATCGCATCGGACGACGCAGCGGGGCCGGCGGCCGCGGCGAGATGGCGGGCGATAAACAGGTGCTGTGCCGCGAGATCGGCCGCGGGGATCAGGCGGTAGGCTGCCTCCCGCACGCGGTCGTGAACGAAGCGATAATCGGATCCGGCGCGGAGCACCAACTCGGCGGTTACGAGGTCTTGCAGTCCGGCGTGGACCTGATTTTCCGACAGTTCACAGAGCCGACTCAGCGTTTCGGCATCAGCGTACATGCCGAGGCACGAGAAGACTTTGACAATTTGCAAGCTGGCTGCTGGCAACCTGTCGAGCCGACGCGCCATCAGATCGACGACGTTGTCGGTGTATCCCTTTGCATCGATCAGGTCGAGGTTCCAGGTCCATTCATGACGGAGCGCGTCGAACACGAGAAGCTGCTCGTGAACCAGCGACGAGAAGAACTGAATAGTGAAGAACGGATTTCCTCCGGTCTTGCGATGAATCAGGGCTGCCAACGGCGATACGCGCGCCGGATCACTGCGCAACACGTCGGCGACGAGGCTCCTCACGCTTTCGAACGTCAGCGGTTGCAGCCGAAGTTCATCGACATGAGCTGCATAGGCGCGAATGTCGTCCAGCGCCGAGGCCAGTGGGTGCGATTCATCGACCTCGTTATCGCGGTAAGCGCAGATCATCAGGAGGTGGCCAATCTCCGGCGCGCTCGCGAGACGCACCAGAAATTCGGCGGTTGCGGTATCGAACCATTGCACATCGTCGAGGAAAAGAACGAGCGGATGGTCTGGCCCCGCCAGGGCGCCGACGAAACGGCTAAGGACGGCTTGGAACCGGGCGCGGCTTTCCTGCGCCGGCAGATCCGGGATTGCGGGTTGATCTCCGATCAGAAGTGCGAGCTCGGGCACGAGATTGAGCAGCAGTCCGCCGCTCGTCCCGAGAGCATCGCAGAGTCGATCCCGCCAACGCGCCAAGTCGTCCTTGTCCTGGCCGAGGATCTGCCGGACGAAGGATTGAAACGCCTGCGCCAGCGTAGCGAACGGAATGTCGCGGCTGTACTGATCGAATTTGCCGGAGATGAATAAGCCGTTGGTGGGGGTCAGAGTCTTGCGGAGTTCGTTGACGACCGACGACTTTCCTGCGCCCGAATAGCCGGAGATCAGCACCCATTCGGTGGCTCCGGTGGAAGCGACGCGGTGATAGGCGGAGAGAATCTGGTTGATTTCGGCGTCGCGGCCGTAAAGCTTCTCGCTCATCCGGATGACGCCGCAGGCGTCCTGCGCCGTCAGTCGGACGCCAGCCGTCGTGTGGTAAGCCTCCCAGGCGACCAGGCAGGAGCGCAGATCGCGCTCGACGCTGGCCGCAGTGAGATAGCGATCATCGGCAGATTTGGAGAGCAGCCGGAAGATCAGCTGCTCGATGGCGATGGTCTCCGGCCGCGCGGAAGGCAGCGGATTCGGGCTTCGCGCAATGTGGTAGTGGATCCACTGCGTCGGGCTGTTGGCGAGAAACGGCAGAGCGCTGGATGCCATCATCTGATACAGGATGATCCCGAGGACATAGAGGTCGCTGCGAGCGTCGATCGAGCGATTCACTCGGCCGGTTTGCTCGGGCGACATGTAAATGGGCGACTCGACCAGCGACTCGTGAATTGCGAGGTCGGGGCGTTCGCGATGAAATCGTGAGGCTCCGGCTAGCCCGGTGAGCCAGACGTGGTCGGCCGCATCGATCCAAATCGTGTCCGGACACAGGTTGCGGTGGATCAGGCCTTGCAGATGAACGTAGCTGAGCGCGTGCGCAAGTCCGATTGCCCGTCGGAGAAAGCGGGTGACCTCCAGTGGCTCATCGAGCAGTTCGGCGAGTGGGCGCGCGCGATCGTCGATCAGTAGGCCGAGTCGGCCATGCGCTGAGACCAACTCGCTTGGAATGAGGATCACGTCGGGATCAAGGTCGCGGGCGACAGCGAGTTCCTGGGCAAGGCGCTGCGCAGCGGCCGGGTCGGACGAGTCCGCCATGAAGAGGAGCGAGGCCGGGGCGGTCCCGTTTTGCACATGATAGAGGTCGTAGCGGCCGCTCCGCCGCACAAACCGCAATTCGCCACTGATGACGCGCAGCGATCGTGATTCATCTGGGGGCGGCGCCGGGGCCATCAGGTCGCCCCGCTTCCGCCAGGCAGAGCGATCGCGCGATGGATGCATTCCACGAGGCGCTGCGCGTCGAACGGCTTACTCAGGAACTCGATGGCTCCCATCCGCCGGGCCCGCGCCTCGATCCGTTCGTCGGGGAAGGCCGTGATGAACACGACCGGCGGTGCGCGCCCCTCTGCAAGCAAGCGCGCATAAAGATCCAGGCCATTGAGGCCCGCCATCTGCACGTCGGTGATCAGGCAGGCCGTCGCCTCGATCGACTCCGAATTCAGATACTGCCGGGCGGAGTTGAAACCACGGGCTTCGAGGCCGAGCGATTTGATCAGTCCCTCGATCGCGATCCGGACATTTTCGTCGTCGTCAATCACCGAGATGATCTTGCCGATGGTCAAGTCTGCCATCCTCAAGGGGCGATCCTGCACGATCGACGGCTCTCAAAATTGCGGCAGCCGTCGCGGCCTTATAAGTCATACGATGGTTTTATGTCGGTTCCGCCCGCGCCCGGGCAGATCAGTTCCGCCATTCTCACAAGCTCGGCGAGCGATCTCGCACCCATCTTCTTCATGACACGGCCGCGGTGGATCTTGACGGTGATCTCGCTGAGGCCGAGGTCAGCGGCAACGATCTTGTTCATCGATCCGGCCGCGACCATTTCGAAGATCTGCTTTTCACGCGGCGTGAGCGCGCGGTGACGCTGCAGGATCTCATCGCGCTTGCCGTCTGCCTCGCGGCGCTTGCGGTCGATCTCGATTGCTGCTGCGACCGCGTCGAGCATTTCCTGATCGCGGAAGGGCTTGGTGAGAAAATCGACTGCTCCCGCTTTCATGCCGCGCACGGTCATGGGCACATCGCCGTAACCGGTCATGAAAATGATCGGGATGCGGACGTTCAGCCGCGACAAGATGTCCTGCAGATCGAGGCCACTGGTCCCGGGGAGGCGGACATCAAGGAGCATGCAATTCGCTTCGGCAGGCACGCCCGCCGTCAGCAGCTGTTGAGCTGACGAAAATAGCGCAACTCTGTTACCGACCGAAAGAAACAGGCCAGCTAAGGCCTCTCTGATATCGACGTCATCGTCGACGATCACCACGAGTGGGCCGGGCGCTGAAGTCATGAATCCCGCTGCTACCTTCCGATCGGCGCCACATTAGACAAAGTCGGAAGGCAATGCCAGTTGGCGGCGCGCACCGGGCCGTGCAACGCCCATGCGGCAACTGCATCACTCGACAAGCTTGCGTTACAAGCTCCAAGACAAATGGGAAAGCCCGACAGGACGGGCTTCAGCAGCAGGACCTGATGCGGGGTAGCCGCGGACCGTCTTTGAGGAGACGGTCCCCGGGTTGATCCGCAAGCTACTTCGATTTCTGGCGGTTCTTGCTGCTCTCGGCGGCTTTGGCGAGAGCGGCTGCGAACGCACCGCCGCCGCTGTTGCTCTCGGGGCGCGGACGGTGACGATCGATCAGTTTGGCACTGGCGCCGCCGCCACCGCCAGATTGTCGGCGCTCGCCGGGCTTGGGGATCGGATCCGACATCCGCAGCGTCAGGCCGATCCGATTGCGCGGCACATCGACTTCGAGCACCTTGACCTTGACGACCTGGCCCGGCTTCACGACTTCGCGCGGATCGTTGATCCGCCGCTCCGACATCGCCGAGATGTGGATGAGCCCGTCCTGATGCACGCCGATATCGGCGAAAGCGCCGAACGCCGCTACGTTGGTGATCGTCGCCTCGAGGATCATGCCGGGCTTGAGATCTGTGATCTTCTCCACGCCTTCCTGGAAGGTGGCGGTCTTGAATTCCGGACGCGGATCGCGGCCAGGCTTCTCCAGCTCTTTCAGGATGTCACTGACGGTCGGAACTCCGAACTTGTCGTCGGCGAACTCTGTCGGCCGCAACGCCTGCAGCGTCTTGGTCTGGCCGATCAGCGCTTTGATGTCGCTCTTGGTCGCCGCGAGGATCTTCTTGACGATCGGATAGGCTTCCGGATGAACGCCGGAGGCATCTAGCGGGTTCTCGCCGTCACGAATGCGCAGGAAGCCGGCGCATTGCTCGAACGCCTTGGGGCCGAGGCGCGGCACTTCTTTCAGCTTGGCGCGGCTGGGGAAGGGTCCGTTGGCGTCGCGATGCGCAACGATGTTCGCGGCCAGCGTCTCGCCGATGCCCGACACGCGGGCCAGCAGCGGCGCCGAGGCCGTATTAAGATCGACGCCGACCGCGTTCACGCAGTCCTCCACGGTGGCGTCGAGCGCGCGCGACAGCGTGTACTGATTGAGGTCGTGCTGATACTGGCCGACGCCGATCGACTGCGGCGGCACTTTCACGAGTTCACCGAGTGGATCCTGCAGGCGGCGCGCGATCGACACCGCGCCGCGGATCGACACGTCGAGATCGGGGAATTCCTTCGAGGCGAATTCGGAGGCCGAATACACCGACGCGCCGGCTTCCGAGACGATCGCCTTCGTGAGCTTGAGGTCGGGCTTGGCCTTCATCAGGTCGGCGACCAGCTTCTCGGTTTCGCGCGATGCGGTGCCGTTGCCGATCGCGACCAGCTCGATGCGATGCTTGACGCACAACTGCGCCAGTTCGAGCATGCTCTCGTTCCACTTCCGCGCCGGCTCGTGCGGATAGATCGTGGTGTGATCGACGAACTTGCCGGTACGGTCGATCACCGCAACCTTGACGCCTGTGCGGTAACCAGGATCGAGTCCGAGTGTGGCGCGGCCGCCGGCAGGCGCGGCGAGCAGCAGGTCGCGCAGGTTCGCAGCGAATACGCGCACCGCTTCCTTCTCGGCCTGCTGCCAGAGCCGCATCCGGACGTCGAGGGAGAGGCCGGTCTTGATCCGCGTACGCCATGCCCAACGCACACAATCGGACAGGAAACCGTCGGCAGGTCGGCCCTTGCGCGAGATGCCGAAGGTGGCGGCGATACGGTTTTCGTACTGCGTCGGCTCCTTGGAGTCGGGATCTTCACCGTCGCCGAAGTCCAGCGACAGGATTTCTTCCTTCTCGCCACGCAGCAGCGCGAGGATGCGGTGCGACGGCAGCTTTTCGTAGGGCTCCGAGAAGTCGAAGTAATCGGCGAACTTTGCGCCCTCGGTCTTCTTGCCGTCGCGCACGCCGGCCTTGATCTGGCCGCGGCTCCACATCATTTCGCGCAGGCTGCCGGTGAGGTCGGCGTGTTCGGAGAAGCGCTCGACCAGGATGGCGCGGGCGCCTTCCAGCGCCGCCTTGACGTCGGCGACCGGATGATCGCCGTCGGTCTTCACATAGGCCGCGGCCTCGGCCTGCGGGTCCTTGTCGGGGTTCTGCAACAACAGATCGGCCAGGGGCTCAAGGCCCGACTCGCGGGCGATCTGCGCTTTGGTGCGGCGCTTTTCCTTGAACGGCAGATAGATGTCTTCAAGCCGCGCCTTGGTGTCGGCGGCGAGCAGGGCTTTCTCGATCTCGGGCGTCAGCTTGCCCTGTTCCTTGATGCTGTCGATGATGGCGATACGGCGCGCGTCCATCTCGCGCAGATAGGTGAGCCTCTCTTCCAGAGTGCGCAGTTGCGTGTCGTCCAGCATGCCCGTCGCTTCCTTGCGATAGCGCGCAATGAACGGGACGGTCGACCCGCCGTCGAGCAGGTCGATGGCAGCCTGGACCTGTTCTTCGCGGACGGCGAGTTCGGTGGCGATGATGGACGCGATTTTCGGCACTGGGAGTCTCTCGGAACGATGGCAAGGACGTCGACGCTTCGCTGACGCGCGCGGCGAATCGAAGGCAACCTACGACATCTCGCAGGCGAGGTGGACGGTCCGCGTGCGGTGGCCCACAGGCCTGTTCACGCGCGCCGCCGAATTCCGGCAGGTGCCCGGAGTCCCTCAGCTCGCCGGCACACCGCGGATTCGCAGGGGAAGCAACCCGCGTACGGCCCGTCCGAGGCGAATGCCCGGCAACTCGACAAAGCTGTAGCAAATGTAGGCCAGCGTCAGCGCCGCCATCGTGCTGGCCGAGAAGATCAGCAAGGCGACCGCCGGCCGCGGCATGCCCACTGTGTCAATCAGCCAGACCAGGAATTCCGGATGATTCCAAACCGGCGTGATCGTCAGGAAATGAAACAGATAGTAGCTGAACGATAATTTGCCGAGCCAGTGCGCGATCGGTTGGTCGAGCACGTTGAGCAGCGACGCGCGCGGACCGTAGGCGACAAGATAGATCATCCCCCAGGCGCTCAGCGAATTGACCAGAAATCGCCAGGTCGATGCGGGCCCCAGCATCGGACGCGCGGTGAAGAACAAGATGATGCAGATCGCAACCGCGATATTGGCCTGCATCGGCGACAGCCGCGATGCCAGGCGGCCAGACGAAGCCGCGCAGAAGCAGCCGAATGTGAAGGCATAGAACAATTGCAACGGCGGGTCGCCGAGCACCTTATGGATCGACGGATCGAACGACATCACAACAAGGCCCAGCGAGATCGCGATCGCCGCCATCAGCGCGAGCCGCGTGCCCCGCAACAGCAGCAGATACATCACATAGATCACCGGAATGGCCAGCAGTTCGAGCTGCAGCGACCACATCACGCCGTTGAGTGATGTACTGATCAGCGCCATGTTCTTGAGGATGGTCAAAGCCGCGGGCGCTGCGCCGAACAGCGCCAACGCGGTAGCGAACGATCCGATCGCAAAGATGATCGCGGGATACAGCCGGAATAGGCGCGCAATCACGAACTCGGCCGCCTGCGCAGGAGAGGGGCTTGCCTCGCGCAGCAGGGAGCGCGTCAGGACGAATCCGCTGAGCACAAAAAAGAAGATCACGGCCTGCAGGCCATCGACCGCGTGCACGATCGTCGCATAGAGCAGACGACTTCCGGTGCCGAATTCGATGCCCGGGTGCGTCAGCAATTCGGTTGTCGGTCCGGTTGGGGCCTGCACCACATGCGATGCCGCGACCAAAAGGGCGGCGATGCCGCGCATCGATTCGAGGCGCGGAATGAAAGTCTGGGTTCGGTTCATTCGGAGATGCGTTCGCTGATCTGAAAGTGACGTTAGAAGCCGGTGAGAGGGCCGTAAAGGGGCTCTGGCTGCGACCGGCTCTGCGGCGGTGTGGCCTGATTGACGGTAATTTGGTCCGCCGCGCGCCCGGCGCGTTGATTTCAGGATAATTCGCATCGACCGATTGTGCGCGGTGGGTTAGGGGGCGGCCAACCACCGGAGGAACTTACGCTTTTCCTTCGGCGCGCGCGGGTGCATCACTGTCGTCAGAAGCATCGTCCTGTTTGAGCCAGCTCTGACGCACGCGGCTTAGCCAAGGACCGTCGCCTTCGCAATGCGCGCCTCTAAGCTCGGTCCCTCAGTCGAGCCCGAAGCCCTCTTTGCGAACCCACTAGCCAGCGCCGAGACCTCCCCCGGTCGGCGTGGCTCCAGCCCCGGGGCTTCCCCGCCCAGCCCCGGGGCTTCTTCTTTGCGGCATCCCGCCGTCTTCCATTCGTGATTGTGTCTTGACCCGGTTGCGTTCTGCTCCGTCCTCTGATCTTTTAATGCAAATAATTCGCATGTGCATCTAGGGTGCCGTGTTGGGCTGTGTGGCAAGAGTGGAGGGCGGGAGTGGTGGAAATCGAGCATGTCTCATCGCGGCCGGGTTCGGCGGGAACCCGGATTTCTCCTCTGCTGTCGGCGGCTCTGCTGTCGCTCGGCGTGTTTGGTGACGCCTTGCCGGCTTTTGCGGAGGAGGAGCGGATTTCCCGACCCGGCGCCCGCCCGTTTCAGGGGCCACCCCTAAACCCAATAGGCACCGCGGCGCCGGTGCATGCCGAAGGTGCCGATACCGAGCACATCTTCGGTTTCACCATGGGGTCCGATATCGGCCGGGTCGGCGAAATCGAGCTGGAAATGGAGAATGTCGCCGCGTTCGGCAAGCGCGACGGCCGCTACGGGACGCTCGCGACGCTCAACCAGGTCAAGTACACGGTGTCCGATCGTTTCCGCATTGCGCCTGGTTTCGCGCTCGGCGCGCAACGGATCGATGGCGTCGCCGGCTTCGACGATCGTCACCATGTCAGTTTCAATGGAGCCACGCTGGAGTTTCGCGCAAAGCTGATAGAACGGGCGACGGCGCCCTTCGGATTGACGCTGCATGCGCAGCCGGGGTGGAACCGCGTCGACGACGGCAGCGGCCTTCGCGTCGAGCAATACGGCGCCGAGTTTGCGGCGCTGTTCGACAAGGAACTGGTCGAGGATCGCTGGTTCGCCGCGTTCAACATTTGGTACGGGACCGGCACCACCCGCACGCATGCGACGGGGATCACCGCGCATGACTCAGAATTCGCACTGCACGGCGCGGTGTCTTATCAGGTGAAGCCCGGCCTCCTTGTCGGAGTTGGGACACGCTATCTTCGCAGCTATGATGGTGGCGGGCTCGATCGACTCGTCGGAGAGGCGGTCTATGTCGGGCCGACGTTCTCCTACAGCCTCACCAGCACGCTCGGACTATCCGGCACCTGGCAGTTCCAGGTTGTGGGCCGTGCGGTCGGCGACAGTCGATGGCTGGACCTCGACAATCACGAGCGCCAGCAGGCGATGCTACGGATCAACGCACATTTCTGAGCGGCGTGACGTGGCGAAGCGACGTTCGCCGCGTCACCACAATCTCGTCCGAATTCACAACTAATCGTGGTCGAAGTACGAACCCGCGGGGGCGTGTCGTGCGCAATTGTCGCATCATCGGATATGCCCATGCCCCTTGCCGCCGAACCGGCTGTTACCCCACCATCGTCCGCTCCAACCGACAACGCCGGCAGGCTGGTTCCCACCTCGCTATTGTTGTCGCGTGGTGTCGACCGCCTCGAGGTGATGCTCAAGCTCACCACCGCGATCCTCGCGCTGGGCGCCGGCGTCTATACCTATCTGGGCGTGCGCGAACTGCTTAACGGCAGTCCCACCACGGTGTTCTTCGCGGCGCTGATCTACTCCGTCGCCGTCTCGGTCGGCATTTACGCATTCTGGGTCTTCCTGATGCAGTTCATGCCGCACGTCGTGGACCGCACCGGACGGGCGCTGATGTTCGGCTGCATGATCTTCGGCTCACTGATGATCGTGGCGATGTCGTCCTGGCTCAACGCGTCGGCTCTGGCTGGGGCCGCTGCCATCCGGCAGCACCTCTCCATCACGGTGCAGGACTACACACGCGATCTCGATGCGGCGAACAGCAACGCGATCGCTGCGCAGGGCCTGCTGCCGGATATTCAGATCGCCGCATCACGTTTCGCCAAGCTGGCTGATGCCGAGCGCGCCGGCTCGCTGACCGGCACCTCGGGCTCCGGCACGGTGGTGCAACTGCTCACCCAGATGTCGGCTCAGCTCGACAGTCTCGGCAAGGAAGTCGAAGCCTCCGGCAAGCGCGTCGCTGCGCTGTTCGAGGAGGGCGGCAAGCACCTCGCCAAGATGCGCGAACTGGTGTCGGACCGTGGCCCGATCAGCGAGCGCAGCGATGGGTTCGCCACCGAGTCGCTGGCGCTGATGGGCGTGATCGCCAATCTGCAGCAGACATCGGTCGCGCCAGCGGTGAAGCGCGCCGCGACGTCGTTGTCGTCGACCTTCATCGCGCCGTCTGCCGGCGGCCGTAGCGTCGATGTCGCAGAGCGGCAGACTGCGGTGGTCGGCAAGGTTGAGAGTGCGATCGCCGCGCAGGCGGCGTCGCTCGCTGGGGCTGCCGACAAGATCCTCGACATGCCACGGATCGAGCCGGGCCGTTTCCAGGCCATGTCGCCTGCCGAAGCCGTGCTGCGTTACGCCGGCGATTTCATTCCGAGTTGGGCGGGCGCGATCTCGATCGATCTGATGCCCGCAGTGCTGGTGCTGATCCTGTGTGTCGTGCACGCCGCCATCCGGCGCGAGGGGCTTCCCGTGGCAAGCGCCTCGGCGATGACCGCAGCCGAGATGATGGCGGCGTTGAAGATGGCGCGCGAGGTCGAACAGGCGAGCCGGGCCGTGCAGACGCCCGTTGAGCCCGACAGGCGCGTGCCCGCCGACTCGCCCGCAGAGCCTGCGGTCGCTGCCGCCGACGAGAACGTGACCGCGCTGTCCTCCGCACGTCACGGCAAGTAAGCGTCGGCGGCTCGATGACCGGCCTGACGCAGCGTTTTCATCAGTGGATGTCCGGAAACCCGGATGACACCGTGCTACGCTTGGTGTTTCGCGGTCTCGTGGCGGCGTCCGTCGGTGCGCTCGGCTTTGATCTCGCCACTGCCAATGGCTGGATCGCGCCAGGGGAGAACGACGCTGCGCCGGCAGTCCAGCGCGAGGCTCCGGGGGGCTTGCCATCGTTGCCGGCGATCCTGTCGCCGTGGCTGCCCGGACGGGATCGTCTGTCGCCGCTGCCGCAGCCTGACGGTGCGCTGGGCAAGCCGATGACGTTCGATCTGGTGGGCGGCAACAGGCTGGTCGCGTCCGGCACGATCACCCCGGGCACGGCCGGGGCCTTCGCCGCAGCGATCGAGCGGCATGGCGAGTACATCAAGACGGTCGTGCTGAACTCGCCCGGCGGTTCGGTTAGCGACGCATTGGTGATGGGCCGGCTCATTCGCGAGCGCAAACTCGCGACCGTGGTCGATGCGGGGAAATATTGCGCGTCCTCCTGTCCGCTGGTGTTCTTCGGAGGGGTGGAGCGCCGCGCCGGCGAAAAAGCGGCGATCGGGGTCCATCAGGTGTTCGCCGCAAAGTCCGCCGAGACTGCGCCGGCGCCGCTCGACGGGATGAGTGACGCGCAGCGGATCTCGGCGAAGTGCCAGCGTTATCTCGGTGAGATGGGGATCGATCTGCAGGTCTGGATCCACGCGATGGAAACCCCGAAGGATCGGTTGTTCGTCTTCAAGCCCGACGAGCTGGCCAAGTTCAACATCGTCCCCGCGCAACCCTCGGTCGTCTCGAAGCCCTGACCTCGGGCAACCCCGAGGTCTGATCCCCGCATTCGGCCCTGATCGGGCGTCGCCGTACACTTCGGGCAGTGTTTTCGCGCCTTGATTGTCCGGTTCCAGAAACCTTTCAAATTATGGGCGGTTATGGAGCAACGGTAATCTTGCGAACGGAGACGATATGAAGAAGACAGCTTTGGTTCTAGGTGCCGCAGCTTCCCTTGCGGTGGTGACGGCCTCCGCGCCGGCGCACGCCCAGCGTGGCTGGGGGCCCGCGGCATTTGTCGGCGGTATCGCGGCTGGCGCATTGATCGCGGGCGCGGCATCCGGCGGCTACGGATATGGCTGGGGCCCGGGTTACGGCTATTACGGCGGCGGTCCGTACTACGGTTATGGTCCGAGCTATGCCGGTTATTACGGCGGTCCCGGTTATTACGGTGGCTGGGGCTACGCTGGCCCGCGTTATTACGCCCGTCCGCGGGCCGTGTATTACGGCGGCTATCGCCCCTATGGCGGCTATCGGTCGTCCTACGGCTACTATCGTGGGCCGGTGATCCGGGCCGGATATGGCGGCCCGCGGTTCGGCTATGGCCATTACCATCGCCACTGGTAAGCAGAACTAGGCCGTTTTGGCCAGAGTTGGAGGCGGTGACGCTCGGCGTCGCCGCCTTTCTCTTTACTCCGCGGCGGTCGGCCTGCCGGTTTGCAGCGCGTGAACCAGCGCCTTGCGCAACGTGTCGAGCGTGTACGGTTTCTGAAGCAGCGGAAAGCCTTCGGCGAGCGCCGAGGCGCTACGATCGCTATAGCCGGAGGCGAGCACGACAGGTGTTTCCGGATGATGGTCCCGGATGAGACGGGCGAGTTCCAATCCGCTCATGCCCGGCATCACGATGTCGCTGAACACCAAAGCGATATCACGCCGCCTGTTCAGCAGATCGAGCGCCTCCTCGGCAGATGCCGCTCTGACGACCGAAAAGCCGCATTGCTCTGCGTAGTCGGTGGCGACCGCTGCGACGTCGGGGTGGTCCTCGACCAGTAACAGAGTTGCGTTTCTGTCAGCCTGTGCCGGCACCATGTCGGCATCCGCTGCTTCGTCGGCTGGCATCTCTGTGAAGCGCGGCAGGAACAAGTCGAAGCGGGTGCCGCGGCCGATTTCGCTTTCGACCGTGATAGCGCCGTTGGATTGCTGCACGAAGCCGTAGATTTGACTGAGCCCCAGACCGGTGCCGCGGTCGACCGGCTTGGTGGTGAAGAACGGCTCGAAGATTCGTTCGCGAATTTCTTCGGGAATGCCGACGCCAGTGTCGGCGAAGCCGAGGATGGCGTAGTCACCGGTGAGCTTGCGCGGTCCGAAATTCTTCAGCGTCTCGGTCCGGATCGAGACCGTGATGCGGCCGCCGTCCGGCATCGCGTCGCGTGCGTTCAAGGCCAGATTGAGAAGCGCAATCTCGAACTCATTGGGGTCGATCTGAACGACGATCCGCTCTGTCGGGGGCTCGATGTCGATCGTAATGTCGCTGCGTACCGACTGGCGCAGCACGTCGGCGAATTTTTCCACGCCATCGCCGAGGTCGACAAGCTTGGCCGCGACGTTGTGACGCCGCGAGAACGACAGCAATTGTCGCGTCAGGCCGGCGCCTTTTGCGACTGCGGAATCGATCATGTCCAGCGTGCGGCGATCCTGCAGGTCGGTGTGGCGCCGCCGCAATTTCTGCACCGAGCCGCCCACGACCATCAGCAGGTTGTTGAAGTCGTGTGCGACCCCTCCGGTCAGTCGGCCGAGCGATTCCAGCCGCTGCGACTGCTTGAGCGCATTCTCGGCGATCGCGCGGCGGCCCGCCTCTTCGTATAGTCGCCGAGTTCGAGCAAGCGCCAGCAGGACGATCGCGATCAGCGCTGCGGTTGCGGGCAGGCCGACCAGCAGGTAAGCGCCGAGTTGCGATAGCCACATGCTGCGGATCGCTCTCGTCTCCAGGCCGGCATAGACGTAGATCGGAAGCTTCGGCAGTTTGCGGTAGGCGACACGGCGTTCGATCCCGTCGAGCGAGGACACCTGAGTGATCGTGCCTTCCGTGCTGCCGGCGATCATCGCGCGCCCGATCAGACCGTCGGTCTTCACCGAGGCGTCGCTGGTCTCGATCTCGGGATAGCGTGCCAGGATGGCCCCGTCTTCTCGCACCAGCGCCGCATAGCTGCCGCTGTCGCGGCCGAGCTTGGCGTAGAAGCCCTCGAAATAATCCGGAAGAACCGACGATTCGATCACGCCGGCGAAACTGCCATCGCGGGCATTGCGGCGAACACTGACGCTGAAGAACGGAGCGCCCCCAAACGGGGGGCGGGGCTGCAGCGTGCGGCCGACGAACAGTGCGATATCCCGCCCCACGTGGGCCTGGAAGTAATCGCGATCCGAGAAGTCGCCGGGCGGCGAGGGGTACAACATGCTGTTGGCCAGCGTCTGCCCGTTTTTGTCGAAGATCCACATCGACTTGATCTGTTCGGAGTCTTCGGACAGTCGCTTCAACCTGTCGTGAAGAACAGCCTCATTCGCGCGGATCTGATCGTCCGACATGTCCCGAATGATCTCGGAGGTTTCGGCGATCGAGCGCTCGACCGATTCGAAGATCTTCAGTGCGTGTTCGGTGACGATGTCGCGCGTCTTGTCGATCTGCCGCTCAGCGCTGTCTTCGTTCGAGCGGTAGGCGAGCCAGCCTGCGTAGCTGAACAGCGCGGCCGGCAGGATGATCGACGCGACCAGGATCGCCCGCAGCAGCTGGAGCGAATCGCGTTGGGCGCTCAGCATTTGAGAGAATGGTTGGAGGTCGCCGCCATCGAGTTGCAATTAAGCATTTTTTCTTCGCGCGGGAAACAATTTGCGAGTGGTTGGCGGGAGCGCGGTATTTCCGGACAAGGGTCTAACTATCGATCATGGAACCGGTACAGTAAACAAATCTGGTTCACCGCTTTGCGGCACGAGCCACGGATCGACAAGCGGTACAAGAGGATGGAAATGCGCTCATTCTTTTTAAGTCTGACGCTTCTCGCCGGCGCTCACTGCGCTTCGTTTGCTGCGGACGCGGTCAACGGCGAGACATTGGCGAAGCGCTGGTGCGCGGGCTGTCACCTGGTGTCCGAAGATCAGCGGAAGGGAACCGACTTGGTGCCGTCATTCGCATCGATCGCGGCGCGCCCCGATTTCGACGAGGACCGGCTGGCCGTATTTCTGCTCGAGCCGCATCCCAAGATGGAGAGCATGGCCCTCAGCCGGATCGAGACGCGGAATATCGCGGCCTATATCGCCGAGCTCAAGCGCCGCTGACCGGCCCCCTGCGCGCGGTCAGCGCCTCGACGCAAGTGAGATTGGCGCTTTCCCGGCATCCTCGCCCTACGCGAGCTGCCGGGTGCCACCTTGACCGACTCCCTGTTTTACACTGCCGATCATGTTGCCTTTCGCGACGTCGTGCGTCGCTTCGTCCAGAGGGAAATCGAACCGTTCGCGACAGAATGGGATGAGGCGGGCGGCTTTCCCCGCGAGCTGTATGAAAAGGCCGCGGCAATCGGATTGCTGGGGCTCGGCTTCCCGGAGGAATATGGCGGCACGCCGACCGACCAGTTCATGTGGATCGTCGCGACCCAGGAACTGGCGCGGGCCGGGGCGGGAGGCGTCAGCGCCAGCCTCAACAGCCATTCGATCGGCGCGCCGCCGATCGCGCGCGCCGGCTCGCCAGAACTGAAGGCGCGGGTGCTGCCGGAGATATTGTCCGGCAAGAAGATCTCGGCGCTCGCGATCACCGAGCCCTCCGGCGGGTCGGACGTTGCCAATCTGCGCACCACCGCCAAGAGGGATGGCGACTTCTACGTGGTGAACGGCGAAAAGACCTTCATCACCTCCGGCATGCGTGCGGATTACATCACCACGGCAGTTCGCACCGGTGGTGAAGGTCCCGGCGGCGTCAGCCTGCTGCTGATTCCCGGCGACACGCCGGGCCTGACCCGGACGCCGCTGAAGAAGATGGGATGGTGGGCATCCGACACCGCGACGCTGCATTTCGATAATTGCCGCGTGCCGGCAGCGAACCTGCTCGGGCAGGAAGGCGCCGGCTTCATGATCATCATGCTGAACTTCAACAGCGAGCGCCTGACCATGGCGGCGGGCTGTATCGCGGCGTCGCGGGTCTGCCTCGAGGAGGCGACTGCCTATGCCAAGGAGCGCGTCACCTTCGGCAAGCCGCTGTCGAAGCACCAGGTGATCCGCCACAAGCTGGTCGACATGGCGCAGCGCATCACCGCATCGCAGGCGATGCTGGAACTGCTGGCGTGGCGGGTGCAGCAGGGCGAGAGTCCGGTCGCCGAGATCTGCATGCTGAAGAACCAGGCGACGCAGACCATGGCGTTCTGCGCGTCGGAAGCGGTGCAGATCTTCGGGGGCGCTGGCTTCATGCGCGGCGTCAAAGTCGAGCGCATATATCGTGAGGTCAAGGTCAACGCGATCGGCGGCGGCACCGAAGAAATCATGAAGGACCTCGCCAGCCGGCAAATGGGATTGTAGTGATACACACTGTCATTCCGGGGCGCGTGCAGCACGAGCCCGGAATCCCGAGGTGATAAGACAAGAACAACAATAAGGGAGATTCCGGGTTCGCCCGCCTTCGCGTGTGCCCCGGAATGACGAGGGAAGAGACCAATGCTATTCAGCCAAGAACACGACGAACCGCGCCGCGTCCTGCAGAAGTTCATCGCCAGCGATATCAATCCCCACGTCGAGGAATGGGAGAAGGATGGCATCTTCCCGGCGCACGAGCTGTTCAAGAAGCTCGGCGATCTCGGTTTTCTCGGTCTCAACAAGCCAGTCGAGTACGGCGGGCAGGGCCTCGATTACTCCTACGCGTTGATGATGGCGGAGGAGCTCGGCGCAATCAATTGCGGCGGCGTGCCAATGGCAATTGGCGTCCAGACCGACATGGCGACGCCGGCGCTGGCGAAGTTCGGCTCGGACGAGTTGCGCAGGGAATTCCTCGCTCCGTCGATCGCCGGTGACTACGTCGCCTGCATCGGCGTCTCCGAGCCGAGCGCCGGTTCCGACGTGGCGTCGATCAAGACTTCAGCTCGCTCCGATGGCGACGACTATGTCATTTCCGGCGGCAAGATGTGGATCACGAACGGCACCCAGGCCGACTGGATCTGCCTGCTGTGCAACACCGGTGACGGACCGATCCACCGCAACAAGTCGCTGATCTGCGTGCCGATGAAGACCAAGGGCGTCAGCATCGCCCGCAAGCTAGACAAGATGGGCATGCGCTCGTCCGACACGGCACAGATCCATTTCGACGAGGTGCGGGTGCCGAAGCGCAACCGCATCGGCGAGGAGGGCAAGGGCTTCGTCTATCAGATGGTTCAGTTCCAGGAGGAACGCCTGTGGGGCGCAGCCGCCTGTCTCAAATCGCACGAGAAAACGATCCAGGACACGATCGACTACACCCGCAGCCGCAAGGCGTTCGGCAAGCCGCTGCTCGACAATCAGGTGATCCACTTCCGTCTCGCCGAACTGCAGACCGAAGTCGAGCTGCTGCGCTCGCTGATCTATCGCGCTGCCGAACAGCTCGTCGCCGGCGAGGACGTCACCCAGCTCGCCACGATGGCGAAGCTGAAGGCCGGCCGCCTCGGGCGCGAGCTGCCTGATGCCTGCCTGCAATATTGGGGTGGCATGGGCTTCATGAACGAGACGCTGGTGACGCGCTCCTATCGCGACAGCCGCCTGACCTCGATCGGCGGCGGCGCCGACGAGGTGATGCTCGGCATCCTCTGCAAGGCGATGGGCACGCTGCCGGGGAAGGCGTAACTTCGAACACATAGGCGTTCGTCATTGCGAGCGAAGCGAACCAATCCAGAGACGCAGTGCACTGATCCGGATTGCTTCGTCGCTTCGCTCCTCGCAATGATGCCAAGAGGGAGCGACATCGATGATCACGTTGTATCACTGCCATGGAGCGCGGTCGTTTCGGCCGTTGTGGATGCTCGAGGAAATGGGGCTCGACTACGAGCTGAAGATGCTGCCGTTTCCGCCGCGGGTGTTCGCCAAGGAGTATCTGGCGATCAATCCGCTCGGGACTATTCCGTTCATGGTCGAGGGCGACACCAAGATGACCGAGTCCTCCGGCATCTGCCATTATCTCGGCACCAAGCATGGCCCGACTCCGCTGGTGGTCGATGTCGACGAGACGGACTACGGGACGTATCTGAACTGGATGTTCTTCAGCGACGCGACGCTGACGTTCCCGCAAACCCTCGTGCTGCGCTACGGCACGCTGGAGCCGAACGAGCGGCGTCAGCCGCAGGTCGTCGAGGATTACGCCAAGTGGTTCCTGGGCCGGCTGCGGGCGGTCGAGGCGGCAACGGGCGAAACCGAATGGTTGTGCCAGGGCCGGTTCACCGCAGCCGACGTGGTGATCGGCTATGCGCTACGGCTCGCCGACAATCTCGGGCTTTCCAAGCAATTCGGTCCCAATGTGGCGGCGTATTGGCAGCGTGTGCAGCAACGCGAAGGCTACCGGCGGGCCGTGGAGGCGGAAACGCGGGCAGGGGACGAGCAAAAGGTGGCTCGGCGGGCCTGAGGGGCCCCGGCAGCGGCAATCCGCCGTCGGGAGCCGGCATTTCCGCGGCATCGCGCCCGGTGACAACGCCTTTCGATGCTGTATTCTGCGCCCGCTCCGTAAGAGGGCGCCGCATCTCGGTGCGGGAACGGGTGCAGATCCCGGGAGGACCCATGAGTGACGAGGCATGTCCGACGGCCGGACATTTGATGCTGATCAGCCCTGAACGGGTGTTCTATGCCGGTCTGCTCGGCCGGCCCCGCCGCCGGACCAGCGGCGCCTATTCGATCTACGTCTCCTTGCACGGCGAGTTGCGGGTGACGATCGAGGACGGGCAGGCGCAGGTCGGCGCCATGGCTTTCGTGCCTCCCTACGTCCCGCACAATGTCGAGTCCGACAGCCGCAACGTCATCTGTCTGGTGATTGAGCCGGAAACCGTGTTGCCGGCCCCGATGGCGGCGCTCGGCGCCCGGATCGCCGGTGCGGGCGACGCGGCGTTCGTCGACCGCGTTCGGCAGGCGTATCGGTCGCTGGTGGCGACCGGCCGTCGAGAGGGCTTCACCACCTCGGAATTCGACAATCTGTTCTTCGGCGAGCCGCTTTCGGCACGGCGGATCGATCGCCGCATTGCCGCAGCGATCTCGAAGCTCAACGACGTCTCCGGCGCGGCCGTGACGGCGGAAGATTGCGCCGTGGCGGCCAACCTGTCGCAGTCGCGCTTCTTGCATCTGTTCAAGGACGAGACCGGTGTCTCGTTCCGAGCGTTGCGTGCCTGGAAGCGGGCGCGGCATCTGCTGCACTTCGTCAATGCCGAGATCAACCTCGCGCATCTGGCGCAGGACATCGGCTATCCGGACTCGACTCACTTCAGCCACTCGATCCGACGCTTTTACGGATTGCAGCCGCGCGCGATCTTCTCAGGTTCGCGCGATCTGGCGATCTGGCGCAGCGATCCGCAAGCCGCCAGCGCCGCGGATTCTCGGCAGGGCCGCCCCTGAATCAAGCGTTCAGCGAGTAGCAGCGCGTGCACGCAAGAAGCGTATGCGCTGCTTCCGCATCATCCTGGTCGACTGGTTTGCGCCGCGGTTCGTTCGCGAGTGCAGCATCACCGAAAGGGTTGATGAGGAATGAGCGACAAGGCCGTAATCACCTGCTCGCTGAACGGCGTGCTGACCGACCCCAAGCAGCATCACGTTCCGGTGACGCCGGAAGAGATGGCACGCGAAGCCAAGGCCGCGTACGACGCGGGCGCTTCGATCATGCACATCCATCTGCGCGACCAGCGGCCCAACAAGGGGCATCTCCCGAGCTGGGATGTGGAGGTTTCGCGCGAGATTCAGCAGGCCATCCGCGAAGCGTGCCCCGGCGTCATCATCAATCACACCTCCGGCACCTCCGGCCCGCACTATGACGGACCGCTCGCATGCATCCGCGAGACCAAGCCGGAGATCGCGGCCTGCAATGCCGGTTCGCTGAACTATCTCAAGGTCAAGGCGGACAACAGCTGGGCCTGGCCGCCGATGATGTTCGACAACTCGGTCGAAAAGATTCAAGACTTCCTCGGCGCCATGAAGGACGCCGGCACGATCCCGGAATTCGAGTGCTTCGACGTCGGCATCGTGCGCTGCGTCGGCATGTACGTTCAGAACGGCATGTATTCCGGTCCGCTCGAATACAACTTCGTGATGGGCGTCGCCTCCGGCATGCCGGCCGATCCGGATCTGCTGCCGATCATCTTGAAGTTGAAGCGTCCCGAAGCGCATTGGCAGGTCACCGCGATCGGTCGCGCCGAGATCTGGCCGCTGCATCAGGCCTGCGCCGATCACGGCGGCCATCTGCGCACCGGACTCGAGGACACGTTCTACCTCGCCAATGGCGAGAAGGTGACGTCGAACGGCCAGCTGATCGAAGAGATCGCGGGCTGCGCCCGTCGCGCCGGCCGCGAGATCGCGAGCCCTGAAGAGGCGCGGAAGATCTACGGCCTCCTCAACTAGCGAGCCGCCATGGCGAGCGTAGCGAAGCAATCCAGAAAACCGCGGAGCGGGAATGGATTGCTTCGTCGCTGTGCTCCTTGCCATGACGGGTATCGTCAAGCTTTTGCATCAAGCAGCCGGAAGAGCTGCCTCACCTCCGAGGGAGTACCATGAGCAGTCTTGAGGCGACCGGCGGAGTGCCGGGACCGGGGCGGATCGGACGAGTCGCGATCGGTGATATCCTGCGCAAGTCGGCGATCCGCTTCGCCGACCGCATCGCACTGACGGACGGTGGCCGTCAGGTCAGCTACAAGGAGCTCGACCGCGACGCCAATCGCTTTGCCAATTCTCTGCTCGCCCGCGGCCTGAAGCCCGGCGACAAGATCTCGACCGTTTGCAACAACTCGGTCGATTTCGTCAAAGCGTTGTTCGGGATTCACCGGGCCGGCCTCGTCTGGGTGCCGATCAACACCATGCTCGGCCCGGGCGATATGGGCTACATCCTCGATCATGCCGAGGTGAAGTTCGCGCTGATCGACGACAATCTGCATGCCCAGCCGGAACGCCGCGCCGCGCTCGAACAGCGTGGCGTCTCCCTGGTCGCGGTGGATCTCACCGGCAAGGCGGCCGAGACGGGGCTGAAGAGCTTCGGTGAACTGATCGAAGGCCAGTCCGAGATCGAGCCGGACGTCGCGTTCGACGATCGCGATCTCGCGATGATCATCTACACTTCCGGCACCACGTCGCGGCCAAAGGGCGCGATGCACGGCCATTTGGCTGTCGTCATGGCGGCGATGAGCAACGCGATCGAGATGCAGCTCACGCGCACGGACGGCATCAGCGGACAGTTTCCGCTGTTCCACTGCGCGGCGCATGTGCTGCTGCTCAGTTATCTCACGGTCGGCGGTAAACTGGCGCTGATGCGCGGTTTCGATCCGGTCGCTTGTATGGAGGCGATCCAGCGCGACAAGCTGTCGGTCTTCATCGGCCTGCCGCTGATGTATCAGGCGGTGCTCGACCATCCGCGTCGCAAGGAGTTCGATCTATCGACCCTGCGCTGCTGCATCTACACCATGGCGCCGATGCCGCGCCCGTTGCTGGAACGTGCGATCGCCGAGCTGTGCCCGAACTTCGTTCAGCCGTCTGGCCAGACCGAGATGTATCCGGCGACCACGATGTCGCAGCCGGACCGCCAACTCGCCCGTTTTGGCAACTACTGGGGCGAGTCGACGATCGTGAACGAAACCGCGATCATGGACGACAACGGCAATCTTCTGCCGCGCGGGCAGGTCGGCGAGATCGTGCACCGTGGCCCGAACGTGATGCTGGGCTACTATAAGGATCCGGAGTCGACCGAGGCCGCCCGCAAGTTCGGCTGGCACCACACGGGTGACCTCGCATTGATCGACGAGCACGGCGAGCTGCTGTTCCTCGATCGCAAGAAGGACATGATCAAGTCCGGCGGCGAGAACGTCGCTTCGGTGAAAATCGAGGAGACGCTGCTGGCGCATCCGGCGGTGATGAACGCTGCGGTGGTCGGCCTGCCGCATCCGCAATGGGGCGAGGCGGTGTCCGGCTTCGTCAAGCTGAAGCCAGGTGCGTCGGCGACCGAAGCGGAGATCATCGAGCATTGCCGCAAGACGCTCGGCGGCTTCCAGGTGCCGAAGCTGATCCAGATCGTCGAGGAAATGCCGATGACCGCTACCGGCAAGCTGCGCAAGGTCGAGCTGCGCAACGCGCATGCTGATTACTTCACGTTGGGGCAAACGGGATAGGGCACGGTATTGGAGTTCGTCATTCCGGGATGCGCCGCGTGAGCGTCACAAGCCTCGAATCTATACTCCCGGCAGGGATTATGGATTCCGGGCTTGCGCTCCGCGCGCCCGGAAATGACGAACGAGAGGGCGGGATTTTAGGTTCGCGTCAACAGGCGCCCGGACTAACAAAGGACGAACAATGGCAGTGATCGAATCCACCGTCGCGCCCGGGAGCGAAGGCTTCAAGGCCAATCGCGACGGCATGCTGGCGCTGATCGAGCGAGTCCGGATGCTGGAGGCGCGGGCGCGCACTGCATCCGCGGCCTCCGCGGAGCGCTTCCACAAGCGGGGCCAGCTGCTGCCGCGCGAGCGCGTCGCGCTGGTGCTGGATCCGGGTGCACCGTTCCTCGAGCTGTCGACGCTCGCGGGCTACATGTTCGACACTTCGAACGCTGACAAGAGCGTTCCCGGTTGCGGTGTGATCGGGGGCATTGGCTACGTCGCTGGCATTCGCTGCGTGATCAGCGCCAACGATTCCGGCATCGACGCCGGCGCGTTGCAGCCCTATGGCCTCGACAAATCAATTCGCATTCAGGAACTGGCGCTGGAGAACAAGCTGCCGTTCGTTCAATTGGTCGAAAGCGCCGGCGCCAATCTGCTGCGTTATCGCGTCGAAGACTTCGTCCGCGGTGGCAACATTTTCCGCAATCTGGCGCGGCTGTCGGCAGCCGGGTTGCCGGTGGTGACGGTGACGCACGGCTCGTCGACGGCAGGCGGCGCGTATCAGACCGGTCTGTCAGACTACATCGTTATGGTGCGGGGGAGGACGCGGGCCTTTTTGGCCGGACCGCCGCTGCTCAAGGCCGCGACCGGCGAAATCGCGACCGAGGAAGAACTCGGCGGCGCCGAGATGCACACCTCGATCTCCGGCCTCGGCGATTATCTCGCCGAGGATGACCGCGACGCACTTCGGATCGCGCGCGACATCATGGCCGGCCTGCCGTGGGATCGCTCCGGACCCGGCCCGGACCCTGCGAACTATCATCCGCCGCTGTACGATGCAGAAGAGCTGCTCGGCATCATGCCGATGGACCACAAGCGGCCGGTCGACATGCGCCAGGTGATTGCGCGCATCGTCGACGATTCGGACTTCACCGAGATGTCGCCGAATTACGGGCCGGCTACGGTGGTCGGCCACGCCAAGATCGTCGGCCAGCCGATCGGCATCATCACCAACAACGGTCCGCTCGATCCTGCCGGCGCCAACAAGGCGACGCATTTCATCCAGGCGTGCTGCCAGTCGCGCACGCCGATCCTGTATCTCAACAACACCACCGGCTACATCGTCGGCCGCGCCTATGAAGAGGCCGGCATGATCAAGCACGGCTCGAAGATGATCCAGGCCGTGACTTCCGCTTCGGTGCCGCAGATCACGATCTATTGCGGCGCCTCATTTGGGGCCGGCAACTACGGCATGTGCGGTCGCGGCTTCCATCCGCGGTTCTGCTTCTCCTGGCCCAACGCCAAGACCGCGGTGATGGGCGGCGAGCAGGCCGCCGAGACGATGGCGATCGTTGCGGAGGCGGGCGCGGCGCGGAAGGGCGCTCCGGTCGATCGCGAGAAGCTCGATCAGATGAAGGCGGGTATCACTGCGGTGTTCAATGGCCAGATGGACGTGTTCGCGACGTCGGCGCGGATGCTCGACGACGGCGTGATCGATCCGCGCGACACCCGCGCGGTGCTCGCCGAAGTGTTGGCGATCTGCAGCGAGAGCGAGGCGCGCACGCCGCAACAGATGCAGTTCGCGGTGTCGCGGGCATGACGATGGCACAGATGCTGAAACCCACTCCCTTCACCAAAGTCCTGATCGCCAACCGCGGCGAGATCGCGCTACGCGTGATGCGCACCGCGCGCCGCATGGGCTACGGCGTCGTCGCGGTGTATTCGACCGCCGACGCCGACTCCGCGCATGTCCGCGAAGCGGACGAAGCCGTGGCGATCGGCGGCGCGCAGCCGTCCGAATCGTATCTCAACATCCCGGTGCTGATCGAAGCCGCGAAGATCGCTGGCGCTGACGCCGTGCATCCTGGCTACGGCTTCCTGGCCGAGAATGAGGATTTCGCCGCGGCGTGCCGCGATGCCGGGCTGGTGTTCATCGGTCCGTCCGCGGAGTCGATCGCCGCGATGGGCAACAAGGCGGGCGCCAAGGAGATCATGCTGAAGGCGGGCGTGCCTTGCGTGCCCGGTTATCAGGGCGCCGACCAGAGCGATGCCGCGATGATCGCGGAAGCCGGCAAGATCGGCTTCCCGGTGATGATCAAGGCCGTGGCGGGCGGCGGCGGCCGCGGCATGCGGCTCGTGACGGACGCCGCGGCGCTGCCCGACGCGCTTCGCAGCGCGCGCTCCGAGGCGCAGAGCGCGTTCGGCGATCCTACCGTGATCCTGGAGCGCGCGATCATGGAGCCGCGCCATATCGAGATCCAGGTGTTCGGCGATCGCTACGGTCACGCCATCCATCTCGGCGAGCGGGACTGCTCGGTGCAGCGCCGGCATCAAAAGGTGATCGAGGAGGCGCCGTCCCCGGCTGTCTCCGAGGCGCTGCGCGAACAGATGGGCGTGGTGGCAGTGAACGCCGTCAAGGCCATCGGCTACGAGGGCGCCGGCACGCTGGAGTTCCTGCTCGACGCGCAGGGCCAGTTCTACTTCATGGAAATGAATACCCGGCTGCAGGTCGAGCATCCGGTCACCGAAGCGATCACAGGGCTCGATTTGGTCGAGCTGCAGCTGCGCATTGCCGCTGGCGAGCCATTGCCGCTGCGGCAGGATGACGTGACGTTCGAGGGCCATGCCATCGAGGTGCGGCTGTGTTCGGAGGATGCCGACAAGGACTTCATGCCGCAATCAGGCACGATGTCCGTTTGGCGGATGCCCGGCGAGCTGCGCGTCGAGCATGCGCTGCAGTCCGGTTCGCAGATCTCCCCCTATTACGACTCGATGATCGCCAAGATCATCGCGGTCGGCGCCAGCCGGGAGGAGGCACGGCGCAAGTTGGTGCACGGACTGGATAAGACCGTTGCGTTCGGTGTCGCTACCAATCGCGGCTTCCTGGCGGCGTGTCTTCGTCACGACGTGTTCGCGCGAGGCGAAGCGACGACGGCGTTCATCGCGCAGAATCGTGACGCACTGACGCGCGCGTTGCCGGAGGACGCGGTGCCGGCTTGGGCAGTGGCGTCGCTGCTGCTCTATGTCACCGATCCGCACGCGCATCCGCATCGCGCCGGTCGCTCGCTGGCCGCTTCGTTCCCGACCTTGCTCCGGTTCGAGCTCGACGGCACGGAGCAGAGCTGCGAAGTATTGCGCGAGCGCGACGGCCGCTACGTGACGGTCCATGACGGCAGCCGCATCGGCTTCGCGATCGAGGCGCTGAGCGCCGACAGTATCCGCTTCCAGGCCGAGGACTTCAGCGAGTCGGCCGTCTATCACCGCGAGGGCGAGCGGCTGCTCGTGCAACGGCTCGGCGTGCAGAACAGTATTGTCGATCTGACCCGGGCGGCGCCGCAAAGCGCGGCACGCGGTGGTGGTGACGGCAAGCTGCGCGCGGCGCTGAATGGCCGCGTCGTCGCCGTGCTGGTGAAGCCCGGCGATCGGGTCGAGGCCGGCCAACCGGTGCTGACGCTCGAGGCGATGAAGATGGAGCACGTGCATCTGGCGCCGGTCTCGGGCATTGTGGCGATAGACGTGAGCGAAGGCGAGCAGGTGACCACCGGCCGCATCGTCGCGCAGATCGAAGTTGCGCAGCAGCAAGTATGAACAATTGACCCGTCATTGCGAGCGAAGCGAAGCAATCCAGCATCTACGTGAACTGAGCTGGATTGTTTCACCGTTTCGCTCCTCGCAACGACGAGACTTGAGGACAGGTCGACCATGAGCAATGAGACTGTGATCATCGAGAAGCGCGATCAGGCGCTGTGGATCACCATCAACCGCCCCGACAAGCGCAACGCCATCAACGCCGGCGTAGTCGAGGGTATCACTCGCGGTTGGAAGCAGGCACACGACGATCCGTCGGTGCGCGTGATCGTGCTCACTGGCGCTGGCGACAAGGCATTCTGCGCCGGAGCCGACCTGCAATCGACCGGGGCGGCGTTCTCGTTCGATTTCTCCAAGCCGAATGTCGACTATGCCGACCTGCTGCGGCTGGCGCAGAATTCAACCAAGCCGTCGATCGCCCGCGTCAACGGCACCTGCATGGCCGGCGGCATGGGCTTGTTGTGCATGACCGATATGGCGATTGCCGCCGACAATGTGCAGTTCGGTCTGCCGGAAGTGAAAGTGGGCGTGTTCCCCATGCAGGTGATGAGCCTGTTGCAAGACATCGCTCCACGCCGGCTGATCGCGGAGTGGTCGCTGACCGGCGAGCCGTTCGATGCGGCTGCTGCTCGTGATGCCGGCCTGCTCAACTACGTCGTGCCGGCGCCCGAGCTCGACGTCAAGGTCGAGTGGCTGGTGAAGCGGCTCACCGACAAATCGCCGACCGCAATTCGTCGCGGCAAGTACGCGATGCGGGCGATAGCTGCGATGTCGTTCGACGAAAGCATCGCCTACACCGAAAGCCAGATCGCGCTGCTGGCGATGACAGAGGATGCGAAGGAAGGGCTGAAGGCGTTCGCCGAGAAGCGCAAGCCGGTGTGGCCGGGGAGGTAGGGCGCCCGAAGTGGGATCTCCGGGGCGCGACCTGTCGGTCGTCGTTCCGTTTCGCCCCGTCGTGAGCGAACCCGAAATCCATAACCCCCTGTGATGCTTGTGGCGCGGGGCGGCGGACGCTTCGCGGTCGGACGAGAAGACAGGGATTATGGATTGCGGGTTCGCGTTGCGCGCGCCCCGGAATGACTCATTGAGAGTATGACGACCTAACAGCTACGCCGCAGACAAGCGGCGGGCGCGACGTGAGGGAAGTTTGCGATGTTGGCATCCGAGATGATCCGGCGCGGCGCGATCTATCACGGCCCGAAGACGGCGGTGATGTTCGGCGACCAGCGCATGACCTTTACTGAAGTCGACTTGCTGTCGAACCGCATCGCCAACGTCTTGGTTGAGACGCTGAAGCTCGATGTCGGCCGCCGCGTCGGGTTGTTGCTGAACAATTCGATTTACACGGTGCCGCTGGATTTCGGCTTCGTCAAATCGCGGCTGTCGCGCGTGCCGCTCAATTCGCGGCTGTCGTTGACCGAGCAGCAACAGATGCTCGAAGGCGCGGGTGTGGATACGCTGATCCACGGCACCGATCTGACGGACCGCGCCCGGGAAATCGCAAAGGCGATGCAGGGCCTGAAGCTGATCAGCATCGGCGACACGACCGATCCGAACGATCTCCTGCAGCTCGCTCAAGCGGGCTCGGATGCGCCGCCGTCGCGCCGGCCGGAGCCGGACGATGTCGTGATCACCATCTTCACCTCCGGCACCACCGGCAAGCTGAAGGCGGTCGAGCATACCCAGGCGAGCTGGGCCGCAATGGCCACCAATGTGCTGATCAATCTGGAGGTCGGTGAGGGCGACGTGATGCTGCACGCGGCCTCGATGATCCATGCGTCCGGATGCTTTATCGTGCCGTACTGGCTGCGCGGCGGCGTCGCAGCGGTGCTGCCGGGCTTCACGCCGGCGAGCTATCTCGACGCGGTGGAGCGCTGGAAGCCCACCGCACTGAATCTGGTGCCGACCATGATCGGCATGCTGCTCGATCATCCCGGTAACGAGCAGGCGGATTTCTCCTCGGTGAAAAGCATCATCTACGGCGCCTCGCCGATGCCGCGGCCGGTGATGCTGCGGGCTCTGAAGCTGTGGGGGCCGCGCTTCGCGCAATATTACGGCCAGTCGGAAGCGCCGATCTTCATCACAAACCTCACGCAGCAGGATCACGTCGGACCGAAGGCCGAACAGCGGCTGGCATCCTGCGGCCGGCCGTCGATCGATTGCGAGATCAAGCTCGTGAACGAAGAGGGCGACGAGGTCGCGCCGGGCGAAGCGGGAGAGATCGCGCTGCGTGCCCCGTTCGCGATGAAGGGATACTACAACGCGCCGGACCTGAATGCGCAGATGTTTCTGCCGGACGGCTGGCTCCGCACCCGCGACGTCGGCCGCTTCGACGCCGATGGCTATCTGTATCTCGTCGATCGGACCTCGGACATGATCGTCTCGGGCGGCTACAACGTCTATCCGCGCGAGGTCGAGGATGCATTGGCGGCGCATCCGGCGGTGCGCGAGGTCGTAGTGGTGGGGCTGCCGGACGACAAATGGGGCGAGAGCGTCGCGGCCTTCGTGGCGCTGCGCGCGGGCGCCAGCGCCGAGGAGGCCGAACTCATCGCCTTCGCCCGCGAGCGGGTGGCCACCTACAAGGTCCCCAAACAGGTGCGCTTCATTGATGAAGTGCCGAAAAGCCCGGTCGGCAAGCTGCTGCGCCGCGCGGTGCGCGATCCGTTCTGGCAGGGACGCGAGCGGAAGATTTGATCGCGGGCTTAGACTGCGCTGAGCCTCTTTTGTGTCATTCCGGGGCGCGCCTCTTGGCGCGAACCCGGAATCCATAATCCCTGCATTGGCAATGAGGCACTGCGTTCGCTGCGGCCGTGTTTCACACCAGCACAGGGAGTATGGATTCCGGGCTCGCTCGCTGCGCGAGCGCCCCGGAATGACGATGTCGAGGACTGAGCTGGCGGCTACACATTGCTCTCCGTCATCGCGCCATAGACCAGCGTGCGGAGTTCGCGGCGGATCGGGTAGGCGCTCGAGGGCAGCAGCTGGGTCATGAAGATGGTGATCAGTTCCTCGGCCGGGTCGATCCAGAACGCCGTCGACGCCGCGCCGCCCCAGTAATATTCGCCGACGCTGCCGGGCAGCAGTGTCTGGGCCGGGTTCATGTTCACCGCGAAGCCGAGGCCGAAACCGATGCCGGCATTGGTGGCTTCGCTGAACATCGAACGCGACATCTCGGTGAGGTCGCGGTTGCCGGGCAAATGATTGGTGGTCATCAGCTTCAGCGTCTTCGGGCCGAGCAGGCGGACGCCGTCCAGCTCGCCGCCGTTCAGCAGCGCGCAGCAGAAGGTCAGGTAGTCGTCGATGGTCGAGACCAGACCGCCGCCGCCGGAGATCAGATCGGGCGGAGCCAGGAAGCTGGACGTGGTGGGATCATCCGAGAGCTGCATGCCGCCTTTGCCGTCTGCGGAGTAGCAGGCAGCAAGGCGATGCGCCTTGGCCGTTGGAACATAAAAGTCGGTGTCGGCCATGCCGAGCGGGTCGAGGATGCGCTGCTTGACGAACTGCTCGAACGGCATGCCGCTGATCTTCTGGACGATATAGCCGACGACGTCGGTCGAGACCGAGTAATTCCAGGCCTCGCCGGGCGAGAACTCCAGCGGAATTCTGGCAAGATCCGCGATCCAGGAATCGAGCGTGCCGGCCTTTTCGAAGGCGCCGATGCCTTTTTCCCGATAGGCCGCGTCGACATTTGTGCGGCTCTGAAAGCCGTAGGTCAGACCGGATGTATGCCGCAGCAGGTCGACCACCTGCATCGGCCGCGCCGGCGGCTTGGTCAGGAACGCCGGCGCGACGCCAGCCTGAAATACGCCGAGATTGGCCCATTCGGGAATGTACTTCGCGACCGGATCGTCGAGCTGAACGCGGCCCTCCTCGAACAGCATCATCAGCGCTACCGATGTAATCGGCTTGGTCATCGAATAGATACGGAAGATCGTGTCGTCCTTGATCGGGACGTTGCGCTCGCGGTCGGCATGGCCGAGCGAGGAGCGATAGGCGATCTGGCCGCGGCGATAGACAAGCGTCTGGGTGCCGGCCAGCTTGCCCGGGCCGACATAGACCCGCTGCAAATGATCGTCGATCCGCCGAAGCGCCTTCTCGGAAAAGCCGGCGCTGGCGGCCGAACTGCTGGAGGCAGCGCGAGGGGACTGGGCGTGGACCGGCATGAGGCACTCCGTCTGGACAACAGCAAGGCCGGGTGAGCCAGCGGCGCAGTCGCCTTTCGCCCGGTTCCACAACTCTGGATAAAGGAAAAGTCGCCGCCGTTCTATCTTGGGGCGCTGGCTCCGTGGTGAATCTGTGCGATTTTGAGCATACGCGCTGGGCGGTCCGCAATGAATCTCCGCGCAGACCGGTCTGCAAGTCACGCGCTTATCACATTGGAACACTTGGTGTAGCGTCCCGCCGTTGCCAACCGGGAATGGAAGATGCCTCAATTCGACGAGACCGAGCTGACCGAAGCGGTCGTCGCAAGCTTCGACGAGACGCCTGATCCGCGGCTGAAGCACCTGATGCGCGAACTGGTCCGCTCGCTCCACGACTACGTTCGGCGGACGGGGCTAACCTTCGAGGAATGGCAGAAGGCGATCGATTTCCTCACCCGGACCGGCCAGAAGTGTACGCCGAGCCGGCAGGAGTTCATTCTGCTGTCCGACGTGCTCGGCGTCTCGATGCTGGTCGATGCCGTGAACCATCGTGAACGCGACGGCGCCACCCAGACCACCGTGCTCGGTCCGTTCTATGTCGGCGAACACAAGCCGATGCCGAACGGCGCGGACATTTCCGAAGGTGTCGAGGGTGAGCGGATGTACGTGCAGTGCCGCGTCGTCGACATCAGCGGCCAGCCGCTGGCCGGCGTTCCGGTCGACGTCTGGCATGCCGATGATGACGGCTTCTACGATTCGCAAAAGCCTTCTTACGCCGAAGCCGGCCCGTCGCTGCGCGCGAAGTTCGTCACGGACACCGAGGGCCAATTTGCATTCCGCACGATCCTGCCGTGCAGCTATCCGATCCCGATCGACGGACCGGTCGGTGAATTGATCCTTGCGGCGCAGCGTCATCCGATGCGGCCTGCGCATGTCCATTTCCTGGTGAATGCGCCGGGCTACGAGCCGCTGATCACCCACGTGTTCATCGAGGGCGACAAATATCTCGAGAGCGATGTGGTGTTTGGCGTCAAGGACGACTTGGTGTCCAGCATCGAACTGCGCAATGATGCGGTGATGCCCGATGGCCGCGAGGCCCCTGGTCCGTGGCACCTGATGACGTACGAATTCCGATTGAAGCCGGGCAGGGGTGCCGCACCGCGGCCGATGCTGGCGGTTGCGGCGGAATAACAGCGGAGATGGTCGTGAGCGGGGACACGCGCAGCTTCGGTCCGGCCGGGCCGAAGATCGCTCCGATCGGCCAGGGTACCTGGCACATCGATCGCGGGGACCGCGCGTCGGCGATCGCCGCGCTGCGCCGCGGGCTTGACCTCGGCATGACTCACATCGACACCGCCGAGATGTATGGCGACGCCGAGCCGCTGGTCGCGGAAGCGATCGCGGGCCGGCGCGACGAGGTGTTTCTCGTCTCCAAGGTGCTGCCGAGCAACGCCTCGCGCAGCGGCACGATCTCGGCCTGCGACCGCTCGCTGCAGCGGCTGAAGACCGACCGGCTGGATTGCTACCTGCTGCACTGGCGCGGGCAGTATCGGCTGGCCGACACCGTCGCGGCGTTCGAGAAACTGGTTGCGGCCGGCAAGATCCTATCTTGGGGCGTCAGCAATTTCGACGCCGGCGACCTGCAGGAACTGCTCAAGATTGCCGGCCCCGGCAAGATCGCCTGCAACCAGGTTCTTTATCATCTGCACGAGCGGGTGATCGAGCACGCGGTGATCCCATGGTGCGAAGCGCACGGCGTCGCGGTGACGGCCTACTCGCCATTCGGACACGATGAATTTCCCGCGCCGCAGAGCGTGGAGGGGCGGGTGCTCCAGAGCATCGCCGACCGCCACGGCGCGACGCCGCGCCAGGTGGCGCTGGCGTTTCTGATCCGCCGACCATCGGTTTTCGCGATCCCCAAGGCCGCCGATCCAGCCCATGCGGCGGACAACGCCGAGGCCGGGACGCTGCGTCTGTCCGACGATGATCTTGCGGCCATCGACGAGGCGTTTCCTCGTGGACCCGAGCCCGCCAGCCTGCCGATGCTGTGACCGGCCACCCTGGCGGCCCGATGCATAGCCGAGTCCTGAATTCCGGTGTTGCGCGGCCGCTGCGAACATCGTTTTGTCGGATTGTTAGTTGAAAGGCTCGGCCGCGCGCGGCCTCCCCCAACTCCTTTTCATTGCACTGCTGAACACGTGACCATCACCTCGCCATCCGTGACCGACGCCGGCCGCCGTCTCACCCAGCGCCACGCCGACCACCCGCTGCGCGGCATCGGGCTGATCATCGTGTCCACGGTGTTCCTCGCCTGTTCGGACACCATGGCGAAGTATCTCGGGCGCACCCTCCCGCCGATTGAAATCGGCTGGATCCGCTTCCTGGTGTTCGTGCTGATCATGGCGCCGGTGGTGCTGATGTCGTCCTCGGCGTCGCTGCTGCGTTCGGTGCGGCCGAAGCTGCAGGTGCTGCGCGCACTGGCGCTGGTCGCGTCTTCCGTCCTGTTCATCAGCGGCCTGCAGTTCCTGCCGATCGCCGAGGCTTCGGCGACCTCTTTTGTGGCCCCGCTGTTCGTCACCGCGCTGTCGATCATCGTGCTCGGCGAGACCATCGGTGTCCGCCGCTGGATCGCCGCGGTGGTCGGTCTGATCGGGGTGCTGATCGTGATCCGGCCGGGCTCGGCAGCGTTCGATCCGGCCGTGATCTTTCCGATCTTGTCGGCGTTGGCCTGGGCCGTGACGTTGACGCTGACGCGGATGATCAGCGGAGCCGATCGCGCCATCGTCACCATGACGTTCTCCGCGCTGGTCGGCTTCGTGGCGCTCAGTGCTCTTGTGCCGTTCGTCTGGGTGACGCCGAGCTGGCACGACATCATGATCGGCGTCCTGGTCGGGCTCGCCTCGACCATGGGGCAGTGGATCGTGGTGCTGGCCTATCGCTACGCCGACGCGTCCGTCCTGGCGCCGTTCACCTACAGCCAGCTCGTCTGGGTCACTTTCCTGGGCTACGGCCTGTTTGGCGAAATCCCGGACGTCTGGACCTTTGTTGGCGCCGCCGTGATCATTGCCAGCGGCATCTACATCGCCCACCGCGAACGCATCCGCCGCAAGCAGCCGCCGGTGCCGGCGGAGCCGTATCCGAGCCCTTGAGCCACGATCCCCGTCATTGCGAGGAGCGCGCGACGAAGCAATCCAGATGCAGTGCACTAAGCTGGATTGCTTCGCTGCGCTCGCAATGACGGGGAGAGCTTGTTGCCTCACAGCGGCAGCGCGATCGAATATTTCACCTGGCTGAGCGCGAAGCTCGACTCGATCGAGGCGATGCCGTCGAGGCGGGTCAGCTTGGTTTTCAGGAAGTTCTCGTAGGCGGCCAGATCGGTGGCGACCACCCGCAGGAGATAGTCGCGGTTGCCGGTCATCAGATAGCACTCCAGCACTTCGTCCCATTTCGAGATCGCCTTGGCGAAGCGGGTGAGGTCTTCTTCTTTCTGCCGCGTCAGCTTGATCGAGATGAAGACGCTGACATGCAGGCCGAGGGCCTTCTGATCGACCTGGGCGGTGTAGCGGCTGATGACGCCGCGATTCTCCAGCAGCTTGACCCGGCGATGACACGGCGACACCGACAGGCCGACCTGATCGGCGAGCTCCTGCATGGTGATGCGGCCATCGGCCTGCAGTGCGGCGAGAATCTTGCGGTCGATCGCGTCGAGGTTGGGCATTGGGATAAATCGCTCAGAAGACCTTTACAACAACGAGTTTATCCCAATTCAGAGCGCTGCGCCGCCATAAATTGAGAATATCCTGGCGGGGATCCATCGTAGACTTTGGCAATCTCAACGCAGGTGATCGCCATGCCGCAATCCCCGGACCGCCTCGACTTGCTGAATGCGCTGACCCGGAAGGCGCTGTGGCTGTCGACCTGGATGATCCATCACGCCAATCATGTCCGTCCGAACGCGGATGGGCTGAAGGTTGGCGGTCATCAGGCATCGTCGGCGTCGCTCGCGACCATCATGTCCGCGCTGTATTTCGCGGTGCTGCGGCCGGAAGACCGCGTCGCGGTGAAGCCGCATGCCAGCCCGATCTTCCACGCCATCCAGTATCTGTTCGGCCGGCAGAGCCGCGAACGTCTCGAAAATTTCCGCGGCTTCAAGGGCGCGCAATCCTATCCGTCGCGCACCAAGGACGCCGACGACGTCGATTTCTCGACCGGCTCGGTAGGCCTCGGTGTGGCGCAGACGCTGTTCTCCTCGCTGGTCCAGGACTACGTCACGGCTCATGGCTGGATGAAGAATCGTCGCGAAGGTCGGATGATCGCGCTGGTCGGCGACGCCGAGATGGACGAGGGCAATATCTTCGAGGCGTTGCTCGAAGGCTGGAAGCACGGTCTCCGCAACACCTGGTGGGTGGTGGACTACAATCGTCAAAGTCTCGATGCGGTGGTCCGCGAAGGCTTGTGGGAGAAGTTCGAGTCGATGTTCCGCAATTTCGGCTGGGACGTCGTGATCGTGAAGTACGGCCGGCTGATGCAGCAGGCGTTTGCCGAGCCCGGCGGCGAGGCGCTGCGGCACTGGATCGACAACTGCCCGAACCAGATGTACGCGGCGCTGTGCTTCCAGGGCGGGGCGGCGTTCCGCAAGCGTCTCCAGGACGAAATCGGCGACCAGGGCGAGGTGTCGCGCCTGATCGACGCGCGCAGCGACGACGAACTGCTGGCGCTGATGTCCAATCTCGGCGGCCATGACATGGCGAGCCTGCTGGATGCGTTTGAAGCCATCGATCACGATCGCCCGGTGTGCTTCATCGCCTACACGATCAAGGGCGTCGGACTGCCGTTCCAGGGCCATAAGGATAATCACGCCGGGCTGATGACGCCGGCGCAGATCGAAGCTTATCGCGCCGCGCAGAATATTTGCCCCGGCCACGAATGGGATCGTTTCGAAGGCCTGACGCAGGACACCGCGGCGCTCGATGCGCTGTTACGGAGCGCGCCCCTCAATGGCGGAGGGGAGCGCCGCCTGCGCGCGCCGGTTGTCGACGTACCCGACCGGCTGTCGTTCAAGCCGAGCCCGCAGATGTCGACCCAGCAGGGTTTCGGCCTGATCCTCAACGAACTGGCGCGCGGCGACAGCGCGCTGGCGTCCCGGATCGTGACGGCATCGCCGGATGTCACGGTCTCAACGAATCTCGGCGCCTGGGTCAATCGCCGCGGCCTGTTCGCGCGCGCCGAGAAGGCTGATTTGTTCCGCAGCGAGAAAATTCCGACCACGTTCAACTGGGACTTCTCGCCCAACGGCCAACATATCGAGCTCGGCATCGCCGAGATGAATTTGTTCATCCTGATGTCTGCTCTCGGACTGTCGCATTCCATCAACGGAGAGCGACTGCTGCCGATCGCCACGCTGTACGACCCTTTCATCCAGCGCGGGCTCGATGCGCTGAACTACGCCTGTTACCAGGACGCGCGCTTCATGGTGGCCGCGACGCCGTCCGGCATCACGCTGGCGCCGGAAGGCGGCGCGCATCAGTCGATTGCAACGCCGCTGATCGGGATCGCACAGGACGGGCTGGCGTCGTTCGAGCCTGCCTTCGTTGACGAACTCGCGACGATCATGCGTTGGGGCTTCGAGCATATGCAGCGCGACAACGTCGAAGGCGGCGATGCCGACGACGGCATGCGGTCCGGCGGTTCGGTCTATTTGCGGCTGTCGACGCGGATGATCGAGCAACCGCAGCGGATGTTGACGCCGGATTTGGAGAAGGCCTTCGTCAACGGCGCCTATTGGCTGCGTAAGCCGGGCCCGAACTGCGAGCTGGTGATCGCATACACCGGCGCCGTCGCGCCCGAGGCGATCGAGGCCGTCGGCCTGCTCGGCGACAGCCGTCGCGATATCGGACTCCTGGCGATCACGTCCGCCGACCGGTTGCATGCGGGCTGGACGGCGGCGCGCCGCCTGCGCCGTGCACATCGAGGATCGCGCCACGCCAGCCATATCGAAAATCTGCTTGCTCCGCTGCCGCGGAGCTGCGGCATCGTCACCGTGCTGGATGGTCATCCGGCGACGCTGGGGTGGATCGGTGCGGTCTGCGGTCATCGGATGGAAGCGCTTGGGGTCGAGCATTTTGGCCAGACCGGCAGCATTCCGGAGCTGTATCGGCACTACGGCATCGATGCCAACGCGATCATCGATGCTGCTGAAAGTCTTGTTGGGGGCGCTCCCGTGCTGCACCGGAAGATGGCCGTCCAGTTTTTGCCGATGAGCTATGGTGAATAGTTGGTTGATTGCACAATAAGCGAACTCCAAAGCCGGAATCGGGGGCAGTATTACTTGTCTCGGTTTGTCTTTCTTTTTGATCTTTAAGCATTAGGCAAAACTACGATGGGATATTGAGGCGTCTTCGCTGGTCTGGACCGGATATGCTTCAATTTTCTCCCGCATGGGATCAGCAGCACATTGGCCTGGTGGTTCTTGGGCTCGCGCTGTGTCTGCTCGGCGGCATGGCGGCGGCCGGAGCGCTCCGCTTTACTTACGTCAGCTCCGGCCGTGTCCGACGGGGCTGGGTCGTTGCGGGCTGCGTGGCCGCAGGCTGCGCCATCATCAGCGCGCTGACTGTCGTGCTGCTGCTGGCGTTTCCTGAGGCACCGGCTGTACGCAACTTCGCTCTCTCCCTCGTCACCCTGACGATCCTGGGCTTGACGGTGACCGTCGCGATGGCGGTCTGGTCCGGCGCGCACGGGACCGAAAACGTTCGCGACGCTTTAGCCAAGCGCATGATGGTGCTCGACGCGGTGGTGCATGAGGACAGGCTGGGGTTCTGCTTGTTCAGCCCCAATGGCCGGTTGGAGTCCTGGAACGAAGCGTTTCTCGAGATTTATGCGATTCCTCCCGGCCAGGCGCTCGCCGGCAGCCGGTTGAAGGACCTCGTCGAGATACTTCGAGTCAGCGGCAATCAGCTCGTCGACGTCGAACAACTCGCGGAAATCAAGGCGGCCAGTGCCAGCGGCGAGCCATCGGAGGCGATCATCGCGCTCCTTGATGGCCGACACATCAAGATCGAATTCCGACCGTTGCCGAACGGCGGCTGGATCGCCAAACACTCCGACGTCACCGATTACAAGATGGCCGAGCAGCGTTTCGCCTATGTCACGCTGCATGATCTGGCCACTGGCCTGCCGAACCGTGCCGCGTTCAATCAGCGGATCGTGCAGAGCCTCGCTGTGGCCCGCGAACAGCACGCGAGCTTCGCGGTGATCCGGCTCGGGATCGATCGGTTCAAAGAGATCAACGACGTGTTCGGCCAGTCGGTCGGCGACGCTGTGCTCGCCAGGATGGCGGCGCAGCTCACCGAAACCTGTCACTGGGGCTTTCTCGCGCGTCCAGGCGGTGACGAGTTCTCGATCGTCACGCCGCCCGATCAGACCGAGGGGGCGGTGCAGGAGATCTGCGCCCAGGTCGCCGCGCTCTGCGATATCGCATTCGACATCGAGGGACACACGATTCGCGTTGGCTCGACGGCCGGCGTCAGCATCTATCCCCGCGACGGCGACAACGCCGACACGCTGATCGCTCATGCCGACGTTGCGTTGTATCGTGCCAAGACCGAACGTCGAGGCACCGTCTGCCTGTTCGAACCATCGATGGACCTGCAGATCCGCGAGAAGCGTGCTCTGCAGCGCGAACTCGCCGAGGCTGTGCAGAACGGTGAGTTCGAACTCCATTATCAGCCGCAGGCGACCACCCAGGGTGAAATCGTCGGCTTCGAGGCTTTGCTGCGCTGGCGGCATCCGGTCCGTGGCATGGTGTCGCCCGCTGTGTTCATTCCCCTGGCGGAAGAAACCGGGTTGATCGGAGCGATCGACGAGTGGGTGCTGCGTAGCGCCTGTGCGGAGGCTGCCTCCTGGCCCAAGCCTTTGGCGATCGCCGTCAACCTGTCGCCGCTCGATTTCCGGCGGCTCGACGTGCCGACGTTGATTCTTCAGGTGCTGATGGAGACGGGGCTCGACCCGAAACGGCTCGAAGTCGAGATCACCGAAGGCGTGCTGATCGACGATTTCGCCGGCGCCATCGCGATCCTGCGGCGAATCAAGAATCTCGGCGTCCGCGTCGCGATGGATGATTTCGGCGCCGGCTACTCGTCGTTGTCCTATCTGCAATCGTTCCCGTTCGACAAAATCAAGATCGATCAGGTGTTCACCCGGAAGCTGGAAATCAATCCGGATTCCGCTGCGATCGTCGAGGCGATCCTCGATCTTGCCCGCCGTCTGAAGCTGCCGGTGATCGCTGAAGGCGTTGAGACGGAAAGCCAGCTCGCTTTTCTGGCAGGCGCGGGGTGCCAGGAAGTGCAGGGCTATCTGATCGGCAAGCCGCACCCGCTCGAACAGTATCGCCACATCACCGGCGTCGCGGCGCCCGCTCAGCGGATCGCACAGGCCGGCTGATTTTGTTGCGCTGCAATGCGCGGCAAAGTCGCGGTTTGCGGCCGGCGCGCGACGAGATCGCACACGCTCAATTGTCTTGTCCGGCCTTGCTCCGTTCGCGGCAGTGTTTTTATATGCGCTCCCCCGCACATGGCGGGCCCAACCTCATTCGCGTTGCCCGGGCGAGGATGCTCGCCGGAGGCGCCGCCGTCCGCACCGACTCCTGCCACCACCGCAATCAAAATCAGAAGAAGAGGTTCACGATGGTCAACCGCATGCAATTCTACATCGACGGCGCCTGGGTCGATCCCGTCGCTCCCAAGTCGACGCCGGTCGTCAATCCGGCCACCGAGGAGGCGATGTATGAGGTTGCACTCGGCTCCAAGGCCGACGTCGACAAGGCCGTCGCTGCGGCCAAGCGGGCGTTCGAAACGTTTTCGCAGACCAGCCGCGAGGAGCGCATCGCGCTGCTCGAGAAGATCATTGCGATCTACAAGGGCCGCATGAAGGAGATCGGCGCCGCGGTGTCGGACGAGATGGGCGCGCCGCTGCCGATGGCCGAGAAGATGCAGGCCGGCGCCGGCCTCGGCCACATCATGTCCACGCTCGACGTGCTGAAGAACTACGTCTTCGAGGAGCCGATGGGCTCGGCGGTCATCGTGCGTGAGCCGATCGGGGTGGTCGGCATGATCACGCCATGGAATTGGCCGCTCAATCAGATCGCCTGCAAGGTCGCGCCTGCGCTCGCTGCCGGCTGCACCATGATCCTGAAGCCCTCCGAATTCACCCCGACTTCGGCTCTGATCTTCGCAGAGATCCTGCATGAAGCCGGCGTGCCGAAGGGCGTGTTCAACCTCGTCAATGGCCTCGGCCCCGAGGTCGGTGCGGCGATGAGCGAGCATCCCGATATCGACATGATCTCGTTCACCGGCTCGACCCGCGCCGGCATCGATGTCGCCAAGCGCGCGGCGCCGACGGTGAAGCGCGTCAGCCAGGAACTCGGCGGCAAGTCGCCGAACGTGATCCTGGAAGATGCCGACCTGACCAAGGCGGTCACCAGTGGCGTGATGCACATGTTCAACAACTCCGGCCAGTCGTGCAACGCGCCGAGCCGGATGATCGTGCCGCTGTCGAAGATGAAAGAAGTCGCCGCGATCGCCAAGGGCGTCGCGGAGAAGACCAAGGCCGGCGATCCGCGCGGCGAGGGCACCACGATCGGCCCGGTGGTTAATCGCGGCCAATGGGACAAGATCCAGGCGCTCATCCACAAGGGCATCGAGGAAGGTGCGACGCTGGTCGCGGGCGGCCCCGGCCTGCCGGAAGGCGTCAACAAGGGCTTCTACGTCCGTCCGACCGTGTTCGCCGACGTCACCGACAACATGACCATCGCGCGCGAAGAGATCTTCGGGCCGGTGCTGGTGATCATGGGCGCCAAGGACGAGGACGAGGCGGTCAAGCTCGCCAACGATACGCCCTATGGTCTGGCGGGCTACGTCTCGGCTGGTTCTGTCGAACGCGCCCGCAAGGTCGGTCGGCAGATCCGCGCCGGCAACGTCAATCTGCAGGGCGTGCCGAACGAACGCACCGCGCCGTTCGGCGGCTACAAGCAGTCGGGCAACGGCCGTGAGTGGGGCAAGTTCGGTCTCGAAGAATATCTCGAGGTCAAGGCGATCGCCGGCTTCAACGCCGCCTGATCGCGCCCCCCCAATTCCGAGTTGATCAGTCACGCCGGGACGGTTCCACCGTCCCGGCGTTTGCATTTCAGATCCAGCTCCTAATCCGGTAGTCGTCCGAGTAGTTGGGTCATGACCTCGTCGCTAAAAGCGGGTTCAATGTTGCGGTTGGAGGTCGATTCGTCGGCCGACGGTGAAGGATCTCATGAACACGCTCATTCCCGACGCGCATCGACGCCAGTTCCTGACCATCGGCCTCAGCGGCCTCGCTATTCTGATCGCGTTGCTGGTGGCCAAGATCATCACTTGACCGCCCGCGATTGACATCCGCTTCCGCCACCCTTCAATTGCCGCGAAACGGCAGCGGGATGGGACATGGCGGACGGACTGCGCAAGGGACTCACTTCTTACGGCGACGCCGGGTTCTCGCTGTTTCTTCGCAAGGCCTTCATCAAGGCCATGGGCTATTCGGACGATGCGCTCGAACGTCCAATCGTCGGCATCACCAACACGCACAGCGATTACAATCCCTGCCACGGCAACGTTCCGCAGATCATCGAGGCGGTGAAACGTGGCGTGATGCTGGCGGGCGCGATGCCGATGGTGTTTCCGACCATCTCGATCGCTGAAAGTTTCGCGCATCCGACCTCGATGTATCTGCGCAATCTGATGGCGATGGACACCGAGGAGATGATCCGCGCCCAGCCGATGGACGCGGTGGTGGTGATCGGCGGCTGCGACAAGACACTGCCGGCGCAGATCATGGCGGCGGTGTCGGCCGATCTGCCGACGGTTGTGATTCCGGTCGGACCGATGGTGGTCGGGCATCACAAGGGCGAGGTGCTTGGCGCCTGCACAGACTGCCGCAGGCTGTGGGCGAAGCATCGTGCCGGCGAAATCGACGAGGTGGAGATCGAGGCCGTCAATGGCCGACTCGCGCCGTCGGTCGGTACCTGCATGGTGATGGGCACGGCCTCAACGATGGCGTGCCTCACCGAGGCCATGGGCCTGTCGCTGCCGATGAGCGCGACGATTCCGGCGCCGCATGCTGAACGTTTCCGCTCGGCCGAGGAGAGCGGCCGCGTCGCCGCGCAGATGGCCAGGGCCAAGGGGCCGAAGCCCAGCGAACTGCTCACGCCCGCCGCGTTCCGCAACGCGCAGGTGGTGCTGCAGGCGATCGGCGGCTCCACCAATGGACTGATCCACCTCACCGCAATCGCCGGCCGCGTCCCCCACAAGATCGATCTCGATGTGTTCGACAGCATCGGCCGCGACGTTCCGGTGCTGGTCGATCTCAAGCCCTCCGGCGCGCACTACATGGAGCACTTTCATCACGCCGGCGGCGTACCCAAGCTGATGGCGCAACTCGGCGAACTGATCGATCTCGATGCCGGGACGATCACCGGCGCGACGCTGCGCGAGGTCGTGGCGAAGGCTGAGGATGTGCCGGGCCAGGACGTGATCCGCTCGCGCGACAATCCGATCCGCCGGGAAGGCGGCATTGCGTTTCTCACCGGCAATCTCGCGCCGCGCGGCGCAGTCATCAAGCACGCAGCGGCGTCGCCCAAGCTCATGCAGCACACCGGCCGGGCGGTGGTGTTCGACTCGGTCGAAGACATGACGTTGCGGATCGATGACCCTGATCTCGATGTCACCGCCGACGACGTGCTGGTTCTGCGCAACGCCGGGCCGAAGGGCGCACCGGGGATGCCGGAGGCGGGCTATCTGCCGATCCCGCTGAAGCTGGCCCGGGCAGGGGTGAAGGACATGGTTCGGATCTCGGACGCACGCATGAGCGGCACCGCGTTCGGCACCATCGTGCTGCACATTACCCCGGAGAGCGCCGACGGCGGGCCGCTGGCGCTGATCGAGACCGGCGATCGCATCACATTGGACGTGGCGGCGCGGAGGATCGATCTGCTGGTGGACGCGAGCGAACTCGCTCGCCGCCGGGTATCGTTGCCTTCGTCTGCCGTGGCGCGGCCGCCGCGCGGCTACGCGCAACTGTTCCACGACACGATCCTGCAGGCGGATGAAGGCTGCGACTTCGATTTTCTCACTGCGGCCGGGCGCGGCGAGCGCTGATCTCAGCGTCCTACATCAGCGTGGCTTCGAGCTCTTCCAGCATCGCCAGGGTTTCGAGATCGCCGTTGTCTTCAAGCAATTCGCGGAGCGTCGGCAGATAGTTGTGCAGCACGCGCAGATCGTCGAGACCCTGCTTCTCGCGTAGTTCGGTGCGCTTCTGCGCGAAGTAGGCCCAGAACGGATTCCCTGCGGCGTCGATGTGTTTTTGTAATCGCGTCATCACGCGCTCGGATCGAACCTCCCAGTTGCAGTTCCTGAAGCTGACATAGCGATCGAACGAATCCGACATTCCAAACTCCAAAAGGCGGCGGGCTCGCCGTCGAAGCAAGCGATATGCCATCATGACGCATGAGCGATTGTGCCTGGGCGTGTCGGATCGGCCTGGCGCGATTCGTCCTGGTGAATGATGCCCACCTCATCCCGGAGGATTGCAATGAGCCTGAAGCCCGCCGCCGAGCTTGCCCGACTCAGCCAGGCCCGTTTTCCCAATGAAAGCGCGGATTATCGCCGCGCCCGCACCGAGCTGCTCGCCGAGGAGATCGAGCTGCGCCGCCATATCGAACGTGTCGCCGAATTGCGCCGGCAGTTGCCGCCGGGCGGCGAAGTTACCGGCGCTTATTCGTTCGAAGGCGAGGGCGGGCGAACCGACTTCGCCGGACTGTTTGGCGATAAGTCGACACTGGTGGTCTACAGCTACATGTTCGGACCGCAGCGCAGCGAGCCATGTCCGATGTGCAGCTCGTTGCTGAGTGCCTGGGACGGCGAGGTTCCGGACATCACCCAGCGGGTCGCGCTGGCGGTCGTTGCGCGGTCGCCGCTCGAGCGGCTGATCGCTTTCAAGCGCGCCCGCGGCTGGCATCACCTGCCGCTGTTCACCGATGTCACGGGGGAGTACAGCCGCGACTACGGCGGCATCGGTCCGGACGGCGGCGACGACGCGGCCTTCAACGTGTTCAGCCGCCGCGATGGCACGATCCGGCATTTCTGGGCCGGCGAGATGTTCGCCGCCACCGCCGACCCCGGTCAGGACCCGCGCGGCGCCCCGGATCTGATGCCGTTGTGGACGATTCTCGACTGCACGCCCGAGGGCCGGGGGGCCGATTGGTACCCGAAACTCCGCTACGGCTGAGGCCAGGAGCTGTGCCAGGAGGCGTTGGAACCGGCGAAGCTGAAAATTTTTTCATCTTTGTGAAGGCAGCCCGATCGGCCCCGGTCGGGATATATGGTCCCTCGGCCGGTGCCAAGATGCCTTTCGGTGCCCTTCGGAGCGTCCGCGGGCCCCTGCTAAGCCATTGATGTATCAAAATTACCCATCGATGCTTCGAGTTTACAGCCTGTTAACCATGGCGGCGCATGGTCCAGCCAGTCAGCGCTTAAGCGGCATTTAACTAAAACACGCCTTAATCGCGCTCCTCTGTTCTGCCACATCTGCGTGCGGTAAGATCGTTTCAAAGCACCGCAGAGCCAGTGGGGATGTCTGGGTGCTTGGCGTATGACTGTCGGTTCGAGGGCGCGTAATCTGCCCAACCATCGTGGGGCCCGCTCTATGGGTTTTCGTAAATCGCTCGGCGCGATCGCCGTCGCGCTGCCAGTGATTGGCTGCGTCTGGACCGTATATGCCAACACGGTCGGCGCGAGCATCTACCCCGCCGTCGGTGCGTGGGGCGATGAGCCGGCCACCCGCGTGGCACGGTCGGATTTCGCCGCTCGCTTTGAGCCGCTCGCCGCTGCGGCCGCCGCGGCGCCCAGCCTGATGTCCCACCTGGCGCTCAAAGCCGCATTGGCCAAGCAGGGCGGTGTGCAGGTCGCTTCCGCCGATGCCGGCGATGTGCCGGTCACCTCCAGCGTGCAGGCCGCGAACGCCGCGCCGCCGCAGACCAAGTCCGGTCATCGCTATTACGCGCTGCTCGACGCCAATTATTCGTTCGGCTTCGAGCCCGACAGGTTCAAGCCGACGCAAAATAATCCCGCGCCGGCCACGGACGCCGATGACGGCAAGACCGATCCCGGCAAGGCCGCTGTCGCGGTGGCGCCGGCTCCGCAGCCGGTGAAACTCGCCACCGCCGTGCCGTTGCCGCCCGAACGCAGCAGCAAGTCGACCACGAGCCGCGTGTCGCCGGGGCCGACCCGCAATCCTTTCAGCCAGGAAGCGCTCGTCGCCCGCGCCAAGGCGGTGCTGATGGCGCAGAAGTCCGAGAGCAAGTCGAGCTTCTTCGACAAGCTGTTCGGCAAGCCTGATGCTCCAGCGCTCGCTTACGCCTCTGCGGATGCCGGCGTGACCTCGACCGGCGAGCCGCGCGATCCCGCCTTTACGCCGTCCGACGATGATCGCTACACCGCGGTCTACGACATCACCGCCAAGACCGTGTACATGCCGGACGGCACCAAGCTCGAGGCGCATTCCGGTCTTGGTGCGCGAATGGACGATCCGCGCCACGTCAACGTGCGGATGCAGGGCGCCACCCCGCCGCACATCTACGACCTCAAGATGCGCGAAGCGCTGTTCCACGGCGTCGCCGCGATCCGCCTCACGCCGGTCGGCGGCGAGGACATGATCCACGGTCGCACCGGCCTGCTGGCCCACACCTACATGCTGGGACCGCGCGGCGACTCCAACGGCTGTGTTTCGTTTCGGGACTACAACGCGTTTCTGCAGGCGTTCAAGCGCGGCGAAGTCAAGCGTCTGGTCGTCGTCGCCAGCATGAGCTGATGCGCCTCTCCAGCCTTGCGACGCGCACGAGCGGCGCCAGGCTGGCTCACGCGATCCGACTGTCTGAGGATGTGTAGCGCGCGCCGGAACCATTTTCGGTTTTGAACGATTGGTCGATCTCATCGGAGGATCGACCATGCCCTCACGAACTTTCTCAGGCGTCCTTGCATTGGCGACGCTGCTCGGCGGCGGTGTGGCGCTCGCCCAGCAGCGCGGCACCGAGGCGCAGCGCGAAGCCTGTACGCCCGACGCCCTTCGGCTCTGCGGCCAGTATATTCCTGATGCATCACGGATCGAGAGCTGCCTGCGCGCGGCGGGACCGCGCCTCAGTCCGGCGTGCTACGTGGTCTTCAATCCGCCGCAGGACAAACCGCAGCCCTCGATGCGTACGGTGCGGCGCCAGCAGCAGCCGGCGGATCGTTCGAACGATGACGATGGCTGGGATCGCCGCAGCTTCGAACGTTGGTGACGCGGTTCGCTTGTCACTTCTCGCGCATGATGGAATGGAGCGGACCCTATACGGGTCCGCTCCGATCTTGACGCGTGGCGTTAGCGGCAGACGCGGCTGGTGCGGACGACACGGTGGCCGTGCGGTCCACGGGTCACCACCTTGCGCACGGTGCAGTGCGGGCCACGGCGGATCACGCGGCGCCGTTCAACGTAGCGCTGCGCCGAAACGTCCGTCATCGGCTTGACGATCGTCGTCTTCGTGGATGTCGCGGGTGCCGCCGAGGCCGCACCGCTGAAAGCGCTGAAACCAAGCGCGAGGGCGGCAGCCACTCCCAATGCAATTTTCTTCACAAGCGTTTCTCCTCAAACTGATGCTGATCTAGGTCGAACGACCTGCTGGACCTTGGTGGTCGAGGAATGAATTGCCGGTGAAGGAACCATGGCGGGAAAGTGATAATGACTTCGCGTCCTGATTTAGTGTGTACGCAGGCAGACGTGCGCAGGAAAATGGATTTATAGGTGGCTCTCTTCGAAGAGTGAAATCCGCATTCCTGCGCTCCGCGGCGGACAACGCGATGTGAAAGTCCGGAACCGCGTATGCGGTGAGACGGCGCGCAGCGGGGAGTTGGAAATCGTCACCGCTGCGCGTCCGCCGTATATCCCCGGGCATAGCCGCGGGAGAGGGCGCTTACTTCAGGCCGCCGGTCACGTGCAACGTTTCGCCAGTGACGTAGGAGGCGGCGTCCGAGGCGAGGAAGGCAACCACGGCGGCGATTTCGTCGGCTTCACCGACGCGGCCCAGCGGGGTGATGGCTTCGAGCTGCTTTCGCATCTCGCCCTCGTGGAAGCCGGCGGTCTTGACCCCTTCGGTGACGACCATGCCGGGATTGACGGCGTTGACGCGGATCTTGCGCGGCGCCAGTTCCTTGGCCAGCACCCCGGTGATCAGGTCCACCGAGGCCTTGGTCGCGCCGTACACCGCCGTACTCGGCATCGCCATGGTCGAGGCCCCCGACGAGATGTTGACGATGCTGCCGCCGTCGTTGAAGTGCCGCGCCGCTTCCTGCGTCACCAGCAGCAGGCCGAGCACGTTGATGTTGAACTGGCGATGGAAATGCTCGGGCGTGATGACGTCGAGCGCGCCGAATTCATAGACGCCGGCATTGTTGACCAGCACGTCGATCGGGCCGAGCGCCTTCACCGTCTCGGCGACCAGCTTGGTTGCGTCGGCCGGCTGGGCAAGGTCGCCGTGAACGGCGATCGCCTTGCCGCCGGCCGCCTGGATCTTTGCCACCACCGCGTCGGCGCCCGCCTTGCTGGAGGCGTAATTCACGGCGACCGCTGCGCCGTCCTCCGCGAGCTTCAGCGCGATCGCTGCGCCGATGCCCTTCGATGCGCCGGTCACCAGCGCGACCTTGCCTTGCAGAGTGTTGGTCATGGATCTGTCCCTTGTTCCCTATTTTTGTAATACAGTAGTTCGGAAATATGGGACTATTGAACCAGAACAAGGGGGCGCCTATATTTTTCTCATGGTGCAGTTCGTTCATCCAGCCCGCAACGACATCACGCTGGCCGGCGTGCTCGCCGCGCTGAGCGATCCGATGCGGCTGCGCATCGTCAGGGCGCTGCTGCAGGAGGGCGACTGCATGTCGTGCACGGCGGCCGCGCCGTGTCCCGACATTCCGAAGTCGACGCTCTCCAACCACTTCCGCGTGTTACGCGACGCCGGCTTGATTCAGACCACCAAGAAGGGCGTCGAGAACCGCAACGTCGTGCGCGAGGCCGACATCAACGCGCGGTTTCCGGGACTACTCAAGGCGATTTTAAAACACGCCGACGAATAGGTTCGGTTTTAAACTTTGTCGCTGTTTAAATTCCGATTATTGAATAAATAGACGGGCGTGGGGCTGGCCGCCCGCTCGCAAAGTTCGAATGGTCGCTCGACGACCGTCCTCGCCGGGCAGCGGCAGAATGCGTGGTCCGATCGCGGCTGCGCTTCGACAGGTCAGCGCGGCCGTCATTCAAGCCACCGATCCCGGGCGTCGTGACGCGGAGCTGCGCGTGGCGCTCGAGGTGGCCCCGAAGGCATGTTTGCAATTCCCCTCTGCGGATCCATGCGTGGCCGGCTTTGCGGCGCACGGCGCCACGGCCGGCCTGGCGGCGCGCCCGTGATTCGGCGGCGATCCCGACCGCTGCTCGCGCCGGTTGTTCCGTGCGCCGGTATATCGCCGGTAATCGGTGGCGGCCGACGTCGAAATCCCCAAAATTAAACCGCAATTTATTCGTCCGCCGGCCACATAAATAAATAAACCGATTGCCACTCGGGTTCCCCATAATTAAACGCTTTTAAATCACCATGAGTCAGTAAATGAGGTTTAATATGTCGTGGCGTGAAAATATTCCCCTCAGCCCGTATTTTCGCGCGTCGGCTCGACGACTCCTGATGACGACCGCACTTAGCCAACTCCTGATCGGAGCGGTTTCCGGCACGGCGGCTCAGGCCGGGTGCAGCGCGACGGGCAATGTCGTGATGGTCTCGTGCAACAGGTTGCTGGTCTCGGCGGCCCCGGTGAAGGGGACCTCGTCCATCACCATCGACTCGGTGAAGTCGCTCGGCATCGATCTCTATCCGTCGATCTTTTCCACCGCACCGTTGGATGTGACGGTGAATATCGTCGGCAAGACCGACGTCTATCGGCCGCTTTATCCCGCCTTCGCCTGGGCGACGGCACGGGCCAACGCCGATCTCTCGGTGATCATCGGCCCGGAGGTTACGCTGCGGTCGGATCAGCTTTTCGCGGCGGTCTGGCTGCGCAACGAAGTCTCCGGAAATCTCTCCGTCAACAATGCCGGCACCGTCATCGCCAACGGCGTGGAGCAGGACGGCATCTCGCTGACGACCCATATCGGCAATGTCAGCCTGACCAATTCCGGCAAGGTCACGGCGGCTCGCGGTCGCGGTCTTTACGCCGACGGCAACTATGCCGGCACCGATCCGTCGACGGTGAGTATCGTCAATTCCGGTGAGGTCACGTCGCAGCTCGCCGGCGCCCGCGCCATCAACTACAACGGTCTCGCCTCCATCGACAATTCCGGCACTGTGGAGAGCAAGTATCGCCAGGGCCTTGTGGCCTGGTCGAATAACGGCCCGGCGACGATTACGAACTCCGGAACCGTGACCGCGAAGGACGATTCCGCCATCGTGGCCTGGACCGAAACCGGCGATGTCTCGATCGTCAACAGCGGCACCGCGATTTCGCGCGACAACGCCAGCCATGCCGATCTCGGCTCAGGGCATTACGGCCTGTATACGAATGTCGGGACGTCCGGCCAGACGACCATCGAGAACCAGCTCGGCGGCGTGGTCGAAGCCGCCCAGGTTGGCATTCTGGCCACCTCGGCGTCCGGCGGAATCACCATCACCCAAGCCGGATCGGTCACCGCAGCGCAGGGTATCGTCGCGTCGACCGGAAACGGCGTCGTCAGCGTGACCAACAGCGGAACCATCACGGCGACCGGGACGGGCGCAAGCCTCGACGGCACCACCAATTCGCTCGTGAACTCGGGCACGATCACCACCAGCTCGGCGACCGAAGCGGCGATCGTCACTGGCAATGGCAATTCGACGATCACCAACAGCGGCACCATCGCCAATACGGGGGGCGGAGCCGCCATCCAGTTCGGCAGCGGCACCAACCGGCTGATCCTCAACGCCGCTGATCCGAACATCCAGGGCGTCGTCCAGGCGGGAACGGGGGATAACACCCTTGTTCTGAACGCCACCAGCGCGGCGTCGCTGGCGATGCTGTCGTTCGGGGCGACCGGTCAATTCCACGATTTCGATTTCATCGAGAAGTCCGGCAGCAGCACGCTGACTTTGTCCGGCAACGGCAGCGGCTTCACCGGCACGATGCTGGTCAAGGACGGCAAGCTCATCGTCAACAGCGACAGCGGAACGTCCGCGGTGACTGTCTATAGCGGCGCGTCGCTGTCGGGCTCGGGGACGGTCGGCACCATCGACATGCAGTCGGGCTCGACGATCTCGCCCGGCAACAGCCCGGGCACGCTCACGGTGGCGGGCAATTATCATCAGGCGTCGGGGGCCACCTATCTGGCCGAACTGGTGCCGGGCAGCACGGTCTCGGACAAGATCGCGGTGACTGGCACCGCGACGATCGACAACGGCGCGATCCTTAATGTCACGCGCTACGGCGCCGGCGCCTATCTGCCGGACGTTCGCTACACCGTGCTGAGCGCGACCGGCGGCGTCAGCGGCAGCTACACGCTGACCGGCGACACCTATGTGTCGGCGTTCTACGCACTGATGGCGACTTACGACCCGACCCATGTGTACGTCGATGCGGTTCAGATCCGGGCCTTCGCCGATGCGGCCGCGACCGCCAATCAGCGCGCCGCGGCGAATGGGCTGCAGAGCGTGCCGATCGGCAACGGCCTGCGCTCCGCGGTTTCGGCGCTGACCAGCGACAGTGCGGCCCGAACGGCATTCGATCAGGTGTCCGGCGAGGCTTACGCCTCGGCCAAGACGGCGCTGCTCGATGACAGCCGCTTCGTGCGGGAGGCGACGACGCAGCAGGTGCAGTCGGCGCGCCGCGGTCCAGACACGTCGGTGTGGACGCGTGGCTATGGCTCCTGGGCCACCGCTGACGGCAACGGCAATGCCACCGGCGTTCGTCGCACCACTGGCGGCGTGCTGTTCGGTGCCGATGGCGACGTGTTCGATACGCTGCGGCTCGGCCTCGTCGGCGGCTACGGCTACACCAGCGTTAATCTCGACGGCGGCCGCGGTTCGGTGTCGGGCGACACCTACAGCATCGGCGCCTATGGCGGCAGCGACTTGAACGGGATCACGCTCAGCTTCGGCGCGAACCACGCCTGGCACACCCTGACCTCGAGCCGCAACGTCGTCCTGTCGGGCTTCGCCGACCGATTGGTCGCCGACTACAATGCGCGCACCACGCAGGTCTACGGTGATGTCGGCTACAACATCGAACTCGGCCGCGCCGCGCTGCAGCCGTTCGCCGGCTTCGCTTACGTGAACCTCGCCACTTCCGGCTTCACCGAAAAGGGCGGCGCGGCGGCGCTGACCAGCGCGAGCGACACGATCGACGCGGCGTTCACCACGCTCGGCCTGCGCGCCAAGGGCGGCTTCGATGTCGGCTCCACGGCGCTGACGGCAAACGGCATGGTCGGCTGGCGCCACACGCTGAACCACGTCATCCCGACGGCCACCAACGCGTTCGCTGGTGGCGGCGCTTTCACCGTGTGGGGCGTGCCGCTTGCGCAGGACGTTGCCGTGTTCGAAGCGGGGCTCGGCACCGCACTGACGCCGACTGCTGCGATCAGCGTCAATTACTCGGGCCAGGTCGGCACCGGCGTCTCCGACCAGGGCGTCCGCGCCAATCTCCGCGTGACGTTCTAGGCGCGCTCATCGCCGGCCGGATCAGGCATCCGGCCGGCCCCGCCGCTCTCATCCTCCAATCGTCGCACGCGCTTGCCGGGCTGATCAGGCCGAGGCGGCGATGACGGCTTCATGCCTCAACTACGAAGTTCGAAAAGGCCATGTCATGAACAGACATCTTCTGCTCAGCACATCGCTCGTGCCACTGCTGGCCGGCGTTTTCGGGGGCTCGCCCGCCAGCGCCACCTGCGCCATCACGGGCACGACCACCGGCATCTCCTGCGTCGGCGGCAGCATATCGAGCGCGAACGCGACGCTCGGTGATGGCACCGGCCATGCCGGCAGCGTGACGTTGAGCGGCGCGGGGGCAGCCTGGACCGACACCGGCGAAGTCAGCGTCGGTCGTGGCGGCGGCGTCGGCAGCATCAGCGTGTCGAATGGCGCCTCGCTCACCACCCGACGGCTCGCGCTGTCGACCGGAAGCTGGGAACCCGGCAGTGGCGGGCAGGGCTCGCTGGTCGTGACCGGCCCGCAGACCGTGTGGACCAACACGGGCGGCGTCGATATCGCCCGCACCGCCGGCTCGACCGGCAGCCTGACCATTTCCAACGGCGCGACGGCCTACATTCGCGACACCGGCATCTACACGGGCGCCGGCGCCGAGATCACCATCAAGGATGCCGGCACGCATGTCGAGATCGGCGATCCGACCAACTGGAACGCCGGGGCCTGGATGAGCCCGGGTGGCGGCACCATCAACGTCTTGAACGGCGCATATCTCTACGCCAGCGGCATCTATGTCGGTCCGGGCGGCAGCGATCTCACCACCATGACGATCGCCGGCAAAGGTACAGTGGTCGATACCGATCAGCGCATCTATGTCGGCGGCCAGAACGGCGTTCGTGACGTTGATCCGATGAACGGCAACGGCGTCCTGAACGTCACCGATGGGGCGGTCGTGACGTCGGGCACTGTGGGCGCCGGCATGGATCCGCACTCGCAGGGCCAGATCAACCTCAGCGGCAGCGGCTCGCGGTTGTGGGCCAAGGCCAATCCGGCGCAGGGCATTCTCGGCAATTTCTACGTCGGGTATAACGGCTCCGGCACCGTCGTGGTGTCGAACGGCGGCGAGATCCGCGCCGATAACGAAGTCCGCATCGGCTACGCGTCGGACGGGCAGGGCGTGCTCGCCGTCGGCGCGGCCAGCGGCTCAGTCGCCGCTGCTCCGGGCAAGATCACGGCGCCGCGCATCGTGTTCGGCGACGGCCTCGGCCAGCTCGTGTTCAATCACACCTCGTCGAACTACACGCTGGCCTCCGACATCGTCGGCTCCGGCGCGATCAAGGCGATCGCCGGTACGACCATTCTGACCGGCGACTCGTCCCGCTTCACCGGCACGGTGGACGTGACCGGTGGCATCCTGACGATGTCCGGCGTGATCGCCGCGACCATGACGGTGCAGAACGGCGCCGTGCTGTCGGGCTCGGGCACAGTGGGCAGCGTCGACGCCCAGGCCGGTTCGACGATCGCACCCGGCAACAGCCCCGGCACGCTCACGGTGTCGGGCAATTATCATCAGGCGTCGGGATCGATCTATCAGGCCGAACTAGTGCCGGGCAGTACGGTGTCGGACCGCGTCGCAGTCGGCGGCACGGCGACGATCGACAACGGCGCGATCCTCAACGTCTCGCGCTACGGCGCCGGGCCCTACGCGCTCGACGCACGCTACACCGTACTGAGCGCGACCGGTGGCGTCAGCGGCGGCTACACCCTGACCGGCGACACCTTCGTGTCGACCTTCTACATGCTGGTCGCCAGCTCCGATCCGACACACGTCTATGTCAGCGCCGCGCAGACCCGCGGCTTCACGGACGCGGCGGGGACGACTAATCAGCGCGCCGCGGCGAGCCGGTTGCAAAGTTTGGCCAGCAGCAACAGCCTGCGCTCGGCGGTGGCGATGTCGTCGACGGACGGTGCGGCGCGCGCGGCGTTCGATCAGGTTTCCGGCGAGGCCTACGCCTCGGCCAAGACGGCGCTGCTCGACGACAGCCGCTTCGTGCGCGAGGCGACAACGCAGCAGTTGCTGTCCGTTCGGAGCGGTCCTGATACGTCGGTGTGGACGCGCGGCTACGGCTCATGGGCCAAGGCCGATGGGGACGGCAACGCGACCGGCGTCCGTCGTAACACCGGTGGCATTTTGTTCGGCGCCGATGGTGAAGTCTTCAACGCGCTGCGGCTCGGCGTGGTCGGCGGTCACGGTTACACCAGCATCAGCCTCGACGGCGGCCGCGGGTCGGTGTCGGGCGACACCTACAGCATCGGCGCCTATGGCGGCGGCAACTGGAACGCGGTCGCGCTCAGCTTGGGCGTCAATCACGCCTGGCACGATCTGACGTCGAGCCGAAATGTGGCGCTCGCGGGCTTCGCCGATCGGCTGGTCGCCGATTACAATGCGCGCACCACGCAGGTCTACGGTGATGTCGGCTACAACATCGAACTCGGCCGCGCCGCGCTGCAGCCGTTCGCCGGCGTTGCCTATGTGAATCTGAATTCGTCGGGCTTCGTCGAAAAGGGCGGCGCCGCGGCGCTGACCAGCGCGAGCGACACGATCGACGCCACCTTCACCACGCTCGGTCTGCGGGCGAAGGGTACGTTCGAAGTCGGCGCGGTGGCTCTGACTGCGAACGGCATGGTGGGCTGGCGCCATACGCTGAACCACGTCACCCCGACCGCGACCAACGCGTTCGCGGGTAGCAGCGCCTTCACGGTGTCGGGCGTGCCGCTGGCGCAGGACGTGGCCGTGTTCGAAGCGGGCCTCGGCTCCGCGCTGACGCCGACCGCGGCGATCAGCGTCAACTACTCGGGTCAGGTCGGCAACAGCATCTGCGACCAGGGCGTCCGCGCCAATCTGCGCGTGACGTTCTGAGCTAACGCCGCGGTCGCCGGACGAGATCATCATCCGGCGATCGCAGCGCGACAACGCTCAGTTCATTCCGCAGCAGCGTTTGTACTTCTTGCCCGAGCCGCAGGGGCAAGGCTCGTTGCGGCCCACTTTGCCACGCTTCGCAGAGGCCGGCGGCGGTGCGCCCCATTCGATGTGGCGTGGACCTGGATCGTTGGCGAGCCGCCATGTGTTCAGCGCGCGGATCCAGCCGGCGATTTGCTCGGACGCCTCAGCCCCGATCGCTTCGAGATCGTTCTGCGGAGTCTCCGAGCCGTCCGCCGAGATTTCGACCAGTCCGACCAGCCCCTCGAGCGCTTCCACCGTTGCTTTGTCGGCATCCTGCAGGCATTGCCAGGCCTGCGGGCGCAGCGAGACCGCCGCCGCGAAGCCGTCGACCCAGACCTCCCAGACGACATCGCCGCTTTCCGTATCGACCGGCAGCAGCGGATGGTAGCGCTCGGGCCGCTCGAACAGCGTCGCGGCGACCGAATTGTAGTGCGCCATGATCAGCGCAAACACGCGATTGGCGTGTGCGAGATCGGTGAACGGAGACGACTCGTCGTCGCCATTCCAGACGGCCGGCAGCCAGTCGCCGGGCTTGATCTGCTCAGGGCAGACCAGCAGCCCGGCAACGAAGCCGTCGAGCTCTTCCACCAGCATGGCGTCGGGCCCGAGAGCGTCGAGCTCGTCTTCGAGCTGTGCGAGGTGAGGAGGGAGTTCGGGCATGCGATGGTCCGGTCTTTGCGAGGGCAACGTGGCATCCTGTAGCCCAATCGGATCTGAGCGCAATCAGAGAGGCAGATCTGTTGCGTTGCCCTCTCCATGTCATTCCGGGGCGCGAGCGTCAGCTCGCGAACCCGGAATCCATAACCACTGGACTCTATGATCGAGAGCCGGCGTTGCAACCGCCGTGCGTCACCGCGAGTCGCGGGCGTATGGATTCCGGGTTCGCGCGTCGCGCGCCCCGGAATGACGAGCGAGAGGGATTGAGTGGGGCAACCCAACAAAAAAGCCCGGCGTTTCCGCCGGGCTTCGTTGTCCTTGCGAGGGTAGTTGGACTTAGAAGTCCATGCCGCCCATGCCGCCGCCCGGGGGCATGGCGGGGCCGCCCTGGTTCTTCTTCGGCAGCTCGGCGATCATCGCTTCGGTGGTGATCAGGAGCGCTGCGACCGACGCGGCGTTCTGGATCGCGGTGCGGACCACCTTGGTCGGGTCGATGATGCCCTTCTTGACCAGGTCGCCGTACTCGCCGCTCTGCGAGTCGAAGCCCCAGTTGTACTGCTCCTTCTCGAGCACCTTGCCGACGATCACCGAGCCGTCTTCACCGGCGTTGATGGCGATCTGGCGGGCCGGTGCGGAGAGGGCGCGGCGCACGATCTCGACGCCGGTCTTCTGGTCGTCGTTCTTGGTGCGCAGGCCCTTGAGCTGCTCGGAGGCGCGCAGCAGCGCGACGCCGCCGCCCGGGACGATGCCTTCTTCGACCGCGGCGCGGGTGGCGTGCATCGCGTCATCAACGCGATCCTTGCGCTCCTTCACCTCGACCTCGGTCGCGCCGCCGACGCGGATCACCGCGACGCCGCCGGCGAGCTTGGCCAGACGCTCCTGCAGCTTCTCGCGGTCGTAGTCCGAGGTGGTTTCCTCGATCTGCGCCTTGATCTGCGCGACGCGGGCCTCGATGTCCGGCTTCTTGCCGGCGCCGTTGACGATCGTGGTGTTTTCCTTGTCGATCATCACCTTCTTGGCGCGACCCAGCATCTGCAGGGTGACGTTTTCGAGCTTGATGCCGAGGTCTTCCGAGATCGCCTGGCCGCCGGTCAGGATCGCGATGTCCTGCAGCATGGCCTTGCGGCGATCGCCGAAGCCCGGAGCCTTGACGGCCGCGACCTTGAGGCCGCCACGCAGGCGGTTGACGACGAGGGTGGCGAGCGCTTCGCCTTCGACGTCTTCGGCAACGATCAGCAGCGGCTTGCCGGTCTGCACCACGGCTTCGAGCAGCGGCAGCAGCTCGTTGAGGCTCGACAGCTTCTTCTCGTTGATCAGGATGTAGGCGTCATCCATTTCAACGCGCATCTTGTCGGCGTTGGTGACGAAGTAGGGCGAGATGTAGCCGCGGTCGAACTGCATGCCCTCGACGACGTCGAGTTCGGTCTCGAGCGACTTGGCTTCCTCGACGGTGATGACACCCTCGTTGCCGACCTTCTTCATCGCGTCGGCGAGGAACTTGCCGATCTCCGCGTCGCCATTGGCCGAGATGGTGCCGACCTGGGCGATCTCGTCGTTCGAGGTGACCTTCTTGGAGTTCTTGACGAGGTCAGCGACGACGGCTTCCACCGCGAGGTCGATGCCGCGCTTCAGATCCATCGGGTTCATGCCGGCGGCAACCGCCTTGGCGCCTTCGCGGACGATCGCCTGGGCCAGCACGGTCGCGGTGGTGGTGCCGTCACCGGCGGCGTCGGCCGACTTCGAGGCCACTTCGCGCACCATCTGGGCGCCCATGTTCTCGAACTTGTCGTCGAGCTCGATGTCCTTGGCGACGGTGACGCCGTCCTTGGTGATGCGCGGCGCGCCGAACGACTTGTCGAGGACGACGTTGCGGCCCTTCGGACCCAGCGTGACCTTCACGGCATTGGCGAGAATGTCCACGCCGCGCAGCATGCGGTCGCGGGCGTCGACGCCGAATTTGACTTCTTTAGCGGACATAAGAGGTTTCCCTTGGGTTTGATCGTTTGTCCTCATCCCGAGGAGCCGACCGAACCCGAGGGGCGAGGGCGGCGTCTCGAAGGGTGAGGCGATGAACGTGGACGATGCTCACCCTTCGAGATGCCGGCTGCGCCGGCGCCTCAGGGTGAGGGCGAGGCGAGGCCTTAGGCCGCCTTCTTCTTGGCGCCGACGTCAGTGATGACGCCCATGATGTCGCTTTCCTTCATGATCAGCAGCTCTTTGCCGTCGATCTTGACTTCGGTGCCCGACCATTTGCCGAACAGTACCCGGTCGCCGACCTTGAGGTCGATCGGGATCAGCTTGCCGGCTTCGTCGCGGCCACCCGGGCCGACGGCGACGATCTCGCCCTGCGAGGGCTTTTCCTTGGCCGAGTCAGGAATGATGATACCGCCAGCGGTCTTCTCTTCGGCGTCGATGCGCTTGACCACGACGCGGTCGTGAAGCGGACGGAAATTCATGCAAGTCCTCCTAAGTTTCTGAAGAGTTTTCAGAATTTCTGGAATTAGCAGTCGCGCCCAATGAGTGCCAGCGCGACACCGAGGAGATAATCCAGCGATTTCGGAGAGACAAGGGTGGGTAGCAGAAAAATTGGCACTCGGGTGAAACTTCTGCCAGTTCCGCTGACCAGGATTAACAGGGGCGACCGAGCCGTCGCCCTGAACAGCTTCGCTGGCTGTTAGCAGTCAGGCTAAGTCGCTGCTAACGCTCGTGTTTTCAACACAACGTTAAACTTTTAGGCTTGAGATCAGTTACATCGTCGCGTCACATTCGAGGCAGCCCCGCCGGCGAAGTGGAGAACCGGACCGGGCGGGCAGTCAGGACAGGCCGTAGAGCACATCGACCCGCAAGCCGGACACCACTTTTGCTGAATGCGCTCTACCCCAGGAGGTTGGCATGGACGGAAAAGGTGCAGTTTCTGAAGACTTCAGGAAACAGGTGCTCGGCTACGGTCTGACCACGGCGGAGATTCTCTACCGCCGGCCCGATCGCCACTGGCTGCTGCAAAGCTACACGTGGCAGAATTACGATCTGTTTCCGCACTTTCCCGCCCTGAAGGACTTTCTGGCGTTCTGGGAGAAGGAGCTGGAAGGCCCGCTGTTCTCGGTCACGGTCGCGCATTCCAAGCTGATCAAACCGGCCGAGCTGCGCGCCGTGGACGGCGTATTCCGCTTGCATTGAGCCCGCAATCTCTCCGTCACGCGCCTTGATGGAAAACATCGAACGCGTGACGGAGGCACGCAGATGGCGGCAGGCAGTCAGCCTTCAAGCTGTCTGCGCTGGACGCCGAAGCCGCGCAGCGGCCGATGGGCCTATGCAGCCGTGCTGAAGCTGGTCGAAACGATCGAATATCTGCCGATACGTTTCCTGTCAGTCTTAAGGCGTTCCCGCCTCCGCCGTTGGCTGCAGGGCCGGGTTCGTCTTGGGCTCGAAGTCGGACCAGGCACGCGCGTCGCGTTGATAGCGGCACACGTGCTTGGTGATGTGGGTTTGCTCGATCCAGCGCTTGGCGGCGGCATCGTAGTCCGTGTCGGGATCGGCGAGCTGCCAGCCGGGCGGCGACCAGCCGGAATTGCCGTTGAGCGTCGGCAGGCCGACTCGCATCGAGATCCACATCGCATCGAACTCGCGAACGCCGTAGCCCTGGTCGTCCCGGGCGTCGACCAGAAACACTTCGCAGTCCGGCGGGGGAGGCGCCACCGCGGCGAGTCGTTCCAGCTCCGCGCGGCGCGGCAGCGAGCCGTCGCGCAGATTGACCTGTTCGAGCAGGCAGAACGCCACGATCAGCGTCGTCGCAGCGAGGCGGGCGGCCGAGCGCCGCGAGATCGCGGCAGGCCATGCGTGTTGCAGAAGCACCGCCAGCGCCGTGACCACCCAGAGACTGGTGAGCAACTGGATCCGTCCACCGACGCGGATCGCCGCGGCCCCGGGCACCAAATGATACAGAAGCCAGAACGGGCTGAAGCTGCCGATCCGGAAGGTCAGCAACCAGGACACCGCCCAGACCGCCGCACAGACGATGCCATACATCACCGGCCAGGGCCGGTGGTCGGCCATGCGCCCCTTGTTGGTCCAGTACACCAGCAGCAGGGTGATCAGGGTCATTCCCGGCGTCACCGACAGCATGTGGTCCCCGGTCGACGGAAGCCCGATGCCGTCGATCAGCCAGCCCCAGAGCAGGTTCTGGTCGCCGACATTCGGTAGGTCTTTCGGAAACGGCGCGAAGCCGAGATAGTCGCGGAACGAACGTCCGGCCGTGGCGCGCAGCACCGGCTGATAGATCAGCCAGACCGGGATCAGACCGACGATCAGGCCGAGCAGCGCAGGGACGCACAGCCGCGCCAACGCACCGACATTGGTCCGGACGAAGGCGAGGCACGGTGCCGGCAGCAGCACAATCAGCGTGCCGATCGCGATCGCCACCGTAATGGCGAACAGCCAGGCCACGTAGAACGACGTGGAGAACAGCAATCCGTAGAGCAGCCCGAAGCAGGCGGCGCGGATCTGCGACCAGTGCGTCGGCCGCGGAAAATCCTCGACGGCCCACAGCGCCAGCAGCACGAGCATCGGGACGTAGTACAGCGCGAAGAAATTCGGATGCGCGTTGGCCGTCTTGAACATCAGATTGTTGGGAAAGGTGATCAGCAGACCGGCGCAGATCGCGAGCGCGGCATGCAGACTGAGATAGCGCCGGCCGATGATCGTGACGGACGCGAAGCAGCAGAACGACAGGATGATCGCCAGGAGCTGCAGCGCGAGAAACGGATCGATGCCGAGACTGCGCAGCGCCGCGTAAGGCAGCGCGTCCAGCAGGAAGGCGTCCGTGTAGCCGAGTATTTGTTTCTGCGGATAAAAGAACGGCGGTGACAGAAACTCCGCACGACCGCGCAGGGCTTCGTACAGGTGCTCGTGCAGATACACGATCAGCCGTCCGTCGCCATTGTTGCCGAACACGACGTCGAAGCCGGAGAGTAGCGCCGAGCGGAAGGCAATGCCGGCGCCGACCGCCCAGGCGATCGCGGCGGCGATCAGTGCAGACGGAGACAAGGACAGCGCGCGGTCGCGCAGAGAGATCGGCGCGGGCGAGGCCTGCAACACGTCGCTGATGGTCGTCACTTCTGCAATGTCTCTGTTCGGGGTCCGCGCTTCTTAGCGGTGCGGCTTGCAAAAGCCAACGGGTCGCACCGCGCCGCCGAGACCTGGTATGTGACGACTGGTCTCTTGCTAGTCGGCGGCGGTCCAGGCGTTACGTATCACCCAGAATACGCGGGAGCTCGGCGATACGAAGGCCGAGCCGTGTCGCGATGTTTCCGCTGCGGACCGATGGACGTCGCTACACGCGGCGCGGGTAATTGTTGGGATTACGTCATCACTCCGACCACCGCGCCCATCAGGCAGGTGGTGAGCGTGCCCGATACGATCGAGCGGAGGCCGAGCGCGGCGATCTCCTCGCGGCGCTGCGGCGCCATAGCGGTGAGGCCGCCGAGCATGATGCCGAGGCTGCCGAAATTGGCGAAGCCGCACATCGCATACAGCATGATCAGCTTGGAGCGCGGATCGAGCGCATCGGTCGGCAGCTTCGACAGTTCGACATAGGCGATCAGCTCGTTGAGCACGGTCTTGATGCCCATCAGCGAGCCGGCGGTGACGGCCTGTTGCCACGGCAGTCCGAGCAGCCAGCATATCGGCGCCATCGCATAGCCGAGCATCCGCTGCAGTGAAATCGGTTCGCCGCCGATATTCGGCAGCACGCCGAGGATGGCGTTGGCGAGATAGACCAGCGCCACCAGCACGATCAGCATCGCGACGATGTTGAGCAGCAGTTCGAGGCCGGCGGCGGTGCCCTTGACGATCGCGTCCATGGTGCTGACCGCGATCCGCTGCGGATCGTCGAGCGCGCCCCCGGTGCTGCGCGACTCCGTCTCTGGCACCATGATCAGGCTGACCAGGATCGCTGCGGGCGCGCCGAGCACCGAGGCGATGACGAAATGCGCGGCGGCGTCGGGCAGGATCGGCGCGAGCAGGGTGGCGTACAGCACCAGCACCGTGCCGGCGATGCCGGCCATGCCGCCGGTCATCACCAGAAACAATTCGCTGCGGGTGAGCTGCGCCAGATACGGCCGGATGAACAGCGGCGCCTCGACCATGCCGAGAAACACATTGGCGGCCGTCGAGAGCCCGACCGCGCCGCCGACGCCGAGCGTACGCTCCAGAATCCACGACATGCCGTGTACGACCGGCGGCAGGATCTTCCAATAGAACAGCAGCGTCGTCAGGACGCTCATCACCAGCACGACGGGCAGCGCCTGGAAGGCCAGGATGAAATCGGCGCCGGGCGCCTTGATGTCGAACGGCACCTGCGCGCCGCCGAGATAGCCGAACGCGAACGAGGTGCCGGCCCGCGTCGCCGCGCCGATCACCCCGACCGCCTCGTTGATCACCCCGAAGGCATGCGCCGCGCCGGGCAATTTCAGCATCAGCGCCGCGGTGGCGAGCGTCACCGCTAGGCCGAGCACGATCTGGCGCAGCGAGACGCGGTCGCGATGTTCGCCGAACGCCCAGGCGAGCATCAGCAGCGCGAAAATTCCAAAGCCTGATTGAAGTTGCAGCATCATTCCCCCGCGCGCATTATGCCGATGCGGCGCACTGAGGCCAGCCTGGATGCGGAGCAGTCCGTACCGACTTTGTGCGCACGCCGCGGCGGCACGCCGGCTCCGCACGCGATGCGGGGCAGACGTGCCGGTACGCTGCTTGACGCTACGCGCTGTGCGCGTCATGGCATGGCCAATGATCCAGCCTCGGCCCCGCGCGTCCGGTCGCGCGACTCCATGAGCACGCTCGCCGCTTCCGACTCGCTGCTGCGGCATCGCCCGTTGATGCTGTATCTCGGGGCGCGGACGTTTTCGCGCTTCGCCAGCCAGATCGCTGCCGTCGCGGTGGGCTGGCAGGTCTACGACATGACCTCGAGCGCCTTCGCGCTCGGCATGATCGGGCTGGTGCAGTTCATCCCCACCGCGGTGCTCGTGTTCGTGGCCGGCCATGCGGTCGATCATTTCGATCGCAAGCGCGTGGTGCAGCTCTGCCAGATCGCCGAAGGACTGACCGCGCTGTTCCTCGCCGTCGGTACGTTCGGCGGCTGGCTGACCGTGACGCAGATCTTCGTGGCGATGACGGTGGTCGGCATCGCCACCTCGTTCGAAAGCCCGGCGGTGGCGGCGCTGCTGCCCTCCGTCGTGCCCGAGGGGACGCTGCAGCGCGCGACCGCGACCTCCACCGGCGTCGCGCAACTGGCGATGATCACCGGCCCGGCGATCGGCGGATTTGCCTATGCGGTGTCGCCGACGCTGCCTTACGCCATCATGGCGGCGTTCTGGCTCGCCGGCAGCCTGCTGATCCCGCTGGTCCAGGTCGCGCGCGCCGCGCCCAAGGTCGAGACGTCGGAGGTCGACGATCTCTACTCCGGCCTGCGCTTCGTCCGCTCCAACCCGGCGATCCTCGGCACCATCTCGCTCGACCTGTTCGCGGTGCTGCTCGGCGGCGCCACCGCGCTGCTGCCGATCTATGCGCGCGACATCCTGCACACCGGACCGTGGGGCCTCGGCGTGCTGCGCGCCGCACCGGCGATCGGGGCGCTGGCGATGACGGTTCTGCTGGCGCGCCACGCCATCACCAGCCGCGTCGGCCTGCGGATGTTCCAGGCCGTGATCGTGTTCGGCATCGCCACCATCGTGTTCGCTCTGTCGTGGTGGCTGTGGCTGTCAGTGGCGGCGCTGGTGATCATGGGCGCGGCCGACACGGTCAGTGTCGTGATCCGGTTCTCTCTGGTGCAGCTCGCCACGCCGGACAACATGCGCGGCCGGGTCGGCGCGGTGAACTTCCTGTTCATCAACGCCTCCAACCAGCTCGGCCAGTTCGAGAGCGGCGTCACCGCGGCGCTGTTCGGCGCGATGCCGGCCGCCGTGCTGGGCGGTGTCGGCACCGTGGCGGTGGCGCTGCTGTGGATGAAGCTGTTCCCGTCGCTGCGCAAGATCGAGCGGCTGGAATAGGCCATCACCGCGCTGACATGACGGTTGTGCTACACAGGCCGACGCGGCGCGGGGCGCCGGGCAGCGGCACGAGCGGATGACCGACCGGCACATCATTGCGACCTATCATGTGAACAGCGACGCGGCGCGGATTTCGGATCGCGCGCTGGCGCTGGCCATCGAGCAAAGCGTCGAATGCCCGCTGGATGCGATCGGTGACCCATGGGTACGCGACGCCATTCTCGGCCGGGTCGTGCAGATCGAGCAGGTCGCAGAGAGCCGCTACGCTGTGCGGATCGCGCTCGCCGCTGCGACCGCGCCGGCGGAGCCGGGGCAACTTCTCAATATGCTGTTCGGCAATGCCTCGATCCAGCCGGATGTCGAACTGGTCGATGCCGAGCTGCCGCGATCCTATAGCGAGGCCTTCGGCGGCCCGCGGCTCGGCATCACGGGGATTCGCGCGATGACCGGCGCGCACGGCCGGGCGCTGGCGGCGTCGGCGCTGAAGCCGCAGGGACTGTCGCCCGACGCACTGGCGACCATCGCCGGTCGGCTGGCGCGCGGCGGCGTCGATCTGATCAAGGACGACCACGGTCTCGCAGATCAAGTCTACAGCCCGTTCGCCCAACGTGTCGGAGCGGTCGGTCGCGCGGTGCGCGACGCCAATGCGGCGAGCGGACGTCGAACGCTGTATGCGCCGCACGTATCCGGCACGTTGGACGACATGCGGCGGCAGCTCGATCTGCTGCGGGCCGAAGGCATCGAGGCGCTGATGCTGATTCCGATGATCGTCGGTCTTGCGAATTTCCAAGCGCTGGTGCGGGAGGCGGAGGGATTGGTGGTGCTGGCGCATCCGGCGATGTCCGGCGCGGCTCGGATTGCACCGCCGCTGCTGCTCGGTAAGCTGTTTCGGCTGCTCGGCGCCGACGCGACCGTGTTTCCGCACGCCGGCGGCCGTTTCGCCTCTACGCCGGAAACGTGCCGGGGGCTGGCGCGGGCTGCGCGGGGCGAATGGGGCGGACTGAAGCCGTGCCTTCCGGTGCCGGCCGGCGGCGTCACGATCGATCGCGTCGCCGAGCTGTTGTCGTTCTATGGTGAAGACGTGATGCTGCTGATCGGCGGCAGCCTGCTCGCGGCCGGCGAGCGGCTGACCGAACAGGCGGCGCTGTTCACGGCGGAGGTCGCTCAGAATGGCAAATAACCAACCGACGTCGCAGCCGCCGCCGGGCGAGCGTCCCGGCGTGCGTGCGCAGACTGCGCCAGGCCGTTGGGACGGTGTGGCGGTGATGCCCTACAAGCAGAGCGCGGACGCGCCGTTTCGAGATGTGACACGGCAGGTGCTGTTCGCCGATTCGAACCTCGCCTGCGAGTGGCGTTACTTCGAGGTCGACGAGGGCGGCTACTCGACGCTGGAGCGGCACGAGCACGTCCATGCGGTGATGATCCACCGCGGCAAGGGGCAGTGCCTGGTCGGCTCAGCGATCAGCGACGTTGCGGCAGGCGACCTCGTCTTCATCCCGCCGATGACATGGCATCAATTCCGCGCCAATCGCGATGACTATCTTGGTTTCCTCTGCGTGGTGAATGCGGCGCGTGACCGGCCGCAGATGCCGCAGCCGGACGATCTCGCCGCATTGCGCCGCGACCCCGAGGTCGCAAGATTCATTCGCATCGGAGCAGAGCCCGCGTAGTTGCGATGGTGTCTCGATGCCGTGGGGCGCGGCATTCTGCGCGGCCCAGGCGGCGGCCGCTCGCAAGCATGAGCTTTTGCCGCGAGCCAAGAGCCATCGTCAGGTCCAGGCAAGCGCGGCGCCTCGCGCCGCGCTTGCCTCTCGACTTGTGACGGGTGAATCCGCCGGTTGACAAGCGGGATTGGACGATCGCGCCGCTCCTCCTTGCGGCAGCGGTCACCGAGATCTCCGGCCCGCGGAAAGTTACTTTCCGACCTGCTGGGCGCTGATGGCGATCTGGACCGCGTAGCGGTTCGCCGGCGCTCCCGGCTCCCACGGCCGCAGATAGTCGAACACCGCCGTAGCTTGACCGGAGGCGACCGGCAGAATCTTGAAGACGTGCTTCCCGGGGGAGCCCGGAGGGCCACCACTGGGGATGGAGCCGCCGTCAGCGACGTTGAACAGCTCCGGATGCTTGCTGGCATCGGGGTTGTACTTCCAGATGTATCCGGTCGAGGGATTCTCCGTCAGCACGACGTGACCGACCCGAAGTTTCAATTGATCACCGGCAAGAGCCGGCGCTGCGAGCAGCGCAACTGCGGTGAGGGCGGTGAGTCCGAGGCATGTAGACTTGCGATTGGAAAGTAATTGCATGGTAGTCTCCATGAGCATTCACGAACACGAATAGTTTAGCTGATCAATGATCGCTCTGGAATTGTGAGTTGTGGACGGTGGGGAGATTCTCTTTCTAGGCGAGCGTCGATTTGAGTCGAATCTGATCGCTCCCCGCGCGGGCGAGCCGGCCACGTTTCGCGCAACACAGCCGATCGCGGTCGGATCTTGGGACGACTATGAGCTGGGGCGGCGGCAACTGGGATCGTGCGCATCCGGCGAGGATTGGGCACGCACTACGCAGAAGAATGCGTGACGGCTTGAGGGTCCGCACGGCCGGCGGTGGCCGGCCGCGCGGCTGTGCGGCGGGACGTCCGTGCCTCAAGCGAGGTCGAGCGGACCGTGGTCGTCGCAGTGGGCACCGTGCGGATGATGCAGCCGGCCGTTGACAAGATAATCGACGTGATCGCCGTGCGGCACCGCCTCGTGACCACAGCCGGGGCCGTGGGTGTGGCCGGCGCAAACGGTATCGGGAGTGCATTGGGCCGGGTTGGTACCGTCCACCGCGATGCGGTGTTCGTCGACGTGATCGCCGTGCATATGATGCAGATGACCGTCGTGCAGATAATCGACGTGTCCGTCATGCTTCACGGCGGTGTGGCCGCAGCTCGGGCCGTGCTTGTGATCGTGGTTGGCGTGGTGGGGTTCGTTGCAGGCGCTCATGATGGGTCTCCGGCGATGAGGCGCGCTCATCTTCCGCACGACACAGCGCAGAGCAATCGAATTTTTCCTCGCCTCGGTACAAACCGGGGCGAGTCTGTCGATTACTACCAGTGTCGGTTGCGAGCGCGGAGTGATCAGAACATCCGCACGATTCGCACGCTCAGCCGCGGCCAACGAACGGCATCTTTGTGGCCATCACCGTCATGAACAACACGTTGGCGTCGAGCGGCAGGCCGGCCATGTAGGCGACTGCATCGCCGACGGCTTTCGCGTCCATCCGCGGTTCGGCGATGGTGCGACCGTCGGGCTGCAGCACGCCCTGCACCATGCGGTCGGTCATCGGCGTCGCCGCGTTGCCGATGTCGATCTGGCCGACCGCGATGTCGTAGGCACGGCCGTCGAGATTGCTGGACTTGGTGAGGCCGGTGATGGCGTGCTTCGTCGAGGTGTAGGCGGCGGAGAACGGCCGCGGCGCGTGCGCCGAGATCGAGCCGTTGTTGATGATGCGGCCGCCGCGCGGGGTCTGATCCTTCATGATGCGGAAGGCGTGCTGCGTGCACAGAAACGGCGCGGTGAGGTTGGTGTCGACCACGGTCTGCCACTGCTGCAGCGACAGATCCTCGAATGGCACCGGCGGCGCGCCCATGCCGGCGTTGTTGAAGAGGAGATCGAGCTGGCCGTAGGTCGCGACCGTCTTGTCGAACAGTGCGGCGATCGAGGCCGGGTCGGCCATGTCAGCCTGGACCGGAAGGCTTTGTCCGATCGCTTCGCCGAGCTTCTGCGTTTCCTGCAGCAGTTCGAGCCGGCGGCCGGCGAGCACCACGGTGAAGCCGGCCTGCATCAACGCCAGCGAGGCGGCGCGGCCGACGCCGGTGCCTGCGCCGGTGACGATTGCGATCTTGGTGGTGGACATGGACGTCTCCCCGGACTTGTTCTGTCGTTACGATGTGGCGCGGATGGTAAAGGCTGTGCGGCCGCGCAACAAGCCGATGCGATCAGCGGTCCGAGACGGCTTCTGCGCCGGCCCTTTGATCCTCTGAGGGGGGCGCGGTCCTGGACGACTTCTGCTGCGCCCGGCTGCGATAGGTCTGAATGGCGTGCCAGGCGCGGTCGGATTGCAGCGCCGCCTTGCCCAGCAGGGTGCGACCGCCGACGAAGGAGGCCAGCGTCACCTGCTGGTTGGCGAAGCGATACTTGTAGTCTTCGTCGCCGCAGAGAAAATCGATGCTGGTGGCGCCGTGATCGACTGCCCACCGAATGTAATCGAACAGCAGGATGTAGCCGGGCGAACTGCGCTCGAAAGTGGCGTCGTAGGTCGTCACATAGGCCATCATCGTGTCGTGCTGCACGAAATTGATGGTGATGGCGACGATCACGCCGTCCCGTTCGAGCACGAACACGTGGAGCAGTTGCTTGTCGGCGAGCACTTGCGCCAGAGCCTGCAGCATCGGCGAGCCTTCGTCGAACAGCGGCGCCACCAGACCATTGCGCGCGCACCAGGCGCGCTTCAGCTCGGCGCAGCGGTTCAGCGCCGGGCCGAGCGGCTCGTCGGGCCCGAGGCGACGGAATTCGACGCTTGCGCCTTCGGAGAGATTTTTCAGGGCACGGCGATAGTTCCGCCGCGCATTGCCGGATTGCGAGTCGAACCAGGCCTGGCCGCTCGTCCACGGGCCGACGACGCGCAGGCTCGTGGCCTGCCGATGGTGCGGATGCAGCGTGAGACCACTCGCGCGGTGGGTGAGCGCAGCCGCGGTTGCGGTCGGCAGCAGATGGCCGAGATAGGCGGCGTCGAAGCCGCCGTCCGCCGTCACATAGTCCCACATCCGCGCGACGACAGCCGGATCGACGCCGGGACGCAGCAGGACGTCGCAATAATCCGAATAGTCCTTTGCGGCCCATTCGAGCACGCGAACGCCGTGCTGCCGGCAGGTCGCGAGCGGCAGCGCCGCGTCGAGCGTGTCGCCGCGCCACGCGAGCACGATGGCCAGCGCGCGTCGCTCAGGATCCGGAACGGCGTGCCACCACGCCGCCACCCAGCCATGGCTTTGAAAAACCAGAGCACCCGCGTGCTCCCACAGCGTCTCCCAGGCGTCGCCGATCTGCTGCAGGCGTTCGCTCGTCCGCACGATCTCCAGGCGTTCGCCGTGCGCTCCTGGAGCGCCGGGCTTGCTCGTCATTTCTCGTCCTTCGTCTTTCGGTCAGCGATGCAAGCCGGGCGCGCGGAGCGCGCCGTCGGCAACTTAACATTCAGGGAGTGGCGTTTGAATTTCCGGAAGGGCTGGAACAGCAGACAGAGTTAACTGCTAGTGCGTCGAGTTGCGACGCAATGGCAGCGTTCTGACAACTTCGGAATCGCGATGAGGTTCTCGGCTCTGCGACTCTTCAGCGCGGCAGCTGCGATCAGGCGCTGCGCCGCTCAGCCGCGGGCGGCGATCGCGCCATCGACCAGCGGGCGGACCATGTAGCTCGCGTCGGTGCCATAGCTTGCGAGCTTGTGGGCGAGGGCCGTGGTCTGTCTTGGAACAAACCCGTGGCGGCGCCAGAACGGCACGGTTCCGCCAACTGCGACCAGCGAGACGTTGTCGCTGATCGCCGCGGCGTGACGCAGCAGGATCGTCAGCACGGCGGCCGTCGCGCCGCTGCCGCGCGCCTGCGGCAGCAGTGCGATGTCGTGGACGTAGTAGGTCGAAGCCGGCGAGGGGATGGTGCCGAGCAGCGCGTTCAGCGCCGGCGGCTCGCCGAGGCGCCAGGGGTGACTGATGATGTAGCCGGTGATCCCCGTGTCGCCACTGTCAGTCTCGCCGAGCACGTGGCAGCCTTGCGGATGCAACGCGAGCCGTTCGTCGAACACGGCGGCGTCTTCCGGGTAGTCGACATGGACCGCGGCGGCGATGGCGTTGACGGCGGGAAGATCGGCGGTGGTCATCGCGCGCCAGAGAGCTGCGGTGGTCGTCATGGCCGACCCATGCCCCCGCGCTCGTCATTCCGGGATGCGCCCGCAGGGCGCAGACCCGGAGTCCATATCCCCTGACGGATGCGGGGGAGCACCGCGGTCAAGAGTGTCATCTCCACGAGAGTCCAGGGACTATGGATTCCGGGTTCGCGCTACGCGCGCCCCGGAATAACGGGGATCGTGCCATCGCGGCGGGTTTACTTCGCATCCTTGTAGGGCGGCCGTGGGATGTTCTTGTGGGCGGCGCGCAGCGCTGCGGACCAGCGCGAGCGGAGGTCGTGGAAATACGGCTCGCCGGCCTCGATGCGGTGGTTGAGGTCGGCGTCGCAGACGTCGGTGCGCACCACCAGCACGTCGATCGGCAGGCCGACGCCGAGATTGGAGCGCATCGTCGAGTCCATCGAGATCAGGCTGGTCTTCAGCGCCTCGTACAACTCGACGTCGTAAGTAATCGCGCGGTCGAGCACCGGCTTGCCGTATTTGTGCTCGCCGATCTGCAGATACGGCGTGTCGATGGTGCATTCGATGAAGTTGCCGGCGGGGTAGATCATGAACAGGCGCATCCGCTCGCCCTTGATCTGGCCGCCGAACAGAAACGACACCTCGTAGTTGATATCTTCGGCCTTGAGCGCCTGTGCCTCGGTGGCGTTGACGTGGCGGATGGCGCGGCCGATCAGCTGCGCCGCCTGAAACATCGTCGGCGCGCCGAGCAGCTTCTCGCGTTCGCCGGTCTCGGGGTTCTCGAGCCCTTCGTTGAGCGTGGACAGCACCGACTGGCTGATCGACAGATTGCCGGCGCTGGCGATCGCCAGGATGCGGTCGCCCGGCTTGTTGAAGACGTGCAGCTTGCGAAAGGTCGAGATGTTGTCGAGCCCGGCATTGGTCCGCGTGTCGGCCACCATCACCAGGCCGTCCTGGACCAAAACTCCGCAGCAATAGGTCATCTCATCCTCGACAGGCTTGTGCTCATGGGAAGCCGGCAGCGTCGCGGCGCGGCGATCCGGCGCGGGGAGAGTAGAGCATTTCACTGCCGAGGGGAAACCGGCGCGCCCCAGCAATTATGCGCAGGTGCACGAAGGTGCGTCGTCGCAGCGCCCGTCGATGTTGGTCGGATGACGCTATTGCGACTGGGACTGCGATTGTGAATGCCGGCCGCCGGCCTGATCGACTTTAACGGCGACGGTCAGCGTCTCGACGCCGCCGCCATAGCGCGTGCCGCGCACCGGCGCGGCGCCGAGATAGTCGAGCCCGATCGCGATGCGGGCATGGGCGTCGGTCGAGCAGATGGCGTTGGCTGGATCGAACCCGACCCATCCGAGCGCCGGCACATAGGCTTCGGCCCAGGCATGGCCGGCCTGCTGATGCACCTGGCCGTCGGCCCGCAGGAAATGACCGGAGACGAAGCGCGCCGGCACCCCGCCGGAGCGGGCGCAGGCAATGAACACGTGCGCGTAGTCCTGACAGACGCCGCGGCGCAGCGTGAACGCTTCGGCCGCCGTCGTGCCCGAATGAGTGGGATCGTCGTCGAACGTCATGTGATCGTTGAGCCGCATCATCAGCGCGTGCAGGAAGCTGATGACGTCGCCTTCGCCGCCCCCGATCTCGCGAGTGAAGGCGGCGATCGCCGTGCTGGGCTCGGTCAGATCGGTCGAGCGCAGAAACAGCTGTGGCGGAAACCGCTCGTCGGTGCCGCGCATCACCCCGCCGGTGTCGGTGGTGTCGATCAGCCCCTCGGCCGTGATGGTGAGATCCTCGGTCGCGCCGATCGTCAGCACATGGGTGATGTTGCCGAAGGCGTCGTAATGCATGTCGAGCTTGGCGTCGGACGAGACGTCGATCTGCCAGTCGGCGACGTATTGGCCGTCATGGCTGCCGGGCGTCATCCGCAGCACCTGGATCACGCCCGACGCGGCGGGCTCGTAGCGATAGGTCGTGGTGTGGGAAATTCGCAGGCGCATGGGTCGGCATTCCGGATCGTCGCGGCGCAAAGCGCGCGGACTATATCAGCTACGGGGGCAGGGGCTTTGCTGGAATCGCCGGGGTGCCCGGATTTTTCGTTTGTCCGCGTGCCGGCCCGCCGAAAACGGGCCGGAAATCGCGCTCAGATCAGATATTGCTTGGCGATGATCTCGCCGAGGCGGCTGTTGTCGGCCAGGAACTCCTGGATGAATTCGTGCACACCGCGCTGGAAGATGTCTTCCATGTCGGAATGCTCGAGCCGGTTGCGGATGCCGCGGGCGTGGCGCTGGGCCGGACCCTGGCGACCATAGGCGACGCCGATCTGGTCGAGATTGCGGACGAGATCGCCATAGCACGAGGCGAGCGAGCGCGGCAGGCTGTCGTTGAGGATCAGCAGATCGGCGATCAGCCACGGCTTCAGCGTCTGGCGATACACCCAATGATAGGCGGTCTGCGCCGACACCGAGCGCAGGATCGACGACCACTGATAGTAATCGAGCGGACCGCCGACGTGCTGCTCCTCGGGCAGCAGCAGATGATATTTGACGTCGAGGATACGCGCGGTGTTGTCGGCGCGTTCGAGATGCACGCCGAGTCGCGAGAACCAGTAGGCGTCGTTGCGCAGCATGGTGCGATAGGCCGAGCCGTCGAACCGCAGCGAGGCCTCCTGCACAAAGCGCAGGAAGCCGTCGAGCTGTTCGCGGGTCTTGGCGCCCTTGCTCCAGGTCTCCTGCAGTTCGATCCAGGTGCTGTTGATCGTCGCCCACATCTCGCCGGTCAGCGCGGTGCGCACGGAGCGCGCGTTCAGCCGCGCCGCCTCGATGCAATTGCGGATCGACGAGGAGTTGGTCGAAGCGAATGCCAGATATTCGACGACGTTGGCTTCGTTGGCCTCGTCATAGTGATTGTAGAAGCTGGCCGCGACCCCGGCGGTGAGCAGCGCGGAGTCCCACTCGTTTCCCTGGCCCGAATAGGTGTTGGGCAGGGCGGTGACACGCAGCGTCGCCTCGATCGTCCGCGCCAGATACTCCGCGCGTTCGACGTAACGGGCGAGCCAGAACAGATTTTCAGCGGTGCGGGACAGCATGGCGATGTCTTCTGGAGCATGTAGTCGACGAAGCAGGATAAGAAGAAGGCGTCATTCCGGGGCGCGCGAAGCGCGAGCCCGGAATCCATAACCACCGCCGGGAGTATGGATTCCGGGCCTGCGCCCAAGAGGGCGCATCTCGGAATGACGAGGGTTTTGGTTGATCCGACCTACTCATCCAGAATCCACGTGTCCTTGGTGCCGCCGCCCTGGCTGGAGTTGACCACCAGCGAGCCCTCCTTCAGCGCCACGCGGGTGAGGCCGCCGGGGACGATGGTGACGCGGTCGCGGCCGGTCAGCACGAATGGGCGCAGATCGACGTGGCGCGGGGCGAGGCCGGCTTCGGTGCAGGTCGGGCAGGTCGAGAGCGCCAGCGTCGGTTGGGCGATGAAGCCTTCCGGCTCGCGCTTGAGCTTGTCGCGGAACGCTTCGATCGTCGCCTTGGTGGCGGCCGGGCCGATCAGCATGCCGTAGCCGCCGGAACCGTGCACTTCCTTGACGACCAATTCGCCGAGGTGATCGAGCACGTAGGCGAGGTCGGCCGGCTCGCGGCAGCGCCAGGTCGGGACGTTCTTCAGGATCGGCTCCTCGCCGAGATAGAACTTCACGATCTCCGGCATATAGCTGTACACCGCCTTGTCGTCGGCGATGCCGGTGCCGACCGCATTGGCCAGCGTGACGTTGCCGGCGCGGTAGGCCGACATCAGTCCGGGGACGCCGAGTGCGGAATCCGGGCGGAAGGTGAGCGGATCGAGGAAGTCGTCGTCGACGCGGCGGTAGATCACGTCGACCCGCTTCAGTCCCTCGGTGGTGCGCATGAACACCTCGTCGTTCTTGACGACGAGATCGCGGCCTTCGACCAGCTCGATGCCGAGCTTGTCGGCGAGGAACGAGTGCTCGTAATACGCCGAGTTGTAGACGCCCGGCGTCATCAGCGCGACGGTCGGTTCCGACGAGGAATGCGTCGGAGCGACCGAGCGTAGCGCGGTCAGCAGCTCGTCCGGATAGCGCTCGACCGGCGCGATGCGATGCCGGGCGAACAGGTCCGGGAATAGCCGCATCATCACTTCGCGGTTTTCCAGCATGTAGGACACGCCGGACGGCGTCCGCGCATTGTCCTCCAGCACATAGAAGTCTTCGTCGTCGACGCGGACCAGATCGATGCCGGCGATGTGGACGTAAACGTCGTGCGGCACCGCCTGGCCGTTCATCTCCGGCCGGAACACGGGATTCTGGAAGATCAGATCGTGCGGGATGATGTCGGCGCGGAGGATGTCGCGGCCGTGATAGATGTCGCGCAGGAACATGTTGAGCGCGCGGACGCGCTGCTTCAGGCCGAGTTCCATCCGCGCCCATTCGGTGCCGGACAGGATGCGCGGGATCACGTCGAACGGGATCAGTCGCTCCTGGGCCTCGGCGTCGCCATAGACCGCGAAGGTGATGCCGATCCGCCGGAACAGCATCTCGGCCTCTTCGCGCCGATGGGCGAGGGCCTCGGGCGGCGTTTCGGCGAGCCAGCGGGATAATTCCTCATAGGCCCGGCGAGGCTCGCCACCCGGGCCGTTCATTTCGTCGAACGCAACTGCCATATCGCCAAATTGATTCCAAAGCTGTTTGCACGAGAGTGCAGCACGGAACACGATGGTAGCAAGGCCCGGGCCAGCACGATATGCAGGGAGTGGACCGATTTCTGCGATCGGTTCAGGATGTTGCCCGAAAAACGGGCGGCGCGCCGCCCATTCAAGTGTCAGCGTGCGCGATCAGGCGGCCGACCATAGGCCGGGAGGGACAAGGGACGTCATGAGTGACATCGTCACGGCGGGTATTCTGGTGATCGGCGACGAGATCCTGTCCGGCCGCACCAAGGACAAGAACATCGGGTTCATCGCCGAATACCTCACAAACATCGCTATCGACCTGCGCGAGGTGCGCGTGGTGGCCGACGACGAGGACGCGATCATCGAGGCCCTCGATGCGCTGCGCAGCCGCTACACCTACGTCTTCACCACCGGCGGCATCGGCCCGACCCATGATGACATCACCGCGGATTGCGTCGCCAAGGCCTTCGGCGTTGCGATTGGTTATCATCCGGACGTGGTGGCGCGGTTCCGCGAGCGCTTTTCGGAAGCCGAACTCAACGAGGCGCGACTGCGGATGGCGCGCATCCCCGAGGGCGCCGAACTGATCCAGAGCGCGACGATCATCGCGCCGGGCTTCAAGATCGGCAATGTCATCGTGATGGCGGGCGTGCCGTCGATCATGCAGGCGATGATGGACATTGTCGCGCCGAAATTGAAGTCCGGAGTGAAGATGCTGTCGGAATCGGTCAAGGCCGACGCCCGCGAGGGCGATATCGGCGGGCCGCTGCGGGCGATCGCGGCGGCGCATCCGGACACGATGATCGGCAGCTATCCGTTCCTCGATGAGGAGCGCAAACCGAATACGAATCTGGTGGTGCGGTCCCGCGATCCGGACAAGCTCCAGCAGGCGATGACTGCGGTGAAACAGATGCTGGCGGAGCTGCACAACAACAAGAACAACTAAGCCGCCAGCGCAACCCGGGAGGGGGCGATGGACAGGGACTCGGTGTTCTGGAAGATTGCGGACGGCCGGATGCCGCCGCCGCCTTGCGCCAGGACGCTCGGCATGACGTTCGGGCGGGTGGATCCCGCCGGCTGCATCGAAGTCACCTTCGAGGCGACGCCGGCGTTTCTCAATCTCGCCGGCCATGTCCAGGGCGGCTTCCTGGCCGCGATGCTGGACGACACCATGGGTCCCGCGCTGGTCGCCACCCTCGATGCCGGGGAATTCGCCCCGACCGTCAATCTTGCCGTGCAATTCCACCGTCCGGCCAAGGTCGGGTCGTTGAAAGGCATTGGCCGCGTGCTATTGCGGGGCCGGGAAGTCTGCCAGCTCAGCGGCGAACTGCTGCAGGACGAGCGGGTGGTCGCCACCGGCATCGCGACCGCGGTGATTCGCAGGATAGGAGCAGACACATGGGCGGCGGGACAGAAGCCGGCGTAGCAGGGCAGCGGCCGTTTCCGGTCTCGTGGGACCAATTCCACCGCGACTGCCGCGCGCTGACCTGGCGGCTGAACGAGGTCGGGCCGTTTCACGCGGTGATCGCCATCACGCGCGGCGGCCTGGTGCCGGCTGCCATCGTGGCCCGCGAGCTCGGCCTGCGGGTGATCGACACCATCTGCGTCGCCAGCTACGCCCACGACAAGCAGGGCGAGCTGCAGGTGCTGAAGGGCGTCTCCGAGCAGACCGCCGCGCTCGGCGGCGGCACCGGCAAGGGGCTGTTGATCGTCGACGACCTGGTCGACACCGGCAAGACCGGCCGCATGGTGCGCGACCTGCTGCCCGACGCCCATTTCGCCACGGTCTACGCCAAGCCCAAGGGCAAGCCGCTGGTCGACACCTTCATCACCGAAGTCTCGCAGGACACCTGGATCTTCTTCCCGTGGGACACCGGATTGACCTTCCAACCGCCGCTGAAAGACGGGGCGGCGTAGCGGGGCAAGGACGCTGGGAAGTGATCATGCCACTGCAGAACCGCGTCACGCCGTTCGGTGCCATCGTCGCGGTAGCGGCGCGTGGGATGTTCACCGGCAATCGCGGCATCATTCATGATCCAGCGACGAAGACGCTGCTGAACCGGCGCTGGTCGAATCCGGCGTGGATCACCTGCGTCTGCGACTTCCGCGGCCGCCGCCGCGCCGTGATGGCGGCGCGGAGCTGGACCGAGCTGTTCTTCCTCGACGAAGCCACCGCGCTCGCGGCCGGGCATCGGCCCTGCTACTACTGCCGCCGCGACGACGCGACCCGCTTCGCCGCGGCGTGGGCGAGGGGCAACGGTTTCGCACGCGTGAGCGCGAAAGCGATCGATGCAGTGCTGCATCGCGAGCGGCTCGACGGCAAAGCCAAGCGGCTGCATCCGCTGCCGTGTGAGGTGAGCGCGTTGCCGGATAGCGCGATGGTGGCGGCGGGCAACGACGGCGCACCTTCAACGGCGGTCACGCAAGGTGTGGCATGGCATCACGCGACATGTTACTTGATCACGGGCGGCCGCCGACTGCGTTGGTCATTCGATGGTTATCAGCCGGTCGACAGCAGGGACATCGAGCGAGCATCGACGACGCTACGCCTGCTCACACCGCCCTCGACGCTGCGAGCGCTCAGCGCCGGCTATCAACCCGTGCTGCATCAGACCGCGGGCACCACCTAACCCCGTCATTCCGGGGCGCGCGCAGCGCGAGCCCGGAATCCATAACCCCTGTGCTCGTAAAGAAGCACAGCGGCGCGGCGTCACGCACTAACACCATCGTCCAGGGAGTATGGATTCCGGGTTCGCGCTGCGCGCGCCCCGGAATGACGGGGAGAGGTTGGTGACGAAAGAGAGGCCGGCGACCGAGGGACGCCGGCCTTGTTGACTTTTTACTTAAACCGCCGCCGCGCCAGCGCTGCCCCGCTTACTTGAACCGCTCCCGCGCCAGCTCCGCGCCGGCGCCGAGCGCGGCCAGCTTGGCTTCGGCAATATCGCGGCGCATCGGGGCCATGCCGCAATTCGTCGTCGCGACGATGTTGCTCTTCGGCACGTACTTCATCACCGCCTCGATGGTGGCGCAGACGTCCTCGGCGGTTTCGACCTCGTCGCTGGCGACGTCGATGACGCCGGCCTGGACGATCTTGCCCTTCAGCAGCGACAGCAGTTCCAGCGGCACCTTCGAGTTGCGGCACTCGACCGCGACCTGCTGGATCGAACTGGCGTCGATCGCCGGGAAGATGTCCTCGTATTGCCGCCACTGATCGCCGAGTGTCTCTTTCCAGTCGGTGTTGGCCTTGATGCCGTAGCCGTAGCAGATGTGCACGGCGGTGGCGCAATTGAGGCCCTGCGCGGCGCACTCCAGCGCCTTGACGCCCCAGTCGGCGGCCTCGCTCATGTAGACGTTGAACGCCGGCTCGTCGAACTGGATCATGTCGATGCCGTCGGCTTCGAGCGCCTTGGCTTCCTCGTTCAAGAGCTCGGCGAAGGCGAACGCCATCTTGACGCGGTCGCCGTAGTAACGGTCCGCGATCGTGTCGATGATGGTCATCGGGCCGGGCAGGGTGAACTTGATCTTGTGAGTGGTATGCGCCCGCGCGATCTGGCCCTCGAAGCCGTGCACCCGGCCCTTCAGCCGCAGCGGCGCGACCACCTGCGGCACCATTGCTTTGTAGCGATCGTTGCGGATGCCCATCTCGACCTTGTGGGCGAAGTCGATGCCTTCGACCGCCTCGAGGAAGCCGTGGACGAAATGCTGCCGCGCCTGCTCGCCTTCGGTGACGATGTCGACGCCGTAATCTTCCTGCAGCTTCAGCGCGAGAATCGTCGCGTCGCGCTTGGCGCGGGCGAGTTCCTCGCCGCTGGATTTCCACGGCGCCCACAGCTTGTTGGGCTCGGCGAGCCATTCGGGCTTCGGCAACGAGCCGGCGATCGTGGTTGGAAACAGCATCGGTCACTCCGGGCTTGAGGGGCGCTCTGTCTGCCATGTCCGCGCCTCGCCGTACAGCCGCGCGCGACCGAGGTGACAAGCCCGCCACAGCCGGGCTAGGATCGGCGCAAACCCGTCAAGAGGACCCGAGGAGCCCGCATGATCGAGCTGTTTTACGCGCCGACCCCGAACGGCTGGAAGATCTCGATCATGCTGGAGGAATGCGGCCTGCCGTACAAGGTGGTGCCGATGCAGCTCGGCCGCGGCGACCAGCACAAGCCGGAGTTTCTCAAGCTCAACCCGAACGGCCGGATGCCGGCAATCGTCGATCACGCGCCGGCGGACGGCGGCGGACCGCTCGGCATCTTCGAGAGCGGCGCGATCCTGATCTATCTGGCGGAGAAGACCGGCAAGTTCATGCCGGCCGCGACCCGGCCGCGGTTCGAGGTGATGCAGTGGGTGATGTGGCAGATGGCCGGGCTCGGGCCGATGCTCGGCCAGAACGGCCACTTCCTGCTCTACGCGCCGGAGAAGATCCCGTACGCGATCGATCGCTACACCCGCGAGGCGAAGCGGCTGTACGGCGTGCTCGACGCGCAGCTCGCCGGCCGCGACGCCATCGCCGGCGACTATTCGATCGCCGACATGGCGTGCTTCCCCTGGATCATGACCCACAAGGCGCAGGGCATTTCGCTCGACGAATTTCCCAACGTGAAGCGCTGGTACGCGCTGCTGCGCGAGCGCCCCAAGCTGCAGGCCGGCCTCGCGCTCGGCAAGGAAGACCGCAAGCCGATGGACGAGCAAGCGCGCAAACTGCTGTTCGGCGTCGACAAGCCGGCGCATGCGGAAGCGGGCGCCGCCGCCGATGCGCAGGGCGTGCAGCAGCAGTGAGGGCGAAGCGAGACATTTGCGTTCGTCATTCCGGGTTCGCGCTGCGCGCGCCCCGGAATGACGAACGAGAGTTTGATCGCTTTACGCGGGATGAGTTCGCCAACAACAGCAACTAACAACAACAGACAGACACGACCAACAACAACAACCAAGAAAAGGAAACGCCGATGCTCGAAGTGTTCTTCGATTGCTCCAGTCCCTGGACCTATCTCGCCTTTCACAACATCCAACCATTGGCGAAGGAGATGGGGGTGGAGATCACCTGGCGGCCGATCCTGGTCGGGGGCATCTTCAACTCGGTCAATCCGAGCGTGTACGAATCGCGCAAGACGCCGGTGCCGCTGAAGGCGCGCTACATGAAGAAGGATCTGGCGGATTGGGCGCGCTCGTCCAATCTGGCGATCAAGATGCCGCCGAGCGTGTTTCCGGTGAACAGCGTCAAGGCGATGCGCGGCTGCCTGTGGCTGCTGCGCGACAAGCCGGACGCGATGGTGCCGTTCGCCACCGCGGTGTTCGAAGCCTATTGGGGCGACGATCAGGACATCTCCAAGGACGAGGTACTGACGGCGATCTGCGCCAGGTGTGGCCTCGATCCGCAGGCGTTCTTTGCCGGCATCGCCGAGCCGGCCATCAAGGATCAGCTCAAGGACAACACCGACGAAGTGATCGCGCGCGGCGGCTTCGGCTCGCCGACGATCTTCGTGGACAAGACCGACATGTATTTTGGCAATGATCGCCTGCCGCTCATCCGCGAGGCGCTGATCCGCAGCAAAGCGGGTGCCGCCTGATGCCGAAGGTTGTGATGTGCCGCGAACTCGGCCCCCCCGAGACGCTGCGGCTGGAAGAGGTCGAGCGCAAGGCCTTGAAGCCGGGCGAGGCGCGGGTCGCGATCCGCGCCGCGGGCATCAACTTCCCCGACATCCTGATGTGCGCCGGCGAGTATCAGCTCAAGCCGGAGCTGCCGTTCATTCCCGGCATGGAAGCGGCCGGCGACGTGATCGAGCTCGGCGAGGGCGTCAACAGCGTCAAGCTCGGTGATCGCGTCATCGTCAAGCTGCGGTTCGGCGCTTACGCGGAAGAAGTGGTGACGGCGGCCTCGCAGCTGACGCCGGCGCCGTCGACCTTCGACTACGCCGAGGCCGCGACTTATCTGGCCGGCCACGGCACCGCGTGGCACGGCTTGGTCGAGCGCGGCCATCTGAAGAAGGGCGAGGTGCTGCTGGTGCATGGCGCCGGCGGCGGCGTCGGCCTTGCCGCGGTCGAGGTCGGCAAGTATCTCGGCGCCACGGTGATCGCGGCGGCCTCGAGCGAGGAGAAGCTCGAGGTGGCCCGCGCGCGCGGCGCCGATCACGGCGTGCTGTACGGCGCCGAGCCGTTCCGCGATGCGGTGAAGCGCATCACCGGCGGCCGTGGCGCCGACGTGGTGTTCGATCCGGTCGGCGGCGAGATCTTCGAAGACAGCGTCCGTTGTATCAACTGGGGCGCGCGGCTGCTGGTGATTGGCTTCACCGGCGGCATCGGGTTGGCACGCACCAATCTGATCCTGATGAAGGGCGCCAGCGTGGTCGGCGTCCGCGCCGGCGAGGCGGTGCGGCGCGATCCCGCGCTCGGCGAGCAGCGCAGCGTCACGCTGCTGGATCTCGCCGAAAAGGGCGTGCTGCGCCCGAATATCTCGCATCGCGTGCCGCTCGTCGAATGGGCCCGCGGCATGCGGCTGCTGATCGACCGCAAGGCGATCGGCCGGGTCGCTTTGATCCCGTAACGCGGAACTGCTCAGCCCGCGCCGGCGAAGATTTCGCTTGGCGCGGGTTCGTCAAATGTGGAATGTGCGCCGCAAAACAACGAGGATCGAATGGGCGCTGAAGTCGAACGCGACGCGTATCTCAAGATGGTCGGCAGCGAGATCGGCGTGTCGGAATGGCACGTGCTCGATCAGAAGCGGATCGACACTTTCGCCGACTGCACCGAGGACTGGCAATTCATCCATGTCGATCCGGAGCGTGCCGCACGCGAGACGCCGTTCGGCTCGACGATCGCCCACGGCTTCCTGACGCTGTCGATGCTGAGCGTGTTCAGCTACGAGGCGATGCCGAAGATCAAGGGCGTCACCATGGGCGTCAATTACGGATTCGACCGGCTGCGCTTCATCTCGCCGGTGAAAGCCGGCATGCGCGTGCGCGGCCGTTTCATGCTGGCCGAAGCGACCTGGCGCAAGCCGGGAGAGCTGCTGTCGCGCACCAGCGTCAATGTCGAGATCGAGGGCGAGAAGCGCTCCGCGCTGGTCGCCGACTGGCTCGGCCTGATCTACTTCGAACAATAATCCGGGGAAGCAAACACATGGCTATCAGGTTCGACGGACGCGTCGCCATCGTCACCGGCGCAGGCAATGGTCTGGGACGCGCGCATGCGCTCGGCCTCGCGGCGCTCGGCGCCAAGGTCGTCGTCAACGATTTCGGCGGCGCGCGGGACGGCACCGGCGGCTCGATGACCGCGGCCGAGACCGTGGTCGAGGAAATCAGGAAGGCCGGCGGCACCGCGATGGCCGACGGCGCCGACGTCTCCAACTACGAGCAGGTCCAGGCGATGGTCGCCAAGGCGACCGAGGAATGGGGCAGCGTCGATCTGCTGGTCGCCAATGCCGGCATTCTGCGCGACAAGTCGTTCGGCAAGATGGAGCTGAGCGATTTCCAGAAGGTGATCGACGTGCATCTGGCCGGCACGTTCTACTGCTGCAAGGCGGTGTGGGACGGCATGAAGGAGCGCAACTACGGCCGCATCGTGCTGACGACCTCGTCGTCGGGCATGTTCGGCAATTTCGGCCAGGCCAATTACGGCGCGGCCAAAGCCGGCATCGTCGGCCTGATGAACGTGCTGGCGCAGGAAGGCCGCAAGACCGACATCCGCGTCAACACCGTGTCGCCGACCGCCGCGACCCGTATGACCGAAGAGCTGCTGCCGCCGCAGGCGCTGCAGCTGATGAAGCCCGAGGCGATCACGCCGGCAGTACTGTTCTTGCTCAGCGAAAACGCGCCCACCCGCACCACGCTCGGCGCCGGCGCCGGCTCGTTCGCGCAGATCAAGATCATCGAGACCGAAGGCATCAACCTGCCGGAGTCCGAATGGACCCCCGACGGAATCGCCGCGCACTTCGCGGAGATCATCGACGACTCCAAGGCCCAGGCGCTGGAAGGCGCCTTCCAGCAGACCCAGAAATACGTCGCCCAGGCGGCTGCGCGGCTCGGCATCAAGATGTGACTCTGGACATCATCCGGGGCGAGCCGCGAGGCGCGCCCCGGAATCCATAACCCCCGCGCGGGGTGTGGAGCACGGTCGTTGAGGCGTCGTGCCTTTAGCGCGACTCCAGGGCGTGTGGATTCCGGGTTCGCGAGCTACGCTCGCGCCCCGGAATGACGGAGGAGAGGGCGGGATCCTCTCCACGACCCGCTCCGGGGCGCGGACGAGAACCCGGAGTCTCTGCGCCGTTCCAGGTTCGTGTATAACGGCCCGATGATTTCCATCGGACATAGCCGCCGTGGCTGACATCCTCGACATCGACGCTGCCGTGATCGGCGCGGGGCCGGCCGGGCTGATCGCGGCCGAGCAACTCGCGCAGGCGGGCGCGCGCGTCGTCGTGTTCGACGGCATGGGCGCGCCGGCGCGGAAGTTTCTGCTGGCGGGGCGCGGCGGACTCAATCTGACGCACAGCGAAGCGCTGCCGGATTTTCTCGCGCGCTATGGCGCCGCGCAGACGCGGCTCGCTCCGGCGATCGAAGCGTTTCCGCCCGATGCGCTGCGTGCCTGGGCCGAGCAACTGGGCCAGCCGACCTTCGTGGGGTCGAGCGGCCGCGTTTTCCCGGTGGCGATGAAAGCCTCGCCGTTGCTACGCGCCTGGCTCCGCCGGCTCGACCAGCAGGGTGTGCAGCTGCGGCTGCGGCATCGCTGGGCCGGCTGGGACGATCAACGCCGTCTGCGTTTCGACACCGCGACCGGTGTCGCCAACATCGCGGCGCGCGCGACGGTGCTGGCGCTCGGCGGCGCCAGCTGGCCGCGGCTCGGCTCGGACGGCGGCTGGGTCCCGCTGCTCGCCGCCAAGGGGATCGCGATCGCACCGCTGCGGCCGGCGAATTGCGGCTTCACCACCGCGTGGTCGGCGCTGTTCGCGGACAAGTATCAGGGCGCGCCTTTGAAGAACGTGGCGCTTGCCTTCGGCGGCGGCGGCGGCGTCGTGCGCGGCGAGGCGGTGATCACACGGGATGGCATCGAGGGCGGCGCGATCTACGCGCTGTCCGCGCCGCTGCGCGATGCTATCCTGGCGACCGGCGAGGCGCGGCTGATGGTTGCGCTGCGGCCCGATCTCAGTGGTGATGAACTCGCGCTGCGGCTCGCCAAGCCGAAGGGCAAGCAGTCGCTGTCGACCTGGCTGCGCAAAACGGCGGGGCTGACGCCGGCCGCAATCGGCCTGCTGCAGGAAACGACGCACGCGGCCGGCCGCGCGTTGGCGTCGCTGTCGCCGGCCGACCTCGCCGCGCTGATCAACGCCGTGCCGCTGCGCCTCACCGGCGTTGCGTCGATCGCCCGCGCGATCGCCAGCGCCGGCGGCATCGCGCTGGGCGAGATCGACGATGATTACATGCTGCGGAAGTTGCCCGGCGTGTTCGCCGCCGGCGAGATGCTCGACTGGGAAGCGCCGACCGGGGGCTATCTGCTGACGGCGTGCTTCGCGACCGGCGTTGCGGCCGGGCGCGGCGCGGCGAAGTATCTGGGGCGATAAATTTCGTCATTGCGAGGAGCGAAGCGAAGCAATCCAGGACGCCATGCTTGGCGCTGCTGGATTGCTTCGCTTCGCTCGCAATGACGGACGAGGGCGCGCGAGGGCAACGCTAACACATCCCCTTTCGTCATTCCGCGGCGCGCGGAGCGTGAACCCGGAATCCATAACCCCTGCGCTTGCGAGATAGCACGGGCGTTGCGCCGTCTTTGTCTACCGCGGGTCCAGGGGGTATGGATTCCGGGTTCGCTCGCTACGCGAGCGCCCCGGAATGACGAAACGTTAGGGCGGGGGCAACAGCGTAGCCGCGGTCGGGACCAGCAGCGCGCGCGGAGTAATTTGCGATTACTTCAGCTTTCCCCGCGCCGCCACCGGCAGCACGCCCAAGATCTCCTCGCCGCGCACCATCACCACTTCGTCCACCATGTTGACGACCACGCAGACGTGGTTCGGCACGATCCGCACAACGTCGCCGACGTTCGGGCGTGAGTTGCTGCGGGAGAGGTCGAGGAAGCCGTGTTCCTCGGCGAATTTGGCGATGCGGGCTTCCGGGTGGTCGAGGATCAGGCCGAAGCCGTCGAGGCCGCCGCCGGGATCGGAGGTCAGGGTCTTGGAGCCGGCGTCGAGGATGCCGCGCTCCGGGCCGGCGCGGCTGACCACGGTGGAATACACGGTCAGCGCGCAATCGTCCCAACCGGCGACGCCGGCGGCGACCTGCATGCGGTCGTTGTAGATGTAGGTGCCGGGGCGATGCTCGGTGGCCCCCTTCAGTCGGCCGAGGTTCTTCAGGTTGGGCGAGCCGCCGGTCGACACCATCGCGGCGTCGAGGCCGTGGGCGCGGATGCCGGCCAGCGCCTCGTCGAAGAAGCGCTGCGCGCGCGGCCAGCCGTCCTCGGTCGGGTACAGCATGAAGCCCTTGAAGACGAGCCCATCCGATGCAGCGATGGCGCGGGCCAGCGCGATCGCTTCGCCGGGCGTCTCGACGCCGGCGCGCTGGCGGCCGGTGTCGCATTCGACCACGACGCCGAGCGGGCGACCGGCGCGCGCGGCGGCGGCGGGCAGGCCGGCGATTACCACCTCATTGTCGGCGGCGACGGTCATGTCGACGCGCTCGTGCAGCGCGCCGAGCCGCGCCATCTTCTCGTCGCCGAGAAGGTTGTAGCTGATCAGAATGTCGTCGATGCCGGCCTCCGCCATCACTTCGGCCTCGCCGAGCTTCTGGCAGGTGATGCCCTTGGCGCCGGCAGCGATCTGCATCTGCGCCAGCAGTGGTGACTTATGCGTCTTGATATGCGGCCGGTTGGCGACGCCGACCGCGTCGCACATCACCTGCACTCGCGCGATGTTATGCTCGACCCGGTCCATGTCGATTACCAGCGCGGGCGTGCCGACCTCACGGGCAATCTTGGCGGCGAGGGGTGTGGTCATCGGTGGGCTCCGGTTGTTGAAGCACAGGACATTGGGTACGCCCTCATGGTGAGGAGCGCAGCGAAGCTGCGCGTCTCGAACCATGAGTTGTGTGGCACATCCTTCGAGACGCACCGCTGCGCCCTCCGGGCTACGCGGTGCTCCTCAGGATGAGGGCGGTGCGTGTGACGCGTCTGCGTCTCACGCGCTTTCGATCTCTTCGCGCAGCATTTCGAGTTCGAGCCAGCGGTGCTCGGCGGCCTGGTGGTCGTCGTGCGCCTTGGCCATCGCGGCGGAGAGCTTGTCGAATTTCGCGCGGTCGCGGGCGTACAGTTGCGGGTCGTCGAGTTCGGCCTGTAGCTTGGCGATCTCGGCTTCGAGCTTGGCGATGGTCTTGGGCAGCGTTTCCAGCGCGTGCTTGTCGTTGAAGCTCATCTTGCGTTTCGGCGCGGATGCCGGTGCTGCGACCGGCTTCGCGGTGCTGGCCTCGCTCGCGGCCTTCGCGACCGGAGCGCGGCTGAGATCGGCGCCGCGCTGCGCCAGCATGTCGGAATAGCCGCCGGCATATTCGATCCACTTGCCATCGCCCTCGGGCGCGATCACCGAGGTGACGACGCGGTCGAGGAAGTCGCGGTCGTGGCTGATCAGGATGACCGTGCCTTCGTAGTCGCCGAGCATCTCCTCGAGCACGTCCAGCGTCTCGAGGTCGAGATCGTTGGTCGGTTCGTCGAGCACCAGCAGGTTGGACGGCTTCGCCAGCGCGCGCGCCAGCATCAGCCGGCCGCGCTCGCCGCCGGACAGCGCTTCGAGCGGCGTGCGGGCCTGCTCCTGCTTGAACAAAAAGTCCTTCATATAGCCGATGACGTGGCGCGGCTTGCCGCCGACCATCACCTGATCGCCGCGGCCGCCGGTCAGCGCCTCGGCCAGCGAGGTCTTGGCGTCGAGGCTGTCGCGGTGCTGATCGAGCGTGGCGACTTCCAGATTGGTGCCGAGCCGGATGCTGCCGCTGTCGGGCGGCTCGGCGCCGGTCAGCAGGCTGATCAGCGTGGTCTTCCCGGCGCCGTTCGGGCCGACGATGCCGATGCGATCGCCGCGATTGATGCGGATCGAGAAGTTGTCGACGATGGTGCGCTCGCCCCAGGCCTTGTTGATGCCCTTGGCCTCGATCACCAGCTTGCCGGACTTGTCGGCCTCGGCGGCGGCGAGGTTGGCGCTGCCGGTCGGTCCGCGATAGTCGCGGCGCTGCGCGCGTAGTTCATGTAGCCCGGCGAGGCGCTTGACGTTGCGCTTGCGGCGGCCGGAGACGCCGTAGCGCAGCCAGTGCTCTTCCATCACGATCTTGCGGTCGAGCTTGTGCTGATCGCGCTCTTCTTCGGCCAGGATATCGTCGCGCCAGGACTCGAATTGCGAGAAGCCGCGGTCGATCTGGCGGATCACGCCGCGGTCGAGCCAGGCGGTGGCGCGCGACAGGTTGGCGAGGAAGCGGCGGTCGTGGCTGATCATCACGATCGCGCTCTTGCGCTGCGCCAGATCGCTTTCCAGCCATTCGATCGTAGTGAGGTCGAGATGGTTGGTCGGCTCGTCGATCAGCAGGATATCCGGATCGGGCGCCAGCATGCGCGCCAGCGCGGCGCGGCGCGCTTCGCCGCCGGACAGATTCGACGGGGCCTCGTCGCCGTGCAGGCCGAGCTGCTCCAGCAAATAAGCGGCCTGATAGTGCTCGTCGCCGGGCGCGAGGCCGGCTTCGACATAGGCCAGCGTCGTCTTGAAGCCGTCGAAGTCCGGCTCCTGCGGCAGATAGCGGATGGTGGCGCCGGGCTGCACGAAGCGGCTGCCGCGGTCGGATTCGATCAGGCCGGCGACGATCTTCAGCAGCGTCGATTTGCCGGAGCCGTTGCGGCCGATCAGGCACAGCCGGTCGCCGGCCGAGACGCTGAGTTCGACGCCGTCGAACAGCGGCGCGCCGCCGAAGGTCAGCGCGATGTCTTTGAGTTGGATCAGCGGCGGGGCCATTCGTGGTCCATTACGTCTGAGGTTGCGCCGGCGGCGAGGGGCGGCGGCGGGCGATCCGGCGGATCGTGGTGTCGAGCGCGGACAGAAACGCCGAGCGGTCGCGCGGGGTGAAGCCGCGCGGGCCGCCGGTGATCTCGCCCGACGAGCGCAGATCGGTCATCAGATTGCGCACCGCCAGCGTCATGCCGATCGACGCCTCGGAGAACGGCTTGCCGTTCGGCGCCAGCACCTCGGCGCCGGCCTTGACGCAGCGGCTCGCCAGCGGGACATCCGCGGTGACCACGATATCGCCCGGCTGGACGCGCTCGGCAATCCAGTCGTCGGCGGCGTCCATGCCGGAACCCGCCGCGATCCGCTCGATCAGCGGATGGGCCGGCACGCGGATGAAGCTGCCCGCGACCACGCTCACCGGCAGGCCGTGGCGCTCCGCGACCTTGTAGATCTCGTCCTTCACCGGGCAGGCGTCGGCGTCGACATAGATGCGGGTGGGCGCGGATTCGGTCATTCGCTCTCGATGCATGGGCTGGCGAGGGCGCTTTACGCCCGCGGCGGGGCTGGCGTAGCATCGCCGGACACGATCGCCAACAAGATCGAACAAACCGGGAGAATCCATGGCCGCTCCGTTCGAGCCCTGGCGCGTCCGCGCCTTCAACACCGCCACCAAATCCGAAAACAAGATGCACGACGACACCGTGGCGCGGCGGTTCGGCTTTTCCGGCGGACTGGTCCCGGGCGTCGAGGTGATGGCCTATATGATGCACCTGCCGGTCGCGCGCTGGGGCCGCGACTTCCTGGAGCGCGGGCTGATCGAGGCGCGGTTCGTCAAGCCGGTCTATGACGGCGAGATCGCCACCGTCACAGGTGAGGCGCAGGGGAACGGCGTCGCGCTCAGCGTCGAAAGCCGCGGCGAGCTGTGTGCGACGGGCAGCGCCTCGTTGCCGGCGCAGGCACCGGTGGTCGATGTCGCCGCATATCCAGACACGCCCGTGGTCGCGACCCGGCCGCCGGTCGGTGCGGGCTCGTTTCCGGAAGGGCACTGGTTCGGCACCGCGCCGGTGAGCTGGGGCGGCGCCAAGCTGCGCGAGTACCTGGACGAGATCCGCGAGACCGAACCGATCTATCGGTCGGGCGATCTGGTCCATCCCGGCACGCTCCAGCGGATCATGAACCGCGTGCTGGTCGACAATGTCGTGCTCGGGCCGTGGATTCATGTCGGCTCAAAGATGCAGCTGCTCGCGGCGGCGCGCGGCGACGACGTGCTGACGGCGCGTGCGCGGGTGACGGCCAACTACGACAAGAAGGGCCACCGCTTCGCCGAATTCGACGCGCTGATCGTGGCGAACGGCACCACTCCGGTCGCGCACTGCCATCACGTCGCGATTTTTGCGCCGCGGCAGCAGGCCGCCGCGTAGTCCGCGGTTGGTCCGCGACGCGGAGAATCAGCTCGCAGGCTGCGACGTTCTGCCCCGCGCGCGGTTCGTGCGGGACCGGCGAGAATGAGCATCACGCCAACGCGGCATCAGGGGAAGGGGGCACACCAGCACGTACGCGAGGCCGGCGACAAGGCCGACACAACAAATCAAAAAAGACTCCGGAGGAAACATGCACTTCATTCAACGTGCGGCGGCAGCGGTGACGCTGGCTGCGCCGCTGCTGCTCGGCGCGTCCGCCTTCGCGCAGCAACAGGGCCCGCTGAAGATCGGCCTGCTCGGCGACTTCCAGTCGGTGTATGCCGACATCGGCGGACAGGGCAACGTCGAGGCCGCCAAGATGGCGATCGAGGAGATGGGCGGCACGATGTTCGGCCAGCCGATCGAATTCATCTCGGCGGACGTTCAGAACAAGCCCGACATCGCCGCGTCGCTGGCGCGCAAATGGTACGAGAACGAAGGCGTCGACATGATCGTCGACCTGCCGACCTCGGCCACCGCGCTCGCCGCGATGGAGATGTCGAAGAAGTTCGAAAAGATCATGATCGTCACCGACGCGGCGTCGTCGGACATCACCGGCAAGTCGTGTTCGCCCTACACGGCGCACTGGACCTACGACACCTACTCCAACGCCCACACCGTCGGCTCGGCGATCGTCAAGAACGGCGGCGACACCTGGTTCTTCATCACCGCCGACTATCTGTTCGGCCATTCGATCGAGCGCGATACCGGCGAGGTGGTGAAGGCGAACGGCGGCAAGATCGTCGGCAGCGCGCGTCACCCGCTCAACAATGCCGATTTCTCGTCGTTCCTGCTGCAGGCGCAGTCGTCCAAGGCCAAGATCATCGGCATGGCGAATGGCGGCGGCGACACCATCAACACCATCAAGCAGGCGGCCGAATTCGGCATCGTGTCCGGCGGCCAGAAGCTCGCCGGCATCGTGATGTTCATCTCGGACATCCACAGCCTCGGGCTGAAGATGGCGAACGGCCTGATCATCACCGAAGCCTATTACTGGGACCTCAACGACCGCACCCGCGCATTCGGCAAGAAGTATTTCGAGCGCATGAAGCGGATGCCGACGATGAACCAGGCCGCGACCTACAGCGCGACCCTGCATTATCTCAAGGCCGTCAAGGCGGCCAACAGCAAGGAGACCAAGACGGTGCTGGCCAAGATGCGCGAACTGCCGGTGCGCGACGCCTTCACCGACAACGGCTTCCTGCGCGAGGACGGCCGCATGGTGCACTCGATGTTTCTGTTCGAGGTCAAGAAGCCCGAGGAGTCGAAGGCGCCGTGGGACTACTACAAGGTGCTGGCCGAAGTCCCCGGCGACCAGGCCTTCCGCCCGCTCAAGGACGGCGGCTGTCCGCTGGTGAAGACGGATTGAGCGCATCTGCGGGTGTCGTGAGTCCACGACCCCCGCAACCAACAAACGTCATCGCCGGGCTCGACCCGGCGATCCATCCTCTTCGAAAGGTGTCGCGCTGGCGCGCTCACGCGCGCGATGGATGCGCGGCCTTCGCCGCGCCGAAGCGGTTACGGCCGCGCAGGCGGGGCAAGCCCGCGCATGACGCAGCAAATGGGGAGGCGGCAGTGCCACAAAGCCGAGCGTCATCCCCCGCGCATGCGGGGGACCCAGTATTCCAGGGCGTGGATGGGGGAAGCAGTGCGGGTGCTACACGCGCTGCGGTTCAACAACGCGATTCTCTGGAATACTGGGTCGCCCGGTCAAGCCGGGCGATGACGGCGGTGATTGGAGCGAGGCCCCCTTTAAGGACAGCGCCGTCTAGGGCAGCGCCCCGTCTCACGCCGCTGCGCTCTGCTTCGCCTCCCGGATCGCGCGCCAGACTTTTTCCGAGGTCAGCGGCATGTCGAGGGACTTGACGCCGACGTCCTTGAGGGCGTCGAGCACGGCGTTGACGACGCTGCCGAGCGAGCCGGCGCAGCCGGCTTCGCCGCAGCCCTTGGTGCCGAGCGGGTTGGCCGGCGTCGGCACCGGATGATCGGCGACCGTCATCAGCGGGATGTCTTCGGCGCGCGGCAGTGCGTAGTCCTGCAGCGAGCCGGTGATCGGCTGGCCGCTGGCGTCGTAGCTCATCTTCTCCATCAGCGCCTGGCCGATGCCCTGGGCGACGCCGCCGTGGAGCTGTCCGGCGACGATCATCGGATTGATCACCGTGCCGAAATCATTGACCGCGGTGTAGCGCACGATTTGCGTGACGCCGGTGTCGGGATCGACCTCGACCTCGGCGACGTGGCAGCCATTGGGGAAGGCGGAGGGCGGACCTTGTGTGGCGTGGTCGACGTCGAGCGAGGAGGGCACGCCGTCCGGCAGCTTGGCGTCCCGCAGCTTCTGCGCCAGCTCCATGATGCCGATGCTGCGGTCGGTGCCGGCGACGGTGAAGCGGCCGGCCTCGAATTCGATATCCGCTTCGGCCGTTTCGAGGACGTGCGACGCGGCGGCCTTGCCCTTGGCGATCACCTGCTGGGACGCCTCGACGATCGCCTGGCCGCTGGCGGTGATCGAGCGCGACCCGCCGGTGCCGTTGCCGGTGTGAACGATGTCGCTGTCGCCCTGTTCGAGCCGCACCGCGTCGAACGGCACGCCGAGCTGCGCGCACAACACCTGGGCGAACGGCGTGGCGTGGCCCTGGCCGTAATCCAGCGTGCCGGTGATCAGCCGCACCGTGCCGTCCGCTTCGAACACGATCTTGCCGAGCTCGGGGCTTGGCGGCGCGGTGACTTCGAGATAGGAGCCGACCGCGATGCCGCGCAGCTTGCCGCGCTTGCGGCTGTCCTTCTTGCGCTGCGCGAAGCCCGCATAGTCGGCATGCTCCAGCGCGTCGGCGAACACGCCGGCGAAATCACCGCAATCATAGGTGACGCCGGAGCAGGCCGTGAATGGCAGTTGCGCCGGCTTGATGAAATTGCGCTTGCGCAGCGTCAGGCGCTCGATGCCCATCTCGTCGGCAGCGCGATCGATCAGGCGCTCGAGGAAGTAGTTCGCCTCGGGCCGGCCGGCGCCGCGATAGGCGCCCATCAGCGTGACGTTGGTGACGACGCATTTGATATCGACGCTGAGCAGCGGCGTGCGATAGACGCTGCCGATGTTCTTGCCGACGTTGAGCGACAGCGGCAGCGGCGCGACGCCGGTGATGTAGGCGCCGAGATTGCCGGTGCCGCTGAGGCGGATGGCGAGAAAATGCCCCGCGGCATCGAGCGCCAGCTCGGCGTGGATCTGCTGGCCGCGGCCGTGGCTGTCGGTCAGGAATGCGGTGGAGCGCTCGTCGGTCCATTTCACCGGCCGGCCCAGGTCCTTGGCGGCATGCAGGATGCAGATGTATTCCGGATAGGAGATGTTCTTCATCCCGAACGAACCGCCGACCTGGCCGGTCAGCACGCGGACCTTGTCGTTCGGCACGCCGAGCAGCTTCGCCAGCGTGTTGCGGTTGCCGGAGACGCCCTGGGTCGGGAGCTGGATGGTGTAGCGGCCGGTGTTGGCGTCGTAGGATGCGAGGCCAACGCGCGGCTCCATCGGCACCGCGGCGACGCGGGTGTTCTCGATATCGAGCGTTGTGACATGCGCGGCGGAGGCGAAAGCTGCGTTCACCGCGTCGGTGTCGCCGAAGTGATAGTCCAGCGCGACGTTGTTCGGGATGTGGTCGTAGAGCTGCGGAGCGCCGGGCTGTAGCGCGGCCTCGGCGTCGGTGACGGCGTCCAGCGGCTCGATATCGAGCTCGACCGCCTCGGCGGCGTCGCGCGCCTGCGCCAGCGTGTCGGCGACCACGAACGCAACCGGATCGCCGACGAAGCGCACCTTGTCGGTGGCGAGAGCCAGACGGTTGGTCTGGAGCAGTGGCGCGCCATCGCGGCTCTTCATCGGCAGACCGCAGGTGAAAGGCCCATAATTGGCGGCGGCGAGATCGGCGCCGGTGTAGACGCCGCGTACCCCGGGCATGCCGCGCGCGGCCTCCGTGCCGATGCCGCGGATGACGCCGTGGGCATGCGGGCTGCGGACCATGACGGCGGTGAGCTGGCCGGGTAGGCTGCAATCGTCGGTGTAGCGGCCCTTGCCCCGCACCAGCGTGTCGTCCTCCTTGCGCCGGACCGGCTGGCCGACGCCGAATTTCTGCAGCGCAATGGAGGTGTCGAGCGACGCTTTCGAGGTGTGGTCCTGCATCCGGTTCGTTCCAGCACGTGAGGGGTGCGGACCGCCGCAGGGCGCAGCAAATGTCCGCAAGGGCTTGGCGAGGAGGGCAATTACCTCCAAATAGGCCCCCGGCGGCGGCGCCACAACGCATGATCCGGAATGCGGGCCGTGCGGTGGGTTGCGCCACAGCCGGGCGCTGCTAAACTTTCCGTGAAAACGTGATCACGACGTCGGCCGGACGGCCACGAAAGACCAAATTGATGGACGAGGAGATGCGGCTCCGCGGCGGTCCTGTGCCGCGCGAAGATCCGCAGCACGCGCATGTTGCGGCGGGCGAGGACGAGCATGACACGGTGGCGCCGCACGGCGCCGTCTATGCGGCGCTCGATCTCGGCACCAACAACTGCCGCCTGCTGATCGCACGACCCGCCGGCGACAGCTTCCGGGTGGTCGACTCGTTCTCCCGGATCATCCGGCTGGGCGAGGGCGTGTCCGCGACCGGACGGATCAGCGACGCCGCGATTGCGCGGGCGATCTCGGCGCTGGCGATCTGCCACGACAAGATCAGGCAGCGGCACGTCACCCGGCAGCGGCTGATCGCGACCGAGGCCTGCCGCGCCGCGGTCAATGCCGACGAGTTTTGTGACAAGGTGGCCCATGCCACCGGCATCCGGCTTGAAATCATCGATCGCGAGACCGAGGCCAGGCTGGCCGCGACCGGCTGTTCGCCGCTGGTCGACACCGCCGGCCGCGGCGCGATCCTGTTCGATATCGGCGGGGGCTCCAGTGAGCTGGTGCGGCTGGCGCGCGATCCGGCGCGGCCCGATCTGCCGCCGCAGATCCGGGCCTGGATGTCGATCCCGCTCGGCGTGGTGACGCTGGCCGAGCAGTTCGGCGGCAAGGTGGTGACGCCGGGCAGCTATGTGGCGATGGTGGCGGAAGTCGCCAGGCACGTCGCGCCGTTCGCCGCCGCGCATGGCGACGATCTCGGCGGCCTGCATTTGCTCGGCACCTCCGGCACGGTGACGACGCTGGCCGGGCTGCATCTCGATCTGATCCGCTACGACCGCCGCCGCGTCGATGGCATCTGGATGGACGACGCCGAGCTGACCATGACGATCGACCGGCTGCGCACCATGACCTATCACGACCGCGCCCAGAACCACTGCATCGGCACCGAGCGCGCCGACCTGGTGCTGGCCGGCTGCGCCATCCTCGATGCGGTGCGCGCCGCGTTCCCGCTGCCGCGGCTGCGCGTCGCCGATCGTGGTCTGCGCGAGGGCATGCTGCTCGAGATGATGCAGGCGGACGGCGTGCTGGGCGGCTGAGCTTCAATTCCGCGCGCGGCCTCTCGATCCGTCATTGCGAGCGCAGCGAAGCAATCCAGAGCCCGGTGCACGGCGCTGGATTGCTTCGTCGGCTTCGCCTCCTCGCAATGACGGGGCGAGGGCGGAGCCCGCGGCTTTCTTTCCACCGCCGGTTCCGCGCTGTCTTTTCCCCGCTCATCTGCTAAGCAACGCGGGTTCACCACGCACAGACAGGGCCATGGCCAAAGACACCACCGGACGGATGCGCGTCACCGTCAAGAGCGCCGGCAGGATGAAGCTGTCGTCGAAGCTCTGGCTCGAGCGCCAGCTCAACGATCCGTATGTCGCGCAGGCCAAGCGCGACGGCTACCGCTCGCGCGCCGCCTACAAGCTGCTGGAGATCGACGACAAGTATCACCTGCTCAAGCCGGGCCTCGCGGTGGTCGATCTCGGCGCCGCGCCCGGCGGCTGGAGCCAGATCGCCGCCAAGCGCACCCGCGCCGCGGAAGGCCGCGGCAAGGTGATCGCGATCGATCTGCTTGAGATGGGGGAGATCCCCGGCGTCACCTTCGCCCAGCTCGACTTCCTCGACAATGCCGCGCCGGACAAATTACGCGAGATGCTCGGCGGCGGCGCCGACGTGGTGATGAGCGACATGGCAGCCAACACCACCGGCCATCGCAAGACCGATCAGCTCCGCATCGTCGGCCTGGTCGAGAGCGCCGCGCAGTTCGCCAGCGAAGTGCTGAAGCCGGGCGGCACCTTCGTCGCCAAGGTGTTCCAGAGCGGCGCCGACGCGACGCTGATGAATCAGCTCAAGCGCGATTTCGCGACGGTCAAGCACGTCAAGCCGGCCGCCAGCCGCAAGGATTCCTCCGAGCGCTACGTGCTGGCGATGGGATTTCGCGGCACATCGGACGTGCCACAGGTTTGACACAAGGGTGCACCCAACGTTCGATCGCAAACTGCGAGCGTCTTGCATATATTGTAGGTGAGTAACGCATTATTTGTTGCGTTGGGGTATCAATTTACAGAGCCGATTTCGCAGACTCTCCTAGGCTTTCGCCGGGCTGAGAAACGCGAGGGGCCTGCGAATGGATATTCTGACCCCGATGTGCCGGGCCTGCGGCGTCGATCGCGAACTCGTCGCAGTTGAGCACGCCAATGCGAGTTTCGACGTCCCCCATTACCGTTGCCCGGTCTGTTCGGACGTCCTCCGCCTCGCAGTCCGGCACGGCGAGCCGGACCATCGTGATGGCGAGCCCCTGAGGTAGTCGCTATCCCAGCCGCTGATCGCGGGCATCTTGGGTCTCTTCCACGGCTTTCTTGGTGGCGGTGCTGCTGACCGCGCTGACTTCGCCCTTGCGGCTTGAGATATCGATCGCCTTCCGCCCGGAAATCTCGCTGCCGGCATCGTCCGGCATCCGCCAGAACGAGAACGCCGACAGCGCCGTCAGCACCGCGACAACCACGAAGGCAGGGGCGAAATCGTCGGCACCGAGCGCCGGCGAATGGCGTAGCGCCATGGTGGCCTCCACCGAGAACGCGCCGACCGCAACGCCCGCCGAGATCGCGAGCTGCTGGCCGACACTGACCAGCGTGGTGGCGCGGCTCATCTGCGGCGTCTGCACCTCCGCATAGGCCACCGTGTTGATGGCGGTGAACTGCAGCGAGCGGAAGAAGCCGCCGACCAGCAGGATGATCATGATCAGCAGCAGCGGCGTCGCCGGTGTGAACAGCGCGCAGGCGGCGAGAAAGACCGAGCTGACCAGCGCGTTGATGGTCATGATCCGGCGGAAGCCGAAGGTGCGGATAATGCGTGCCGCAAGCGGCTTCATGCCCATCGCGCCGGCCGATGAAGCGAAGGTGACGAGGCCGGATTGGAACGGCGACAGGCCGAAGCCGATCTGCATCAGCAGCGGCAGCAGGAACGGCAGTGCGCCGATGCCCAGCCGGAACAGGAAGCCGCCGGTCAGCGAGGCGCGCAGCGTCGTCAGCCGCATCAGCGAGAAGTCCAGCACCGGCGAGGCGGTGCGGCGGGCATGGCGCAGATACAGCAGCATCGAGCCGCAGCCGACAACGATCAGCGCGGTGACCACCGGCCAGGGCAGCAGGCCGAGCCCGGCGACCGATAAGCCAAACGCGATGCCGGCGAGGCCGACGCCGGCCAGCACCAGCCCGTAGACGTCCAGCCTTTCGGGATTTTCGCTCCGAATCGGATCGATGTAGCGCTGCGCGAAGAAGATGCCGGCGAGCCCGATCGGGATGTTGATCAGGAAGATCCAGTGCCAGGAGAAATAGGTGGTAATGAATCCACCGAGCGGTGGCCCGATCACCGGGCCGATCAGCGCCGGCACCGTCATCCATGCCATCGCGCCGACCAGCGCCGCCTTGTCGATCGAGCGAAGCAGCACCAGCCGGCCAACGGGGGTCATCATCGCGCCGCCGAGGCCCTGCAAGATGCGGGCGGCGACGAAGTCGTTGATCGAATGCGCCAGCGCGCAGCCGATCGAGCCGACCATGAACACCGCGATCGCGGCCGAAAACACCGTGCGGGCTCCGAACCGGTCGGCAGCCCAGCCGGATGCCGGAATGAACACCGCGAGCGACAGCAGATACGACGTGATCGCCAGTTTCAGCGTCAGCGGCGAGGTGCCGATATCCGCCGCGATCGCCGGCAGGGACGTTGCGATCACGGTGGCGTCCATGTTCTCCATGAACAGCGCAGCGGCCACGATCAGCGGGATCAGTCGTTCTTTTTGCATGCCGGATGAGGTCGAGGAGGGAGCCCGGGCTGTAGCATCGGACCCGGATGGCCGCCATTGCCGACGGCATTAAAGGAGCTAAATCCTGCGTGACCGGCGGGTTCCCTTGCTTGCCCAGGGAACGCTCGGCCGAGTCCGCTTCAGGCTGGCGCAATCGGAGCCTGGCCGACCGGTTTCTCCAGAATGGTCAATTTAGGGCATTTTTGCCGTTGCGACCAGGTCGGGCGCTGTCTTCGCAGGCCTGCGGCGCTCTGTCCGCTTCCCCCTATGATTCGTCATATCGCCATGATATCGACCACCGCCAACCCTACCGACGGGCTCGATTCGACGGCGTCGCCTCTTGCGGCGCCGAATGTGTCTCCCGTCCCCGCAAGATCGAGCGCGGCCATCGTCGCCGCTGAACGGAGTTGGCCATGGCGTCAGTGAACGGATCCCCGCAGTTTCAGGAAGCCTACACGTTCGATGACGTGCTGCTGAAGCCCGGCCTGTCGGACGTGCTGCCGTCCGAAGTCGACATCCGCTCGCGCATCACCCGCTCGGTCTCGTTGAACGTCCCGATCATTGCCTCCGCGATGGACACCGTCACCGAGGCGCGGATGGCGATCGCGATGGCGCAGGCCGGCGGCATCGGCGTGATCCACCGCAACTTCGATCCGGAAGGTCAGGCCGCGCAGGTCCGGCAGGTCAAGAAGTTCGAATCCGGCATGGTGGTCAATCCGCTGACGATCAGCCCCGATGCCAAGCTCGCCGATGCGCTGGCGCTGATGAACCAGTACGGGTTCTCTGGCATTCCGGTGGTCACCGGCGCCCAGGGCCACGGCCCCGGCAAGCTGGTCGGTATCCTCACCAACCGCGACGTCCGCTTTGCGACCGATCCGTCGCAGAAGGTGTCGGAGCTGATGACGCATCAGAATCTCGTCACGGTGCGCGAGGGCGTCAGCCAGGACGAAGCCAAGAAGCTGCTGCATCAGCATCGCATCGAGAAGCTGCTGGTCGTCGACGATCAATATCGCTGCGTCGGCCTGATCACCGTCAAGGACATGGAGAAGGCGGTCGCGCATCCGCTGGCGTCCAAGGACGCGCAGGGTCGTCTACGCGTCGCAGCAGCGACCACGGTGGGCGAGGGCGGTTATGAGCGCACCGAGCGGCTGATCGAAGCCGGCGTCGATCTCGTCGTCGTCGACACCGCGCACGGCCATTCGGCCCGCGTGCTCGAAGCGGTGACGCGGATCAAGCGCATCTCCAACGCCGTGCAGGTGATCGCCGGCAACATCGCGACCCGCGAGGGCGCTCAGGCGCTGATCGATTCCGGCGCGGACGCGGTGAAGGTCGGCATCGGCCCGGGCTCGATCTGCACCACCCGCATGGTCGCCGGTGTCGGCGTTCCCCAGCTCACGGCCATCATGGACGCGGTCGAGGCCTGCAAGAAGGCCGACGTGCCGGTGATTGCCGACGGCGGCATCAAGTACTCCGGCGATCTCGCCAAGGCTCTGGCGGCCGGCGCCGACATCGCCATGGTCGGCTCGCTGCTCGCTGGTACCGACGAGACGCCCGGCGAAGTCTTCCTGTGGCAGGGCCGCTCCTACAAGGCATATCGCGGCATGGGCTCGGTCGGCGCGATGGCGCGCGGCTCGGCCGACCGCTACTTCCAGCAGGACATCAAGGACACGCTGAAGCTGGTGCCGGAAGGCGTCGAGGGCCAGGTGCCGTACAAGGGTCCGGTCGGCAACGTCGTGCATCAGCTTGCCGGCGGCCTGCGCGCCGCGATGGGTTATGTCGGTGCCAAGGACCTCGGCGAATTCCACAGCAAGGCCCAGTTCGTCCGCATCACCGGCGCCGGCCTGCGCGAAAGCCACGTCCACGACGTCACCATCACCCGCGAAAGCCCGAACTACCCGGGCGGGGTGTGAGGTGCGAGCCCATATCGTATTGGCACATCCGGAGCCGGCTTCTTACAACGCTCATCTTGCAGCGACCGCGCAGCGGGTGCTTGCCGAGCAGGGATGGACAGTCACGGTCTCTGATCTTTACGCGATGGGGTTCGATCCTTGCGAAGCGGCGAGGCACTTTGTGCACCCGAACGATCCCAATCGGTTCGACGCGCAAAGCGAGCAGCGGCACGCCTCCGCGAACCACACGCTGCCGAACCATGTCGCGGATGAGATAGCTCGGCTCGATCAGTCCGATCTCGTGATTTTGCAGTATCCGATGTGGTGGCATATGCCGCCGGCGATCCTGAAGGGCTGGTTCGATCGGGTGTTCGCCTATGGCGAGATCTACACAAGCCGGATGCGGTTCGAAAACGGCCGCTTCAAAGGCAAGCGGGCGATGCTGTCGGTGACGGTCGGCACCAGCGAGGCGACCTACGCCTACAATGGCCGTAGTGGAGACATCGACCTGATGCTGTGGCCGGTCAATTTCAACTTGGCCTATGTGGGGTTCGACGTTGTCAAGCCGTTCGTGGCCTATGGGGTCGAAAGCGGGATTCGCTATTCCGATCCGGAAACGATCGAGGCGCGGCTCCGGGACATCGTCGTGGATTGGAGCCGAGCCCTGCAAACGATCGGCGAACGCCCCAACGTGCCGTTCAACCGCATGGCGGAGTGGGGCGAGGATGGACGGATCATTTCGACCGCTCCGAGTTATTCGCCGTTCATGCGCCACCAGCCCTAGGCCAACGCAGAACTGCGTTCCCCGACGTTAGCCGGTTTGTTGGCAATCTTCTCCGCAGTTGGCGAATTGGATGCAGTCGCATACAATCCGGCCTCCAAGCCCGCTCTCTCAATAAGCCCTAAAAAAGGAAACGCAATGTCCAAGGCCAAGCGTATCGTTCTTGCCTCGCGTCCGGTCGGTGAGCCGACCGCGGCGAATTTCCGCCTCGAGGAAGTCGACGTGCCAACGCCAGGCGAGGGACAGGTGCTGCTGCGGACGATCTGGCTGTCGCTCGATCCCTATATGCGCGGCCGCATGAGCGACGGCCCGTCCTACGCCCAGCCGGTTCCGGTCGGCGGCGTAATGGAAGGCGGCACGGTGTGCGAAGTGATCGACAGCAAGAGCCCCGGATTCGCCAAGGGCGATATCGTGCTGGCGCACAGCGGCTGGGCGACGCACGCGGTGGCCGACGCCAAGCCGCTGCGTAAGATCGATCCGTCGCTCGGTCCGATCTCGACCGCGGTCGGCGTGCTCGGCATGCCCGGCATGACCGCCTACACCGGTCTGCTCGACATCGGCCAGCCGAAGGAAGGCGAGACTGTCGTGGTCGCCGCGGCATCCGGCGCGGTCGGTTCGGCGGTCGGGCAGATCGCTAAGATCAAGGGCGCACGCGCGGTCGGTATCGCCGGCGGCAAGGAGAAGTGCGACTACGTCAAGAAGGAGCTCGGCTTCGACGACTGCCTCGATCATCGCGATCCCGATCTCGCCGCCAAGCTGAAGGCGGCGTGCCCGAACGGCATCGACGTGTACTTCGAGAATGTCGGCGGCGAAGTGTTCGAGGCGGTGTTCCCACTGTTCAACAATTTCGCCCGCATGCCGGTGTGCGGTCTGATCGCTCAGTACAACGCGTTCGAGACTCCGCCCACCCCGAAATGGGCGACGGCGTTGATGCGTCATGTGCTGACCAAGCGGCTCAACATCCGGGGCTTCATCGTCAGCGACTTCGCCGGCCGGCGTCAGGAGTTTCTCCGCGAGATGTCGGAATGGGTGCGCGACGGCAAGGTGAAGTACAAGGAGTTCGTCACCGAGGGTGTCGAGAGCGCGCCGGAGGCGTTCATTGGCCTGCTCAAGGGCGCGAATTTCGGCAAGCAGCTGGTTCGCGTCGGCGCCGACAAGGCGTAACGCGTGAGCTAGATCACGCGATAGCGGATCGCGTAGTCGTCGCGGACGGCCTTGGGCCGGCTCTGCGACGTCACGCGGTCCGCCACGTGCCACGGGCCGAAAATCGCGGTGCGGCTTGGATTGGCGGCAAGCCGCAGCTTGAACAAATGCTGGCCCTCGCCGGGTAGATTCAGGATCACCAGCCGGTCGGCGGTGCGGAATTCGATCGGCACCGAGCCGCGCAACACGGCGTGGCCGTCGGCCAGCGCGGCGGTGCTTTGCAGCTTGGCGATGGTCTGGTTGCGGTCGGTGTGCAGCTCGATCTGGGCGTCGCGGCCGAGCGCCGCGACGGCGGATGGCGGCAGCCGGATCTCGAATTCGACCGCAGGCTTGGCGCTGTTCAGACCGAGGAAGTCGAACGCGGCGTGGCGGACGTCGTGCACCACGAAGGCGAGCAGGGCGCAGGCGAAGGCCAGCGCGCCCCCGTGCTTGACGATGTCGCGGGCGCTCCGCTCGCGTCGGCCGAAATACAGCCACAGCACGATCGCCACCGCGCCGGCCGCGGCTGCTCCGGCCAGCGCCGAGGTCGCGATCCCGGCGGTATCGGCGGTGAGGCCGAAGCTGCGGCCGGGGTCGGCGATCGTGTCCGCGATCGTGGCGCCGATCGTTTCCACCATGTTTGCCAAATCGCCCACCCGCGCCTCCGTCGCTGTCCGCCCGCCGTCAGGCGTGGGTCGGGGCTGCGCTGGCGCCGGTTCAATGCGCAGGCCCGATTTGTCATAATCCGGCGGCGCGGCTAAGAGGGCCCGAACACACGGGAGCTTTCGATGTCGGTTCAGATGGTGCTGCTGCCGGTCTTCGCGCTGATCGGGCTGGCGTTCGCTCTCATGCTCGGCGGTTTTGCGACTCGGTCAAAGGCCGCGTCCGGCGCATCGGATCGGTCGGCACAGCTCGGCGAAGGGCTTCGCGACCAGTTCGAATTGCCGGTGCTGTTCTATGTGCTGGTGGCAATCGCGCTGCCGCTCCGGCGGATGGATCTCGTGCTGGTGCTGCTGTCCTGGGTGTTCGTGGTCGCGCGCTATGCCCACGCCGGCGTGCTCGTCACCTCCAACGATGCGGGACGTCGCGGCCCGGTGTGGCTGGCCGGCGCGCTGGTGCTGCTGGCGATGTGGCTGTACTTCGCGCTGCGCATTCTGCTCCTGATTTGACCGGCGCTGTGCGCCTTCGACGATTTGAAAGTCTGCCATGACCCCCGCCGCCCGGCTGTCCGCAGCCATCGACCTGATCGCCGCCATCGATGCGCAGCGGATCCCGGCCGCCAAGGCCCTCAAGGAGTGGGGCACGGCGCATCGCTACGCCGGCTCCGGTGACCGCGCCGCGATCGCCGGTTTGGTGTGGGACGTGCTGCGCCGACGGGCCTCCAGCGCCTTTGTGATGGACGCGGACACGCCGCGCGCCCGCGTGCTCGGCATGTTGAAGCTGGAGCGCGGGCTCGATACCGAGGCGGTCGCCGCACTGTGTGACGGCGGCCGCTTCGCGCCGGAACCGCTGACCGACGCCGAACGCGCCGCGCTGACGACGCGCACGCTCGAGGGCGCGCCGCCGCATGTCGCCGGCGACTATCCGGAATGGCTCGACGACCAGCTCGCCGCGCTGTTCGGCGACCAGCGTGTCGCCGAGGCGGCCGCGATGGCCAGCCGCGCGCCGCTCGATCTGCGCGTCAACACGTTGAAGGGCAAGCGCGACAAGGTGGCGGCATCGCTGAAGCATCTCGGCGCCACGGAGACCCCGTGGTCGCCGCTCGGGCTGCGCATCGAGCTCGGGGCCGACGCCCGCAACCCGGGCATCCAGGCCGAGCAGGATTTCATCAAGGGCGCCGTCGAGGTGCAGGACGAGGGCTCCCAGCTCGCGGCGCTGCTGTCGGGCGCGAAGCCCGGCGAGCAGGTGATCGACCTCTGCGCGGGAGCGGGCGGCAAGACGCTGGCGCTGGCCGCGATGATGCAGGGTAAGGGCCGGCTGATCGCCACCGACTCGGACAAGCGCCAGCTCGCGCCGATCCACGAGCGGCTGTCGCGCGCCGGCGTGCACAACGCCGAGGTGAGAGCGCCGAAGGGCGACGCCGATCCGCTTGCCGACATCAAGGGCAGCGCCGATCTGGTGCTGGTCGATGCGCCGTGCACCGGCACCGGCACCTGGCGCCGCAACCCCGACGCCAAATGGCGGATGCGCCCCGGCGCGCTGGAGATTCGGCTGAAGGACCAGGCCGAGGTGCTGGCGCGCGCCGCCAGGCTGGTGAAGCCGGGCGGACGCATCGCCTATGTCACCTGCTCGGTGCTGCCGGCGGAGAATGTCGAGCAGGTGAGGGCCTTTGTGGCCGCGCATCCCGACTTCACCCCGACCCCGCCAGCCGAACTGGCCGCCGCGCTGTGGGACAAAGCCGACGCTTTCCTGGCCGCCACCTGGCCGACCCCCGAAGGCCTCCTGCTGACCCCGCGCCGCACCAGGACGGACGGCTTTTTCATCAGCGTCCTGAAGCGCAAAGCCTAGCCCCAAGCACGGCGCGCTCCCTCTCCCGCTCGCGGGAGAGGGTTGGGGTGAGGGCGCCCCGAGCACTGAACGTCGGTTTCGCGCAGGCGCGGTCAGAGGTCAGACCCGCCGTTTTTCCCCGTTGCGAGCCGCGCCCCGGTCGCGTATTTGCTGCCCATGACAGCCCCCAGCACATCCTCCGCCTCCGTGGTCCCGTCCGGGGCCGACACCTCGCCGCATGTCGCCGCGATCCATGAAAAGATCCTGATCGTCGACTTCGGCTCGCAGGTTACCCAGCTGATCGCCCGCCGCGTTCGCGAGGAGGGCGTCTATTCCGAGATCGTGCCGTTCCAGAAAGCCGAAGCCGCCTTCGCCGAGATGAAGCCGAAGGCCGTGATTCTGTCCGGCGGTCCTGCCTCGGTGCTCGACGACAACGCGCCCAGCGCGCCGATGGCGATCCTCGAAGCCGGCGTGCCGGTGCTCGGCATTTGTTACGGCGAGCAGACCATGGCGCAGCAGCTCGGCGGTACCGTCGAGGCCGGCCACCACCGCGAATTCGGCCGCGCCCAGATCGAGATCACCGACGACTGCGCGCTGTTCGACGGCGTCTGGCAGAAGGGCGGCACCTACGACGTCTGGATGAGCCATGGCGACCGCGTCACCAAGCTGCCTGAGGGCTTTCGCGGCGTCGCCAAGGCGCCGGGCTCGCCCATTTCGGTCATCGCCGACGATACCCGCAAATTCTACGCGATGCAGTTCCACCCGGAGGTGGTGCACACGCCGGACGGCGCGAAGATCCTGCGCAACTTCGTCCGCAAGGTCGCGGGGCTGACCGGCGACTGGACGATGCGCGCCTTCCGCGAGGAAGCGATCGAGAAGATCCGCGCCCAGGTCGGCAGCGGCAAGGTGATCTGCGGCCTGTCGGGCGGCGTCGACTCGGCGGTCGCGGCGGTGCTGATCCATGAAGCGATCGGCGATCAGCTCACCTGCGTGTTCGTCGATCACGGCATGCTGCGCAAGGACGAGGCCAAGACCGTCGTCGACCTGTTCCGCCATCACTACAACATCCCGCTGGTTCACGTGGATGCGTCGGAGACCTTTCTCGGCGCGCTGAAGGGCGTTACCGATCCGGAGCAGAAGCGCAAGATCATCGGCAAGCTGTTCATCGACGTGTTCGACGCCGAGGCCAAGGTGGTCGGCGGCGCTGATTACTTAGCGCAAGGCACGCTGTATCCCGACGTGATCGAGAGCGTGTCGTTCACCGGCGGCCCGTCGGTGACGATCAAGTCGCACCACAATGTCGGCGGCCTGCCTGAACGCATGAACATGAAGCTGGTCGAGCCGCTGCGCGAATTGTTCAAGGACGAGGTGAGGGCGCTCGGCCGCGAGCTCGGCCTGCCCGACGTGTTCGTCGGCCGCCACCCGTTCCCGGGCCCCGGCCTTGCGATTCGTTGCCCCGGCGAGATCACCGCCGAGAAGCTCGACATCCTGCGCAACGCCGACGCCGTCTACATCGACCAGATCCGCAAAGCCGGCCTCTACGACAAAATCTGGCAGGCCTTCGCCGTGCTGCTCCCGGTCAAGACCGTCGGCGTGATGGGCGATGGGCGGACCTATGAGTACGTCGTGGGCCTACGCGCTGTGACTTCGACGGACGGCATGACCGCCGATTTCTACCCGTTCGACATGGCGTTCTTGGGCGCGACCGCGACGCGGATCATCAACGAGGTGAAGGGCGTCAATCGGGTGGTGTACGACGTGACGAGCAAGCCGCCGGGGACGATCGAGTGGGAGTGAGTGGTAGTCTATCCGGACAGTCGCGTCGGTGCACGATCCCAGTCGCTACTGTTGATTGGCGACGTCGCGAGCAAGGTCAATGAAGGCCCTGAACGCTGCCGAGGGATTGCGTCGGCTCGGGTAGTATAGGCAGAGCGGGGCAAGTGGTGGCGTCCAGTCTTCGAGGACGCGGACGAGACGCCCCGTCGCGATGTCATCGCGAACGTCCGATTCCATGAAGAAGCCGATGCCGAAATCTTCAAGCGCGGCTATCCGCGCGAGGCTGGCCTCATCAAGCGTGATTGAGCCTTCAACATCGATCAGGACCGATTGTCCGTCCTTCTCGAAATGCCATCGGTACAGTGCTCCATTGGGCAGCCGAACGCGGACGCAAGAATGCTTCAGTAGATCGGGAGGAACACGCGGTTCCGCATTGTTCCGAAGGTAAGCGGGCGAGCCCACTGCCGCGTAACGTCGAGGACGCCCCAGCGGGATCGCGATCATGTCGCTGGGAACGAGGTCCGCATTTCGGATACCGATGTCGAATCCATCGGCGACGATGTCAACAAGCCTGCCCTCGGTCACGAGATCGACATGCACTTGGGGATGGCGTCGGAGAAATGGCAGAAGAAGGGGCGACAGAATCTCACGCGCGGCGGTTGCGTAGGCATTGATCCGCAGCGTCCCCGATGGTGTCTCCTGCTGCGATCGCGCGCCTTCGATTGCATCGTGAAGGTCTTGGAGCGCAGGGCCGATCTTATCGACGAAGTTACGCCCGGCATCGGTAAGGGAGACGCTTCGCGTCGTCCGGTTGAACAAGCGGACCCCGAGCTGGCGTTCCAGCTTGCCAATCGCGTTGCTCAGCGCGGTCGTCGACATCCCCAAATCGATTGCTGCCGCCCGAAACGACCCCCTGCGCGCAATGGCGAGGACGGAATCGAACTCGATCAAACTGTGGCTAGCCATTGTCCTGCTTTTCGCAACGTCGCGTTACGCTTTATCCTGATTATCAATGCCAACGTCCATCCCTAAGTTCGCCTGAGGCGAGGGCAGATCGTCACTGACGATCCCGCCAATCTGGCCAAGCCTCACGATGGAGAAAAACGATGGCTGTGGAACTCCCTAAAGCAATTGCCGAGTACTTCGCTGCGGACAAACAGCAACCGGCCGAAGCTGTTTCGCATTGCTTCACCGAAGATGCGGTGGTTCGGGACGAAGGTATTACCAACGCTGGCCGCAGCGCCATTCGGCAATGGAAGGCGGACACTTCTCAAAAATACACTTACACCAGCGAACCCGTCGCGATCGCGCGCGAAGGCGATCGCACGATCGTCACGAGCCATCTCGTCGGCAATTTTCCCGGTAGCCCGCTCGATTTGCGCTATGTCTTCGTTCTGGAGGGCGAGAAGATCGCGGCATTGGAGATCGCGCCATGAGCGCGGACGTCCAGATCTTAGGGCAGACCGCAAGGATCATCCCGTTTCTCAGCTTGGAGGGGAAACGGGCGTTGATCACGTCCGGCACTCGCGGTGCCGGAGCCGCGACGGTCGCTCTCTTTCGTGAACTCGGCGCGCAGATAGTTACGACCGCCCGGACCCAGCCCGCTGACTTGCCAGACTCGCTGTTCGTCGCTGCCGATCTGACCAGTACCGAAGGCTGTGCCGCACTAGCTGCCGCCGTGCGGGAGCGCATGGGAGTCGTGGACATCATCGTCCATATGTTGGGCGGTTCTTCCGCTCCCAGCGGTGGTTTCGAGGCGTTGAACGACGAGATCTGGCGCAAGGAGCTTGATCTGAATCTCATGCCTGCAGTGCGACTGGATCGAGAACTCGTTCCAAGCATGGTGTCGCGCGGCACTGGCGTCGTCATCCACGTAACATCCATTCAACGTCAACTGCCGCTGCCGGAGGCGACAACGGCCTACGCGGCGGCAAAGGCGGCCCTGTCGACTTACAGCAAGAGCCTTTCAAAGCAGGTGTCACCTCACGGCGTCCGCGTCGTTCGGGTGTCCCCCGGCTGGATTGAGACCGAGGCCTCTATTGATCTGGCGACGCGGTTGGCGGCGGATCACGGCGGTGATGTCGAGCAAGGCAAGAAGATGATCATGGAATCGCTAGGCGGGATACCAATCGGTCGTCCCTCGAAGCCCGAGGAAGTGGCAAGCCTGATCGCATTCCTGGCGTCCGATCGGGCTAGTACCATCACAGGGACGGAGTATGTAATCGACGGCGGAACGGTGCCGGTAGTTTGACCGAATCAACCGGCCGTAGCGCGCCGACAGGCTCTGCGGCGCGGCGGTGTGCTCGGCAATCGCTGCGATGCATCAGCCGCGCCACCGCGCGTTTTCCGCGATCTTCGCGCAGGGCAAAGATCGACCAGCACCCGGCAAGAGTTTCCCGCACTGAGCCGGTCGCGATGTCCGAGGCGCTGCCTTTCCTAGCGGAAACAAAGAAAAACATCACGGTGCCGGATGGCATGGTGGTTGCTTCGATCTGGTCGAAGGATCGGATCGAAGGTACGACATGAGCATTGCCGGAGTTGGGTCGTATGCGGCTCAAATCATCAATCCCTGGACCAGCGGTACCAAGAGTGCGTCGGCAGCGATGGCCTCTGCCGACGGGATGCAGCCGACGTCGGACAGCGGCGGTGTGCAGAAGACCGACTTCACCCAGATGACTCGTAAGCAGCTGTTCGACTGGATGAACAGCAAGATCGCCAGCGGCGAGATGACGTTCGACGAAAGCTCCACCTTCCTCAGCATGACCGTGAGTTTTCGGACCGACAGCACCAACGCCGGCATCGATGATACGCAGAAGGTCGATTTCACGCAGTTGGTCCGCGACGGGATGGCGCGGGCACAGAAGACCAATGAATCCGATCTGTTCACTCGCCTGCAGACGGCGCTCAACACCATGCAGCGTTATCAGGGCGAAGTCAGAGGCGTAAACATCACCGCCTGAGCGCTTTCTGCAGCATGTCGGGTTGCGTGACCGGCGGTCGTTTCCACGCGCGCTCGGAACGATCGCGCATGATACGTGGCGGTCATTCGCCCTTGCGTCCTTGGCTCAATCTTGGGAAGGGCAGGCTGCCGACATGGCAGTCCCGTATCGCCCCGCCATCGCCCGCACCATCTCCGCCATCGTCTCACGTAGCTCCGCCGGCTCCAGCACTTCAGCCTCCGGCCCGAGCCGCAGCAGCTCGGCGGCCGCGTGCCAGGACGTTGTGCCGACCGGGATCCTCGCGACGCGCCAGCCGTCGGCGTCGGCTGCATCGTCGAGTTGCGTGCGCGCTTTGACGTAAGGCTGGCTCAGCGCATTCAGCAGCTTCACGCCGAGCGAGGACAGCCGGACAACCGCTACGTTAGGGTGAAGTTCTGCTTCCATGCGTAGCGTCGCGCTGCGCCAGTAGGCGGCGAGATCGAAATCGGGCGGGCGCGGGAAGGGGGCGTCGAGCGCGGTGCAGTCGAGCACGCGGGCGATGCGATAGGTCCGGACGTTGCCGTCGACATGTCCGGCGAGATACCAGCCGCCGCCCTTGAGCACGAGGCCGAGCGGCGCGACGCGGCGGCGCTTCTGTCCGCGCCAGCTCTGGTAGCGGATCTCGATGAAGGTGCCGCGCAGCACGGCGCCGGCGATGATGCGCAAGTGCTTCGGCTCATCGGCTTCGCTGAACCAGCCGGGGGCGTCCAGATAGAAGCGCTCCTGCATGCGCGCGGCGTCGTCGCGCAGGTTCGCCGGCAGCGCGGCCATCAGCTTGTTCTGGCCGGCGATCATCGCCGCATCGAGCCCGAGCGCGGCGGCGGGGCCGGGCAGGCCGGCGAGGAACAGCGCGCCGGCTTCGCTTTGCGACAGCCCGTTCAGCCGCACACGATAGCCGTCGAGCAGCCGATAGCCGCCCTCCGCGCCGCGGTCGGCATAGACCGGCACGCCGGACGCGGCGAGCGCATCGATGTCGCGATAGATCGTGCGCACCGACACTTCGCAGGCCTCGGCCAGCTCCGGCGCAGTGACCCGGCCCTTGGCCTGCAGGGTGGTGAGGATCGACAGCATTCGGCTCGCGCGCATGGTTCATTGAACCATACCTGACATAAGATGTCAGGTATGGGATGCTACGACACCGGTCTCGCAAGCTCGCTGAGGGAGACCATCGTGACCGATCCGAACCGACTGACCCTGTTCTATTCGCCGCAGAGCCGGGCGACCGGCATGCGCGTGCTGCTCGAGGAGCTCGGCGCGCCATACGACTTGCATGTGCTCAACATGAAGGCCGGCGAGCAGCGGCAGCCCGGCTACCTCGCGGTCAATCCGCTCGGCAAGGTGCCGGCAATCCGCCGCGGCGACGCGCTCGTCACCGAGCAGGTCGCAATCACGATCTATCTGGCTGACCTGTTTCCGCAGGCCGGTCTCGCGCCATCACTCGACGATCTGCTGCGCGGCCCGTATCTGCGGTGGATCGCCTATTACGGCTCGACGTTCGAACCGGCGGTGGTCGACAGGTTCATGCAACGCGAGCCGGGGCCGGTCGAGATGTCGCCCTATGCCGACTACGACACGATGCTCGGCGCGCTCGAAACGCAGCTTGCGACCGGACCATATCTGTTCGGCGACCGCTTCACGGCGGCGGACGTGCTGTGGGGGATTGCATTGAACTGGACGCTGAGTTTCGGCCTGGTGCCGAAGCGCGACGCGTTCGTGCGCTACGCCGAACGGCTCACCGCGCGACCTGCGTTCCAGCGCGTCAACGCTGCCGATGCGGAGATGGCTGCGCAGCACGCCGCAGCATTAGGGAGCTAACTGCGGCGGAGTGACGGCGTCGTCCATCAGCTGCCCGCGGTCCCGGCACCGCCCGTCAGCGCTTCGCTGATCTGCCACAGCCGAAGGTTGGCCCCGGCATCGCGCGCCTGGGCGGGGGCGGTGAGCGGCTTGCGATCGCCGAAATACTGACCGCTGACATTCGCCAGTTCAGGGGCGTCGGCGAGATACAGCACGCGGCGCGCGGCGCGTTCGGGCGACGGGATCGCCCAGCCGCCCAGCCGGATGAGAAGCTTCCAGAACAGCCCCTGTGCGCCGTCGGTGCCGCCGAGATTCGATCTGAATACGCCCGGAAATACGCAATTCACCGTCACGCCGCTGCCCTGCAGCCGGCGCGCCAGCTCGAAGGTGAAATGCAGATTGCCGAGCTTGGACTGGCCGTACCCCTTCATCATGCGGTAGGGGCGCCGCTCCCAGTTCAGATCGTCGAAATCCATCGCGGTGTCGATGCGGGTGCCGACGTTGACGATCCGCGCCGGCGCGCTGGCTTTCAGCCGATCCAGTAGCAGCATGGTCAGGAGAAACGGGCCGAGATGATTGACCGCCAGCGCGCACTCGATCCCCTGAGGACTGAGCTTTCGCTCCGCAAAGGCGGTGCCGGCATTGTTGATCAGTAAGTCGAGGCGATCGAAACGGTCCAGCACGGCCTGAGCCAAGGCGCGGATCGTGAGCTGATCCGCCAGGTCAGCGGTAAACAGATGAAGATCGTCGTTGCCCGTCGAGGCGCGGATCTCCGCAAGCGCAGCCGCCCCGCGTGCGCGGTCGCGGACCACCAGGCCGACGCGAAGACCCTCGGCCGCCAGCGCTATCGCGATGGCTTTGCCGAGCCCCGAATTGGCGCCGGTGACCAGCGCCGTCCTCTTCCCTCCAGCGCTTGCGCTCATCGATCCCTTGGTCCTGCCCGATGCCGATTAGGTCGCAGGTCATCCGCGGAGGCGAACTCTTTGAAACGTTCATCATGATAGCACAATGCCAGGGCGCGCGCCGCGAATAGGCGGACGTGCGGCGTCGCACGGCTGCACTAAGGATCCCGAGCGCAGGCTCAGCGGGGCGCGAGGGCCATTCCGTAGAGGATCATGCATGCCCCTTGGGGGCGATCGGACGCGAGCTGCGCGGCGATATCCACGATGGTGCCCTGGATGACACGCGTCTCCGGCGAGCCGAGGCTTTCGACGATTGCTGCCGGTGTCGACGGCGCGAGCCCGTGCGCCAGCAGGCGCTCGACGAGGGCGGGGAAGGTCGCCTTGCCCATGTAGATGCAGGTCGTCGCAGCCGGGTCGGCGAGCGCGGCGATGTCGAGATCGTCGGGCAGGCGTCCGTCGACATCGTGGCCGGTGACGAGTTGCACGCGCCGCGCCACGCCGCGTTTGGTGAGCGACGCGCCGAGCGCTGCCGCGGCCGCGGTCGCGGTGGTGATGCCCGGTACGATCTCGACCGCGATCCCGGCGTCGCGCACCGCCCGCAGTTCTTCATCCGACCTGGCGAACACCGCCGGATCGCCGGCCTTCAACCGCACCACGCGCTTGCCGCTACGCGCATAGGCGACGAGCAGCCGGCTGACTTCGTCCTGCCGCGGCGACGGATGGCCAGCGCGCTTGCCGACGGCGACGAGTTCGGCCTCGGGAGCGACGAAGGACATGAAGTCTTCGCCGGCGAGATCGTCGTACAGCACGACCTCGGCGGCCTGCAGCCGCTGGATCGCGCGCAGCGTCAGCAGATCGGCATCGCCGGGCCCGGCGCCGACCAACGCGACGCTGCCGGGAGCAAAGGATGAGTTCGGACGGGCAGGTGTCACGCGGCGTGCTCCTGCGCGCTGTCGATCATATGGAAGAAGGTGCCGGTGACACGGCCACGGCGGCTGCCGGTCTCGGCCGTGGCGGTGCCGGAGGCGTCGCGGATGCTGGCGAGCGGCTCGTCAGAAACAGAGACGACGCGCGCGTAGTGATACTCGTGACCGCGCAGCACGGTGCCGGCGGCGTGGCCGGCGGCGGGCGCGTGCAGCGTCGCGACGCGATAACCCAGATGCAGCTTGCGCTGCGCGAAGTCGGTCTCCAATCCGAGCAGGCCGGCCATGGCGTGGCGCGTGCCGTCGGCATCGATGAGTCCGGCGCCGAGCGCCATGTAGCCGCCGCACTCGCCGTGGACCGGGCGCGTTTCGGCGAAGGCGCGCAGGCCCGCCATGAATCGCGACGCCGCGGCGAGGCGACCGGCGTGGAGTTCGGGATAGCCGCCTGGCAGCCAGGTGGCGTCGCAGCTGTCGTCGGGCGCTTGGTCGGCGAGCGGCGAGAACGGCACGATTTCGGCGCCGGCCGCGCGCCAGCCGGCGACGAGGTGCGGGTAGATGAAGGAGAACGCATCGTCGCTGGCGAGCGCGATGCGCTGGCCCGGCGGCGTGAAGCCCGGCGTCGCCGGCGCCTCGAAGCGGGCCGGCTGCGCCAGCTGTTCGAACGTGGCGAGATCGATGCCTTGCTCGGCCAGCGTCGCCAGCGCCTCCAGCCGTTCGGCGAGTTGCTCATGTTCGCGTGCCTGCACCAGGCCGAGGTGACGGTTCTTGATCGACTGGCTGGTGTGGCGCGCCAGCGTGCCGAGCACGGGGATCGGATGCGCCGCAAAGCCGGCGCGCACCAACGCTTCGTGCCGCGCGCTGGCGACGTTGTTGAGGATGACGCCAGCGACGGTCACGTCGGGCCGATAGCGCGCAAAGCCGAGCGCGATCGCGGCGGCGGATTGTGATTGCCCGGCGACGTCGATCACCAGCACCACCGGCCAGCCGGTCGCGGCCGCGATATCAGCCGTGGCGCCGTGACCCCAGGCGCCGGGATGGCTGCCGCCGTCGAACAAGCCCATGACGCCCTCGGCAATACTAAGATCAGCGTCGGCCGCAGCGCCGAGGAGCGCGGCCACGCGGCCGCGGCTGAACGCCCAGGAGTCGAGATTGTAGCAGGGCCTGCCTGCGGCAGCCGTGTGAAACGCCGGGTCGATGTAGTCCGGCCCGCATTTGTATGGCTGCATGACGCGGCCGCGCCGGCGCAGCGCTGCGAGCAGCGCCAGCGTCACCGTGGTCTTGCCACTGCTGGTCGATGGCGCTGCGATGATGAGCCCGCGCGGGTGGTTAGTCACGGGCGACATCGTCCTGCGCCGCGCGGCGATAGCGGCGATCGTAACCCGCATCGTACAACGCGCTGTCGCGAAACTCCGTGGCCGCCAGCGCGGGACCGACCAAAATCAGCGCGGTACGATCGATCCCGGCCGCAGCGACATCTGCGGCGATCGTCGCCAGCGTGCCGCGGATGATCTGCTCCTCCGGCCAACTCGCGCGAACCACGACGGCGACCGCGCAGTCGTCGCCGTAATGCGGCCGCAGCGTTCCGACGACCTTGTCCAGCACATGCACCGACAGATGGATCGCCAGCGTCGCACCGGTCGCCGCATAGGCGTCGAGCTTCTCGCGCGGCGGCATCGCCGACGCGCGGCCGGAGGTTCGCGTCAGCACGACGGTCTGGGCGACTTCGGGCAGCGTCAGTTCGCGGCCGAGCGCGGCCGCAGCAGCAGCGAAGGACGGCACGCCGGGCGTCACCGTGTAGGCGATGCGGTGCGCTTCGAGCCTGCGGATCTGTTCGCCCATCGCGCTCCACACCGACAGATCGCCCGAGTGTAGCCGGGCCACGTCGTGACCGGCCTGATCGGCCGCAACGAACTCCGCCGTGATGGCGTCGAGATCGAGCGGCGCGGTGTCGACGATGCGGGCATTCGGCGGGCACTGCGCGATGATTTCGCGCGGCACCAGCGAGCCGGCGTAGAGGCAGACCGGGCAGCGCCGCACTAGATCTTGCCCGCGCACCGTGATCAGATCGGGCGCGCCGGGGCCGGCGCCGATGAAGTGGACGGTCATCAGTTGATCTCCTCGATCGCAACCGCGGCGGTGGCTTGGCGGTCGCGCGACACTAAGCGGGGCACGGCGAGGCGCGCGGTGGCGCCTGCGGCTGCCAGCGCTGCTGCTTCACAGACGCTGCCGACGCCGCGGGCCTTGGCGACGCGCGCCGAATGCGTGGTGATACGCGCTGCAGCCTGTTTCAACGCACACTCGTCGATGGCGAGGCAGGGGAGTGCCGCAGCTTTGGCCTCAGCGATCAGCGGCGGATACAAACTCTTGTCGCTCGGAGCGGCGAGCAGCGTCGGCCGCGCGGGCGCCGCGGCGTCACGCGCGGCGGCGATGACTTCGGCGATCGACGCCTGCGGCGCTGCCGCGCGAAAGCCGAGACCGATCACCACGCGCGTCATTTGCGAACGCTCCACTGCACCACCGGGATCGCGGCGCGCCACGCGGTCAGGCCACCGACCGGCGCTGCGCGTTCGACGCCGAGCCGCAGCAACTCGCCGCCGTGGCGCGCATGCCAGGCGATCAGCAGCGCTTCGCTTTCCAGCGTCACCGAATTCACCACAAGTCGGCCGCCGTCAGGCAGCGCCTCCCAGACGGCATCGAGCACGCCGGGCCGGCCGGCGCCGCCGCCGACAAACACCGCGTCCGGCGTTGGCAGACCGGCAAGCGCTTCCGGCGCCTGGCCGAGACGCAGATCGAACTGCGGCACGCCGAGCGCCTCGGCATTGGCGCGGGCATTCGCCAGCCGATCCGCGCGCACCTCGATGCCGATCGCACGGTTACTCCGCGCCGCCAGCAGCCATTCGATGCCGATCGAGCCCGAGCCGGCGCCGATGTCCCACAGCAGTTCGCCGCCCGTCGGCGCCAGGCTCGACAGCGTCACGGCGCGCACCTCGCGCTTGGTGAGTTGGCCGTCGGTCTGAAACAGCGCATCGCGCAAGCCGGAAGTGACGGGAATGATCGCGGCGTCGGGCTCGGCTGCGACCGCAATGCCGAGCGCGACCGGCGCGGTGATATCGGTGAAGGCGAGGGCGGCGGCGGTGGACTGGCGGACACGCTCGCGTGGGCCGCCGAGCGCTTCGAGCACGGTGAGCTGCGAGCCGCTGAATTTCGAACTCGTCAGATAGGCCGCGATCTGCGCCACCGCCGCGCCGTCGCGGACCAGCACGATCAGCCGCGCGTTGGGCCGCAAATGAGATCGCAGCGCTGCAATCGGCTGAGCATGCAGGCCGAGCGTGATCGTGTTCTCCAGGCGCCAGCCGAGCCGCGCGGCGGCCCATGCGAACGTCGAGGGCGCGGGGAGTGCGGTCCATTCCTCCGGCGCGAGATGATCGGCGAGGACGGCGCCGGCGCCATGCCAGAACGGATCGCCCGAGCACAGCACGACGACGCGGCGCCCGCGCTGCGCCAGCACCTCGGGCAGCGAGTCCGAGAACGGCACGCGCCATGGCAACGCCGGTCTGCCGAGCGCGCTCACCATCGCCAGATGACGCTCGCCGCCGATCAGCAGCTCGGCCTGCGTCAGCAGCGCGCGTGCTTTTTCTGAAAGGCCCTCGAAGCCGTCCTCGCCGATTCCGACGATGGACAGCCACGGCGTCGTCGTGTCATCGCTGAGGGCCATGATCCCTCGCTCGAACCAGTCTTTGCGCCTGTTGATCCTCGGCGGCACCGCCGATGCGAACCGTCTTGCCGCGGCGGTGGCGGCCGAGCCGCGGATCGCCGCGGTGCTGTCGCTCGCCGGGCGGACCGAGGCGCCGAAGCTGCCGCCGATTCCGTCGCGCGTCGGCGGCTTCGGCGGCGTCGCTGGCCTCGTCGATTACTTGCGCGCAGAACGGATCGACCGCGTTGTCGACGCGACACATCCATTCGCCGCGCAGATGAGCCGCAACGCGGTGGACGCCTGCGCCGCCGCCGGCGTGCCGCTGCTGGCACTCGAACGCGTGCCATGGACGGCACAGAGTGGCGATCGCTGGACCGAGGTCGATGATCTGCCGGCAGCGGCTGGCGCGCTTGGCGATGCGCCGCGCCGGGTATTCCTCGGCATCGGCCGGCAGAACCTCGATCTGTTCGCGGCCCAGCAGCATCACTTCTATCTGGTTCGGCTGGTCGATCCGCCGCGCGGTCCGCTGCCGTTGCCGAATGTCGAAGTCATCATCGCGCGCGGACCTTTCGACCGCGCCAGTGATCGCGCGCTGCTCGCCGCGCATCGCATCGAGATCGTCGTGGCGAAGAATGCCGGCGGCGAGGCTGCGGTGGCGAAGATCGAAGCCGCGCGCGATCTCGGGCTGCCCGTGGTGATGGTACGCCGGCCGGCGATCCCGCCGCGGCGCACGGTCGGCAGCGTCGCCGAAGTGATGCACTGGCTCGCTCACGACAGCACTCCGACCGACCGCGGCGTGTAGACGAAGCGCGCGCCGTCGCGGCGTTCGATGATGCGGGTTTGCGACGAGCCGATCATCACCACAGTTCGCATGTTGGCGCGGTCCGGCTGCGCCTCGCCGAGCGGGACGACATCGATCTGCTCCTGCGGCGCGCTCACCGCGGTGGCGAAGATCACCGGCACCGAAGCAGGATGAATGCTCCGCAGCAGCTTGAAGGCAGCTTCGAGCTGCCACTGCCGCGCCTTCGAAATCGGATTGTACAGCGCGATGACAAAGTCGGCCTCGGCGGCGGCGCGCAGGCGCTTCTCCACGGTTTCCCAGGGCTTGAGATTGTCCGACAGGTTGATGGCGCAGAAATCGTGGCCGAGCGGGGCGCCGATGCGGGCCGCGGCGGCGAACATCGCGCTGACGCCGGGTAGCACGCGGATGTCGAGATCGCGCCACGCCGGCTCGCCGGCCTCGACCGCCTCGAACAGCGCCGCAGCCATCGCGAACACGCCGGGGTCGCCGGAGGAAACGATGACGACGCGGCGGCCCTCTGCGGCGAGCTTCAGCGCGAACGCAGCGCGGTCGATCTCCTCGCGATTGTCCGACGCATGCCGGCGCACGTCACGTCCAGCGTCGACGCGCGCCACATAGGGCGCGTAGCCGACCAGGTCGGTTGCGGCGGCGAGGGCGGCGGTGACTTCCGGCGTGATCAGTTCCGGTGCGCCGGGGCCGAGGCCGACGACGATCAGCGAGCCGCTCATGGCCGTCGTCCCTGGCCGTGGACAAGGATCATCGAAAAATAGGGCGCCTCGTCGGTCTGTTTGTCGGCGAGGCGGAGCACGGTCTCGCCGGCCATCGCGCCGCGCTCGACATAGATGGCGCGGTCGAGCAGGCCGACGTCCTGCAGGATGCGCCGCACCTTCGGCAGATTGCGGCCGAGCTTCATGATTACCACGGCGTCGCTGGTGCGCACCACCTCGGCGAGCCGCTCGGCGCGCAGCGTCGCCGGCACCACGCAAAGCACGTCGTCGCCGTAAGTAATCGGCGTGCCGCTCGCGGTCCAGCATGCCGCCATGCCGGAGATGCCCGGCACCACCACGACCGGCACCGTGCCGACCAGCCGGTGATACAAATGCATGAACGAGCCGTACAGAAACGGATCGCCTTCGCACAGCACGACGACGTCGCGGCCGCTTGCGACGTGAGCCGACAGCCGGGCGACGCATTCTTCGTAGAAGCTGCGCAGCGTCGCCGCATAGGCCGGATCGTCGAGCGCAATCTCGGTGGTCACCGGATAGTCGAGCGGCTCCTCGATCGCGTCGCTCGCCAGCAGGCCGTTGACGATGGTGCGCGCGTGGCCGGCGCGGCCGGCCTTGCGGAAGTAAGCGACGACCTTGGCGGCGCCGACCAGCCGCGCGGCGCGTACGCTCATTAGGTCCGGATCGCCGGGGCCGACGCCCACGCCGTAGACGGTCGGCTTGCTCATTCGCGTTCGCTCGCCAGCGCGTTGATGGCCGCTGCCGCCATCGCGCTGCCGCCGCGGCGGCCGCGCACCACCACGCAGGGGACTGGAGCAGCTTCGAGCAGCGCTTCCTTGGATTCCGCGGCGCCCACAAAGCCGACGGGAATTCCGATGATCGCGGCGGGTCTAGGCGCGCCGGGCTCGCCGAGGATCTCGAGCAGGCGGAACAGCGCGGTCGGCGCATTGCCGATCGCCACCACCGCGCCGTCCAGACGCTCGCGCCAGAGTTCGAGCGCGGCGGCCGACCGGGTGGTCTTCAGCTCAGCGGCGAGTCCCGGCACGCGGGGATCGCTCAGCGTGCAGATCACATCGTTGTCGGCCGGCAGCCGCTTGCGGGTGACGCCATTGGCGACCATCTGCGCGTCGCACAGGATCGGCGCGCCGGCCCGGAGTGCGGCGCGGCCGGCGGCGACGAAGTCGCCATGAAACACGATGTCGTCGGCGACATCGACCATGCCGCTGGCGTGAATGATCCGCACCGCGATCGTCTCGGCATCGGACGCAAAGCGCGCGAGCTTGGCCTCGGCTCGGATGATGGCGAAGGACTGGCGATAGATCGCATCGCCGTCGGTCTCGTAGACGTAGGTCATCGCGCTTCTCCGCGGACGAGTTCAGGGACCGCGTCGGTGGGCGCGTCGAGCCACGGCGCGATTGGCAGGCCGGCGGCCAGCGACAACTGCGTGAGCACCGCGCGAGCCGATCGCGCATCGGAACGGTGGCACAGCGCCGCCAGTCGGCGCAGCGTGGTGCGCGGCAGGTTGGAGAGCGCATCGAGTGCCGGATCTGCCGGGTCGGCTGCCGCAACAACGGCGAGCGCGATCCGCCGGTCGCGGGCGCTGGCTGCTACGCCCTCGATGCCGCGGCGCCAATCGTCGAGGCCATGCGGGAGATGGATCAGTACGGCGCGGGCGGTCGCGATGGCGGCGCGGAGGTCAGCCTCCGGATGTGGCAGCAGCCGCTGCACCTTTGCAAGATACAGAGCCGGCAGATCGCAACCGGCGCCATGCCACGCCAAGGCATAACGCGCCAGCTCGGCATCCGAACAGGAGATCATGACGAGATCGGCCGGACGCGCGAGCGCAGACGCCGGATCGGATCCGGCGCGCTCATCGGACGAGACAATCGAAAGCGGCATTGCGCCGTATCCGTCGGTTGATCATCGCGCGCTGCGATGATGCGAAACCGGCGAACGGACCTGCACTCCGAACGGCCGAACTTCACCCCGGAACACCCCGCCCGGAATGGCGTCAATCAGCAGGCGACGGCAGGTCTCCTGGCTCACGGGTCGTCGCCAGCGCAGCCTTCCCGGAAACATCCAGTGGCGTGTTGCGATGGCTCGCCGTTCACAGTTGCGGGGGCAGCTTCGGCACGTCGCATCCGAGCAGGATGCCGGCTTCCGATATTCCCTCTTCGTCCCGTCCGAAGACAGGAACCGTCGGCAGGCCGATGTTTGGTCTGAAAACCACGGGGTGTCAATCGAGCTTACCGCCCGGCCGACGGTCGTTTCGGCGTAATAATTTCGCACCCGCTTGCGATGGATCAAGACGGAGCGCTGCGGACGGCCATGAGCCGATCAGTCGCCCGGCTTGCGGGCCGTTGGCCTGGAAATCGCCGCTTCAGCCGCCGCGCGCAGCAGCGCTGCGGCCCGGAAAGGCGCGTGGATCGCCTTGGTGAACGGCAGTGCCAGGAAGAAGCCGAACACCAGGCCGAGATGCAGGATCAGCAGCAGGCCCATCGCGGCGGTCTCGCGCAGCGCCAGCACGGCGAGGCCGCTGAGGGTGACGAGCGCCAGCAGGATCAGAAAGGCGACGTTGAGCTGCGCCTCGTGCGGATCGGACGGCTGCCTGTCGGCGCGTTGCTCGATCGTCAGCAGGCCGCCGATGCCCACCAGCATCGCCAGCCCGCCGACGCCGCCGAGCATCACCGGCAGGCTGAGCAGCGGGTAGGGCGCGAGCCAGCCGAAGCCTTTGTGATAGATCGCCGCCACGACAGTCGAGAGCACGGTGCCCATGCAGCCGGCGACCATGACGTGGTGCGCGATCCGGCGCTGATGCGAGGGGCGCTCATCGATATCGGTGCATCCGGGGCCGCCGCCGCCGAGATGGCGCAGCGTGACGATGTCGCGGAATGCAGGGCGAAGCGCTTGGAGGATCGCGTTCGTCGGGAGCGGCGGCGCAGTCGCTCGCCAGTAGCGCACCGTGGCCAGGGCGATGCACAGCATCGCCCAGAGCAGCGATGCCCCGGCGGCGCCCGCCATCATTGGCCACGGCAGCACCCGATAAAACGCGCCGGCGCTATCATCGGCGCCGAAGAGTTCGGCGGGAGAGGTTGAGAGCAGCACCGCGGCCAGCGTGAACAGCAGCGCGGTGCTGACCACGACAGCGATGCTGAGGAAGGGACGGCGGAACGCATGGCCAAGCGCAGCCGGCCACAGATAGTCCGCGTAGGATCGCTGGCGGAGCGCGGCCAGCGTCGTCGGCAGATTGATGGCGAAGGGATGTGGCGGCGTGTACTGGCACACGCTCCAGCAGCCGCGGCAGTTGTGGCAAAGATTGGAGAGATAGGCGAGGTCGCTGAGTTCGAAGCGATGCTGATTGTCGATCGCCGGGAACACCGGACACAGGCCGTCGCAATACATGCAGGCCGTGCAGATTCGAAGCTGGCGCTCGGCCTCGGCGGTCAGATCATCGGGCGACATGGTGCGCCGCCTCCTCACCGGCGAGACGGCCGAACACGGCTGATAACGTGATGCCGAGGCCGGCGAGATAACCGCGGCGCAGCACGTTGGCGGCCATGATCATGCCCGCGGCATACAGCGTGGCGTTGGCGCGTCCGTCCGCCCACCGCACGCGCAAGCGTTCATCCACCGCGACGCCATGGTGTACGAAGGTGATGCCGGCGCGCATCGGATAGGCTGCGAACGGCGCCCGGATCAGCGGGCGAGCACCAGTGGGCTGCGTTGCGTTGAAGGAGGCCACGGCCGCCGCGAGCTTGGCAGGCTCAAAGTCGAGCGCCGCCGCGAGCGCCGCGATCGTCTCGGCCTCGATCGGCGCAAAGGCCTGCGGCGCGGCGCGTTGCAGCCCGTCCGCATCCAGAATGAGGTAGGCCATCTGATCGTCGCATGCCGCGATCCGAGGGCCCCAACGCGCGTAGTGCGTCGGCTCCTGACCGGCGCCGATCGCATCGATCCGCGCGCCGAAGCGATCCACCACCATGCCGCAGGGGATCGCGGTGATCCGGGTGACGATGCCGCCGTCGAAGCGCGGCCCGCGCGCATCTACTGCCACCATGTGGCAAACCGTGGGCTCACCGACCGCGCATCCACCCAACCCGATCAGATGATCCAACATCCGGCCGTCCGCGTACGGCGTCCCGCGCAGCATGAGGCCGTCAGCCGATTTTCCATAGTGCGCCCGCAGCCATGCGGCATCGGCACCGGGGCCACCGGCGCAGACGATCACCGCGCGCGCTTCGATCACGGACTCTCCAGGCGCGCTACCCGCCATCTCGACGATCCATCCGCCGTCCGCGACGTCGCGAAGCGCACGAACCTCGCTGTTGCTGCTGATTGCGATGTCCAGCGCAGCCGCTTGCCGGTACAGCGCGTTGATCATCGCCTTGCCACCGCCCAGCGGAAATACGGTGCGGCGCGAATAGGGCACCACGCCGAGCGACGGCGGCTGCATGGCGACGCCGTTCTCGATCAGCCATGGCACCAGCGTCTCGGAGCCGGAGACCATGCGCTCAGCCAACGTCTGGTCGGCCGTGCCACCGGTCACGCTGCCGAGTTCGGCGAGGAATTCGGACGCGTGATAGCTGTCCGGCACGTACGGGGTCGGCTCACCGTGCACGACCCGGAAGTTTCGGGCATGGCGTGCGTTGCCGCCCCGCATGGCGACCGGCGCATTGTCGAGCAGGCGCACGGAGACGCCGGTGCGCCGCGCGGCGAGCGCCGCACAGAGCCCGGCAATGCCGCCTCCGACCACCACCACATCCCAACACGAACTCACCGCGACCCCGGGTGACTGTTCCCACGCGCCCTTGCAGCGCTCGCGCCGGGCGGCGCGAGCGTTCGGCGCTCCGTCTTAGGGCCTGCGTGGCTGCCGCTGTCAATTGCGGCGATGATCGCGCTTCATTCGGTGCGGATCTTCAGCCGGGTCGAGCCTGTGTAACCGTAGACGCTGTGGAGCAGCGTCAGAATCTCGGTGGCGATCGCCCCGTCGGCCAGCGTCAAGGGATAACTCTTGCTGTAATTTGGGGCGCGCCCCGGCTCGGCGTAGCCGGCTGTGGTCAGGCGAGCGATCTTGTCGGGCGTCAGCACGGCGGTCAGTGCCGGCCAACGCTCGGCCGACTGTGCCTCACAATACAGCGCCACCGGCGGCATCTCCGGCATGCACTGAATGTAGCCGATGCCGCTGTCGAACACGACATGCACGCGCTGGGTGGCGTTGATGCGGAGACGCTGAATCTCGGCCGTCGTACTCGGACCGTACAGCGCGAGCAGCGCGTCCAGCGTCTCGGCCCGCTGCGGCGCCGCCGGCGCCTTGTAGGAGCAGCTCAGCAGGGCGGTGGGTAGCATCGATTTGGCATCGTTGATCATGCCGGCGAGGTTTTGCGACGGGCCATTGCGCGGCGGACAGGGGATGTCGACCACCCAGGCGGTGCCGAATTCGAGGTCCGGAATGTTGATCAGATAGGCCTCGGTCAGCGCCTTGAGCACATGTTCGGCGATCTGTGAGGTCGGCATATCGCCGGGAAACGTCCGCGTGTAGTTGCCGAACGCCGGATCCAGCACCCAGGCGAGGGCGACGAGGCGGGACTGACGCTCCGCATTCAGCACCCGCGCGAGCGAGGGCTGTAGTGTGACGCCCGCGGCCTCGCAGCGCATGTCGCGATTGGGGAGCCGCCGGCACTGCACGTATTTGTTGCCATCCCAGATGGTCGCGTAGCCGACGCGGTCGGCTCTGACGATGCTGGTGATGTTCTGCAGTGCGGCGTCGATCCGTTCGGTCGGTGACTGCGCTCCTGCCGGCGCCAAGCCGGCGAGATTCAGCAACGCGACGGCCAGCGCCGCGCAAAGTCCGCGAACTCCCATCGAACGCCCCCACGCAACCAGTCACGCGAGCTCTTGAGCTCTGGGGCAATGGAACGATAGGCGAACATTGAAATCAACCTCAGGTTGATACCAGTTTTGAATTAGCCCCAGCTCTGCAGCTTGCGGAGCTGCGGCGTCTTCTTGTGCTGGTGGACGGCCATGCGGCCGAGCAAATTGTCGAGCTCGGTAATCGCCTTGAACAGATACGGCCCCTTGTTGAGCATCACGCATTCGGCGCGCGCCGCCATCGCGGCGTCGGTCATTTCGCCGCGCGAGGGCGTGCCTTTCTTCACCAGTTGCTCCAGCACCTGCGTGGCCCAGATCACTGGAACATGCGCGGCTTCGCCGATCCACAGGATCTCTTCCTGCATTTCGGCCAGACGGGCGAAACCGATCTCCACAGCGAGATCGCCGCGCGCAATCATTACTGCGGTCGGCTGCTGGCCGGCCGCCTGCACCAGAATGTCCGGCAGATTGGCGACCGCTTCGGGTGTCTCGATCTTCAGCACCAGCGACAGCTCGCGCCAGTCGTCGGGGCGGCGCTCGGCGAGCGCGGCCTGCAGCGTCTCGACGTCGGCGACCGACTGCACGAAGGAGAACTCGATGCCGTCGGCGTGCGCGGCGACGAAGTCGAGATCGTCGCGGTCCTTGGCGGTGAGGGCCGGGATGTCGAGCAGCGTGTCGGGGAAGTTGAGGCCTTTCTCCGGCTTCAGCCGAAGCCCCTTGTCGGAGGTCGAGGTGACGCGCCCGATCAGGCCCCACGCCGTCTTGCGCTCGATCCGGATGCAAAGCTTGCCGTCGTCCACGAACACCCGGGCGCCGACCGCACTGTTGATCAACGGATCGCTGAGCGTGCATTCGATCGCGAAGTGCTCCTCAGCGAGATCGATGCGATGGAACGAGCCTTCGGCGACGATGGCGATCAGATCGCCGGTCAGAATGCGCTCACGGCCCTCGGGCGCGCGCGCCGCACCGGTACGGATCTTCGGGCCGGCGATGTCCATCAGGACTTTCATCCGGTGGCCAGTCGCTTCCTCGGCGACGTGCAGATGGTTGATCATGCGCTGCCACGCCGCAGCGTCGTCGTGCGCGCAATTGATCCGTACCGCCTCGACCTTACGCTCGGCGAGCCGGAGCATGAACGACGGATCGTCCGCGGCCTCGCTCGGGCAGGTGACCAGCAGCGCGGTCGCCCGGCCGCTCGCTGGCGCGCCGAACATCTCCTCGCTGCGCTGGTCGAGTTCGTGCTCGCCGGCGAAAAACTGACGCGGCGTAGGGCGCACCGCCTGGGGTTCGCCGCAGAGTTCGCCGAGGGTGGCGCGGACGGCGTGGAGTGTCGGCATCACCCGGCTCTCGAGCCGCCCAAGCGACGACAGGCCGAGTGCGGCCAGCGAACGCTGCAGAGGACGCAGATCGTGCCGGCGCAACGCCAGATAGTGCGCCAGGTTGGCGGCGCTGGCGGTGAAGCTCGGACGTTTGATCTTGCCGGCCCAGGCATCGATCCGCGGACGGCTGTCGGCCTCGATATCGGCAATCAGCCGGTCGAGTTTCTGCTTCAGGCGATCGATTTCGGTCGGCATGGCGGGCTCGCTTGATCAGGCGCGGACGGAACGGACCGCGCCAGCCCGCTCTAGGAGCCGTCGATGTAACTCCTGTGACAGCGAGACAGCCTTTGTCTGCGACCTTATGCGCATTCCGGCGGGGGCATCGTCCACAGCGCCGGTGGCAGCGCTTGACGGGGAGCGGACGGCCGGCCTGAATGCGCCTTCGCTAGAACCTGAGGGATGCGCGTGTCGGTCACCATTTTCGGCATCAAGAACTGCGACACCATGAAGAAGGCGCGAGCCTGGCTCGATGGTCACGGAGTCGCTTACGACTTTCACGACTACAAGACCGCCGGCATCGACAAGGCGCACCTGACGCGCTGGGTGAAGCAGGTCGGCTGGGAAACGCTGCTCAACCGCGCCGGCACGACGTTTCGTAAGCTGCCCGACGTGGACAAGGAAGGTCTGACCGAAACCAAGGCCATTGCCCTGATGCTGGCGCAGCCTTCGATGATCAAGCGGCCGGTGCTCGAGACCGGCAAAATGCTGCTGGTCGGGTTTCGGCCGGAGGCCTACGCCGAAGCGTTCGGCTAAGCCGCCAACGCGCCCCTTTTCCACACCGGATCGCTCAGAAACGCCGATCAGCTTTGCATCTTGCGCACGGCTGGCGAATAGCGGCATAGTCCGGCCCAGAAAGACGGGCCGGCCGCCTGCCAGGGCGCGCGGCACCGGACAGCAACAAAAATTCGGCCGCGGATGTGCCTCCACCGCGGGACCGGGCAGGGGGAAGTTTTACTTGGCCGATGACATCATTCTCGAAACGCATGGGCTGACAAAGGAGTTCGCGGGCTTCTTTGCCGTTCGCGACGTGAATCTGCGCGTTCGTCGCGGACATATCCATGCGCTGATCGGTCCTAACGGCGCCGGCAAAACCACCTGTTTCAATTTGCTCACGAAGTTCTTGCATCCCTCGGCAGGCAAGATTCTCTACAAGGGGCAGGACATCACCGCGACTGCGCCGGCCGATGTGGCGCGGCTCGGGCTGGTGCGCTCGTTCCAAATCTCCGCCGTGTTTCCGCATCTGACGGCGCTCGAGAATGTGCGCGTCGCGCTGCAACGCCAGCACGGCAGTTCGTTCGACTTCTGGCGCTCCAAGAGTGTGCTCGACCGCTACAATCAGCGCGCCCGTGAGTTGCTCGACGACGTCGGTCTCAGCGAATTCGCCGACATTCCCGCCGTCGAAATGCCCTACGGCCGCAAGCGCGCGCTGGAGATCGCCACCACGCTGGCGCTCGACCCGGAGATGATGCTGCTCGACGAGCCGATGGCCGGCATGGGGCACGAAGACATCGACAAGATCGCCGCGCTGATCAAGCGGATCTCGGCGAAGTACACCATCTTGATGGTCGAGCATAACCTCAGCGTCGTCGCCAATCTGTCGGACGTCATCACCGTGCTGACGCGCGGACAGGTGCTGGCGGAAGGCAATTACAATGATCTGACCCAGGATGAGCGCGTCAAGGAAGCCTATCTCGGAGCTGGTCATGGTTGAGGCGACGACTTTGGACCGGACCGCGCCCGCTGCCAGCGGCAACGTGCTGCTCAACGTGCGCGACCTGCAGGCGTGGTACGGTGAATCCCATATTCTGCACGGCATGAACTTCGAGGTGCGGACCGGCGAGGTGGTGACGCTGCTTGGCCGCAATGGCGCAGGCAAGACCACGACGCTGAAGTCGGTGATGGGCATCATCGGCAAGCGCACCGGCACCATTACCTTCGACGGCCACGACATCAGCCGCGCATCCTCCGACAAGATCGCCAGGCGCGGCATTGCGTTTTGTCCCGAAGAACGCGGGATCTTCGCCAGCCTCGACGTCCGCGAGAATCTGATGCTGCCGCCGCAGGTGCGGCCCGGCGGCCTATCGCAGGAACAGATCTTTGAACTGTTCCCCAATCTGCGTGAGCGGCTCAAAAGCCAGGGGACCAAGCTGTCCGGCGGCGAACAGCAGATGCTGGCGATCGCCCGGATCCTGCGCACGGGCGCGCGCTTCCTGATGCTCGACGAGCCGACCGAAGGTCTGGCCCCCGTGATCATCCAGCAGATCGGCCACACCATCGCGCGGCTGAAGAAGGAAGGCTTCACCATTCTCCTGGTCGAGCAGAACTTCCGCTGGGCGGCGACGGTGGCCGATCGCTACTACGTGGTCGAGCACGGCAAGATCATCGACGGCTTCGCCAACTCGGAACTCGAAGCCAACATGGACAAGCTGCACACCTATCTCGGCGTCTGACGCCGCTGACGTGACTTCTCGCTGAGAGCTGGAAAACCTATGTCGATCAATATCCAGGCCCTGTTGGCGCAGCTTCTGGTCGGGCTGATCAACGGCTCGTTCTACGCGCTGCTGAGTCTCGGCCTCGCCGTGATCTTCGGCATGCTCAACATCATCAACTTCGCCCACGGCGCCCTTTATATGATGGGCGCGTTCTGCGCCTATTTCCTGCTGAACCTGTTCGGGATCGGCTACTGGTGGGCGCTGATCCTGGCGCCGCTGATCGTCGGCGCGTTCGGCATGTTGATGGAGCGGACGCTGCTACAATGGTTGTCCGGGCTTGATCATCTCTACGGCCTGCTGCTGACGTTCGGCGTTGCTTTGATCATTCAGGGCCTGTTCCAGAATTATTTCGGCTCGTCGGGACTGCCTTATGCGATCCCCGACGAGCTTCGCGGCGGCGTCAATCTCGGATTCATGTTCCTGCCGATCTATCGCGGCTGGGTGGTCGTGTTCTCGCTCGTGATCTGCCTGCTGACTTGGTACCTGATCGAGCGGACCCAACTCGGCGCCTATCTGCGGGCCGCCACGGAGAACCCGACGCTTGTGCGCGCCTTCGGCATCAACGTGCCGCGGATGATCACGCTGACGTATGGCCTCGGCGTCGGCTTGGCCGCGCTGGCCGGTGTGCTGTCGGCGCCTATCAATCAGGTCCGGCCGCTGATGGGCGCCGACCTCATCATCGTGGTGTTCGCGGTGGTGGTGATCGGCGGCATGGGTTCGATCATGGGCTCGATCATCACCGGCTTCGCTCTGGGCGTGATCGAAGGCCTGACCAAATATTTCTACCCCGAGGCCTCCAACACCGTGGTGTTCGTGCTGATGGTGCTGGTGCTGCTGGTCAAACCCTCGGGCCTGACGGGACGGGCAACCTGACATGACGACGATTACGCAGAATTCCGTTCCCGCCACCACCCGCCGCCCGGTGCGCGATGAGATGATCGCCCTGGGCCTGATGACGCTGGTGCTGGTGATCGTGCCGTTCACCGGCGTGTATCCGTTTTTCGTGATGCAGGGGCTGTGCTTCGCGCTGCTCGCCTGCGCCTTCAACCTGCTGATCGGCTATGGCGGCCTGCTGTCGTTCGGCCACGCGATGTTCCTCGGCACTGCTGGCTACGTCACCGCCCATGCGCTCAAGGTATGGGATCTGGCGCCGGAACTTGCGATCGTGGTCGGCACCGCCGGGGCGTTCGGGCTCGCGATCATCACCGGGCTGATCGCGATCCGCCGCCAGGGCATCTATTTCGCGATGATCACGTTGGCGCTGTCGCAGCTGCTTTACTTCATCTATCTGCAGGCGCCGTTCACCCATGGTGAAGACGGCATCCAGGGGATCCCGCAAGGCAAGATGTTCGGCGTGATCGATCTGCAGAACGCCACGACGCTATATTTCGTGGTGCTGGCCGGCTTCCTGCTCGGCTTCCTGATCATTTACCGCGCCATTAACTCACCGTTCGGCGAGGTGCTCAAGGCGATCCGCGAGAACGAGCCGCGCGCGATCTCGCTCGGCTATAAAACCGACCAGTACAAGCTGCTGGCGTTCATCCTGTCCGGCACGCTGGCGGGCTTCGCCGGCGCGCTGAAGGTGTTCGTGGCGCAGAACGCCTCGCTCACCGACGTGCACTGGTCGATGTCCGGTGAAATCGTGCTGATGACGCTGGTCGGCGGACTCGGCACCATCTTCGGGCCGGTGGTCGGTGCCTTCGTGATCATCGCCATGCAGCAATATCTCGCCGGCTTCGGCCAGTGGGTCACCGTCATCCAGGGCGTGATCTTCGTCGCCTGCGTGCTGACCTTCCGCCGCGGCATCGTCGGCGAGATCGGGCACTACTTCAAGCGGTCGCTGTAAGCGGGTCGTCCCGGTTGGCGACAACGGTCCAGAAAAAACCGCCGCGCAGGGCCCTGCGCGGCGGTTTTTCGTTGAGGGGGCGACTGCTGCTTACGCCTTTGGGAACGGGCCGTATTGGGGCGTCGGTTCGAGTGGAAGCTCCGCCTCAGTGGCCTGCTGGGTGACCGCGGCGGCTTCGCGCCGGACGCGCGGTGGCTTCTTCTTGACCTTGGACAGTTCGACGGCCTCGCTCATCAGCTTTTCGACGTCGGCGCTGTATTTCGGAGCCTGACTGACGGTCGGCGCATCGGACGCGGCATCGGGACGAGCCTCGGCCACTGGTATCTGCTGTTCTACAACGGCTGCCGAAGCTGCCGGTTGAACGATAAGTTCCGGACCACTGGCTCGATCGACCTCTGATCGGGCTGGCTTGGCATCCGTTTCGTCGGTCTGGACGGCCGACGTGGGGACCGCTTGATCGGTGCTCATTGGCGCGGCCAGGGGCGCCGGTTCGAGGAACGGAGCCGGCTCGTATGCGCCTGTCCGAGTCGGGGGACTATCGGCCGGAACTTCGTCGCTTCGAATCAATGGCGCGTGCGCTGGCATCGCAGACAGCTCGGCTGCCGGGGGCACCTCGGCGGCGGTGAACACCTCGTGGACCAGCTCGTTCACCTCCGCATCTTTGATGGAGGCCGGGACGGTCGCTGTTGGTACGGGCAGGGGCTCCGCCGGGATTGGCTTGGCCGTCGGAGCGGCCTTCCGGACGCCGAAGGTTTCACGCACTTCCGCGTCGCGGGCGGTTGGCTCCCGCCGCGCCGCGCCGCGCTTCGGCATGATCAGGTTGCGAACGTCGAGCTCGCCGGGGACGAACTCCGGTTCGTTATGATCCGACACGGCTTCATCGACGGCATAGTCTTCGGCTGCAAACCGGGCATTGCGAAACTGCGCCGGCTCGTAGCGGGGAGGGGCGTCGTAGCGGGACGGCTCATAGCGGGCGTCCTGGCGGCGCGCATAGTCCCGGCGTTCCGGATTTCGGCGATCGAAATCACGGTCATGTCGGTGGTCGAATTCGTGATGCATGGCCGCGCGGCGGTCGCGATCCTCGTGGCTGCGCCGTGGGTCGCGTCGGGGATCGCGGCCTCCATAGCCACGCTGCGGGTAGGACTCGTCAATGCGGCGTTCGCCGTAAGCGTCGCGCGCCTCGTCCTGCCAGCCATCGTCACGCCACGCCACGCCGCGGCGGTGAGCTTCGGCCGGTACGCGCGAGGGAGGTGCTGAGCGAGGATCCGGCGCCGGTTGCGCCGGCTGCTTCATCGTCACTGCGCCGAGGCTCATGGCAGGAAGCGTAATGGCGGCAATTGCCGGTGCAGGAGGGCTTGGAGCAGGCTTGTCGTCGTCGAGATCTTCGTTGTTCTCGATCCGCTGTCGTGCGCGTTCGACCTGGGCCTGGATCTTGGCGGCGTAGACGCTGGGCGGCGAGAAGAAGATTTTCGCAACTACTGGAACGATTTCCAGGAAGATAATGAACAATCGCGTCATCCACGAGAACAGCGTCATGGTGACGCCGTCCTTGGGATCGTTCTTCAGTTCCTGATAGGCGGCGATCCGAGTCAGCGGATCGATCCGGTCCTTCTTGTCCTGATAGTAGGACTCCGCGAGCGCCTTCTGCCGGAAGTCAGCAATATCTGCAGCCTTCGAGGCCTCGAACTGCTTCAGGTCGGCGCGCGCCGCGTCGATCCGCGCCTGCAGCGCGTCGGCCTTGGCCTTGATGGCGAGCCGCTCCTGATCGCGCACCACCATTGCCTCACCGGCGATTTTGGCTTGGGTGGTGCGGAGGTCGTCGCGCTTTTGGTGCAGCTGGATGATTTCGGACTCGCGCGCCGCGCGCTGGGCGATGAAGGCTTCCTTCTGCTTGCGGGCGAATTCGTAACGCGGGCCGGCGCCGGGCCGGCCGGAATTGCCGGGCGCCGCCTTCAGGCCGAACTCCTCGGCGTTCATGTCGGCGATGTAGCGCTGGATGGTGCGGTCGATCTGGGCGATGTCGGCGCGCACGTCCGCTTCGCGCGCGACCAGCGCCTTGATCTGCTGATCGATATCGTCGGTGCGGCTCTGCAGCGCGGGTTCGAGCGGCGGTACTTCGGTGAGGGCGTCCCGATGCAGCGCTTCCAGCGCATCGATGCCAGCCTGCCGGCGCGCGGCCTCGGCATTCAGCCCGGCTTCGTATTGGGCGATCTTGGCGTAGATCGGCTGATTGGCGGCGATCCGGTCGGCCTCGATCTTCTCATTGATGGTCCCCGAGAAGATCGCAAGCTCCAGGAACATCGCGATCACCCAGGCCAGGCCGAACGACATCAATAGCCTGATACCAACGCGCACGAAGCGCCACGCGGTCTGCCTGGCCTCGCTGCTCGACTGAATCGGCGCGGTATTCCAGAGCGTGCCTTGATAGAACCAGTCGGACTGGCACAGCGCGCGGTCGAACATCAGCACCGTGAGGCCGATGACGCCGGAGACCAGCAGCCGCGTCCAGACGTTCGCGATCATGTAGCCGGTGGCGTGAAACGACACGCCGACCACGACAATGAAGGACAGGCAGAGCGATGCGCCGAGATGCGCCGCCCAGAGTTTGTCGGAGGCCGGGCAGGTCGACAGGGTCTTGCGGTCGACTCCGGCGATGACACCCAGTGCGCGTTGAATCATGGCCGCCCAATTCTGCGGTGAACATGCGCCGCGGTTGGAAGTGACAGGTTCGCGCGAGTCTAACAGTTCGTTTACGAATTCAATACGCGACGCTCAGCGCAGACGCGGGTGCGGAGTTCTCACTCCGGCTCAGCAACTCCTGCTAAGTCGTAGTAGCCAGAGCAGAACTCGTCCTACGCGAACGGCCGATAGGCGAGCGGGCCTGTCCTCACAATTTTCCGCGGCGTTGCAGCGGGGACCAGCTACTCTTTCCTCCGATACCGCTCGTGCTGTGAGCGGGACACCCGGCGAATCCGCAAAGTGCCCAGGTGATTCGCCGGACCGCGCGCCGGGATCGCTGAGGCTTGCGATGCAAGTGCAGCCGGCGACCGTTTCTGTGGATGACGGGAGGCGGCGGATGTCGCCACGTTCTTGCCGGACAGGAATGCCGCCCTTTGTGTCCGCCGGAACCCAACGGCCGCCGGTCCTGCTGTTGCGAATGGGCGGTTGCCTGAGAACGCTTGAAATGTTTTATGACGCCCCTGTGACGCGTCCGACGCCCGGACCAGTCCCGTCAAGCGGATAGCTTCCAATGCTGCGATACTTTCGAGCCTTTCTGCCGAAGGAGGAGAGGTTCTTCGACCTGTTCGCCCGGCATACCGAAACCGTGGTCCAGGGCGCTCATGCGCTGCAGGACATGTTGCGGGGAGGCGACGAAACGCCGGTGCATTGCCAGCGGGTCAGCCATTTCGAGGCCGAGGCCGACGCCATCACCCGTGAGGTGCTGACCGCGGTGCGCCGCACCTTCATCACCCCGTTCGACCGCGTCGACATCAAGAACCTGATCACCTCGATGGACGACGCCATCGACCAGATGCAGCAGACCGCCAAGGCGGTGATCCTGTTCGAGGTTCGCGAATTCGAGCCGCCGATGCGCGAGATCGGGACGCTGCTGGTCGAGAGCGCCAATCTGGTCGGCAAGGCGCTGCCGCTGATGAAGTCGATCGGGCCGAATTTGCAGATGCTGACGGCCATGACCGAGGAAATCACCAAGCTCGAAGGCCGCGTCGACGATCTGCACGATATCGGGCTCAAGGAACTGTTCCTCAAGCATCGCAACGCAAACACCATGGACTACATCGTCGGCGCCGAGATCTACGACCATCTCGAGAAGGTCGCCGACCGGTTCGACGACGTCGCCAACGAGATCAATTCCATCGTCATCGAACAGGTCTAGGGCAGGGCCGTGGACGCTTCGATCGGGCTGCCCATTCTGGTCGGATTGATCGCCGTCGCGCTGCTGTTCGACTTCCTGAACGGCCTGCACGACGCGGCCAATTCGATCGCCACCATCGTCTCCACCCGCGTGTTGCGGCCGCACTACGCGGTGTTCTGGGCGGCATTCTTCAACTTCGTCGCCTTCCTGGTGTTCGGCCTGCACGTCGCCAACACCATCGGCACCGGCATCATCGAGCCCAGTGTGATCGATTCCGCGGTGATCTTCGCCGCCCTGGTCGGTGCCATCGTCTGGAACATCGTCACCTGGGCGCTCGGGATTCCCTCGAGCTCGTCGCACGCGCTGATCGGCGGATTGCTCGGCGCCGGTCTGGCCAAGGCCGGACTGTCGGCCGCGGTGTGGAGCGGCGTCTCCAAGGCGCTGCTGGCGATCGTGCTGTCGCCGCTGGTCGGCTTCGTGCTGGCGCTGGTGCTGGTGGCGATCGTGTCGTGGGCGTCGGTGCGCTCGACGCCGTTTGCGGTTGACCGCGCCTTCCGCATCCTGCAGTTCGCCTCGGCCTCGCTGTATTCGCTCGGCCATGGCGGCAACGACGCGCAGAAGACGATGGGCATCATCGCCGTGCTGCTCTACTCGCAGGGCTATCTCGGCAGCGAATTCTCGGTGCCGTTCTGGGTGGTGATTTCCTGCCAGTCGGCGATGGCGCTCGGCACCCTGATGGGCGGCTGGCGGATCGTCCGCACCATGGGGTTGCGCATCACCAAGCTGACCCCGATGCAGGGCTTCTGCGCCGAGACCGGCGGCGCCGCGACGCTGTTCATGGCGACCTTCCTTGGCGTGCCGGTGTCGACCACCCACACCATCACGGGCGCCATTGTCGGCGTCGGTGCGGCGCGGCGAATGTCGGCGGTGCGCTGGAACGTGGCGAGCTCGATCGTCTATGCTTGGGTGATCACCATCCCGGCGTCGGCGTTGGTTGCCGCCGCCGCCTATTGGGCGACCAAGCTGCTACCGTCGTTCTGACCGCGCCGCCACTCGCCGCCAGCGGCGGAACCTGCCGACGTCCTCGCGCTTGTCAAAGGTATCCAATCGCTGAGGAAAGTGCGGCCCTTGATGCTGAAGCAGCTAAGATTGCGCAGCATCGATGCGCCGCCGCCGAAGCCGCATGCGCCACCCTGCGAACCCGGCGTGGTCGCGGCCAGTGCCTACGCGCACGGCCAGTTGGTGGCCGACATCACCATCGAACAGGCGGGCGAGTGGGCCCGTAAGGACGGCCATATCGTCTGGATCGGGCTGCACGACCCCAGCCAGGACCTGCTGGCGCGGGTGGCCAGGCAGCTCCATCTGCACCCGCTGGCGATCGAGGACGCCACGAACGCCCGGCAGCCGCCGAAGGTCGAGCAATACGACGACGCCTTCTTCGTGGTCGCCCGCACCGCGCAGATGGAGGACGGGCAGATCGCGTTCGGCGAGACGCATATCTTCGTCGGCAAAGGCTACGTCGTGTCGGTCCGACACGGCGCGTCGTCGTCCTACAACGTCGTTCGGTCGCGCTGCGAAGCCAGCCCGAACTGGTTCGCCGAGGGCGAGGACTACATCCTCTATGCCATCCTCGATTTCATCGTCGACAACTACCGCCCGGTGATCGACCGGATTCAAAGCGAGGTCGACAGTCTCGAGGAGGAGGTGCTGCGCCGCTCGCATCTCGGTCAGATGGACGGCCTGTATCGGCTGCGGCGCGAACTGCTCAAGCTGAAGCGGGCGGTCGGGCCGATGGTCGACGTCTGCAAGCGGCTCGAGCATGCCGATCTGATCACGCTGGATGCGCCGCTGAAGCCGCTGTTCCGCGACATCCTTGATCTTGATCACGTCAATCGCGCCGAGGAAGACATCGACCAGTTGCTGCAGATCCTGGCGTTCGTGTTCGAAGCCAGCATGATGGCCGGGCAGGCGCAGCAGACCGAGATCGCGCGGCGACTGACCGCCTGGGCCGCTATCCTGGCGGTCCCGACCGCGATCGCCGGCATCTACGGCATGAACTTCGAGCACATGCCGGAGCTGAAGTGGGAGTATGGCTACTACGTCGTGCTCGGCGTCATCGCCAGCGTCTGCGGGTTTCTGTATTATCGCTTCAAGCGCGTCGGCTGGCTGTGATTGCTGAAGGCCATGGCTGTCGGGCGTTGATGTGAGTCGTCATCCTGAGGAGCGCGCGCAGCGCGCCTCGAAGGATGCGGCCAAGGTGCTTGCGGCCCATCCTTCGAGGCCCACCGAGCCGCGCACAGCGCGGCGCAGTGGGCGCCTCAGGATGACGGCGTCGAGTTGATCAAATTCAGCCCACCATCTTCAGCCCGATGATCCCGGCGACGATCAGGCCGATGCAGGCGAGGCGGCCGAGCGTTGCCGGATCGCCGAACAGCGCGATGCCGAGCGCCGCGGTTCCCACCGCGCCGATGCCGCTCCAGATCGCATAGGCGGTGCCGATCGGCAGCGTCTTCAGGGCGAGGCCGAGCAGGGTGATGCTGGCGACCATCGCCGCGACGGTCAGTGCCGTCGGCACCAGCCGGGTGAAGCCTTCGGTGTATTTCAGGCCGAGTGCCCAGCCGATTTCCATCAGGCCGGCGACGAACAGATAGAACCAGGCCATTGAGGCCTCCCTTGCGCAGCTCCGGCAGTCTCGATCGAGGGGATTTCGTGAGGCCATCCAGCGGGATGGCGCCGGCGCTTGGTGCGCTCTGCGAGGAGGACGGGTCGTCCCGGCCGAAAAGGTGATTTTGAGGTCGTCCTCGAACCCTTATATGAGACACGCCGACGCGCCGTGCAACCACGGGCCCAGCGACCCGCCGGAAGCCCTTGATTGCGCCGGCTTTCCCTGCCACAGGCTGAGTATGTCCGACACCGCTGTTCCGGCCGATGCGCCGTCCTCGACCCCGTCTTCGCTCGCCCATGAAGTGGCGCGGCGGCGCACCTTTGCGATCATCTCCCACCCTGACGCCGGCAAGACCACGCTGACCGAAAAGCTGCTGCTGTTCGGCGGCGCGATCAATCTCGCCGGTCAGGTCAAGGCCAAGGGCGAGCGCCGCAACACCCGGTCGGACTGGATGAAGATCGAGCGCGACCGCGGCATCTCGGTGGTCACCTCGGTGATGACCTTCGAGTTCGACAACCTCGTCTTCAACCTGCTCGACACGCCGGGCCACGAGGACTTCTCGGAGGACACCTACCGGACGCTGACCGCGGTCGACAGCGCCGTGATGGTGATCGACGCCGCCAAGGGCATCGAGGCACGGACGCGCAAGCTGTTCGAGGTCTGCCGGCTGCGCGACATCCCGATCATCACCTTCATCAACAAGATGGATCGCGAGAGCCGCGACACCTTCGACATCCTGGACGAGATCGAGAAGACGCTGGCGCTCGACACCACGCCGATGACCTGGCCGGTCGGCCGCGGCCGCGACTTCCTCGGCACCTATGACGTGCTCACCGGCGGCATTCGCCTGCTCGAAGGCGGCGGCGCCAAGACCGGTGCGGCCGAGCAGATCGACATCGACGACCTCGGCAAGCGCAACCCCAATCTCGACGTCGCCGCGGTGAAGGAGGAGCTTGCGCTCGCCACCGAGGCCTGCAAGCCGTTCGACCTCGACGCCTTCCGCGAGGGCCATCTGACGCCGGTGTATTTCGGCTCGGCGCTGCGCAATTTCGGCGTCGGCGACCTGCTGGAAGGACTCGGCCGCTACGCGCCGCCGCCGCGCGCCCAGGATTCGAATTTGCGCAAGGTCGAGGCGGACGAGCCGAAGATGAGCGCCTTCGTCTTCAAGATTCAGGCGAACATGGATCCCAATCATCGGGATCGCATTGCCTTCGCAAGGCTTTGCTCCGGCAAGCTGACCCGCGGCATGAAGGCCAAGCTGGTCCGAACCGGCAAGAACATGAGCCTGTCGGCGCCGCAGTTCTTCTTCGCGCAGGACCGCTCGGTGGCGGACGAAGCCTTCGCCGGCGACGTCGTCGGCATTCCCAATCACGGCACGCTGCGGATCGGCGATACGCTGACCGAGGGCGAGGACGTCACCTTCGTCGGCGTGCCGAGCTTCGCGCCGGAAATCGTCCGCCGCGTCCGGCTCGGCGACGCGATGAAGGCCAAGAAGCTGAAGGAAGCGCTGCAACAGATGTCCGAAGAGGGCGTCGTCCAGGTGTTCCGCCCGCGCGACGGCGCGCCCGCGCTGGTCGGCGTCGTCGGCCCGCTGCAGCTCGACGTGCTCAAGGCGCGGCTCGAAGCCGAGTATCAGCTGCCGGTCGATTTCGAAGTCTCCGAATTCCAGCTCGCGCGCTGGATCTCTTCCGAGGACCGCAAGAAGCTCGACAGCTTCATCACCGCCAACAACTCGTCGATCGCCGACGACGTCGACGGCGACCCGGTGTATCTGGCCAAGAACGAGTTCTACCTCGGCTACACCCGCGACCGCGCCGAAGGCATCGTGTTCTCCGAGATCAAGGACGTGAAGAAGGTGGCGTGAGGCGAGGGCGGCTTCGCCGGTCGCTCGCTCGGTACGCGATAATCACACCGCCCACCGCCGTCATCCCCGCGAAAGCGGGGATCCAGTATCCCAGAGCGCTTCTGATCGGGGACGTCGCCTCGTCGCATCCGCTCTGGAATACTGGGTCGCCCGGTCAAGCCGGGCGATGACGTCGTGCCTGGGAGGCGATGACGTTGTGCCTGAGAGCATGACCCGCAGTCCTCCGGGCGGACTACAATGGAGACACGAGATGGCCTCCGTCCACGGCCAGCGTCGTTCCGGTCATCCACGCGGAGGCATCAGAAGCAAGAAGCAGGAATGCGCCGTCGAGATCGCAAGGATCCCCCAAGCGACGCATTGGAATTCGGTCAATCATCCTTCGACCGGCTTCACTCGCAAAGAACTCGGCATTCATGTCCGTCCCGACGTAGCCAGGGCACAGAGCGTTGACGCGAATGCCGTAGCGAGCCCATTCCAGAGCGAGCAGCTTCGTCATCTGGATCAGGCCCGCCTTGGAGATCGAATAGGGAGCTACTCCGTTCCCGGGATGAAGACCAAGTACAGACGCGATATTCACGATCGCCCCCGGACGCCTTTCGGAGAGCCACGCCTGTGCCGCCGCGTTTGACAACAACCACGCGCCGCGCAAGTTGGTATCGATGATGCGATCAAAATCCGCAGTGGCGACAGCGATCGCAGGTTGCGAGTTGGCAACGCCTGCGTTGTTGACGAGGATGTCGAGCGGGGGCACCTCTCCGCTTTCGATGTGCGAGAGGGCCCGAGATACCGAACTCTCGTCCGCGACGTCGAGCATGACTTCGTAGACGGCAGGGGAACCCAGGGCCCTGAGCTCTGCGGCAAGCACTGCGAGTCGATCTTTGCGGCGCGCCGCGATGGAGACAATCGCTTCATGTCGAGCGAGCAGCCGGGCGAAGTGTTCACCCAATCCACTGGAGGCGCCCGTAACCATCACATGTTTTCCAGCTACCAACGCTCCAAGGTTCATTGTCCGTTCCCATTTGATGATTTGAAATACGAGCGGACATTCTGAATTCGCGCCACGCGGGCTGGCCATCTCAAAAGCGACCAAAGCGACCCGGTGTTCATGTCCGACATCACCTCAGCGTCGGGAAGATAAGGTGAGATTCCGCGGGCGCTTTACTCATCGGCTTTGATCAAGCCGAGCGATTGAGCCGAGGATTTAGCCAGAAGGAATTTCTGGACCTTGCCGCTTGTCGTCAGAGGAAAAGTGTCGACGAAGCGGAGATATCTGGGAATCTTGTAGTGGGAGATCTTGCCCTTGCAGAATTCCCGCACGTCTCGATCGTCTGTGTGAGAACCCGCCTTTAGCATGAGGCACGCGCAGAGTTCCTCGCCGTATTTGTCGTCTGGCACCCCGACGACGCAGGCGCTTTCCACGGCCGGATGTCGCATCAGAAATTCTTCAATCTCCCCGCAGGAGATGTTCTCGCCGCCCCTGATAACCATGTCCTTGAGGCGCCCGACGATCCTTCCGTAACCATCTCCGTCGAACATGCCGAGGTCGCCTGTTCGCAACCAACCTTCCGAATTGATCGTTTGAGATGTCGTTACGGGATCGCCCCAGTATCCCAGCATCGTCGAGTAACCTCGAACGAGAATTTCCCCGGGCTCACCGATTTGAACAGTCGATCCTGTCGGATCGACGATCTTCGCCTCGACGTGCGGCACGACGCGTCCGACTGTCGTAACACGTCGTTCTGGCGTGTCGGTCGGCGACGTGACCATGACAGCTGAACTGGTTTCGGTCATGCCGTATCCATTTACAACGCCCGTCATGTTCATCTCGGCCATCACCCGGCGCAGAAGCTCCATCGGAACCACGGCGCCGGCGATGATCCCCGTGCGAAGTGACGACAGATCGCGGGCGCGTTCTTCGAGCCTGGCCAACTCGGAGACGAACATCGTCGGCGTGCCATACAAAGACGTGCACCGTTCCGCTTCCACCGCGTCCAACACGGCGTCCGCATCGAATGCGTCGCCTGGGTGAACAATCTTCGCGCCCCGCAGCATCGCGAGCAGATTACCGGTTAGCATCCCGAATATGTGGAACAAAGGCAGCGGCACGCAGATCGCGTCGCGCTCTGACGTGCCGCAAATGTGCCCCGTGAACCATGCGCTATTGAGCAAGCCGTGATGACTGAGTGTCGCCGCCTTCGGTGCACCGGTGGTGCCGCTCGTATACTGAATGTTGATTGGGTCGGCGGACTTGAGGCCTCTGGGCCAGCTGAAGCCGTCGTTGATTGCCCGTGAACCATCCGCGACGACATCTTGGAAACGGACGACTCCGTCATGCCGCTCGGATGCCGTACAAATCAGAAGTCGAAGGTCCGGGACTTCTGCCGAATGAAGATCGCCAGACCGGCACCCGCCGATCTCCGGGATGAGGCCTCGAAGCGTGTCCAGATAGCGGCTGGTTTTGAACGATTCCGCAAACACCAGCGCCTTGCAGCCGACTTTGACCAGAGCGTATTTGATTTCCGCAGTCCGATAGGCCGGATTGAGATTGACCAGGATTAGGCCGATTTTCGCCGAAGCGTATTGAGTCACCGTCCACTCGACGCAATTCGGTGCCCATATTCCAATACGGTCGCCCGGCCGAAGCCCGGCCTGCCACAGGCCGGCGGCGAACTTATCGACCTGGCGCTTCAGATCACGGTAGCTCCACCGCACCTGCTGATGTCGAACGACGAGCGCAATGTTGTCGCCGAAGCGTTCCGCAGCATCGTCAAGCGCGGCGCCAATCGTCGCGTCGATCAGCGGAAGCGTCTGCTCCCCTTTGAAGTGGCTTAGTCTCGACCGCGTATTGTTTTCCACGACATGGACCCAGCAAGACGGAGAATCTATCGGTTGCGTAACGCTACTTATCATCTATAGTAGCGTTACGCAACCGGCTTGAAAAAACGGGCCTATCAAGGGAGGGATCGATGCGAGCACGATTATTTGCGGCAGTGGCTTCTGGGTTGGCCATGCTTGCCTTCAGCCCTGGCGATACGTTCGCGCAAAGCAAATACGACGTTGGCGCCAACGATCACGAAATCAAGGTCGGCAACATTCTGGCGTATAGTGGTCCCGTCTCGAGCCTCGGCATCATCGGCAAGATCGAAGCCGCCTACTTCAAGAAGGTGAACGATGAGGGGGGCATCAATGGACGCAAGATCAAGTTCATATCCTATGACGACGCCTACAGCCCGCCGAAGACCGTCGAGCAGGCCCGCAAACTCGTCGAGAGCGACGAGGTGCTTTTCATCTTCAACCCTGTAGGCACTCCGACCAACGCGGCAATCCAAAAGTACATGAACACCAAGGGCGTTCCGCAGCTGTTCGTTGGTGGGGGCGCAACACGCTGGAACAAGCCAGCCGAATTTCCCTGGACGATGGGCTTTCAGCCAAACTATCAGACCGAGGGGCGAATCTTCGCGAAATACATCTTGGCGACGAAGCCCGACGCCAAGATTGCTGTCCTCTATCAGAACGACGACCTCGGCAAGGATTACCTGAAGGGCCTCAAGGACGGCCTCGGCGACAGGGCGTCCCTGATCGTGGCGGAAGAAAGCTACGAGATATCTGAGCCAGTCATCGACTCGCATGTTGTGAAAGTGAAGGCCAGCGGAGCAGACACCTTCATCGCGATCGCCTTGCCGAGAGTTGCTGCTCAATCAATTCGAAAAGTCTCGGAGCTGGGCTGGAAGCCGCTCTTCATCCTGTCGAGCATCGGAGCATCGATCGGCACGGTCATTCGCCCCGCAGGCTTCGATAATTCTCAGGGAATCGTCTCGACCGTCTACCTCAAGGATCCGTCGGACCCGCAATGGGCCAACGATGAGGCGAAGCAGAAATTCGACGACTTCCTGGCGAAGTACGCTCCCGACGCCGACAAGAACGATTACTTTGTCGTGTATGCGTACGTCATTTCTCAGACGATGGTGAAGGTCTTGCAGCAGTGCGGCAATGACCTGACGCGCGCCAACGTCATGCGGCAGGCCGCCAACCTGGTCGATTTCAGGCCGGACATGCTGCTGCCGGGAATTGCGATCAACACGAGTGCGACGGACTTTGCCCCGATGAAGGACATGAGGACAGCCCGGATGCAAGGAGATCGTTGGGAGATCTTCGGCGACATTCTGTCAGGTTCGGCCCCCTGAACCGAAACAGCCCGCACGTTTCCAATCACGCCTTCGTTCGGCTAGCGCCCTTCTTCGAGACTGTCTTAGAAGGGCGCGATTGACGGGCGCGCGGCGCAACAAGGTGCACCTGCTTGACTTCGACGTCCTTGGGCAGAGGCGGATGCCCGCACGCCATACAGACGATTTCGACATGCAGGGGCTGCCCACACGATCGGTGAAGGATCGATGTCTTGGCGGCACGCTTGTGGAGACCGCGAAGGCCCCAGTCGTGAAGGGTTAGGAGCACCGGGCAAAGTGCCTTGCCGCTCTCACTCAGCCGGTATTCGTACCGAGGCGGACGCGACTGATATTCCAAACGGTCCAGCACGCCACGTTCGACGAAATGGTTGAGCCGCGCTGTCAGCGTCGTTCTTGCGATGCCCAGCACGCTATGGAAATGTTCAAATTTTGAAATGCCCGCGAGGGCCAACCACAAGACGAAAAAGCCCCAGCGGTCTCCGATGACGGCTAATGTTCGGCTGACGGATGTTGGTCTCCCGGCAGTATAAAGTTCAGGACGTGATGAGACCCGGACCGAGGCGGTATCATTGCGAATAGTCTCGGCAATATTGCCCAGGTTGATCTGAACATCCTCCGCATGGATTTCGCGTTTGCAGGCCGAGCAGATCGCTTTCGGGCGCAGTACACGGCCGCACGTCTTGTGCGACAGGATGACCGGCGGGCCATCCTTCCCGGCAACCCAATCGTCCCCCCACCTCATGAGCGACAAAGCGTATTGATAAGTATCAAGACCGCGAGGGGTCAGACGATACTCATGGATGTCGGAACGGTCAGGTAGCTTCTTCCGCTCCAGAAGGCCAAATTCAACGAGCATCGACAGACGGTCGGTCAACGTATTTTTTGCGATGTTCAAATTTCGTTGAAAATCGCCAAATCGGCGAACCCCGAAGAAGGCTTCCTGCTGGATCAGGAAACTCCAGGGATCACCAATCGCCCGCAAGGCACTATCCAACGGAGGGGGGTCGTCACGCATGTTGAGCGAAATCGCGTCTCTGCATCTGCCATTTAGGGGTCGTTGCTAGCAGATGCGAAGGCGCACCGCACGTGTTTCCTGCAATTTCGCTCGTTCGGACATGCTCGCCTGCATGCACGCCTTGAAGCCGTGAGCGTCTCACCGCTTCTGTTCGCGTTCTGGCTGGCGCGACCGCTCGCCCTGAAAGGGCCGAGTGAGCGGTGCCTGCCGGAGATCGGCCCAGCAGCTACGTCAGCCTGCCTCGCGAAAAGGTGGTTGCGCAACGATACTGACTAATGTACAAAGGTCTTGTTAGTAGCGTTACGCAACCATCATTCCAGAGGAGACTCCCTTGTCGCAGTACAAGCACATCATCTTCAAGCGCGAAGGAACGATTACGCGAATCACCTTCAATCGACCTCATGCTCACAACGCGCTCGATCGCGAGATGTCCGACGAGCTCGCGAACGCGGTTCGTTCGGTCAAGAAGGATCGTGAATGCCGCTTTCTTGTGTTCCAGGGCGCCGGAGATACGTTCTGCGCGGGCGACGACATCAAGGACTTTCTGACCTGGAATGATGAAGACCCGTATTGGCAGTGCCGCCAGTATCAGGAAACGGCACAAACGATCGAAGACCTCACCTGTATCACGATCGCGGCCGTAGACGGGGTGTGCACGGGCGGTGGCCTCGAGCTCACCTTGACGTGCGACTTCGTGGTCGCAACCGATCGAAGCCGATGGGGTATGCCGGAAATCGACTGGGACATCACGCCAGGCTGGGGCGGCGTGACTCGGCTCCAGAAATTCGCCGGCCGCCGCAAGACCAAGGAATGGAATCTGATCGGTCAACTGTTCGATGCGGAAACCGCAGAGCGATACGACCTCATCAATCGAATCTGCAAGCCGGCTGATCTCGACAAGGAGGTCGATGCCTTGATCGCCGTGGTCGCGGCGAAGAATCCCGTGACGCTTCGTCGGTCGAAGTTCGTTCTCAACAAGAGCGCAGACCTTCCGGTGCCGGCGGCCATGGCCTTCGAAGTGCCCCTCCAGCCGTTCGACAGCAAGCCCGGACGTTTCGCCACGGAAGGCATGGAGGATTTTGCCAAGCGGGAAACTCGCAGCGCGCGCCGCAAGGTTTCGAAGACGTTCTGGCAAGACTAGCGGTTGGCCAAGCGCCACGTCACGAGCTGGCATCCAACAGGCAACAGAGGGCAGGTGAACTGGCCCTCTGTTTACTACTTCGCATGCGGTCGGAAAAATCAGGCCTAGACCTGCCGATCAAAACTCGTCTCCTCCAACAACCGGTGATCAGGTGGACACAATCAGAATTCGTGAGTGGGTTCACGCCAATATTTGCGTAAGCGATCTTGAGCGTAGCATCGCATTTTACGAAATGCTCGGATTTGAAAAATTCGACGACAATATATTCGAGCAGGGCGCCGGCGTTTGGGATGGCCTTGGATTGCCGGAGGGAAGGCGCTTCCGCGCCGCCTTCATGAGAATCCGTGGTGGCCGGCCGCGTCCGTTCCTGGACATCATACAGTTCATCGACCCGCCGACGGTCGGCAACGCATATCCCACTCTCCATAACATCGGGATCGGCCGACTGTGCTTCGAAGTCGATGACGTCTTTCAAGCAGCAAAGACCCTGGAGGCTCACAACGTCGAATTCGTCGGACCGATCTCTCGTTACGAGACCGCTAAGGGCGTTCGGTCGCACGGGCTCGATTGTTTGTTCTTGTGCTTTAAAGACCCGGATGGAACGATTATCGAATACATCTCGTTTCAACGCCAAAAGAACGTGCCGGATTGGCGTGCCTGACGCGTAGCCCATTTCTCCATCACAGCGTCGGCGGCTCTCCACGTTTGCGGTGCAATGGGAGATCGGCACGCGGATACGCCTGTGCCAGCAGCAGATCTCGAACAGGTGTGTTAGGTCGGCGTGTTACTCATAGCGGCCAGCAGGGCGTGTCGGCCCATTGGCCGCCGCTTCGCCGGTCGGCTCACCGCCGCTCCACAATCCTCTTGATATTCCCCAATCCCAGCTCCGCCTCCGCGCTCATCCGCTCGACCATCTCCGCGGTCGGTGGCTTCGGCCTTGCCGGGTTGCGGAGGATGCGGGTGAAGCGGGTTTGGCCATCGACCTCTTCAAACGTGTAGTGCACCACTACCGGGCCCATGAAGCTGGTGTAGGTCATGCCGATCCACAGCGTCGGGCGGTCGCAGGCGATCACCAGCCAGTCGAGATCGACCGGGCCGGTGCGGGTCGACCAGTGTTCGTGGAAGGTGTCGCCGAAGCGCATCGGGCGATCGTCGCAATCCAGCGCGTGCGAGGAGGGCAGCCATTCGGGCCACGACTTCGGATTGGTGACGTAGTCGAACACGGCCTCGCGCGGCGCGGCGATGTCGATGGCATGGCGGATTTCGAAGGGATGCGTCTGCGCGCGTGAAGGCTCGGTGGTCATGGCGTTTCCTGGATGCGCGTTGGCCCGCGCGCGGTTTCGTTGACGGCAGTCTAGGCGAGCCGCCTCGCGGCCGCCATGCCGACCTGCGGTGCTTGTGGAGGCACGTGGCTGACTACGGCCAATCCACGGCGCCGAACTGCATCCGCTATGTGGCCAGATACGCCGCCAGTTCCTCCGGCATCCCGGACGGGAAGGCGTGCTTGAGATGATCGAGGAATGCAGAGACGCGGGCGCTGAGCAGCCGGCGCGACGGGTAGAGCGCCCACAACTGAATCTCCGGCCCGTCAGCGTCGCCCCACTTCACCAGACGTCCGGTGCTCAGATCGTGGGTCACCAGCGAGATCGGCAGACGTGCGACGCCGACGCCGGCGCGGACGGCATCGCGGACCATCATCAGCGACGACAGCCGCAGCACGGGATCGACCGCGAGGCGCGATCGTCCTGCCGCCGCGATCAGGTCCCAGCTTTCGCGGCCCGCGCCGCTGCCACGGACCACGGCCGGGGCGACGCCGTCGTCCGCGGGGCGGGCGAGGCTCGGGCTCGCCACCACGACGAGCCGGTCGCGGAGGAAGATCCGGCCGACCAAGTTGTCGTCGGGGGCGGGATTGACCCGGATCACCAGGTCGTAGCCTTCCTCGATCATGTCGACAGCGCGGTCGTCCGTCGTGACCTCGAGCCGGACCTCCGGATAGCTCAGCGCGAAGTCGGCTGCGAGCCTGCCCATGGCCGTCTGCGAGAACAGCAGCGGCGCGCTGATGCGCAGCTTGCCTTTGGGCCGGCCGCCGCCCGAGGCAATCGACGCCGCAGTCTCGTCGAGTTCGGTAATCAGGGCGCTGGTTCGTTCGAACAGCGCGCGGCCTTCTTCGGTGAGCTTGAGCGTGCGTGCGCCGCGTTCGAACAGCCGCAGATCGAGCGCGGCCTCCAGCTCGGTCACGCGGCGCGACAGCGTCGCCTTGGGGCGGCCGGTGGCGCGGGCCGCGCGGCCGAAGCCGCCATGGCGGGCAACCAGATTGAAATCGGACAGAGCGAGCAGGTCCATCGTTTCACCTGTGAGACGGTCTGTCCAAATCTAGCAGCTATCGGCTCGAATGTGGATCACTCATGGTCGGGGTGTCTTCAAACCCCAACGGAGTGACCCTTATGACCATCCTCGTCCTCGGAGCCGCCGGCCGCGTCGGCCGCCATGTCGTCCACAACCTCGTCCAGCGCGGCGCACAGGTGCGCGTGCTGGTTCGCGATCCCGCCAAGGCTGATTTTGCGGCCGGGGTGGAGGTGGTGAAGGGCGATCTGCTCGACGTCGACTCGCTGCGCGCGGCCTTCGCCGGCGTGGGGGCGTTCTTCCTGCTCAACGCGGTCGCCGGCGACGAATTCGCACAGGCGCTGATCACGTTGAACATCGCGCGCGAGGCCGGCGTCGAGCGGGCCGTGTATCAGTCGGTGATCCATGCCGACCGCTTCGTCGACGTACCGCATTTCGCGGTGAAGTCCGGCGGCGAGCGGATGCTCGAGCAGATGGGCTTCAGCGCCACCATCCTGCGTCCGTCCTACTTCATCGACAACGATCTGATGATCAAGGACGTGGTCCTCGGCCACGGCGTCTATCCGATGCCGATCGGTAGCAAGGGCCTCGCCATGGTGGATGCCCGCGACATCGCCGAAGTCGCGGCGATCGAACTGATCCGCCGCGCGCAGGCGCCGGGCAAGCTGCCGGTCGAGACCATCAATCTGGTCGGGCCCGATACGCTGACGGGCGCGGACGTGGCGGCGATCTGGTCGGACGTGCTGGGCCGCCCGGTGGTCTATGGCGGCGATGATACGACCGCCTTCGAGCAAAACATGGCGAGCTTCATGCCGAAGTGGATGGCGTATGAAATGCGGCTGATGGCGCAGCGCTTCGTCAGCGACGGCATGATCCCGGAGCCGGGCGACCGCGACCGTCTCGTCAAGTTGCTCGGCCGTCCGCTGCACGCCTATCGCGACTTCGCAGCCCGGATCGCGGCGGCCGGCTAAGGCGCCGCGACGACGGGGGCCACTGGCGCCGGCGAATGTTCGTCGCGCGCCGGTGGCTTACGCGGCCAGATCGCGCATCACCTTGATCAGGTCGGACTTGCCTTCGAAGCCGATGCCGGGGAGTTCGGGCATGACGATATGGCCGTCCTCGACCTTCACGCCGTCCGGGAAGCCGCCGTAGGGCAGGAAGAGATCCGGATAGCTTTCATTGCCGCCGAGCCCGAGGCCGGCGGCGATGTTGAGCGACATCTGGTGGCCGCCGTGCGGTATGCAGCGCGACGGTGACCAGCCGAATTGCTTGAGCACGTCGAGCGTCCGCAGATATTCGACCAGCCCGTAGGACAGTGCGCAGTCGAACTGCAGGTAGTCGCGATCCGGCCGCATGCCGCCGTAGCGCAGCAGGTTGCGGGCGTCCTGATGCGAGAACAGGTTCTCGCCGGTGGCCATCGGGCCGGGGTAGAATTCGGACAGCGCGGCCTGCAGCGCGTAGTCGAGCGGGTCGCCGACTTCCTCGTACCAGAACAGCGGATACTGCCGCAGCATCTTGGCGTAGGCGATGCCGGTTTCCAGATCGAACCGGCCGTTGGCATCCACGGCGAGCCGGGCCTCGTTGCCGATCTCCGCCAGCACCGCTTCGATCCGGCGCTGGTCCTCGGCGATCGGTGCGCCGCCGATCTTCATCTTTACGACATTGTAGCCACGATCGAGATAGCCGCGCATCTCGGCGCGCAGCGCGCTGTCGTCCTTGCCCGGATAGTAGTAGCCGCCGGCGGCGTAGACAAACACGCGCGGATCCGCCTCGCGGTCGTTCTGCTTGGCGAGCATCCGGAACAGCGGCTTTCCGGCGATCTTGGCGGTGGCGTCCCAGATCGCCATGTCGAGCGTGCCGACCGCGACCGAGCGTTCGCCGTGGCCGCCGGGCTTTTCGTTGGTCATCATCGCCGACCAGATCCTGTGCGGATCGAGATTGTCGCCGGCTTCGTTGAGCAGACTGCTCGGCTCTGCCTCGAGGATGCGGTCCCGAAAGCGCTCGCGGATCAGGCCGCCCTGGCCGTAGCGGCCGTTGGAGTTGAAGCCGTAGCCGACGACGCGGCGGCCGTCGCGTTCGACGTCGGTCACCACCGCGACCAGGCTCGTCGTCATCTTCGAGAAATCGATATAGGCGTTGCGGATCGGGGAGGCGATCGGCTTGGTGATCTCGCAAACGTCGACGATGCGCATCTTGGACTTTCCTGTTGCACGGCTGGCGTGGTCGTACGCGGAAGCTGCCTCAGCGGCCACCGCCAAGTTCGGTTCCGCGATGCGCGACGGGCACGGGTTCACCGCAGCGCCGCGCTCTGCCAGACTCGGTGCGAATCGTCGGCGTCCGCTGGCGGAACATGCGATGAAAGGGCGTTCGATGATGCCGGGATCTGCAATGCGACGCGGCTGGACTCTGATGGCCCTGGCCTTGACCTTGGGGGTGGTGGCGGCACCGACGCCTGCTGCCCAGGCCCAAGGCCTTGTTCAGGGCGTGCAGCAGGGCGCCCGCGAAGGCAACCGGGCGGCCGGGCCGGTCGGCGGGGTGCTGGGCGGAGCCATCGGCGGCGTGGTTGGCGTCGTCGGCGGGGTGCTCGGCGGCGTCACCGGCACCAACAATCGCAACGCGGCCGGGCCGGTGCAGCCCCAGGCCGCCCCCCCGGCGCAGACTGCTCAGCCAACTCAGACTCCGCCGCGCAATGCCCGCGAGGCCCGCAAGCAGGCGCGCGAGGCCGCGAAGGCGGCAAAGGCCGCCCAGGCCAAGGGCAATGCGGCGCCGGCGGCTGCCGCGGTGCCGGCCGCGCTGACCGCCGAGCAGATCGTCGCCAGTTCGGACGCCAACATCCAGCGGATCAAAAGCGAGCTGAAGCTGACGCCGGAGCAGGAGAAGCACTGGGGGCAATTCTCCAGCGCGATGCACTATCTCGGCCAGCACGGCGCCGAGCGGCTCGAACTGCGCAAGGCACGGGCGCAGCGCGATCCGCCGGACGACATCGTCGAGCAGATGCGCAACGAGGCGCAATTCCTGTACGACCGCGGCGCCGACCAGCGCGCCGTCGCCGACGCCGCCGAGCCGCTGTTCGCCACCCTCGACGACAAGCAGAAAGCGATTTTCGTCACAGAGATGGTCCGGCTCAGCACCGAGCGCGGGCTGGACTGATTTGCCTGAATCCGCGGCGTGTTGTGTGACCTCGTACGGATTCAGGACATCGCGGCCGTCTCCGCGTGACACAAAAGCCACGACCGCAGCCAATCCCGCTGGGACAGCGTAAAAAAGGATACCGCTGCCCGAACGTTCTCAGCAAAATCCCGACCCATTAGCTCGGACAACGAGCAAACGGTTTCGATCGTATTTGATTTCGGAGTGCTGCGTGACGTTTCGAGCCACCATGATGGGCCTGCTGGCGGCGACCGGGATCGCCATTTCGGGCGCTGCCGCACAGCAAGCCGGGCCGGCGCCGACCCCGGCGTCCGCCCCGGTGTCTGCCTCGCCCGACTACGATACGCTGTTCGCGCAGATGTATCAGCGGCCGTCCGATCTCGACGTCAGCTTCAAGTTCGCCCACGAGGCGGTGGCGCGGGGCGACTACGAGGCTGCGATCGGCGCGCTGGAGCGCATGCTGTTCTTCAATCCCGAGTTGCCGCGGGTGAAGCTCGAACTCGGCGTGCTGTATTTCAAGCTGGCGTCCTACGAGATCGCGCGTGGCTATCTGCTCGACGCCATCAAGGGCACCAATGTGCCGGCCGATATCCGCGCCCAGGTCATGGCGTATCTGTCGGAGATCGACCGCCGGCTGGCGCCGTACGAATACAGCGTGTTCATGCATTCCGGGATGCGCTACCAGACCAACGCCAATATCGGGCCGAACGGCCTGCAGGTGCGGGCGCTCGGCCAGGACGCGATCCTCGATCCGCGTTACGGCAAGAAGCCGGACTGGAACACGTTCCAGACCGTCGCGGCGACCTATGCCTACAAACTCAATCTGCGTGGTGACGCGATCGAGACCTCGTTCCTCGGCCTCAATTCGCGGCAGATGACGCAGAGCCGGTTCAATCTCGGCCTGGTCGAAGTCACCGCCGGTCATCGCGTCGGGCTCGGACAGGACTCCTCGTTCAAGTACTACGCGATCGGCGACAAGGTCTGGCTTGGCGACTATAGTTACTTCAACGCGCTCGGCGGCGGCCTGTCGGCCCGCACGCAGCTCGGCGGCCTCGGCCTAGTCGAAGGTTATGTCGAGACCCGGCATCGCCGCTTCAGCGACTCGAACTATTTCCCGACCGCCAGCGACCAGACCGGCGATCTGCTCACCGCTGCGATCCTCACCGATTTCCGCTGGGGCGGGGTGCACTGGACGACGCGCGCCGGCTACGACAGCAACAAGGCGATCGCCGATTACAACAGCTACAAGCGCTATTCGATCGACGTCGCGCTGCCGATCGAGTTCGTGCTGCCTGTGTTCGGCACGCCGCATGCCTTCGTGTTCGCGCCGACCGCCGGCTTCAGCCAGGCCAATTACGACGCGCCGAACTTCATCGTCGATCCGGTGATCGTCCGCCGCGACCAGGAATATCGCTACGGCGCGATCTTCGACGCGCAGCTGGTCGACAATGTCGGCCTGCGCACCCAGGTGACCTACACCAAGATCGACTCCAATCTGCCGAACTACCGCACCAACAACCTGTCGGCCTCGATCGGCCCGACGCTGCGTTTCTGAGGAGATCGGCGATGCAACGCACGGCAGGACGACGGATCGGGCAGGGCGTGCTGGCGGCTCTCGCGCTGGCGATGCTCGGCACCAGCGCGCTGGCGCAGGAGGTCGGCAAGGCCTCGGCGGTGAACCCCAACGCCACCGCCAATCTGCGCACCATCACGATCGGCTCGTCGATCGCCCACAAGGAGCGGATCCAGACCACCTCGGCGGGCTCGGTACAGCTGCTGTTCGTCGACAAGACGTCGATGACGATCGGCCCGAACAGCGACCTGACGATCGACGAATACGTCTATGACCCCAATGCGGGCAGCGGCAAGCTGGCAGCGACGCTGGGCAAGGGAGCGCTGCGCTTCGTCGGCGGCCAGATCAGTCATAATGGCGATGCCGAGATCAAGACCGCGTCCGCGACCGTCGGCATCCGCGGCGGCGTGGCGCTGATCGGGACCAATCACGTTTATGCCGGCTATGGCACCTCGACGGTGTCGTCCGGTGGCAGCACGGTGTCGCTGGGCGCCGGTGAATACACCGCCCTGCAGGGCGGCCAGCCGCCGACGCCGCCCGGTCCGCCGCCGGCGAATTTCGTGCTCAATCAGATTCGGCTGTTCCAGAGCGGCAGTGGCCAGAGCGGCGGCGTCGCCCGCGGTACGGCGTCGCCTGCCAATGTGCAGCGCGCCGAGAACCGCGCCACCGGCACGCCGGGCGGCTCGGTGGCCGGCTCGCTGACGCCTGTCCCGCCTCCTCCACCTCCGCCGCCTCCGGTCGCCGCATCGCTGAACCAGACGATCCAGACCTCGACCCAGCAGGCGGCCGTCAACCAGATTGCGCAGGAGAGCATCGGGGCGCGGCCGAGCATCACGCTGGCCGGCTTCGTCGGCGGCCTGATGACGACGCTGACCAGCAGCTCGACCTATTACGCGGGGCCCTCGACGGGCATCTTCGGTGGCACCGCGAGGGTCGCGCTCGATGCGACGAGCGGACGGGTCCAGGCGAATTTCGACGGCGACGTCGCGCACGGCCCGAACACCGGCTATCTGCCCACCACCTTCAACTATCAGTTCGGATCGACTGATCCGTCGCTCGACGGACAGAGCGGTTACGGCGATTACAGCAACTTCGCCGCCGGCCCCGCGACCGACAAGACCGGCAAGCCGCTGTCGACCATCAACGGGCTGCCGATCACCGACCATACCGGCGTCATGGTCACGGTGACCCGCGACCAGGCGCGGCAATACGCGGACGACGGCGGCGCCACGACGAATTTCTGCGATTGCGACTACACGCGCTGGGGATTATGGGCGAGCCAGAGCAAGCAGGGGCCGTATCTCGACACGGCGCTCGGCTTCTGGGTGGCCGGCCGTCCAACCACGGCGGGCGAGGTGCCGCTCAGCGGGCAGGCGACCTATGCGGGCCATGTCATCGCGAACATCGACAACGCCGGCAGCAACTACGTGGCGACCGGCAATTTCAGCAATACGGTGAATTTCGGCTCGCGCACCGGTCAGGTCACGGTGACGGGTCTGGACAACACCAACTATGTCGGCCAGGTGCAATTCATGCCCGATCCGCGCAATTTCGCCGGCTCACTCGCCGGCGACGTCGGGCAGCGGCAGATGGGGATCGCCGGCAGCTTCTTCCGCGGCGCGAACAGTCCGGTGGGAGAAATGGGCGGCGCCATCGGGATCTCCGGCGCCAGCTATCTCGGCGGCGGCATCTTCGCAGCGAAGATGAAATAATCACCGGCCGCTATCGGCGAGGCCGCCTAGAAGCGATGAGAGTCCGGACCGGAATGGCCGGAGATCGCCGCGGCTTTCTGTTCGGCCCGGGGCGCGCCCGGCGGCACGTAGCGTGCCGTGGCGGTCACTTCGGACCTGGTGGCGGGGTCGATAAGTTCGACCGATACGGTCAACCCGTCGGCCGAGGGCGTGATCGCGCGGATCGTCGCCTGCCGGTCGCCAACCGCGCGGCTGACGGCGACCGACGTCGCTGCATCTCGCTCTGCTGCGGTTTTGTGAGCGCTGGTGGCAAGGACGCCGGCAAGCGCAGCTTCGTCGGCGATCTGCTGGAGAGATTGATGTCCCCGCGCGGGCGCGGTCGCGGCATAGATCGCGATGGCGACGATCGGCAACGCCGACAGCGCGATCAGCGATCCCAGCCGCTCGCCGCGCGATTCCCTTCGCAGCATCGTCTCGCTCCTTCGTCGCGGCGCGGGACGAGCCCAGCCACCGCAGCCGTTCGGCAAAATCAGTGGCAAGACCCCACCAATCTTCCTACCATCACGACATCTGTCGCTGCGGTTCGGATCGTTCGGCCCGTGCCTGTCCTTTCAACGTTTGATCGTATGGACCAGTTCCGTCTTGCTCATCGTCCGTGGTCCGTGCATCGGCGTGCCGGCTGGCGTGGAGGCTATGCCGATCGGGGGATGCCATGCGGCGGTTGAGCCGCGACGCATACCCGTTTCTCAGCCGTGCCACACTGGCCTGGGTGCGGCTGCGGCGGCTCGGGCGCAGCAAGTCGGTGCGGGCGGTCGCGGCGGCGCTGGCGACGCTGCTCCTGCTCACCGCGCTGCGGGCTTACGACCCGCGGATCGTCGGTGAGCTCAAGGAGCGCGCCTTCGACGCCTATCAGCGGCTGTCGCCGCGGCCGGTGGCGGACCTGCCGGTGCGCGTCGTCGACATCGACGAGGCCTCGCTGGGGGCGTTCGGACAATGGCCATGGCCGCGGACGCGGCTCGCGGCCCTGACCAAGCGCCTCGGCGAACTCGGCGCCGGTGTGGTCGCCTACGACATCATTTTCTCCGAGCCGGATCGGACCACGCCGGGCCGGCTGGCCAACGAACTCGGCACCGCGGATCTGCCCGACCGCGATCTCACCGTCGCACTGCTCAAGAGCCTGCCGGATCACGACACGAGCTTCGCACAGGCGATGCAGGCGACACCGACCGTACTGGGCTTCGCGGCGATCAGCGCGCGCAACACCACGCGGCCGACGGTGAAGAACGGACTGGCTGTCGTCGGCGTGACGCCGACGCAAGTGCTGCCGCCGTTCCGCGGAGCGGTCGCCAACTTGCCGCAGCTCGAACAGGCCGCAGCCGGCGTCGGCGCCATCAACCTGTCGGCGCGCGACAGGACCGGCGTGGTGCGGCGACTGCCGATGCTGATGTCGGATGGCGCGCAGGTCTATCCCAGTCTCGCCGTCGAGGCGCTGCGCGTGGTGCAGAACCAGAAGGGAATCGTGGTGCGCGGCACCGGCGCCAGCGGTGACGCCGACACCGGTCACGCCGCGCTGGTCGACATGCGGGTCGGACAGTTCAAGCTGCCGCTGACCCGCGACGGCGAGGTCTGGGTGTATTTCAGCCGTGAGCGTCCGGACCGTACCGTCTCGGTCAAGGACGTGCTCGACTCGGCCAAGACCGCCGAGATGCGCGACAAGCTCGAAGGCACGATCGTGCTGGTCGGCACCTCGGCCTCCGGCCTGCTGGACGCGCGCGCCACGCCACTCGGGCAGGTGGTGCCGGGCGTCACGATCCAGGCGCAACTGATCGAACAGATCATCGCGCAGGATTTCATCGAGCGGCCCGACTGGGCGGACGGGTTCGAGATCCTCGCGACGCTGCTGCTCGGCACGCTGGTGACGGCGCTGCTGCTGATCGCCGGCGCGCGGTTCTCGCTAATCGCCTGCGGCGTGGTGTTCCTCTGCGCGATCGGCGGATCGTGGATTGCGTTCTCGCATTTCCGCCTGCTGATCGATCCGGTGTATCCGTCGCTGGCGACGCTGGCGACTTACGTCGCGGTCGAGCGCGTGCTGCACGTTGCCTCGGTGCGCGAGAAAACCTTCGTCCGCCAGGCGTTCGGGCAGTATCTCGCGCCGGCGCTGCTGGCCAAGCTCGAACAATCCTCCGAGCCGATGCGGCTCGGCGGCGAGATGCGCGATCTCAGCGTGATGTTCATGGACGTGCGGGGCTTCACGCCGATTTCCGAGACGCTGAACGCGACCGAACTGGTCGACTTCATCAACACGCTGCTGTCGCCGCTGTCGGACGCGATCCAGGACGAACTCGGCACTATCGACAAATATATCGGCGACTCGATCATGGCGTTCTGGAATGCGCCGGTCGACGTCGTTGACCATGCCGCGCGCGCCTGCCGCGCAGCGCTGAAGATGCGCGGCGTTGTCGGGCAGCTCAACGACGTCGATGCGTTCGGCTTTGCGGCGCGCGGGCTGGCCGATCCGGTGGTGCGGATCGGCATCGGCATCAACACCGGCACCGCCTGCGTCGGCAATATGGGCTCTGCGAAGCGCTTCAACTATTCGGCGATGGGGGACGTGGTGAACGTCGCGGCGCGGATCGAAAGCGCCTCGAAGGAATTCCGCAGTGACGTTCTGGTGTCGGAAGACGTCGCCCGCGCGGCTCCGGGGATGGCGTTGCTCGAAGCTGGGGAGATCATGCTGAAAGGCAAGTCGAAGCCGACGCGGCTGTATGCGCTGGCGGGCGACGAGGATTTTGCCGCGACGTCGCGCTTCGCCGCGTTGAAGCAGACCCACGCCACGATGCTGGCCGCGTTCAAGGCCGGCGATGCCTCAGCCGCCACTTCCGCATTGGCGGGATGTCGCACCGCAGCCGGTCCTGCCCTGCAGGGACTGTATGATCACTTCGCGGAGCGGCTCGCCGCGTTGCCGACAGCGCGGGTGAGCGCGGATTAATTGGGGCTGTTCTGTTCGTGAAGGCTCAGCAGCCGCGACAGATGCTCTTCAACTTGGACAACAGCTTGTCGCGTTCGTCGGATGCGGCCTTGATATAGCTGTCGTTGCCGTGGCGGCCGGCGGCGAAGCGGCCGAGATGCATGCCCATGCCGCCATGCATGTGAAAGCCCATGCCGCCGCGCGCCTGGACGGCGAGGGGCGTCAGCAGCAAGGCGGCGAGTGCCGCGGCCGCCAGAGCGCGGCTGAGAGCGGAGCGTAGCATCGGTCGATTTCGAACCGCGATTGCGGCGGAAGTGGCGTGCCGCTGCAACGCGTAAGCCATGGTGAGGCCTGCTGTTTCGACGACGGCCGCTGCGACGATCCCGGCGACTGTGTCCAGGGATTGCTGGGCGCGTGTTCGCGAAGCGGCCGCGTCAGCTCGCCCGCACGGCCACGGCGGACGGCAAGTGCGGTTCGACCTCCGCGCTCGGCAGCGTGAAGCCGAAAACCGTGCCGCCTTCCGGCGGCGTCGAGACGCTGATCGAGCCGCCATGGGACTGGATGATGGTCTGGGAGATCGACAGGCCGATGCCCATGCCGTCCGGCTTGGTGGTGGCAAAGGGCTGGAACATGCGCTCGGCGATCTGCGCGTCGAGGCCCGGGCCGGTGTCGGCGACCATGACCTCGACCATGCCGCCGGCCGTCGCGCGGCTGCTGATCTTCAATCGGCGCTCCGGCTCGTCGCGCATTGCCTCGAAGGCGTTCCGGATCAGGTTGAGGAACACCTGCTGCACCTGCACCTTGTCGACCAGCACGCGGTCGCTCGCCGGATCGAGCGCCAGGATGATGTCGACCGGGCGGTCGCGGCTGACGACCGAGGCGAGGGCGAGCGCATCCTCGGCGATCGCGCGCAGGCTCTCGATGGTCTTGTCTGTTTCGCCGCGGCCGACGAAGTCACGGAGCCGCTGGATCACGGCGCCGGCGCGCAAGGTCTGCTGCGCGGCCTTGTCGAGCGCGGCGCCGATCTTCGCCTTGTCGGGATGGCTGCTGGCCTCGACTAGCCGGCGCGACCCCTGCACGTAGTTGGTGATGGCGCCGAGCGGCTGGTTGAGCTCGTGCGCCAGTGCGCTGGACATTTCACCCATGGTGCTGAGCCGCGCCACCCGCATCAGCTCGGCCTGCAGGCTCTGCAGCCGTTGGTCGGCCTCCTGCTGCCGTGCCGTTGCGCGCTGGTGTTCGAGCAGGAAGGCGGCGATCGCTGCGCTGGCCACCGCGAGAATGAGCAGGCATGCGGTGATCAATGCAGCCGCGAGGCTTTCGCGGTCGTGCTGGAGCATGCGCTCGGTGAGCAGGGCTTGTTCGACGCGGGTGAGCGCTGTGAGACTCGTTTCGACGCGCTCGGTGAGGCGATCGGTCCTGGCCTGTTCGAGGATTTCCAGCGCTTCGCGCATATGCTCGGGGCCCAGTTCGATGACGCGTCCGAGCTGCGCGGTGCGCATGTCGACGAACTGGCGCAGCTCGTCGACGCGCGCGACGTGGCTGCGATTGTCGCCGACCAGCGCTCGCAGACTGTCGATCCGCGATCCGAGCGCCTCGCGCGCATGCAGATAGTTTTCGCTGTAGCTCTCGAGCCCGGTGAGGAGATAGCCGCGCTCGTTGGTCTCCGCTTCCAGCACCGCGCGCTGAATGCCGGCAATCGCCAGCAGCACGTCATTGGTGTGCTGCACCCAGGAAAAGCTGTCGCGCAGCCGCATCAAATTGAGAAACAGCGCGCCGGCGATGACGATGAACAGCAGCAGCGTCGCGCCGAGCAACAGTGGTGCCTGGGTAGGTGTTGCAAGCGTTTTGCGGGCCATGGGATTCATCAAGATCAGTGTCAGGCTACCCTAGGTCGCAGACCGCCAAAGCTCAATCCGCCGGAGGACGACCTTCGTCGTACAGCAAACAATCGCGGTCGACAGCATCGGGATTGTGGCGCCTCGAGCCGCGCGGAGAACGGCTCCGGCATGGTCAACGGGCGTTGTCCCCCGAGCGCTGCGCATCGCCAGCGGCAGGACGCCGCACTGGCGGTGGCTCTCCTCAAGGTCGTAGGGCGGCGAAACTCATCGCATGGCAATCCTCTGATTCTGCGGCAGCGGAGCCGGTCGTCCGGCAGTTCGCGCGCATGTCTCCTATGCTTTGACTTGGTCGCGCGGCGTCCCGACAATCCTCGAATACCGCCGCATGCGGTGCGGCGACGTCCACGGCGTCGAGGAGGTGATGGAGACGATGGTAAGTCCGAGCACGGCCCGCGACACAAGCCGGGACGCGAGCCATCTCGCTACCGACGTTCTAATCATCGGTGCCGGCGGCGCCGGCATGTATGCGGCGCTGGAAGCGGCGCGCGAGGGAGCCTCCGTGCTGCTGGCGGATCGCAGCCTGATCGGGCGCGGCGGCGCCACGGTGATGGCGCAGATGACGGTGGCGGCCGCGCTCGGCGAGCAGACCCCCGATCATTGGGAACACCATCTGGCCGACACGCTGGCGGCGGGCCGGGGACTCTGCAATCCGGCTCTCGCGGCCTTGCTGTGCGAGGACGGCCCGCGCCGTCTCCGCGAGATGGATGCCTGGAAGGTCGGCTGGGCACGCGAAGACGGCCATATCAAACAGGCCCAGGCGCCGGGACACGACCGTCCGCGCTGTGCCTATGTGGATTTTCTCGCCACCGGCCCCGCGGTGTCGCGGACGCTGCGAACGCAGTTGAACAACGCCAACGGCATTCGCCGGGTCGGCGATCTCGCGATCATCGATATCGCCGTGCGGGACGGCGCGGCCTGCGGGGCGACCGCGCTGCATCTGACCAGCGGCGACGTCGTGACGATCGCCGCCAAGGCGGTCGTGATCGCGACCGGCGGCCTGACGCGCCTGTATCGCCGCAACAGCGCGTCGTCCAATATGAGTGGCGACGGCTATGCGCTGGCGCTGCGCGCCGGCGCCGAGCTGATCGACATGGAGTTCGTGCAGTTCTTTCCGATCGGGCATCTGGCGCCTCGGCTGGTGGGGATGGATCCGATCATGTGGGATCCGTTCCGCTACAAACTCGGCGGCAAGCTGCTTAACGCCGACATGCGCGAGTTCGAGGAAGACTACGCGACACGGGACAAGCGCAGCGACGGCCGCTACGTGCTGACCCGGGATCTGGCGACCTACGCGATCACCAAGGAGGTCGAAGCCGGCCGGGGCAGTCCGGCGGGGGGCGCCTATCTCAGCTTCCAGCATGTGCCGGAAGCCGACATCCGCCGCGCCTTCGGGCCGGTGGTCGATCGGCTCGCCGCCAACGGGATCGATCTCGCGCGAGCCCCGGTCGAGGTCGCGCCGATCGCGCACTATCACATGGGCGGCGTCCGCGTTGATGCGGAACTCGAGACCGCCGTACCTGGGCTGTATGCTTGCGGCGAGGCGGTCGGCGGCGCCAACGGTGCGAACCGCCTGTCGGGCAATGCGATTACCGAAGCCTTCGTGTTCGGCGCGCGCGCCGGCCGCAACGCCGCGCGGCGGGCGGCGCGAGTATCTTCGGCATGGTCTTCCGAAGCCGCGCGTCCTGCGGTCGATCTGCTGAGTGGCACCGGATCGGAGCCGCAATCCAATCCCGCGGCGCTGATCGGGGACCTGCAAGCGCTGATGGCCGACTTCGTCGGACCTTTCCGCACGGATGACAAGCTGGGCCGTGCCATCGCCGGGCTCGCAGCGCTCAGGCAGCAGATTGGCGACGGCCCATGGGTGTCTTCAAGCGGCTACAATATCGCGCTGCTCGACTGGCTCGATCTGCGCAACATGGTGCTGGTGGCGCAATCGGTCGCGCTGCCGGCGCTGGCCCGGACCGAAAGCCGCGGTGCACATCAGCGCGAGGATCACCCTGGGCTGGACGAGACGTGGACCATCAATCAGATGATCAGCTTGTCGGACGGCGAACTGAGGCTGACGCGCAACGCGACGCCCGGCGGAAAGGCCGCCGCATGAAGGCGACGCTGCAGATTCAACGCGGCGGGCCGGACGAGACGCCGCGGGTCGAAGCCTTCGAACTGTCGTTCGAGCCCGGGCAGTCGGTGCTGGACGGATTGCGCGCGCTGCGCCTCGACGCCGATCCGACGCTGGCGTTCCGATATTCCTGCATCAATGCCAACGCCTGCAAGGAATGCATGATGCTGATCGACGGCGATGTCGATTACGCCTGCACGGTCCGTCTCAAGGAGGGTGTGACCTCACTGGCGCCGTTGCCGAAGAAGGCGCTGGTGCGCGACCTCGTCACCGAGATCGCGCCGCCCGATGAGCGACTCTATCGCTCCTGATAACGGACCGGCCGTTGAGGTTGCCGTTTGGCGGGGATCTCGATCGCAACTTGATCGAGGTTGTTACAGGTCCTGCAGCCGCGCCTTGTCGAGCAGCCGGCTGCTGTAGGTCTTGATGGTGTGAAATGCCGCCACCGGGTTGTGGCTCAGCACGCGATCCTTCACCACCAGCGTGGTTACCGGCGCCTCGGCGTGGCGGATGAACAGCGAGTCGTGGCCGACGCACAGACCCATGATGACGTTGAGCTGGGTGTTCTCGCGATTGAGCAGCCTTGCCTGGAGCACCGGATTGCAGCAGGCCTCGTGGCCGCATTTGATCTTCAGCTCTTCGGGGATGCCGATTTCGGTCTTGTCGATCGAGCCGACCTTGCACAATGCGGTGCGGGTCTCGAAGCCGGCGAGGCGGAGGATGTCGACCAGGATCTTGCTCTCGTCGATCAGGCCGATGCAGGTTGCGATGCCGATACGGTGCGCACCGATCCGCCGGGCGAATGCCACGGTCTCTTCGATCCGGTTGAGCTTGCAGTAGTAAAGGCCTTCGACCTCGGCGGCAGCGCGTGCGAGCGTGGCATCGAGACCGTCGCCGGAATACAGATCGACCAGCTCCGCGCGTTCTGCCCCGGCGAGGTCGGTGGTGGCGCAGATGCCGGGATAGCGCTTGTCGTGACGATAGCAATTGTACTGCCCGCATTCCGAGCAGGTGACGACGTCGGGCTTCGGCTTGGCCATCGATGAGATCCTGATGTTGGCGTGGTGCCGGCGGACTAGCCGAGACGAGTCCGGCGTGCAATTGGACGCTCGTTCGATGACAAGGATGAGCGCTGGCACGAGGTCGGGCCGGGAGTGAGTTGATCTCTCGCAAGGCGCCGCGATGGAATGATATTCGCGCGCCGGACGTCTTCATTCGTTGCGCGTCGCGCGGCGGCGGCGATCTTCTCCATTCGATCCGACATTTGAAATCGCGTTTCATTGACCGACTACCAGCGGCCGCACGATCATGCGGTACGAAATGCAGCGTCGGATATCATTGCTGGTGATCGCGGCGCCGGCTGGGGTGACGCCGGTGATACTGGCGTCATGATGTGAAGAGGATTCCATGAGCAACGAAAATGGTCATCGGCTGAGTCGGCGCTCGCTTCTGCTGGGCGCGGCTTCAGGCGCAATTGTTGCGCCGTTCGCGGTCCAGGCATTTCCGGCGCGGCCGGCAGCGTTCGACATCGACAGTGCGCCGATCTGCCGAACCGCGGGCGAGGCCACGCCGCTGACCGGCGCGCCGCGCAAGCTCAAGCTGTCGTGGAACGCCAATGCGGTGTGCTCGGTGCAGGTGCCGGTCGCGGTCGACTACGACTTCTTCAAGAAGCAGAATCTCGACGTCGAACTGGTGAACTTCTCCGGTTCGACCGATCAGTTGCTCGAAGCCATCGCCACCGGCAAGAGCGACGCCGGCGTCGGAATGGCGCTGCGCTGGCTGAAACCGCTGGAGCAGGGCTTCGACGTCAAGATCGTCGCCGGCACTCATGGCGGCTGCCTGCGCGCGATTGCGCCTACCAAATCGGCGATTACCAAGGTCACCGACCTGAAGGGCAAGGTTGTGGCGATCGACGACCAGGCCGGGCCGAGCAAGAACTTCTTCGCGATCCAGCTCGCCAAGGCCGGGATCGATCCGAACAAGGATGTCGACTGGCGGCAGTATCCGGGCAATCTGGTGCGGCTCGCGGTGGAGAAGGGCGAGGCGCAGGCGGCGTTGTCGTCCGATCCGCTGGCCTACGCCTTTCTCAAGGATAGAGAATTCCGCGAGATCGGCTCCAACCTCGACGGCATTTATCGCAACGTCAGTTGCTGCATCGTCGGTGTGCGCGGCTCGCTGCTGCGCGACGATCCGCAGGTCGCGCGGGCGCTGACCCGGGCGCTGCTCGATGCGGCGGAGTTCTCGTCGAAGAATCCCGAGAAGGCGGCCAAGTCGTTCCTGCCGTATTCGCCGAAGATCGTCACCGAAGACGATCTTCGCGAGCTGATCGCCTATCACACCCACGATCATCATCCGACTGGCGCCCATCTGAAACAGGAGCTGAAGCTGTACGCCGACGATCTCAAGGTGGTGTCGGTGATCAAGCCCTCGACGGACACGACCAAGTTCGCCGACAAGATCTACGCCGACGTGTTTGCGGTCTGAGGTCGCCATGTCCGAAGCGCTGGATCTTCCCGTCGGCGTCCGGTCCGCCGGCAGCCTCTCCTTGCTCCGTGCGGTGCGCGGATGTTTCGTCGGCTTCGCCGCGAGCCTCGCCTGGCTGGCGTTCGGCCTGTCCTGCCTGTGGCGGGAGGATGTCGGCGACTGGTCGCGCACCAAGGAGGTGGCGATTGCGGCGCTGATCATCGGCGGAGCCATCGCACTCGCGGCCGTCGCGGCGTTCTGGTCGAGCCGCATTGCCGACACCTTGCAACGACGGGCGCCGTGGTTGGTGCTGCTCGGCGTCTGGCTCGCGGTGTGGGAGGTGCTCACGGCGAAGCTGGGTCTGCTGCCGCTGCCGTTCTTCCCGCCGCCGCAGGCGATCGTCGAGGTTTACACCGACGATCTGCCGAAGCTTTTCGATAGCGTCTTCGCCTCGGTCAAGCTGCAGCTCGGCGGCTATGCGATCGGCGCGCTGGCCGGTTTCGTCACCGGCGTTTCGATCGGCTGGTCGCGGGCGATCGGTTATTGGGTGCATCCGGTGCTGCGCTTCATCGGTCCGCTGCCGGCGACGGCGTGGCTGCCGATCGCGTTCTTCGCGTTTCCGACGAGTTGGAGCGCATCGACCTTCCTGATCGCGCTCGCCACCGGCTTCCCTGTGACGGTGCTGACCTGGTCGGGCGTCGCCAGCGTCAGCAATGCTTACTACGACGTGGCGCGCACGCTCGGCGCCAAGCCGTCGTTCCTGGTGTTCAAGGTCGCGATCCCGGCAGCGCTGCCGCACGTCTTCGTCGGCCTGTTCATGGGGCTGGGCGCGTCGTTCGCGGTGCTGGTCGTCGCCGAAATGATGGGCGTGAAGTCGGGGCTGGGCTGGTACCTGCAATGGGCGCAGGGCTGGGCAGCTTACGCCAATATGTATGCGGCGCTTCTGGTGATGTCGCTGCTGTGCTCCGGCGCGATCACGGCGCTGTTCAAGGTTCGTGATCGGCTCCTGGTCTGGCAGAAGGGTGTGGTGAAATGGTGAGCGCGCTGGCGGTGAAACACGAGGTTCCGGTCGCCGGCGCCTCGCTCGAAGTCGACGACGTCAGCCATCACTTCGACATCGACGGCAAGCCGCTGCCGGTGCTCGACCGGGTCTCGCTGAACGCTCGGCCGGGCGAGTTCGTGGCGCTGCTCGGTCCGTCCGGGTGCGGCAAGTCCACGCTGCTGCGGCTGGTTGCGGGCCTGGAGCCGCCGCGCTCCGGCCGCCTGCTCGAGGACGGCCGGCCGATCACCGGGCCGAACCCGTCGCGCGTCGTGGTGTTTCAGGATCCGACGCTGTTTCCTTGGCGGACGGTGTGGAAGAACGTCGCGCTCGGGCTCGAGGCGCAGGGTATCATCAAGTCCGAGCGTCACCGCGTCGATGCGGCGCTGCAGCTCGTCGGGCTGTCCGGCTTCGCCAATGCCTATCCGCACCAGCTTTCCGGCGGCATGGCTCAGCGCGTGTCGCTGGCGCGGGCGCTGGTCAACGATCCCGACATTCTGATTCTCGACGAGCCACTCGGCAAGCTCGACTCGCTGACGCGACTGAGCATGCAGACCGAGATCGTGTCGCTCTGGCAGCGCAACGGATTCACCACGCTGCTGGTGACGCACGATGTCGAGGAGGCGCTGTTCCTCGCGCAGCGGGTGGTGGTGTTCAGCGAGCGGCCGGCGAAGCTGAAGGCCGACATCCCGGTCGACCTGCCGTATCCGCGCCACCGCGGCGATCCCGTCCTTGCCGATCTGCGCCGCCAGATCCTCGGACTGCTCGGGCTCGACGCGACCTGGTGAGCCGGCGATCAGCGGCCAGCGGCGATGTCGTTCACGCGGGTCGGCTGTCCTGACATTGCAGTCCCCGTTGCCGTCGCTGCTGCACGATGCGATCGGTGCAGCGGCACGTCGCGCTTCTGATCTTCCACCAACGAGAGACGTTCATGTCCCGGTCTTCCAAATTGCGAGATTTCGTCGTCGCGTTCACGCGCCTGATCGAGCGCGAGCCGCAGGAGGCCGACGCGCTCGCTGCGGGGCGGGGGCTGCTCCTCGACCTGGTGAGAGAGGACGACTGGCTGCCCGAGGCCTATGCGCAGCCGCATCCTCAGTTCTATCAGCAGTATCTTTTACATGCCGATCCGCTGGAACGGCTGTCGATCGTCAGCTTCGTCTGGGGACCCGGGCAGCGCACGCCGGTGCACGATCACACCGTGTGGGGATTGGTCGGGGTGCTGCGCGGTGCCGAGCTTTCGGAGAGCTACACGCCCCGAGCCGAAGGTGGCTTCGAGGTCGGGCCGACAGAACGGATCGAGGCAGGCGAGGTGGTTGCGGTGTCGCCCCGCATCGGCGACATTCACGCCATCGCCAACGCCTATGACGATCGGCCCTCGATCTCGATCCACGTCTATGGCGGCAATATCGGCGCGATCCGCCGCTCGGTGTTCGACCCGGCGACCGGCGCGCGCAAGCCGTTCGTATCGGGATATGCCAACGCGGCCGTTCCGAATCTGTGGGATCGATCGAAGGAGTAGAACGATCTGATGATGATGTTCGACTTGCCCGCGGGGATCGTTCTGTGACCCGCACCGTCTCGTTCGCCGAGGTTCGCGCGGCGCTGATCGAAGGCCGTGAGATTGCACTGCTCGACGTCCGTGAGGAGGGGCCGTTCTCGCGTGGTCACCCGCTGTTCGCCGTGCCGCTGCCGCTCGGCCGCATCGAACTCGATGTGCTCGATCTGGTGCCACGGCTGGATGCGCCGATCGTGTTGTACGATGACGGCGAGGGACTGGTCGCGCGGGCCGCGGCCCAGCTGGCCGAGCTGGGTTACAGCAACGTTGCTGAACTCGACGGCGGTCTCGACGGCTGGCGGCGCGCCGGCGGCGAGCTGTTCATCGACGTCAACGTCCCGAGCAAGGCGTTCGGCGAGTTGGTCGAGTCGACGCGGCACACGCCGTCGCTGCCTGCGACCGAGGTCGAGCGGCTGATCGCCGACAAAGCCGATATCGTCGTGCTGGATTCCCGGCGCTTCGAGGAATATCGCACGATGTCGATTCCGACCGGCACCAGCGTGCCGGGTGGCGAACTGGTGCTGCGCGTGCAGGATCTCGCGCCCCGGCCGGAGACGACGGTGATCGTCAACTGTGCCGGCAGGACGCGCTCGATTATCGGCACGCAATCGCTGATCAACGCCGGCATCCCCAACAAGGTCTTCGCGCTACGCAACGGCACGATCGGCTGGACGCTGGCGGGGCTGAAGCTCGACCACGGCGCGGAGCGGCGCTTCCCGGATCTGTCGGAGGCGGCGCAGCGGCTGGCGCGCGACCGGGCCCAGGCGCTGGCGCAACGCGTCGGCCTCACGACGATCGATCGTGACACGCTCGCGCGCTGGCGCGATCGCCCCGACATCACGCTGTATCTGCTCGACGTGCGCACGCCGGAGGAGTTCGCTGCCGGTCATCTGCCGGGCTTCCGCTCCGCGCCGGGAGGCCAACTGGTGCAGGCGACCGACGAATGGGTCGGGGTGCGTCATGCGCATCTCGTGCTGTTCGACGACGACGGCGTCCGTGCGACGCTCGCGGCGTCGTGGCTGATCCAGATGGGCTGGCGCAACGTCTATGTCGTACAGGGGCCAATCGATGGCGCGCGCGAAACCGGCTCGCGACCGCCACGACGGCCGCGACCGCCGAGCCATGGGCTGCGGACGCTGACAGCTCAGGCGCTCGCATCCGATTTGGCGCAATGGACGGTGATCGATCTAGCGCCGAGTCCACTTTACGCGGCGGGCCATATCCCCGGCGCGTGGTTCGCGGCGCGTTCCCGGCTCTCCGAGGCGTTGCCGCAGCTCCCGGGCGAGGGGCCGCTGCTGCTGACATCCTGGGACGGAGTCCTGGCGCAATTTGCCGCCGGCGAATTGCAGGCGCTCACCGATCGACCGATCGCACTATTGCACGGCGGCACGGAGGCATGGGAGGCGGCTGGTCTGCCGCTGGAGCGCGGCATCGCGCGTGCCGCCCACGCGGTCGACGATGTCTACAAGCGCCCGTACGAAGGGACGGACAACGCCGCCGCGGCGATGCAGGCCTATCTCGACTGGGAGTTCGGCCTGGTCGCACAGCTCGAACGCGACGGCACGCACGGCTTCCGGGTGTTGTGAGCGCGGTACCGGCCGTTCGCGACGGCGGACATCTGATGAGAGGCGGGTGCGGTGAGCGCCTTGCCGCAACTTCGTGTCCGCTAACTGGACTATTCGGTCAGATAGTCAGCTCGCACCGTCAGCTATGTGTCTCGGGCGTGTCGGCCGCGATCGCGTGGATGACCGGCACGAATCCGGCCATGTCCCGGAGAAGCAACGCTCCATCTCACCACCCGAGACGCGAGCGTTACTCCGTGGGCTCCTCACGATCCGCGCGGCGCCCAGATTTTGACGGCGTCGGCCTTCACCTTGGTGGGAATCAGCCCTTCGGTGAAGAAGGCGTCGGCAATCTTCTGTTGCTCGGACAGGCCATCCGGAGTGACGCGGCCGACCGCGTACGAGCGGTGGCTATTGGCCTCCTCGACAATCGGGGCCTCGATGCTCCAAAGGCCAGCCAGCAGCGTCGCCGCTTCCTTGGGGTTGGCTTTGACCCAGCGCCCCGTTTCCGCGAGCTTGCTGTAGATCAAGTTCAAGACGTCGCTGTGCTGCTCGGCATAGGGCGCTGAAGCGAGGTAGTAACGTTTGTAGCTGGCGAGCCCGTCGGAGCCGTCGGCCAGGATCCGGGCGCCGGTCTGATGCCGGGCGCTGGTGTAGAACGGATCCCAGGCTACCCACGCATCCACGTTGTTGCTGACGAACGCGGCGCGCCCGTCGGCTGGGGCCAGATAGGCTGGCGTAACGTCCTTGAAGGTGAGCCCGGCCTTCGCGAGCGCCGCCAGCAACAGATAGTGACTTCCGGCTCCCTTGGTGACGGCGATCCGCTTGCCCTTGAGGTCGGCCAGCGTCCGGATCGCGGATTGCTGTGCGACCAGGATGGCCTGCGCGGCCGGCGATGCGGCTTCCTCGGCCACATAAGCGAGCTGAGCGCCGGCTGCCTGCGCGAAGATCGGGACCGTGTCGGCCACATCCGCGCCGAAGTCGATGCTGCCGACATTGATGGCTTCGAGGAGCGGCAATCCGCTGGTGAATTCATGCCAGCTGATCTTGACGCCGAGCGGAGCGAGCGCCTTCTCCAACTCACCGTTCGATTTCAACACCGCCACCAGCGTCGAGGATCGCTGGTAACCGATCCGCACGGTGGCTGGCGGTGATTGCGCCCAGCCGGGAAGAGTCGACAAACCGGTCGTAGCGGCAGCGATGGTCGCGAGAAGAAATGAACGGCGCGATGGCATCAGAGGTCCTTGCCGATGAGAGGTGTGAGTTGGCGGCAACGCCGCGGAAGCGGACGACACAAGTCTGCGGAGATTGCATCCAAGTTGCAATTCTACAGTTCGGGAGAATACGTCTCGTCCATGCTTCGCAGCGCGACCACGCGAGAATGTCTTTCCGGTGTCTGTAGGGGACGACGATCGTAATGAAGAGGAACGCGGTCGCTCCGCAATCAGCGGAGGATAGCTGCGGGACTGCGTGGCTCGGGAGGCGTGATCGGCAGGGTCGTGACCGACTTGATCTTCTCCATTGCGATCCGCGATGTGACGTTCTTCAGCGCCGCGGCTCCGATCAGCTTGCGATAGAACCGGTCGAAGCTCTTCATGTCCGGCACGACGACGCGGAGAACGTAGTCGAAGTCGCCCGCCAACCGAAACACGTCGACGATTTCCGGCATCGCCTTGAGCGTCGCGGCGAACGAGGCCTGCCACTCCTTGGAGTGATCGCCGCTTTCGATGAAAACGAACACCGACAGGTCCAGGCCGATCTTGATCTGATCCACCAGCGCGACGCGGCCGGTGATGACGCCTTCCATCTGCAGGCGCTGGATACGTTTCCAGCAGGGCGTCGATGACAAACCGATTTTGCCGGCGATCTCTGCAACAGAAAGGGTCGCGTCCTCCTGGAGCAGGCGCAGGATCTTGTAGTCGACTCGGTCGAGCGCGCGGGAGACGCCAGGGGGAGCTGAGCTCATCGGATATCACGACCGGGTTAGTGCGAAACGACACGAAGCGTAGCAACGCTGCGGTGATCTAACGAGGGTTCGCAGGTCATGACAATTGGGGCGGGCGAAATCGAAAGAAGCTTCCACCCGATGAGCCGCGGGAAGAATAGCGAGCTAATCAAACAGGCGCCGACGATGCAGACTCTCTCGGCTGAAAAAACAAGTCGCGAGGTGCGGGCCCTCAACAATGCGGCTGCCAACCCCGGCAGATCGAAGGATGGGCACCGGCTACGGCGCCGATCCTTCGATCGACAGAGGTCAGGACGCCGGCGACCACTTCCAGACGATGTCCCGGACGTTGATCGGCTTCGGGATCAGGCCAAGCTTGTGAAAGCGGTCGGCGGTCTGCTGTTGCTCGGCAAGGATCTTGTCGGTGACCGGCGTCACCTCAAACACCGAGCGTTCGACCAGCGTGCCGACCACGGCGGGATCGACGCCGGTAGCGGCAGCGAGCGATTTCGTGATCTCGTCGCGATGGCCGTTGGCCCATTGGGCTTCCTTGGCGAAGGTCTGATTCAGCAGCGCGACGACATCGCCGTGCGCGGTGGTGAATTCGCGATTGGCGAGGAAGAAGCCGATCGACTCGTGCGCGTCGCCGGCGAAACTCAGCACGCGGGCGCCGCTTTTCTCCGCGAGCGCGAGGTACGGATCCCATATCGACCACGCATCGACGGTGCCGCCGGCGAAGGCCGCGGTGCCATCGGCGGGCGGCAGATACACCGCCGTGACGTCCGAGAACTGCAGTCCAGCCTTCTGCAGGATCGCGACCGCGGTGTTGTGTGCGCTTGAGCCCTTCGGAATGGCGAGACGCTTGCCTTTGAGGTCGGCGACGGTCTTGATCTGCGAATTCGCGGGCACGACGATGCCCTCGTTCTTGCCGGAGCCGGGCAGGGCGGCGACGTAGAGCAGATTGGCGGTCGCTGCCTGCGCGAAGATCGGCGGCGTATCGCCGGTGTAGCCGAAGTCGATGTTGCCGGTGTTGAGCGCCTCGAGCAGGGGCGGGCCGAACGCGAATTCGACCCACTTCACTGTCAGGCCCTTCTCCTTCAGCGTGGCTTCAAGTACGCCGCGCTCCTTCACGGCCGGCTGGATGCCGGCTTTCTGGAAGCCGATCCGAACTTCCTTCAGCTCGGCGGCTGAAGCGGTGCAAAGGGAAGATGCCGCGAGCGCGGCGAAAGCGAGGGCGAACAGCGATCTACGCGAAGTCTTCATGGCCTGCTCCAGTGATCGTTTAGGGGACGATCATTAGAGATGCAAAAGAGACCCGATTGAATTCCAAAGATCGACGCGACTCATGAGGACCATGCTTCGCGGCTCGGACGCGCTAGGAGAGAATATACGCGATCATTTAGCTGATATGCGCAGGGACCCGGACTAGCCATGCTTGGGGCTCGGCACGCTGACTTCTGCGAGCCGAACAAGGTCCTCGTCGCGATCGATCGCGACGTAGCTGCCTTGCCAATACGCGAGCGAGGCCTTGCGTGGCAGTGTGGCGGTGTGAACCACACGGCCGATCAGGATCGCATGGGTATGGCGCTCGATGAGCTCGTCGAGTTCGCATTCGATGCTGGCGAGGGCGCCGGACAGAACCGGGGCGCCGGAAATGCCGGTGCTCCAGCTGCCAGCGGAGAAGCGGGCCGCGCCCTTGAAGCCACCTTTGCCGGCAAAACGTTCGCCGATCTCGATCTGGTCGGCCGCCAGGATATTCACCGCGAAGCTGCGGCTCTGCGCGATCGTCGGCCCCGCCGATGAGGTTCGGTTGAGACAGACGATCAGCGTCGGCGGCGACGCCGATAGCGATGTCACAGCGGTGGCGGTCATGCCGACGCGGGAACTTCCGACGCCGGCCGTGATGATGCTGACTCCGCTCGCGAGTTGTCGCATCGCATGGGCGAAGTCCGCCGGCGAGGCGGACCGCAGACAGTCATCGATAGCAAGCGTCATGGCAGCAGCCTCACAGCTCGAACGCGCCCTCCGAGCCTTTCAGCAGATCGCGCAGGATCTCGCCTTCGAGCGCAGCGAGTTCGGCGGAGCCGCGTTGGCGTGGGCGTGGAAGATCGATCAGCAGATCCTTCGCAATACGGCCGTCCTCGATCACCAGCACGCGATCGGCGAGCGCCACCGCTTCGGCGACGTCGTGCGTCACCAGAATGGCGGTGAAGCCCTGGTCCTGCCACACCTGTTCGAGCAGGCGCTGCATGGCGATGCGCGTCAACGCGTCGAGCGCGCCGAGCGGCTCGTCGAAGGCCAGCACGCGCGGCCGGCTGACCAGCGCCCGCGCCAGTGCGACGCGCTGCTTCTGGCCGCCCGACAGCACGGCGGGCCATTGGCCGCGCTTGTCGTCGAGGCCGACCTCGATCAGCGCGGTATCGGCTCGCGCGCGGGCGTCCGGCGAATTACGCTCGGCGCCGAGCCCGACTTCGACATTGGCGAGCACGCGCGCCCACGGCAGCAACCGCGGCTCCTGGAACATCACGCGGACATCGCCCGGTAGCTTGTCGTCGCCGAAGCTGATGTGCCCCGCGCTCGGCGTCTCCAGCCCGGCGATCAGCCGCAGCAGCGTGCTCTTGCCGCAGCCGCTGCGGCCGACGATGGTGACGAACTGCCCGGGGGGGATGTGAAGATCGATACCACGCAGCACATCGTTGTCGCCGAACGACTTGCGCAGACCGCGGATGTCGAGCGGCAATGCGGCGGTCTCCGGACGAGGCGATGGGGCTTGGTCGGTGCGGACGTCGTCAACTTCGTCCGGGCGGAGCCGGGGTTCGGCGACGAGAAATTGCAGGGCTTCCATCATCCTCGCCTCACGACTTCTGGAACGCCGGGTGCCACGACAGAGTCAGCCGTTCGAGCAGCCGCGATGCGCTGTCGGCGAGCTTGCCGAGCAGAGCGTAGATCAGGATCGACAGCACCACGACGTCGATCAGCATGAACTCTCGCGCCTGCATCGCCATATAGCCGAGCCCGGAGGAGGCCGCGATGGTTTCGGCGACGATCAAGGTCAGCCACATGATGCCGAGCGCGAAGCGAACGCCGACAAAGACCGAGGGCAGTGCGCCCGGAAAGATCACCCGGCGGAATAGCTCGAGGTTGCTCATTCCGTAGATCCGGCCCATCTCGATGAGTTGCGGATCCACGGTGCGGATGCCGTGCAGGGTGTTGAGATAGATCGGAAAGAATACGCCGAGCGCGACCAGGAACAGCTTGGCCTGCTCGTCGATGCCGAACCACAGGATCACCAGCGGGATCAGCGCGAGATGAGGCACGTTGCGGACCATCTGCAGTGTGGTGTCGGACAGCTTGGCGCTGAGGCTGGACAGGCCATTGGCGAGGCCGAACGCGAAGCCGATGCCGCCGCCGATGGCGAAGCCGACCGAGGCGCGCCAGAAGCTGACCCAGATGTTGCGCGCCAATTCGCCGGATTGCAGCAGCTTCCAGCCAGCCACAACGACATCACTCGGCGCCGGCAGCACGCGCGCCGACACCAAGCCGAAGCTGCAGGCCGCCTGCCATAGCACGATGATCAGCAGCGGCACGATCCACTGGATCAGGCCATCGGCACGCGGCAGCCGCCAATTGCGGGGACGGGCGAGAGTTTCGACGAGGCTCATGGCTTGGCCGCCAGCTTGGCATTGGGCAGGTGCTCGTTGGCGATGGTCTCGCCGAACGGTCCGGAATTGACCCGCAGCGGCGTCACATTGTCGGCCTGTTGCGGCTTGACCAGCGGAAACACCAGTTCGGCGAACCGATAGGCCTCTTCGAGATGCGGGTAGCCGGACATGATAAAGGTGTCGATGCCGACGTCCTGATACTCCTTGATCCGCGCCGCGACGGTCTGTGGATCGCCGACCAGCGCCGTCCCGGCGCCGCCGCGAACAAGGCCGACGCCGGCCCACAAATTCGGGCTGATTTCGAGCTTGTCGCGGCGGCCGCCGTGCAACTGGCCCATCCGCTGCTGTCCGACCGAGTCCATCCGGGCGAACACCTTCTGGGCGGCGGCGATGGTGTCGTCGGTGACATAGCGGATCAGATCATCGGCGGCTGCCCAGGCCGCCTCGTTGGTCTCGCGCACGATCACATGCAACCGGATACCGAACGATAGCTTGCGACCCCGCGGTTCGGCGACGGCGCGAACACGATTGACCTTCTCGGCGACCTGCGCCGGCGGTTCGCCCCAGGTGAGATACTTATCGACCGTGTCGGCCGCGACATCGATGCCGGCATCAGACGAGCCGCCGAAATACAGCGGCGGGCGCGGGCTCTGCACCGGCGGAAACAGCAGCCGTCCGTCCTCGATGGTGATGTGCTTGCCGGCAACGTTCACGGCCTTCCCGGACAGCAGATCCGAATAAACATTGAGGAATTCGCGCGTCACCTCGTAGCGCTCGTCATGCGCCAGGAAGATGCCGTCGCCCTTGTTCTCGACAGGATCGCCACCCGTGACGACGTTGATCAGCAGTCGGCCGCCGGTGACGCGATCGAGCGTCGCGGTCATGCGCGCGGCAACGCTCGGCGATTGCAGGCCGGGGCGCACGGCGACCAGATAGCGGAGGCGCTCGGTCCACGGCGCCACCGCCGAGGCGACGACCCACGAATCTTCGCAGCTTCGTCCGGTCGGCAGCAGCACGCCGAAATAGCCGAGCTGATCAGCTGCCTGTGCGATCTGGCGCAGATAGGCGAAGTTTACGTCACGGCCGCCGGTCGAGGTGCCGAGATGGTGGCCGTCGCCATGGGTGGGGAGGAACCAGAGGAAATTCGATGCTGGTGCGTGAGCTGAGCTCATCGGGATTGCTCCTTGTTGTATTACTTGTGGCGTCCGGTGTGACTAAGCCTGCGGCGGCTTCCACACCGCATCGCGCACCACGATCGGCCGCGGAATCAGGCCGAGCTTGTGGAAGCGATCGGCGACGCCCTGCTGGGTGGCGACAATGTCGTCGGTGACCGGGCCGACCGCGAAGGACGAACGATTGGCCGCGACGGTCTGGATGTCGAGCGGGATGCCGGTGACAGCGGCGAGGGACTGCGCGACGTCAGTGCGATGATCTTCCGCCCACTGAGCGGTCGCGCTGGTGACGGCGATGATCTGCTTGAGGATCGAGCCGTTGCGCTGCGCAAAGTCGCGGTTGGCGATATAGAACGAGTTGGTGCGACCGACGTCCGAGGCGTTGACCAGAATCCGGCCGTTCTGCTTCAGCTCACCGATAGCGAAGTACGGATCCCAGATCGACCACGCATCGATGCTGCCCTGCGCGAAGGCGGGGCCGGCATCGGGTGGCGCCAAATAGACCGGCGTGATGTCGTCATAACTCAGTCCGGCGGCCTGCAGGACGAGCAGAACGACATTGTGGGCGCTCGATCCCTTGGTGAAGCCGATACGTTTGCCTTTGAGATCCGCGAGATTGCGTATCGGCGAATCTTTCGGGACCAGGATGCCCTGGCCGTTGGTGATCGGCTGGCCCGCCGCATAGACGATCGCAGCGCCGGCGGCCTGCGCGAAGATCGGCGGCGAGTCGCCGACCGCCCCATAATGAATACTGCCGACGTTCATCGCCTCCAGCATCGGTGGGCCGGACGAGAACTCCAGCCATTTGACCCCGATGTTCTGCGACGCGAAGTGTTCCTCGAGCGTCCGGCGCTGCCGCGCGATCACCAGCACGCCGTTCTTCTGATAACCGATGCGGATCTCGGTCAGCGGTTCAGCAGATGCTTGCGCCGATAGCAGCGGTGTCAGCGATATGGCTGCTGATAGCTTGAGGAACTCGCGTCGCTGCATCCCGCTTCACCGTCGGTCGATCGATCGTGATGAGAATGATGGGCAGGCGCTGGCGGGCTGTCGAGACATCCGGGAAAATAGCAATGCAAGTGCTGTGGTCCGCGGACGGATAGCGGTAAATTCCTTTTTGGGGCGTCTGTTCAGGACGGATGTTCTCGACGATGCGGATGCGACTGTCATCGCGCTGCGGCGAAAGGCACGACCACGAGTTGCGGCGAGGCGCAACACGCGTCGCGCCTCATGCTGCGCGTGCTGAGTCAGCTTCGAGCGCGGGAATGGCTCGACGCGCGGATGGAACCCGCGGCCGTTGACCTCGGAGGACTGCCGGAATGGACCGAAGTGTGTAGCTGCGGCGCGTGACCGATGCGACGCAGCCTCGTTCGTCAGTTCACCGGCGCCGGGGGATCGAAGGCACGGATTGGTGGCAGCGATCCGCTGTACTTCTCGCATTCGACGATGGTGACCTGACCCGTGCAGCCCTGGGCCAGTCGTGAAGTTCCGATATCGCGCGTCAGCACGTTCGGATTGCCGTGGACGCAGAGCGGCCGATCTCCTCCACCCGGGAGCGGGTCGTACCACGCGCCGGTCGGCAGATGGATGACGCCGGGTGCGACCTGATCCGAGATCGCCGCAGCCGCAAGGCACGCCCCGCGATCGTTGAAGAGGCGGACGATATCCCCGGCAGCGATGCCGCGCGCTGCGGCGTCGGCCGGATTGAGACGCACGACCTCGCGCCCCGCGACCTTGCTCGATTGACTGTAGCGGCCGAAATCGAGCTGGCTGTGGAGGCGCGTCGCCGGCTGGTTGGCGATCAGCGTCAGGGAATGGCGCGCGCTCGGTTGATCAGTCGGCGGCAACCAGGTCGGATGGCCGGGGCAATCCGCGTAGTTGAAGTCTGCGATGGTCTGCGAGAAAATCTCGACCCGGCCGCTCGGCGTCGGCAGTTTGCCCGCCTCGGGATCGTTTCGGAACGCCCGGAGCAGACCGCCGTCGTCTGGCTCCGAGGGTAGCGCCAGTTCGCCGCGTTGCCAGAAGTCGTCGAACGTCGGCGCGTCCCAGCCTTTTGCTCCCAGCGCCGTCCGCGTCGGCTCGTAGAGATACTCGAGCCACTGCCGGCTGTTGCGGCCTTCGGTGTACGCTTGTTCCACGCCCAGGCGACGCGCCAGCGCAGCGAAGATCTCGAAATCGTCCCGTGCTTCGCCGACGGGCGGCGCGACCTTGCGCATCGCGATCAGACGGGGATCCGTGGCGGCGGCGCCGATATCGTCGCGCTCCAGCGTCATCGTCGCCGGCAGCACGATGTCGGCGAACCGCGCCGACGGAGTCCATGCCGTCTCGTGAACGACAATCGTCTGCGGCACGTTGAAAGCGCGGCGCAGCCGGTTGATATCCTGATGATGATGGAACGGATTGCCGCCTGCCCAGTACACCAGCTTGATATCCGGATAGCGCAGCGTGCGGCCGTTGTATTCGAATGGCTGCCCGGCATTGAGTAGCATGTCGCTGATCCGTGCCACGGGGATGAAGGCGTCGATGCCGTTGCGTCCTTGCGGCATCGTCGGAATCGGCACGGCATTGACGCGGCGGCCGGTATGGCCGAGGGCACCGAGTGCGTAGTTATAGCCGCCGCCCGGCAACCCGATCTGTCCGAGCATGGCGGCGAGCACAGCGCCCATCCACACCGGCTGCTCACCGTACTGCGCGCGTTGCAGGGAATGCGACACGGTGACCAGCGTACGTCCGTTGGCCGATCGCTGCGCGAGCGCGGCGATCTCGGCGGCGTCCATGCCGGTGATCGCCGATGCCCAGCCCGCATCTTTCGGTTGGCCGTCGTCGAGCCCGAGCAGATAGCGTTCGAAGATGTCGTAGCCGGTGCAGTAGCGGGCGAGGAAGTCGCGATCGTGCAGCTTCTCGACAACCAGACTGTGCGCGAGACCGAGCATCAGCGCGACGTCGGTGCCGACTCGAATCGGAAGCCAGGTGGCGGTCGCCTGTTCAGGGAGGTCGTCGCGGAGCGGGCTGATGCAATAGAAGCGTGTGCCGCGTTGTGCCGCCTTGCGCATCGCGTCGCGTTCGACGTGCCGGCTGATGCCGCCGCTCGCCACCATCGAATTCTTCAGCGCCATGCCGCCGAATGCCAGCACCGTGTCGGTGTGCTCGCTGACCTGTTCCCAGGTAACGTTACGCCGCGACAACGCTTCGAACGAGCCCAACACATGCGGCAGGATCACCGCGGAGGCGCCCGCGCTGTAGCTGTTGACGGAACGGACATAGCCGCCGAACGCGACGTTCAAGAAACGATGGATCTGGCTCTGCGCATGGTGAAAGCGGCCGGCGCTGGCCCAGCCATAGGAGCCGCCGAAGATCGACTCAGCGCCGTAATCTGTGTGGATGCGCGATAACTCTGCGGCGAGCAGGTCGAGCACTTCGTCCCATGGCATCGCCACGAATGCCGTGTCGAAGCCGCGCGGCTCGCCGGTCTTCGAAAGCCAGCTTCGTCGCACCATCGGCCGCAGCAGCCGCGCCTTGTGCCGCAGCGCGTCGGTGAAATTGTCCAGGATCGGTGAGGGCGCGGGATCACCCGCGTCCGGCTCGACCTCCACACCATGGCCGTCCCACCGTGCAGAAAAAGCGCCCCAGTGCGAGCTGTGCGTGCTCCAGCCGTCGTTCATCTCGTTAGTCTCCATCGATCGTTTTTGGCGGCGATGATCGCGAACGGGCTAACGCCGCATTGATTGTAATCGTTCAAAATTGAGCGAAATGTCGTGGCGTCGAGCTGGACATGCGCGGCGAAGAGGAAGGTGCACATTTGTGACGGTTGCGTTGGCGTGCGACAAGAGGGAAGAGTTCGTCGGCAAACCGAACTCGATCGCGGACGAACCGGCTGGTTGCGCGTGCGTAGAGGTGACAGAGACATAATGTGCAAGCGTCGTTACACCGAACCTGCCATGCAACGCTCATGACGCGCCGTCGTTTGCCCTCGCTGATCGCACTGCGTGCCTTCGAAGCCGTCGGGCGCACCGGCAGCGTCCGCGCCGCTGGAGATGAACTCGCCGTCAGCCACACCGTGGTGTCGCGGCATTTGCAGAACCTGCAGAAATTTCTCGGTGTCGCCCTGGTGCGCGGCGAGGGCCGCGGAGTCATACTGACCGAGGCGGGGGCGAGCTTTCACGCGCAGATCTCGCAGGCGTTCGACATCATCGCACGCGCCACGACCAGCGCGCAGCCGTCGTCGCTGCCAACGCTGAATATCTGGTGCATCCCAGGCATCGCCAACCGCCTGTTGCTGTCCCGTTTGCCGGAATTGACCGGACCGCCGCGCAACTGGGAGGTGAATCTTCAGCCGACGCTGACTCACCCGGACCTGTCGCGGGCGGAGGCCGATGCCGAGATCGTCTATGCCGACGTGATCGATTCGCGCGGACCGCTGATGGCCGAAATCCTGGTGCGGCCGCGCGTATTCCCGGTCGCCAGTCCCGCCTATCTGGCGCGCTATCCGGCGATCACCAGTCTCGAAGATCTGTCGAAGATCGCTCTGATCCACGAAGAATCCACGGCGCAATGGTCGCGTTGGTTCGAACTCGCGGGCCTCGACGATCTGCCGCCGCTGCGCGGCCAGCGGCTGTGGCATGCGCATCTGGCGATTGAAGCAGCGCGGCTCGGGCAGGGGGTGGCGCTGGGAAACGACGTGCTGGTCGAGGAAGATTTGCGGTCCGGTGCGCTGGTCGAGGTGATCACGTCGTCGGTCTACATGGAGACCTATCAGCTGGTCGCGCTGAAAGAGCGCTGGGACGATCCTGAAATCGTTGCATTGCGAAATTGGCTGAAGCAGGTGCTCGCAGAGCTTTAGCGCCGTGTGGCTGCGCCTTGGGCGGTTCGCTCAACAAAGCGCCAGCATTTGCTCGCAATCGTGCAGCGTTTTTCGATTGGTGCATGGAAGTCACCAGACCGAACTTACAAGCTGATTGATTGTCCTCATTGTCGCTTTAGCGTTGTCATCAGTTCGGGAGAGAGCTGATGACGAATAGTGAATTGTTGGCGCGCAGGCAGGCGGCTGTCGTGCGGGGCGTCAGCCAGGCGACGCCGGTGTTCGCGGAGCGCGCGCTGAATAGCGAGATCTGGGACGTCGAAGGTAAGCGCTATGTTGATTTTGCCGGCGGCATCGCTGTGCTCAACACCGGCCATTGCCATCCGCGCATTGTCGCGGCGATCCGCGAGCAGCTCGACCGCTTTACGCACACCTGCTTTCAGGTGGCGCCCTATGAGGGGTACATCCGTCTCGCGGAGCGGCTGAATGAGTTAGCGCCAATCAATGGCCCGCTGAAATCGATCCTGCTCAGCACCGGTGCTGAGGCGACCGAGAACGCCGTGAAGATCGCGCGCGCCGCGACCGGGCGCAGCGGCGTCATCGCTTTCACCGGCGGCTTCCATGGCCGTACCGCGTTCGCCTCGGCGATGACCGGCAAGGTCATTCCCTACAAGAAGGCGCTGGGTCCGCCGCTGCCGGGCGTCTGGCACGTGCCGTTTCCGGTGGCTGGTAGTGACGTGACGGTCGAGGATGCACTGCGCTGCGTGTCGTTCATTTTCAAGGCCGATATCGATGCGTCGCAGGTCGCTGCGATCATCATCGAGCCGGTGCAGGGCGAGGGCGGATTCCATCAGGCGCCGCCGGAGCTGATGCGCGGCCTGCGCCGGCTCTGCGACGAAAACGGCATCGTGCTGATCGCCGACGAAGTGCAGACAGGGTTCGGCCGGACCGGCAAGATGTTCGCGATGGAGCACTACGACGTTCAGGCCGATATCGTCTGTGTCGCCAAGAGCCTCGCCGGCGGTCTGCCGCTGTCGGGCGTGATCGGACGCGCCGCGATCATGGACGCCGCCGAACCGGGTGGCCTTGGCGGCACCTATGCGGGCAATCCGCTGGCCTGCGCGGCGGCGCTCGCAGTGCTTGACGTGTTCGAAGAGGAGAATTTGATCGCGCGTGCGAACCAGATCGGCGAGCGGCTGCGCAACGCGATCGATCGCTTCGCGCTGTCCAACACGCTGGTGCCGACCTCGGTCGCGCGTGGTCCGGGCGCCATGGTCGCGTTCGACATTCTCAAGCAGCGCGGCAGCAACGAGCCGGATGCCGAGGCGACCAAGCGGGTAACGCGGCTGGCGCACGAGAATGGCCTGATTCTGCTGTCGTGCGGCACCGCCGCCAACACCATTCGCATCCTGGTGCCGCTGACTGCCTCGGACGCGATCGTCGACGAGGGGCTGGCGATCCTGGAGCGTTGCCTCGCTGCTTAGTTGAAGGGCGCGTCCGCGCCGAGACGGGACTATTCATGATGCTGATGCCGAGTGATCCTGGCCTGTTGGCCGAACGCTGCCTGGTCGGCGGCAAGTGGTGCGGCGAGCCGGTCGATGCCGTGTTGAATCCCGCGACTGGCGAGCGTATCGGCGCGGTGCCGCATTTCGGTGCGGACGAAGCCGAAGAAGCCGTGCGCGCGGCCGATATCGCGTTCCGGCAGTGGTCGAAGCTGCTTGCAAAGCAGCGCGCGACCACGCTGCGGGCGTGGTTCGATCAGATCATCGCCAATCGCGACGAGCTCGCACTGCTGTTGACGCGCGAGCAGGGCAAACCGCTCGCCGAGGCGCTGGGCGAGATCGACTACGCGGCCTCGTTCGTCGAGTTCTACGCCGAGGAAGCACGGCGCATCTACGGCGAGACGATTCCGTCGCATCGCGCCGACGCGCGCACGATGGTGATCCGTCAGCCGGTCGGCGTCGTCGCCGCGATCACGCCGTGGAATTTCCCCGCCGCGATGATCGCCCGCAAGGTCGCGCCGGCGCTCGCCGCAGGCTGCACCGTGGTGATCAAGCCCGCGCCGGAGACGCCGCTGACGGCACTGGCGCTCGGCGTCCTGGCGCAGCGCGCCGGCTTTCCGCCGGGCGTCCTCAACATCGTCACCGGCGATGCGCCGGCGATTGGCCGGGCCTGGACCGAGCATCCGACGGTGCGGGCGATCAGCTTCACCGGCTCGACCGAGGTCGGCAAGATCCTGATGCGCCAGGCGGCCTCGACCGTGAAGAAGGTCGGGCTCGAGCTCGGCGGCAACGCGCCGTTCATCGTGTTCGACGACGCAGATCTCGACGCTGCCGTCGAAGGCGTGATCACCTCGAAGTTCCGCAACATGGGGCAAACCTGCGTCTGCGCCAATCGCATCTACGCGCAGGACGGGATCTATGACGCCTTCGTCGAGAAGCTCACCGCCAAGGTCGCGACGCTCAAGGTCGGCAACGGCGTCGACGCCGGCGTGACGCAGGGCCCGCTGATTACGAAGGAGGCGATTAGCAAGGTCGAGCGTCACGTCGCCGACGCGGTCGGCAAGGGCGCCAAGGTAGTACTGGGCGGCAAGCGACATGCGCTCGGGCGCACCTTCTTCGAGCCGACTGTGCTGGCCGATGTCACCACCGAGATGCTGATCACCCGCGAAGAAACCTTCGGTCCGGTCGCGCCGGTGTATCGCTTCACCGACGAGGTCGACGTCATCGCGCAGGCCAACGACTCGCCATTCGGTCTGGCTGCTTACTTTTATGCGCGCGATCTCGGCCGGGTGTTCCGCGTCGCCGAGGCGCTGGAGTCCGGCATGGTCGGCGTCAATTCAGCGCTGCTCGGCGCCGACGTCGTGCCGTTCGGAGGCGTCAAACAATCCGGCCTCGGCCGCGAGGGCTCGCGCCACGGCATCGAGGAATATGTCGAGACCAAATACATCCTGCTCGGCGGTCTCGATCGCTGACGCTGTCATCTGCATTGCGACGACTTTCAGATCCAGGGGAGACCGAGGCGTGACGACTGGGACATTGACGAAATCGGATGCGATCACCGAGAGCCTGCGGGCCGCCGTCGATCGCAACTTCGACGATCAGGTCGCGTTTCTGCAGCGCATGGTGCAGTTCCGCAGTATCCGCGGTGAAGAGGCGCCGCAGCAGGCGTGGCTGGCGCAGCAATTCGCTGATCGCGGCTACAAGGTCGATACGTTCAGTCTCGCCGATGTCGATATCGCCAGCCATCCGAAGGCGGCGCCGATGGATACGATCGATCCCGCCGGCTCGATGCAGGTCGTCGCTACCGCGGAGAGCGACGGCAAGGGCCGCAGCCTGATCCTGCAGGGCCATATCGACGTGGTGCCGGAAGGGCCGGTCGATCTGTGGAGCGATCCGCCCTATGAGGCCAAGGTCCACGACGGCTGGATGATCGGCCGCGGTGCGCAGGACATGAAGGGTGGCGTGTCGGCGATGATCTTCGCGCTGGATGCGATCCGCGCCGCCGGCTACGCGCCCGATGCACGCGTGCATGTGCAGACGGTGACCGAAGAGGAAAGCACCGGCAACGGCGCGCTCTCGACGCTTATGCGCGGCTATCGCGCCGATGCCTGCCTGATCCCCGAGCCGACCGGTCACACGCTGACGCGCGCTCAAGTTGGTGCGATCTGGTTCAGGCTGCGGGTGCGCGGCACGCCGGTGCACGTCGCCTATTCGGAGACCGGCACCAGCGCCATCCTGTCGGCGATGCATCTGATCCGCGCCTTCGAGGAATACACCAAGACGCTGAACGCGGCGGCCGTGCGCGATCCGTGGTTCGGCCAGATCAAGAATCCAATCAAGTTCAATGTCGGCATCATCAAGGGCGGCGACTGGGCGAGCTCGACCGCGGCGTGGTGTGAACTCGACTGCCGGCTCGGCCTGCTGACCGGCGATACGCCGCAGGAAGCGATGCGTGGCATCGAGAAATGCCTCGCCGATGCGCAGGCGACCGACAGCTTCCTCTCGGAAAATCCGGCCGAACTGATCTGGAGCGGCTTCCAGGCCGATCCGGCGGTGTGCGAACCGGGCAGCGAGGCCGAAGCCGTGCTCACCAATGCGCACCAGGCCGCATTCAAAGCGCCGCTCGACGCCCGCTTGTCGACGGCGGTCAACGACACCCGGTACTACTCGGTAGATTACGGCATCCCGGCGCTGTGCTACGGGCCTTATGGCGAGGGACCGCACGCGTTCAACGAACGCATCGATCTCGAAAGCCTGCGCAAGACGACGCTGAGCATCGCACTGTTCGTCGCGGAATGGTGTGGGCTGAGGAAGCTGTGATGGCAGTCGCGGCACGGGCGGCGTCCGCCACGCAATCGATGACAGGAGCAGATCGGCTTTGCGATGCGCTGTTGGCGCACGATGTCGACGTCTGCTTCGCCAATCCCGGCACGTCGGAGATGCATTTCGTGGCGGCGCTCGACCGGCAGCCGCGGCTGAAGTGTATCCTCGGGCTGTTCGAGGGCGTCGTCACCGGCGCCGCCGATGGCTATGCACGGATGACCGACCGGCCGGCCGTGACGCTGTTGCATCTCGGCCCCGGCCTCGCCAATGGCCTGGCGAACATGCACAACGCCCGACGCGCGCATTCGCGGATGATCAACATCGTCGGCGACCACGCCGTCGATCATCTGCCGCTCGATGCGCCGCTGACCAGCGACATCGACTCGCTAGCGCGGCCGATGTCGCGCTGGGTCAAACGCATCGCCGATCCGGCGCGGATCGATCAGGATGTCGCGGAGGCCTGGTCGCAGAGCATGGCGCCGGGCATCTCAACGCTGATCCTGCCCGCCGACATGGCCTGGAACGAGCACGTCTATCGCTCCCAGCCGGTGCACGGCAGACGATTGCCGCAGACGCCGCTGCAGCAGGAGACGGTGGCACGCATCGGCGCGGCGATCCGCACCAGGCGCAAGGTGGTGCTGGTGCTCACCGGCGCCGCGCTGCGTGAGCGGCCGCTGCTGATCGCCGACAATATTCGCCGCAGTGCCGGCGTGGAGGTCTACGCGCAGGGTACCAACGGCCGGATCGAACGCGGCCGCGGCCGCGCGCCGATCGCTAAGATGTCGATGATGCACGAAGTCGGCCTCGACATGCTGCGCGACGTCGACATGGTGGTGCTGATCGGCGCCAAGGAGCCGGTGTCGTTCTTCGCCTATCCGAACCGGCCGGGCCGCTTGACGCCGCCGACCTGCGAGATCGTCCAGCTCGCCGCACCCGATCAGGATCTGGTGCAGGCGCTGGAATGGCTGGCTGACGAAGTGAACGCGCCGAGCGAGCCGGTCGCGACCAAGCCGTTCGCCGTCGCTGCGCCGGCTGCCGGTGCTGGCGACGCGCTGACGGTCGACATGGTCAACCGCCTGGTCGCGGCGCGGCTGCCGGAGCAGGCGATCGTGTGCGACGAGGCGCTGACCTCGTCGGGCTTCTTCGAATATTCCTACGACGCGGCGCCGCACGATTATCTGCAGATCACCGGCGGGGCGATCGGGATCGGCATTCCGATGGCGGCCGGCGCTGCTGTCGCGTGCCCGGACCGCAAGGTCATCAACCTGCAGGCGGACGGCAGCGGCATGTACACGGTGCAGGGGCTGTGGACCCACGCCCGTGAGAACCTCGACGTGCTGACCATCGTCTTCTCGAACCGCTCCTATGCGACGCTCTGGGGCGAGATGAGCAAGGTCGGCGCGCAGAATCCGGGCCGCAACGCGCAGCGCATGCTGCAGCTCGATCAGCCCGAACTCGACTGGACCAAGATGGCGCAGGGCCTCGGCGTCGAAGCCAGCCGTGCCACCACGCTGTCCGAATTCACGCGGGCGCTCGATGCGGCGCTGTCGCGACGTGGTCCGTCTCTCATCGAGGCGATCGTCTGATGCGGCGACTGCCTTCATCACGATCAGCGACGTCCTGGACGAATGATCAGTTTCAACTTCTTGTAACGCGGGGGATGGCATGAACAGACGTGAATTCGCCAAATTGGGCCTGATGGCCGGCGCGCTCGGCATCGGCGGCATCCCGCTGGGGATCACGCGGGCGGCGGGGCAGACCAAGGGTGGCACGCTCAATACCATCATTCAGCCTGAGCCGCCGATCCTGGTGACTGCACTGAACCAGCAGCAGCCGACGCTGACGCTCGGCGGCAAGATCTACGAGAGCCTGCTGCGCTACGATTTCGACCTCAAGCCGCTGCCGGGCCTCGCGCAGTCGTGGGACGTGTCGCCGGACAAGCTCACCTACACCTTCAAGCTGTTCCCCAACATCACCTTCCACGACGGCACGCCGCTGACCTCGGAAGACGTGGTGTTTTCGATCACGAAGATCCTGATGGAAAACCATGCGCGGGCGCGCAACACCTTCTCGCGTATTGAGAAGGCCGAGGCGCCGGACCCGCTCACCGTGGTGTTCAAGCTGAAGACGCCTTTCGCGCCGTTCCTGACGGCCTTCGATTGCACCACGGCGCCGATCGTGCCGAAGCACATCTACGACGGCACCGACTATCGCAAGAACCCGGCCAATGCGAAGGCGATCGGCTCCGGCCCGTTCAAGCTGAAGGAGTGGGTGCGCGGCTCGCACGTCCACCTCGTGAAGCACGAAGGCTATTATCGTCCGGGCGAGCCGTATCTCGACGAGATCATCTATCGGGTCATTCCGGACTCTGCGTCGCGTTCGGTGGCGCTCGAGCAGGGGACCGTTCAGCTCACGCAGTGGACCGACGTCGAGCTGTTCGAGGTGCCGCGGCTCTCGAAGTTGCCGAACCTCACGATGACCACGAAGGGCTACGAATTCTTCGCGCCGCATACCTGGCTGGAGATCAACAACCGCATCGCGCCGATGAACGACAAGCGGTTCCGGCAGGCCGTGATGTATGCAATCGACCGCAAGGCGCTGTTGAACCGGATCTATTTCGGCCTCGGCAAGGTCGCGACTGGCCCGGTTTCGTCGAAGACCAAGTTCTACGAAAAGGACGTCAAGAAATACGACTTCTCGCCCGACAAGGCGAAGGCGTTGCTCGATGAGATGGGGCTGAAGCCGGGCCCCGACGGCAAGCGCGTGACGATTCCGTTCCTGGTGCCGCCGTATGGCGAAACCCATCAGCGGACCGCCGAGTTCCTGCGGCAGTCGCTCGCCCGCGTCGGTATCGATCTGCAGTTGCAGGGAATCGACGTCGCCGGCTGGGCCGATAAGTTCAGTAACTGGGACTTCTCGATGACCACGACCACGGTCTATCAGTTCGGCGATCCGGCGCTCGGCGTGTCGCGGAGCTATGTTTCCTCCAATATTCGCAAGGGAATCCTGTTCTCCAACACCTGCGGCTACTCCAATCCGGAAGTCGACCGGCTGTTCGAGGAGGCCGCGGTCGCGACGTCCGACGACAAGCGACAGGAGCACTACAGCGCGTTGCAGAAGATCATGGTCGAAGAGGTGCCGGTCGCCTGGCTGCTCGAGATCGACTATCCGAACTTCATGGACAAGCGACTGAAGAACGTGATCACCACAGCAATTGGCGTGCACGACACCTTCGGGACGGTTTCGTTCGGATGAGGGCGCTGGCGCTGTCCATCGCCGGGAACCGCGGCGTGGCGGTCGCGATTGCGATCGCCCAGTGGTTAATGCGGTTTGTCGCGGTGGTCCTGGTGATCGCCACCTTCAACTTTGTGCTGGTGCATGCGGCGCCCGGAGATCCGGCGCAGGTGATGGCCGGGCAGAGCGGATCGGCCGATGAGCAGATGCTGAATCAGCTCCGCGCCGAGTACGGCCTCGACAAGCCTTACCCGGTGCAGCTCGCGATCTATCTGAAGCGGATCGTGACGCTCGATCTCGGCTATTCCTATCGGCAGCAGCGCAGCGTGCTGTCGCTGATCGCCGAGCGCCTGCCGGCAACGCTGCTGCTGACCTGCAGCGCGTTCCTGCTGTCCCTCGCGGCCGGCGTCTCGCTCGGCACTCTGGCCGGCGTGCGCGCCGGCAAATGGTCGGACACCGCCCTGACGATCGTGTCGCTGCTGCTCTACGCGATGCCGGTGTTCTGGCTCGGCCTCATGCTGGTGCTGCTGTTCTCGGTGAAGCTCGATTGGCTGCCGGCGTTCGGTTACGTCAGCATCGGCGTGCCGATGACGCCGTTCGAACGCATGCGGGACATCGCGGCCCATATGGTGCTGCCGGTTGTGTCGCTGGGCGCCGTGCTGATGGCGATCTATGCGCGGCTGATGCGGTCCGCCATCATCGACGTCGCGCATCAGGACTTCATCAAGACGGCGCGGGCCAAGGGGCTGAAGCGCGGTCAGATCATCATGCGCCACATGCTGCGCAACGCCGTGCTGCCGGTCGTCACCGTTGCCGGCATGCAGGCCGGCACGCTGGTCGGCGGTTCAGTGGTGATCGAAACCGTGTTTGCGTGGCCGGGCCTCGGCCGGCTGACCTTCGATGCCGTGTTGCAGCGCGACTACCCGCTGATGCTCGGCATCTTCCTGGTGATGTCGGTGATCGTCATTCTGCTGAACTTCGTCACCGACACGATTTATCGGATCGTCGATCCGCGCGTGTCGCTGCGTGCGGCGTCCTGAGGGAGGTTGGGAATGGACAGGCTGAAGACGTTCCTGCGTCACCCGACCGGCATGATCGGGCTGATCATTCTGCTGGCCGTGGTGATCCTCGCGATCTGCGCGCCGACGCTGTTTCCGGACGATCCGTGGGAGATGGTCGCGGCGCCGTTCCAGCCGCCGGCCAGCGAAGGTCTGCCGCTCGGCTCGGACATGCTCGGGCGTAACGTCGCCGCCGGCATTGCCTACGGTGCGCGGGTCTCGCTGACGATCGGCGTCGCATCGACGCTCGCCGCGCTGTGCATCGGCGTGACGATCGGCGCGATCGCCGGCTATTTCGGTGGCAAGGTCGATGATCTGATGATGCGGATCACGGAGCTGTTCCAAACCATTCCGGGCTTCATACTTGCCATCCTGCTGGTCGCGACGATCGGACCGACGCTGACCAACGTCATCATCTCGATCGGTGCCGTGAGCTGGCCGCCATTGGCGCGGCTGACGCGAGCCGAGTTCATGCGACTGCGCGGCCGCGAGTTCGTGCAGGCGGCGGTCTGCCAGGGCCAGGCGCCGCTGATGGTGGCGCTACGCCACATCCTGCCCAACGCGATTTCGCCGATCATCGTCACCGGTTCGCTGACCATCGCGACCGCGATCCTGATCGAGAGCGCGCTGAGCTTCATGGGGCTCGGCGATCCCAATCTGATGTCATGGGGCCTGATGATCGGTGCGTCGCGCACGGTGATCCGGCAGGCGTGGTGGATGAGCGTGTTTCCCGGCGTCGCCATCCTGCTCACCGTGCTGGCGATCAATCTCGTCGGCGAGGGCCTCAACGACACGCTGAACCCGCGCATTGCGCGAAAGGTGCGCAACGCATGAGCGACGATATCCTGCTGTCCGTCGAGGGTTTGTCGGTCGAGCTGCCGCAGGGAGGCGATCGTAGCCACGCCGTCTCGGATGTGTCGTTGAGCGTGGGCCGCAACGAGATCGTCTGCCTGGTCGGTGAATCCGGTTCGGGCAAATCGATCACCGCGCATGCGGTGCTCGGCCTGCTGCCGCCGAGTCTCGAGATCGGCACCGGCACGATCCGGTTTCGTGGTCAGGATCTCGCCCACGCCGACGAAGACACCATGCGCGGCCTACGTGGCGGGGCGATCTCGATGATCTTCCAGGAGCCGCTCAGCGCGCTCAATCCGCTGGCGCGGGTCGGCCAGCAGATCGCCGAGGCGATCCTGGTGCACGCTGCGCCGCGCCCCAGCCGCGCCGAGCTGGATGCGCGGGTGCTGGAACTGATCGGAGCGGTCGGCCTGCCGGACCCGGCGACGCTGGTGCGCAGCTATCCGTTCCAGCTCTCCGGCGGACAGCGTCAGCGCGTGATGATCGCGATGGCGATGGCCAACAATCCGGCGCTGTTGCTCGCCGACGAGCCGACCACCGCGCTCGACGTCACGACCCAGAAGCAGATCCTGGCGTTGATCCGCCGCCTGCAGGCCGAGCGCGGCATGGGCGTGTTGTTCATCACCCACGATTTCGGCGTGGTCGCCGACATCGCCGACCGGGTCGTGGTGATGCGTAACGGCCGCGTGGTCGAGCAGGGCAGCGTCGACGAAGTTCTGCGGCGCCCGAAGGACGACTACACCAAGGCGCTGATCGCCGCCGTGCCGGGCTCGCGACCTGCATCGGAGGTCGATCGCAAGATCGACGGCGAGCCGCTGCTCGACGCGCACGGGCTGAACAAGACCTTCGTCACCGGGCAGGGCCTGTTCCGGCCCGATCGTACGACGGTCGCGGTGCGCGACGTCGCGCTCAGCCTGCGGCCGCGCGAGACGGTCGCGGTGGTCGGCGAGTCCGGCTCCGGCAAATCGACGCTCGGCCGCATCATCATGCGACTGATCGAGCCCGATACCGGCGCGATCGAGTTTGCAGGTGCGGATTTCCTTCAGCTCCGCGGCAGCCAATTGCGGGCGATGCGCCGCAAGGTGCAGATCGTGTTCCAGGATCCGTTCGCGGCGCTCGATCCGCGGCAGAAGGTTGGCGATGCGATCGCCCGCGGGCCGATGGCCTATGGCGCTCCGCCGGCGGAGGCGATGGCCGACGCGAAGCGCCTGCTGGCGCGCGTGGGCCTGGAGGCCAGCGCGGCCGAGCGCTATCCGCACGAGTTCTCCGGCGGCCAGCGTCAGCGCATCTGCATCGCGCGTGCGCTGGCGCTGAAGCCGATGGTGCTGGTGGCGGACGAGGCGGTGTCGGCGCTCGACGTGTCGGTGCAGGCTCAGATTCTCGATCTGCTGGCCGAACTGCGCGAGGAGATGAATCTCGCGATGCTGTTCATCACCCACGATCTGCGCGTCGCTGCGGAAATCGCCGACCGCATCGTGGTGATGCGCAGCGGCGAGATCGTCGAGCAGGGTGATACCCAATCGGTGTTCACCTCGCCGCAGCACGCCTACACCCGCGCCTTGCTGGACGCGATTCCGGGACGGAGCCTGTTCGCCGGTCCACAGGCCGTCGCCGCGCCGGACGCGATGACGGCGTAGCTGGGATGAGAGCCGAACGGAAACGGCTAGGCCAACGTCTTGCTTTGAACGCACGCGACATCTGCGTGCGGTATTAGCGCAGAGCAAGACGCGATCCCGCGCGCGCCACCACGCAGATCGCGTCGATCGCGCGTCGGTCGAGTTGTTTCGGCAAGTCATGGCCCATGCCCGAGATCGGCATGTAGGTTGCGTCCGGGATCGAAATCGCCGTGTCGCGGCCGCAGCTTTCAGGGATCAGCGGGTCATCGGTGCCGTGAATGACCAGCGTCGGCGCGGTGATCCTCTTCAACTGAGGGCGGCGATCGCCTGCCACAGCCATCGCGGCGATCTGGCGTGACTGGCCATCAGAATCGTGTCCACGCGTCGCCTCTTCCAGCAGAACGGCGCGATGGCCGTCCTCGTCGAACGGTGCGACCGTTCCGGCGATCCGGCGCGCGAAGGCGAGACGGATCGCCAGGAAGCCGTCGGGGTCGACAGATGGATCAGGTGCAGGACGCATCATCAACGCCATGATGTCCGGTGCCGCCTGGGGCAGGGCGGGGTTGCCGGTACTCGACATGATCGAGGTGAGGGAAAGAACCCGGTCGGCGTGCTCGCTCGCCAGGATCTGCGCGATCATCCCGCCCATCGATCGTCCGACGACATGAGCCCGCGCGATGCCGAGCGCGTCGAGCAGGCCGACCGCATCCATTGCCATGTCGTCCAACGTGTAGGCCACATCGGGTCTCCGCCCGGCCATCAGCGCAGCTGCGAGCGATCCAAAGTCCGGCGGTGCCGCGGCGTCGAGATGCGTCGAGCATCCGGCGTCCCGATTGTCGAAGCGGATGACGCGGTACCCTTGGGCGGCAAGGCCTTCGCAGAAGGTCCTCGTCCAGCGGATCATTTGCGTTCCCAGCCCGGCGATGAGCAGGATGACCTCGTCGCCGGGATTGCCGACCGCATCCCAGGCCAGTTCGATGCCATTGGCCTTCGCGAGGGGCATGGCGACACTCCTTCAAGGTGAGCGCCGGGCGTCGGTGACAAGCGACACTGCTTTCAGTCGCCCCCAGCCGCCGAGCTGCGCGCGGAGTTGGTAAGCCGGCCCAAGTGTCGCGTCAATTATATCCGGGTAAAAAGAAGCGGGCGGCATATCCTGAGCTTCCGATCGCTACCCTCTTTTTTCGGGCGGACCGAGGCGCGTCGATCTGCCATTGGCGAACCGCTAGGACGAACCAGCCACGGACTCGCGGCGAAAAGCCCCTGGGCTGCGCGCCATCCACTTCTTGAAGGCGCGGTGAAAGGCGCTGGGTTCGGCGAAGCCGAGGTCGGCGGCGATGTCGCCCACCGGCTTCTGGTTCTCCGCGAGCCAGCGGATGGCGAGCGCGCGGCGGATCTCATCCTTGATGGTCTGGTAGGTCTGCCCTTCGGCGCGCAGCCGGCGGCGCAGCGTCGAAGCGGGGATCTTCATCTGCTTGGCCAGCGTCTCGAAGTTCGGCCATGCCGTGGGCGGTTTTGCGCGCAGCGTGGTGCGGATCGCGGCCGTCAACGTCGCATCATGGCGGTAGCGCACCAGAATGTTTGCGGGTGCCCGGCGCAGAAACTCTTTCAGCGCCCGCTCGGTGCGGTTGGTGCGCAGCGCCAGAAACCGCGCGTCGAACACCAGCGCGCTTTCCGGCTGGCCGAACCGCACCGGCGCGCCGAAGAACGAGCGATAATCGGCCGCGACCGCAGGCGGGCCGCAGGCGAAATCGACCCGGCGCAGCGGCAGCCGCCGGCCGACCAGCCAGCAGGCGACGCCGTGCACCACGATCCAGAAGGTGCGATAGGCGAAGGCCGAGCGCGGCGCGGTCTTATCGCGCAACACGATGCGGGCGAGTTCGCCCTCGATCCGCAGCTCACCGGCCGGATCGTCCAAAGCCACCTTCAGGAAGCGCAGTGCACGGTTCAGGGCCTGTTGCAGCGTGTCGGCATTGAGCACCGCGTGGCACAGCAGCGTGAACGAGCCCGGGCGCATCGGTCGACCGCCGAGGCCGAAGAATTCGTCGTCCATCGCGGCCGCGACGGCGAGCCATAGCGCGCCGAACTGGGCAGCCGAGACACGCTCGCGCACCACCTCAGGCAGCCCGGCGGCTGCGAAGATCGGTCCGGGAGGGATGCCCGCGCGCCGGAGACAATCGGCGACCTCCTCAACGAACAGAGGCGAAATCGTCCGCCGCTCCATTCGTCATCCTCCGCAAAAGTGGCAAAACCGATCACATTTCTAGGTCAGTTTGGTCCTGGAAAGCCACAGGGCTGCGCAGCTTAATCCGCAACCACGAGTCCACTCGCGTCAGATCCTCGTGCGCGGCGAGGGCAAAGAGAAAACAAGGGAAGAAACGTCATGAGCAACGACCAGCGCCCGGCTGCCACCGAAGATTATGCCGATGCCCTTGCGCGGTTTCGCCGCGAGGATCTTGAAGCGCTGTTCGACGGCGACTTCGCGACCGGCATCAACGTCTGCGTCGAATGCTGCGACCGTCATGCGGCGGGCGGCGGCATAGCGCTCGATTGGGAGAGCCAGGACGGCCGCACGGCCTCCTTCAGCTTCGCCCAGATGAAAGACTACGCCGCGCGGGTCGCCAATCTGTTGGTCGCGCAGGGCGTGAAGCCGGGCGACGTGGTCGCCGGCATGTTACCGCGGACGCCCGAACTGCTGGCGCTGATCCTCGGCACCTGGCGGGCCGGCGCGGTGTATCAGCCGCTGTTCACTGCGTTCGGTCCCAAGGCAATAGAGCATCGCTTGAAAATGAGCGGCGCCAAGCTGGTCGTCACCGATCTCGCCAACCGCGCCAAGCTCGCCGACGTCGCCGATTGCCCGACCGTGGCGATCGTGACCCGGCCCGGCGAGAGCGCGCCGCTCGGCGATCTGGATCTCCACGCCGAACTCGCGGCTCAATCGACCTCGTTCGAGCCGGTGCTGCGCAAGGGCACGGACCTGTTCCTGATGATGTCGACCTCCGGCACCACCGGCCTGCCGAAGGGCGTGCCGGTGCCGATCAACGCGCTGCCGGCGTTCTATTCGTACATGCGCGATGCGGTCGACCTGCGCGCCGGCGATATCTTCTGGAACATCGCCGATCCGGGTTGGGCCTATGGCCTGTACTACGCGGTGACTGGTCCGCTGCTGCTCGGCCATGCCACCACCTTCTACGATGGCCCCTTCACGGCCGAGAGCACTTACGGCCTGATCAAGCGCCGCGGCATCACCAACCTGGCCGGCGCCCCGACGGCGTATCGGTTGCTGATCGCAGCGGGGCCGGAGGCAGCAGCACCTGTGAACGGACAGCTTCGCGTGGTCAGCAGTGCCGGTGAGCCGCTCAATCCGGAAGTGATCCGCTGGTTCGCCGAGCACCTCGCCACGCCGATCCACGATCACTACGGGCAGACCGAACTCGGCATGGTGGTCAATAATCATCACCGGCTACGCCACACCGTGCATCCGGGCTCTGCGGGGCTCGCGATGCCGGGCTTCCGCGTCGCGGTGCTCGACGAGCAGAGCAAGGAGCTGCCACCCAATGTTCCGGGCGTCCTCAGCGTGGATCTGGCGCGCTCGCCGCTGATGTGGTTCTCCGGTTACTGGCAGCAGGAGACCCCGGCGATCGAAGGTGGTTACTACCGCACCGGCGACACCGTGGAGCTCGAACCCGACGGGTCGATCAGTTTCGTCGGTCGCGCCGACGACGTCATTACCTCGTCGGGCTATCGGATCGGTCCGTTCGATGTCGAAAGCGCGCTGATCGAGCACGCCGCGGTGATCGAGGCGGCGGTGATCGGCAAGCCTGATCCCGAGCGCACCGAGATCGTGAAAGCCTATGTGGTGCTCGCCAAGGACGTGACGCCAACTGAGGCGCTGGCCGAGGAGTTGCGCCAATATGTCAAGAAGCGGCTCTCCGCGCACGCCTATCCGCGCGAGATCGAGTTCCTGGAGCAGCTGCCGAAGACACCGAGCGGCAAGCTGCAGCGCTTCATCCTGCGTAAGCGCGATGCCGATCTGGTGCGCGAGGCGCAGGGGGCTTCATCGTCCGCAGCCTGAGACACTAACCAAGCGTCGCTCGTTTCACATCGCGATCAAACAAACCAAGATGCAGGGAGAACTCCCATGACCCACGATCCTATTGTTATCGTCGGCTCAGCCCGCACCCCGATGGGCGGCTTTCAGGGTGAGTTGAAGGATGCCACCGCATCCCAGCTCGGCGCGGCTGCGATTTCGGCCGCGGTCGAGCGTGCCGGCTTGAAGCCAGATGCGATCGACGAAGTCGTGTTCGGCTGTGTCCTGCCGGCAGGGCAGGGACAGGCCCCGGCGCGGCAGGCCTCGCTCGGCGCCGGCCTGCCGCTCTCGGCGGGCTGCACGACCATCAACAAGATGTGTGGCTCCGGCATGAAGGCGGCGATGCTGGCGCATGATCTGCTGATCGCCGGCAGTGCGACCGTCGCGGTCGCAGGCGGCATGGAGAGCATGACCAACGCGCCGTATCTGCTCGACCGCGCCCGCGGCGGCTATCGCATGGGCCACGGCCGGGTGATCGATCACATGTTCCTCGACGGACTCGAAGACGCCTACGACAAGGGCCGGCTGATGGGCACCTTCGCCGAGGACTGTGCGCAGAGCTATCAGTTCACCCGCGAAGCCCAGGATAACTTCGCCATCACCTCGTTGACCCGCGCCCAGGCCGCCATCAAGGACGGCTCGTTCGCGGGCGAAATCACGCCGGTGACGCTGAAGGCCGGCAAGTCGGACATCACCGTCACCACCGACGAGCAGCCGCTGAAGGCTAAGCTCGACAAGATCCCGACGTTGAAGCCGGCGTTCCGCGAGGGCGGTACGGTCACGGCGGCGAACTCGTCGTCGATCTCCGATGGTGCCGCGGCGCTTGTGCTGATGCGCCGTTCCGAAGCCGACAAGCGTGGCCTGAAGCCGCTGGCCGCGATCGTCGGGCATTCCACCCACGCGCATGAACCGGCGCTGTTCGCCACCGCGCCGATCGGCGCGATCCGGACGTTGAGCGAGCGTACCGGCTGGAAGCTTGCCGACGTTGACCTGTTCGAAGTCAACGAGGCGTTCGCGGTGGTGGCGCTGGCGGCGATGCACGATCTCGGCCTGCCGCACGACAAGGTCAACGTCCACGGCGGCGCCTGCGCGCTCGGCCATCCGATCGGCGCTTCCGGCGCCCGCGTGCTGGTGACGCTGCTGGCGGCGCTGGAGAAGTACGACCTCAAGCGCGGTATCGCCTCGCTGTGCATCGGCGGCGGCGAGGCCACAGCCGTCGCGGTCGAGCGGCTGTCGTGAGGTGAGGGCGTCATGATCCTCAACGAGTTGCAGACCCAGATCCGCGACACCGCGCGCGACTTCGCCCGCGAGCGGCTCGCCCCCACCGCGGCAGCGCGCGACGCCGCGCATGCCTTTCCGCGCGCCGAGCTGACCGAGATGGGCCAGCTGGGCTTTCTCGGCATGCTGGTGCCGGAAGCCTATGGCGGCTCCGAGACCGGCATGGTGGCATACACGCTCGCGCTGGAAGAGATTGCGGCCGGCGACGGTGCCTGCTCGACCATCGTCAGCGTGCATTCCTCCGTCGGCTGCATGCCGATCCTGAAGTTCGGCACCGACGAGCAGAAGCAGCGCTTCCTGCCCAAGCTTGCGAGCGGCGAATGGATCGGCGGCTTTGCGCTCACCGAGCCGCAGGCCGGCTCGGATGCCTCCAATTTACGCACCACCGCGCGCCGAGACGGCGATCACTACGTCATCAACGGGGCCAAGCAGTTCATCACCTCGGGACAGAATGGCCAGCTGATCATTCTGTTCGCCGTCACCGATCCGGACGCCGGCAAGAAAGGCATTACAGCCTTCATCGTGCCGACCGACACGCCCGGCTACGAGGTCGTGCGGGTCGAGCACAAACTCGGCCAGCATTCGTCCGACACCTGCCAGCTCGCCTTCAACGATATGCGCATTCCGGCCGATCTCCGGCTCGGTGCCGAAGGCGAGGGGCTCAAGATCGCGCTGTCAAATTTGGAAGGCGGCCGGATCGGCATCGCGTCGCAGGCGGTCGGCATGGCGCGTGCCGCCTTCGAGGCGGCCCGCGACTACGCGCGCGACCGCGTGACGTTCGGCAAGCCGATCATCGAGCACCAGGCGGTGGCGTTCCGGCTCGCCGACATGGCCACCCGCATCGCCGCCGCTCGCGAGATGGTGCTGCATGCTGCCAGCCTGCGCGAGGCCGGACTGCCATGCCTGACCGAAGCCTCGATGGCCAAGCTGTTCGCTTCCGAGACCGCCGAGGCGGTGTGCTCGTCGGCGATCCAGACGCTCGGCGGCTACGGTTACTTGAAGGACTTTCCGGTCGAGCGGATCTATCGCGACGTTCGTGTCTGCCAGATCTACGAAGGTACCAGCGACGTCCAGCGGATCGTCATCTCGCGCAATCTATGAACTGCTACGGTGGTCAGCGCCCCGCCTTAGCGTGGCCACCGGTTCTTCGTCTCAGCGGAAAAAGTTGACATCTAAGTCACCAACTGGATCGACGAGAACGCCCCTCTGCTGAAGAGGAACAGAGGACGGCAGCAATCGGTCAATCGTTGCGCTACGCGATGATTTTCGTGACAGGTGTCACTCAAATCGTAGGTAAGCACGACGTGCATCAATCCGGCTACTAACAGCGGCAGGTGGCGCCGACGGCGAACGGCTACAGGGCGGTCAGGCAATTCGCCGGAATTCATCCGGCTGTCCCCAACAGCGTAACGAAATAGTTAAATTATGGTTCTCATTCCTAGTGACAACGTATCTTACTCAATGCAAGATCGAAGCCGTAGTTTCAGTAGCTGGATTTTAACCAAGATAGTGAGCGGAGCGTACCATGCCGCAAAAAGCCCTCAATACGGTTATCGTCGATCCTCAAAGTCTCATTCGGGACGTGTTGTCCTCACTGCTGCAGCCCTACTCGTTCAATATTGTCGGGGCCTTTGCGTCTATTCACAAAATCGACGATCTCCATCGAACCTCCAAGGACGTTGATCTGACTATATTGAGTGGCCAGAGTGTCGAAAACGCCCTGGTGACTGCAGAAATCATGTCCGCCGCTTATCCCGGTGGAAAGGTGTTCTTTCTGTTCGACGAACTGTCATCTGACGAAATGTGCCGCCTTTGTAGTTCGCCGATCGATGGCTGCGTTTCACTTCACGTGTCCCATGACCTGTTGATGAGATCGATTGAGTTCGTCGTCGGCGACAATGTTCGAATTTTTACTCTCGACGAGAGCCTGCCGGGTGTCGGGAACAGTGCGCGGCATCGACGGAGTGACTTTTATATCAACCAGCCCCTCGATTCATCGGGGTGGGGGAAGGATAGCTCAGTGCGTCTGGAGAGTCCTTTCTTCGGTGAGGGTGATGTTTTTAGTCGCGATTCAAATGGTTCTGTTGTCGGAAAGGGGTCTCATCGACGACATTGAAACCGTCGAGAGCTGATCGACACCGGCGAGCGCATTGATTTTGTCGATCGGAAGCATGCCAAAGCGGAGGTGTCAGGCGTTGTTTGGGATGGTGTTCGATCGTTGCCATGTCGCGATGCTGAAACGCCTCACGATTTGACGAACTAACGATCGGAAGATCTCGTCATTGTGCCCTGGTGGTTGTATGTTTGTTCTTACGCTCATGGCGGCGCGTTCAATGCGCCTCCGGGCATCGCCGGCTGGAAACGGTGTGGGAGGCTGTCTCACGATCGACGTATCTTCGGGCGGGGGTCCATCTTCATGCAGACAAGGTCGATTTCAACTGTCATCGTCGGGCCTCACAAGCTTCTGCGAGCGGGCATATCGTATCTCATCGAGGAATTTCTGTTTAATGTGGTCGCCACATTTGGTTCGATGGAAGATGCCGGGCAGAACAGGTTCGCGAACCACGATCCAGAGCTCGTGTTGATCTGCATCCAAAGCGCCGAGCGTGCGCTGAAGGACTCGGCCGAAATTCGCCAGCAATGGCCGACTTGCAAGATTGTCCTTCTGTTCGATCAGTTGCCACCCCGGCAACTTCAGAAACTTGGTCAAGCGTCGATCGACGGTTGCATTCCGCTTCGCGTGTCTCGCGAATTGTTGATCCGAACGTTGAAGCTCATCGTTTTGGGCGGCGCGCGCATCTTGATGCACGACGAGCCTTCCAAGAGCATCTCAGCGCAAAGGGAAGCGCAAGGCGAACGGCAAGCCGAGCAGTTGCACTCGATGAAGCCGAGTAGCGGGTTATCGTCGGCGACGGGTATCACGGAAGAGGTGGCGGACAACGGCGCCGAACAAAGAGAAGAATTCGCCGTCGGATTTGATCCTGTCGGATCAAATGATCAAACGACCGTTCAATCGCCTCAATTCCCGACGCTGTCTGGCAGGGAAGAGATGATCCTGGACGGACTGGTCAGGGGGTTTTCGAACAAGCAGATCGCCCGCGAATGCGGGATCACGGAGGCCACCGTCAAGGTTCATATGAAGTCGATCCTTCGGAAGATCCAGGTTTCCAATCGAACGCAGGCCGCGATATGGGCGCTCGATCGGAAGGCCGCTCTCACGTCGTCGGTGCGCTGAGGTCGTGATCTCGACCAGTTCGTCGATCGCCTGAAGAGCACCCGTTCTGATTGGCGCCGCCGCGATCCTTGCCGATGGATAGTCATGTGTTCGCCCGGCGTCGGGACCGGGACCTATCGCTTCAGGTCGTCCCGGCTCACGCGGATCACCGTAGCGGCGTCGCGACGCACTTGCGCAGGATCGTTGATCGCAACCTTTCAACCATCTGACTGCGATCGCGCAGAAACTCGCGGTCGAGAGCATCGGAAAACAGAGGCAGCGCTGGGATCGTCCTGCGATGAATTTCGCAACGGATATGTCGGCGGGCGTTCCGCGCCCACGCTGAGAGCCTGGCGCCCTCCCGGGCGATGTCCGGCTTGATGAGTTGCAGACTGTCAGCTTCAGGATCGTCCGCGGCTTCCTCCCGCGCAGGCAGTACGCGGCCTCAGGCGCCCGCGTAGCCTGCTGGATTCATGGATTGCCAGCGACAGTGGTCGGCGCACATCTGCAGAAGTGAGCGGGTGGACGTCCAGCCCATGACGGATTTCGCCAGAGACGGATCGGCGTAGCAGACGGCGACGTCGCCGGTGCGGCGCTCACCGATTTCGTAGGGGACGCGGCAGCCGCTGACCGCCTCGAAGGTCCGGATGACCTGCAGCACACTGCTGCCTTCGCCGGTGCCGAGGTTGAGGGTCAGAATCCCTGGCTCGCTCAGTTGCCTGAGCGCTCCGAGATGGCCCTCGGCCAGGTCACAGACGTGGATGAAGTCGCGCACGCCGGTGCCGTCAGGCGTCGGATAATCGCTGCCCCACACCGTGAGCTTGTCGCGTCTGCCGACGGCCACCTGGGCGACGAACGGCATCAGGTTGTTCGGGACCCCGAGCGGATCCTCTCCGATCAATCCGCTCTCGTGGGCACCGACAGGATTGAAGTAGCGCAGGATGCAGATCCGCCAGTCGCCGCCGGCGGCATGCACGTCCCGCAGAATTTCCTCAACGAAGAGTTTGGTGCGTCCGTACGGGTTGGTCGGCGCCAGCGAATGCGACTCGTCGAGTGGCAGGTAGGAGGGGGCGCCGTAGACCGTGGCGGAAGAGCTGAAGACGATGGTCCTGACCCCGGACCGCTGCATCGCCGAGAGCAGGCGCATCGACCCGATCACGTTGTTGTCGTAGTAGCTCAGCGGCTGCTCGTTGGATTCGCCGACCGCCTTGAGCCCGGCGAGGTGGATGACCGCGGTCACGCCGTAGGTCGTCAGGACGTCGTAGACCGCCTCTTCGTCGCGGATGTCGGCCTGTCGGAAGTGGACCGGCCTGCCGCAAATCGACTGAACTCGCTCTAGCGAGGCAGAATTGCTGTGGGATAAATTGTCGAGGACCACCACATCCAGTCCTGCATCCAACAAAGCGACCGCCACGTGAGAGCCGATATAGCCTGCGCCTCCGGTCAGCAAGATCATGGGACGTCCCATTTTAGTTAGCCGGCCGGACCGACGCGGACGGTCGTGCCCTGGCTCTGAGCGGGCGCCACTCCGCCGAGACGGGTCCTGGCGTAGGCGAAGGCGGTAAGTGTAAAGCCAGCCACGATCGCGCCGGCTCGTCCGAGAGCGCCGGGCTCGCCGCGCAGCGCTGCGACGAGATTGCGGGCCACGGCGCGCGGCAGGACCTCACGGACATAGCGGTTCTCAGCGCCGAGGCCGTCTGCGTGGCCGGTCAACCGTGTTAGTACCGCCTTGGCGGTACCTTCGACGAGGCAGCGCTGAACGAAGTATTTCCATGTGGTCCGCTGGGCCGGAACGCAGTGCCGGACCTGCGCTCCGCGCCTGTAGGCCCAGTGGCAGCCGGGATTGAGCCGCGCGGTTCGGATGCTGAATTCGGTCTCTTCGCAGCTTTCGGCCTTGCCGCCGATGCGGGCTTTGCCGCTCACCGAGAAACCGAGCTTGCGGCGTCCGAGGTCCGAGGTGAAGCCGCCAGCGCGGCGTAGGACGTCGGCCCGTACCGACATGTTGGCGCCGACGGGGTTGCGGATGCGTCCCTGCTGGATGTGCATGCCGGCGTAGGTGCAGCCGACTACCCATAGAAATTCGTCGGGAAACCATGCCGGCCGCGGCGCCCGCCAGAGCGGCTCCACCGGACCTCCGGCCCCGATCACGGCCGGATCGAGATAGGCATCCAGCAGCGCGGCCAGCCAGCCGGGCTCGGTGACGGCGTCGTCATCGAGGAAGGCGATGACGGTCCCGGTTGCGTGCGCTGCGCCTGTCATCCGCGCGCCCGACAGGCCGGCGGGCCCTTCATTGGCCAATATGGTCACGCCGTCGATCTCACGCGCTGCGCGCTCGCGCAGGTGCTCGTTGTTGTCGATGACGACGATGAGCTCCCGTGCCGGCGGCTGCTGAGCGCGGACCGACGCGACGGCCCTGGTCAGGTCGTCCCAACGGTCAAGAGTGTGTGCGCAAATCACGACGGAAGCATCGATCGTTTCGGTCATCGGGCCTCTCGGGTGGTTGAGGGGGGGTGGTCGTCGCTCGCGGTTGAGCGTTTCCGGGCGGCTGCGGTCCTCAGCGCCTCCCAGATCGGGCTGCCGTCGTTGCGGACGTCGAACTGGTCGTGAAGATCGGTCGGATAATTGCCGCTGTCTTGGCGAGAGACCAGTCGCCACACCACCCATCCGGCACAGTCCGGACCGCGGCTCAATGTGTCGAGCCAAAGGGCGTAGGCGTCTGCAGCGTCCGGGTTGGATCGGGCGTAGCCGAATTCTTCCAGCAGCACCGGCTTGCCGGCGCGCGCGCCGACTTCGCAGAATTCGCTGATGGTGCGGTCGAACTGGCGGACCGACAGCTTGTAGTAGAGCGGATAGCCGTGCCAAGTGCCGAAGTCGAGACTCTGCACGGCAAGGTCGGACATCCGGTCGATCGCACCGGCATGCCCTGATCCAACAAGATGATTGGGGTCGAGCGATTTCACGTAAGCCGACATCTCGGCGGACCAAGCCAGACGCAGCGTTTCCGGGACGGCGTTGCCCTCGTTCATCAGCTCCCAGGCCATAATCGTCGGGTCGTCACGATAGGTCATTCCGGTCAGCGAATTGACCCGTCCCACGACGTGCGCAACCCAGCGCCGGTAGTCGGCCTTCGGGCGCGGATCGTCGAAAAAAAATCCCGCCTTGTCAGTGCTGCCGTACCAGGCCCGCATCTGCTGCGAGCCGCCCGTGTAGTCCCAGAAATCGAGGAAGGCGATGATGAGTTTGAGATTGCGCTTGGCGGATTCGGCCAGCAGAAAATCCACTTTCGCCATGCCGTCGGGACCGTCGTTGATCGCCATGGCACCGGCGACGTGATCCCAATACAGCAGGTAGGTTCCTCCGACGCCGAGGTTGCTGGCATCGGAGCTGGATCGCCACGCCCAGATGGTTGCGCGGCTACCATCGAGCGATCCGATCACCGGTTGGAGAAACGTCCGAACCACGTTGGCTCCCAGAGCCACGGCGTCGTCGAGGACGCTAAGAACCTCCCGCCTGGATCCAAATGTCAGATAGTGGTTGTTGACGCCGGTGACGTAGAAGGGTCTGCCATCGAGCATGAAGGCGGTGCCGGAGGTCTTCACGAAATTCGTCGAGGCGCGAGCGGTGTCGGTAGACGAGCTCCAGGCCGCGCAGAGCAGCGCGATCGCGAAGACGGCCATTCCGGCGCCCCGCAGTCCGTGCGTTGTCCGACCCCGGTTTCCGTTCATAGACGAAAGCTGACTACGGCGGAGCCCGCAATGCCAGCCGCCCAGAGGGGGTACCCCCGATGGAGATTGCCGATTTGCCGGCGCTGCGTTCGGGCAAGGGACTTCGTCGCCACTGCGGGTATTTCCGCCTAGGCAGAAGATAGCGCTCCTCCGGGCGCAAATTGATCTTCTATCGTGGGAGGACCTATCGGGGCTGGCAAAGTTGATATTGACATCACGCATGTCAGCGGAACGACAAGGAAGCAGCGCGGCGTTCCCTCGCCTGTGTCAACTTGCGTTTATGGCGGCGTTACGACGCGGCTCAGATGCGGCCCCGGCCGACGGATAATCCGTCGGAGGAGGGTGATCAGCATCCGAGCATCCTCTTTAGATCGTTTGGACTGCCATAGTTTCTATTTCAGTATCAGGGCAGACCGAACAGGCGCCGTTGGCGAATGCACATATGCCTCAATCTTGATCGATCGCGACTCTTCCGTTGGCATTCATGGCTGGCGGATGCCCTCGTTGCCGTGCCGGGTCAAAAGGTATCACGCAAATTTGCAGCAAAATCGCGCCCGATCCCGCTTGGCGTTTCGTTGCTGCTCGATCTTGAACGGATGATCTACCGGCTGGATCGGAAAGGCGCCATGGAGCGGGCGGACCCGGCCGTCATCGTGCTCGCGCCGGAACGGGACGACGTCCCGGACGTGGTGGTCGATCTCGCCGGCGACGAAGCGCCGCCCGCCGGACGCCGCGTTCTTACGCCGATGTTCAATGGCATCCCCGGCGAGATCGGCGTCATGGCCGCCTTGAGCGGGGGCTGTGGTCTCTCGATCGAACTTCACGATACGGCGCGCCCGCAACGGCCGTGGACGGCCCGGCCTGCGAGCCCGGATCGAGAGGTGTTTGCCGCCACGCTCGACGCCGTCTTGTCGTGCGCCGTGGCGCTGATCCTCAAGGCCATCTCCGAAAAGTGCGGCACTGCGGCCGAACCTGCCGCAGCACCAGTACTCGCCCATCCGCGTTTCGGAACCGCCGGCGCTCTCGCGGCGGCCAGCGGCGCCGTTGCGGCCAAGGCAATACGCCTGCTGGGCATCCTGGCGAAGGGAAGCAAGGAGTGGCGCATCGGCTGGCGGCTCGATAGCCGGGGCGTGAGCTTACTCGATCGGGGCGAGGCCGCATTCCGCGTTCTCACGGGCGGCGTGGGCAGCTACCTCGCCGACCCATTTCCGTTTCGGTACGGTGGACGCGACTTCATCTTCGTCGAACAGTACCTGCATTCCAAGAACAAGGGCTGCATCGCCGTGGTGCCGATGGACGGGCGGGGCGTTGCCGGACCCGTCGAAATCGTGCTCGAGGAACCGCATCATCTGTCGTATCCGATGGTGTTCGAGCAAGCCGGGCAGATCTGGATGATCCCCGAAGCTGGCGAGTCGGGGAAGGTCACGCTGTACCGTGCGGAGTCATTTCCTTACCGATGGAAGCGGGAGGCCGACCTGGCCAGCGGGAGTGAGAACTACGATGTCACTCCGCTGCCAGACGGCTCCGGTATCTGGTTTTTTGCTGCCCAGCGGCTGTGGCGGTCGTCATCGTGGGACGTCCTGAACATCTATCACGCTGACAGCTTGAACGGTGTTTGGAAGCCGCACGGCGCGAGACTAACGTTGATCGACGCCACCCTGAGCCGTCCGGCCGGCGACTTCATCCGGCGCCATGGGCAGACGCTCCGTCCAGTCCAGGATTGTGCGCGTGGCTACGGAGCCGGATTGACATTTTGTCGGATCGACGCGCTCGACGCCTTGGATTTCGTGCAGACTCCGGTCGGTCGCATCGTGGCGGGGCCGTACGGTTGCCACACCTATAATCACCGCGACGGCATAGAGGTGGTCGACCTGTTCGGTCGGATCGCCGACTCGGACGAAGTAACAATTTCCTACGTACCGCTGCCAGCGGCCGCAGCTGCGGAGCGCCCCTCCGCTCATCCCGAGTCTTCGGCCTTTTCCGAGATCCGATCAGGTGCCGCTCACTCGGCGGCGTTCCGGAACTCGGCCAGAGCGCGCTTTCCCTGACGGACCATCGCTTCGATGCGGTGCTCGATCGTGTCGCGCCCGACCACGACGCGTTTCAACGTGCGCTGGGCGTTGGCCAAGCGCGTTTTGTGAGCGGCCGATCCCGCCATGAAGTCGTAGCCGCGCTCGCCGCGCGCGAAGCTGTCCTCGATCGCCAGAACGTGGCTGAGCAGGCCCGGCTTCAGCTTGGCGTCCTCTTCGTACAGAAAGCCGCTTTGGTAGTGCAGGACCTCGCCGTCATGCACGAAGTTATAAAGCACACCGATGGTGTGGCCGCCGACCGTGGTGCGCGAAATCCGCACCGCACCGGTGGGAACGCCGCGGGCGATCAAGTCCTCGTGAAAAGGGCGGAAGACTGGATTAGCGAAAGCGCCCTTGCGGCCCCAGCGCGCGTTGTGAAGCTCGGCGAACTCGGCGAAGGCGGCCAGCGCCTCCGGGACCGTCTCCATGATGCGGTGCTCCACCGGCCCGCGTTCCTCATAAAGACGTAACGTTCGGCTGACCGCCTGGCGGGTGTTGCGGCCGAGCGAGGCGCGATAATCTTTGTTGGCGCGGCGGATCTCGCCGAAATCCACCCAATGCGCGGTGTCGACGTTGGTCGCCTCGGCGCGTAGCCCGGCGTTCGCCGCGACGCGGCATGTGGCGGCGTCAAGATCGGTGGTGATACCCGACAGCACCAACTGATCGAGCCGGCCAAGATGGCGGACCGCACGATCGAGGCACTCGATGGTGATGGCCTCGCCCGCCGAGCGGTCGACTAGAATGCCGTTATATTCGATGGCGAGCCGGTCGAAGCGGGCGTCACCGGTCTCGTGGAGAAACCATCGTGCGCGGGGACGAACCCCAAGACGCCATGTCTTGCGGCGACAGACGATGGCCATCCCGACGACCCGGCCGGACATCATGGCGGTGATCAGATGCGGCGTGACGTTCTTCGGCAAGTGCGCCAGCCATGTTCCGATCCATAGCCACGACGTGAAGAAGGAGGGAGCGGCGCGCGCTTGCAGATCCCGCCACCCGGCTTCGGTCGCTGCAGAGTCCCCGAGCGGCTCAATCCGTACTTCGACGGCGTCGGCCCGCTCGGTGTCGCCACCGGTGATCACGCGGAGCGGGGGCTGGCGCAACCGACGGGCGGGATGACTTGAAATCGACGTCTGCGGCATCGGGACCTTCCTGGCAGCTTGCAGCCGGGTGCGTGGCCGCCGTCGCTGTTCGATCTCGGCGGTGACCCAACGACCTTGTGCCTCGACGCGCCGATAGTGAAGGTCCCACTGAGGTTACCTCCGGGGTAGTCGGCGCGGTGCATTGTGATTACTCCGTGGGATCGGCCATTGGGTACCGCGTCTGCCTCTCTTCGTTCCGCGTCCTGACAGCGTCGGTCTAATGCTAAGGGACTACCCACCCATAGCGCTTCCAACATCATCGGGCTTCGATGAACCTCCAGGCAGCCGAATTTGGCCAGGAGAAACGCTCCCATGAACGCTCCGGTACCCCATCCAATTGCCGAGTCCGTCCCGATTGCCGAGTCTGCTCTTGCCGAATCCGCTCGGACGCCCAGCTTCTCGTCAGTCGAATATGGTTTGCCGCCGACACTGTCGCTTCCACGAGTCAGCTTCATCGTTCCGACGCTCAACGAGGCTTTGAACCTGCCGCATCTCTTGCCTCGGATTCCGGCATGGGCTCACGAGGTGGTGATCATCGATGGCCGATCGACCGACGACACGGTTGCCGTCGCCCGCAAGCTTCGCTCCGACGTCAAGATCGTCATGGAGCCGCGGCGCGGAAAGGGAGCCGCGCTACAAGCCGGCTTTCGTGCGGCGACCGGCGATATCATCGTGATGCTCGACGCCGACGGCTCGATGGATCCCGACGAGGCCATCCTGTTCGTGGGCGGGTTGATGGCCGGCGCCGACATGGTCAAGGGCTCCCGCTTCCTGCAGGGCGCGGGGACCGACGACATGTCTCTCATCCGCATGCTCGGCAACTGGGGCCTGACGACAACCGTGCGGCTGCTGTACGGATGCGCCTTCTCAGACCTTTGCTACGGCTACATGGCGTTCTGGACGCGTCACGTCGACACCCTGAAATGCGACTGCGACGGGTTCGAGATCGAGACACTGATCAACGTGCGTGCCCTGAAGAACCGGCTGAAGATCGTCGAAGTGGCGAGCTTCGAGGCCCCGCGCATCAGCGGCCTCAGCAACCTGCGTGCTCTCCCGGACGGCTGGCGGGTTCTCAAGACCATCCTGCGCGAGCGGATTCTCGGGCAGGTCGCGCCGGTCGGCTATGGCGTGTCGTAGCTGGCACCTGCCGAACCGCACGAAAGCGAAGCAAAATCGACAGCTCAAGAGTGGTGATCGTTCGATGCGAATTCTGATGGTTGCCGCTCGCTGCCATCCATTCATGGGTGGCATCGAAACTCACATCCGGGAGGTCGGTCCGCGGCTGCAGTCGCGCGGCCACAGCGTCGACGTGCTCACGACCGACCCGTCCGGCGAACTACCAGTCGAAGAAGATGTATTGGGGATGCGCGTCCGGCGGGTCAGGGCCTGGCCGAAGGACCTCGACCTGTATATCGCGCCGGGCGTCTATGCGGCGATCCGAGAAGGCACCTGGGACCTGATCCACTTCCAGGGTTACAGCACGTTCGTGGTGCCGATAGGTCTGTTCGCCACTATCCGGGGCGATCTGCCGTTCGTGCTGACCTTCCACAGTGGCGGGCACTCGTCGCGCCTGCGCAATGCCGTGCGCGGCACCCAGCAGGCCATGCTGCGGCCGCTGATATCACGGGCTGACCGCCTGATCGGCGTCTCCGAATTCGAGGCGGACTTCTTCAGTGCCCGGATGGGCGTGCCGCGGGAGCAGTTCGCGGTGATACCGAACGGGGCGGCGATGCCAACACCGAGCCCCGGCGTTCGGGTCGATCCCAACCTGATCGTCTCGAGCGGCAGGCTGGAACGCTACAAGGGGCATCATAGGGCCATTGCGGCAATGCCCGAGGTCATTCGGCGGCTTCCGGAGGCACGGCTTCACGTCGTCGGCACCGGACCCTACGAGAACGCGCTGCGGAGCCAGGTGCGCAAGCTCGGTCTCGATGATCGGGTGACGATCGGCGCAATCCCGGGTGGCGACCGGCAACAGATGGCGGACCTGCTGGCGAGAGCGGGCCTGTTCGTGTTGTTCAGCGATTATGAGGCGCATCCCGTGGCGGTGATGGAAGCACTCGCGCTGCGGCGTCCGGTGCTGGTCAGCAAGTCTTCGGGATTGGCTGAACTCGCCGCGAAGGGCCTGTGCCGAGCCATCCCCTGCGGCGCCAGCGCTGTCGAGACGGCTGCGGCGATCGCCAGGGAGATGACCACCACACGTTTGTTTCCCGACCTGGCGCTCCCGGACTGGGACGATTGCGCGGATGCATTGATGGACGTGTATTGCGGTGTGATGACCGCTCGGTCTGCGGCGCGAGGGGCCTCTGGCAATGGCCGGTTGGCGCTTGTGCCTCGAACAGCGCCTCGCCGATGACGACCGGCGACATCACGCTCGGAACGTGGACCGGCCCGGTCAGAAACCGTGTTCGGCAGGTCATGGCCGTGATCGGGCCGGATTTTCGGGACGGTGCAGCCGAGCCTGTGCCGCAGCCGGCCAAGCCGGGCGTGGTGGCCGTATTGTTCCTGATCGTCTCGGCCGCCTTGTTGCTGGTGGTGCTGGGGCAGGGCGCGGGCCGACGTGGCGAAGCAATGGCGCCGGTGCTGTTCTGGCTCGGTATCGCCCTGATGGTTGTTCCGATCAGCTTTCGCATCGCATGGCCGGATGCGTCGCGCGGCGAGCGACTTCTACTGCTGTTGCTATTGGTCGAGGCGATGTTCTTCTGCAGGACGGTGTATTCACCGACCAGCTTCACGCCGCACGATGAATATCTGCATTGGGTCGCGGCCGACGATCTGATGACGGCTCGACGCCTGTTCCTGTCCAATCCCTTGCTCGAAGTTGGATCGACCTACCAGGCTCTGGAGATTCTGGCGACGTCGCTCGCCGACCTGACACGCCTGCCGTTATTCGCTTCCGCAATGCTGCTGCTCGCAGTGCTGAAGGGCACCTTCATCGTCGCGCTGTTCCTGCTCTATGAGAAGATCACCGGCTCGGCACGGATCGCTGCGGTCGGCTCGCTCGCCTATATGGGCTGCTCGACGTTTTTCCTTTTTGAGGCGATGTTTTCGTACGAGAGTCTCGGCATCGTGTTGTGCGCGTTGGCTTTTGCGATCGAGGCGGCCTCGCGAAACGACGCCGGCCCGCAACGGGCAAGAGCGCTGTTACTCATCGGCCTGATACTCGGCGGCATCGCAGTTACCCATCACCTCTCGGCTGTTTATGCGGCGATCTATTTCGGCGCGGTGGCGACACTGGATCTTTTGCGCCGAGACGGGTCTCGGCGAGAAGCCCGAGTTGCCATTGGTGCCGTCATGGCGGTTGCTCTGCCGCTGCTCTGGATGGAGTTCCGTGGCACCGATCTCGGCGCTTATCTCGGTCCGGTGATCGAGAGCGGCGTCAAGACTCTTTTGACGAAGCTACACGGTGCGGCGATGCAGCCGCCCGATCCGCTCGCCGACGCGAAGGCGCCGTCGCAGCCCCTCGTGATGCGGGTAATCACGCTACTCGGCGTGTTGCTGACAGCAATCGGGTTGGCGACTGGGTTCTTCAGGTCGCTTGCGCTTTCGATGGTTGGTTCGGGCCGGGCGGGCTGGCGGTCGATCCAACATGTGCTGGAGCGGCGTTGGAGCGATAGCCGCATCGTATTCCTCACCGTGCTCGCCTTCGGGTTTCCGCTCTCGGTCCTGTTTCGGCTGAGTATCGGCGGGTGGGAAATCGGCAATCGCATGGGGACGCTGGCATTCTTCGGCGTTGGACTGGTCGTCGCGGCTGGAGTCGTCCACTTCTGGCAGGGCCTGTCGCCGCGGGGATGGCGTCTGTTTGCACCGCCGCTCGCGCTCAGCGTGATCGTGCTGAGCGGAATCACGAGCGCCTCACTCGATCTGATCCGGGGGCCTTATCGGGTGGCGGCGGATGCCCAGTCGGTCGAGGCGATGGCCGTCGGAACCGCGCGCTGGACCAAGGAGTGGATGGGGCCTGGCAACCGCTTCACCTCCGACCGCGTCAACCGTCTGCTGCTCGCCGGATACGGGCGTCAGGACGTGAGGCTCGATATCGCGCCGGGTGTCAATTCGGCGCGCGTGTTCGGGAGTGCGACGCTATCGGGCGACGATTTCTGGGCCCTAGCGCAGAGCGACGTGGACTTCCTGCTGGTCGACATGCGCCTGACCGCGGCTCCGCCGGTTCTCGGGTTCTACTTCGAGCCATGGGAGCCCAGAACCGACAAGCCGATCGCAGTCGATGCGCTGAGCAAATTCGAGGACATTGAGGGGGTTGGACGGATCTACGACAACGGCTTCATCCGGATCTACGACATGAGGGGAATGCATGTACGCCCCTAACAACCGAGACCTTCTGTTGGCGTGCCTGTTAGCCAATCTGGCGGTGCTCGCGGTCGCCATGACGGACAATGCAATCCTGCGGACCGTTCTCTGCCTTCCTCTGGCCTTGCTGGTCTGCGGCCATACGGCGGTCCGGGCGATCGGGATCGCTGCGAACTCGATTGCTGAGCACCTTGCCTACGCCATCGGGGCGAGTCTTGTGGTCGGGATCGCCGGCGGCCTCGTGCTCAACGCGGTTGGTGCATTGTCTCCGCTCGGCTGGGCTGCTTGGTTCTGGCTGGTCGTGGTCGGGTCATCGTTGTTGGCGATCCGCAGTGGCGGGGCCGCTCTGGCACAATTTGTTGTGCCAGGTGGTACGCCGAACGGCGTGCGGCCGTGGCACGTCGGTGCGATAGCCCTCTCGCTCATGATCGCGACCGGAGCCTACGTCCTGGCTGTTAGGGACGAAGCGGCGCAGCAGCAGTTCAAGTACACCGAGTTCTGGCTGCTGCCGGCGGATGACGGCGGACGGCTGAAGGTCGGCGTGCGCAGCGGCGAGGCGAAGGGGCAGCGGTTCGACGTCGAGGTCGTTCTGGACGGTCGTCCGATCGCCACCTTCCGTTCGCTCGAGATGGCCCCCGGCGAGACCTGGACCCGCGAACTGCCCGTCGCTCCCGGCGCGACGCCGCGACAGGCGGTGGCGAGACTGTACCGACCCGATGACAACCGCCTCTACCGCAGCGTCTCGGCCTTGCTCGGGCGAAGCTGAACGGCAACGGAGCATTCATGCGCGTCCTGCTGCTATCGCAGTTCTATCCTCCCGTGATCGGCGGCGAGGAGAGGCACGTTCGCAATCTCGGTGCGGCGCTGGCGCAACGGGGGCATCAGGTCAGCGTCGGCACCTCGGTGCATCACGGTTCGCCCGACATCGAGACGGATGGCAACGTCCACGTTCACCGTCTGCGCGGAACGCTACAGCGGTTCGCGGGCCTGCATGCCGATGCAGACCGCCCGCATGCGCCGCCGTTCCCGGATCCCGAACTGGCGCTGGCGCTGAAGCGCCTGATCGCGGCGGAACAGCCGGACGTCATCCATGCGCACAATTGGATCTACGCCTCGCTGCTGCCGCTCAAGGCGATCGGTGGTCCGCCGCTGGTGATCACCATGCATGATTACGGACTGTCCTGCGCCAAGAAGAACTTCATGTATCTGGGACAGCGGCTGTGCGACGGTGTCGAACTGACGAAATGCCTCGCTTGTGCGAGCCGACACTACGGCGCCGCGAAGGCGACCGCGACCACACTGGGCAATTTGGCATCCGGGTTTGCTGCGCGACGGATCGTCGATCGTTTCATCCCGGTGAGCCATGCGGTGGCCCGCCATACGGGCTTGGTCGGAAGTCGCGCGCCGTTCGAGGTGATTCCGAATTTCGTGCCCGACGATGTCGGAGTTCCTGGCGCCGAGGAGCCGTGCCTCCGTGAGCTGCCGGAAGGCGAGTTCATCCTGTTCGTGGGCGATATGATGCGCCTGAAGGGAATTCACGTTTTGGCGGAGGCGTATGGCCAATTGAAGCATGCGCCGCCCTTGGTGCTGATCGGACGCTCCGCGCCCGACACGCCGCGGGACTTTCCGCCCAACGTTCGGGTCATGGGGACCTGGCCGCATTCGGCAATCATGCACGCCTGGCGAAAGTCGTTGTTCGGCGTGCTGCCTTCGGTCGGTCCGGAAGCCTGCGCGACCGTAGTGATGGAAGCGATGGCCTCGGGCAAGGCCGTGGTAGCGAGCGATATCGGCGGCATGCCCGACCTGATCGATCCAGAAGAGACCGGGGTGCTGGTGCCTCCCGGTGACGTCGCCGCGCTGACGACCGCGATGCAGCGGCTCATCGACGACCGCGCGCTCCTCAATCGATTGGCGACGACGGCTGAGGCGCGGGTCGGACGTCTCAAGGCGAGCGCGGTGGTACCAAGAATCGAACAGGTGTACCGCGACGTGATGCAGAAGGCGGCGCGCGGCGTGCGGGTGCTGGAAGCGGAGGGTGCGCCTTGCCCCTAGAGAGCCCCACGTCGCTCGCAAGGGTGAGGGAGGCGGTCAGGAAGAGCGCGGCCCTGCTTCGGAATTCCGGAGCTCTGACGCTCGCGACGGTTGTCACCGCCGGATTGGGTTTCGGCTATTGGTGGTTGGCCGCAAGGCTCTTTCCGCCCGAGGCGATTGGACGGGCGGCGGCGCTTTTGTCGGTGATGGGACTCTTGGGACTGCTGGGCGACTCCGGCCTCGGCACGCTGCTGGTGGGAGAGGCTGCCCGTTACCGGGGAAGGGTCGCCGGGCTGGTCAGCGCCGCGACGGTCGTCGCGATGGCGCTGGCAGCCGCCCTGGGGATGGTTTTCGTTGTTGCGGAGCCGCTGTTCGGACATGCCAGCCTGATCGCCGGCCGGCACACCATGCTACTCTTCATCTTCGGCAGCGCACTCACCGCGTTCACGATGGTGGTCAGCCAGGCGCTCCTCGGCACCCTGAACGGGACCGCCAGGATGCTTCAACAGGTGGTGTTCTCCCTGTTGAAGCTCGGCATGATCGGCATGGCTGCCTTAGCCGGAGCGTCCAATGAAATCGCCATTCTGATGACCTGGATCGCAGGCGCGGTCGTGTCCTGGATCCTGGTCGATCTCGCGACCCATGGCGGTGTCCGTGCTCTGCTGGGCCGTCCGGACTTCGCACTGTTGCACAAGCTGCGGCACAAGGTGCTTGATCACTACACGCTCGACATCGCCTTGCAGGCGCCCGGCCTCGTCGTGCCATTTCTGGTGGTGGTGATACTGACCCCGACCACCAATGCGGCGTTCGCGGTGGTCTGGATGCTGATTGCCACCGCCGCGGCGATCCCGGCGGTGATGGCGACCGTGCTGTTTCCGGTCGTGCGTGCAAGTCCCAAACAGTCACGCCACAATTTCGCAGTGTCGCTGGGCGTCTCGTTGCTGTTCTCGACCGCCTGCGCGGTGTTCGTCCTGGTCTACTCGCGGGAGATCCTGGCCGCTTTCAATCCGGCCTATCCGGATATCGCCGGCTCAAGCCTGCGATTCCTGGGATTCAGCTTGCTCGGATCGACGCTCAAGTTTCATGCGTGCACCCTGGCGCGCTTGAACGATGCCATGCGCCGATCATCGCCGTGGTTTCTGCTCGGGGGAATTCTGGAGCTCTGTGTCGCCGTGGCCGGTGCAGAGCTTGGCGGTCTCGAAGGTCTGGTCGTGGGATGGACCGTCGTCGTCAGCATCGAGGGAGCGTGCATGGTGCTGTATGCGGGCTACGTCGCCTATTCCGGAAGCGCATCCCGCCCCCCAAGTTCGGGGTCGCAGCCGACGCAGCCCCGATCGACACTCGGCAGTGCTCCGGGCAAGCGGATGCCACCGTTCGACAGTCCTGCTCCGTGCGAAGTGCCGGCAGGCGGCATCTACATCACCGCGAAAGGAACCGACGCATGACCAGCAGCAGCCCGATGCCGCTCGCCCAGGCCAGGACCGCGCCACGCTACCGTCACCCCGGCGGTTCGACCGCGTTCGGGACTAATCTCGCCTACCGCCTCGGCAAGTTGAAGGAGCTCGGGCTGCTCGAGGGCGTCTGGCTCGACTGCGGCTGCGCGGACGGTGGTTACACGGAGGCCCTGGTGGCCTCGGGCGCCGACAAGGCCATCGGGGTCGATCCCGAACAATCCAGGATCGACGAGGCGTCGGCTCGCAGGCAGGCCGCCCTGGAGCGCGGCGACCGCCGGGCGCAACGCACGGAATATTACTGTTGCACCGACAATTTTCCGCTGCCCGCCGCGTCGGTGGATGCTGCGCTGATGAACGAAGTCCTCGAGCATGTCGCCGACGAGGCGGCGACGCTGCGCGAAATCCACCGGGTGCTACGCCCTGGCGGCCGGCTGGTAGTCATCAGTCCGAACCGCTGGTTTCCGTTCGAAGGCCACGGCATGCGAGTCATGGGCCGCGATTTCGGTTTCCCGATCCCGTTGCTTCCATGGTTGCCCTATCGGCTGGCGACCAAGGTGATGTCGGCTCGCAACTACTGGCCGCACGAATTGCGCGACACGGTGGCCGCCGCGGGATTCCAGATCGAGAAGGTCGACTACGTGCTGCCGGTGTTCGAGCTCTATCAGTGGATGCCGGCATTTGCGATCTCGGCCTACCGCCGCTTGATGCCCATCATCGAGCGCTCTCCGCTGCGCCGGTTCGGAGTTTCGACCATGATCGTGGCCAGACGCCCTGCCTGACAGGAGCGTGTTACTGAGGCCGTGCCTAGTCGGGCATCGTGTGCCAGTCAGGTCGGCCCCGGGGGCCACGACGTCGGTTTCATCGCGATGGACATCGTCCGTCCATTTCCCGATGCCCTGCAAGGGACAGCAGAATTTGCTCGGCGCGCACATGCTTCACGCGTTCATTCGAGACTTCGCCGTACCTTAGAGTCTGCGCACGAACTATCACACCTGAACAAACAAAGAAGGCTTTCGGCGATACCGAAAGCCTTCTCAATGGCGGTCGTCCAACTCGCTGCCGGATGACTCCTGCGGTCGTCGCTTAATCCCGCGCGACCTTTTTGTCCGTCGAGCGCAGCCCGACCGGCGCCGCCGGCGTCGTTGGGATCTGCGGCGCCGCTGGCACGATAACGGCCGGCTCCCGATCAAGGGCGTCGCCGGCGCCGAGCGTAACATTCACAAGATCGCCCGGCTGCAGCACCGTCATGCCGTCGGATTCGATGGTGATCGGACCCTTCGATGACTGCCGCACAATACTGTAGTTGATACTGTTGGCCCGTTTGGCGAAGGAGAACTGGGCGCGGGTGGAGGGCAGGCTGCTCAGGATGCCTTCGCTGGTACGGAACTCGCGCTCGTTCTCGGTGAGCTGCCGCTCGATGGCGTCGATCTCCACCGCCAGCTCGTTCTTCAGGTCGGACTGAATCTTGAGCGCGTCGGCTTGCATTCCGGAAAGCCGCTGCTTGGCCATCCCGTATTGGTTGAGTGAATCCTGACGGCGCTGCTCGGCATCGGACAGTTCGCCCTGCACCTGACTAAGCACCGCTTTGCTGAGGACGTTGCGCTCCACCAGCGTGCGGGTGTTGTCGACGCGCTCCTGCCGTGTCTTCACCAACTGATCGAGCGACTCCGTGCGGCCGTACAGCTCGAGGTCCTGCTTGGCTGCCTCGATCGCGCCGGTGATCGCGCGCTGGCGTTCCTGCCGGGCCAACATCAGCGGCTTGCGACGCTCGATCTGTTCCTCGATCAGATTCTTGGCTTCCGCCGCGCCGACCATTTCCATCAGCTGTGGCTGGATCTTGGGGGAGACGCCGTCGCGCTCGGCCTTCAGCACCGCGAGCCTCGCGAGCAGCTTCAGCATGGAGCCGGCGGCGCCACTGCGCTTCTGGATCTCGCGGACCGTTTCGATCTTCATGTACGAGTCGCTCGATCCGCGGTCGAGGCCGCCAGCCAGGGCGACGGCGTGCAGGACCGTGATGCCGGAGGCGTACTTGAACGATCCCGAATTCTTGACCGGACCGAGGACATAGACCGGCGCGCGATCGAGCGAGACAACGTTGACCATCAACTTGTGCCCGAGGATCTGCTCGGAGCTGTCGGCGACGGACGCCACGAACTGCTTGAGGGATCTGCCTGCCGCCGGAATGGAGCCGAGCAGGGGCAGCGCCACCGTGCCGTCCTCCTGGACGGCGTACTCGCCGCTCATCTCCGGGCGTTGCACGATGCCGCGCATCGCCGACGAAGCACGGCCCCATTTATCCTCTTCCACCGCCATCTTCTCGTAGAATGCGAGCTTCACCCGATCGCCGATGGCGAAGGCGGTGCCTGAACCTGGTTCGACCGCGATGGCCAGCTTCGGCGGCTCCGCCGTCGGCTGGTCTTGCGCCAGCACCGCGTTGGAGGTCGCGTGGACCGCGTCGCCTTTCACTGGATCGCCTTTGGATGTGTCCGGAACGGTGGTGGGAGCCGCGGAGGCCACCGCGACGAAGTCATTGGCGTTCTTCATCGCCGTGCCTCCCAACACGGCTACGCCAGAGACACCCACAGCGAGGAGGATGGCGGCCGGGCTGACGTGCCCATCTTGCTCGAAAAGTCCCATGGCGTGCTGCACTCCGTTCACGTAATGCGGCCCCACGCAGATGGAGCAGCATGCAGGACTGCCATCGTGGTCCTTCGCCACTGCGGTAACAACTTCCCTTCGGGAGCACCTCTTTTGCGCCCCGTTCGAAACGACCTGACGCCGCCTTGGGACACTGCTCGGTTGAAAAGCGGTTGGTATCTCCGGGCTTGTCGGCTGTCCTGATTTTCTCGGGCTACGACAACAACGGTGCGCTCGAGAGTCCTGGCGCTGCTCGCAACGGCAAAACGCGAGCACTTGGAGGCAAGACAGTTCCTAACCCGATCTGGGTAGCGCCGGGGTCCTCCATGTTGGCCGTAGAATTCGCTCAGAGGCGGGGTGCATAGTGCCGGCTATGAAACAGGGCTCCTCTGGTTGTCCCAGCAACGACGATACGAATGCCGCCCTTCGCCGACGTCGGCGCGTACAGGCCGTGCGGGTCAGCTCGTTGCTGCTGTCGGCCGCCTTCTGGGCCGGCGCAGCGCTTGCGGCGGAGCCGGGGGCGTCTGCATCAGGGCCAGGCGAAACCGGCCTGGCTCTGCGATCCCAGCAAGCAACCAAGGACAACGTTCCCGAGCCGCTCGCACGCGAGCTGGCCGGGGCTCGGCGCGAGATCGAGCTGCTGCAGCATCTCTCGATCGAACACGAGCGATCCACGCGGCTCGACCAGGAGCTCGCGTCGGCGCGGCGCGCACTCGATGCTCAGGCCGCTCTTGCTGCCAAGGCCAAGGACGAGACCGCCTCGATCAAGACGTCCTACGAAGCGGCCGCGGCCGATCTCAGAACGGCGGCGCAGAAGGAGCGCGAGCGGAGCGAGGCGCTCGCCTCTGATCTGGCCAAGCTCCGGCTCGAACTCGACGCCAGCCAGGCGCGGGCCATCAAGGCGGCCAACGAAGCCACGGAGCTTCGCGGACAGATGGCTGCTTCCGGTCCGGCACGTCAGTCGTCGTCCGAGGACAAGACAGACAAGACTCGCATTGCGGCATTGGAGCGCGATCTCGCGGCTGCGCGAAGCGAACTCGATGGCCGAACGACGATGCTGGCAAAGCTGCGCGACGAGGCGGCCCAGCTCAAGAAGAGCTCCGAGACCAAGGCCGCCGATATCAAGCAGGCGACGCAGAAGGACCGCGAACGCGCCGAGGCGCTTGCCGGCGAAGTTGCGAAGCTTCGCGCTGATTTGCAGGCGGAGCGGCTGCAGGCGATCAAGGCAGCCGAGGAAGCCGCGGAGTTACGGCGGCAGGTGGCGACGGCAACCACGGCGCGGCCAGGGACGGTGACGGAGAAGGAGCGCGCCGCGCGGCCCGAACGCCCCAGCGCTGCTGCCAAGCTCGCTCCCGACAAGATCGCGCCGAATAAGCCTGCTCCAGAAACGGAGGCGGCTGCCATCAGTCTTCTGGCCCGGGCCAGTTCGTTGCTCGGGCAGGGCGACATTATCGCGGCCCGGATCGTGCTGGAACGCGCCGCCGAGATGGGTAATCCGCAGGCGAGCTTCGCGCTCGCCGAAACCTACGATCCCTCAGTGCTCGCCAAATGGGGAACCTACGGTACGCGCGGCGACCCCGCGATGGCGCGCGAGCTCTATGCCAAAGCAGGCGCCGGCGGCGTGCCGGAAGCGAGCAAGCGGGCCGAAGCGCTCCGCCAATAAAACAGGCTCGCTAAGGCCGGACGAACCGTGCGGCCGTCGCTCGCTCTGAAAGGGAGTTCGCTCGTGGGCCAGTTCAAGGGATTGCGCATTCTGCTGTTTGCGATGCTTGCGATGACGTGCGTGGCGGCGATGGACTGCGTAGCGGCTCAGGACGGCAAGACTTCGCCAAGTCGGCAGGGCCGTCCACCGCTTCCACGCACCGAGGCGAGGCCCACTCCGCAGCAGCTCAAGATGAACGCCTGGACGGTCGGGCTCGCTGGCGGCCTGATCGAGGGGGCTCCGTTGCGTTTGGCGGCGGAAATGGCCCGCGTCACCGACGACGGTGATGAACTCCGCGTCCTGCCGGTCGTGACGCGCGGTGCGGCGGAGAACGTGAACTCGCTGCTCTATCTCCGCGGGATCGACGCCGCGATCATCAATTCGGACGCGCTCGACGAATACAAAGGAGAGGTGCCCGACATCGATCGCAGGATCGCCTACATCGCGAGTCTGTTTCCGTCCGAACTGCACGTCTTCGTGCGGCCAGAAATCGGCAGCCTGAAGGATCTCGCCGGCAAGAAGGTGAACTTCAATACCCAGGGCACCGCGGCAGCCTATTCCGGGCCCCTGATCTTCAGCAGGCTCGGTATTGCGGCGGAGCAGACCTTCGTGCCGCACCAGGTGGCGCTCGAGCAGATGCGACGCGGCGAGATGGCCGCGGTGGTGTTCGTCACCTCCAAGCCGATCGACGCCTTCGTCAAGGGACGATGGGAGCCGGGGTTCAAGTTTCTGCCGGTGCCGTACGAGAGTAACTTGGGCAACTACTACCTTCCGGCCACGTTGGAATCGTCCGACTATCCCAATCTCCTCAAGCCAGGCGAGCGGGTTGCGACGATTGCGGTGCCCACGGTGCTGGTTGCCTTCAATTGGCCGGCCAACACCAACCGCTACGAACGCGTTGCGCGCTTCGTCGACCGGTTGTTCTCGCGCATCGACACTCTGCAGGGGGCGGGCTTCGATCCGAAATGGAAGTCCATCAACCTCGGCGCGACGGTGCCGGGGCTGACGCGTCTGCCTGCGGCGCAGGCGTGGCTCGACCGCTAGCCGCGCGCCGCCCGATGAACCGCTCGACGATCCTATCGATCGTCACGGCCGCCCTCGCGTGCACGTCCGCGTTGGCCGAAGGGGCCGACGATCCGATGGGGCGGATGCGCGCCTGTTCGCTCATGGAGACAGCGCAGCGCGTGCAGTGCCTGGAGCAGGCGGCCCAAGCCATCGCGCCGTCGCCTGCGCCGTCCGTCGGCTGGACCGTCGGGCTGACCACGTCGCCGGTCGACTATTCGCCTGTCGGGACCGCATCCGTTGCGGCCCGAGCGCGGGCTGCCGATGTGGCAGCCCCCGCATTGCGGTTGACGATCCGGTGCCGCGGCGGGCGGAGCGAGCTGGTCATCGAGAGCGTCGGAGCTGCGCGCATCATCCAGACGACGTCCTACCGGATCGACGGCGGTCCCGCGGTCAGCGTTGGCCCGTCATCATCTGCGGACTCTGCCATCGCGCGGGGCGGCGATGCGGTCCGTCTCGTACAGTCGCTGCCGGACAGCGGCAACCTTTCGGTACAGATTCTGTCGTCCGGACGCGTGGATGAAGTGACATTCCCCCTGGACGGATTCGATGCGGTCCGTCGGCGCCTCGCCTCGGCGTGCCGATGGCCCGATGCACTCGCCAAGCCCAAGGACCGATAGTTCATCGCCTATCCGAAGTCGCTCACTCAAGGAGTTGCGCCATGCGTTCTATCCCGTTCATCGCGCTGTCCACTCTGGTTGCGTCGGCAATGCTTCCGTTGCTCGACCAGCCGACGTCGGCCAAGGATGGCTGTCATGGCTGCACGATTCCGGCGGGATCTCAGAACAAGTCGATGGCCGGGTCCGTGGATATCGCCGTGCCTGGGCCGCGCTTGCATGCTGAAACAGCGACCAAGTCGAAGCCGCAACAACGCTCAGAGCGTGCGAAAGAGCCGACCGCGATCGCGCATCGTCTGGTTCTCCAGGTCAATTCGAACGATGCGGCCGCCATGAACCTCGCCCTGAACAATGCAACCAATGTGGCCGACTATTACAAGTCGAGGGGCGACAAGGTGCAGATCGAAATCGTGACCTTCGGCCCCGGCTTGCATATGCTTCGAAACGACACCTCGCCGGTGAAGACTCGCATCGAGGAGATGGCGCTCGGCTTGCCGGAAGTGTCGTTCAAGGCCTGCGGCAATACCCGGGACAAGATGAGCAAGGCCGAAGACAAGGAAATTCCGATCCTGTCGCAGGCCAGGATCGTCGATTCCGGCGTGGTGCGGGTGATGGAGCTGCAGGAGAACGGTTGGAGCTACGTCAAGCCCTGAGTGCAGCGCGCGTGCGGCACTCAGGACCTTATCGAAGCTGGCCTTTAGTTGCGATCAACCTCAGATGGACGCCGGCGAGATCAGGTGAGCGGGGTTCTCGCGCAGCCGCGACGATCAGGTCAGCGCCTGCTGGTGCACGCCCGTCACGGCGCGGCCCGAGGGATCCGCCATCGCGGCGAAGCTGGCGTCCCAGGCGATCGCCGCCGACGAGGAGCAGGCGATCGATTTGCCGCCCGGCACCGTTTCGGCCGCAGCCTGCGTCGGAAAGAACAGCTGGAACAGATGGCGGTAGTAATACGCCTCCTTGGTCTGCGGCGGATTATGTCCGAAGCGCTTGTCGGCTGCGGCCATGACCCGGTCGCTGACCTGAGCTTCGGTATGCGCCTTCAGGCCATCGATCCAACCGTATCCGACGCCGTCGCTGAACTGCTCCTTCTGACGCCACAGGATCGAATCCGGCAGATAGCCCTCGAACGCTTCGCGCAGGATCGCCTTCTCGATGCGCCGCGCGCCATCCGCGCCCTGTCCGACCATTTTTTGCTTGGCGTCGATGCGCATGGCCACGTCGAGAAATTCGCGGTCCAGGAACGGCACGCGCGGCTCGACGCCCCACGCCATCATCGACTTGTTGGCGCGCAGGCAATCGTAGTTGTTGAGCGCATCGAGCTTGCGCACCAGCTCTTCGTGAAATTCGCGAGCGTTGGGCGCCTTGTGGAAATACAGGTAGCCGCCGAATATCTCGTCGCTGCCTTCGCCGGACAGCACCATCTTGACACCCATCGCCTTGATGCGCCGCGCCAGCAGGAACATCGGCGTGGAGGCGCGGATCGTCGTGACGTCGTAGGTCTCGACGTGGCGGATGACTTCCGGCAGCGCGTCCAAACCTTCTTCGAAGGTGTATTCGAAACCGTGATGCACTGTGCCCAACGCCTCGGCGGCGATCGCTGCCGCGGCGAGGTCTGGCGAACCCTTCAGGCCGATGGCGAAGGAATGCAGCCGTGGCCACCATGCTTCGCTGCGGTCGCCATCCTCGACGCGGTGGCGTGCGTAACGCGCGGCCACGGCGGCGACCAGCGATGAATCGAGGCCGCCTGACAGCAGCACGCCGTACGGCACATCGGTCATCAACTGGCGATGCACCGCGCGTTCGAAAGCTTCGCGCAGCGCGGCACGGTCGGCTGCCACGCCCTCGACCGCCTTGTAGTCGCGCCAGGGGCGTACGTAGTAGCGGGTGAGGGTGCCGGTGCCGCTGTCATACCAGTGGCCCGGGGGGAACTGCGCGGCGTCGGCGCAGATGTCGACCAGCGCCTTGAGCTCGGAGGCGACGACGAGTCTGCCGTCCTTGTCATGGCCCCAATACAGCGGGACCACGCCGATCGGGTCGCGCGCGATCAGTACGCGCTGCCGTTGAGAGTCCCATAAGGCGAACGCGAAAATGCCGTTGATGCGGTTGAGGAAAGAAGCGGGGGTGTCTTCGCGAAACAGCGCGTTGATGACCTCGCAGTCAGAACCGGTCTGGAACGCGTAGGGCTGGATCAGTTCGGCCTTCAGTTCGAGGTGATTATAGATTTCGCCGTTGACCGCCAGCGCCAGACTGGAATCCTCGGAGAGAAGCGGCTGCGCGCCGCCGGCCGGATCGACGATCGACAGGCGCTCGTGGACCAGGATTGCGCCTGCATCGACATACACGCCGCTCCAGTCCGGCCCACGATGGCGCTGGCGTCGGGAAAGATCGACGCAGTGGCGGCGCAACACCGAGCGGTCGTCGTCATCCTGCAGGCCGAAAATGCCGAAAATCGAACACATGGAACGGACTCCGGATGCGTGAGAATTGCGGCTTCACGAACTCACATCAGCGACGCGATCACATCCAGCATCACTTCCGTCGCGCCGCCCGCAATGGACAGGATGCGGGCGTCGCGTGCTATTCGCTCGATCGGGCTCTCGCGCATGACCCCCATGGCGCCGTGAAACTGCACGCAGGCATAGGCCACCTCGTTGACGAGTTCGCCGCAAAGGGCCTTGAGCATCGAGATCTCTCGCAGGCAATCGTCGTCCGCCGCCATGCGCCAGGCCGTGGCGTAGAGAAACTCGCGCGCCGCCTCAACCTTTGCAGACAGCATCGCGAGACGATGCCGGATCGCCTGCATGTCCCATAGCGCGCCTCCGAAGGCCCGACGGGCCTTCACCCACGCCAGAGTCGCATCGAGCGCCGCCTCGGCTGTTCCCAGGGCCATGGCGGCAAGTACGAGGCGCTCGTTCTGCAGGTTGCGCATCATGGAATAGAAGCCCTGTCCCTCCGCGCCGAGCATGTTCTCGGCGGGGACACGGCAATCGTTGAAGACGAGCTCGGCCGTATCGGAGGAACGCCAGCCCTGCTTGTCGAGCTCGCGGGCGACGTGGAAGCCCGGCGTTCCCTTCTCGACGAGGAACATCGTGATTCCGTTGGCTCCTGCAGACGCATTGGTCGTCGCCGCGACGCAGTAGAGATCCGCGTGGACGCCGTTCGTGATGTAGAGCTTTGTGCCGTTGAGAACGAAAGAGTCGCCATCACGCCGCGCGCGGGTGCGGATCGCCTTCATGTCCGACCCGGCATCCGGCTCGGTGATGGCGACCGCGGTGATGGTTTCGCCACGGACGATTCCGGGCATCCAACGATCGCGTTGGGCCTTGCTGCCGTCGTGGAAGACATACGCGGACGCCATGTCGGAGTGGACGAGGATCGCATCGGCGGCGCCGCCATAAGTGGAGCGACCGAGCTCCTCGGCGAAGACCACGGACGCGACGGCGTCCATTTCGGCGCCGCCGTACTCGGTCGGGTAGCGGATGCCGAAGAAGCCGAGTTCGCCCATGCGGCGCAGGATCGAACGGGGAACGAAGCCGTCTTGTTCCCAGTGATCGGCAGAAGGCTTGATCTCCTCCTCGACGAAGCGGCGAACCTGATCGCGCAGAGTCTCGTACTCGCCCGCCGTCCAGGGCAGGCCCGGTCCTTGTGCCGATACCCACGCTTTGTCCATCGTCGTCACCCTTCGCAGTGTCTCCGACACGAAAGCCTTCGTGCCGGCTTCGAACCTCGTGGAATTGCGGCGCGCTACAGTTCGATCTCCTCCAACGGTCCGTCGGAGCGGGAGGCTGTTCCTGACGCAGCGACCCAGCGCATGCCGTCGATCAGTTCGGCCAGTCCGGCCAAGGTCGGGCGCTCGAACAGATTGCGGAGCTGCACGTCGACGCCGAAGGTCTTTCGCATCCGCGCCATTGCCCGCGTCACCAGAAGCGAGGCTCCGCCCAGTTCGAAGAAGTTATCGCCACGACCGATCGCCTCGACCTTGAGAAGCTCGCACCAGAGCGCGGCCAGCTTCTTTTCAGTCTCGGTCTCCGGGGCGACGAAATCCGTGGCGGCTTCATGGCCCTGTGCGGTCGGCGCTGGAAGCGAGGAGCGGTCGATTTTGCCATTGGATGTCAGCGGCATCTGGTCGAGACGGATGTAGTGCGTCGGGATCATGGACTGCAGGAGTTCCTGGGCGAGGTGAGTGCGCAGGTCCGCCGCGGTGAGGGGAGCCGAGGACACATAGTAGGCGACGAGGCGGTCGATGCCGTCTTCGGCCATCGCCGCAACGGCGCAATCCTGAACCCGCGGGTGGCTCATCAGCCGGGCCTCGATCTCGCCCAGTTCGATACGCGCGCCGCCGATCTTCACCTGATGATCGGCGCGGCCGAGAAATTCCAGACGTCCTTCCGCGTTCCAGCGGGCGAGATCGCCCGTTGCATACATCCGAAGCTTTGAAACCCCATCCCTCGGATCGACGACCGTCACGAAACGTTCGTCGGTGAGATCCGGACGCTGGTAGTAACCTCTCGCCAGACCGTCGCCCGCAATGAACATCTCTCCGATCACGCCGGGAGCCGTCGGGCGATGCGCCTGATCGAGGACATAAATGCCCGTATTGGCGGCCGGGACGCCGATCGGCACCGATGCGGATCGGTCCCGCTCGGCATCGAAGCGGTGGATCATGCAGCCCACAGTGGCTTCGGTCGGCCCGTATTCGTTGTAGATTTCGACGGAATGCGGGATGGCTGTGCTGATCTCGCGGGCCAACTCCGACTTGAAGTCTTCACCACCCACGATGAATTTGCGCAGCCGCGTGGTTGCGAGCGCGCCGGTCCGGATCATCGAAAGATGTGCCGGCGTCAGTTTGATGATGTCGGCGGCATTATCCTCGAGAACCTTGAGCACCACCATGCTCTGCACCCCCGGGTCGCCGAGGTAGGCCACAATGCGGCCGCCGGTGACGAGGGGCGTGAAGAGCGTCGTGACGGTGAGGTCGAAGGCCAAGGAGGAAAACAGAGGCCATGTGAGGCGTTCGCCGGCGCTATACATCCGCGCGGCCCACCAGATGTAGTTCACCAGGCTCCGGTGTTCGATCACGACGCCCTTGGGCGTGCCGGTCGAGCCCGAGGTGAAGATGATGTAGGCGGGCTGATGTGGAGCCGCGGCCGACGGCCGGTCCGAATCCGGCTGATTGGAAATCGCGCCGAAATCGGCATCCAGCACGAAGATGTCGGCGAGGTCCGGCGAAATGACAGACTGAAGGCGCGCCTGGGTGATCGCCACCGGCATCGTCCCGTCAGTCCCATTACGGATGTCCTTCAGGATCGTCGCGATACGCCCTTTCGGCGTGGCCACGTCCAACGGCACGTACGCCGCGCCCGACTTCAGAATGCCCAGTATCGCGACGACGACTTCGATCGAGTGCTCCATGAACAGCACGACGATACGTCCGGGGCCAACCCCGACCGAGCTTAAATACGCAGCCAACTGGTTCGAGCGGGCGTCGAGTTGCCGGTAAGTCAGCGTCGCGGCGCGGTCGCGGATCGCCTCGGCATCGGGAGCATGGACCACCTGCTCGCGGAAAAGATCGATGACCGTTTTGTCAGAGGGGAAGGGCGCGGCCGTGGCGTTGTAGTCCACCACGCGCGTGCGATGATCATGATCGCTCGGCCCCGCAATTGCTACGCCGTCCAGCGCCATCGATACCACTTTGTTCATGCGGCACGCTCCTCCTGCGAAATTCCGGACATCAGGTCATCTCGGCCGATCGGCTCGTTGCATTGCCTGGTGATAGAGGGCCGCGATGGCAGGCGCATCCGGCTCCTCGAGCATGCGGAAATCGTTGCAGCCCCGGGGGCCGAAGTAGAATTCGGCGTGGGGCATGACTTGGAGCCACCGATGCGGTGCTGCCCCCGACCTGAGCCAGGCCTTGTTCGGAAGGAAAATGCAGACACGCCCCGCATAGCGGGCGGGCGTGTAGCGCCGCAAAGCCGTGATCGCGGTGGATTTGAGCTGCTCCCGGCTTGCCAGCACCGGGTCCACCGCCACGGGCTCTTGGTTTTTGCCAAGCCTGGCTGTCAGGGAGCGAACGTGCCCACGGAGGCTATCGTAGCAATACTGCAGACGGGCGCCGAAGGTCGGCAGGTTCGCGATCTCGCGTGCGATCGTATCGACGCTTCCCCTGGTGAGGAAATACAACAGGCGCGGCAATTCCCTGTAGGTGGTCGGATGGAGCGGGCCAAACAGCGCCACGCAGGGGATATCCGCGCCGCGTTGGCGGAGGATCCTCGCCAGTTCCAAGGCGGTCGCGCCGCCGGAGCAGTAGCCGGCGATGATGTAAGGACCAGCAGGCTGGTAGTCGACGATCTGCCGGGCGAAGTACTCCGCGATGTCCTCGACGCGGTCCATCGGCTCGCTCTGTCCATCGAACCCCGCCGGCTGGAGGGCGTAGAACGGCTGATCGTCGCCGAGGTGCTTCGACAGATTCAGGAACGAGAACGGTGCGCCGATATGCCCGGGGACGGCATAAATCGGCGTTTGTGTTCCGTGAGACTGCAGGGGGATAATCGCCGGCTGTTGCACGGCCGCCGCCGTGGCCATGTTGAGAAACGCGATGATATCGCCCTTGCGGTCCCGCAACTGATCACGAAATTCCGGTGTCAGCGCGCCGACCGGTGCGCTGCAACGCAGCCGATCACGTTCGACGGAGATCTTGATATCCTTGGCCGCAAGGCCTGCGAGCAGATCCGGGATCTGCAGCATGTCGTGCATAAAAGGCCTACCGATCCCTTGCTTCATGGGATTCCTCATTGTCCGCCGTGCAGCGTACGGCCGTTGGTGCCTTGGCGGACACTTCAATTCCGGACTACTACCGTTCCGACATATCCGGGCTTCGGGACGAAGCCCGTGGCCGTCCAATTCCTTTCGTCCCAGACGATTGGCTGTCCCAAGCCGCAGCCCATCGCCTTGGACACCGCCTCCAGCCGCGTCCAGCGCTCGAGAAAATCCGTCGGCCGGCGTTCGGGCTCCTGGGCCGCATAGGACGCGTGCTCGGAGGCAGGAAGGCACAGCGCTGCGATCTCGTCGGCTTCCGGCACGGGCAGAATGGCCTCAATGTCGACTCCGACGTCGCGGTCGTTCGCGAGCGCAATGACCGCGACGTCTGCCGACCGTGAGAGGCTGAATCGAAGATCGGCACCGCACTTGCGGCGGGGCAGGCGAGGTTTGCCGAGCCTTCCAATTTCGAATTCGATGTCGGAGGGGCGTAGTCCCAGTCTGGCAGCGAGGACGTGGCGCAGATGCCCATGCGTCGCGACGAAGCGGCGCCGATCCCGCCCGAGTTTGAGCCTCAGGGCGCGACGCCGTTCTTCGTCATTGAGGCAGAGACCGAGGTCGTCGACGGCGTCCTGATCCATGTCGAGCATGAATGCCAGGACCTCCAAACCGTCGGTCTTGAAAACCAAACCATCAGTTTCGAAAACCGGCGTCATGATCTCAAAGTCTCAAATCAGCGGATGGCCGATTGAAGTGAAATCACCGGGGTGCCTCAATGTCCCGTCGTGAGTACCCCTTTATTGCCGATCTCGCCGGTCATCTGTCGAGGGAGGTTACCACCATCGGGTTATCGTGCGCGGCGTGTTCAGACCCACGCAGCGTCCGTCTTGGGCGGCGCAACGATCGTTTCGCGGAAATCGCGCATGCAGCGTTCGCAGTGGGACGTCAGGAAACCTGACCTTGAATTTCGACGAGAACGATTTCTGGCGGCATGCCGAACCGGACCGGCCACCACGAGCAGCCGAGCCCGCCCGACACAATCAGGTGCCGCCCGCCTTCGAAGAAGTGGCCATAGCAATACGTCAGGCTGAGTTGCGATGGTGCGAACAGCGCATTGCCGAGCAGGCGCACCTGGCCGCCATGTGTGTGACCGGCCAGCGTGACCGAAACCCTCTCCGGGACCCGCGGGAAGATGTCCGGCTCGTGAACCAGCAGGACGACGGGCGCATCCTGGGGCACGGCCGCGAGCGTGGCTTCGAGATCATCGATGCCGCGTTTGACATAACGTCCCGATGAATAGCCAAGCAGCGCCTCCTGCTCGGCCAGTCCGGCGACCCAAAAATCCTTGCCGTCCTTTGTAAGGCGGATGTTGTCGTTTTCCAGAACCGGGATCCCTGCCTTCTCGAGCGCAAGCCGGGCCGCAATCGGCCCCCGTCGGAGCGACTGGGCGCTTTTATCCGCCCACCAATCGTGATTGCCGAGGATCGCATACACGCCGAGGGGTGCGCGCAAATTCCCAAGCGCGTCTGCCCAGTCGTGGTCCGGCACGATCGCGGTGATCTTGTTGTGGCCGGCCACGTAGTCCCCGAGCAGGACGATCAAATCGGCGCCGAGCGCATTGGTGAGTTGAACGATCTGTCCAATCCGCTCGATATCCATCCATGGCTGGCAGGCATGAACATCGGCGATTACGGCGACTTTCAATTTCAGGCCTGCGGGCCAGGACGCGGGCCTGACCAGATATCGCGTCACGTTCGTGTGCAGCAGCGGCTCGATTCCGACACCGTAGGCGCCTGTGGCGGTCGCCAACATCGGTGCCAAAAGAAGGCTGCGTCTGCTCAGCATTGAATTCCCACACCACGAGAAGTCGCACCGCTTTTCGGCAATGTGACAAGCGGCCGGACGGCGGGCTATGCCGCAGGACGCCGCACGGTATCCTATCATGCTGTCGGTGGGGGCGGCCGGCAATCCGGCCATTCCGCTACCGCTCCCGGAGCGTTTCGTGGCGGTATCGCGCCAGAGGGGATAACAAGTAGCTGATGATCTTGCGGGTGCCGGTCTTGATCTCGACCGTCACGGCCATGCCGGGTGCGAGCTTTACCCGTTTCTCGTCGATCTGCATGTCGGTCCGGGCGAGCGACACCCGGGCGATGTATTCCAGATCCTGTCCCCGCGGCTCGGCGGCGGCCGAGCCGCCCCCGGTGGGGCGGTCGAACGGACCGGCGCGCGGCACCTCGCGCGTGACGGCGTCGGAGGAGACGCTGACCACTTCGCCTTGCAGCAGCCCGTAGCGTGTGAAGTTGAACGTATCGACCTTGACCTCGGCCTCCTGTCCGGGATGGACGAAGCCGATGTCGCGGTTCGAGACCGTCGCCTCGATTTCCAGCTTGCTCTCGCTGGGCACGACCACCGCAAGCGCCTGGGCCGGGGTCACCACGCCGCCGACAGTGTGGACGGCAAGCTGCTGCACCGTGCCGTCGACCGGCGAAGTCAGCCGCTGCAGCCGGGTTCGCTGTTCGGCCTTGATCGTATCCTGGGCCAACTCGTTGGCCTTCTGCTCGGCTTTGGTGAGTGCGTCGTAGATGTTGCGTCGGTACTCCACCGCAGTCTTCTCTCGCGTTTCCTTCAGCAGCGAGATCGCGGCGTCGACCTCCGTCAGCCGGCTCGTCAGCACCAGGATGTCCTGCTGCAGCCCGACCAATTCCTGCATCTGGGTCAGATAAACCACCCGCGAGGCCAAGCCCTTGTCGAGTAGTCCTTTGTGGATATCGATCTTTTCCTGCAACACTGGAATCGTCGCTTGAACCTTGGCGACGCTGGCCGAAATTGTCGCACGCTCGGCCTCTTTCTGGGCCTGTTGCCGTCCGATCTCGGCGAGTTTCGATGTCAGCTCCGCGCGCTGATTGATCAGGAATTGACGCTGCATCTCGATCTGGTCAGCCAGGGCACCCGGCGGCGGCTTGAAGCTTGCGAGCGGGTCTTGCTCGAGGGCTGCTCGCAACCGTGCCACCTCAAGGCCGGCAGCCATCAGGTCGCCCCTTTGTCGCTCGTGGTCGGCAGCCAGCATGGTCGGGTCGAGTTCGATCAGAACGTCACCGGCCTTTACTGTCTGGCCGTCTCGGACGTGGATGGCGCGCACGACGCCGGTGTCGAAAGGTTGGATGAGCTTGGTCCGACCGCCCGGCACAATCTTGCCGGACGCGGTCGCCACGATATCGACACTGCCGACCGATGCCCAAATCAGCGCGATGACGAACACCCCCATGATGCTCCCCGCGATGGCCCGCGCGGCCGGCGAGGGAGGACGCTCGGTGATCTCGAGCGCCGCTGGCAGGAAAGCGATCTCCTGCTCGCGGCGCCGCATCTCCGCCTTGCGAAACGGAACGATATTCTGACTACCGGACGTCATGGAGACCTGCCTGCAGGTAGTGCAGATTTGCGTAGCGCCCGTTGCTTCGGATCAGCTCGTCGTGCGCACCGTCCTCGACGATCCGGCCACGCTCGATGGTGATGATGCGGTCGGCATTGCGCACCGTCGACAGCCGGTGGGCGACCACGAAGACCGTTCGCCCCTCGGCGATCAACGACATATTCCGCTGGATCGCGCGTTCGCTCTCGTAGTCGAGCGCGCTGGTGGCTTCGTCGAAGATCAGAATCCGCGGATCCGTGATCAGGGCGCGGGCGATGGCGACGCGCTGGCGCTGTCCGCCCGAGAGGCTGGATCCGCGTTCGCCGACCACGGTGTCGTATCCTTCGGGAAGTTCGAGGATGAAGTCGTGCGCTCCGGCGAGTTTCGCCGCCTCGATCACTTTCTCCATCGGCAGGGTCGGATCCGCCAGCGCGATGTTCTCGCGGATCGTGCTGTTGAACAGCACGTTCTCCTGCAACACGACGCCCGTCTGGCGCCGTAGCCATGACAAGTCGACCATCGCGAGGTCGACGCCGTCGACCAGCACCCGGCCGCTCTCCGGCACGTAGAGCCGCTGGATCAGCTTGCCGATCGTGCTCTTTCCAGATCCCGACGACCCGACGATGCCGACGATCTGACCGGGCTGGACCGTGAAGGAGACGTCGTGAAGCACCTGAGGGCCATCGACCCGGTAGCGGAAGTGGACATGTTCGAAGGTCACCTGTCCGCGGATCGCCGGCAGCGCGGCGCGCCCGGGATGAAAGCCGGGCTCGGGCAGGGTGTTGAGGATGTCGCCGAGCCGGTGAACCGACAGGCGGGCCTGATGGAAATCCTGCCACATCTGGGCCAGCCGCAGGACAGGCGCACTGACACGTCCGGCCAGCATGTTGAAAGCAACGAGTTCGCCGACGCTCAGATCTCCACCGATCACCAGCCGGGCGCCGAAATACAGCGTTGCGGCGGTGACGAGCTTGTTGATCGTCTGCACCGCCTCGCTTGCGACGTTGTTCAAGCTGAGCACACGGAAGCTCGCAGCGACATAGGCGGCGAGCTGCTCCTCCCATTTCCGCTGCATCTGGGGCTCGACAGCCATCGCCTTCAGGGTCTCGACGCCGGTGACGCTCTCGACCAGAAACGCCTGGTTCTCGGCGCCTCGGGAGAATTTTTCGTCCAGTCGCTGGCGGAACAGCGGTGCCGCGACCGCGGAGATCGCGATGTAGATCGGCAGCGATGCGATGACCAGCCAGGTCAATAGCGGCGAATAGTTGAACATCACGGCCAGGAAGACGAAGGTGAAGAGCAAGTCGATACCGAGCGTCAGTGCCGAGCTCGTCAGGAAATTACGAATGTTCTCCAATTCCCGCACGCGCGCGACCGAATCGCCCACCCGCCGCGCCTGGAAGTAGGCGACCGGCAGGGCCATCAAGTGGCGGAATAATCTTGCCCCCAGCTCGACGTCGATGCGGTTGGTCGTGTGCGAGAACACGTAGGTCCGCAGCGTCCCGAGAACCGCCTCGAACAAGGTGAGTCCGATCAGCCCGATAATCAGAACGTCGAGCGTGCTCATGCTACGATGCACCAGCACCTTGTCGATGACGACCTGGAAGAATAGCGGTGAGACCAGTGCGAAGATCTGCAGGAAGAAGGAGGCCAGCAGCACTTCGCCGAGAAGGTATCTGTACTTGTGAATGGCGCCGACGAACCACGAAATATCGAAGCGGCGAGAGAGGTCGGACAATTGCGCCCGTCGCGCCATCAGCACGAGATCGCCGCCCCAAACCGCCTCAAGTTCGATCTGCGTCATCGTCAATGGCTGAGCGATGGTCGGGCGCTGCACCAGGATCTTGTCGTCCGAAACCTTGCCGAGGATCAGGAAGCTGCCATCGCGAAGCACCGCGATTCCCGGCAGCGGGGTGACGGCCAATCTGGCCCAATTGGTCTTCTGCACCCGCGCTTTCAGTCCGAAATTGACGGCGCAACGCAGCATGTCGGCAACGCCGACCTGGCCTGTGCCGAGCTGGTGGCGGATCTGGACCGGCTCAGCAGGAATGCCGTGGCATCGCAGCAGCGTTACGAGTGCCCTCAGACCGGCCTCGTCGGTATCAGCCGCACGCTGAGTGGTCTGCGGCGCGGCATTGAGAGGTCTCCGTGCAATGATTTCGCGCCAACCGGCGAGAAATCCGGGGACAGATTGCAGCCGAACGGCCAAGCGACGCCCTTGGGCGACAATCTGGAGAGACACCCTCGCATGGATATCGGAAAGCCGGCCTCTCAGCCGCTGAATGGTCCCCGGAGGCCCGGCCGATATCACGTCGCCGCTCCGGATTTTCTCCAGCTCGTCCCGCGTCATCCGCTCCGGCCGTGCGGCGGCCGGCCGCAATACCAGCGCCTCATGACCATCGATCTTGCCGACGAGAAGGAATCCCCCCGCGCGCAACGAGGCGATCACGGGCATCTGCATGTTGGATAGTCTGGTCCAACTGGCCTTGCACGAGCGTGTCGCCACACCGAGCGTGCTGGCGCAGCGGAGCATGTCGCGGAGTCCGACGGTGGCGGTGCCGCAGCGTGCGCGAAGGTCGTCGATCGTGACCTCTCGGCCGTGTGAGCGCAGAAACAGCCAGAGGGTCAGAAGCCCTGCATCCTGGGGAACATCGTCCTCGTTCAGCATTGCCATTGCGATAAGTCCTTTGCAATCAAGGAGACAGACCGCGGCCCTGGTGCGGGTCGGCCGTCGTGCGGCCGTGCGGACGAACGTCCCGGGGCCGCGGCCCCGGGACGCAGCTGTTATGAGGCTAGCCGTGCGGACGGGTCAGAACTGACTGATTCAGCCAGTGTCCGACATTCGAACTGGTCGCCGAAGCGATCGCGCCGAGGTCCGCCTTGTTGTGAAAGCCTCCCGCCAGCGCCTGGCTCAGCAAAGCGAAACCCTGATCTTGGTTTTGAATGCCGCCTGCCGAAACTGGCGGATCCACGACCGTGATGGTCTGAACCGCCGAGGCCGCCGACGTGCCCGTGACCGGATCCTTGCCGGTCGCGGTCACCGACAAGGTCGCCGTCGGCGAGCCAGTGCCGCGATAGTTGGATTGCAGCGTCAGGCCACTCTCGACTTCGGCGGCGCTCAGAGTGATGTTGCTACCTCTGTGTACGTGGCCGAGACCGTCGGTGATCGTCTCGTAGCGCGGCAGTCCCTTGATGTTAACGGACACAATGTCGTTCTTGTCCGCCGTCGAGACATCGATTCCCAGATTGATCTTGCCTCCCGGATTGACGGACAAAGTGTTGTCGGCGACGACGAGCGTCGGCTTGGTCGGCCCCGAAGTCTGAGGCGGCTGGACGACCGGAGAAGTCACGGGTGAAGTATCGACCGACAGGCCGGCAAAGGTCTTCACCGCGCCCGCGAGGTTGGCTGCGAGGCCGCCGGCGTCCTTGATGCTTGCGCCATTCGTGAGGTTTACCCCCGTGATCGCAAGCGCCGACGTGCTGCGATCGGTCGCGGCGACCGTGGTGGAGAACACCAGCTTGTCCGTTCCCGATCCGCTGACATACGTGGCGACGCTGCCGTCGTTGAGGCTCAGGGTCGGTTTACCCGAGACCGTCACCGCCTCATCGAACGCAAGCGTCAGGGCGATTTTGTCTCCGACATGTTCGACGCCAGTGCCCGGAAGTGCCGTGGCGCCAGATACGGTCGGTGCCACGTTCACCGGCGTCACTGGGCTGTTGGGCGTGACCGGCGTCGTTCCGGCGGTCACATTGCCGCCCTTCACGGTCTGACCGCTGCCGGCCTTCTGGTACAGCTGCACGCCGTCAACAAGCATGTGGGTGGTCGATGGCGTCGAACTATCGACCGTCGTGTGCCAGCCGGCAGCCTTTGAGTTCGCCCATTGGCTGTCCAGGATCAGTTCCATCGGCTGCGTCGGGATCGGCAGTTGGGCGCTGGTGACCTGCGCCATCTGCTTGCCATCGAGATACCAGGTGATCGACTTCCCGGGCTGCCAGTCGATAGCATAAGTGTGGAAGTCGGCGGTCAGATCCACTCCGGTGTCCACCACACCGCCGACGTCGCCGTTCGGCGTGTGAAGGTGCCACTGAAAGGCTTGATTAGCCGGACCTTTTCCGGTGTAGCCGCCTTCCTGGATGTCGATTTCGAAGTTATCGCCCGCTGACGAGCCGCTCCCGGGCATCAGCCAGATGCCGGGCCAGGCGCCGTTGCCGGCCGGCTGTTTCATGCTGACCTGGAGCAGGCCGCCGGTGAACTCGAAATTGCCGTAGCTGCTGACGACGCCCGAAGTCATCGGATAGTTCATCACGGTGCCCTGGTTCATGCCCGTGATCGGGGTCTTGCTGGACGTAATGTCGAGCACGCCATCGTGCACCGAGACTTGCCCCGGCATGTCGAATTCGGCCTCGAACTGGCCGCCCGGGCCGCTACCGCCGTTGTAGGAATTCCATGGCGAGCCGTTCGCCGCCTTGCTGGTGATGTATTTGTGCCACGCGGTATTGAGTGTGTTTCCGTCGAAGTCCTCCTGATAGACCAGGTTGTCCGCCGAATACCCTGTCGGTGTTGATAAAGCCATCGTGCCAGACCTTGTTGATATGACCGCGTTTTCATCAGCGGCCTTTCGATCGCGTCTGAAGTATCTGCCGCGGTATCTCGCCCCCGAGCCCGAGCCCATCCCCCCGAGTGGCTATGAGCAGAGTATGGCGAGAACGGGTTACGAATGGGGTGTTGGCGTGCGGAATCGTAACAGTTGTAAGGCGGCGAGCCGGCGAAGTGTAGGCGCTCAGAAAGATGCTACTAATTTCAATCGTGTAGGAGGAGTGAAGTGATTATTTTCGTAGAACTAGGATTATTACTTAGGTCGATCGGATGCTACTGAATTTGGTCCTGATTCGCATAGTCCGAGGCGCGTTGCGGATCGATTTCATGCTAACTGAGCAAAAGCTGCCCTCGGAATCGCTTTTTTTCGGGGGGGGCTTATTGATTCATAAGTTAATCATGAGCTTTCGCGTTTTGAGTAGAGGCACACATGCGGGTCGCGGTCGGGGAGGGGATATCCAGAGGAAAAAAGTAGCATGAAGTCGGCGGCGTGAAATTCTACGGGCACGTTCTGTCGTTGCGCCGCGGCGTATTTGTCCGCGAGCCCGTCGTTCAGGTCGTCGTCGATCGTGAACCGTAGCCTTGGGGTGAGGAAGCTCTCACGCAACAGTCTCTCGCCATTTGGGCAGAGGAGGCCGGTCGCGGATTGGTGCTAACCGTCGGCGTTTGGCCGATGGTCGGTGTCAGCAGGCAGCACAAACCGGATGCCGCCCAGGAAGGTCGTCACCTTGGCGTCTATAATCGAATTGATGTCCGTTTCCAGCGGCATCGAATAGATGAACTTTCGGACGCCGAGATAGAAAATTGCGGCGTGCAGGCCCCACACCATCTCAATTTCCAGAACGGTGATCGGAAGGTCTTGCGGCGACGGATGCCCGTACGCAAACCGGATCTCCTGTATCAGCCTCTCGAAGGCGCGTTCCCGCAGCATCTTGAGATAGCGCTCATTGAAGTCGAGATCCTTCAGGCCAGCGAACATGAATAGCCGGATCCACTCATAGGTGAGGATGACTTCGGCGTACTCGCGGTAGAAACGGATCAGCCTGGTCTCGAGCGGGATCGAACGATCGGTGATGATGGTTTCCCAAGACGGCCGCCAGCGCTCGACGAAGACTTCTCGGTAGACGCGCTCGATCAGCGCCTCCTTGCTCGGGAAGTAACGATAGAGCAGGGGCTGGGTGATCTTCAGCCGCCTGGCCAGTTCGCGCGTCTGTCCCTCGAATCCAAACTCGGCGAAGAACGCGACCGCCTCCTTGGCGATGATGGCTTCGCGCTCGGCCGGGTCGAGCCTCTGCGGCTCTTTTGCTGTGGCCTTGCGGCGCGCTTTGGACGGCTTCTTCACGCAGGACTTCGTGGGCTCGACTGCAATTTTGGCAGCATACACTGATTTGCCGCCAGCCCGCGGCTGAACTCACGTCTTGTTGATCAATTGATAAATAGACATTGACGCCGATTGATGTCGGGCCAATAAATAATCAAACGATAAATAAGAAGCGTCAAATCCGGCGCGCCAATGGGGAGATTGTCATTCCCCATCTCGAGGAGGCACGACAGTGAGTCCCATCAAGCCAGACCATGGTATGGCCGCGTGGCCCGAAGAGATCCGCCGGGAGTTCGAGGCCGATCAGCACAACGGGCGGGTGGGTACGCGTCTGTTGTCGGAAACGGACCGGGTGCGGGTGTGGGAGATCCGGCTGGCGCCGGGAGAGCGGATCGGATTCCATCGCCACGTGCTGGACTACTTCTGGACCGCCGTGACCCCGGGCCGCGCCAGATCTCACACCGAAGATGGCGCCATCGTCGAAGCCGTCTACGCCGCTGGCGACACCCGCCACTTCGTCTACGGAAAAGGCGAATACAAGATCCACGATCTCCAGAATGTCGGTCCGACGGACTTGTGGCTTACGACGGTCGAATTCCTCGACAGCGCCAATCCACCACTGCAGCTTGGACGTTGAAGGCGCGGTCGTTCCGGGGGGCGTTCACGAAGCACCGGCCACCGCAAGGATGGCGCTGGAGGATCGCCGAAGGCCTGAGGGGGCTCTCGCCGAGCCTTGCTCGTATTCGATCTGCCCCATGGCAGCGCCAGCCGCCTGAGAAGACATCCGAGCGACGCTCCGTCGTCCGCGTCCCGAATTGCGGTAGTTCGCTTTTGGTCCAGTCGCTGGATTTGCCGACCAGTGCTGGAAGGCGAGCTCAAAGCCGCGTGCAGGGCGACTTCCGCATTCGGATAACGCCGGCACAGGGTGGGTGCAACCGGCTGGAGGCGGGCTCACACTCATATCTTGATATGATTGGCCACAGGAATGGTTCCTGCATCTAGTCCGAGGCTCGGCGCGGGGACCGGCAGGAGACTCTTGTGGCGCACGCTAAGATCGTTTGCATTGTTGACGATGACGAGGATCTCCGGGGAAGCATTTCCAGCTTCTTTCGCTCGGTCGGTTTGCGCGTCGTCGATTTCGCCACTGCGGAGACGTTTCTATCATCGGGGACAGTGGAGGAAGCCGCCTGCCTGATTACGGACCTGCATATGCCGGGAATGAACGGCCTGGGGCTGTGCCGGGAATTGCTCCGCCGCGGCTTCCGTTTGCCGGTGATTGTAATGACCGCTTATTCGTCGCCCGAAGCTCGGGCGGAAGCGAGTGAGCTTGGAACTGCGGGCTTTATGGAAAAGCCGATCGATCCTGAGGTGTTGCTTCGGGATATCGAGATGATTCTGCAGCAGCAGCCTCGCGAACCTTCATAGCCAGATACGGATCCCACAGGATGAGCGCGGAAACCCACGCCTCGGAACAGCCGCTAATTTGCGTCGTCGACGACGACGAAGACGTGCGCAACTCGCTCAGCAGCCTGTTGCGGTCGGCGGGCTATCGCGTCAACGTGTTCGCAGGGCCTTCCGAGTTTCTCGCCTCGGACGCCGGCGATGCTGCCTCCTGCCTGATCCTGGATATCCGGCTCGGTGAAGCGGACGGCCTCGAATTTCAACAAGAACTGGCGGCCAACGATGCTGCTGTCCCGATCGTGCTGATCTCGGGGCACGGCGACATCCCGATGACCGTTCGCGGAATGAAGGCCGGAGCCGTCAACTTTTTGCCGAAGCCGTTCGAAGAAGCCGAGTTGATCGATGCTGTCGAAGAGGCGGTGGCGAGGGCCCAACGAAGGCGCAGCGAAGCCGAACGCGAAAACAGCGTTCGGGTCCGGTACGACACTCTGTCTCAGCGCGAACGCGAGGTGATGGGCCTGGTCACTGCCGGATTGATGAACAAGCAGGTCGCCTGGAAACTCTCGCTCAGCGAGATCACGGTCAAGATCCATCGCGGCAATATGATGCGCAAGATGCAGGCGCGGTCGCTCGCCGAATTGGTGCGGATGGCGGATCTGCTCGGCGTCCGCGCGGTGCATGCTGCCGAGCCGGATGGCCGGCCGAGCGGTTCAGCGCCCCCGCAATCCTAGAGCGTTTCGCTTGCCGAGGAACGACCCTCGTCAAGCGGCGGCTGCCACGTTTACGAGCGCCCGGGTCGCGATCAATCGGGGCCCCTATCGCTCGCAGTCACGTGTTCGAAATAGCGGATTTGCGCAAAGCATCGGGCAAAAGTTCAAAACGAATATCGAGCCGCTGATCTAGGCTTGATTGCAGGCTCACTCGGCCCTGCGAAATGATCTCTGGCAACGATGCCACATAGTCACGGCAATCAGGTGCCCGCATCTAAGTCGTCGAATTCAGGCTCCTACGAAGCCATCGATCCCCAATGGTGGGGCGATCTCGCCTTCTCGTTCGGCGGACTGCGCGATGGGGTCGAGACGCATCTGGCCGAAGATACATCGGGCCGAAAATGGCGAGTTCGTAGCGCAGCTTCGGAAACGGCCGGTGGCGCACTGCTCGAGCGCGAAGCCGCGATCGCCGCTCTGCTGGGTGGCGAGGTTGCGGAGTTGCCTGCCCATGTGGGGCGTGGAGAAAAGATCGTCCTGATCTACCCGGCCTGGGGCAGACAGGCGTTGGCCGATATGGCGGCGGGCGAGGTCGCGTTCGCCCGCTTCTTAGAGATCGCCGAGCGCTCGGCACTTTCCCTGGCGCGGGTACACGCCAGTGACATCGTGCACGGAACTTTGGACCCCACGAAACTCATCATCGCTGACGATGGCCGTGTGCGCTTTTCGGAGTTCGGTCGGGCGCGTGTGCCCGGCCAAGAGCTTGAGCCGGCGAGCCTTCCGCAATCCCGCTTCAAATACGCTGCTCCCGAACAGGCCCGGCGTGATCGTCCGGCCTTGGACGCGCGCAGCGATCTCTATTCCCTGGGTGTGATCCTCTACGAGTTTTTGGTCGGCCGTCCTCCGCTGCTCGCGGGGAGTATCGCTGAGTGGCTGCATGCCCAAGTGGCCATCGACGTGCCGGCGCCGAGTCGCGTCCGTCTGGATCTTGCACCGGCGATCGACGGCGTTCTGCTCAAGCTGCTCGCGAAGGACCCGGACCAGCGCTATCAGATGGCCGAGGAGCTTCACGCCGACCTGAAGCAAATCAGGATTTGGCCGGTGGGGGCCGTCGAAGACGACGGGTCTGCGAAAGCGAAGCGACGACTGGCCGTCAGAGCCCGGCTTGCTGAATCGCTCGTCGGCCGCAGCCGCGAGTTCGAGAGCCTCGTTCGCTCCCTGGCCAATGTCCGGCAATCCGGTAGAGCCGAGGTGGTGCTGCTGGCGGGCGCGCCTGGAGCGGGAAAGTCCTCGCTCGTCGGCCATCTTCTCAAGCACATTCGCCCCGGCGATGCCATTTGTGCCACGGGGAAGGGCGATCCGCTCCGCAAGGCGATCCCGTTTGCTCCCATCGTGCAGGCGCTCAGGTCCGCGTTGTTGGCCTTGGCGACCGGTGATCACAATGTGCGGGAGGACGCGCGAAGCCGGCTTGCCGAAGTGCCCGGCAGCGGCCGATTACTCGCTGATCTCATTCCGGATGTCGCGCTGCCGGCGAGTAGAAGCGCGCCTCTGCCCGACGTCCCCGCCCATCTCGCCCAGATCCGCACCACGCGGATCATCAGAGAAACCTTTGCGGCTATTGCAACGGCACGAGCGCCGCTCGTGCTGTTTCTGGACGATTTGCAGTGGTTCGACGGCGCGAGCCTCGATGTCGTTCAAGCGCTGCTCGATGCGCGCTCGTCGCATATGTTGCTGATCTGCAGTCATCGCAGCGAGGACGGCGGCGAGCGTCCCTGGAGCTCGCTGGCCGATGAAGCCCGAGCTTCGGACATTCCCTGCACCGAAATGAGTCTCGCTCCACTGACGACGGAGAATACGGCTGAGCTGATTGCCTTTGTGCTCGATCACGCGATCGACGAAGTCGGCGAGCTGTCGGCGATCGTACATCGCGAGACGCAGGGCAATCCTTTCTACATCGGTCAGCTCGTGCAGAAGTTCACCGACGAGGAGACCGTCTCGCTGGATGCTGCTCGGCAGACGTGGGTATGGGATCAGTCCCGCCTTCTTCAAGGTATGACAGTCATTGAGTTCATGGCGCGTCGCCTCGAAGCGCTGCCGCAGCTGAAGCGTCGGTTTCTGCATCATCTGTCGTGCCTGAGCCGGCGAGCCTCGATCGAGGTATTGTCCGGGTTGGCCGCAATTCCCCTCGACGAAGCGGGCCAACTGGCTGACAAGCTGGTGCAAGACAATCTTCTCTCCCGTGCGGGAGAATACTTCACCTTCTCGCATGACCGGATTCGCGAGGCTGCCTATTCGCTCGTGCCGCAGGAGCTTCGGTCGAACGAGCACTTGCGCATCGCTCGTTACTTTCTGGCCGCCTATCGATGCGACGACGCGGACCTGGCGTTCGATATCGCGACGCAGATCGAGCGCAGCGATCGAAACCACCTGAACGACAACGAGCGCGTCGCCTTCGCTCAAATCCTTTTGACGGCGGCGCGTAGCTCACGCTCGACCGGCGCGGCGAGGCAGGCGTTGCGCTTTCTCGATGTGGCGCGGGACATTCAGACGCGCGGCTCGTCGGAGCGGTTTGCAAGCTTTGCGATCGAATGGCTACGGTGCGATTGCCTCTTGGCGCTCGCGCGCGTCGAAGAGACGCTCGAGGCGCTTGGCTGCCTCCTCGCGGTCGCCGCTACGCCGATCGAGATTGCTGATACTTATCGGCTTCGCGCCGTCGCTCTGACCGTTCGGTCTGATTATGTCCCGGCGATCGAGGCCGCCTTGCATGGGCTTTCGGCTGTGGGAATCGAGATCGAGCGTTTTCCCGATCTGCATATGCTCGAGCGTCTCTACAACGTCTGCTGCGAGCGATTGGACGTGCTGACGCCCAGCGGCGTATTGGATCTGCCCGAGGCGACCGATGAGGTGGCACGAACAGCGCTTGCGCTGTTGTCGACGCTGTCTTCGTCTTTCTTCGTTCCGGGAGAACTCCGCTTCCTTCACGCTCTCAAGATCGTCGAGATCACTCTGGAATTTGGCCTGACGCCGGAGTCGGCCTACGGGCTTGCCTGGTTCGGGGTATTCGGCGCGCATCACTATCAGGCCTATGAGACAGGGCGGCTGTGGGCCGAACTCGCGTGCCGAATAGCCGAGCGGGAGGGCTACGAAGCCCAGCGCGCGGCCGCGCTCATCGCGCTCGACCAGGTCAGCGTCTGGACCAAGCCGATGCGCTTCGCGCTGGACCGCGCCCGCGAAGGCGCCCGGGTGGCGGAGGCGACTGGCGATCTCGGCATGGCTTGCTACGCCCGAAACCATATCGCATCCAATCTTCTGGTCCTCGGCGCTCCTCTCGATGCCGTTCGAGCCGAGGTCAGCGAGGGGCAGGCCAAGACCATCCAAATCGGCTATCGGGATATCGAACGGATTCTGAATGCCCAAATGGGACTCATCACCGCTCTGATGATGGGCGAAAGTCATCATGTGCAGCCACCTGGCGACGATGTCGCCATCTCGATAGCCACGCGCTTTTGGGTGCATCACTACGCCGGTGTGATCGCGTTCCTGTTCGACCAAAGCTCGGATGCGCAGCGCCACCTGGCGAAAGCGATGGATCTGGCCTGGTCTGCGCCGGCCCATATCGATACGTCGTATAGTTGGTTCTTCCTTGCGCTGACGGTCAGCCGGTCGGCCATCGCCGGTCGGCCGGCCGACGACGCCATCGCTTGCTTCGCTGCCGCGAGAGCGCGCTTCGCAGAATGGGCGCAGTTGAATCCGGACACGTTCCAGACGAAACATCTGCTTCTTGAAGCGGAAGCTGCGCGGCTCGACGGAGACGGTCCCGCTGCGCAAAGGCTGTATGAGCGCGCGGCCCAAGCCGCCGACAGGAGCGGTTTCATCCACGAACAAGCGCTCGCTTACGAACTCGCCGGACAGTACTACTTGGAAGCCGGTCTGTTCGCGCCGGCCCAGGGGTGCCTGATCGCGGCAGGGGCTTGCTATCGCCAATGGGGGGCGGCCGGCAAGGCTACGCACTTGGCCCGTCGATTCCCTCGCTGGGCGACCACGACCGATGTCGTTGGAGATGGCACGGGGCAGCGCGATCTCGATCTGGCCGCGCTGACAGCGGCGGCGCAGACGCTGGCCGAAGAGGTCGGCCTCGAGCAGGTCCTTCGCACGCTGATGCGGAGCATGGTCGTTCATGCCGGCGCGCAATTCGGCCTGTTTCTGCTCGTCCAGGACGGCGTCGCCGGGATCGAGGCGGCGGCGCGGGTCGAGAACCAGGAGATCCGGGTCGATCTTTATTGTGCAACTCCGACCGACGACGATCTGCCGCTCTCGCTTTTGACGACCGTCATAAAGAGCAAGAAGGCTATCACTTTCGCCGACGTTCAGGCGGATGCGCCGCAGATGGATGCGGCCGGCCCGCGCCATCGCGGCGCCCGCGCGCTCGCCTGCATCCCGTTCGTCAAGCGCGGCGACCTCGTCGGGATCCTCTATCTGGAGAACTCACTCTCCGTGAATGTCTTTACGCCGGGACGCACGGCTATGTTGGAGGTGCTCGCTGCGCAGGCGGCGACCTCGCTCGACGCCGCGAGGTTATATCGCAATCTCATTGACGAGAACCGACGTCGTGCGGCGGCGGAGTTTCAACTTCGCGAGGCTCGTGCCGAGTTGGGTCGGACGTCGCAGATGACGGCGCTCGGCAGCTTTGCGGCCTCCATCGTGCACGAGATCAATCAGCCGATCGCGAGCATTCTGACCCAGACCGAAGCAGCGCTGCGCTGGCTCAACCGGGAGCAGCCCGAAATCGCCGAGGCCACGCAGGGCCTCACACGCATCCGCAATTCAGGCCGTCGGACAGCTGACATTGTGAAGTCGCTGCGGGCGCTCGGGAAGCAGGCGCCGACCAACTTCTCGTCGATCCATCTGGAAGAGGTGGTGGAGGAGGTCATACGCCTGATCGCCGAAGACCTCGAAGCCGGCCATGTGCGGCTCGCCGTGGAGCTGTCCGAGCATCGGCGGCTGGTTTTGGCCGACCGCGTCCAGATTCAGCAGGTGATCTTCAATCTCGTGACGAATGCCATCCACGCGATGGAGGCGGTCGAGCGCGATACGCGCAGCATCGTGCTGAGGACGTCCGACAGCTCCGACGGGAACGTGCGCCTTACAATCGAGGACAGCGGTTGTGGCATGTCCGACGAGGTGCTCAGCAAGATTTTCGCTCCGTTCTTCACCACCAAGGCCAACGGGATGGGTGTCGGACTGGCGATCTGCCGTTCCATCGTCGAGATGCACCGGGGAACGATCAGCGTTCGATCAACCATCGGGCAGGGAAGTACGTTCGAGATCAAGATTCCCTTTCTATCGTAGGTCGCGTGCGGTCGGATCCGTCGTTCAGAAACCTGCTCGAGGCCGCTGAGCGCGCTCGAACTATGTAAGTCATTCAGCCGGGAGTTCGGTCGACCTGCCATAATATCTAGGTATGATTGGGTGCGCTCCGGCCTCAGCTCACCTTCACGTGGCAACGCGCCGAGTGACACATGCGCGCTTCGAATGTATCGGGGACGCGCTGCGGACTGCGCATGATGGTGGAACGAGATTGATGAAGAACCGGACGGATATTCCGACACTGCGCGATGTGCCGATCGGCCTTGTTGCCGAAGGTCGGCGTCATGAATTCGACAGCATGGGCAGCGTCGACGTACCCGCCGATCGCTATTGGGGCGCGCAGACGCAGCGCTCACTGCAGCACTTCTCGATCGGCGGCGACCGGATGCCGAAGGCCGTGTACCACGCCTATGGCTATGTGAAGAAAGCCTGTGCCCTGGTGAACCACGCGGCGGGCCGGCTGCCGGCCTGGAAGACCGACGCCATCGTCCGCGCCGCCGACGAGACGATCTCGGGCGCGCTCGACGATCACTATCCGCTGTTCGTGTGGCAGACTGGCTCCGGCACCCAGAGCAACATGAATGTCAACGAAGTCGTCTCCAACCGGGCGATCCAGCTGCTCGGCGGCATGCTCGGCACGCAGCAACCGGTCGGGCCGAACGACGACGTCAATATGGGGCAGTCGTCGAACGACACCTTTCCGACGGCGATGCATATCGCGGCCGTGACGGCGATCGACGATCAGGTCGTGCCGCAGCTGAGCAAACTGATCGAGATCATCGAACAGAAGGCCGATGGCTGGATGGACGTCGTCAAGATCGGCCGCACCCATCTGGAAGACGCCGTGCCGCTGACGGTCGGCCAGGAATGGCACGGCTGGGCTGGCCAGTTGCGCGATGCACGCGATGCAATCGAAGCCAGCCGCGCAGGCCTTTATCAGCTCGCTGTCGGCGGCACCGCGGTCGGCACCGGTCTGAATGCGCCGAAGGGCTTCGCTGCGGACGTCGCTGCCACGATCGCCGAGCTCACCGGCAAGCCGTTCGTCACCGCACCGAACAAGTTCGCCGCGCAGGGCTCGCTCGACGCGATGGTCCGCGCGCATGGCGCGCTGCGCGATCTCGCGGTTGCGTTGATGAAAATCGCCAACGACATGCGCTGGCTTGCCTCCGGTCCGCGCTGCGGCTTCGGCGAACTGCTGCTGCCGAGCAACGAGCCCGGCTCGTCGATTATGCCCGGCAAGGTCAACCCGACACAGTGCGAAGCGATGGTGATGATCTGCATCCAGGTGATGGGCAATGACAGTGCCGTTGCTTTTGCGGGCAGCCAGGGCAATTTCGAACTCAACGCGATGCGGCCGGTGATCATCAACAACTTCCTGCATTCGGCCCGCATCCTCGCCGACGGCTGCGAGAAATTTCGCACCTACTCGGTCGAAGGCACCGAGCTCAACCGCGACCGGATCGCCCAATATGTCGAAGGCAGCGTGATGCTGGTCACCGCTTTGTCGCCGGTGATCGGCTATCAGAACGCCGCCCATATCGCCGAGGACGCCATCGCCAAGGATCTCACGCTGAAGCAGGCGGCGCTCGCTTCCGGCAAGGTCGACGAGGCGACGTTCGACCGCATCGTCCGGCCGATCGACATGGTCGGCAGCGGCCTCGCGGGCGCGTGAGCCGGAAGGCTCGGCGCGACTTTAACGCTTCGCATGGCGGAACGCCTCCGCAATTCACCAAAGAGGAATACCCGATGATACGCTGCGTGCGGATGTGGACCGGTGAGGACGGCAACTCGCTGTTCGAGGAGGGGTGGATCGATCTGACCGAAGGCGCGCGTGGCGACGCGGTCGGCAAGCCGGTGCCCGCCATCGAGGTCTCGTTTCAGGAGACGAAGTCGGGCGGCTCTTTCGAATGGCATCAGGACCCGGTGCCGCGTTACGTCATTACGCTGTCGGGCACGCTCGAATTCGAGACCAAGTCCGGTGCGACCTTCACGATCCGTCCCGGCGACATCCTGTTGGCGCAGGACAACAGTGGCTCCGGCCACAAATGGCGGCTGATCGGCGACGAGCCGTGGCGGCGCGCCTATGTGGTGTATCGCGAAGGCTCCGAATTGCAGTTCGTCGCCGCCGGCAAGGAGAAGTCGGCATGAGCCGGATCCCCGAGACCTCCGACATCGTACTGATCGGCGCCGGCATCATGAGCGCGACGCTCGGCACCGTCTTCAAAGAATTGGAGCCGTCGCTCTCCGTGACGATGTTCGAGACGCTGCACGATTGCGGCCAGGAAAGCTCGCAGGCCTGGAACAACGCCGGCACCGGCCACGCCGCCAATTGCGAGCTCAACTACACACCGCAGCGGCCGGACGGCAGCGTCGACATCTCCAAGGCGCTCGAGGTCAACACGGAATTCGACATCTCGCGGCAGCTCTGGGCGCATCTCGTCGGCAAGGGCGCGATTCCGGACCCACGCGCCTTCCTGCATCCGTGTCCGCATATGAGCTTCGTCTGGGGCGACGACAATGTCGCTTTCCTGCGCCAGCGTCATCGGGAGATGGCGGCGCATCATTGCTATCACGGCATGGAGTTCAGCGAGGACCCGGCCCAGATCGCCGGCTGGGCGCCGCTGATCATCGAGGGCCGCGAGCCGGGGCAGCCGATCGCCGCGACGCGGATCATCAGCGGCGCGGATGTCGATTACGGCGCGCTGACGCATCTGCTGGTGAAACAACTGCAGGCGCAGTCCGGCTTCTCGGTGCACTACAAGCATCGCGTCGTCGCGCTGGCGCGTGGCGACGACGGGCGTTGGCTGGTGACGGTCGAGAACGTTACGACTTATGAACGGAGCACGACCTCCGCTCGCTTCGTCTTCGCCGGTGCCGGCGGCGGCTCGCTCGACATCCTGCAGAAGTCCGGGATTCCGGAAGGGAACGGCTATGCGGGCTTTCCGGTCAGCGGCATCTGGCTGCGCTGCGATGTCGACGACATCAGCGCGCGGCATCACGCTAAGGTCTATGGCAAGGCCGCGCACGGCTCGCCGCCGATGTCGGTGCCGCATCTCGACACCCGGATTATCGGCGGCAAGCGCTCGCTGCTGTTCGGGCCTTATGCGGGCTTCTCCAGCAAATTCCTCAAGCACGGCTCTTACGCAGATCTGTTGCGCTCGATCGAGCCCGGCAACATCCTGCCGATGCTGGCGGTGGCGCGTGATGACTGGCAGCTCAGCGAATATCTGATCGGCCAGGTGCTGCAGACGTCCGAGCATCAATTCGCCGCGCTGCAGGGCTTCTTCCCTCAGGCGCAGCGCGAGGATTGGCAGCGCGCGGTCGCCGGCCAACGGGTGCAGATCATCAAGCCCGACCCGCAGCACACCGGTGTGCTGGAATTCGGCACCGAGCTGGTCGCCAGTGCCGACAAGTCCTTTGTCGCGCTGCTCGGCGCGTCGCCGGGTGCTTCCACCGCCGCATTCATCGCCATGGAGGTCCTGCAGAAATGCTTCGATGATCAGCTGACGCCCGACGGCTGGCTCGGCCGGTTGAGGCAGATGATTCCGACCTATGGCATCGACCTGAAACAGGACGCTGCCGCTTGCCGGGACATTCGCGCCAAGACCGCAAAGGTCCTGCAGTTGGAGTTTGTCTGACGATACGACAGCACGTGAAGCCCTCGTGCGCGTCGCGCCGGTCCGATCGGTCGCTGTCATTGCCCGACGATCGTTTTGACCGTCCGCCAGCCCCGGGTCTGCTGGTACAGCGTTCGGCGCCGCAGGCCGGTTGCGGCAGCGCCGATGCCAAGATTGGTTCTGATTTACCTCTTGCAGAAAAGAATTGATCCTTCGTCCTCCAACGTCGTTAGCTGTCGTTGGCGAGGTCGTGCGAGAAGATGAAATTGCCGATGATCATCCGCGGCAGTACCAGGCCGATACACATCGCGACCAGGATGGCCGTGCTGGTGACGCCATCGGCGATGGTGGCTCCCGTCAACTGAGGAGACGCCGACGAGCTTGCGGCGATCTGTAACAGGCCGCTGATCATGCGGAACACGAACACGCCGGGGATCATCGACACGACCGCCGCAAAGCCGATGGATGCGAACGGCAAATGCCGCTTGTGCGAGACCGGTGTCAGCATGATGCCCACAAGCAGACAGGCGATGAAGGCGCCCGACGCGGCGCCGAGGCCGAGCTCAGTCATGACCAGCCATCGGGCCGCATGGACGATCATCCCTGCTGCCACGGGCCACGCCAGCATGCTCAAGGGCGCCGAGAAGAACACGCTGTAGCAGGCGACGGCGACGCCGGCCGCCAGCGCATCGAGCCAGAGCGGGACCCGCAGGCCGGGCGGATCAATCGGCAACGACTGATCGAGCAGCGCCAAACCGAGCAGCAAGCCAATCGAAATCGCGAGCAAGATCAGGCTGGCGTACACCAGGCGAGCCGTGCCGAGCTGAATCCGTCCGGCGATGAGGTCCAGGGCACCATTGAGGATGTGCGGACCGGGGACCAGCACCATGCAAGGGCACACCACAACGAGGCGAAGTGCCGAACTGAGCTCATATCGCGCCGCCAGCCCGCCGATCAGGCCGGCGAGCAGTGCAGCACAGAACGGCTGTATCAGGAAGTTATCGGTGACGCGCCCAAGTGCGCGTCGCATGAGCGCACCGACGCCGGCGCTGACAAAGATGATCGCGGCCGACGCCGCATGCTGAATGCCCAAAATGATGGCGAGCGCTCCTGCACCGAGCGCGGCCGCGAGTGCGAACAGCCAAGTCGCGGAGGCTGGGGCGTTGGCAATTTGATGAATTCGGTCTCGCGCCGCCTCGGCGGATAGAGTCCCGGCCTCGACATCGACGACCGCCCGCATCGCCGCCGCGACGCGGGTCATGTTGATGCCCACGGGAGCGACCGCGAGCGAGATTGTGGAAACGGTCTCGCCATTCGCAATTTCGAGGCGCAGTTCATCCCATCGAACTCGCAAGTCGACCGGTGTTGCGAGTGCGTTGCCGAGCCGCGTTACCGCTGCCATAATCTGGTCGGTTGCCTGTCCGTTGACGAATAGCACCTTGGCGACTGATGAAATGAGTTGCGCGTGATCGTTACTGGTCATCGGAGGCACTCTCCGATCCGCTCGGCCGGGGCCTGCGGACGACCTGCGCCTGCGCAAACATTCCGGCGGCAATCGACCTTCAACCGTCCTGGGAGTGCTGTGGCGCGGGCGTGGCTCGCCTGGCTGAGTCGACGATTTGATCGAAATCCCGTTTGAGCGGAATGACGAGCCGTCCGCATATGGGATCGAGGGAGGCGGCGCGCCCGAGCGCGACGCTCGAGGAAGCGGAGGGAGGCAACCAATTCAAATCCTCATTGCGTTTGGCCGCTGACCACAGAAACCAGACCTGGATCTTGCGCCCTTTGCACGACGACTGGGCCGCTTATGAGCACCATCTCAACGCTGGCTGCAGCTGCAGCGTTCAAACGGCCAGCGCATCGTGTGATCTGGGCATATCGCTGCCGCGCCGTTGTCAAACAGCACGGTCCCGCTCAAGACATACGCTGCGTGAAATCGAAGCAGGCGCCGTTTCGGCCTGATCGTCGCCGGCGAAAAGTCGGAACGGCGAGCCCAAAAGACGGATGAGCCATCAGGCCCGCCGATGTCGATGATGCTTTACTCTCACAGTTATGAAACGTTGTCTGCTAGTCTCAGTCGCGTTGGAGGAGTTCGAAATCACGTTCGAATGTCAGTTCGAGCGGGACCATGCGGACTCTGCGCCGGCGTCAATCAGAAGAGAATTGCCGTGACCGCGATCCGGCTGCTCTAAGTATCAATCGGGCGGCGACGAGGCATCAGCGACGTGGTGCGTTCCGCCAAGGCAACGGGGTCGGGGTGATCCTGGAGCTACGAGCTCAAGGTCGCTCGCCTTTACGGTCGATGCAGCAGCTCGGCAACCGCATGCCGGGCGGTTTCATTTTCCTCGGCCGTGCCGATCGAGATCCGGACCCAGTTCTCCAGCGGCGGGTGAGCGCGGCCGATGTCGATTCCCCTGGCGGCGAGCTCTGACGCGATGATCCGCTGGGGACACTGGGCATCAAAGAAAACGAAATTGGCGTGAGACTCGGTGAAGCGAATAGCGCGCTGTCGGAACAGCGCGTGCCACGTCTCTCGCTCGCGCGCGATCCTGGTGCGCGTGGTTTCGATGAAGCTGCGGTCCTGAAGGCTGGCGTTTGCGGCGACGAGGCCAAGCCGGTTGAGGTTGAAATAGGCGCCGATGCCGATCTGCGTCATCGCTGCGGCGAGGTCGGGCGGGGCGAGCGCGTAGCCGAAGCCGAGCCCGGCGAGCCCGTGAAGCTTGGCGAAGGTGCGGAACACGACCACGCGGGCGCCACGGCTGAGCAGCCGCGCGGCGGTTCGCTCGCGGAAGTCCGGCAGGAAGTCGAGATAGGCCTCATCGACCAGCACCAGCGTTCGCTGCGAAACCTCCGACACGACATCGAGAAAGTGCTGCGTGTCTTCGACGAGCCCGGTCGGGTTGTGTGGATTGACCAGATAGACCGCTCGCGTCTGCTCGTTCAGCCGCCGCAGGAACGCGGGCAGGTCGTTTCCCAAACGATCATCAAGCGGAATGCCGACCACGTTGCCGCCGGCCGGCGCCACAGCATCGACCAGCGCGGTGTAGCCCGGCTCTGAATAGAGAAAATCGCCGCCCGGCCCACTGCGCGCAGCCAGATACAGGCCGAAGATGTTGAGCACTTCGCCAAGGACGATCTGATCCGGAGCGACGTCGGCCTCGGCGGCGATAGTCGATTTCAGAGCGGCGAGAGCGTCGCCGGCATAGCGGCCGACGTCGGGGAGGGCGTCGTTGATCGCTTGCAGCGCCCGTGGCGACGGGCCGAGCGGGTTCTCATTCAATGACAGACGAAGCGGTTTTGTTGTCGAAGCAATGGTCATGATCGTCCCAGGCGGGGGTGGCTCGTGCCTGCCCATCATCGCCCAGCGAACATCGCAAGCAAAGACCGTCGCGGGGGCGGTCCGCGCGTTCCCTTGGGAAGCAGCTGTGTCTCGCGGATGGTTCCCATCGAAAGAATTGAGCTTGGTTAGTCAGGTCAGGATCGACTGTCGTTGGTAATCGAGTAATTGATTGCAGCGACGCAGTGCCGTTATGGCGATGACGGTGTCGATTGAGATGAGCGTGAGGGGCAGAATTGAACTACACGGGCGCGTGACGCGAAAATAGCCGCGGCGTCGCTTTCATCCAGACAGTGTGTTCATCGCTATTTTCTTGCGTGGCTCGACTCCGCATAGTTGGGACGGCATCATTCTCCGCGGTGGTCACTACCCTGGGCTCTCGTGATCGCACGGGCGGAGATGTCGACCCATGATGGTTGCCGACGACGCTTGTGTTGCCGTCGCGTGCGCCTCTCGCAGGCTCGGACCGGATAGACTTCCGGCGCTTCTGCGACAGGTGCGAACGGCGGCGCGGAGCCCGGGGGCTTTTTGTCGGCTGAGATGTTCCGGCGGATCTCGCCATTCTACGTCGTCTGGTTCGGCCATGCCCATCGTGACGAAGACAAGCGCTCGCTTGGCACCGCGCCGGCGAACTCGCAATCCTGATCCAGGAGGACCTGATGTCCCGATCCAAATCCAAGAGTGGTGTGTCCCGTCGCACGTTGTTGAGGGCGACCGGCGCGGCTGGCCTCGTGGCGTCGGCCGGCGCCGTGACCAGCAACATCTTTTCGCCGGCGATCGCAGGTCCGGCGCCGAAGGTGCGGCTGGCCTGGACCGAGGTTGCGGCGTGCCACTCGCCGCTCGGGTTCGGCGTCGCCAAGGGGCTCTACGCCAAGCACAATCTCGACGTCGAACTGTTCTTTCAGGGCGCCAGCGGCCAGACGCTGATCCAGGCGCTTGCCACCGGCAAGGCCGACGTCGGCGCGGGGCTGATCGGCGACTGGCTGAAGCCGCTGGAGCAGGGCTTCGACGTCAAGCTGTTCGTCGGCTCGCACGGCGGCTGTCAACGGCTGCTGGCTTCGCAGGCCTCGGGCATCAAGGACATCGCCAGCGTCAAGGGCAAGACCATTGCCAGCTACGACGTAGTGTCGCCGCCGAAGGTGGCGTTCCAGGTCACGCTGGCGAAGGCCGGCATCGATCCGGAAAACGACGTCACCTGGAAGGTGGTGCCGTTCGATCTGGTCGGCGAGGCGGTGAATCGCGGCGACGCCGACATCGCGGCGCAGCTCGATCCGTGGGCGTTCTCGATCGAGAAGAAATTCAATCTGGTGAAGATCGCCGACACCCAGACCGGCGTGTATGAGGGCCACACCTGCTGCGTGCTCGGCGCCAACGGCCCGTTCCTGAAGGCCAACAAGGATGCGGTACGCCGGCTCGCCGAGGCCAATATCGAGGTTTACGACTACGTCGCCGGTCATGTCGAAGAAACGGCGAAGTGGTATCTCGACGAATTGAAGCCCGCCGGCCTGACGCTCGCCGAGCTCACCGAGATCCTCGGCTCCTTCGTGCTGCACAACCATCCGATCGGGCAGCCGCTGGTCGATCAGATTCGCAAGACCTCGGAAGATCTTAAGCTGGTCAAGGTGCTGGATTCCTCCACGGATCCGACGGCCTTCGCCGAGCGCGTCACCGTCAATCTGCTGGCCTGAGATCGCTGCGATGACCGATGCGGTGCAGACGAACGGCGAGGGCGCGATCGCGGCCCGCGTCCCGCTCTTTCCAGGGCTATGGCGAGACGGCCTGTTGGCCGGCTTATCCTGGTTTGCCGCGAGCGTCGTGACGGTGAGCCTGCCGGATGTCGTACCGTGGGGCAGTGGACAACTGTTCGCTGCGATCACGGGCGGCATCGCGGCGGCTTTGGTCGTGCTGGCGCTGGTCGCGCATAGGCTGGGGCGCGTTGGCGAGGTGTTGATCCACTACGGCCCGTGGCTGATCGCGATCGGGATCTGGCTGGCGCTGTGGGAATTCGTCACCGCGAAGTTCGGCTGGCTGCCGAAGCCGTTCTTCTCGCCGCCGCACGGGCTTCTGAATGTCTACGTCACCGACGGCCAGCGGCTGCTGATCTGCATCGGCTATACGCTGCGGCTGTGGGCGCTCGGCTTCCTGTCCGGAATCGTCGTCGGCTACGTTGTCGGCGTCGCGCTCGGCTGGTCGAAGCGGTTCAGCTATTGGGGCATGCCATTGTTGAAGCTGATCGGCCCGGTACCGGCGACGGCGTGGATTCCCTGCACGTTCTATTTCTTTCCGACGACCTTCGGCGCCAGCATCTTCATCGTCGTGCTCGCCTCCGGCATTCCGGTGGCCATCCTGACCGCCTCCGGCGTCGGCTCGGTCAATCGGGCGTTCTACGACGTCGGCCGTATCCTCGGTGCCGACAATCGCTACCTCATCCGCCGCGTCGCGATTCCGGCCGCGATGCCGCATGTGTTCGTCGGCCTGTTCATGGCGCTGTACTATTCGTTCGCCGTGTTGGTGGTGGCCGAAATGCTCGGCGCCAAATACGGGCTCGGCTGGTACATCCAGTTCCAGACGGCGTATTCGGGCTACGCCAACGTCTACGCGGCGCTGTTGATCATGGCGTTGCTGTGTGCGGGCATCATCCGGCTGCTGTTCGTCGTTCGCGATCGCCTGCTCGGCTGGCAGCAAGGGTTCATCTGATGACGGGCACAGCTTTCGTCGAGGCGGAGATTGCGGCGTCCGCGATTGCGGACGTGGCGCCATCCGGCATGGCGGTGGACATCCGCGGGGTCAGCCATCAGTTCAACCTGTCAGGATCGGTGCTTCCTGTTCTCGAAGCGGTCGATTTCAGCGTCGCGCCCGGCGAATTCGTCGCGCTGCTCGGGCCGTCGGGATGCGGCAAGTCGACCTTGCTGCGGCTGATCGCGGGGCTGGAGCCGCCGTCGAGCGGCGCGATCCTCGCGGACGGCGACGCGGTGGTCCGGCCTGATCCGTCGCGCAATCTGGTGTTTCAGGACCCGACGTTGTTTCCCTGGGCCACCGTCTGGAACAACGTCGCCACCGGGCTCGAGGCGCGCGGGGTGCTGAAGCAGCAGCGTGGGCGGGTCGACGAGGCGCTGGCGCTGGTTGAACTCGGCGGCTTCGCCGGCGCCTATCCGCATCAACTCTCCGGCGGCATGGCGCAGCGTGCCTCGCTGGCGCGCGCGCTGGTCAATGATCCGTCGCTGCTGTTGCTCGACGAGCCGCTCGGCAAACTGGATTCGCTGACGCGACTGACTTTGCAGGCCGAGCTGGTCCGGCTGTGGCAACGCAACGGCTTCACCGCGTTGCTGGTCACCCACGACGTCGAGGAGGCGCTGCTGCTGACATCGCGCATCATCGTGTTCAGCGAGCGGCCGGCGCGGATCAAGGCGGAGTTCGCCTTCGACGAGCCCTATCCGCGGCGGCGCGACGATCCGGAATTGATCGATCTGCGGCGGCGCATTCTGGCTACGCTCGGCCTCGCCACGTGAGGCCGTCGTGAGGCGCGTGGGCAAAGTTCTTCTCGCCGCCGGGGCACTCGTTTTGCTGGTCGCGGTCGCTTGGTGGTGGCTGACCTATGCGGACGTGGTGCAATACACCTATCTCAGTGCACCGGAAGCGGCCGCCTGTCTGGTCGGTCGCTCGGGCGTCTGCGATCTCGCACGCTCGCTGTGCCGTGGGTCGCATCCCGCAGCGATCGCTGCCTATTGGTGGGGGACGTTCTGGATCGGAGTCGGTGTTGCATCGGCGGGCCTCAGTCTCGCCGGCGCGAAACGCGCACCGTGATCGTCGGCCGGCATTGCTGCGGCCGGCAAGTACATACCGCAAGACCTCAATCATAGCATCGATCAGTTGCGCGGGCGGTTGCAGGAGAAAACGCGTCATGCATCCGCGCGCACTATGAAAGCCAATCCTCGGATGAATGAGATACGAGTATCGATAGTGTTTGATTAGTTGTGTGGCGGTCGATCGCTCATTGCAAACGATCGTCAAGGAATCGCGAAACAGCATATGGACAGTGCGTCGAACTCGATTACAGGCACGACCGCGGCAGCGAGTGCCTGTCCGGCGCAAGCGATGCGCATGGCGGCGTCCACGCCGGCGTTTCCCGCATTGGAAGGCCGCCATCCCTGTTTCAGCACCACGGCCGAGGGGCATTCGCGCAGCGCGCGGCTGCATCTGCCGGTCAGCCCAGGCTGCAATATCGATTGCGCCTTCTGCATTCGCGATTTCAATCGGCGCGACCAGCGACCCGGCGTCGCGACGCGGTTGCTGACGCCGGAGCAGGCGGTCGACATCGTCGAGCGTGCGCTCGAACTCTGTCCGACGATCAATGTGGTCGGCATCGCGGGGCCGGGCGATCCGCTGGCGACGCCGCACGCGTTGCGCACCTTTGCCTTGGTGCACGAGCGCTGGCCCGAACTGGTGCTGTGCCTGTCGACCAATGGCCTGATGCTGCCGGAACGGATCGACGCGATCGCCGCGGTCGGCGTCTCGACGCTGACGGTGACGGTGAATTCGATCGATCCGCAGATCCAGGCGCGGATCACGCCGAAGATCGCCTGGCAGCGCAAGCGCGTCGACGGCGTTGCCGCCGCCGAGCGGCTGATCGCCAACCAGCTCGACGGCATCGCCCGTGCCGCGGCGCTCGGCCTCACCATCAAGATCAACACCGTGCTGATCCCGACGGTGAACGATCACCACATCGGCGCGATCGCCGCGCGCGTGGCCGCGGCCGGCGCGCATCTGATCAACATCATCCCGCTGATCCCGCAACACGGCTTTGCGCACCTGCCGGCGCCCGGAATGATCGCGCGCTACGCCGCCCGCACCGCGGCCGAGCAGCATCTGCGCGTGTTCACCCATTGCCAGCGCTGCCGCGCCGATGCCTGCGGCATCCCCGGCGTCAGCGACTACGCCGCGGAGCTTTATGGCGACGGCCTCAGCGCCGAGCCGACCTTTTCACACGGCTGAGGCCGATCACCCGACGTCCAAATGGAGAAGCCGACATGGCCAGACAACTCAAACAGATCGCGATCTACGGCAAGGGTGGAATCGGCAAGTCGACCACGACGTCGAACATCAGCGCCGCGCTGGCGGAGGCCGGCTACAAGGTGATGCAGTTCGGTGCCGATCCCAAGGCCGATTCCACCAACACGTTGCGCGGCGGCGAGTACATCCCGTCGGTGCTCGATCTGCTGGCCGAACGGCGGCGGGTCGATGCCTATGAGGCGATCTTCGAAGGCTTCGGCGGCATCTATTGCGTCGAGGCCGGCGGCCCGCAGCCCGGCGTCGGCTGCGCCGGCCGCGGCATCATCACCGCGGTCGAGCTGCTGAAGCAGCAGCGGGTGTTCGAGGAACTGAACATCGATATCGTGATCTACGACGTGCTGGGCGACGTGGTGTGCGGCGGCTTCGCCGTGCCGGTGCGCGAGGGCATCGCCGAGCACGTCTTCACCGTGTCGTCGTCGGACTTCATGGCGATCTACGCCGCCAACAATCTGTTCCGCGGCATCGAACGGTTCTCGAATTCCGGCGGCGCGCTGCTCGGCGGCATCATCGCCAATTCCATTAACACCGACTTCCAGCGCGAGATCATCGACGACTTCGCCGCCCGCACCGATACCCCGATCGTCCAATACGTGCCTCGTTCGCTGACGGTGACTCAGGCCGAACTGAGCGGCCGCACGACCATCGAGGCCGCACCGCAATCGGCCCAGGCAGACGTCTATCGCCAGCTCGCCAGGCGCATTGCCGAGCACGCTGACTCCAAGGTGCCGACGCCGCTCAATCCGCAGCAATTGCGCGAATGGTCGGCGCGCTGGGCCGATCATCTGGTTGCGGCGGAGCGCGCGGAAGCCGAGCGCAACCGCGAGATCGCTTAATGGCGCCGTTCGTGCCCGACCGGCGCGAGCGATTGCCTTTCCTTGTTCGAGCGGAGCATCCTCGATGACCCTCAATCTCAAGACCTCGACTGTTGAGACCCGCGAGCAGCGGCTCGGTACCATCATTGGCTGGGACGGTACGGCCTCGAAGCTCGCCGATGAATCGGCGTTCTCGCGCGGCGATTGCGGCGGCTGCGGCTCCAAGGCGCGGCGGGTCTGCGAGCTCGAAGGCCCGTTCACCCAAGGGTCGGTGTGCAGCGAGCAGATGGTGGAATGCCAGGCCGGCAACATCCGCGACGCGGTGCTGATCCAGCATTCGCCGATCGGCTGCGGCGCCGGGCAGGTGATCTACAATTCGATCTATCGCAACGGTCTGGCGATGCGCGGCCTGCCGGTGCAGAACATCCGCTTCATCTCGACCAATCTGCGCGAGCGCGACATGGTCTATGGCGGCGCCGACAAGCTCGCGGTCGCGATCCGCGCGGCGGTCGAACGGCACGCGCCGAAGGCGGTGTTCATCGCCACCTCCTGCGCCAGCGGCATCATCGGCGACGACGTCGAAAGCGTCGCGCGCGCCGCCGAGGCGGAATTCGGCATCCCGATCATCCCACTGCATTGCGAGGGCTTCAAATCGAAGCACTGGTCGACCGGCTTCGACGCGACCCAGCACGGCATCCTGCGCCAGATCGTGCGCAGGAACCCGGAGACCAGGCAGGACGACCTGATCAACGTCATCAATCTGTGGGGCACTGATGTGTTCACCCCGATGCTGGCCGATCTCGGGCTGCGGGTGAACTACGTGGTCGACATGGCGACCGTCGAACAGCTCGCTCAGATGTCGGAGGCGAGGGCGACCGTCAGCTTCTGCTACACGCTCGGCACCTATCTCGCGACCGCGCTGGAGCAGGAATTCGGCGTCGAGCAGATCAAGGCGCCGCAGCCTTACGGCTTTCCCGGCACCGACGCCTGGTTGCGCGAGCTCGCCCGCGTCACCGGCCGCGAGGCGCAGGCCGAGGACTACATCGCCCGCGAGCATGCGCGGGTGAAGCCGCTGCTCGACGAGCTGCGTCCGAAGCTGAAGGGCCTCAAGGGCTATGTCGCGACCGGCTCGGCCTATTCGCATGGGCTGATCGGCGTGCTGCGCGAGATCGGCGTCGAGGTCGACGGCTCGCTCGTGTTTCACCACGACCCCGTCTACGACAGCGAGGATCCGCGGCAGGATTCGCTCGGCCATCTGGTCGAGAACTACGGCGATGTGAGGCATTTCACCGTCGGCAACCGGCAGCAATATCAGTTCTACAATCTGCTGCAGCGGGTGAAGCCGGACTTCATCATCATCCGCCACAACGGCCTCGCGCCGCTCGCGGCGCGTCTCGGCATTCCGGCGATCCCGCTCGGCGATGAGCACCATGCGCTCGGCTATCAGGGCATGGTCAATCTCGGCGAGTCGATCCTGGCGGCGCTGCAGCACCGCAAATTCCACCAGGACATCGCGAAGCGCGTCAGCCTTCCCTACAAGCAATCCTGGCTGGCTCAGCCGGATCCGTTCGCGCTCTCCCGCGCCGCCGTCGCCTAGAGGACTCCGAAATGGCCATCCTTGCCCTCAAATCGCGCCCGACCGAGATCACGCCGGACGCCGACAAATCCGGCCCGATCGAACTGGTGCGTTACGTCTGCGCGATCGGCGCGATGCAGAGCGCCGCCGCGATCCCGCGGGTGGTGCCGATCACCCATTGCGGCCCCGGCTGCGCCGACAAGCAATACATGAACCTCGCGTTCTACAATGGCTTCCAGGGCTCGGGTTATGGCGGCGGCCCGGTGGTGCCGTCGACCAACGCGTCGCAGCGCGAAGTGATCTTCGGCGGCGCCGACCGGCTGCGCGAACTGATCGAATCGACCCAGCTCGTGCTCGACGCCGATCTGTTCGTGGTGCTGACCGGGTGCATCCCCGATCTTGTCGGCGACGATGTCGGCTCCGTGGTGCGCGATTTCCAGAAGAAGGGTGTGCCGATCGTCTATGCCGAAACCGGCGGCTTCCGCGGCAACAATTTCACCGGTCATGAAGCCGTGACGCAGGCAATCATCGAGCAGTATCTCGGCCCGTGGGACGGCGTGCGCGAGCAGGGCCTGGTCAATCTATGGTCGCTGCTGCCGTATCAAAACACGTTCTGGCGCGGCGATCTGGAAGAGATCAAGCGGCTGCTTGAGAGTATCGGCCTGAAGGTCAACGTGTTGTTCGGTCCGGATTCGGCGGGGCTCAGCGAGTGGCGCAACATTCCGCGCGCGCAGTTCAACCTGGTGCTGTCGCCGTGGCTCGGCCTCGCCACCGCGCAGCTGCTGGAGGAGCGTTACGACCAGCCTTATCTGCACATCCCGGTTCTGCCGATCGGTGCACGGCAGAGCGGCGAGTTCCTGCGCAAGGTCGCCGAATTCGCAGGTCTGGCGGCCGGGCCGGTCGAACAGGTGATCGCCCGCGAGGAGACGCGCTACTACAACTACATCGACGGCTTCACGGATTTCTATTCGGAATATTGGTGGGGGCTGCCGGCGCGGTTCGCGGTGATCGGTGACAGCGCCTATAATCTGGCGCTGACGAAGTTTCTGGTGACCCAGCTCGGCCTGATCCCGGCCAAGCAGATCGTCACCGAGGATCCGCCGGTCGAACACCGCGAAGCCATTCGCGAGCAGTTCCGTGCCATCGACCATGACGTCTCGGTCGAAATCGAGTTCGCCGAGGACAGCTATCTGATCCACGATGCGATCCGGAATGCGGGTTTCGGCCACAAGCCGCCGATCATCTTCGGCACGACCTGGGAACGCGATCTAGTCAAGGAGATGAAGGGCTCGCTGATCGAAGTCGGTTTCCCGGCCTCCTACGAGGTGGTGCTGTCGCGCAGCTACGTCGGCTATCGCGGCGCGCTGTCGCTGCTCGAGCGGATCTACAGCACCGTCGTCAGCCACAGCGCCTGAGCGACATCGTATCAAAGACATTTCGGCAATCGGCGGCGCTTCGGCGCCGCCGATATCGGCGTTGGCGAGCGGGATCTTTCCGGGCGGGAGCCAGCTTGCTCGACCGATCATCGGCCGCGACGCCGACGATCGAGGTTCTGGAATGCTGAAAGGCCGGGCCACGATCCGCCCGGCCGCTTGATGCTCACCAGCGGCGGCGCGTTCGCTCGTCAACAGATTTTGCGAAATACAATCAACGGTTTATGGCGGAAGGGGTGGGATTCGAACCCACGGTACCCTTGCGGGCACGCCGGTTTTCAAGACCGGTGTCTAACGTTGATTAAATTGAAGTTTTTGGCATTTTGGCGTCACCGTTGCAGCATTGTTGCAGCCTGGAGCGAAAAACGCAATCTCCTGCGTGATTAGGACGCGAGGAAATACGGAGAAAAATGGCGGGCTGCCGGACAGGTTTCACGGCCGGCAGCCTCGAAATCGATCAGCCAACGTCCTCATAGTAGGATACCAAATGCTCCGCCTGAGTTCGACGAAGACGGCCATCCAACTCGGCAATTGGCGCCCACGGCTCGAACCAAGGCCTACTGACCCCTTGACAGGCCCGAGCAGCACTTCGGAGTCATTGGATGACCACGAGATCAAGGTAACGCCCGAGAAGAAGGGGCATTGCAGTAGTTAGCAATGCTCCAAAGGCCGGCACGGGTGCATTTCGCCCGCACTAGAGATTTGATGCTACCAACTTCGCGCACGATGCACGCGATCAGGCCGGTACTCAGTCTCTACGATCAGGAACAACCTCAAAAATATCTCGGCCGTCTACGAATGGCTGATCCATAAGAAGGCTGTCGACATCGCCAATCCCATTGCATCGCTTCGGAAGCGCGCCGACGAGGCGTGCCCGTGAGCGACAACTCCTCGAGGGCGAAAATGGGCTTTAAAGCAGCCAATTGAAAAGCTGTCCGTTGATCCGGTGCGCAGAAATGGCGCGCACTCTTACAGCTGCTTCTCGATACCGCAATGCGGCTTAGAAAGGCCGTCTGGTTCGAACGCGCCGAGATCCTACGAGAGTACGGAAAAAGTATTGGTTCTAGACTCAAACACGGGCTGTACCGCCACGTCGCGCGTTCGGATCGAGCCTACGCCGGCCTCCTCGACCTGACGGATGAAGAACTCGCCGACCGCCAGATATTCCGGTTCACAGCCTGGGTTGCCAAAGACGGCTGACGGAAAGAGATCGGATCAATGCAGGATCAGGACCTCACGAGTCACGATGGTCGGCACGAAGCGTCGTCGAGGATAGCGGCGCGAGGCGCGAAATTGAGACGCTCATGCGGCAGAGCGAGCATAAGATTGTAGGGGTAATCATGAGGTATCTGAATCCGCCCCGCTGAGCAGAGGGCACAGCGATTTCCGGGCACGAATGTTTACGTAGATGCGACCTAAGTTACTGGCGACAAGGGTCGATCCGACGGCAGTGGCGGTAAAACCGTCTCTGATCTTCTAGCCAATCAACGTCGATGGACCACGGGGCTCCAGACTGCGGCCCAAACCGAAAAATCGAAGGGGCACCAAAGCCGCTCAAGCGGCCTGTTGGCTACACAAATAGTCGTATTCGCTCGCTTGGCGAAACGCTTGAATGTCTTTCCACTATTGGTAGTAATACGAGAACCGTACTTGGTAGCTTTGGAGAACGAGGCTGACCGAAACGAACTTTGAATTCGATTTGGAATCGGACGTCCGTTGGTACTCACGGCGATTTCCGACAATTTTCGTGTCCGGGTCAGGTGCTCTGCTTACAGATATAGCAGGACGAAGCTACATCGATTTCTTCTCCGGAGCCGGCGCTCTCAACTACGGACATAATCCCCCAGCGCTGAAGAAGGCGTTGATCGACTATATAGAGCGTGATGGAATTGCACATTCGCTCGATATGCGAACCTCCGCACGACAAGAATTCATAAGCGCATTTACGAACAAGATACTTCGGCCAAGAAATATGCGTTTTAGGTGCGTATTCACGGGCCCAACAGGAACGGACGCAATAGAAACCGCGTTGAAGCTGGCTCGCAAAGTAACAGGCAGGTCAAACGTTGCTGCCTTCACTAACGCCTACCATGGTACAAGTCTGGGCTCCCTCGCGGGGACCGCTTCGCTTGACAAACGAAGAAGCGCTGGCATCTCACTTGAGAACGTTGATCGCTACCCATACGACGGCTATCTCGGTGCAGAACAAAACACCATTCCCTTGATAGCAAAGCTTCTTAGCGATCCAGGTAGCGGTTTTGTGCCGCCGGCGGCGTTCATTGTTGAGACGGTCCAATCGGAGGGCGGTCTTAGTGTTGCAAAGCAAGCTTGGTTGCACGATCTGGCCGATCTGGCGCGAAAAGTAGGCAGCTTGCTTATCATTGACGATATTCAAGCTGGGTGCGGCCGGACTGGGAAATTCTTCAGCTTTGAAAGTCAAGGTATCGAGCCTGATATCATCTGTCTTTCCAAATCGATAAGTGGATTCGGATTGCCGATGTCTCTAGTGCTAATTCGTCCAGAAATAGACATTTGGGAGCCAGGAGAGATAAGCGGAACTTTCCGGGGCAACAATCATGCGTTTGTAACTGCGACAGCAGCAACCGACTACTGGACAGACAGAGATTTTCTCGATCGCGTGGAGCGAAACATCGAGATCATCGATGATTGGCTGGAAAATGTCGCGGAGTCGCTTCCGCAAGCGATGTTCACAAAAAAGGGAGTGGGTCTCATTCGCGGACTACACACAGGTGTATCCGACCTACCAAAGACGATTTGTGACTATGCATTTCAGGCCGGCCTCCTTGTTGAAACGAGTGGAGCAGCTAGCTGTGCTATTAAACTGCTTCCTCCTCTTTGCATGGACAGTGCCCAATTGTCTGACGGTCTGATGATCCTGTCCGAAGTTGTGCGCCGCTCTTTGTCTTAGGAAGTCGGAGTGCAGGAGTTAGCCTATGGCAGATGATGACATCTCAACCAAAGAGACTGCGAAACGATTTGAAGAAATGGCTGACGTCAGAGTGTTACTATTCATAAACATCATGTTGTCGGCGCTAACGCCAATTCTGATCAATGCACTCAATCCCACGCTCTTCTCAGCTGCGGAAAGCGTTATATTTTCTATACTAACCTTTCTCGCTTTGACGTTGGCTGAGCTGACCCTAATAATCCGTACAATCGTGAGCAAAATACGATCTGATCACAAGATCTGGGAAGCGCGTGACGAGATCGATGCTCGTATGTATGAAATCCGGCGAATGTTCCACAAGGTGTGTGAGAACAGCTTTGGTCAGTCGGATTTGTTTGTACGGTTCTTTGCGAGAAAATTCGATCAGTTGGACAGTTTGCTCGTCGACGCAACCACAAAGCAGGAGATTCGCATAGATGAAACCATGTTTCAGGTAACATCGGAGCTCCTATACTCTGCCTTCGAGGGAAGGCCGAATGATGTATTTCGAGCCCTTCACTATTGTTCTGACAATAGCTTCTTCTTTGATTTGCATTCGAAGCGCTACTTTCGACAAGGTTACGAGCTCGTTCAAAGTCGCAAGATCTCCAAAGTCAAGCGGCTCATGGTGTATGCAAACGACGACGAACTAAAGGCAGACCAGACAAAGACACTGGTCGCATTTCATGCCAATGTGGAGCATTACGACTACAAATTGATCAGCCGCGAGGCGTTTGACCGTATCCTCGATGATTTTGGGCTGCAATATCTTACAAACGATTTTGGAATTTACGGTGATAGATACTTGTACAAGGGTTACGTAAATCATCGGGATAAGATCGTCGGTAGCTACTCCAAAAACAAAAGCGAACTAAAGCGGTTTACTGATTGCTTCGAAGCATGTTGGGCATCGCCGTCGGCGAAGCACTTGGCGGTACCGAGCGTTTCTATAGACATAAACGATCTCCTGGGAACAGATGATCGCGCGCCGTGCGGTGTGCCTGGGCTAAGCAACGCCGTTCAAGGGGGCGTGCCTCCCAAGATGGTCGGCTCTAGTGCTGGGATGAACCTAGACGAAACCTCAGCCGGTCGAGGGCAAGACGAATGAAAGTGGCATTTGTCACTGGCGGTACAAGCGCGATCGGCTCCGCGATAGTCCATACCCTTGTGAATGCAGGACATAGAGTTCATTTCCAGTATCACCGCAACGGCGAAGAGGCGTCCGAACTTCGTCGCGCGACGGGTGCAATTGGTCATCAAATTGATTTTCTGTCTGACTGGGCACCTCCAATCGAGAATTGCGATATATTCGTCCACAACGCCGCTATCAATCTCTCCGGAGGTTCATCTCTGGATTTGAAGGAGTCCGAGCTAGAAGATACTATGAAAGTGAATGTTCTGGTCTCGGCTACTCTCGCAAGAGCGTTTTCGGCGCATATGATGCATCATAGGTGGGGCAGGATAGTCAATATAAACTCGATATTTGGACTTAGAGCCGGGTTAAATCGTGCAAGTTATAGTATCAGCAAATTTGGACTGCGAGCGCTAACCCAGTCACTGTCCGTTGAGCTTGCTGCATTTGGCGTCACGGTCAATGAAGTGTGCGCGGGTCCAGTGAATACGACTATGCTCCAATCCATGGCGTCAATCGCTGTCTCCCAAGGAAGATTCAGAGACACGGAATCATATCTAGCGAGCGTTGGGAGCGGACTTCCAATTCGCCGTCTCATAACCCCCCAGGAAGTCGCCGAAGCGGTCCGTTACTTAACGTCAGATCTCGCGAGCTGTTGCGCCGGCAGTTCGTTGGTGATCGATGGAGGGTTGTCGGCGTGCTGGCCATAATTCGCGGCGCAGCGAACATCTTGAAGTGAAGAGGAAAGTTTGCGGTGGTCACGGGACATGCGCGTCGGCTGGGACGGCTCTTTGATGCGAAGTCGAAACGTACGGTAATCGTTCCTGTAGATGATGGAATGATTTTTGGGCCGGTCGCCGGATTGCAATCGGCTGCCAATGCGATACGCGACATCGCCGATGGCAGGCCGAATGCAGTGCTAGCGTTTAGCGGCATCTACCGGCAGTGTGGAGCTGCGCTCGGTGAAGTGGGATGGATTGTGAATCTGACGGCGAGTACCAGTCAGCGTGAACACACGCGCAAGCGTGTGGTGGGATCGGTGAAAGACGCCCAGATTCTTGGAGCGGATTGTGTCGCGGCGCATATCAACGTCTCAAGCCGCTACGAAGGAGAGATGATTCAGCAGGCCGGCCTGATTGCTGAAGCATGCAGGGCTAATCAGATGCCATTTCTCGTCATTGTCTATCCGCGGCGCGAGATGGCGGGTCAGGATGACAATTACGATCTGACCAAAGATAAGTCGCCCGATGAGTATGGGCGGATAGTGGCTCATTGTGCTCGTATTGGTATGGAATTGGGAGCAGATATAGTCAAAACGCAGTATACCGGCGTTCCCGACACGTTTAGGCGCGTTGTTGAGGCTGCATATCCTGTGCCCGTTGTGGTGGCGGGTGGTCCGGTTGTGGGATCGGCTGTGGCGTTGAAGGTTGCGAAGGAATCGATCGACGCTGGTGCAATGGGAATAAGCTTTGGGCGTAATGTATTCTCCCGATGGGAGCGCGCTGCAATGATCAGTGCGTTATCGGCTATCGTTCACGATGGCGCCTCGGTGGAAGACGCCTTAGCAGAGTGGCCGTCATTAGATCGTTTGGCAGAGTAGAGATGTGGAACGCGATACACGACTGGAATTTGGTATTACCGCCATCTCGCCCTGATCGGAATGAACTCGTCAGAATCCGAAAGATTGCGCTATCGTTGAGTAAAGAGTCTCCTGTTGCGGTGCTAGGCAGCACGCCGGAATTTCGAGATCTTCTCTGCGATTGCGGGTTTCGTAATGTGTTTGTAATCGACAAGAATCAGGAATTTCATGAGCGCATGAATCACATGAGAATTTTTCGAAATGAAGAAGTGTTTGTTTGTGGTGATTGGATTGATGTTCTTGGATCATACGAAGCGATGTTTTCTCTCGTTCTGTCCGATCTTACATCAGGTAATGTTGCGTACTGTGATCGCGCCAGATTCTACGAGTTGATAGACGGTTCGCTTTCTCGCGGCGGGTGGTTTATTGATAAGGTGCTGACGAACGAGAGGAAGCTGATATCAATTGAGCATATTGAGGCGTACTACGCGGATAGCCCGATTAATCTCCAATCGGCAAATCGCTTCTCCTGCGAAGCAATCTTTTGCTCAGAGCTTCAGCTTGAAAATGAAATGATTGATACTTCTGAGATTTATCGCAGGCTGGAGGTGCGGCTGCCGGGGCGGCGGTTTATGGCGCTCTGCGAACTCGCGAAGAGGGTGACTCCGCCGGGATGTCGTTGGTATTATGGGAGGCCATGGGGAATGTTGTCCGGTTCATACTGCCCGTCGCTGACCTTGAGGCGATCGTTTGAGTTGCCTAGGGAGGGGCCATACAGTGGGCGTGCGAAGCAGTTTATTTGGCAAAAGTGCTGAGGTTTTTGGAACTGGGATGTGAGAGGTCTGATGCTTACCAAAGATGCTGTTGTGGCGTGGCTAGAGCAGTTAAAGGCTGCGTGGACGACGAAGGACGTAGAAGGTGCGTTGCGGCTTTTTGAGGCAACCGAGAGATATTACGAACGGCCCTTCCACGCGGGGACGACGCAATCGGAATATAGGAGCTACTGGCAGGATATTGTCAATTTGGAGGATATCACTTTTGACTTTGAAGTAGTGGCGGTGGACGGAAATACAGCATGCGTTCATTGGAGGAACGACTTTCGCACTCCGGGCGACGGGAAGTCGTGCCACCTAGACGGTGTGTTTGTGATCAAGTTTGACAGTAGTTTGCGCTGCATCGAGTTTCGTCAGTGGTGGTTTATGGCTTAGTGGGAAAGCGCGATGGAGTATTTTGAGTGCATAGCTAATGACGGACATGTCGTGCATGGGCTCATTTCTGGCGATTTGCTTACGTGTGACGTTGTCGTATTGCACTCTCATGGTTTTGGAGGGGATTTCATTAAGAATAGATTCGTGCGGCATATGCACGGACGATTTCCAGAGAGCGGCGTCGCATTTGCATCTATAAATCATCGGCTCAGCGGGTACGTGGTGGAAGAGTACAGTGAAGCAGGTGCGGCCTATCATGGGGCGTCGATTAGTAATCCGGAGTTGGCTTTACTCGATTTGGATGCGGCGGTTTCTTTTCTGGGACAGAGGTGCAATAAGCTGGTGGTTCAGGGGCATAGCTTTGGAACGAATATTCTAAGAGAGTATCTTGTTAGAAGCAGTGCAACGAATGATGCGATATTCCTTGGGCCGTCGGATAGTTCGTGGCTGTATAAGGAGTGGCGTCGCGGGCGGGACCCTCGGGTTGCAAGAGATTGCGGCTCAGAGGCCGTCTTATTCGATCTGTTCGGTATATCGGTTGGGGGGGCTGAATATTCAATTCCGATTTGCCGCCGGTCTTTGAATGAATTGATCAATGGCCGGGTATTTTCGGCATGGTCGCGAGTTGGTCAAGCTATTGGAAATCGGGCCCTGATAGTGCAGGGCGGTGGAGATCAGATTTCGATAGGTGGGCTGACTGAGTCGGTGGCGAATTTCCGGAAGTGGCTCCCAAGAAGTGAGGTGGTGCGCATTCCAGAGGCCGGTCATGTGTTCGGGGGAGTGGAGAGTGAGTTGGCTGAAGTGATAATTAAGTGGATTCAGGTGGGAGTATTGGGCGACCACTAACCAATGTATTTGGTTGACGTTGTAGGCTTCGGCGAGCGGATCCAGACTGCTTATGCGACGGGGTATTTATCGGGTTAATCAGCTGACGGTAACGAGGTGAGTGCGCAGGGATAGCGGAGTGATCGCATTCCACGTCCCTGCTTATAGCCGGTTGCGATTATTATCCGTCGGTTCGCTTTTCCTGTCGTTGGTGATGGAGAGGTCGTCGGTGGCTGCAATAGGCGTCGTCTTCCTTGCTGGTTCGAAAGGGCAGATCAACTTCTGCAAGCAGGAGTGCGCCGTTTCAAATCGAGAACCCTGGATAAACGAAAGCATTGCGAATTCTTTCGGCGTCCTGTTCTGAAACGCCTTGGGCGCGCATTGTGTCGTACCACCTCCCTTCCACCTGAGCCTTCATGTCGTTGACGATCGTCTCGGCTTCCGGGCGATCGAGCAAGAACCGTGCGTGCTGCGAGAGGATGTTCTTGGCGTTGGCGTAGCGGCCCTGATCGCCGCAATCTAGTGCGAGGTCACGGCGTTCCAGGCTGACGGGTGTCGAGGGCGTGAGGTCGTAGGCCGGAGACAGCTTCCAGCTCTTCTCCTTGGCGATGATGGCGTGATTGCGTGGATGATCATCGGTGTTGGAGATCAACGCGTTGAAGCAGACGCGGCGGAAGAGTTCTTTGGCGTCCTTCTTGGGATCCTCGACGATCCGGCGCAGTTCTTCGACCAGAACGGGATAAGACGAGTTCTGTCGTGCCTCCGGCGCTTCGTCGGCGCGCAGAATGGTCAGGCCGCTGACCATGCGCGCCCGCGTGTAGCCCTTGTTTGTCGTCTCACGGTCGAAGCGCTTGACGAGAAGAACATCCTTGCCGCCCACGGTCTCGATCCGGCTTTCGGCTGTGGCGAGCCCGCATTCGCGTGCGAGTCGCAGCATCGCATACTCGACCCGTGTGTTGTTCCAGCTATCGTCGGCTCGGTTGAATTTCGCCACCCAGAGTGCGCCGTCGGCTTGTACGACGGCCTTTGGCCGTGCGCCGCCCATCGAGGTGCCGAGCAGCATCAAATCCTGCACTTGCTGCGTCTGCGGATCGTTCGGCAACTCGTCCTTGACCAGAGCGTCCGCCAAGGCTTGCAGCTTCTCGAGATCGATCGTCTGGTTGAATTGGCGCTTGGGCGCGGGTGGTTCGGTGTTGAGGCCGAAGCCGAGGGCGCCCGCACGGTCGTCGGGTGATTCCAGCAGGTAATCGAGTTCGCCAAGCGGCAATTTGCCGGCTGGCTTTTTCGATGACCCCGTTAAGCTATGGTCAACCTTGCGGGCACGCCGGTCTTTGGACCGGTCTTTACATTGATTTCAAAGCGCCTTTAGCATCTTTCCGGTACCTTGTTGCTGTATTGTTGTGAAGCGGAGCCCCGAAAACGCTATGTCGACCTTGATCAAGCGCGGGAAGAATTGGACCGCTACGGCGCGCTTGCCGGACACTTTTCAGGGGCCGGCAGCCTCGAAATCGATCAGTCAAACGTTTGCAAAGAAGGACGCTGCAAAGCTCTGGCTGAGCTCGACCGAGACGGCCATGAAGCTCGGCAACTGGCGGGATCCTCGGCTCGAACCCAAAGCCTATGGGCCGCTTGGGTGGCCTGAGAAGCGCTTTGCCGAGGCGCTGGATGACTACCGGATCAAGGTCACGCCCGAGAAGAAGGGAGCATCACAGGAAGCTGCGATGCTACAGATGCTCGCCCGGCAGGACTTCGCCCAGAAGCGCATTCGGGATCTGACTGTGTCCGACTTCGTCGACTTCCGCGATGCCCGTAGCGAGGCCGGAAAGTCGGCATCCACGATCAGGAACAATCTCAATACCATCTCGGCCGTCTACGAGTGGCTGATCCACGAGAAGTCCGTCGACATTGCCAATCCGATCGCTTCCCTTCGCAAGCGCCGACGAGGGGTGCCGCAGCCAACCGGGCACCGTGAACGGCGGCTCTTCGAGGGCGAGGAAGAGGCCATCATGACAGCCATTGAGGGGCTTACGGTCGACCCGACCCGTCGGCAGTGGCGCGCACTCTTTCCGCTGCTCCTCGACACTGGAATGCGGCTTGGAGAGGCAGTCTCAATCGAATGCGCCTGGATCCGACGGGAGTACGGATTTGTCCACATTCCTGACTCGAAGAACGGCAGCGCGCGGCACGTTGCGCTTTCGGATCGAGCCTACGCCGGTCTGCTCGAATTGACGGACGGGGAGCCTGCCGACAGCAAGGTCTTCCGCTTCACGGCCTGGGTCGCGAAAGACGCCTGGCGGAATGAGATCAGGGTCAGTGCAGGGTGTCAGGATTTGAGGATTCACGACCTACGGCACGAGGCCTTGTCGAGGATGGCGGCGAGGGGAGCCGACCTGAAAACGCTGATGCGGCAGAGCGGCCACAAGACGGTGGCAGTGCTCATGAAGTATCTGAACCCCACACCTGCCGAACAAAGGGCGAGGCTGTTTCCGGCCACCGACAGGGTGGATGCTTAGACCGATGATTGATGGCGGATGAGGCGAAACAACACATGCGTCCGTCACTGCGGCGCGTCGCGCCATGGATCAAAGTGCCGAGTGTCCTCTTCCTTGATCTCGTCCCTAGAGATTGTCGGGCCATGCAACTGTGCGATTGCACCGCCCTGAGAAATGAGGTCAAAAGATTGTCGGGCATTCACGCTGGGCAGTCTATAAATGGGACTCTTTTCTTCGCGCGTTCTTTGGAACGGGGTGATTCGTCTCGTCTTGTTCTGGGGTATCGTCGGGGCGACGGTATATGCTGGTTCGGTTACGCTTTCGCTTCTAGACCTCTCTCTCGTCCAGAACACTCTCCGAGTTGCAGTATCCACCGGACACGTTGAGGGGCTGAGCTCGCATGAGTTCGCCTTTGCTCTGGCCATTTTGATAGGGGTGATCGCCCTAGGGCTGTCAGTTGCATACCTAGTTATGCACGTGTTGCTTATTTCCCTGGCAATTTCTGATGCGACTCGGCGGATCAAGAGCACGCGAAACTCCGCGCAATTCTCCGAGAATTTCGATGCAATCGACCAGCGCCTTTCGAGGCACCCTCTGCTTGGGGGCGCTTGGAGGGTCTTTGACCAAACGATGGTCCGAATACCGGAAGCAAAAGTCATCCATGCCACGGTTCGTCCTGGTAGCCTCTTGAACTTTGGTGCTGCGAGAGAGCGGCTTGCTGGATTAAAGATGATGGGCAGCATACCCGGCTATTTCGTCGGCGTCGGTCTGCTTCTTACGTTCATCGGGTTGGTTCTAGCGCTTCAGCAGGCATCGGCGGCAGTCAGTAGTAGCGATGCAAACGGAATGCAAACAGCCACCCGTCAGCTATTGCAAGTAGCGACTTTCAAATTCATGACGTCAATAGCTGGATTAGGTTCGTCGATCGCACTGTCAATCCTATTTCGGTTCTACGTTGTTTGGATCGAGGCTGCTTTTGATCGGTTCAATCATCAGATCGAGCAACGCGTGCGGATTGTGTCATCTCAGTCAATCGCATGGGATATGAACGAAACTCTCAGCTCTCAGCTTAGCGAATTGAAGCAGATCAACAGTGCGGACTTCTTTGCCCGCATGGGGGAAAAGATTTCACCGCAGATTCAATCGGCACTTACGACCGCAATGGCTCCCGTCGCGGCCAGTATCGACGACGCAATGGAGAGGCTTTCGGACTCGAGCCAAAGCGGTGTCTCTGGTCTTATCAAGGAGTTCAGTAAGACACTTCAGGTCGGGGCCGGCGACGAACTTCGGGAATTGACCAAGACGCTTCAGACCATGCAAGGCGCGCTGGTTGAAGCGCAAGGCGGAATTGGCCGGACGGGAGAGGACTTCGGGCGCCGGATGACGGAGGCCGCCGAAAACCTGAATCGTCTGGTGTCGGATGCTGGTGGACGGATGACCGAAACCTCTGAGCAGAGCCGAAAGGCGCTCATGGACGTCGTAGGAGCGCTACGCGAGGCGTTCGAGCGAGCCAATCATAAAGTGGACGAACAGCTGGGGCAAGCCGCATCGGGTGCATCCGGGAAGATCGAAGAGGCTATGGTTCGCGTCATGGCTAAACTCGAGGGTCAGGTTGAGAATTTCCGTGGTGGGCTCGATTCTTACCAACAGGACATGTCGAGACGATTGAGCGAGACCGATGCAATGGTCGGCTCTGCGCAGGTCAATGCGGTGAGTGCAGTCGCGGCAGCATCGAGCGGGGCAGCCAATGCATTGAAGGAAGGTCTCGCGGCGGCAATGCAGTCAATTCGAAGTGAGCTTGAGGCCTTCGCTAGTACAGTCCGCAATGTCGAGACTGGTATGACATCTCAGGTCACAGCTTTGAGGGACGCCACAAGTCAAACCCGGTTGGCAGCCGATGCTTTCGGCGCGACGGCTCAAGATGTTCGCTCTGCCTCGGCTCCGCTGTTGCAATCAGGCGAGAGGATCGCCGGTGCAACCCAGAGCTTGACCACCGTTGTGTTGGGCGCGAGCGAACGGATCTCGGCAAGTGTCGTGGATTCCAACGCCAAGCTCGCTGATTCAGTGACACGTTCGGTTGCCAGTTTCGAGGCTGGGCAGCGATCAGCGGCAGAGTTTGCAGGGACGCTAGGGGAGCATATTGGCCAGCTTTCTACTGTCTGGGCTGGCTATTCCGAAAAGTTCGAGCGCGTCGATGAAGAGCTCGGAAGTGCAATCGACGATCTTTCAAGAGCCGTCACCATGCAAGGTGAGCAACTCGTCTCTTATGCGTCAAAGGTCGACGAAAGCTTTGCAACCGCAATTTCGCGGCTAAACCCATTCCTGGAAGAGCTGAAGAGCAATACCGAAGAGCTCGGTGAGTCGGTTTCGGAGTTGAAAGACGCGCTTCGTCTGCCTGCCCGAGCCTGAGGACTAACTCATGATCGCGAACGAAAGTGCTTCGGAGGCTGAAGAGGGCGAGAATTACTTCGTCTCCATGACCGATATGATGGTCGGCGTGCTGTTCATCTTTATCATCATGCTCATGATTTTCGCTCTTGATTTTAGGACCAAGACCGATGTCCAAGACAACGCCATCGATGTTGCGCGGGAAATTGCACGCAAGCTTGATGATCTTCAGAAGGACGTGACGGCAGAGATTGCGGCCATGGACCGAAGCCAGGAGACGCGCCGGAAACTCCTGATGACCCTAAGATCTGAACTCAAGCGGGACGGCATGGATGTCCAGATTGATGAGGCAAACGGAGTTTTGCGTCTCACGGAGGATGCCGTTCGGTTCGATGCAAGCCAGTCAGTTCTTCTGGATAGAGCCAAACTCAATGTCGATCGAATTGCGCGCGTGCTTGAAAAAGTGATTCCGAATTACGTGGCGTGTCAGAGTGGCGCAGGACAGAATCAGTGTCGCACCGGGCTAGAATCGAGCGTCGAAACCGTCTTTATCGAGGGACACACAGACTCGACGGGAGCGAAGGGAGGCGACGATCGTTACAATTGGCAGCTCTCGGTGGAGCGATCGGTAAATACTTATCGTGAGATCGTCAACTTTGCGCCGAGTCTGCGTGCATTGCGGAACACGCGCAATGAGGAGATCTTGTCGGTTTCGGGCTATGCCTCTACTCGCCCCATTGATCCGGACGAGAACCGTGAGGCCTGGGCCAGGAACCGTCGAATTGATCTCCGCTTTGTCATGGAGGTCGATTCCAAGCAACGCCTTAAGCAAATCATCAATTTGACCGACTCAATGAAGGTGGAAATTGATCGCCTTGTGACGGCGAGCGGAGGCCGGAAGTGAGTGGTTTGAAGGCTTCGGTACGAGCCTTGCGAACGGTCTTTCGGCCTGCATTGTCAATTCCAGCCACCACCCGTATCGCCCGTGAGGCGGATAAGATCGGATCAGTGGCATCGGGGGCTGATTCACCGAAGGCCACCAAGAACTACAATCTTGTTGCCAACGAAATTTTGGACAAGGTGATTTCTACCTGCGAGTTAACGCGCCGCGAAGCGCGCGATGCAGCTTGGTGCCTGTGGGAAACGGTACCAGCGCTCGCATCAGACGGTGCGACGGTCACGTCGTTGGTAAGCGCCACGGAGGCCTCAGGAAGAAGACAGCCGTTTCGGGCGCTGGCCTCTTCCTACCTGGCGAGTTACGCACCCGATCGGTCCCGTATAGCCGAGATATCTGCTGTCTTGATGCGCCTAGCTGCCGGCATGGGAAAGCCATGGGCATCTCTCCAGAACGATCTCAATCTGTTCCATGTTGTGGAGGGACCACAAAACTTGGCGCGGATGGCTGTCCAGCGCAATATCTCACCGGCGGCGGTGCTTACTTCCTATGGACTGGGTGCCGTGAATGCGCAGTCAGGATTTACGAAGTTCTGCATCGCCACGGCATTGGAGCAGCTAAGAGATGGTAAGGAACTGCGCCACGACGTCCGGTTGCAATGGGTCAAGACATTTGCGTTGCGGGATGTACGTGAGTTGTTGTTTCAAGAGCATGGACCGCTAGTTGCGGAAGCGTTGCTGTTTCCGTTTGGCAACTCTACCCCAGACGAGGATGTCACAGACAAGTTCTTGGCAGTTCTGCTCCGCCTGTTCGGCGATCCACGATCGCAGCCAGCCAAGTGGGCGCGGATGCGCGAGGCGGCAGCCATTGTTCGTCGCTGGCTAACAATGCAATCACTGAGGCAGTTCTTAGAGGTCGTCGACCGAACTGCCGTTGCGAGAATGTGGAAGCATCGTCGAGCATTCTGGGGAGCAGTTTATGATCGGGGGCTCATCTCCGATGCATGGGTTGTATTCGGACCTCTTGGGGCTGATGCAGCACGTCGCTCCTTTGGCAAGGATATTTCCTTTGCGACGTTTGACGGAGGCACCGTCGATAGAGGCCACGCTGTTCTCTTGCTTCGCATCGGGCGTGGCGTTGTTGCGGAATGGAGCCACAACGGTAGGTGTATCATATGGAGCGACTCTGAAGCGCCTGGTGCACCTACTCTGCACTTGAGCACATACCATCCTGCGGCTCTTCGTTCTCCAAACGGCGAGTCACCTAGCCTGTCAGTGCCAGTCTTTGCGATCACCCACAGTGGTGCCGAGTTTTATGCGTGGCAATCCAAAGTTGCGGGGAAGCTACATCAGATGACTGGCGTTCGTATTCCTCTTAGCGAGTATCAGGTGAAGTAGTGGCGCCCAGATTTGTCTGTTCTTTACACCCTGATCTCGTCCGCATCGAAGCAAGACGTCGGCGACTTTTGAAGTCGGTGGCAGTTCCCGTGTGTGATTGGCTCGGCGAGCCGGGCCGCGCTGGCGTTGCAGCCCGAGTATTGTTGGGAGCTGTTCAAAGTCAGGACGGGCGGACGGAGGACGATTGTGTCCTGTTGCCACATGCGGCAGTCGCTAAGCTGCCGACGTCGATAGCCGATCAGTTGAATGTGCCTGCACTGTCCCTTTTGTCGGTCACATTGTCCTTTGACGGACGTGTTGACACGCCGGACGGCACCATTCGAGCGCGGTGGTTTGACGAGCATACCCGGCCGGTTTCAGCCAAGCGGGTTGGAGCGTTTGTTCAGGTCGGGGATAGGACTTCTCGGCTGTCTTCTTCGTTGTTCGAGCTACTCGAGGCGATAGATGGCTTCAATGAAAGCGTCGGCTGCGACATCGAAACTCGTATCACGAAGTGGCAACCTGTGCAGGTTGCTCTGAGGGAGGTCACAGGATCGGAGGTCAGAGCGGATGGCTTCCTTGGGTCGCTGACAATCTATCAGGCTGGCAGCTTTGCGCTCGATGTCCGCGAAACCGCCGATGGGCCAGACTTGGTTCCCGTTCTGATGGGGCGCAACAAGGCGCCGTCGTTAGACGACAATGCTCCAGCTGAAGATGACGGGGAGGACCTAGATAGTGGAATCCGTGATGATGTTGCCGATGCGCTGTTGCCGCCCGAGCTGCAAAGACGATTTGCCAGCGAACGATTCGGACCGTCGGATAAGACACGCGATGCCTACGTTCTTGCTCGAAATACGTTCGTCATTTTGGATAGAGACCTGAAGGTCGCGCTCGATGTGGTTCGTGAAATTCGCAAAGCGTCTCCAGAAGTCAGGCGCGATTTCCTGCGCAATCCTCGGCCGGCCATTGCGGCAGCTTTGGGACGCGACGATGCGGATCAGGCCGCGGTCGGTCTTTTCGTGGAGACGAAGCAATATTCGGAGCGTGTGCTTGGACTGGGTATATGGGATCCGCCAAAGCTTCCGTGGTTGCAGAAGAAGGCCGGGCAGTGGGCTCCCGAAACCTTTCCTGTCACGTTGCGTGGGCGAACGATCGAACTGACGCCAGAGCGGCTGGATGAAATTATCGAGGAGGTCGACGTCGCAAAGCGCGAAGAACGCGTTGACGTTTCCATCGATCAGGAAGTCTACACTGTCGCGGAGGTCGAGGCTGCAGTCGAAGGATTGCGCGCTAAAGCGGACAAGCCGGATATCGATCCGAGCCCGGAACACCCAGTCGAGGAGGGGGAGGCTGTTCCGGATGAGAATGTCCTCATTCTCAAACAGAATATCGATGGTGTTGAGTACCAATTTAGTCACCCGCGTCGGCCTGTCGCGATCAGTCGGGAGCTGCCGGTCGGCAGCTTGGCTTCGACACGACCGAAGCCGCACCAGACTGAGGGGTTCAAATGGCTGGTTGACGCTTGGGAGGCAGGTTGGCCGGGGGTGTTGCTGGCGGACGACATGGGCCTCGGAAAGACATTCCAGGCACTGGCTTTCATGGCTTGGGTTCGAAACAACGCCGCCGCGAAGGCTCGAGGAAAGTTAGGTGCTTCTGGGAAAGGTCCCATCCTAATCGTAGCGCCGACTGCTTTGTTGCGAAACTGGGCTGCCGAGGCGGAGCTTCATCTGGGGCCGCATGTTCTCGGTGACCGGGTCGATGCATTCGGCTCCGGGCTCAGGCAACTTAAGAGCGCGAAGACAGCCGAGTGGACGCCAGAAGACGCACTGGATGTCGACAGGCTTCGTGATGCTGATTGGATCCTGACGACTTACGAGACGCTGGCCGACAATCACCGTGCCTTCGCGCGCGTTCCGTGTTCGATTGTCATTTTCGACGAGATGCAGAAGGTCAAGTCTCCGGGCACCATCAACACCCATGCCGCCAAGGCGATCAATGCGGATTTCGTGCTCGGCCTGACCGGGACCCCGATCGAAAACCGGCTGGAAGATCTCTGGTGCATCATGGACCGGGTGGCGCCGGGCTATCTCGGTGATCTCAAGACCTTCTCTGCAACGCACACCGAAGACGCCCACGACGCGTTGAAGGACCTCAAGGCAAAGCTTGATGAATCGCGGCTTGGTCTTCCTGCGATCATGCTGCGGCGCATGAAGGATCAGATTCTGGTCGGGCTTCCGGTCAAAAGCATTAAGCCTTATCGCGTCGACATGCCGCCAGCGCAAAGCGACGCCTATGCTCGAGCTGTCCGCGAGGCGCAGTCTGGCGATCGAACGCCGGGCACGATGCTGAAGGTGATCCACGCGCTTCGCTCGATTTCGCTACACCCCAGCGGGGGTGGTGATTTCGACCCCTATGATCCTGAAGCGGCAACCAAATGGGTCGACGAATCTGCTCGGGTTCAGAAGGTGTTCTCGATTCTCAGGACAATCGAAAAGAGTGGGGAGAAGGCACTGGTCTTTCTGGAGCATCGCGACGTGCAGACGACGTTTGCAGCAGCTGCGGCGACGCTGCTGGGGTTGAGGACGGAGCCTGCCATCATCAATGGAACTACGCCGGGTGCCAAACGCCAGGACATTGTCGATCACTTTCAGAACGGTCCGCCGGGCTTCAATTTGATGGTGCTTTCGCCGAAGGCCGCGGGTGTAGGACTAACCATCACCGCAGCCAACCATGTGATCCATCTCAGTCGTTGGTGGAATCCAGCCGTCGAAGATCAGTGCAATGATCGCATCTACCGCATCGGGCAATCGAAGCCGGTGACGATCCACGTGCCGATGGCGTTGCATCCGACGCTCGGCGATAGGTCGTTCGATGCCAACCTAGACAGATTACTCGAACGCAAGCGCTCGCTGTCACGGCACATGCTGGCCCCGCCCGTGGGTGATGCCGACGTCGGAGTGCTCTTCGATGAGACCATTGGAACGGCCGGGTTGCCGCAATGAAGGGCCTGATCATCAGGGATCCATGGATCGGCATGATCCTGGACGGCACTAAAACGTGGGAGCTGCGCACCCAGCACACCACTTTGCGCGGCGAAATCGCGTTGATCCGAAAAGGTAGCAGCCAGATCGTAGGCGTAGCGGACCTTGTCGACAGCCTGCCTCGGCTGGATCAACACGGGCTTGCCGAGTCCGTCCAGTTCCATCGTGTTCCACCCGCTGAGCAGGCGAGCGCCCTTGCTAATGGCTGGCTGTTTCCTTGGCTGATCGTCAATGCAAGGCCGCTGTCGACGCCCGTGCCGTATCTTCATCCCAATGGTGCGGTCACCTGGCTGAATCTTGATCCTAACACTAGCCAGTCGATCGCACGCGCGAGGCAGACGAGCCGCGGTGAACCGAGCCAAGAAGCCGTCAAAGCCCCATCGCAGCCGGCGATAATCCGGTCGGTTCAGGCATTCAAGACTAACGGAGATGTGGTGCGGGAGCTCGATCGCGACAGCGGTCCGGGATCCAAGATTTCGCCGGCACTGGAAGCCGAACTCGTCGCGACCGCCGATCGGCTTGGCGTCAAGGTCAAGCCGCTTGGATCAAACACAACCAAGATGCGAAGTTTTATCGTCCCGTCGCGGGCAGGGGACCATGTCGTCCTTTTGAACCGGATGGCCCGGTCCACTTCGCATTTCCAGGTCTTCCTCGCGCCGGCGCTGGACGGCCGCGTCGCGAATTCGATTGCGGGCATCCCCGGCGTGCAGCGCTTTGTCAACGCCAGCACCCATGACCATCGCATGCGCCACAGTGCGTTCCGTGCCTTCAAGGAGCCGCAGCCGGTTGGCGAGCCGTTCGGCCACGGCTGGCTGCTGGATCAGCATCGTGCTGGGGAGCTTTTTAGCAAGCTGGTTGAAATCATTCGCAATAAATAGAGGGCGTTCAGCGCAAAGGTGATCGAATACACTTTTTTGGTGAAATCTGGCACTGTTCGCCTGTCGAATCGACGCTCATGGCCGACGGTGCGCTCCGAATCTCAAGCGAAATCAATCCGTTTTGGGGGCTTTGGGCTTTGATATGCCCGCGGGATTCGTGGCGCCGGGCTGATTGTGGGGCTTCGGATCAGGGGCCGATGCTGAGTAGCTAGTTGAGGTGGGGGCACGGTGACAGAGCAGTTTTTTGAGCAGCCCATCCTGAATTCGCCTTATGCCTTTCCTGGTCGCCATTGGGAACTCGACGAAGAAGGGCAGCCGACAAATCGGATCCTCGAGACCCGCCGCCGCTCGGATTTGGTGACGCCGGTCCCGAAGCCAAAGAAGCGGCGTCGGGCGCGCGGTCAGGCCCAGATTGTCTTTGAAGACGAGGAAGGCCTTAGTTCTGAAGAACAGGAATACAATCCAACCCCGATCATCAACGAAATCAGAACCTACGTTGAGACCTGGCGCAATCTACCTAATCCAGATCAATGGCTGGTGACTCCGGAGACCGCTCGCCTTCTGAAGCATTGGCGGCACCATAAGTTCGAAGGCATTCGTCCATTCTTTTGTCAGATCGAGGCCGTCGAAACCGCGATCTGGCTCACTGAGGTGGCGCCTAAGCTCGGGCCGCGGGTCGCTAAGTTTTGGGCGCACCTCAAAGGTGGAAATGAGCAGGCGAACCCGGAGCTGCTTCGGCTGGCTTTGAAGCTGGCGACCGGCGCCGGCAAGACGACCGTGATGTCGATGCTGATCGCGTGGCAGACGATCAACGCCGTCCGTCATCCCAACAGCAAGACGTTTTCCCGCGGTTTCCTGATCGTCGCGCCTGGCATCACGATCAAGGACAGATTGCGGGTTCTCCTGCCCAACGATCCCGAGAGCTACTATCGCCACCGCGAGATCGTACCGCCTGATCTTCTCGCAGACATCGATCGGGCAAAGATCGTCATCACAAACTATCACGCGTTCAAGCTTCGCGAGCGTATCGACGTATCGAAGGGGACGCGTGAAGCTATCGAAGGTTGGCAGGCCAAGAAGGATCCCAGCAAGAAACTGCAGACTCTCGAAACCGAGGGTCAGATGCTTCAGCGCGTCATGCCCGAGCTGATGGGGATGAAGAACATTGTCGTCATCAATGACGAAGCCCACCATTGTTACCGCCAACGAGTGAAGGACGCCGCCGTCGAGACGGAAGACGATCTGAAAGGTGAAGAGAAGGAAGAGGCGAAGGAGAACAACGAGGCCGCCCGGATGTGGATCTCCGGGTTGGAGACGGTCAAACGCAAGCTCGGAATTTCGCTGGTCTACGACCTTTCCGCGACGCCATTCTTTCTGCGCGGCTCCGGTTATCACGAGGGAACCCTATTCCCTTGGACCATGAGCGACTTCTCTCTGATGGACGCAATTGAATGCGTCATCGTCAAATTGCCACGAGTTCCGGTCGCCGATAACGTGCCGGGTGGGGACACGCCGAAATTCCGCAATCTGTGGGAGGAGATCAAGAAGAGCCCCCGCGGTTTGCCCAAAAAGGGACGGTCGGCCGGAGCCAAAGGTTATGATCCGCTTGCCCTTCCCACCGTCCTGTTATCGGCCATCGAGGCGCTCTATGGCCACTACCAGAAGACGTTCGAGCTTTGGGAGAATGAAGACATTGGCGTCCCGCCGGTGTTCATCGTGGTGTGCAACAACACATCGACGTCGGAACTGGTTTACAAATACATCTCGGGCTTCCACCGCGAGAATGGCGACGGAACGACGACGCTTGAAAATGGTCGCCTACCTCTTTTCCGCAACTACGATGAGTTTGGCAATCGGGTCGCCAGGCCGAACACGATCCTGATCGACTCGGCGCAGCTCGAATCCGGCGAAGCGCTCGATAAGGATTTTCGTGAGATGGCCGCTGACGAGATCGAGCGGTTTCGACGCGACATACTTGCACGAGGCGGCAAGGACGCGAGCGATCTACGGGCCGGCGGCGAGATCGATGATGCGACACTCCTGCGCGAGGTCATGAACACCGTTGGCAAGAAGGACAGGCTCGGCGAGCAGATTCGCTGCGTCGTCTCGGTCTCGATGTTGACCGAGGGGTGGGATGCCAACACCGTCACGCATATCCTCGGCGTTCGAGCCTTTGGCACGCAGCTGCTTTGCGAACAGGTCGTCGGCCGTGGCCTGCGCCGTCAATCCTATGATTTGAACGACCATGGTCTGTTCAATGTCGAATATGCGGACGTGCTTGGCATTCCGTTCGACTTCGCAGCTAAGCCTGTGATCGTAAAGCCTGCACCGCCGCGAGAGACCGTTCGAGTTCATGCAGTGAAGCCCGAGCGCGACGCGCTCGAGATTGTGTTCCCGAGAGTCGAAGGCTATCGCGTTGAACTGCCCGCGGAGCGTCTCGAAGCGACGTTCGGCCCCGATCATACGCTCCATCTGACGCCGGAGTTGGTCGGACCTTCCGTTACCAAGAACCAGGGGATCATCGGAGAGGGCGTCGACCTCACGCTCGCCCATCTCGAGGATACGCGTACATCCACGATCTTGTTTCATCTGGCTCGGCATCTTCTCTACAACAAATACCGTGATCCGGGCGAGGAGCCGAAGCTTCACCTGTTCGGTCAGCTGAAGCGGATTACCCGCCAATGGCTGGAAGGCGGCTCGTTGAAGTGCTCAGGCGGCACCTATCCGGCGCAGCTGCTCTACAAGGAGATCGCCGACATGGCGACCGAGCGGATCAAGGCGGCGATCACGCTGTCGCTGGTCGGCGAGAATCCCGTGAAGGCGATCCTCGACGCCTACAATCCCACGGGCTCCACGGCCTATGTGAACTTCACGACGTCGAAGGAAACGCGCTGGCAGACGAACGGTCCGCCGCCGAAATGTCATCTCAACTGGGTGATCTGCGACAGCGACTGGGAGGCGGAGTTTTGCCGCGTCGCCGAGGCGCATCCGCAGGTGCGCGCCTACGTCAAGAACCAAAATCTCGGCCTTGAGGTCCCGTATTTGATGGGCTCAACCCCAAGGAAATACATCCCCGACTTCATCATTCAGGTGAATGATGGTCGGGAAGAGCCGCTCAATCTGATTGTCGAGATCAAGGGCTTCCGCGGCGAGAACGCCAAGGAGAAGGCCAACACCATGCGTTCCTATTGGGTGCCGGGCGTCAACAATCTCGGCAAGTTCGGGCGCTGGGCATTCGAGGAATTTACAGCGGTCTACGAGATCGAATCTGAGTTCAACAAACTGATAGACCGGCTTGCTAACGCGGGCGCGGTGAGCTCGGCGGCATAGCGACAAGAGGGGCGTGGAATGGCTCAGACCGCATTCAAGACCAATCCAGTTTCATTGGAAGATCTCCTGAAGGAGTGCGGGAGCGGCAAGATTCAGTTGCCCGATTTCCAACGCAGCTGGGTGTGGGACGAGGATCGGATCAAGAGCCTGATCGCGTCAATATCGGAGGCCTTCCCAGTTGGCGCGCTGATGACGTTGGAAATGAAAGCCGGCGCTGCCGATACGTTCGCTCGGCGGCCAATTCAGGGCGCGCCTCCCGAGGCCTCGAGCCAAGCGCCGGACCAACTCCTGCTCGACGGCCAGCAGCGGATGACTTCACTCTACCAGACATGCATGCGAAGGCAGGTTGTAGAGACCATCACTGCACGCCAGAAGCTCGTGAAGCGGTGGTTCTACATCGACATTGAAAAGGCATTGAGGTCAGATTTCGACCGCGAGGATGCGATCTTCACGTTGCCAGAAGATCGCAAGATCAAGGAGGACTTCGATCGCAAGATCACGCTCGACCTGTCCACAGCGGAGTCCGAATACGAGCAGCTGATGTTCCCCGTCAACCAAGTGTTTAACTGGGACGCTTGGCAGGATGGGTTCGGTGACTACTGGATCGGAAAGGGAGACGTGGCAAAGCGCCAGATCTTCCAAAGATTCAAAAACGAAGTCCTGCAGCATTTCAAAAGCTATCAGGTTCCCGTCATAGCGCTTGGCCACGACACCTCTCATGAAGCCGTGTGTTTGGTCTTCGAGAAGGTGAACACTGGCGGGAAGGCCCTCGATGCGTTTGAGCTCGTCACCGCTATGTACGCCGCCGAGGGCTATAGGCTTCGCGACGACTGGCTCGGCGCAGCCGGTAGTTTCGGTCAACAATCGCGCTTGCAGCATTTTGGTCACATGGCAGGCCAGAAGTATGGTGTGCTGGAGAAGGTTGCGAGTACGGATTTCCTTCAGGCGGTTGCGCTGCTGCACACGAAGAAGGTGCGTCAGGAGGCTGTTGTTGCTGGGGTCAAAGAGAGCGATCTTCCAGCGGTTCGAGCGACGCGACAATCGCTCCTCGACCTTCCACTAAGCGCCTACAAAGCCAACAAGGACCGCGTCGAACAAGGCTTCACCACAGCTGCGAAGTTTTTGAGGCAGCAGTTCATCTACAGGGGCATCGATTTGCCCTATCAGACGCAGATTGTTCCTCTGGCCGCGATCCTCGCTGAGATCGGCGATAAGTGGGAGCATGCAGAAAACAAGCGCAAGCTTGCTCGCTGGTATTGGTGCGGGATTTTCGGCGAGCTTTATGGCTCGGCCGTGGAGTCTCGCTTCGCAAAAGATATCGTCGAGGTACCAGCATGGCTTGCCGGCGGCCCTGAGCCGACCACGGTGCGAGACGGCGTTCTCCGGTCGGATCGGCTCCGAACCATGCGCAGCCGCGGTTCAGCCGCATACAAAGGGGTGCATGCGCTGTTGATGCAGGAAGGTGCGAAGGACTTTCGCACTGGCCAAACCTTCGACCAGACGGTGTTTTTCGACGAGGATGTCGATATTCACCACATCTTTCCGCAAGACTGGTGCCGCAATCAGGGTATCGAAGCGAAGGTCTACGACAGCATCATCAACAAGACGCCGCTCAGCTACCGCACAAATCGAAGAATTGGCGGAGTGGCGCCGTCCATTTATTTGCAGCGGCTAGAGTCAGGCCAAAAGGACGACCCGCCGATTGTGCCGACGATGATGGATGGCTACCTCCAGACGCATTGCATCGCCCCCGAACTCCTGCGTTCCGACGCCTTTGATAGATTCATGAACGATCGCGAACAGCGGCTGCTGGCTCTCATCGCAAGGGTAACGGGCCACGATATCGTTGCCGCCGGCAGTTCGTCGGACGAGCAAGAAGTGCCAGATGACATAGCCGAAGACAGCGGTCTCATGGTGAGTACAGCGGCGTAAGAGAGAAGGGCTGGGGTCTATGGCAAAGAAGCCGATTGAGGTCGAGGCGCTGAAGCATAAGGCGGCCACGCGGCTGAACATTCCGACGGCTGAGTTCGAGAGCGTGATGCTGGAGGAGGACAAGCGGCCGATCCAAGTCGCATATGAGCGGCGCAATCGGGATCTCGATCCGCAGCTCGTCTGGCGAGGCAAGGACGAGCAGGACTGGTCAGACCTGGTCGTGGCCGCGCCGCCGCTCTACATCCAAGAGAAAGTGCACCCGAAGGTCATCATCGACGATCTCAAGCGCGAGACGAAGGAACGCGCGGAAGAAGAGATCGGTGCGACGATCGACTTGTTCTCCGATTTCAATGGGCTACCGGACAAAGAAGCGGCGACAGAATTTTATCAACATGCAGGGCACTGGTCGAACCGGATGATTTCCGGCGATTCGCTGCAGGTGATGGCGAGGCTTGCCGAACGCGAAGGCCTTCGCGGGCAGGTGCAGTGCATTTATATCGATCCGCCCTACGGCATCAAATTCAACTCCAATTTTCAATGGTCCACCACTTCGAGGGACGTAAAGGATGGCGCTAAGGACCAAATCACGCGCGAGCCGGAGCAGGTGCGGGCATTCCGCGACACGTGGCGCGATGGCATTCACTCCTATCTTGGCTATCTGCGTGATCGGCTCACGGTGGCGCGCGAACTTCTGCATGAGTCAGGATCCATCTTCGTGCAGATTGGTGACGAAAATATACATCGGGTTCGAGTCTTGATGGATGAAGTATTTGGTGAGGAGAACGCAGGACCAGTTATCAATTACAAGACCACATCTGGCCTAGCTTCTGAGTTTCTAGCTGGATCGACTGATCACATAGTGTGGTATTTCAGAGACCGATCTCGCGCAAAATTTCGAAGACTTTTCAATCAAAAGAATCCTGGAGAAGAAGGCGCTACTCAATTCACCTTCATGCAAAGTCCCGACGGCGCGATCGTCAACGCAGCTGTGGCTGCTGAGAAAATGGAGCCGGGCTGGGAGTTAATGGCGCATGCTGATCTGACCTCCACAGGCAGTGCGACAACTACAAATTATGATGCTCATGTTGAGGGGAGAACGTTCAGACTTAGATCTGGCAACCTTAGATGGAAAACTACTGAGGTTGGACTTGGACGTTTGGCCAAGAGCTCCCGGACTCTAATCATAGGTAGCACACTGCGATATCGTCGTCTTCTCAGGGATTTTCCTGTCTATCCAATCGTCGATCTGTGGACGGATACCGGAATTTCTGGGTTCGCTGATAGGAAAGTGTACGTGGTTCAAACGAGTCCATTGGTCATTCAACGCTGCATTCTGATGACCACAGACCCTGGTGATCTCGTGTTAGACCCAACGTGCGGTTCGGGAACCACAGCCTTTATTGCTGAGAATTGGGGGCGGCGATGGATCACCATTGATACCAGTCGTGTCGCCATCGCGCTTGCCAGATCGAGGCTCATGGGCGCGCGCTTTCCCTATTATCTCCTCGCCGACTCTGCTGAAGGTCAGCGAAAGGAAGGTGAGATCACCCGAGCTGCACCCAAGTCGTCGCTCACGCGGGGCGACATTCGGCACGGCTTCGTTTATGAGCGAGTGCCGCACATCACGCTGAGGTCAATCGCCAACAACACCGAGATCGATGTGATCTGGGATCGGTGGCAAGAGACGCTTGAGCCGCTCCGAAGCGATCTCAATCGCGTCCTCGGTCGCAATCAGCCCTGGGAAGAATGGGAAATCCCGCGCGACGCGGGCGATCCTTGGAAGCCGGAGGCCGTGGCTATTCATGCCAAGTTGCGAGAAGCGATTACTGAGGACGAGATCGGCAAGAAGTCGCAGAAGGCGCTCGCGAAGCTCAATGGTGTGTTGGGTCGTGAGTACACCTTCAAGACCCTGCCGGAACGGCCGATCGATCCTTGGACGAACCAGAAGGCGATCGAAATTCACGGCCAATGGTGGGAGGCGCGGATCGCCCGACAGAAGGAGATCGACGCCTCCATCGCCGCCAAGGCCGAGTTCGAATTTCTCTATGACAGGCCTTACGTCGACAATTCTCGCATCCGCGTTGCCGGACCTTTCACGGTCGAGAGCCTGTCGCCGCATCGCACGCTCGCAGTCGATTGGGACGACGAGCTGATCGAGATCCTCGAGGCGTCCGAAGGCAAACGGGAAGCGCCAGACCGCGATGACGTGTCCAGCGACTTCGCTCAGATGATCCTCGAGAACCTCAAGGTGGCGGGCGTCCAGCAGGCGCACAAGGAGGATCGGATTGCGTTTACGAGCCTAAGCGGATGGCCTGGCCGCTTCATCTGCGCCGAGGGCGTGTTCATGGAGGGCGAGCGCGAGAAGCGCGCCGGCATCTTCATCGGTCCCGAGTTCGGAACGGTCTCACGTCCCGATCTCGTCGCCGCAGCAAAGGAGTGCGGCGATGCCGGCTTCGATTTGCTGATTGCCTGCGCCTTCAACTACGATGCCCATTCCTCGGAATTCGACAAGCTCGGGCGCGTGCCTGTGCTGAAGGCCCGGATGAACCCCGATTTGCATATGGGGGGCGATCTCAAGGCGACCGCGACGGGCAACCTGTTCGTGATCTTCGGCGAGCCGGATATCAAGATCGAGGACGCCGGCGACGACATGATCCGTGTCAAGGTGTTTGGCGTCGATGTGTTCAAGCCGCAGACCGGCGAAGTGATCTCCGAAGGCACCGACGGCATTGCGCTGTGGATGCTCGACACCGACTACAACGAGGAAAGCTTCTTTGTCCGCCATGCCTATTTCCTCGGTGCCAACGATCCTTACAAAGCCTTGAAGACGACCCTGAAAGCGGAAATCGATCAGGAGGCCTGGGAAAGCCTCTATTCCGATACGTCGCGTCCGTTTCCGAAGCCTGAGTCGGGCCGCATCGCGGTGAAGGTCATCAATCACCTCGGCGACGAGGTGATGAAGGTCTTCGCGGTCGCGTGAGAGCGTGGAATGCCTGTTTCAACAACCGTGCTTTTCGCTTCCCCTCAGCGTGAGATTGCGTCCCTCATCGAGGATCGACTCGATCGGTCGGTTGAGAGCAGCATCGTTGTGGGGTTCGCAACACCCGGTGGCATGGACCTGGTGGGGGCGCCCCTCAGAAGGCGGCCCGCAACCTTGAAATGCCTCATCATCGGTGCGGCGACGTTTCCCGCGTTTGAAATGATGGACGAGCTTTTGAGCGTCGGCGTTCCGAAGGATCGCCTGTTTGTTCATCTCGGACATACGTTCAAAACGGGCACGCCGAAGAACCCGTTCGCCCGATTTCACCCGATGCTCCACAGCAAAATCTACTACATGGAATTGGAGGGAGGACAGGCCTGCGCCTTCATCGGCTCCCACAACGCGACAGTTTTTGCGCTTGATGGCATGAATGGCGAAGCGTCAGTCATGCTGGAAGGCGACCGAAATGAACCTCAATTCCGGCAGGTCAGGCAATATATCGATGAGGCTCGTGGTCAGGCAACTGCCTACGATTCCTCGCTCAAGGATGCATATGCTTGGTGGTGGAGAGAGTATCTCGATGGTCTTCGCGCCGAGGTAAAGATCCCCTCCGACTGGCAGATCAAGCGGACAATTCTGATTTTTGCGCAGGCAGCACCTCAGGATCGGCCAAGGAACAATGAGGCACTGTATTTTGAGCTGCCTGCTGGCATTCAGATCGACAACCTGAAGACCGAGGTTCACCTCTTTCTCTTCAATAGTCTTCCCCCCAATCCGGAAGCCGCCTTGGCGAGCCGAAGCGGGGCTTCTGCCAGCTACGTTTGCCAAACGTTGGGCGCCGACAATGAAAGGGGCAATCGGATGCTCGCAGCCGATTGGCACGTCGACAACGCCACCCGACCGACCCTTCTCTATGTTCCCTCGGGCACGTTCAGCCCGTCGACCAACCCGAACATGCAGCAAGTGCGGGCGAAGATTACGGCATATGGCTCTGGTACGCTCGACTATGCGTTTGAGCGTCAGAGAGCGGGCTGGGACCCGGTATTCGCCGAGGAGGAGGCGGCGAAAACGGATCGGCCGACGCTTCAAAGTGACAGAGCTCGTCTCGAAGCATATGCGGGCCGGTCCGGTCCTCCCCACTGGACCTTGGTGAAGGGCCTCAGCCCGAGAAAGGGCGAGGCGGTCGAGCGTGACGAACAGGCGCTGCGTCTGGCTGCCCCGGATTCTGGTTCGTTCATCCTTGTGTCGTTGCGGCAGCGAAGGATGACCTGATGGAATTCCGGATTGCCGACACCTTCACAGAATCTTTGTCGCGCCTTACCGCACAGGAGCAGAAGGCGGCGAAGACGACGGCCTTCGACCTCCAACTCAATCCGGCTTCGCCAGGCTTGAGCTTCCACAAGCTGGATCGCGCAAAGGACGCGAATTTCTGGTCCGTGCGTGTCAACGCCGACGTCCGGCTCATTGTCCATCGGACTGCCTCGAGCCTGCTCTTGGTCTATGTCGATCATCACGATGATGCCTATAAATGGGCGGAGCGGCGTAAGATCGAGCGACATCCCACCACCGGCGCCATGCAGCTCGTCGAGGTCCGGGAGCGCATACAAGAAGTCGAGATCGTCAGGCCGAAGGAGGCGGCCGAGCCTGCGCCGGCCCCGAGCTCATCGGCGAAACCGAAACTCTTCGACAATCTGCGCAAGTTCGAGTTGATGGCCTTCGGAGTGCCGGAGGAATGGGTCAACGATGTCCGCACGGCCACCGAGGACACGCTCTTCGACATCATTGCGCATCTGCCCCAGGAGGCGCAGGAGGCGCTCCTGAAGCTCGCAGTCGGCGAGAAGCCCGAGCCGCCCCCGCCAGCGCCGGCCGAGGCCGATCCCTTCGCCCACCCAGACGCGCAGCGCCGATTCCGCGTCCTGACCAATGTCGAGGAACTGGAACGAGCGCTCGACTATCCATGGGACAAGTGGGCGGTCTTCCTGCATCCTTCGCAGGCAGCCTTGGTCGAACGAAGCTATTCTGGGCCAACGCGTGTCTCGGGTTCAGCGGGAACCGGCAAGACGATCGTCGCTCTGCACCGGGCTGTTCACCTTGCCCGCTCAAATCCGCATGCGCAGGTGCTGCTGACAACGTTCTCCAGGGCGCTCGCAAACGCGTTGCGCGTCCGGCTTGTAACGCTGGCAGGAAATGAGTCCACCATAGCCAGCCGAGTCATGGTGAAGTCTCTCTCCGCTGTCGGATATGATCTGTACAGTCATCGTTTCGGGAAACCGAATATTGCCCCGCCAGAACTGATCAGAGAGCTGCTCACGAAAGCAGCTGTGGAGGTCGATGGGCACAAATTCTCGTTACACTTCCTGTTTGGGGAGTGGAGTGACGTTGTCGATGCGTGGCAACTGAAGTCTTGGGAGGCATATCGGGATGTCTCCCGGCTCGGCCGCAAGACGCGAATTGGAGGAAAGCAGCGGGAGATCCTGTGGGCGATTTTCGAACGCCTTCGGGCCGGCCTTTCGGAGAAGGGGGCGGTCACGTGGGCCGATGTGTTTGGCCGGCTCGCCGGCGATCTGGCCATGGGTGGTAGGACGCCATTTGACTATGCGGTGGTCGATGAGGCTCAGGACCTCGGGGTTGCCGAGGCGCGGTTTCTGGGCGCACTGGCGGGCGATAAGTCGGACGGGCTGTTCTTTGCGGGCGATCTTGGCCAGCGCATCTTCCAGCAACCGTTCTCGTGGAAGGCCCTCGGTCTTGATGTGCGAGGGCGTTCTTTCACGTTGCGTATTAATTACCGGACCTCACACCAGATACGTATCCATGCCGACCGACTGTTGCCTGCCACTGTTTCGGACGTAGACGGCAATGCCGAAGGCCGCCGGGGCACTGTTTCGATGTTTGATGGGCCTGTTCCGAAGGTCGCAGTATTCTCGAGCCAAGAGAAAGAGCAGGCAGCTGTCGGTCAGTGGATCAAAGAGCAGCTTCGTCATGGGTGCCGACCGCACGAAATAGGAGTGTTCGTTCGTTCTGATCCTCAGCTCAGTCGTGTCAGAAGAGCGCTGGACCTTGCGGGCATCGCCGGCTCGGAACCAAGCGAGGAGGGTGGTTCAGTCGAAGGAGCTGTGACGATCAGCACCATGCACTTCGCTAAGGGGCTGGAATTCCGGGCGGTTGCAGTGATGGGCTGCGATGACGAGGTCATCCCGCTCCAAGAACGCATTGAGAGCGTTGCGGACGACGCGGATCTTGAAGAGGTCTACGATACGGAACGGCATCTCCTCTACGTCGCATGCACTAGGGCGCGTGACCATCTGATGGTCACGGGGGTTGAGCCGGCATCGGAGTTTCTGGATGATTTTCTGAATCGTTAGCAAAGATCGGGTTGTGATGTGTCAGAATGGTCGGTCAATGCCTCGACGCAGTGCGATCACTGAATTGGATGGTGGACTTGGGAAGCCGGCGCAGACGGCAGCCAGGCGCGATTGCAGGGCGCTCAGTGGCGTCGAGAGGAGCAACCAAACGGTCATCGACGCTGCGTTCCGCAGCAATGGCGTCGATTAAACCCGGAAAAGGGTATCGCGATCGTCCAGGGTGGCCTTTGGGAATGCGACGATCCGGAAGCGGTCGAGAGTAGGGCCGGCAACGGCTCTAGGATGCCGGCCTTTGCGACGTAACGGACGTAGCTGAGGTCGTCAGCCGGACGCTGTCGCTCAGCCTCCGCAATGCCGGCAGGCCATCGACCATCGCCAGCCGGTCGAGTTCAGCCGCAAGGGCGACGCCGGTCTCGGAAGTCTCGCGGCCGCCCAGTCGGCGGTCTGGGGCAGGCTCGGCGAAAGCTCATCGATCTCAGCGATCAGACGGTTCGCTGACGGCGTCGTCGACGTCGTCCTTCGCGAGCATTGCATAGCGCGGCAGGCGTGGCAGTCCCTGCATGCCGCTATGGTCGCTATCGGTTCCGCGGCGCCGTCGACGATAGCGTCCGGCTTAGCGGCACCGGGAGACGACGGAACGTCACCGTTACCATCGTTGCCGATCAATTGTAGCTTCTTGGCCAGCCGTCCATGTCGCTGTCGTCGAACGTAGACAGGGATGAGTTTGTGATGGGATTCTGACCGCCTGGATCGGCGGGGCGTGCCAAATTATAGAATCGCGACAGAGTGCGAGCCCACCGTCCTCCCGGATCTGCAAACCATAACTGCGACGTGATGATCCAGCGCGATCCGAGCTGCGGATGGTCGGTCACCTGGCCAACGAGACGGAGGCCGAGTGGCGTCAGCATGGGGACGTAGAGGTCCAGTGTCGGTGCCGTCCGCAATCTGGCTTCCACGAACGAGATGTCATGCTCCAGCAGGGCACAGTCCCTGGCCAACGAAGTCAACCGCTCAGAGAACTCCGCGGTAATCGTGCTGGGGTCAAGAAACGGGAAGCTGCGGGTGAGCATTTTAGGGGCTCGTTCAACTTGAGGAAAAGTGGGGCAGGGCGCTGTTGCACGCAGGCAGAGGGGCACCGTAAATCGGCCTGTCTACCGCCGGTGATCCGCTCGAGACCTTATTGACGAGGCAGCACTTGGCGACTCGATGGGAGACCGGCTGGGGCTCGCCGTGGTCGCGCTGAATGATGATGGTCGCTGGGCGAACGTATCCCCGAGCCGGTCATGCGCCGTTCGCCGCGCGGCAGAGTCGGCTCTCCCTCTTTCCAGTCTATCGGAAGGTGAAGCAGGTTCAGCCGCGGCGTGGGCGATTTCAGCTCGGCGTCCCGGGTTGCGGAGCTGGAATGGACCAATGCAACCTTCTCCTCCCTGCACACGAGGGCATCGGCTCAGGCCCACGCAGCAATGCCCCACCGCTGTTCCCGTGGCAGGCCGACGGTGACCGAGGGAGGCGGCGCGACGGTCAGAGGTCATCCGCATCTCCCTTCATCCTTGTCACGTACGCATCGGCGTGAACCGCCACTGCCGCTGCAAAAGCGCGGCAGCGTTCCATCAGCTGAGGATCCTGCCAGATTGAACGTTCGAACAGGAGCGCAGTCAGCGCGGCAGAGTCGAGAAACGGCACCTCCTCGATGAGGTCTGCCGGCTCAGCTGGCATCAACTCGCGCTCGGGATCGCTCTCGCGCAGCATGGCATCCAGCAAGGCCTTTTGGTGATCTCGCTCCCTGTCCGGCGCAATGGCCGCCAGCAATGTCGGGACTGGAGTCCTTCTTTTACGCTGCTTGTCCCGAAAATGACTGAAACTGCGAAACGCCCAGTCGATCTCGAGCACCGACGTTCGAACTGGAACGATGATCACTGCCGCGCCGCGCATGGTCGCCCGATTGCAGGCACGGTCGTGACAGCACAGATCGACGACGACGTCTCCATCTGCGCCGACCTCCGCAATCGCAAGATGTTTGAGAGCAATTAAGAACCGCGCGTCGGCCTGATTGATCGCCGCCGCGAGCTTGATAGAAACACCGGTGGTGAGTTCGAACGGGGGGTGTAGCAACAACGACGTGCAGGGGAATGGCAGCGTTGCCCCGACCGGATCGATCGCCGAGACAGAGCCGTCGTAAGTCTGCCGCACCAACAGCGTTCGGCGAGCCTGAAGATGGAGACCATACGCTAGCAGTGCAGCCGTCAAGCTGCGGCCCGAGCCGCCGTGGAAGCCGGCGACCAGATGAATTCTCAAGGGCATCACAGCATTCTCAAGCCGCATGATGACGAGGCACGTTCAGGCGCATCGTCGTTCCCGCGGGTGGTTTGTCATACGCCGCACGGAGATTCGTCATTGCCCGCGAAAGGCGCGTGTAAACCGTGCCAATGTGCACACAGAGCCGGCCTGCGATTTCTGCCGGGGAAAGTCCCTCAACTCGTGCCAACCAAATGACTTCTTGATCTGCTGCAGACAGAGTGCGCAGAGCAGCCATTATATCTTCAAGTTCGAGCGTCAGCTCCTGGGTGGCATCGACGGGAAAATCGATGATCTCGGTTTCGCCACCGTCCGCCATTTTCAGTGGCGACCCAGACATCGGACTGCGGCGTTGGCGGCGGCGAGCGTTACGGATGTGATTGCGGAGGATCGCGATCAACCAACCAGGCAAGTTGCCAGATTCAAAGCGGTCGATGTGCAGAAGGGCGGTGGCGAGGGTATCCTGCACAAAGTCATCCGGCGGCCCGATTTCGGTTTGCTTGCCGATCAGAAAAGCGGCTTGCCTTAGCAGCTCGGGGCGCAGCGCGACGATGCTGCCCAAAAATTCGTTCGCGAGTTCGGAGGACATCGATTGCTCCTTGGTTGACGAGCGGCAACCTGGCAGGATCCCGAATTCTTTGCAAGGATCTTTTTCCTATTATGTAGACCGTGGCCGCGGTCTCCGGTTCTCGTCAACGATTTTGGCGTTGTGGTCGCATTGCTCCGCCATGCCTTGCGATTGACTTAGCCGGCAGCCGAAACGCCCCGATCGCAAACTCCTGGGTTGTGCTTAGGATGAAGCCGGATATTGCGCGGCTTCCCCAAGTTGCAGATCGTTTGAGCGATTCAGATGGCAACGGCGTTTGATGGAGTAAGGGGGAGAATACGCCTTATTGAGAGGGCCCAAAGGCGTGCATCAAATGCGGCTTACGCTGAAAATCCCAACCATCCGCGTAGCGCTCGATGAGTTCATCAAGCCGGTTCCGGGTGGCATCTCGATCGAAGCCCTGGTCGACCAACCCAGTCGTCACCACGTCGCACCACGCAGCGAGCTTGCGTTCCTGGCCATCCTTCAGCCCCTCGCTGATCACGAGATACAGCGCCAGGCGCGCCACATCGTCCCGTGAGGGCTTGCGTGACGCCTTCTGCTGGCGTCGGTAAGCTCTCTGATAGTCTGCCTGATGATTGAGACGTCTACTATTTGAATTTCTCATCTTGGAATCCCCTCCGTCTGTCGTGCCGGTAGCGCTGCCGCCTCCGCAGGCACACTTTCCAGCCTTTTCAGTCTGGCGCAGGGTGTTGCAAGTGACAAACTGCGCCGGTCGACTATCGTCTGCCCGAACATCAGCTCATGAATCGGAAATATCGAGATCTGCAACGCAAATCTTGAGCATCGCAACGGCAATCTGGAGTTTTGAATCGGCAATCTGGAACTCTGAATCAAAAATGCGCAACTGCTTCCGCGTTGCCGGATACTGCAAATGGTGTGCTTTGCGACGGTATTCAGGTTGTCGACAACGCAAGTCGATGTGTCGCCGCGGAAGCAGTGCGGAGATGGCCGCTATGCCGGTGCCCTCCATTTTCGTTGCTCAGGGCTTGGAGCGCGGCGGTTGATAAACGCCGTCAAAATCAGCAACGCAAACTCTGGCGCGTGAATCGAAAGCCTGGAATGTTGAATCGCCTTCCTTGAAAATCGAATCGGAAATATCGAGATCTGCAACGCGAATCTTGAGCATCGCAACCGCATTCTCGAGTTTCGAATCGGAAATCTGGAATTCTGAATCAGAAATGCGCAACTGCTTTTGCGTTGCCGAGGACTGCGAACGGTGTGCTTGCAACGGTTATCAGGTTGTCGAAGACGCAGTTGATGCGCAGAAGGCCAAAGCAATGCCGAGATGGCTGCATGCCGGTGTTCCCTCCATGTATCAGGCCTTTGGCGCGGCGGTCGATCAACGTCGTTAAGATCTGCAACGCGAACTCTGGCACTTGAATCGGAAGCGGAGAAATTTGAATCGTTTTCCTTGGGCTTTGAATCGGAAATCTCGAGATCTGAACCGGAATATCGCAACTGATGTAGCATTGCGGGCAACTGCTCTTACGCCTTCCGTGCCGGTTGAGCGGCGAAAAATCCAGTACAATTCAGATGTGGAACTGCTTATCCTGACGACGAGTGTACGCGTTAGCCTCAAGAGATGTCCATCAACGTGCAGTTAGTGTTGTTACCTCTAACGTCGTTTGATGTTGTAACGCCGTTTTCGAATTTTGAATCGGAAATGTTGAAGATTGAATCGCGTGCCATGAATTTCGCAACGGAAGCCTTGGAATTCGAAACGTTTGCTCCGATGTGTGAATCAGAATTGCGGAACTGCTTTCGAGTTGCTCACGACGTACAATCTGTAGAAGACGCATTGTCTGTTGTGCTTAATCGAGCGGCAGGGCGCTCTGAAGGCGCAGCCGGGTTCCCCACGACGGGCCGAGAGGCCTGGGCGCGCCGAGGCGTTTTTCGGCATCCAACGTGATCAGTGGCGCACAGCTCTAGCTCTGGGGGGAGCAAAGTTCGGTCTCGCTGAAAACCCACCGAGACTCTAAGCGTGGCTGGATGAAAGTTCAGCGGCACGTCAGTGTGCGGCAGTGCCTCGGATCGCGCGGCGCGAACTGGAAAGTGGCCAGCACAGTTGAAAGCCGACGATAGTAGCGTTGACCTCGGCGTGTGCCCTCTTCGCTCAATCGCCTTTTAGACGCGGCCTTGCAGGCTCCTCCGTCGGGGGCGACATCGGAATCAGCATCCTTTCGGCCGCAAGCACGATATAGTCCGGAGCAAAACTAATAGTGCTAGAAGAAAGTACTGCATGTAATCGCACGGAGCCATCGTCCGACTTGTCTGATAGATCACTTAGTCGTAGTGGTCCAATCCAAATTTCATTAGATTGCTTTAAGTTGTCGGAAATCCACTTCTTAAGTGCTGTCGATAGATTGCGAAGTTTCAGGTTTCGGGCAATCAATATGCCACTCGTAATCTTGGGAAGGACTCCGCACGCGCCGCCCGAATGAAGAGTGCGGATGTCGCCGCAAGAAATCGAACCGGGGACATTTAACGGAGCAGGTAGGGACCAGCCTCTCATGCTGAATAGTCGTAAATCCAGCCACGGACGCATTACTTGGTTTTGAACTCCTTCAAACGTAATGGACAACCCTCCGTCTTTGCCTGCCCGGCCAGAAAAATACTCCGCGACTCCTGTATTTGATCTAGCAAGAATCGGCCATGTGTTACTTGCCAAGGACGTCTCTGGCTCGCAATTGTCGAGCTTTTCGACTGGTGAGGAGCTAAAACTCGACCAGCCCAATGGGCTCCGTAGACCGAGCGCGCCTGGAAATATTTCCGTGGGACTTGAGTTTGACAATCCCTCCAGCATTTCCTTTCTGCGCTCCGCATTGGTGACCTCTAGTTCCTTCAGTCGCGTTTCGAGCAACGCGTATTTCGTTCCGTTCCCAACCGCTTCCAAGTCTAGACGAGCTTGGTTCCACTTGAACTCGTTTACGGCCGACTGATTTTCCTTCCAGTTCTTGTCCGCATCATTGAATGCCGCTGAAAGTTTTAGGTAGCGGGCGTACGCCGGGTTTGGAACGCGTTTTCCACCGCCGTCCAAATAGAGAGAAGAAGTTATCGATCTAAGCTCGTCAGTGTCGGACCGAGACTTTGCCTCAGACCACACCCCGGAGTTCAGGATGTAGGAGTAAGTCTTTGGGACCGTATCGAACTCGTTTGAGTATGGATTTGCGTCAGCCACTTCTACAAAGAGATCGGCTATAGATTTTTGCCCCTCAGGCGTCTCTGAACTCGCATCGTCGGAATAGAGATAGCGTGCTGTCTTCAGAAAATCCCAGTCGGATGAAGGCGAATTGCTCCAGATTGTCGCGAGTTCGTTCGGACCAGCAATAACCGTGGTGCACTCAGCTGCAAATGCAGCAGAGGGCAAAATGATGATGGCTATGCAAAGAAACAGTGATCGCAATCGCATCTCCCATCTGTACTGAAAATAGCACTTGACACAGCACAACTACAGATGGAGTTTTTCACTTTACGCTTTTGATTGTCAATATTTTGATTTGGGAGCGCGCAAATGGGCGGGCGTGTCACTTTAAGACTGTCAAAGAAATGCTGCGTTGCGATGGCGTTCCTGGCGGCTCTAAGTATCCAGAGTGCTTACGCCCAGGATAAATCGCTCAAACAGATGCGACAGCTCTACACTGGTCTGGCGAATAATTTCACCATGGGAGAAAACATAGCAGTCCCGGGCAAGACGTATCTCGTGCTTATGAATCCAGGCGTCCTCATTGACGACAAGCTGGATCTCGAGAAGAACGACAGCCAACGATATTCGTTGATGACTTTCGCCGATAAGGTTCTTACCCCGAATTGGATTTATCAACAGAAGGGAGGTCAGCTGTACACCATTTATCAGAACATTCTTACGTACGCGCAGTTGCCCATCGTCAACCTGAGCGACGATCAGAAGAAAGATTTGAAGAAAGCGGAATCTATTCTCTTCAAAGATCCCAAAACTCTTGAGAAGAGCGATGATTATCTGAAATGGGAGCGCGTTGGCCTCGAATTGGCAACTGCCCAGGACGATGCGGATGATTGGATTCGAAACAATCCAGGAATGAATCCACCAGCAAGCAAGGTTGTAAGATTCCAGCAAGCTCTAAGTAATTTCAATGCATTCGCTAGAGCAGATGACATTCAAGCCGCGGTAAACGATTACGTGAGGTTGAAGCGCTTTGATCCAAAGACCTATTTTGCCTCGCTTCAGCTTCGTATGGATAATCCGTTGGCTTCACGAACGTACGCCGGGCAAAAGTACGGGACCTATGAGTTCTACCCAACCTATAAGCAATGGTTCAACACCAGTCTCGGTTGGACGAGCTACAGCCTGAGTGAGAAGGACGCAGAAAAGACCGTCGAGAATTCCGTCACTCACACGAGCGGAGGAGTTTCGGGAGGTTGGGGCTTATGGAGCGCGAACGCCAATTATTCGAAAGACACGGAAAAGAAGTTCTATCAAAATGAGGTCTCTGATTATCTCGTAAGCGGTGAGTTCATGCGAGTGACTATTCTCCGTCCCTGGATGGAGGAGACATTATTGAGGTCGGATGCATGGGCGTGGCCAAAGAATGGTGCAATCGACCGAACGGTAGTTTCCGATGGCGGGTCACTGACGGGAGACGTGCTGCCCACGGGGCAGTCGCCGTTTCTTCCGGTCGGATTTTTGGTAGCGAAGAACGTAAAGCTAAAAGGGACGTGGCAGAAGGATCTGGAGACGTTTTTCAAGGAGGTCACAAGCGGCGGAGCCAAGGTGGGTTGGGGACCGTTCAGTTTTGGAGGCCGTACAAACTCGTCCAATGACAAAACGTACACCAAGGGTAACGCTTCAGCGGCGGAGGTGTCTTTTGCTACCCCGCAAATCATTGGCGTATTCGTCGCGGTGCTAGACAAGAGCCCAAATCCGAACCCTGAATACAATTGGGGAGACAATGCTCAGGTACCAGGAAAGAAGCCAAGCGCCTTACCAGAGCATCTAGACAGTCGTGCACTTTCGGAAAGAGCCAACAAGTTTTTGGAGCAACTCAAGATCAAAAATTTACTGCTGCAATGAAACTAACCATAGGCGCGGTTCGCAAGGCTCCAGTATAGTGAAGAGAGCGATCTGGCTTTCGATTTGGCTTACGATGATATCCGCGGTGTCGGTGACCCGCGGATACTCGGCGGACTCGAGCGCGACGTTCTCTGAGCTGATTGCGAATATAGCCGCGGAGGTTCAAGGCGATGTTCTTAATCAGCTGGCTGTTCCTCGACTGATAGTAACTTCCGCTACGCTATCTCCGGTGTTTCCGGAAGCCCTATTTTCAGACCAGAATTATGCATTGGTCAAAATCTTTGCTGTGCGCCAAATCGCTCCCGATCCCATCTATCATCCGCTAAATGAGAAAATATCAGCATTGTATTCTACAGTCATCGCGAACGCGAAGCTGTGCGATATCCCATTTACGAAGCAGGAGACTGACCGTCTGCGAGTGTTGGCGAAATTGCTTTATGTCGTAGACAAGCAAGGCAAGCCGCGCATCCCTTTGACGCCGTCGCCGGGTTTCCGAAAGTATCTAACAATTTTGGAGGAGGTAAGATCCCTATTCAAGGAGCTGGAGTCATCCGCGACGTTGGACTCCAAGTCGGGGGCGTACCTCAAGTCAATTAAACGGCGAAAGCAGTTGCTAGCGAGGCTCAACCGGTTGCTCGACGGTGAGAAAGGAAAGGAGATCATCGCGCAATACGAGCAGCTGACTTCTGAATATGATGCGTTAAAGATGCGTGAAAGTTCAGAACGTGCTCTGGGTTTGCGAAACCTGTATGATTCGCACGTTCTTCAATGGGAAAACTCTGGCGAAAGCATGCTCTCCATCGGTAGGCGCGACTGGGGGAGCTCACTTCCATGGAAGCCAAGATCTTATATCGACTCTGCCAGAAATTTGAACGTAACATTTGAGTATGCGCTGATCCCGTTTAATCGGCCCTGGCTATCGTTACCGTTCCTTCTTCAGCCTTGTTATGATTGGGACAAAGACGCGCTGAGTAGAATAAGGCAGTCTGTGGTTGCAAGCGGAACGGGGTTTGGGAATGGCATGATCGAGCGCTTGCCATTTGGGTTACTTGTTGTGAGAAATGTAAGGGTCAATCTTTCCTCTATACTGATTGCACCCACAGCTATCGGCGTGACGTCAGTTGTACTGCCGAAGCAGCCGATTGCCCTCAGGCCCTCCGTAAGCTCTGAAAACAACTAGATCATCTCAGTAGAAGTTGCCAGACGAGATAGCGTATGGGGCCGGGCTTTCAGTGGGGCTCACTAACGTCGTTTGATGCTGTAGCGCCTTGTTCGGACTTTGAATCGGAAATCTTGAAGTTCGAATCGCGTGCGTTGAACTTCGTAACGCAAGTTTTGAAATTCGAAACGTTTGTTTCGGGGTTTGAATCAGAATTGCGCAACTGCTTTCGAGTTGCTCACGACGTACAATCTGTAGGAGATGAGTTATTTGTTGCGCATGATCAGGTGCCGGGAAGCTCTGAAAGCGCAGCCGGTCTCCCCTTGACGGGGCCGAGCGTCCTGAGCGCAATGGCGTTTCGAAGTGAGAGAGTCCTTCTCCCATAGGCATGGCCCACGCAGCTCAGGTTCTGATGGCTTTGCAGGCCCTCGAGCAATCCTGTTTGATCGGACAAGCTTTACTATCCGCATCGTGCCAGCAACGTCAGGACGCTCGTACGGTTAGGCAGCGTTCTTTAGTGCCCGGTGCCGGCGAGCCTCACCCCGGCGCGATATTTTCGTAGTGCCGTGGGTGGCGCGAAGCACAGACTCCTTCGCGTTGTCCCGGGTAAGGGCGTCATTCGAGCCATCGGCATGGTCGGCGACGATGCTGGCGTTTCGATACTCGGGCGCCGTGCCAAACGCGCTCTCGCGCTCCAAGAGGGGACGAAGGCTTGGTCAATCGTTCCCGTCGCGGATGAGCGAACAGTATCGAGGTGCGCAATGGCCGATGGACGGCTCTGAGGCGATCCCGCTCGCCACGGCGTCGGTCGGTGGGAGGGGGAAGGTCGGGATGGCCGGCGCGCCGATGCTCATCCCAATTCGCTGATCCAAAGTTGGCCGCGGTAATAAGGTGTGGCTGCCAGATATTGACGAACGTTGCGATTGGAGCCGGCGGCCTGCGATTCCCGGGTGGCCGCTCGGTTCCGGCGAAGTCGCCGCCGAGGGGCCGCCTGCAACAGAAAAGTTGTTGCAGCATTGTTGCAGGTTGAAACCCGCTTTCGCCGTATGGTTGTAAAACGGCGCTCCGCTCGTCAACAGATTTTGTAAAATACAATCAACGGTTTATGGCGGAAGGGGTGGGATTCGAACCCACGGTACCCTTGCGGGCACGCCGGTTTTCAAGACCGGTGCCTTAAACCACTCGGCCACCCTTCCGACTTGGACGCCTGGGCACTTAGCAGACGGGGCGCCGGGGCGGAAGGGGCATGGGGAGCGCAGAGGGCGGTTGTCGTCCTGCCCCGCGTCGCAGGGCTGAAAGTCCAGAACCGAAGCGTCCAGAGCCGAGCCGGCGAGACGGCTAGTGCAAGGCGAAGACAGACGAGCCGCGCCGCCGGTCCCGCTGATGCCGACAATGGGTTCGAGGCGGCTGCCGCCAGCATTCAGATCGAGGCGGCTGCATAAATCCTTCGCCCGTGAAATTGTGTTGACTTGGTTTGCGGTGCGGGCGTAGGGACCCGCTTGGTCGCGCATTTTATCGCGCGACTTTTCATCCTTCCAACGAAGAGCACATGGGCCCTAGCAGCTTTGGTTGCCTTTTCCCGGCGTCGGTCCGGGCGAACGCGACCGCAACACATCGGACCGCGACCGGTTTGGGCCGCGTGAGCAAGGTGCGCTGCTAGCCGCCTGATCTCACCGTCCCGCCGCGCCTGCGGCCGTGGAGGTGAGTGATGTCGATCAAAATCAAAACCGCATGGTGGCCGGCACGGACCGGCCTTTCACCGCGCCCGGCTGATGCCCGCGTCGCGGCCAACGACAACCTGCGCGGCGGCGTGCGCCGGCTGCGGCGTCCGGCCCTCGAACTCCATTGGCATCTGACCCGGACGGGCGACCTGGCCGGCGCCTGGACCGCCGTGCCGTCGGCCGATGACGCCGTGGGCGCCGAAGCCGAGGGCGCTGCCGGCAGTCGCGTCGAGCAGCCGCCTTCGCGCGCGGCGTAAGCAATAACGTCCGGCCGCGCGGCCGGACAGGAGACCATCGCGATGGACCATCAACCCAGATTGCCCGCTGCCGCCATCCGGTGCGTGGCGGGCTTGCCGAACTCAACATCAGGCCGCGGCGGCGACGATCGGGCGCCGGACTAGCGAGGGCAACTGACGCTGCTCTCCGGTCCGGCCCGTGCGCGCTGGCCGGATCAGGAGAGCCACATGACCAAGCACATCCCCATCGAGGCGGCGTCGACTTGCACGGCCGTCAGCCCCAGCGCCGTGCTGGACAGCGCGCATCTCGGCGAGATCCGCGGCGCGTTCGGCACTATCGCGCTCGATGACCGCGCGCTGCGCCGCACCTGGAAAGCGCGGCTGCAGACGCTGCTGGCGATCGCCGGCCCCGGCCTGATCGTGATGGTTGGCGACAACGACGCCGGCGCGTTCGGCACCTACACGCAGGCCGGTCAAAACTACGGCACCACGCTGCTGTGGACGCTGCTCCTGCTGATCCCGGTGCTCTACGTCAATCAGGAGATGGTGGTGCGACTCGGGGCCGTCACCGGCGTCGGCCACGCCCGGCTGATTTTCGCGCGGTTCGGCAAGTTCTGGGGCGCGTTCAGCGTCGCCGATCTGTTCCTGCTCAACGCGCTGACTCTGGTCACCGAGTTCATCGGCGTCAGCCTGGCGCTGCGCTATCTCGGGCTGCCGCAAATCTGGGGCGTGATCGCCGCCGCGCTGATCATCACGCTGGCGGTTTCGACCGGCGACTTCCGCCGCTTCGAGCGCTTCGCGCTGGTGCTGGTCGGCGGCAGCCTGCTGCTGATCCCGATCGCCCTGATGCTGCATCCGCCGCTGCCGCAACTGACGCACGACTTCTTCGTACCCAAGATGCCGGAGGGGGCGCCGCTCAGCGACGTGATGCTGCTGATCATCGCGATCGTCGGCACCACGATCGCGCCGTGGCAGCTGTTCTTTCAGCAGAGCTATCTGATCGACAAGCGGATCACCCCGCGCTTCATTCGCTACGAGCGCTGGGACTTGTGCATCGGCATCGCGCTGGTGATCATCGGCGCGGTGGCGATGATCGGATTTTCCGCGGCGGCATTCGCCGGGCGACCTGAATTCGGCGCCTATACCGACGCACTCGGGACCGCGCATGGCATCGAACAGGCCGCCGGCCGGCTGCCTGCGATCCTGTTTGCCCTGGCGCTGCTCGACGCCAGCATCATCGGCGCCGCCGCGGTGTCGCTGGCGACGGCCTATGCGATCGGCGACGTGTTCGCGGTCGCGCATTCGCTGCATCGCAAGCCCAGCGAGGCGAAGGGATTCTACGCCGTCTATGCCGGACTGATCGCGTTCGCGGCGGCGCTCGTCGTGACGCCGGGGATGCCGCTCGGTCTGCTCACCAATGCGGTGCAGACGCTGGCCGGAGTGCTGCTGCCCAGTGCGACGGTGTTCCTGCTGCTGTTGTGCAACGACAAGGCCGTGCTCGGGCCGTGGGCCAATGGCCGGGCCCAGAACCTGTTCACCGGCGCGATTGTCGCGGTGCTGGTGCTGCTGTCGGTGATCCTCACCGCCTCGGTGCTGTATCCGGACATCGGTGAGGACTGGATCGTTGGCATTTTGCTGGGTGGCGGCGCGGGCGCGTTGCTACTCTCGCTGATCGTCATGCTGGTATCGCGACCACGCGGCGAGGTGCGGGAGGCTGCACCGCCGGCGGTCGTCTCCTATGGCGATCCGACGGAATGGCGGATGCAACCGCTCACAGCGCTCCCGGCGGCTCACCTGTCCGGGCTCAGCCGGACTTGGATGGTGGTTCTTCGCGGATATCTGGTGTTGGCTGCCGGACTGGTGCTGTACCGCATCGCCGAATTGGTCGCGACCAAGCTGTGAAGAGGCGACCCGGTCCCGATTCGGGGCTCACGGGACACATGAACGGCGATGAGTCATCCGAAATGGAGTGAAGTAGTCTCGTTTGGCGGAATGTCGTTCAGAAACTGTGATATTTCCGCATCGGTCGGAGGGCTAATCCGACGTCTAAAGGGCCGCGGCGTCTCAGGATGTGCGGTATTGGTCGGTCGCGACTGCGGTCCACCACTAGGTTCGGCGGGCAGATCTGGCCAATCCAGACAACCGACGGAGTTCTCCGAGTATGTCCGACGCTTCCGAGCGGCCCACCGAAGCCAACTATCCGGCTAATCGGGCGCCGGCCGCCCCTGCCGCCGACGCCCAAGATATGCGTTACGCGCTGATCGGGTTCGATGGTGCACAAGCCTTTTCAGGAGAAGCAGAGGGTTTCGAATGCCTCGTCAGTGTCGTCGAACTGGACGTCGTGACGTTCGGCTTCTGTCGCTCACGAACGCCGACCGCGGCAACCGATCTCGCGGAGACGGATTTCGCGCGTTTACAGGTCGCACTGCGTGGCAATCTCCGCAGCGGTGACGAGCGGATCATCATCCGCTGTCCGAACGGCGCGTTGATGGCGACACTGGAGTCGATGCTCAGGGTGAAGCCGCGCGGCAAGCTGGTGTTCGCCCCGTCGGCGCCGATCGACGATCGAGGCGCGCAGGCGGTTTATGATTTCGCCATGCTGCTGGCCCGCCACGTCGATGCGTCGCAGCCGCGCTTGCCGCCGCTGATGCTGCGCGAATTCGAGCGTGCTTTGTTGGTGTCGTTGCTCAGTGTCGCCCGGCATAATTTCAGCGATCAGCTCGATCGCGACGCCCCGGACAGCGCGCCGGACTACGTCCGCGTCGCCGAGGAGTTCATCGCCTCCTCCTGGAACAGGGCGATCACCATCAACGACCTCGCCGCGGTGACCAGCGTCGGCGTCCGCAGCCTGTTCAAGGCATTTCAGAAGCACCGCGGCTACTCGCCGATGGCGTTCGCCAAATCGGTCAGGCTCAACAAGGCGCGCGAACTGCTGCTGCAGGGCGAGCCGTCCCGATCGGTCACCTCGGTGGCGTTTGCCTGCGGCTTCAGCAATCTCGGCCATTTCGCCCACGATTATCGTCAGAAGCACGGCGAACTGCCGTCGGAGACGTTGGCGCGCGCCCGCTGATCCGCGTGCCGGCGATGTGACTAGCCGAGATGCGCATAGGCAGGTGAGGTCGCGTCCGGTAACCATGCGCCTGTGAAGCGTTGGAAGCGCCCGCGGGCGCGAACGGCAGGCCGGAATCCTTGAGCGCAGCGGCGGGCATCGGTCATTCAACCAATCTTGTCGGCGTGCCGATGGGATATCTCACAGATGTCGCCTTCAACGATCAGCCGGTGCCGCTCCATATCGCCGGCGTGCGCGAGATGAATCCGAGCCTCTTCGAGATGCTCGGTCAGGCGGCCGATCTCGCCGACGCCGGGGAGGCGTTCGCCTGCTACATGAATGCGCTGTTCGGCATCTATCCGGAGCAGCGCGCCGGCGCGGGGCGTCGCCGCTTCCGCTCGTCGTTTCTCGATCTGATCAAGGGCTGGGGCTTCGACAGCAACGGGGCGGAAGGCGCCGTGCTGAAGGGCTGGGTGGAAAGCCGGTTCGGCATCTTTCCGACTTTTCACAAGCAGCGGATCGAGCGGGCCGCGTGCCCGGCCTGGGCGAGCTATGTCGAAGAGAAGATGTCGAGCCGCTTTCACAACAACGCCATCACCGTTCAACTCGATCTGCTGTTCGAATTCTGCCAGTGGGCGCTGGCGCATTTCGCGGCAGCCGGCTGCAGCCATGTCACGCTGTATCGCGGCGTCAATGCCTTCGACGAACACCAGATCGTCGAGCGGATCGACCGGCGCCGGGTGGTGATGCGGCTCAACAATCTGACCTCGTTTTCGTCGGACCGCAGCGTCGCCGATTGTTTCGGCGACACCATCCTGACGGTCCGGGTGCCCGTGCAGAAGATCCTGTTTTTCAACCAGCTGCTTGCCGCGCATCCGCTCAAGGGCGAGGGCGAGTATCTGGTGATCGGCGGCGCCTATCGCGTCACTGCGAGTTACTTCTGAGGAACGCAATGACACGGTCCGACATCGAAGACAGGGCACTGGCAGCCTATCTCGGCTTCGCGCTCGGCGATGCGCTCGGCGCCACGGTCGAGTTCATGACCCAGCGCGAGATCGCGGAACGTTACGGCGTTCACAAGGAGATCATCGGCGGTGGCTGGTTGCGGCTCAAGCCGGGACAGGTGACGGACGACACCGATATGGCGCTGGCGCTCGGCCGCTCGCTGATCCGCTGCGGCGGATTGGACGTCCGCGACGTGTGTGAGGAGTTTGCCGCCTGGCTGAAGACGGGTCCGGTCGATGTCGGCAGCACCTGTCGCCGCGGCATTCGCCGCTACATCACCAACGGGACCGTCGAAGGACCATACTTCGAGGGCGACGCAGGCAATGGCGCGGCGATGCGGGTCCTGCCGCTGGCGTTGGCGACGATTGGACGACCGGCCGAGGCGGAGGCCTGGACGGTGGCGCAAGGCCACATCACGCATCATCATCCGCTGTCCGACGGCGCGGCGTTGGCACTGGTCCAGATGCTGCAGGCGCTGATCGCCGGCGAAGGGCGCTCTCGTGCCCGCGCGATCGCGGACGCATTGGTGGACACCCATCGCAGCTTCAGGTTCGAGCCCTATCACGGGCAGTCCTCGGCCTACGTGGTCGATACGATGCAGACGGTGCTGCATCACTATTTCAGCACTGAGACCTTTTCAGACTGCGTTGTCGCGACGGTCAATCAGGGGGGCGACGCGGATACGACCGGGGCGCTCGTGGCGATGCTGGCGGGCGCCACCCATGGGCTGGCGGCGCTGCCGAAGCGATGGCTCGACCGGCTCGACCGTAGCGTGGCCGCCGCGATCCGTGAGCAAGTGCCGCGGTTGCTCGCGCTGGCGTGAGAGGCAGTGAGCGTTCGATCTGCCGATATGAGCAGATCGCGACCATTCAAATCAGCAACCAGGTTCCCAAGCCGGTTCCCATCATCCGTCCGATCGATATTTAGCTAAGTCGTTATGCAGATTGTCACATCGTGGTGCGCACTCTTGCCGCCTCGCAATCGGCGCAGGTGCGCTCCATACTGTTATCGTCACCGCACCGTCTAAGGCAGTCATCGGTGATGAGATCGCACTCTTGCGCTCCCGCCATTTCACTCGACATGGGAGGAGACTATGCAGCAACGTTCATCGGCCGCTCCGAAGTCTCTGCATCAACGCCTGGTGGAGGAGGCCTGCGCTTTGCGAGGTCAGGCGGAGGTTGCTCCGCGGGACGAGCGTGATCGCCTGATCGAGCGAGCGCGGCAACTCGATAGCGAGGCGACCATGGAAGGCTGGCTGTCGTCCGAAGAACTCAAGCCGCCGACATGAGCGGAGTCACCGCTTCATCCGCAGGAACTTGACACCGATCTCATCGCCGTTGATCCAGGCCAGTTCGCATCGGCGATAAGCGAGGCCGGTCGAGGACAGCAGGAGAAAGAATTCTTTCTCCTTGAGCTTTTCCAGCGAGGACGGCACCAGCCGGGCGCCTTCCACCGACGCGTCGCGAAGTTTGCACGTCAGGCGCCAAGTGCCGTCGATCGACATGATCCAGGCATCGACTCCACGATCGAAGGCGACCCGGCGGAATTTACGTTTCTCGGGAATTGCCATGAGGATGTCGCCGTTCTTGAAGTGACGATTGCCATCATCGATGACGACCGCGCTTCAGTCACTGATGCGGGTCAGAATGGCGCGTAGCGTCAGGCTCGGGGTCTCCCGGGCGACGCCCTCGATCGCGACGTAGCCATCCTTGGCGACACCGTCGAAGCTGACTTCGACCGGGTCGATGCCGAAGATCGAAATGCGCTCTGGATCGTTGGCATGGGCGTGGCGAATGCCGCGCAAGCTGCCCGAAACGGTAAGTCCGTACTGAGTGTAGGAGCCGATATAGGCGAAGCTTGAGTCGCCGCCCCGGATCTTTCCATCGCTGAGCAGTACGACGCCGTGCGCTTTCTTTCGGGCCGTTTCAAATTCTGCCGCGTAGAAACCCTTCAAAGGATCAATCATTGCAATATCCCCGTCGCTTAATACGGACGGTCTAACACCTTCGGTTTACATCTTTGCTAAGAACCGAAGTCGGCGCGGAGTCGGTGCGATTTGCCGGCCGGAATAGAGCGCTGGGGGGCGAACAGAGGTCGGCGGCAACGCGGCGCCGGCCGATGCGTACGACAGCGATCGGTTGCGTTCGGCCGACGATGTCAATCGTGGTGATGATCCTCCGGGTTGGTCGGGATCGTCACCAGTCGGCCGTACCGGACACCGCGCTCGGCGAAGATGTGATCCGCAAAATGCTGCAGCTCGCTGGCCTTGCCGTCCAGGATGGTGACCTCGAGGCACTGATCGTGGTCGAGATGCACATGCATGGTTGCGCGCGACAGGTCGTGATGGGTGTGGAAGTTCTGCGTCAGCTTGCGTGGCAGGTCGCGCTTGGAGTGATCGTAAGTGTAGACCATCGCTCCGACGCAGTGATCGTCGGTGGAATGGGCCGCCGTTTGCTGGATGCCGATCCGTGCCAGATCGCGGATCGCCTCGGAGCGGTTCTGGTAGCCGCGGGCGGCGATGATGGCGTCGAGTTTCTCCATCAGGTCGTCGTCCAAAGTGATGGTCACGCGATGCATCGCAGGCCTCGTTTGAGTATGCAGTTTTATTGACATCGTCATACTGCCCGTGTCACGCTGACGGCACGGGCGATCTGCCGGGGCCGTCCGCGATAGCAGATTGGGGCGGGCGCGTCTTGCAGCGAAGCGGGGCGCGAGGGTGACGGCGTGTCTTGGTACGACTTCCGGCATTGGGTGCGGGGCGGGGCGGCCTGCGCGATCATCAGTTTTCCATGGATGGGGGCTGCTCAGGCGCAGCAGCAAGCGCAGTTTCGGACGCTGCCGGAAATCGCCGTGGATGCGCCGGCCGCTCCGCATCGGACGGCTCGGCGACATCCGGCCCCGCGGTCCGGTTCGCATCAGGCGCGGACGGCGCCAACTCCCGCTTCAGCCGCGACCGCAATTGCCGCGCCGGTTGCCGGTGCATCGTCGCCCCCGGTACCGCTGAGCGCGCCGCAGAACCAGGCGGCCAGTACCCGTGTCATCAGCGGGGCCGAGGTGAATGCACTGCCGGTGGCGCGGGTCGGCGAGGTGCTGGAGGCGGTGCCGGGTCTGGTCGTCACCCAGCACTCCGGCGAGGGCAAGGCCAACCAGTACTTCCTGCGCGGCTTCAACCTCGACCACGGCACCGATCTGGCGATCACGGTCGACGGCATGCCGGTCAATATGCCGACCCATGGCCACGGCCAGGGCTACGCCGATATCAATTTCATAATCCCGGAGCTGATCAGCACGATGACCGTGCGCAAAGGGCCGTACTTCGCCGATGTCGGGGATTTCGGTTCGGCCGGCGCGGTGGGCATCGAGTATTTGCGCGCGATGCCGAAGAATCTCGCCGAGATCACGGTCGGGAGTTTCGGCTATCGCCGGCTGCTCGGCGCCGGCTCGACCCCGGTGGGTGAGGGGACGTTGCTGGCGGCGTTCGAGGGCAATACCTATAACGGCCCTTGGGACGTGCCGGACAACGTCCGCAAGCTCAATGGCGTGCTGCGCTACAGCCAGGGCACGCTGACCGATGGCTTCTCGCTGACCGGCATGGCCTACGCCAACCGCTGGACCTCGACCGATCAGGTGGCGCAGCGCGCGATCGACGACGGCCTGATCGGCCGCTACGGCTCGCTCGATCCGACTGACGGCGGCATCGCCAGCCGCTACAGTCTCTCCGGCCGGTTCGCACACTCCAGCGACATCGGGCAGACCGATCTCAACGCCTATGTGATCCGCTCGTCGCTGCAGCTCTACAACAACTTCACCTATTATCTCGACAATCCGATCGAGGGTGATCAATTCAACCAGTACGACCGCCGCACGGTGGTGGGACTCAATGGCACCCAGCGCTTAAACTATCGCTTCGCCGGCCTGCCAGTGGAGACGCGGGTCGGACTGCAGAGCCGCGCCGACAGCATCAGCCTCGGCTTGAACAAGACGTTGCAGCGCGACTGGCTATCAACGGTGCGGGCCGACGATGTGTCGGAGCAATCGCTGGGGCTGTGGACCGACACCACGGTGCGCTGGACCGACTGGCTGCGGACCACGGCCGGCGTCCGCGAAGATTACTTCAACGGCCGCGTCATCAGTGACACGCCGGCGAACTCCGGCAATGCGTCTGCGTCGATGACCAGTCCGAAATTCGGCATCGTGCTGGGGCCGTGGGCGTCCACCGAGTTCTATGGCAATGCCGGCACGGGGCTGCACAGCAACGACATTCGTGGCGCCACCATCTCGGTCGATCCGAACGACAAGACTACGCCGCTCGACCGCGTGCCGTTGCTGGTCCGTTCCAAGGGCGCCGAGCTCGGCATTCGCAACCGCTCGATCCCCGGGCTGACGACGTCACTCGCGGTGTTTGTGCTCGATTTCGATTCCGAGCTGCTATTCGTCGGCGACGCCGGCACCACGGAGCCGAGCCGGCCCAGCCGCCGCGTCGGCGTCGAATGGACAAGCCAATACAAGCCGCTGCCGTGGCTCGGCTTCGATCTCGACGTCGCCTATACGCGCGCGCGCTTCACCAATGTCGATCCGGCCGGCGACCTGATCCCGGGCGCGCCGGCCTGGGTGGCGAGCGCGGGCCTGACGCTGGGCCGCGAGACCGGCTGGTTCGGCGCCGTGAAAGGCCGCTACTTCGGGCCGCGGCCGCTCATCGAGGACGGCAGCGAAACCTCGCTGGCGTCGCTGATCTTCAACGCGCGTCTCGGCTATCGCTTCGACAACGGCATCCGCTTGCAGCTCGACGCGCTGAACCTGTTCAACGCCAAGACCAACCAGATCGAGTATTACTATCTGTCGCGTCTGCCCGGCGAGCCGCTCGACGGCGTCGGCGATCGCCACGTGCATCCGGCCGAACCGCTGGCCGTGCGGCTGACGCTGGCCGGGGCATTCTGACGCCCCGGCATACGCGTGACGACGCGGGTCAGAGCACCCGCGACAGCAGGACGTACAGCGACCCCGACAGCAGGATCGCAGCCGGCAGGGTGAGGACCCAGGCCATCAGCAGATTGCGGATCGTCGCCATCTGCAGGCCGGAGCCGTTCGCCGCCATCGTACCGGCGACGCCGGACGACAGTACGTGGGTGGTCGACACCGGCAGGCCGAACACGTCGGCAGCGCCGATCGTCGCGGCGGCGACCAGTTCGGCCGAAGCGCCCTGCGCGTAGGTGAGGTGCGACTTCCCGATCTTCTCGCCGACGGTGACGACAATACGCTTCCAGCCGATCATGGTGCCGAGGCCGAGCGCGATCGCGACCGCGATCTTCACCCAGGTCGGGATGAACTTGGTCGCGCTGTCGAGCGAGCCCTTGTAGGCGTTGAGTGTGGCGACCTCGTCCTTGCTGAGGTCGTTCTCCTTGTCCTTCATCAGGAAGCGGATCGCTTCCGACGCCAGATACATGTCGTTGCGGGTGTTGCCGACGGCTTCCGCCGGGACCTTGCTGAGCGAGCCGTAGCGCTGCACCTGATCGCCGATATCCTTCACCAGCACCGCCAGCGACGGATAGGTGCCTTCGCTGATGTGGTGTTGCGACACATACTGCGTCACCGCGGGCCGCGGATCGCCGATGATGCTATGGCCGGCGCCCTTGGCGGAGATCACCGCCGAGGCGGCCGACGAAGTGCGTTCGAATTGAGCGATCTGCGAATCCGGCAGCGCGCGGTTCAGGGCATAGGCCGTAGGCACCGTGCCTATCAGGATCAGCATGATCAGGCCCATGCCCTTCTGGCCGTCGTTCGAGCCGTGGGCGAAGCTGACGCCGGTGCAGGTGAGGATCAGCAGGCCACGAATCCACCACGGCGGCGCCGCGTCGCCTTCCGGCGCGGTGTACAGCTTGGGATTACGCACGACCAGCTTGAGCAGCAGCAGCAAGACCGCGGCGCAGACGAAGCCGACCAGCGGCGACAGCAGCAGCGCGTAGCCGATCTCCGTCGCCTTGCTCCAATCCACGCCCGACGTGCCGTCGCGCCCGCGCAGCAGGGCGTTGGCGACGCCGACGCCGATGATCGAACCGATCAGCGTGTGCGAGCTGGAGGCGGGGAGGCCGAAATACCAGGTGCCGAGGTTCCACATGATCGCGGCGATCAGCAAGGCGAACACCATCGCGAAGCCGGCGCTGGAGCCGACCTGGAGGATCAGTTCGACCGGCAGCAACGACACGATGCCGAACGCCACCGCGCCGGTCGATACCAGCACGCCGAGGAAGTTGAAGAAGCCCGACCAGATCACCGCCACCTCGGCGGGAAGCGAGTGCGTGTAGATCACGGTCGCGACCGCATTGGCGGTGTCGTGGAAGCCGTTGACGAATTCGAACCCGAGCGCGATCAGCAGCGCGACCAGCAGCAGAATGTAGGGCACGTAGGTCGTGACCCGGACGCCGGTGGCCTGGACGTCGACATAGATGCTGTAGGCGACGTAGAGCATTCCGGCTGCGAGGATCCCGACAAACAGGATCATGGTCAACGGGTTGAACCCCTTGTCCAGGTTCGGCCGACCGGCCGGCTGGATCGGCCCATTATTATCGATGGTTTGATTGATGGTGAAATCGGTCATTGAACGCCTCTCGACTAATCGTGGGGCGATCTTGATCGGTTGCGTTAACGGTCAGATGATACCTGCGACAAAATGTACAAATTGTCCTGACTCTGACTGAATATCCGAACTGAACTCAGCGACTTCTCGATCGCTTCGGACGCTCAAAAGATACGTCATGGCCGGGGGCTCGTCCCGGCCATCCACGCCTTTCCGGCGTTTGCGTCAGCGACACGTGGATGCCCGGCACAAGGCCGGGTATGCCGGCTGGCACGGCACTGCATCATTTCAACGGGGCGTTTCCGGTCAGGCTGTGATTGACGCTTATCCGCGGATCAGCCGCGCGGCGGCTTCGCCGGCCGTTTCCATGTAGCTGGCGTCCCGGTTGAGCAGGACGACCGAGAAGGCGCCGTCGATCAGCAGCACGACCTGGCGGGCGAGGCTGCGTGCCGCTTGCTCGGGGCGGTCCTGCGCAAAGAGCCCGCAAAGCCAGTCTTCGGTGCGCTTCTTGTGGGCGCGGCCGGTCTGGATTGCCGGATGTCCTGGAAGGTTCATCAGCTCGACCGAGGTGCGCAGGAAACCGCAGCCTTTCCATCGGGGATTGCGCGCGTTCTCGGCGAGATGGTCGAAGATCGCCCGCACCTTGTCGGCGGTGTCGCCCTCGGCGTCCGTGAACCAGCGCTGGAAGATCGCGACGTTGGGCTGGTCGCGGGTCTGCAGATAGGCGGCGATCAGGTCGTCCTTGCTGCGGAAATGATAGTAGATCGTCCGCTTGGTGAGCCCGGCTTTGGCCGCCACGGCGTCGACGCTGACGGCGCGGATGCCGTCCCGGTGGAACAGCTTTCCGGCGGCCTCGACGATACGATCGCGCGTGGAGTTCGGCGGCTTGCTCATGCCTCTATGTATACCGACCAGTGAATATACACAACGCAGCCGCCGCGTTAGCGTCGGCGGCATGAACCAGATCGCGCCCGACAGCTCCGTTGAAACCCGCCCGGTCCAGATCCGCTGCGCCGATGGCGTCGTTCTCGGCGGCCATCTGTTTCGGGCGGCGCGGGCGGAGCCGATCGGAACGGCGATCGTCAATTCCGCGACCGGCGTGCTGGCTCGCTACTATCACCGCTACGCGAATTTCCTCGCCGCGCACGGCTTCGACGTGCTGGCCTACGACTATCGCGGCATCGGCCAATCGCGCCCGGCGCGGCTCAGGGGATGCGGCTATCGCTGGCGGGACTGGGGCGAGCGGGATTTCGCGGCTGCGCTGCGCTTTGCGCGCGAGCAGGGGCGGGGCGAGCGGCTGGTGGTGGTCGGCCACAGCATCGGCGGCTTCCTGCCTGGCCTCGCGGACAACGCGCACGGCATCGACCGCATGCTCACCGTCGGCGCCCAATATGCGTGGTGGCGCGATTACGTCGCGCACCGCCGGCTCGGGCTGTTTGTGAAATGGCACGTGGCGATGCCGGCGCTGACGGCCGCGTTCGGCTATTTCCCCGGCCGCCGGCTCGGTTGGCTGGAGGATCTGCCAGCCGGCGTCGCCCATGAATGGAGCTTCCGCGGTCCGCGCTTCGAGCGCAGCCACCCCAAGGGGGAACGGCAGAGCGTGCTCGACCGGATGGCGTCTGTTCGCGCGCCGATCCTGGCCGTCGCCGTGTCCGACGACGAATTCGGTACGCCGCCGGCGATCCGCCGAACGCTGCGTTATTATGTCGGCGCCGAACGGACAGCGGTGCTGTTGCATCCCGCCGATTATGGCCGGCAGAGCATTGGCCATTTCAGCCTGTTCCACGACAGCCATGCCCAAGGCTTCTGGCGCGACTCGCTGCGCTGGCTGCGCGATGGCGCCAATCCGTGGCCCAAGCAAGTGATCGACCATCGCGCCTGATGGGGCAGTCGCTCGGATGCGCAATTCTATAAGACAGACGGGGAGGCGATCGCCGCCTTGAATAAAGGCTGACCCTAACGGCGGAACGCGTCGTCTGTTGAGCGGGACGGCGATGATTCGGCTGGGAGCTGGCGGAGACGGAGGGATTCGAACCCTCGATAGGGCTTTACAACCCTATAACGGTTTAGCAAACCGCCGCCTTCAGCCACTCGGCCACGTCTCCGGCTGGCCCGATATGCCCGACACGGTCGCGGGCCGCAAGCACGATTCCACGCTTGATAACCGAGACTTCCGGATCGGGCGCCGTTCGTCCCCATCTTCGTCTCTTTAAATGGCGAGCCTTGCTGGGCTGACGGAGCCCGGCGGGAACTTTCCGCGCGCGGGAAGCAAAAGATCGCGGAACTTCGAGGTTCCACGCTGCGGAGATTCGCGGTTCGCCGAGGATTCGAATCTTAGATGAGACGAGATTCGAAGCCCGACGTCGGCCAACGGATGCCGATCTCGACCGTGGCCAAGATCGGGCGATTTTGTGCATGGCGGCATCGCGCTCCGCGCCGGTCGTAAAAACAGCAATTAAAACAATCGCTTACGCAAGTTCCAACGGCGTCCGGCAGTGTTATTTGTGCAACACCCCCCTAAAAACGGCCGCACTCGGACGCTTCTGCGGCGTTCCTTTGTTGCGTGTGCATCACGCTTAGGTAATTCTCGTGACTGCGACGGAGGGGGGCATCCCGAGGTCGTCCCGTATTAGGTGGTTCGCTTAAGTCCCTCGCGTTCAGCGGGTGTGTCCGAAGGCGCGAAGCGACTAGGCGGGTTTGATTGGGACAAGGGGACCACCCTGCGGGTGCCGTGTGCATCCTGCGGAAGTAACCTTCCCTAGAGAGCAAACTTGGAGGTTTACATGAAGATGGTTAAGGGCCTTTTCCTTGGCTCGGCGGCGGCTCTCGTCGCCATGAGCGGGGCGCAGGCGGCTGATCTCCCGTTGAAGGCCAAGGCGGTCGAATACGTGAAGGTCTGCTCGATCTATGGCGCCGGCTTCTACTACATCCCGGGCACCGACACCTGCATCAAGCTCGGCGGCTACCTGCGCGCCGACGCGACTCTCTACGGTTCGAGCAACTACAACGCGCCGGCGTGGAACGGTGCGGCTGGTGCGAAGAGCCGCCTGGCGAACAACACCATCATGTACATGCGCCAGGACATCAACATCGATACGCGCACCGCGACCGAGTACGGCGTGGTCCGCACCTACTTCGATGCGACCTTCAACTGGGGTTCGGGTGGTTCTTCGGGCGGTTCGACCGGCATCGCGTCGGGTTCGCTCGGCGTGTACTACGCCTTCATCCAGTTCGCCGGCTTCACCTTCGGTAAGGCCGTGTCGCAGTTCGACACGCCCTGGACCGGTTATCCGGGCAACAACACTTCGTTCCTGATCGGCGGCTACGACGACGTCACCGGCATCAACCAGGTGTCGTACACCGCGCAGTTCGGCAACGGCGTGTCGGCCGCGATCTCGCTCGAAGATCAGTCCGCCTACCTGCAGTCGGCGCTGTACAACACCTCTGGCCTGACCCTCGCGGGCTTCGCCACCGGCGTCTACGGCACCAGCTCCTACGCTGGCACGCAGATCCCCGACATCGTCGGTCAGATCCGCGTCGACCAGGCCTGGGGCCTCTTCCAGTTGTCGGCCGCCGCTCACCAGGTTCGCGCCAGCTACTACAACACCGCTCTCGAGACCTCGGGCCACCCGAGCGACACTTGGGGCTACGCGGTGCAGGGCGCTCTGTCGATCAAGAACCTGCCGACCGGCCCCGGCGACAGCTTCAACATCACGGCGACCTACTCGAACGGCGCGACCCGTTACGTCATCGGCGGCGTGACCGGCAACTCGTTCGCGATCTATGGCAGCTCGAACATCGGCTACCAGAGCCTCGCTGTTGCGGCTGCGGCTGACGGCATCTTCGCCGGCACCAGCAACCTGAACGGCACTGGCATCGAGAAGACCTCCGCCTGGGGCGTCCGTGGTGCGTTCAACCACAACTGGAACCCCTACTGGTCGACCTCGGTGTTCGGTTCGTACTCCGCGATCGACTACAACGGCACCGCGACTTCTCTGATCTGCGGCGCCCCGGTTGCCGGCTTCACCTGCAACCCGGACTTCAAGATCGCTCAGATCGGTACCGTCACCCGCTGGACCCCGGTCAAGAACCTGACCCTGTCGGGCGAAGTGATGTACACCTACCTCGACCAGAGCTACGGCGGCACGCTTGCCCTTCCGGCGGTTGCTGCGGTTGCGAAGCCGGGCGCCGTGTACGAGTTCAAGGACCAGGGCGTCTGGAGCGGCAACCTCCGCGTTCAGCGCGTGTTCTGATCCGGCTCGTTCCGCAAGGAACAGTCTGCGAAACCCCGGCGGGCAACCGCCGGGGTTTTTCGTTGTGAGCAGGGGCGACGGTCGCGCGCTCACGACGAGCGCAGCTCGGGCGGCGGCGTCCAAGGATGAACCGATTTCTATTGCGATGATTGCCGCACTGCGCGGGCGGCTGAACGTCGTTTTGATCGGCGTCCGACTTGGCTGGCGACGAAGACCGCGCCGCTTCGCGCGCTTACTCGACCTTTTCGGCCCCGCGACGCAGGTCGGCGTCGATCTGTAGTCGGCTGCCGCCGCCGAATCGCGCGCGATAGACCTGAAGGTTCTCCATGATCCGCTGCACGTAGTTGCGCGTTTCGGAGAACGGAATCAGCTCGACCCAGTCGACCGCGTCGACTTTTGGATCGCGTGGATCGCCGTAGCGCTCGACCCATTTCCGGACGCTGCCGCGGCCCGCATTATAGGCCGCGAAGGTCATGATGTAGGAGCCGCGATAGTCCTCGAGCAGACCGCCGAGCTCGGCGGCGCCGAGCGCGGCGTTGTAGACCGAATCGGTCTTCAGGCGCTGCAGGTCGTAGCTGCAGCCGTGGCGGCGGCAGACATACTTCGCCGCGTCGGGCGTCACCTGCATCAGGCCGTAGGCCTGGGCCGGCGAAACGACGGCGGGATTGAAGCCGCTTTCCTGCCGGGCGATCGCATAGACGATGGCTCGCTCGACCTCGGGGCCGATCTGCCGGAATTGCGGAATACCCGACATCGGATAGGCATAGTGATCGAACGGCAGGCCGCGGTTCAGCGCCGCCTTGCCGACCAGCAGCATCGCGCGGCCGTCGTTGTTGCGGGCGGCAAGCTCGGAGAGCCCGAGCAGGGCGTCGACATCGCCGTTTTCGCCGACGTCCGCATAGATCGGAATGGCGACGTCGCCTTCGCCGATCGCGTAGAGCAGCTGCACGGCGCGTACCACCTCGAGCCGTTCGACTCCGCGGCCCTGGCTGGACGGCTGGGCGCTCAGATCGAGATGCGGCAGGCCGAGTTTGGCGCGCGCCAGTTGCCCGTAGTAACTGGTCGACTGAGCTGCAGCGGCCGAGTAGGCGGCGCGAGCGTCCTGCGTCCGGCCGATCGCCTCGGCGGCGCGGCCCTGCCAGTAACCGGCGCGGGCCAGCGCGGTGGGATTGGTCGTATCGGTACCGATCCGGGCGAAGTGCTGCGCGGCGGTCGCGGGATCGTTGAGGAAGCGCAGCGCGATCCAGCCGGCGGTGAATTCGTGCTCGGTCTTGTACACCTCGCGCGTCGGCGTCGCGGCGTTGCGCGCCACCAGATACGCGAGCCGATAGTCGCCGATGTCGATCAGCTTGCGCGCGAGCAGCCGCCGCTCGATCCACCATTCGTCGAGATTGTACAGCCGGTTCGGATCGCGCGGCACGGTCAGCATCAGCCGGCCGGCCTCCGCGATCTTCTCGTCGCGGCGCAGCAGCTGGATCCGCGCGAACATATAGCCGGGGTCGCTGTGCAGATCCGACGGCACGTCGTCGAGCAGCGCCTTGCCCTGCGGGGATTTGTTATCGACCGCGAGCCGCGCCTTGCCGAGGGCGAACTGAGCGGCACCGAGCCGCTTGGCCGCGCGCAGGCCGGGCTCGTTGTCGTTGCCGTACAGAAACGCGTCCATGCGCGCCTTGTGATCGCTCGGCGTCAGCAGCGCGCCGAACATCTCGATCGCAGTGGTCTCGTTGGCGGCCGACATCGTGTCGTTGCGCCAGGCGTCGCGCACGAGTTGTTCGGCGGTACGGCGGTCGCCGCGCGCCAGCACCGCGCGCGCCAGCGCCAGCTTGCCCTTGGCGGACAGCGGCATTTCGCCCTCGAAATAAGCCAGCACCGCCGAGTCGTCGCGCTTGTCGTCCCACAGCGCCGCTTCGGCGCGGCGGCGGAAGAAGGTTTGCGACGGCCAGCTCGGATTGGCGCGCACGAACGCCCGATAGCGCTCGACGCTGGCGCCGTTGTACTCGGCGCGCAGGATGATCCACTCGGCGAGCTTGCGCGCCAGCGGATCGGAAATCGTGTCGGCCACCTGGGTCGCGTCGGCGGCCTTCCGCTTGCGCACCATCTCGATGACGCTTTCAAGCGCCTCGGCATCGGCTTGCGAGGTCTGGCTCGTGGTGGCGACCGCGGACCGCGTCGCCGGCTTTCGCGTCACGATCGGCGGCGTGCCGTGCGCGTGCGAAGGCGCCAGGGTCGGCGCCGTGAGGGCGGCGTTGGCGAGTTGGCCGGAGGGCTTCGGCACCGATGCGACGGTGGCCGGCGCGGTCTTGGGGACGATGCTGCGCGAGATCGGGCGCGGCTTCGGCAGTGGGACCTGCTTCGGCGCAGCCTGCGTTTCGATCGACACTCCGCTCAAGCCAATGCTCAGCGCCAGCGTCGCCGTCGAGACGCGCAGCGCTGACGCGAAGGCGGCCACGCGTCGGATGGATCGGTTATGAGGCAATCTCGCGGGTCCCCGGTGAGCGGGCGATTCGTGCGATTCTGTCAGCATCGGCTGGACAAGTGAAGGCGTTCGGGTGTCCCGGAACGTACGCTGCTTCCGGTTGCAGCCGATGAGAGCGGCGAAAACACGGCAAATCGCTCAATGCTGCGTGACGCGGGGCCGCCGCGCGACGAAATGACTCGTCCTGATCGCGGCCGCTTTAGCGGTGGCCGTCATGCGGCTTTTCAGTCATCGTCGTTCGAAAAGAAACACCGGGGGGACGACGCGACCATGACGACGTTTGAATCCGCGCCGTTGCGCGGCCGCATGTCGCCGGCGGGACTGGCTTTTCTGGCCGTCGCGTCGATCGGCTGGGGCCTCAATTTCCCGATCATGAAGCACCTTCTGACCGAATGGCCGCCACTGACCTCGCGGGGCCTGTCCGGCATTGTCGGCGCGGTGGCCTTGGCGCTGATCGCCGGGGCGCGCGGGCAGGCGTTGCGCGTGCCGCGCGTCTTGTGGTCGCGGCTGCTGCTGGTCTCGCTGCTGAACATCGGCGGGTGGGTCGCATTCATGGGGCTGGCGCTGCTTTGGCTGCGCGCCAGCGACGCCGCAGTGCTCGGCGTGTCGATCCCGCTGTGGGTGGCGTTGGTCGCGTGGCCAATTCTCGGCGAGCGTCTGTCAGCGACCCGTGCGGTGGCGCTCCTGATCGCACTCGGCGGCATCGCCGTGCTGATCGGTGGCGGCGGCCTGGATGCCAGCGTGGACAAGCTGCCCGGCATTCTGTGCGCGATTGCCGGAGCGATCTGCGTCGCGCTCGGCACCGTGCTCACTAAACATTTCCCGCTGGCCTTGCCGCCGCTGTCGCTGGCAGCCTGGCAGGTGGGGATCGGCTGTATTCCGGTTGCGATCGCCGGGCTCGCGCTGGAGGACGCGCATCTTGCGGCGCTTTCGACCAGCGGCTGGGCGTCGATGATCTACATGACGCTGGTGCAGTTCTGTGTCTGCTACGTGTGCTGGTTTGCCGCGCTGGAAAGACTGCCCGCGGCCACGGCCTCGATCGGCACGCTGCTGGTGCCGGTGGTCGGCGTACTGGCGGCGTCAGCGATGCTGCACGAAACGCTCGGGGTCAGAGAACTCGTCGCGCTTGCCGTCACGCTCTGCAGCGTGGCGGTCGCGCTGCGATCGTAACCGCAACGAAAACGGCGCCCCGAGGGGCGCCGTTAGCGAGTTCAATGACGTTCTGCTTACGGGCAGGGGTGCCGCCGGCCGTCGTAGCCGAGGTAAGTGCCCGAAGCCGGGTCGTAGGACTTGTAGCGCTGCGAGCAGTACGCGTCGTCGCGATCGCCGCCGCCGGGAACGACCGCCACGGTCGGCTCGTCGTAGTACCCGTAGTAACCCGGGTCATTGTAATAATACGACGATCCATAGCCGCCGACGAACGCGCCCGCATAGGCACCCGGCCAGTAGCCGCCACCGCGCCAATGCCGGTGACCGTTCCAGCCGCCGCCGTGCCAGCCGCCACGGCCGTAGCCGCCGCCATAGCGCGGGCCACCACCGCCCATCGAGGGGCCCGGGCCGACATTGCCGCCGCCGCGACCCACCGCGCCACCGATGCCGTATCCGCCGCCGCCACGGGCTGCGCCGATCGCGGCGCCGGCGACGCCAGCACGTCCACCGCCCATCGCGGCGCCCATGCCACCACCACCACCACCGCCCATCGCGGGACCGCCGCCACCGCCTCCGCCTCCGCCGCCTCCGCCACCACCGCCGCCACCAGCAACGGCGCCGCCGATGCCCTGGGCATGGCTGACGTCAGCAGTGGCGAGCGGCATGGCGATAGCCAGCGCCGCCACGGCGGTTAGGGTTTTGAAATTCATCATTTGGGGCTCCATCGATAGGTTTTGTGTTTGGAACATCTTCGGGACCACAACCCGCAGGGGCGAGCGTCGTTCCGGTCTGTTCTCTTTCGGTCCCTCAGTCTGATAGATGCTGCCTGACCCCTTCCTGAACAAGAGTTCCGGCCCGGAACCGACGCCAGTGTTCGAAACCAGTCGCAACGGCTGGACATTCGGGGCGGCGGGTGGCATCAGGGAAACTGTCGCCGCCCATGGATGCGCTCATGAAACTGTTTCTGCTGCGGATTTTTACCTGGTGGTCGGGCTTTACGTTCGGCACCCAACTCTGGACCTGGCGGTTTGGGGAGCTCGTCGGCACCGACGAGACCGGCAACCGCTATTTCCGCACCAAGGGCGGCAAGATCGACCCGACGCTCGGCTTCGAGCGGCGCTGGGTCCTTTATAACGGCTATGCCGAGGCCACCCGCGTTCCGCCGGCCTGGCACGGCTGGCTGCATCACATCGTCGACGTGCCGCCGACCGAAGAGACCTATCAGCCCCGTGAATGGGAAAAGCCGCATCACCCGAATCTGACCGGCACGCCCTATGCGTACCGGCCGTCGGGATCGACGCTGGCAGCCGGCCGCCGCCCCAAGGCGACGGGCGATTATCAGGCCTGGACGCCCGGGAGCTGACGCTCCAGGCATCCAGAACCTCGATGAGATGACGGCGGCTCAGGCCGCCGTTTCTGTTTGCGCGCTCAACCTTGCTGCCGCGCGAGCGATGGCTTCGCTTCGGGGCTGCCGCGCGCTCTGCATCCGCGCGCGAAGCAGGCTGACGACTTCCTCGGGCGCGGTGTCGGGAGAGCCGGCGTTGAACGGCGGCGCCGGATTGTATTCCAGCATCAGCTGGATGGCCTGCGCGGTCGTGCGGTCGGCGAGCAGCGCCGCCAGCGTCAGTGCGAAATCGATTCCCGCGGTGACGCCGCCGCCGGTGATCCGATTGCGGTCGATGCAGACGCGCGTGCATTCGGGGATCGCTCCGAAGGCCGCAAGATCATCGATCGTCGACCAATGCGTGGTCGCGCGATAGCCGCGCAGCAGGCCTGCCGCGGCCAGCACCAGCGCACCCGTACACACGGAAGTGACGTAGCGCGCGGCTGGAGCTTGCTGTCGCAGGAAGGCGAGCATGGCCTCGTCGTTGATCATGTCGTCTGCGCCGGCGCCGCCGGGGACGCAGATCACATCGAGCTGCGGGCAGTCCGCGAAGCTCACGGTCGGCGGCAGCGACAGCACCGTGTCGCTCGAAACCGCGGCGAGGGTTTTGCCGACAAGATGCACCGTGGCTCCCGGGATCCGGGAGAACACCTGCAGCGGGCCGGTGAGATCGAGCTGGGTGACCTTGGGAAACAGCAGCAAGCCGATCTGAAGTGAGCTCATCGAAGCCTCCTTGTTGCCTGACGTGAGATCCTTGACGGGACGATCGTGGCATGCTGGCCTTATGTCCGAAATGACCAATATCCCTCTATTTGAGACGTCTGCTCGCGAGAGGCATCACCGGGGGACCGCATGATCGGCGTTCTGATCTATCCCGATTTCCAACTGCTCGACGCGGCCGGGCCGATCGCGGCCTTCGAGATCGCCGGGCGCCACGTCCGCGCTGCCGATCCGATCCGGATCATCGCCACCACGCCGGGGCCCGTGCGCAGCTCCTCGGGTGTGGAAATGCTGGCGCGCGGCCTGCGCCACGATCGGACGATGCGAACGCTGATCATCGCCGGAGGCGACGGTGTGCGGGACGCGGCGCGGTGTCCGCGGACGCTTGCCTTCCTGCGTGCCGCCGCGGCGCGCGGCTGCCGCATCGCCAGCGTCTGCTCGGGCGCATATCTGCTCGCGGAGGCGGGGCTGCTCGACGGACGTCGCGCGACCACGCATTGGGGCCGCACCCGCGATTTCGTGAAGCGCTATCCGCAGGTGCGCCTCGAGCCAGATCGCATCTTCGTGCGCGACGGCGACGTCTGGACCTCAGCCGGGATCACGGCCGGCATCGACCTCGCGCTCGCGATCATCGCCGAAGATTACTCCGATGGCATCGCGCGGGACACGGCGCGCCAGCTCGTGCTGTCGCAGCGCCGGGCCGGCGGCCAATCGCAATTCTCTTCGCTGGTGGAATTGCAGGCGCCGTCGGGGCGGTTTGCGTCGCTGCTCGCCTGGGTCCGTGAGCATCTCGCCGAGCCGCTTTCCGTCGAGCGTCTCGCCGAAGAGGCGGGAATGAGCGCGCGGCATTTCACGCGCGCCTTCATTGCCGAGACCGGCTCGACGCCGGCGAAGGCCGTCGAACGTCTCCGCATCGAGGCAGCGCGAACGCGCGTACAATCGACCAGCGAGCCGATCGAACGCGTCGCGGAGGAAACCGGCTTCGGCGATCCGGAACGGATGCGCCGCGCGTTCATCCGTGCATTCGGCCAGCCGCCACAGGCGGTGCGCCGTGCCGCCCGTGCGGCTTGATCATGCGGCCGGCGGCGTCACGATCCGCCTGGCTGCCGATGCGGCGGCTTCGTGCAGCCATTCGGCGTCGTCATTGACGACGCGCATCGCTTCGGTCAATTCGGGATAGACCTCGTCGTTGATGGTGACGACGCCGTAGTTGGAGTTCTCGCCGTCCCAGCGGCCTTCGGCTGGCTGATCGGCGTGGACGAACCAGTGATAGCCGATCAGGTTCGGATGCCGCAGTCCGGCGCCGACATAGCGCGCGAAGCCTGCGGCGCGGTCGGCCTGCGTCTCGACACGCGGGCCGGCGCCCTGGGTGTTCGGCAGCCCGGCGTCGTCGCCGCGGAACGAGAATTCGCCGATCAGGCAGGGCCGTCCGGTCGCCGCATAGGACTCGATTACCGGGCCGGGCAGCGCGTCGTAGCAATTGATGCTGATGACGTCGCAATGTCGGCCTGCGGCTGCGATCACTTGCGGCGGCGGCACATAGGCAAAGCGGCTGCCGAGCACGAGGTGATGCGGCGCCGCCGTGCGGATCGCCGCGGCACTGACCGCGAAGTAACGCTCCGCCAGCAGCCCGGCGAAGGCATCGCAATCGGCGAAGTAGCGCGCGCGCGACGGATCGCGCTCCTGCGCGTGATCATGGGTGAGAAAATTGCGGTTGAACGGCGGCGGAGCGACCGGCTGGCTAGCGAGATCATCCCAGGACGTGAGAGACAGCCGCCAAGCCGTGTTGAACGCCGCGACATCCTTGTAGCGCTCGCGCAGCAGCGCAACCGCGATACGTCGCGTATGTGGCGCGGCGGCGTCGCGCAGGATGGTCGGTAGCAGCTCGTTCTCGCCGCGCCAGTCCGGCCCCCATTGCAGCTCGTTGTCGATGAACCAACCGAGCACGCTGGCGTCGTCGCGTAACGGTCCGCAGATCTCGAGCGCGCGCTTTTGCGCAAACCGCTCGAAGGCGGGATCGAACAGGTCGCACTGGGGCCAGCCGCGTCCCTCCGCATAGGCCGTCGCCAGATAGACGACACCGGCCGCGCAGGCGAGCGGCGACGTTCCTGCGCGAGCCAGTTCCGGCTCCGACCAGGCGCCGAGCGTATTGAAGCCCCAGCCGTGCAGGCGATCGGCAGCCGCGCGGCGCCAGGCCTCGCGGCTCGGATATTTACGCAGGCAGGCTTCGCGATATGGCCGCCGCTCGGTGCCCTTGATGTTGTCGTGATCGAATTGCACCGACACCACGCCCTTCGACAGGAAGCGCCCACCATCGGGATCGATGAACCACCACACGCCGCCGATGTGAGCGACGCGGAAGAAGCCGGTCGCCTCGGCCTTGTTCGTGGCGAGGCCGCCCCAGCAGGTTCTTGGAATGTCGGTCATTGCAGATCAACGCGCCGCGCGGCCGGCGCGGAGCCCTCTCGTTGGAGAGGGCATCCTTGCCACCCGGCCGCATGGCGACGTTGATGCGGGTCAATCCCGCCGCTACAGCGCCTTCAGCCAGTCGCCGATTTCGCTGACGGCGACATTCGCCTGCGGCAGCAGCTTGCCCATGGTGAAGAAGCCGTGAAACTGCCCCGGATAGGTCCGGTGCTTCACCGGCACGCCGGCGTCTTCGAGCCGGCGGGCATACTCGTCGCCTTCGTCGCGTAGCGGGTCGGCACCGGCCGTGATGACGAAAGCGGGCGGCAGGCCGGCGAGCGTCTCGACACGCGCCGGGGAGGCACGCCAGTCCTCGGCGTCATGGCTGCCGGTGAGATAGTGATCGCGAAACCAGCGGATGACCGAGTGTGTGAGCAGCACGCTGGTCTCCGGCTCGCTGTGCGACGGATGGCTCATCGCGAAATCGGTCGCCGGATAGATCAGCACCTGGCCGGCGAGCATCGGCCCGCCATGGTCACGCGCATGGATCGCCACCACCGCCGACAGATTGCCGCCGGCGCTATCGCCGCCGACGCTTATCTGCTCGGCATCGATGCCGAGCTTGCGGGCGTTGTCGGCGATCCAGCGAGTCGCTGCGATGGCATCGTCGACCGCCGCCGGGAATTTGTGCTCGGGCGCGAGCCGGTAGTCGACCGAGATGACGATGAGCTGGCCTTCGTCGGCGATGGCGCGGCACACCACGTCGTGGGTGTCGAGATTGCCGATCACCCATCCGCCGCCGTGGAAGAACACCAGTGCCGGCGATACGCCGTCGTCCTGCCGCAGCGCCTTCGGCGTGTAGACGCGCGCCGGAATGTCGCCGGCCGGGCCGGGGATCGAGATCGATTGCACCGATGCGAGTTCGCGCGGCTCGGGATTGCTGACGACGCGGGCGGCCAGATAGTAGGCGCGCGCTTCGTCGGCGCTGAGGTCTTCATAGGCCGGGCGTCCGGCGTCCTGGAACGCTTTGTAAACGGCGGCGGCGTCGGGATCGAGTTTGGCTGGCATGGGGGCACTACCTGTTGAGAGAGAATGATCAGCTCGCGACGCGTCCGCCGTCGACCGTGTAGGCCGAGCCTGACACGTAGCTGGCGTCGTCCGAGGCGAGGAAGGCGACGATGGAGGCGACCTCATCGGCGCGGCCGAGGCGGCGCATCGGAATCCGCTCCACCACGCGATCGTTCGGCACCGGTGTCGTGCCGGGATTGCGGCCCTCGACGATGGCGCTCAGCATTCGGCTGTCGATCATGCCGGGGCAGACGCAGTTGACGCGGACGCCGCTATCGCCGCACTCGAGTGCCGCGGTCTTGGTCATGCCGATCACCGCGTGCTTGCTGGCGGTGTAGGCGACGATGTCATTGGAGCCGATCAGTCCGGCGATCGACGCGGTGTTGATGATGCTGCCGGCGCGCTGCTGCAGCATCACCGGCAGCACGTGCTTCATGCCGAGAAAGACGCCGACGACGTTGACGTCGAGGACGCGGCGGAAGGCATCGACCGACGTGCGCACGATCGGCGTGATGTCGCCCTCGATGCCGGCATTGTTGTAGAACACGTCGATGCGGCCGCAGCGATCGACGGTCGCGCGCACGTAGTTGGCGACCTGGTCTTCCTGGGTGACGTCCGCGGTCAGTGTGAGAGCCTGCGCCGAGGCGGGCAGGGTGGACATCGCCTGGTCGAGGGCGGCCGCATCGCGGTCCACCGCGACGATGCGGGCACCGCGTGCGGCGAGCAGGGCGATGGTGGCGCGGCCGATCACCCCCGCGGCCCCGGTGACGAGTGCCACCTTGCCGTCCAGCCGAATTCTGTCGGTCATGTTGTTTCTCCCCGGTTCCTTCCGGTTCGATCCGGAATGGCCTGCGGCTTCGGCCAAGCGCCGCGCCGCGTTCTGCGGGATTATTTCAGGTGGTTCGCGGGATGGCCAGCGTGCAGGGCGCCGCCGCTCGCCCTTCCCCCGCCGTATTCGGCGTGTTAACCGGGACCGATGCAAGCGGCCGAAGCTGTAGAATGTCGCGAGCCTGATTCGTCATTTTGAAGCCGCGCGGAATGTCCCGAAGCCTTTGTCTCGTCGGCCTGGCGGCGCTGATCGCCGCTCCGTTGATCGCGTCCGCGCCGCCCGCGCGTGCGCAGATCGGCAACATCTTCTCGGACCCCGCGCCGCGGCCGCCGGGGGCGATCCCGCGTGGCGGGCCTCAGATGGACGACGAGGAAGAGGTCCCGGATTTGCCACCGCAGGGCCGCGTGCTGCCGGCGCCGACCCGGCCGCCACAGGGCTCGGCGTTGCCCGGCCCGGTGCAGTCACAGCCGCTGCCACCTCCGCCCGGTACCAGCATCGTGCCCCAGACCCCGCCGGCGACCGCCAACGTACCTCCGGCGGCGCCTCAGCCCGGCGCGCCGGGCCAGCCCAACAATGGCGTGGCCACCGCGCCGCCGGGCGCCAATCCGCTGCCGGGCTTGCCGCCGGGTCAGCGCCAGCCGCGCACTGCGCCGCCGTCGCCTGCGACGCTGCAGCCCGGCGACGAGATCGTCACCGAGCCGCCGGCGCAGAAGATCGTCAACAAGAAGGCCAGCTTCACCGGCCTCGACAAGATCACCGGCCGCACCATCAATTTCGACGCCGACATCGGCGAGACCGTGCAGTTCGGCGCGCTGCGGGTGAAGACCGACGCCTGTTACACGCGTCCTTCGACCGAGGCGACGAACACCGACGCCTTCGTCGAAGTCGACGAAATCACGCTGCAGGGCGAGGTGAAGCGGATCTTCTCAGGCTGGATGTTCGCCGCGAGCCCCGGCCTGCATGCGGTCGAGCATCCGATCTACGACATCTGGCTGACCGACTGTAAGAACCCCGAAACGCCGAGCGTCGCCACCGCGCAGCCCGATGCGCCGAAGCCCGCCGCCCAGCAGCCCCAACAGCGCCGTCGCCAACCGCCGCCGCAACAACCCCAGCGGCCAACCGCCCCGCCGCCACCGCCGCCGTTTCCGCAGTTCAGGTAATCCCGGCTAGCGATCTGCCAGCGTCTGGTTCAAGCGTGCCGCAAGGGGAAAGCGACGGAAGGATTCACCGGCCGCTTTCGAGATGTGAAGCCGGGGCTAATTGCAGAGAACTTGGACGGTGAAGGACTTGGCCAGATCGGCGATCGCCTCTGGCGGAAGTTCTCGCGTGCTCACCGCGCCGTTGGCGACGACGCCGCTGCTATCGAGAAAATTCGCCGCGATACTGGATTTGATCGCAAAATTGACGTTCTGCGGAATGTCCTTGGTCGCGGCGGCGACATTCAAGGCGTTGAGTTTCGACACGATCACGCCGATCACGTTGCCATACTTGTCCAGCAACGGACCACCGCTGTTGCCCGGCTGAACCGGAGCCGAAATCTGGGCGAGACGGGTGTCGTCTTCGGTGCCTGTGGTCGCCGTGATGGCGCCTGCCGTGAAGTTTCCAGACGTAGATAGAATACCTGTCAGAGGAAAGCCGAACACGTAGACGGCCTCACCCAAGCGCATCTGATTCCTCAATCCAGGGACGGCAGCCGGCGTCGAGGACGTCTTCAAAATAGCGAGGTCGTTCGTCTTGTCTTTGGCAACGAGCGTCGCGCTGACTGCGGTCCCTCCGGGAGGCATCACGTTGATCGCAGAGCATTCGGCGATCACGTGGTTATTGGTCACGATGTGCCCGTTCCCCGAGACGTAGAAGCCCGTACCTGAACTCTTGGCGTTGCGCTTCGGCTTGGTTTCCGTCGGCCCATCGCGGCGGGAGTCTGTCTGCGCCGTCATGAAGGCCTTCTGGCAGGACAGCACAGCTTCAAGCGCGCGCCGCGAGCCATCCAATGACAACGCGGCGATACGATTGCGATTCAGGAACACGGCCACGCCGCCGGACTCTGCCAACTCCACCATGAACTCGGTCTTCAGGTTGGCGGAGAAAACGCCCTTCTCATTACTCCGTTCGAAGCCGAAGAACTGGCCGTTCCAGCGCGTGCGGCCCATGACCAGTTGCATGTCGTATTGGCCATCGACTTCGACGGATGCCCAGCGCGGATTGGTGAAGGCGATGTAGGCGCTCGGCTTGTCGCCGGCGAAGCCGAACCATACCGTGGTTCGGTCACGATACGTTGCAGCCGCCAGACAGCCGCCGACGCTCTTGCTGAAGCCGACGTCCCACCCCGAGACCGATCCGAATGACTTGTCGATGTTCAAGCCGTCTTCGCAGCGAGCCGGGGATGCCAGCGCCATCGCCGCGATGGCGAGTAACACCGCCGCCTGACACGACCGGACTACACTCCGCAGCACGGATGTGGCGGGTCGATAGGCCTGTCGGGCCGCAGGCATCTGCATCATCGGCTTCATATCGCAATTTGCGGACGACTTGCAGGTCGGTCGCTGGTTCGGCGGCAGATGTCTTAGTCCTTGGCGGCGCGGATTTTCGTTGGAGTTACGCCCGCGAAAGGATCCGACATCGATGCTTGTGACGGTGTCGGGCGCTGACGATGAACGACGTGCCGCCGAGGACGCGCTGTGCGATAGACCCGCGGCTGCTGCTGTTGCGCGATACCATTCGCGATGATCGCGGCGGCGGCGACGCCGGCAATCGCACCAAAGACGGCAGCGCCATCCCGCGCAACGGACCGAGTCGGAAAAGCAACAAGCGAGACCGCGAACGCAGCGGCCAACACCAGCGGCGAAAAATGTCGCGCATTCTTATCAAATCGGATGTTCAGCATGATGCCCCCATATGCCCTGTCCGAATTAGTAGAAAGCGGAGTTGCATCGGTCAAGTGATGACCGCAATGCGGGCGCTACGCACTCGTGTGGGCGCAGGCTGGTGAGCTTGGAAGGCTCGGCGCTAAGTCTTGGCGATAACCGCCAGCGCTTCCGCGCCCGACACCGGCCGCTCGACCGGCAGCGCGCCGAAGTCGGCGATGCCTTGCAGGGAGTCGTCGAGCAGGGAGCGGTAGCGCTGCCGCGGGATTTCGATCGCGCCGAGGCTGCGCAGGTGATCGGTGACGAATTGCGTGTCGAGCAGTTCGTAGCCGCCGGCGAGCAGCCGGGCGATCAAATGCACCAGCGCCACCTTCGAGGCGTCGCGGGCGCGGTGAAACATGCTTTCGCCGAAGAAGGCGCGGCCCAGGCTGACGCCGTAAAGTCCGCCGACAAGGTCGCCGTTCTGCCAGACCTCGACGCTGTGGCAATGGCCGATCTCGTGCAGGCCGATATAGAGCTCCCGGATGCGGCGGTTGATCCAGGTGTCCTCACGGCCCGGCTGCGGCTCGGCGCAGCCATCGATCACCGCCTGGAAGGCGCGGTCGACCGTCACCGTGAAGGCGTCCGAGCGCACCGTGCGTGCGAGGCGAGAGGGGACGCGAAAGCCGCCGAGCGGGATGATGCCGCGCAGCTCCGGCTCGACCCAGAACAGCGTCGGATCGTCGACGCTCTCGGCCATCGGAAAGATGCCGCACGCATAGGCGCGCAGCAGCACTTCGGGCGTGATCTCGGCGGTGGCGGAGTCGCGTGAGGCCATTGCCGGAGCATAGCAGGACGCGGCGCCGGCCGCGACCCGTGGCTCAGCGGATCGGATCCGGCATCCAGCCGAGCAGCGCCAGCATGGCGAAGAAGCCGACGAAATACGCGATGCCGACATGCCAGCCGAAGCGCAGCCACAGATACACCGACTTGCCCTCGGGAAACATGTTGGTGAGCGCGACGCCGGCCGAGGAGCCGAACCACATCATCGAGCCGCCGAACCCGACCGCGTAGGCGAGGAAGCCCCAGTCGTAGCCGCCCTGTTTCAGCGCCAGCGCGGTCAGCGGGATGTTGTCGAAGCCGGCCGAGACGAAGCCGAGGCCGAGCGCGGTCTGCCAGCTTGCCGTGGGCAGGTCCTCGACCGGCATCAGCGAGGCGGCGGTGACCAGCGCGAGCAGGAAGATCGTGCCCTTCAGCGTCGAGGGCATCAGCTCCCAGTCCGGCCGTCGGATCGGCGCGGTGATCAGCAGCACCGCCCAGACGGTGAGGCCGAGCAGCGGCAGCGTGTCGAGCAGCGCCGGGAATTTCACGTTGGCGACGATGTTGGCCGCCAGCGCCGCGATCAGGATCGCCGCCACGATGCCGACGCGGCCCCATTCGATCTTCAGCCCGCGCGGCGGATCCTTGACGATCGGCGAGAAGGTCTGCTGCTGGATCGAGGCCGGCACGGCGAACAGCAGCAGTGCGACGCCGGCTGCCACATAGGCTTCCACCACGCTGAGCGGGCTGACGCCGGCGATCCACATCATTGTCGTGGTGGTGTCGCCGACTACGCTGCCCGAGCCGCCGGCATTCGACGCCGCGACGATCGCGGCGAGATAGCCGATATGCACACGGCCGCGGAAGACATGCCGCGCCACCATGCCGCCGATCAGCGCCGCGGCGATGTTGTCGAGGAAACTCGACAGCACGAACACCAGCACCAGCAGCACGACGGGGCCCTTCCAGTCGTCCGGCAGCAGCGCCGGCATCTCGTCCGGAATGCCGCTCTTCTCGAAATGCGCCGACAGCAGCGCGAACCCCATCAGCAACAGGAACAGGTTCGCCAGCGTCACCCATTCGTGCTGCAGATGCAGCGCCAGGCCGAGCACGCCGGCGCCGGTCTTGAACCCGGTGAACAGCAGCTTGTAGCCGGTGATCGTCGCAAGGCCGGCCAACGCGATCGCCAGCGTGTGGCGATGGAAGATCGCGACACCGAGCAGCGTCAGCGCGAACAGGATGAAGTCGAGCGGGATGCCGAAGACCAGGACTGGAGTCACGCCGGCCTCGTCGGATGAGCAGGCGGCGCGGCGTGGCTCAGGGCGGTGTCGTGAGGTCGCACTATCAAGGCATCGATCCCGGCGAAGAACCGCCGGCGCGCTCCCCCCGAGGCGCCGGTCCGGCGCGGCGGAAGCTGCCCGAGCTGCGACAAAATGGCAAGATAGGCCGGCCCGACGCTGCCTAGGCCTTTCGGCCGTCAGCTCCGCACGGCGAGCCAGATCCAGTGCCGCGCCCCGCCGCGCTTGCCGACGGCGCGCACCGGCACTTCGTTGACGGCGAACCCGCTCTGCCTCAGCCGGCGCGTGAAGCCGTCGTCCGGTCCCGATGACCACAGCGCCAGCACGCCGCCGTCGCGCAAGGCTGCGCGGGTCGTGGCGAGGCCCGAATGATCGTAGAGACGATCATTCGCCTTTCGCGACAGGCCCTCGGGCCCGTTATCGACGTCGAGCAGGATGGCGTCGTAGCGGCCGGCGCCGGCCTGGATCAGTTCGCCGACGTCGCGGGCGATGAGTTGCACGCGCGGATCATCGAGGCTGTCGCCGTAGAGGGTGGCCATCGGGCCGCGCGCCCAGTCGATCACCTCGGGGACCAATTCCGCGACCTCGATCACGGCATCCTTGCCGAACACCGCGAGCGCGGCGCGCAACGTAAAGCCCATGCCGAGCCCGCCGATCAGCACGCGGGGCCTGCTGCGGCCTTCCAGTTTCTTGCAGGCGAGGGTGGCGAGCGCTTCTTCGGAGCCGCCGAGGCGGCTGTTCATCAGCTCATTGGAGCCGAGCTTGATCGAGAATTCCTCGCCGCGCTGCATCAGCCGCAATTCGTCGCCGCCGGGGATCTGCGCGGTGGCCAATTTGGTCCAGGGAAGCACGGAGCGTCACTCGTCAGGCGGCGGCCGGGGTCGGGGCGGGCGCAGGGGTGTTGGTGCGGCGGAAGCGGAGCACCATGCGTGTGCCCGCATGCGCCGGGTCGCGCGCCACGCTGGCCTCCAGCTTGGTCGCCATCGCGTTGACGATCCGTTGCCCCATGCCGGTCGATTGCGGATGAGACTTCACGCCGAGGCCGACGCCGTCGTCGGAGATCGCCAGTTCGAGGTCGTCGCCGTCGGCCTTGAGATCGACATGGATCGGTCCCTGGCCTTCGGGATAGGCGTATTTGACGGCGTTCATCACCAGCTCGTTGACGACGATGCCGATCGCCACCGCCCGATCCGGGTCGATCTCGACGGCTTCGGCGGTCAGCGTCAGCCGCGACATCCGATTGCCTTCCGCGGACCGGCGCAGGTCTTCGAGCAGCGATTCGAGATACTGGTTCAGCATCACGCTCTTGAGGTCGTGCGACGTGTACAGCCGTCGATGCACCTGTGCGACCGCCGCGACGCGGCCCATCGCATTGGTGAGCGCCGCTTTGACTTCGCCCTCCTTGCTCGAGGAGGCCTGCAGATGCAGCAGTGAGGCGATGATCTGCAGCGAGTTGCCGACGCGGTGGTTGACTTCGCGCAGCAGCATCTCGCGCTCGGCCGCGAGCGCGGCGTAGCGATCGCGGGAGGCGCGAACCTCGGCTTCGGCATCGTCGCGCGCCTTGCGGATGACCGCCTGGCGTAGCGCCTGGTCGGCGGCGACCTGCAGCAGGGGAATGAAATCGCCCTGGGTGTCTTTCACCAGATAGTCCGCCGCGCCGGCCTTCAGCGCGGTCACGGCGATGCTGGAATCCTGGGAGGCCGTGACGAACACCACCGGAGGCGCGTCCGGAATATTCTGGATCTGCTCGAGCGTTTCGAGGCCGTCGAGGCCCGGCATGTACTGATCGAGCGCCACCACGTCGATGCCGCCCTCGCGCAGCCGCGCCAGTCCGGCTTCGCCGCTCAGCACATGCTCGACCGCAAAGCCCTGCCGCCGCAGGCCGCGCGTCACCAGCCGGCCGAGCGCCTCGTCGTCGTCGATATACAGCAGGGTCGGCGTTACATGGGTCATGTGGTTTCGGGTTGGGGGACCTGGATGACCGAAAAGAACAGGCCGAGCTGACGGATCGCGTTGGCGAAGCTTTCGTAGTTCACCGGCTTGGTGATGTAGACGTTGCAGCCGAGTTCGTAGCAGCGCTTGATCTCCTGGGCGTCGTCGGTGGTGGTCAGGACCACGACCGGCGTGCACTTCAGATGATCGTTCTCCTTGATGCGGCGGAGAATATCGATCCCGCTGGCGTCCGGCAGGTTGAGGTCCAGCAGCACCAGCAGGGCACGGTCGCGATGTTCGATGCCGGTGCCGTCGGGGCCGAACAGATAGTTCAGTGCGGCTGTACCCGAGGTGAACGGGATGATCTCGTTGTTGACACCCGAGCGGCGGATGTTGCGTTCGATCAGGCGGGCGTGGCCTTCGTCGTCCTCGATCATGAGGATTGTAACTGGATTGCTCATGAGCGGGGTTCCCGGTTGGTTGCCGCAGTCCATTTCATCGGCAACGTGATGGTGAATGTCGAGCCCTCGCCGAGGGCGGAGCTCACCGACATGGTTCCGCCGAGCCTCCTGACGAGCGCACGGACGTGAGCGAGCCCGATCCCCTGACCGGGCCTGTCTTGTGTACCGGCCCTGCGGAAAAGATCAAAGATTCTCTGATGGTCTTTCGGATCGATTCCACGGCCATTGTCGGTGATCTCGAAGATCGCGAAGCCGAGCTTCTGCCGGCCGCGGATGCGGATGTCGCCGGGCACGCCGGACTTCAGATATTTGAGCGCGTTGTCGATCAGATTGGAGAAGATCTGTTCGAGGGCGAGGCGGTCGCTGACGATGTCCGGCAGCGGCTCGATCCGGATTTCGGCGCTTGCTTCCGCGGCCTGATGCGCCATCGTTGAGGCGATGTTCTCGATCAGCTCGCGGGTGTCGATCGGCACCGGCTGAAACTGCCGGCGTCCCTCGCGGGTCAGATTGAGGATCGCGCTGATCAGCCGGTCCATCTTGCCGATCGAGGATTTGATGAAGCCGAGCGCCTCGGTGAAGTCGTCCGACAGCTGCTGGTCGGGCTGGGTCAGCTCGGGCTCCTCGTCGGCATCCGCCTTTTCCGGCATCTGCTTGTCGGCGACCTCGCGGCTCAACGTCGCAATGCGACGGAAGATGTCGCCGCGCAGCTCCTCGAGTTCGCTGGTGAAGCCCATGATGTTGACCAGCGGCGAGCGCAGATCGTGGCTTACGATGTAGGCGAAGCGCTGGATCTCCTCGTTGGCCTCGCGCAGGTCGGCGGTGCGTTCCGACACCGTGGTTTCGAGATTGAGGTTATTGTCCCGAAGCTGCGATTCCGCCTCGTCCCGGGCCCGCGAGGAGCGGCGCACCAGGAAGATCGACAGGCCGGCGAGCATCAGCACGAGGCCGGAGCCGGTGGCGGTGACGATGGAGGTCAGCGACTGGCTGCGGTCGGCGGCGGCCGTGCGCATCACGAAGAGCTTGTTCTCCTCGGCGCGCATCGCCGCCATGTAGCTGGCGAATTGGTTCATGGCTTCGCGGCCATTGGAGTCGCGCACGGCTGCCCGCGCCTGATCGGCCTGGCTCGCTTGCGCCATCGCGATCAGTTCGCGAAATTTGGTGAGCCGGGCGTCGGCGAGCGGGATAGTCTTATCGATCAGCGGGCGTTGCACCGGATTGTCGGCGACGAGTTCTTTCAGCCGGGCCAGCATGGTCGGGACCTGTGCGGCCGATTTGTCGAACTCTTCGACGAATTCGGTCTGACCGGTGAGCAGGAAGCCGCGCTCGGCGCTCTCGGCCCGGCGCATTTCCAGCTGGGCGAGCGAAATCTGGTTCTCGACCTCGAGCGTGTGGGCGACCCAGGCGCTGTCTTCGCGAGCCTCCCGAAGCAGGAAAACCGACGCGACGCTGATCAGGATCAGCAGCGCGAACGACAGGGAGAGCAGGGTGATTTGAATGAAAGCGCGACGGCGCGTGGCTTCCGGCGTCACCGCGCGCCCTCGGACAGATTAAAACGAAGCAAGAACATCCCCCGCCAGACGTTCGGATACAGAACTGTCCAAACGCGCGTCCGGGGAACTTGTTCCCGGTCCCCGGGAAATTTTTTAGCGGCCTTCCAGCGAGGTTCCGGCCAGATACTGCTCCAGCCAGTGGATGTGGTAGTCGCCGTCGATGATGGCGGGCTCGCGCACCAGCGCCCGGAACAGCGGCAGGGTCGTCTCGATCCCGTCCACCACCATCTCGTCCAGCGCCCGCCGCAGCCGCATCAGGCATTCGCCGCGGGTCTTGCCGTGGACGATCAGCTTGCCGACCAGGGAGTCGTAATAAGGCGGGATGGTATAGCCCTGGTACACCGCTGAATCGATACGGATGCCGAGGCCGCCGGGCGGATGATACCGCGCGATCTTGCCGGGCGATGGCCGGAAGGTGACCGGGTTTTCCGCGTTGATGCGGCACTCGATGGCATGGCCGTTGAGCACGATGTCGTCCTGCGTCACCGGCAGGTCGCCGCCCGCCGCGATCCGGATCTGCTCGAGCACGAGATCGATTCCCGTGATCATCTCGGTCACCGGGTGCTCGACCTGGATGCGGGTGTTCATCTCGATGAAGTAGAACTCGCCGTCCTCGTAAAGGAATTCGATCGTGCCGACGCCGAGATATTTCATATCCTGCATCGCCTTGGCACAGATGCCGCCGATCCGGGCGCGCGCCTCAGGACTGATCACGGGCGAGGGGCTTTCCTCCCACACCTTCTGATGCCGCCGTTGCAGCGAACAGTCGCGCTCGCCGAGATGGATCGCGCCGCCGCGGCCGTCGCCCAGCACCTGGATTTCGATGTGGCGGGGCTTCTGCAGGTATTTTTCGAGATAGACCGAGGCGTCGCCGAACGCGGCCTTGGCCTCGTTGCCGGCCGTCGAGATCGCCAGCGCCAGATCGCCGGCGGTGTGGGCGACCTTCATGCCGCGCCCGCCGCCGCCTGCCGCCGCCTTCACCAGCACCGGGAAGCCGATCTCCTTGGCGATCGCCATCGCATCGTCGTCCGGCCCGACCCCGCCGTCCGACCCCGGCACCACCGGAATGCCGAGGCGCTTGGCGGTCTTCTTGGCTTCGATCTTGTCGCCCATCAGGCGGATGTGCTCGGCCTTGGGGCCGATGAAGTGCAGATTGTGGTCCGCGAGGATCTCTGCGAACCGCGCGTTCTCGGACAGGAAGCCGTAGCCCGGATGCACCGCATCGGCGCCGGTGATCTCGCATGCGGCGAGCAGCGCCGGAATGTTGAGATAGCTGTCCTTCGACGGCGGCGGGCCGATGCAGACGCTTTCGTCGGCGAGGCGGACATGCATCGCGTCGGCGTCGGCGGTCGAGTGGACCGCGACCGTGGAGATGCCGAGCTCCTTGCACGCGCGCAGCACCCGCAGCGCGATCTCGCCGCGATTGGCTATCAGGATTTTATCGAACATCGGGGCCACCGAGCTGGAAGGGCCAAAGGGCGTTTCGCAAACGGCGAACGGAGCGCGCGGGCGACGAGAAGGCGTCTCGCCGCCGGTCGCTGCTCACATCCGCCGATTACTCGATCACGACGAGCGGCTCGCCGAACTCGACCGGCTGGCCGTCTTCGACGAGGATCTGCGTCACCGTGCCGGCGCGCGGCGAGGGGATCTGGTTCATGGTCTTCATCGCCTCGACGATGAACAGCGTCTCACCGGCAGACACGCGCTGGCCGACCTCGATGAACGGCTTGGCGCCCGGCTCCGGCGCCCAATATACGGTGCCGACCATCGGCGACGGCACCACGCCCGGGTGCTTGGCGATATCGACGGCGGCGCTCTCGACCGAGGTCGCGGCTGCGGCCGTCGGCGCAACGGCGTAGCTGGCCGGGACCGAAGCCGCGATGCTGACGTTGCGGGCGACGCGCACGCGCAGGCCGGCGCGTTCGATCTCGATCTCGGTGAGGTTGGTTTCGTCGAGCAGCAGCGCGAGCTCGCGGATCAGCGTGCTGTCCTCGGTGGCCGGGGCGTCCTTCGGCTTGGCGGTCTTGGTGTCAGGCTGGCGGGCCATATTTCGATCCAGATGGCTTGAGTGAACGGGGCGCTAGGTCAGGCCTTGGCGACGGCGCCGATTTTGGTGGCGAGGCCGATGATGGCCAGCCGGTAGCCGTCGATGCCGAAGCCGCACAGGCTGGCAAAGGCGGCCTTTGCGATAAAGGAATGGTGGCGGAAGCTTTCGCGCGCAAAAACGTTGGAAACATGAACTTCCACCGTCGGGATTTGCACGCCCACCAGCGCGTCGTGCAGCGCCACCGAGGTGTGGGTGTAGCCGCCAGCGTTGAGCACGATGCCTGCGGCCTTGTCGGTGCGCGCCTGGTGGATCCAGTCGATCAGCTCGCCCTCGCGATTGGATTGGCGGCAGATGGCGGTGAGGCCGAAGCCCGCCGCGGTTTCGGTGCACAGTTTTTCGACATCGGCCAACGTGGCCTTGCCATAAATTTCCGGCTCTCGCGTCCCGAGCAAATTGAGGTTCGGGCCATTGAGCACGTAAATCGGTTGAGGCATCCGAGAATCCGGCAATGTCAGCGAAGGGTCCGCGGCGGAAGGTGCCGTTCGGGCCAAAATCCGGTTCTGCAGGAGCCGGCTTCCTGGCGAAATTCACTTGATTGCGGGCGTTATAGGTAACCTCACGGCTGAGGGGAAGCCTCAACATGTTCCCATGCCGCATGAATCGGGTGATGCTTTGGACGAGGAGGGCGGGCCAAAGTACCGCCGTATCTTGCAAATCCGTCGCATCAGAGATTGCGCCCATCGGCCGCGCCGGCCGCCATACACAGGAAAGGGCGACCCGAAGGCCGCCCTTGCTCAAATGATGGATGTGCCGCGACTTTAGGCGTCGAGCACGGCGACGATTTCCAGCGTCCGTGGATCGACCACGATGATCTCGTCGCGAACCAGGAAGAATTCGTAGCCCCGCCACTCCGGATAGATCGTCACGATCTCGGTCGGCAGCGGATGGAAGCGGACGTCGCGCGGCACCCGCGTGCCCACCGAGATCGAGAAGTTGACGTTGGTCTGCGGCTCGATCCGCTGGTTCTTGATCACGGTGGTGATCTTGGTGCGCTGCTCGGTCGAGAGCTTTGCGCCGGCGCCGGCCTGACCGGTGGTGGTCCGGTCGCGCTGGCCCTCGGCGTTGCGGTTCATCTGCTCGCGCTCATTGCCGGCCTTGCGATCCATGTCGCGCGCGCCGCGATCTTCGGCTTTCATGTCCTTGCCGGCGCGGCCGTTGTCGGAGCTCATCGAGCCCTTGGCGGCGCCGTCCTGCGCCCGCTGCTGGTTCGCGGCGCCGCCGGGCGCCCGGTCGGCAGCACCGGGGCCGGTGCCTTCAGAACGGTTCATCTGCGGCGCGGTCGACCCGCGCTCCGCGGGGGCCGTCGACCCGGCCGAGGGCGACGCTCCGGTGGAACCGCTGGCGGCTCCGCCGACACCCTGCGCGTGGGCAGCAATGCCGCTGGCGAGGAGCGCGGCGGCGGCGACTGAGATCAAGAAACGATGAGTCATTGCGTGTTACCTCCCGATGAGCCTGCCCGCGCGCGACAACCCGACGCGGAGAAGACTGTTCCGGAGGAAAGGCAGTCTCGCAGTTTTGTTTTGCTTAGGAGGACGGAGGAGGATTAGGTTTGTAGCGACGAGCTGCGATCCTCGATGAGGCGCAAAATTGGACCGCCGCGCTGGAGCCTGCGGACCATCAGCCTGTTATCAGGCATGGCGATTGCATCGCCGATGGCTCGATCGGGAGGCATAATGGCTCATTACGTTGTAAGATTTATGAAGGACATTCTCGGCGAGAACGGCCGGCATGCCGAAGTCTGCCAGCGCCTGCTCGAGGTTGAAGCAGCGAGCCGGCACGAAGCGACCGAGATCGCCAAGCAGAAATTTTGCGAGATGGAGCGCCTGCACGAATGGTCGTTGCATGCGGACCGCGTGCACGTCGCTGAAAGCGATTTTCCGTCTTAGGCTGTCCCGGAACTTTCCAACCTGCGAACCATCCGGCCCTCGGTGCCCGCGCGCGCGAGCGATCCTCGCTGCGTTGCAGGCTTGCGCGTCCGCGCCGATCGGTACCGTGACCGACCGCGGCCTTGACCACCTCAATTCTACAGTGTAGAAATTAGCTGCCGTCGGGGCTTAAGCGTTGCGAGCGCCCCTTGACGCTCGGATCGCAGACGTTCTGCGCGATCCCCCAATCATGCTCTTTTGCTGAATGGCCGGTCCTGGGCGCATCTGCGGAGCGCTCCGACATGCGTCGGAGCCAACTCGCGACGCGCAGCTTGGACTGCGAGCGTATCATGAGCGGACTGCTCTCATTTTTCGATCTCTCCGACGAACGAGGCGTGCTTCGAACCTCGATCGCCGTGACGTTTGTCATCTCGTCTCTCGGCATCGGCTTCGGCCTGGCCTCGGGATCGTTCTCGATCGTCTTCGACGGCGTATATGCATTGATCGACGGCGGCATGAGCCTGCTGTCGCTGGTCGTGGTCAATCTGATCACCTCGTATGCGCTCGCCGGTCATCTGTCGCGCAAGCTCCGCGAGCGTTTCTCCTTCGGGCTCTGGCACCTCGAGCCGATGGTGTTGGGCCTGAACGGCGCCTTGCTGATCAGCGCGGCGCTCTATGCGCTCGTGACTGCCGTCGGCAGCCTGTTGCGCGGCGGGCGTGAGCTGGAGTTCGGCGCCGCGCTGATCTATGCGGTCGTCACGGTGATGATCTGTTCGGCCATCGCGCTCGTCGAGTGGCGCGCCAATCGGACCATCAAGTCTGAATTCATCAGGCTCGACGTCCGCGGCTGGATCATGTCGACAGGCATCACCGCCGCCCTGCTGGTCGCCTTCCTGATCGGCTGGGCCGTGCAGGGGACGTCATGGCAATGGATTTCGCCCTACATCGATCCTGCGGTTCTGGCGGTGGTGTGTGCTCTGATCATCCCGCTGCCGATCGCGACGGTTCGCCGGGCGCTTGCGGATATCTTTCTGGTCACGCCGGCCGACATGAAGGCGCATCTGGACGCCGTCGCGGCGGCCTTCGTCGAGAAGCACGGCTTCGTCTCCTATCGCGCCTATGCGGCGCGGGTCGGCAGGTCGAAAGTAATCGAACTCTACTTCATCGTTCCTGCCGATGCCCCGGCGCGGACCATCGGCGAATGGGACATGCTGCGCGACGAGATGGGAGATCTGGTCGGCGATGAAGGTCCGGATCGTTGGCTGACCATTGTCTTCACGGGTGATCCTGAATGGGCCGAATAACATCGACCACTGACACCAAGCCGAACACCAAGACCCGCGCGAGCGCCGGCCCGCGCGGGCTTGCGAAGGACGAGATCGTGCAGACGGCGGTGACGCTCATGGAGGAACTGGGGGAGGCGGCCTTCAGTCTGCGCAAGCTCGGCGACCGGGTCGGCTGCGATCCGATGGCGATTCTCTATCACTTCAAGAACAAGGACGGCATGTATCGCGCGATGGCGGACGCGCTGGTGGCGAAGCTGTCTCCCGTCGGCGACGATCAGCCCTGGCAGGATCGGCTGCGCGTCCACGCCCGCGATCACCGCGCGCTGGCGCTCCGATATCCGAATACGTTTCCGTTACTGCAGAGATTTCTCAACACGGGGGTGTCGGACTTCGCCCATATCGAAATGGTTCATCGCGTTCTGACCGAAGCCGGCGTCACCGACGAGGAGGCGCCCGCCATCTGTCTCGCCTGGTATGCCAGCGTGATCGGTTTGTGTGCGGCAGAGATCAGCGGGCTGGTCCGGCCCGCTCGCGAGTCCGAAGTCGCCGAAATGGAGGAACTGCCTGCGGCCGAATTTCCGGCGTTGCGGAGACTGGCTGCATCCTATCTCACGCTCGAGACGGAAACCGTCTTCGAGATCGCCCATGAAATCTTTATCGATGGACTATGCAGCCGCCTCGGCGCCTCGACGACTTGAAATGTCGCCATCGTTCGGTTCGCGAAACGCCCTAGCGGCAAGAGCCGGACCGGACGTGCAGCGTTTGACATCAGGCCGTTTCGTTTGCGCCCGTCATGCCCGGCCGTGTGCCGGGCATCGCCGTCTTGCTGCCTGACGTGTGGAAAGACGTGAATGGCCGGGACAAGCCCGGCCATGACGGAATTAATGAGAACGCTAAGTAAGCGATCCGGAAGTCGCTGAGAAGCCCAGCTCGAATCGAGAGCCGGCCTCTGAAAAGAGAGGCTGGTCGCTTCGAAAGCGCTCAGCACTGTTCCTTGCCGCAGCGGGCCAGCGCCACCTTCTGGCGCAGCGTGTCGAGGCCAACCGCGCCGACCACCACCTGCTTGCCGATCACGTAGCTCGGCGTGCCGTTCATGCCCATCGACTCGGCGAGCTTGAAGCTCTCTTCGATCGTCGAGCGCACTTCGGGGCTCTGCATGTCCTTGTCGAGCCGCGCCATGTCGAGGCCGGCGTCCTTCGCGGCCGCGAGCGCGCGCGCCTTGTCGGCCTGACCACGGCCGCCCATCAGCTTCTGATGGAAGTCGAGATACTTCTTGCCGCTCGGATCCTGCATCCGCACCGCGATCGCGACCTGCGCGGCTTCAACCGAGCCCGGTCCGAGCACGGGGAACTCCTTCAGCACGACCTTGAGCTTGGAGTCTTCCTTCATCAGCTCGAGCATGTCGGCCATCGCGCGCTTGCAGTAGCCGCAATTGTAATCGAAGAACTCGACGAATGTGACGTCGCCGCTCTTGTTGCCGAGCACGACGCTGCGCGGCGAATTGAAGATCGCGTCGGCGTTGTCCTTGATGGCGGCCTGGTGCTTCTCGGCCGCAGCATTCGCCTGGCGCTTGCTCAGTTCCTCGGAAGCTTCTTCCAGAACTTCCGGATGCGACACCAGATATTCCTTGATGATGCTTTCGATCTGGCTGCGCTGCTCGTCGGAGAATTTCTGCGCCGAAGCGGCTCCGGGCGCGCCGATCAAGGCAAGCGCGAACAGGGCGGCAGCGAGCGGGCGGAACGACGGCATGGACAATCCCTTCGAGACGGAAGAATGGGCGGACAGCAGCGGAATCGGAATTTCATAGCGCTTTTCCCGTCCAATTACGCGTAATTTGTGAACACGTTTCGGTCAGGAGAGCCGGGCCGGCCCGCGGGGACAAATCGTCCCGGTCGCCCCGCGCTCGTTGGACGAGTTCGGGGCGAGGATGTTCCGAAGCGGCGGGACGCCGCAGCCTTCACTTCACGGTGGTCAGGCGCAGATAGGGGCGGGGCGCGTCCCAGCCTTGGGGAAATGCCTTCACGGCGTCGTCGCCCTGCACTGAGAGCGGAATGATCACCTTGTCACCGGCGCGCCAGTCCGCCGGCGTGGCGACGCGATGCTTGTCCGCGAGTTGCAGCGCGTCGATCACCCGAAGGATCTCGTCGAAGTTTCGACCGACATTCATCGGGTAGGTCATCGTCAGCCGGATCTTCTTGTTCGGGTCGATGATGAAGACCGACCGGACCGCCGCGGTATCGCTCTGGTTGGGATGGATCATGTCGTAGAGCTTCGCGACGGTCAGGTCCGGGTCGGCAACGATCGGAAATTGCAGGTCGGTCTGCTGCGTGTCGTTGACGTCGGCGATCCACTTCAGATGCTCGGACACGTGATCGGTCGAAAGCCCGAGCGGCTTGACGTTGCGCGCGGCGAACGGCTCCGACAGCTTCGAGGTCTTGCCCATCTCGGTGGTGCAGACCGGCGTGAAATCCGCCGGATGGCTGAAGAAGAACACCCAGGAATTGCCGGCCCATTCGTGCAGCGAGATCCGGCCCTTGGTGGTGTCGGCGGTGAAGTCGGGGGCGGTGTCGCCGATGTGCAGAGACATATGAACTCCTGTTGGGTGCTGACGAAGATAGAAGAAGCCCGGCGCTGTGAACGCCGGGCTGGCAGTGGATCTAAGAGAGGTTGACGAGGGCGGCTTGAGCCGCATCAAAGCAGATCACGCAATGCAGCCACGCGATCTTCGTCGCGACGATGCCGACGACCGGAGCAGCCGTATGGTGTTGATCGGCCGCTGGGACTTGCAGGTCTGGCTACGGGCAGGGGCGGGCGCGGCCGTCCTTGCCGATATAGGTCATGGTCTCGGGATTGAACGACCGGTAGCGCGAGGCGCAGTAGTTGATCGCGTCCTGACGGCGGGATTGTTCGGCAGCGCTGGCGGCGATCGCGCCGCCGAGGATGGCCGCGCCAATGCCGATCCCGACGGCGGCGCCGGCGTCACCACCCCAGCCGCGCCCGCGGCCGCGTCCGCGACCACGCCAGGCTTGGGCGGGGGTCGTCGAGGCCGCCATCATGGCGCCCGTGGTGGTGATCAGTCCGAACGCGTACATTCCCAGCAGCAACCCGCTCGCCAAGGTTCGCGAGATCAGCTTGCGCGCCTTGCTACGCTGCAATCCGGTACCAGTCATGGTGTCTCTCCCTCGCATGGCGCCGCCCGACTCAGGGCTGAGAAGCGCGGCGGTTGATTATCGAGACACAAGGTAGCCCCGGATCCGCGCCGCATCAAATCGGCGGCTGAATGGGTCGCCCGGATGCGCTATTTTGATGGTCCCTTCGCTGCGACGATGTCGTCCGCTCGGACCCATCCCGGCGAGCCGACCGGGAAGCGTGTCTTGGCGCGGGAGGCGAGTTCGCGGGCGGTCTTGTTATCGCCACGCAGGTACGCGGCCTGCGCCGACGCGAGGTCGGCTTCGGCGTAGTCGCCTTTGCGGCCATAGGCCATCGCGAGCTGGCTGTAGCCCAGCGGCGCCTCGCCCTCGCGGGCCAGCGCGGCCTTGAGAATCCGGATCGCTTCCTCGGTCGTCGCGGGATTGTTGGATGCGACCAGCGCCTGACCGAGCAGCATTTCGATCAGCGGCGCGCCGCGTGTCATCGACACCGCCTTGCGCAGCGGGGCGATCGCCTCCTGCGGCCGGCCGCCCTCGAGCAGGGCCTGGCCGCGCAGCTCATAGAAATACGGGTTGTTGGGCTCGGATTGAATCAGGCTGTCGATCTGCGCCAGCGCCGAGCGCGGATCGCCATGCAGATAGGTCGAGATCGCGCGGGCGTAGCGCGCCGGCAGGCTGGTATTGGACAGCGGATAGCGCCGCGCCACCGTGTCCGGCCGCTCCATGAAACCGGAGGTCTTGGCGCGCATCATGTCGTGCCGCAGCTGCAGCGCGGCGTCGTCCTTCTTGTCCCAGTTGGGGCTAGAGCGCGCCAACTCCTCCAACGCCCGCACGCGCTCGGCCGGCATCGGGTGCGATTGCGCATAAGGATCGGCGCCGCGTGCGGCGAACAGGCTTTCGTCGGTGAAGCGGCGGAACGTCTCGTACATGCCCTTGGCCGACTGCCCGGTGGCGTCGAGGAATTTCACCGCGGCCTTGTCGGCGTTCTCTTCCTGCTGGCGCTGATAGGACAGCAGGTTGCGGCGGATCAGTTCCTGCGGCGCTGAGACGGCGGCGGCGCCGATGTTGCTGGCGCCGCTGTTCGGCCCGCTGCGCGATCCGGCCACCATCGCGCCGACGCCGAGCAGCATCGCCACGATCATCTGGGTTTGGGCCTGGGCGAGCTGGGTGCGCAATTTGGACAGATGGCCGCCCGCAAGGTGCCCGGTCTCGTGCGCCAGCACGCCGATCAGCTGGTTCGGGGTCTGCGACTGCATCAGCGCGCCGTAGTTCACGAAGATGCGGCGGCCGTCGGCCACGAAGGCGTTGAACGAGGGATCGTTGATGATCGCGACGCTGATGTTCTGCTTTTCCAGCCCGGCGACGCGCAGGATCGGCCGCGTGTAGTCGCGCAGCAGGTTCTCGATCTCGGTGTCGCGCAGCAGCGGAGGGCCCTTCTGCTGCGGCGCCTGCGCCAGGCTCGGAACCGGCGCGACCACCAGCGCAGCGGCGCAGACCAGCGCGGTCAGCCGCGAGAATTGCATGCGGGCCACGCGGCGCACGCGGCCGGGCAGATCTTCTACCGTCACTTTGGTCATTGGCCGAGGTTCGAATACCGGTTATTGCCTTGCATCAGCCCAGCATTACGGCAGCAGCGCGACGCCCGCCGGGTTTCGCCGAACCGCGCGCGGGATAGCAGATTTCGATGTTGGATGCGACCAAGTCGGCCGTGGTGCGTCAATTGTTGACCCCCTCGGCAAGGAGCGATGTTCCGCCGTTCATGGTGATGGACGTGATGGCGGCGGCCGACAAGATCGAGGCCGCGGGCGGCCACGTCATCCACATGGAGGTCGGTCAGCCCTGGGCGCCGGCGCCGCGCACCGCGATCGCCGCCGCGCATGCCGCGCTGGAGCAGGGACGCATCGACTACACGTCAGCGCTCGGCCTGCCGTCGCTGCGCGCGCGCATCGCGCAGCACTACCGGGAAACCTACAACTGCGACGTCGCGCCCGAGCGCATCGTCGTCACCACCGGCTCGTCGGGGGCCTTCATCCTGTCGTTCCTGGCGCAGTTCGAGCCGGGCGACCGGGTCGCCGTCACCGTGCCGGGCTATCCGCCGTATCGCCATATCCTCAACGCGCTCGGCTGCGTGCCGGTGCCGATCGAGACCCACAGCGAGACGCGTCACGCGTTGACCGGGGAGGCGCTGCTCGCCGCGCATCGCAAGGCGCCGCTGAAAGGCGTGCTGGTCGGCAGCCCGGCCAATCCGACCGGGACGATGATGACCCGCGCCGCGCTGAGCGAGCTGATCGCGGTGGCGGAGAGCGAGGGCATCCGCTTCATCTCGGACGAAATCTATCACGGGCTCGACTATGCGTTCCTGGCGGTGACCGCAGCCGAGCTGTCGCCGCACGCGGTGGTGATCAACTCGTTCTCCAAATACTTCTGCATGACCGGCTGGCGGGTCGGCTGGATGGTCCTTCCGGAGGCGCTGGTCCGTCCGGTCGAGCGCCTGCAGCAGAACCTCGCGATCTCGGTGCCGACTCTGTCCCAGATTGCCGCCGAGGCGGCATTCGACGGACGTGACGAGATGGAGACGGTCAAGCGCGGCTACGAAATCAACCGCCAGATCCTGATCACAGGTTTGCCACAAGCCGGTTTGACCGAGTTCCTGCCCGCCGACGGCGCCTTCTACCTTTACGCCGACGTGTCGAAATTTACCTCCGACAGCTTCGATTTTACCAAGCGGATGCTGGCCGAGGCGCACGTCGCCGCCACCCCCGGAACCGACTTCGACCCGCTGCGCGGCAAGGACTTCGTGCGGTTCTCCTACGCCCGCTCGGCCGATGACATGCGCGAAGCGGTGCAGCGCATCACCGACTGGCTCGGGGGAAAATCTCGCTGAGATGACGGTCTTGGGCGAATCGTCCCTTGATCTCAGCGGCAATTCGTCGCTATAGGCACGCGCGAATAATTCCTTCCGGGAGAATGCGTTGCCGATCTGTTCGTCCGCGCACCGAGCCCGCAAGGGGCAGGTCGTGCTCGCGGCGGTGTCGGGACCCTGGCTTGCGGGCAACGGTGCCCAAGCGGGCCGTCATCCGGTGTCGATCCCCGTCGGCGGCCGGCGAGGGTGAACGTCACGCTCCTGATCTGGACCATCAATCGACTTGGCCGACCAGTCTGCCTGGGGTCGTCCGCGACGTCGTCCTCAACGACAGGCACATCAAGGTCAGTGGAGTGACGGCATGTCGACGATGACCGATCTCGGTGCGCACAGCGTGCCGAGCCCGAAGGCCCAGCCGCGGAAGCCCTGGTACAAAGTCCTCTACGTGCAGGTGCTGATCGCGATCGTGCTCGGTGTGCTGCTCGGTTGGCTGTCGCCACAACTGGCCACCAACGAATGGATCAAGGCGCTCGGCGACGGCTTCGTGAAGCTGATCAAGATGGTGATCGCGCCGATCATCTTCTGCACCGTGGTGTCGGGCATCGCCCACATCCAGGACGCCCGCAAGGTCGGCCGCGTCGGCGTCAAGGCGCTGGTGTATTTCGAAGTGGTGTCGTCCTTCGCGCTGCTGCTCGGCCTGGTTGTCGGCAACATCTTTCAGGTCGGACACGGGCTCGCCGCCAAGCCGGACGCTGCCGCCGTGGCGAAGTATGTCGATCAGGCCAGCCATCTGAAGGCTGTCGACTTCGTGCTGCACATCATCCCGGACAGCGTGGTCGGCGCCTTCGCGCAGGGCGACATCCTGCAGGTCCTGCTGTTCGCGGTGCTGTTCGGTTTTGCCCTGATGGCGCTCGGCGAGCGCGGCCACCGGCTGCGCGACGTCATCGACGATGCCGCGCACGCCGTGTTCGGCGTCATTGCCATCGTGATGAAGGCGGCGCCGATCGGCGCGTTCGGCGCGATGGCCTTCACCATCGGCAAATACGGCCCGGCCGCGCTCAGCAATCTGATCGGCCTGGTGCTGCTGTTCTACGCGACCGCCGCGCTGTTCGTGTTTCTGGTGCTCGGGCTGATCGCGCGCTTCGTCGGCTTCAACATCTTCAAGTTCATCGCCTACATCAAGGACGAGCTCCTGATCGTGCTCGGCACGTCGTCGTCGGAGAGCGCGCTGCCGCAGCTGATGGAAAAGCTCGAGCGGCTCGGCTGTTCGAAGTCGGTGGTCGGCCTCGTGGTGCCGACCGGCTATTCTTTCAACCTCGACGGCACCAACATCTACATGACGTTGGCGACGTTGTTCATCGCGCAGGCGCTGGGCATCGAGCTGACCTTCAGCCATCAGGTTGCGATTTTGCTGGTCGCGATGCTCACCTCCAAGGGCGCCAGCGGCGTCACCGGTGCCGGCTTCGTGACGCTCGCCGGCACCCTCGCGGCCGTCAATCCGGCGCTGCTGCCGGGCATGGCGATCGTGTTCTCGATCGACAAGTTCATGAGCGAAGTCCGCGCGCTCACCAACATCACCGGCAACGGCATCGCAACCGTGTTCGTGTCGTGGTGGGAAGGCGAGCTCGATCACGAGCGCCTGCACGCCAACCTCAACAAGACGATCGACCCGTCGGACGTCGAGACCGCCGTCACTACCGGCTGATCAACGGGGCCGCGTACCAATGAGCCGCCCGGCTGATGAAGCCGGGCGGCTTTTTTATTGGGGCACGGGTCGGCCGAAGCGACGCGGACGGATACCGACCGCCGGGGCGCCTCTCAGTCCCAAGACCCGAAGGGCACCGTCATTTGCAAGGTGCGAGCGCGCCGGCCTCGAAGGATACGGCGACCGGCGCGCGGCCGATGCCTAGAGGCCCAGCTGCGCCGCGCACCTCAGACGGATGCGAGACGGGCCGAGAGCCAAGCTTCACCGCGTAACGGCTTGCGCCTTGCCAGCGGAGTCGCCTCTGCGCGTCCGGCTGCTCTTCACATGAAAATGCCCGCGACGAGCGCGGGCATTTTGCAGAAGTTGATTGGTGACGAAGGCTCAGTTGCCGCCGCCGAAGCGGCGGGACCACCAGCCGGCGCGGCGCGGCGCTTCCGGCGTGGGAGCGGCAGCGGCCTGCGGTTCGGGAACCGGAGCAGGAGGCGTGGCTTCGACCGGCGCGGTCTCGACCGGGTCAGATTCGATCGCCAGCGGCGTGGTGACTTCGGGCTTCGCCTCGGAGCTGCTGCCGAAATTCACCTTCTCGCGAACCGTCGAGCGGCGGCGGGCCGTGCGCTCGGCAGCGGTTTCCTCGGCCACAACGGAAGCGGGCTCGCTGACCACGGGCGCCGGGGCAGGCGCGGGCGCAGGCTTCTCGGCGCTCTCGACCTCCGCAGCGACAGCCGCGGGAGCCAGCGGAGCAGGGGCTTCGTCTTCCGTGTCGGGCTCGTGACGCTTGCCGAGCCAGGGCTCGTCGGAGGTCTCGGCCGCAAGAGTTTCGTGGGTGGCTTCGGTATCGGCGGCAGCCTCGTCGGACTGGTCCGCTCCACCAAACTCGTCGGTCGCGCCGAGTGCGGCCTCATCGCCGCCTTCCTGACCACGCCGGCGACGGCCACCACGGCGGCCGCGACGGCGCGGACGACGTTCGCCATTCGCCTGGTCGGCCCGGGCTTCGCCGTCGGCCTCGGTCGCCTCGTCGGTTTCCTCGCCTTCGCCTTCGTCCTCGGCAACAGCTTCACCGCCCTCGGCAGTGAACGCGGCCTCGCCCTCCTCGGGCTGCCCGCTGGCCTCGCGGCCTTCACCGCCACGCGACCGGCGGCGCCGACGGCGCTTCCGCTTGCGCTCGCCACCTTCGCCCTCGGGGCTTTCGCCCGCGGCTTCGTCGGTCAGGCCGATAGTCTCGTCGGTTTCGATCTCGGCTTCGAAGTCGTAGCCTTCATCGTCAGTGTAGGGTTCGTCAGGTTGTGCCGGGGAGGCTGCGACCTGTGCAGCCAACAACGCCTTGGCGGCCTCCAGCGTATGGACCTGCTCGCCGCGATCGATCACGAACGACTGCTGTCCGCTCACGGTCGGGTCGGCGATCACCGACAACGACACCTTGAAGCTGGTCTCGAGATCGCGGAGATGGCCGCGCTTCTGGTTGAGGACGTAGAGCGCGACGTCGGAGCGAGTCCGCACGATCAGATTGTGGGTCGCGCCCTTCATCAGGATCTCTTCGAGGCCGCGCAGCAATTGCAGCGCAACCGAGGAGACCGAGCGGACGTGGCCCGAACCGCCGCAATGCGGGCACGGCTCGGTCGAGCTTTCCAGCACGCTGGCGCGGATGCGCTGGCGCGACATTTCGAGCAGGCCGAAATGCGAGATGCGGCCGACCTGGATGCGGGCGCGATCCTGCCGCAGGCAGTCGCTGAGCTTACGCTCGACTGCGCGGTTGTTGCGCTTCTCGTCCATGTCGATGAAGTCGATGACGATCAGGCCAGCGAGGTCGCGCAGCCGGAGCTGCCGGGCGACTTCTTCCGCGGCCTCCATATTGGTCTTGAGCGCGGTGTCCTCGATGTGGTGCTCGCGGGTCGAACGGCCCGAGTTCACGTCGATCGAGACCAGCGCTTCGGTCTGGTTGATGACGATGTAGCCGCCGGAACGGAGCTGCACGGTCGGCGAGAACATCGCGTCGAGCTGGCTCTCGACGCCCATCCGCGAGAACAGCGGCTGGCCGTCGCGATACAGCTTCACCGCGCGCACGTTCGACGGCATCAGCATGTGCATGAAGTCGCGCGCTTCCTGATAGCCGGCTTCGCCGGCCACCTGAATTTCGTCGATCTCCTTGTTGTAGAGATCGCGCAGCGAGCGCTTGATCAGCGAGCCTTCCTCATAGACCAGCGTCGGCGCCTGCGACTTCAGCGTGACGTCGCGGACCGTCTCCCACATCCGGATCAGATATTCGAAGTCGCGCTTGATCTCCGGCTTGGTGCGGGTTGCGCCGGCGGTGCGCAGGATGATGCCCATGCCTTCCGGCACGTCGAGATCCTGAACCACTTCCTTGAGGCGCGAACGATCCTGCGCCGAAGTGATCTTGCGGCTGATGCCGCCGCCGCGCGCGGTGTTCGGCATGAGCACAGCGTAACGGCCGGCGAGCGACAGATAGGTCGTCAGCGCCGCACCCTTATTGCCGCGCTCTTCCTTCACGACCTGAACCAGCATCACCTGGCGGCGCTTGATGACTTCCTGAATCTTGTACTGACGGCGCGGGCGGAACGCGCGCTCCGGCACTTCCTCCAGCACGTCGTCGCCACCGACGGATTCGACGATGTCTTCCTCGGCGTCGTCGTCCTCGTCGTCGTCACCTTCGACGTCGCTCTCGGCGATCTCGTCGCCTGCGTCGTGGCCGTGATCGTCCTCGCCGTGCTCATGGTCGTGTTCGTCATCATGCGCCGCATCGGCGCTGTCGGCGAGCGGGAACGGCGCGTCGTCGGCGTAGCCGGACGGGCTTTCGGAAAAGTGACCTTCGGACGCGTGGTGCTCCGACGCGTGCTCTTCGGCAGAATGGTCGTCTGCACTATCCGCCTGCGACGCGACCGGAGCAGCGGATTCGGGCTCGGCCGGCGCTTCTGCGACCGCATCGGCAGCGATCGACGGCGCGGCATGTTCGCCCCCGTTCGCGCTCTGATCGTGGTGATCGTCTGGCGCCTGATCGGAACCCTGAGCCTCGTGACCTTCGGCCTCGGCGCCCGAAGCCTGAGCGGCTTCATGCTCCGGCAGTTCGTGCATCAGCGGCTGGTGATCGCCGTGATCGTGATCATGATGCGCATGGTCGTGATCAGCGTGATCGTGATCGGCGTGCAGGTGGCCTGCCTCGCCGTGATCGGCGGACAGATCGTGCGGCTGGTCGGCCGCGGCCTCGATGATCTCGCTTTGCACCCGCTCGCCATTACCGCGGCGGCGATGGCTGCGATGCCGCGAACGCCGGCGGCTGGAGCGCTGCTCGCTCTCTTCCTCGGCTTCGCGGTGGGCGCGTTCGTCGGCCTCGATCAGAGCCTGCCGGTCGGCGACCGGGATCTGGTAGTAGTCCGGATGGATTTCGCTGAAAGCCAGGAAGCCGTGGCGGTTGCCGCCGTATTCGATGAACGCCGCCTGCAGCGAGGGTTCGACCCGGGTGACTTTGGCGAGGTAGATGTTGCCGCGCAGTTGTTTGCGCTGGGCGGTTTCGAAATCAAACTCTTCGACGCGGTTGCCGCGGACCACGACCACCCGGGTTTCTTCCGGGTGGGTGGCGTCGATCAGCATCTTGTTTGGCATTTTTCAACTCTTGGCGGCGGAAAGCGCGCGAGACGGCCAGCGCAATGGGCGCGGCCGGATAACGCGACGGTCCACCTGATTCGGGGGTGAGGGGAAGGCCGAAACGCAACTCACCGCGCCGCGCCGGAGTGGGACCCGAGGCATCGCGCGTAGCGAAGCGGTTGCTTCGCGGCGGCGCGGCCTTTGCGTGGGTCCGGTTCGGCATCGCAATTTGGCGCATCAAGCGTCGGCCCGTCTGAACGAGTGGCGGCAAAGCGTCCGCCGTGTCTTCTTGCTGAAGGACCGGCCTCGCGCCGAAGCGCTCACCGGCATGGATCATCCGGCCTGTGGAGGCCGGACTGGTCGGTCATGAAGAGTCTGAACCGTCCCTGGTACGAAGAAGCCCGGGGACCGGACGCCGCTCGGGCCTCACCGACGTTCCTGCCTGATCGCGCGCTGCGCTGACGAGGAGGGGCCGGAAAAACGCAAAATCCCGCTTCTAGAGGTTTCGGGGATCGGGCGCTGCACCAAGAGGCTGAACGCGACACAACCGGAGGATTAGACCGTCAGCATGAGATACATACGTGGATTGGCTCGCGCTTGCAAGGAGAGCGTCGCCGGCCGGTCACACTGCAGCTTATTCGAAACGCGTCGCTTAAGAGCCGATTAACCACGCAGTTCTATTGCGGTAGAAGACCAGCGGAGAGGGGCTCGAATCCTTGCAGGGGCGCGCAAATCATTTTGTTTTGTTCCGCGCCCTCCTGGCGTGCGCTGCAGCATTGCTGTGCCTGCCGGTTTCCGCAGCCCCCGCGCCCGAACAGCCGGCGCCGGCAGCCGTCCCCAACAACAGTTTCCCGATCGCCACCGACGTCCGGCTCGCCGGCGACGACACCCAGACCCGTTTTATAGTCGATCTCGACGCCAAGGTGCCGATGCGGGCTTTCACGCTCGCTGACCCGTATCGCGTGGTGATCGACCTGCCACAGGTCAATTTCCGGCTCCCGGCGGCGGTTGGGGCGTCGGGGCGCGGTCTGATCAAGGCATTTCGCTACGGCCTGGTGATGCCGGGCGGCTCGCGAATCGTCCTCGAGCTCAACGGCCCCGCCAGGATCGCCAAGGCCGACATGCTGGACGCCGCGAATGGCCAGCCGGCCCGCATGGTGATCGAACTCGATTCGGTCGATCGAACCGCGTTCGACGCGCAGCTCGGCGCCGAAAAGGGACCCGAACTGCGCCCGTCTGTCGGTGCGGCCGATGTGACGGCCTCGGTACCCGGCGTCGAAACGCCGAAGCCTGACGTCGCGAAGGACGATCCGCGGCCCGTGGTGGTGCTCGATCCGGGCCATGGCGGGATCGACAACGGCACGCAGTCCTCGAACGGCATCGCCGAGAAGACCCTGGTGCTGGAATTCGCCCTGGCGCTGCGCGACCAGATGGAAAAGGGCGGCAAATATCGGGTGGTGCTGACCCGTGCCGACGACACCTTCATCCCGCTGAACGACCGGGTGAAAATCGCCCGCGCCCGTGGGGCGGCGCTGTTCGTGTCGATCCATGCCGACGCGCTGCCGCGCGGCGAGGGCGACGCCCAGGGGGCGACGATCTACACCCTGTCCGACAAGGCCTCCGACGCCGAAGCGCAGCGGCTGGCCGACGCCGAAAACAAGGCCGACGCGATCGGTGGCGTCAATCTGACCGAAGAGCCGACCGAGGTCGCCGACATCCTGATCGACCTGGCGCAGCGGGAAACGAAGACCTTCTCGAACCGCTTCGCCCGCACGCTGATGCGGGAGATGAAGGGGACCACCCGGCTGCATAAGAATCCCCTGAAATCGGCTGGCTTCCGGGTGTTGAAGGCGCCGGACGTGCCCTCGGTCCTGCTCGAGCTTGGTTACGTGTCCAACAAGGGCGACCTGCAGCAGCTGGTTTCCGAGCAATGGCGTACCAAGACCGTGGGCGCGGTCTCGCAGGCGATCGATTCGTTTTTTGCCAAGCGGGTGGTCTCGGCCAAGCCGGACTGAACGTTTCCCGGCGATCGCCGGAGCCCTAGTTTGGCCACAGCGTAAGTTCTATAAGATCACCAGTGCTGTTCGTGATTTCGGCCTGAATCGAGGCCGGTCCCGGCGGGCGTGAGGGCAGGGTTGCGGACCGGGCCAATCTCGTTCAAGGGACATTTCGCCGCGTTGCGCGGTCCTCGGGATACGGAACTCCATCGATGCGCTTTCTGCTGCGGTTCTTCGGCTTTTTGTTCGCAGCCGGGACGATCGTGTTTCTGGTCGGCGTCGCCGCTGCGGCCGGGCTGATCTGGCACTTCTCCAAGGACCTGCCGGACTACTCTCAGCTTCAGGATTACGAGCCGCCGGTGATGACGCGCGTCCATGCTGCGGACGGCTCCCTGGTCGGCGAATACTCCAAGGAGCGCCGGCTGTACCTGCCGATCCAGGCGGTCCCCAAGCTGGTGATTAACGCCTTCCTCGCGGCCGAAGACAAGAATTTCTACGAGCACGGCGGCATCGATTATTCGGGCATGGCGCGCGCCGCGCTGCTGTACGCCCAGAACATCGGGTCGAACCGTCGCCCGCAGGGCGCTTCCACGATCACCCAGCAGGTCGCCAAGAACTTCCTGCTGACCAACGAGGTGTCGTTCACCCGCAAGATCAAGGAAGCGCTGCTGGCGATGCGCATCGAGCGGGCCTATTCCAAGGACCGCATCCTCGAACTGTATCTCAACGAGATCTATCTCGGCCTCGGCGCCTACGGCATCGCCGCTGCCTCGCTGGTGTATTTCGACAAGTCGGTCAACGAGCTGACGGTCGCCGAAGCGTCCTATCTGGCGGCGCTGCCGAAGGCGCCCGCCGCGCTGCATCCGATCCGCAATCACGACCGCGCGGTCGAGCGGCGCAACTACGTGATCGATCGTCTGCTGGAAAACGGCTGGATCAAGCAGGCCGACGCCGACAAGGCGCGCAAGGAGCCGCTGACCGTTGCCACCCGTGGCACCGGCGCCCACACCTTCGCGGGCGAATATTTCGCCGAGGAAGTCCGCCGCGACATCCTCGAGCGCTATGGCGAGAAGAAGCTTTACGAAGGCGGCCTGTCGGTGCGCGCCACGCTCGATCCCAAGCTGCAGGTCGAGGCCCGCAAGACCATGACGGCCGGACTCGTCAAATTCGACGAGGCGCAGGGCTGGCGCGGGCCGCTGTCCAAGCTGGACGTCAGCGGCGACTGGGGAGTCAAGCTCGCCGAGGTCAAATCGCTGTCGGATATCTCGCCCTGGCGCATGGCCGTGGTGCTCGAAACGTCGGACCAGTCGGCGCGGATCGGCTTCCAGCCCGGCCGCGAACTCGGCGGCGCGGTGTCCAAGCAGCGCGAGACCGGACTGATCACGCTCGACGGCGTGCGCTGGGCCAAGGCCGCCGCAGGTCCGCAGCGCGGACGGACACCGACCACGGTGTCTCAGGTGCTGTCGCCGGGCGACGTGATCTATGCGGATCCCTTGCTCGACAAGGAAGGCAAGATCGTCGACGGCCAGTACCGGCTGCGGCAGATCCCCGAAGTCTCCGGCGCGATGGTCGCGATGGACCCGTCGACCGGCCGCGTGCTGGCGATGGTCGGTGGCTTCTCGTTCGACCAGAGCCAGTTCAATCGCGCCACGCAGGCCTATCGGCAGCCGGGCTCGTCGTTCAAGCCGCTGGTGTACTCGGCGGCGATGGACAACGGCTACACGCCGTCCACCGTGGTGATCGACGCACCGATCGAAATCGACCAGGGGCAGGGCGTCGGCGTGTGGCGGCCGGAGAACTACTCCACCGGCAAGTATTACGGCCCGACGACGCTGCGCAACGCGCTGCAACGCTCGCTCAACACCGTGACGGTGCGGCTCGCGCAGGACATCGGCATGCCGCTGATTGGCGAATATGCCAAGCGGTTCGGAGTCTATGACGAGCTGCCGAACTACCTGTCGTATGCGCTTGGTGCGGGCGAGACCACCGTGATGCGGATGGTGACGGCCTATTCGATGTTCGCCAATGGCGGGCGCCGGGTGAAGGCGACGCTGATCGATCGCATTCAGGATCGCTACGGCCACACCATCTTCAAGCACGACCAGCGCGAATGCCGCGGCTGCGACGCGCCGGAGGGCTGGAAGAATCAGCCCGAACCGCAACTCGTCGACCGCCGCGAGCAGGTGCTTGACCCGATGACCGCCTACCAGATCACATCGATGATGGAGGGCGTGGTTCAGGCCGGTACCGCCACCGTGTTGCGCGAGGTCGGCAAGCCGATCGCCGGCAAGACGGGCACGACGAATGACGAGAAGGACGCCTGGTTCATCGGCTTCTCGCCGGACCTCGTGGTCGGCATCTATTTCGGCTACGACAAGCCGCGCAATCTGGGGCGTGGCGCCACCGGCGGCCATCTCGCCGCACCGGTCGCCAAGGACTTCTTCAAGCTGGCGCTGGCCGACAAGCCGGCGGTGCCGTTCCGCGTCCCGGCCGGCATCAAGCTGATCCGCGTCGACGCCAAGAGCGGCATGCGCGCGGGTCCGGGCGACGGCGGACGCACGATCCTCGAGGCCTTCAAGCCCGGCACCGCGCCGCCCGACAACTATGCGGTGATCGGCGTCGCCGATGCCGACGGTCGCCAGCAGCAGCCGGCGCCGCCGCCTGACGATCGCGGCTTCTTCCGCCCCGGCACCGGCGGCCTTTACTAGATCGGCGCGCAATCGCCACGCGGTTGATCGCGGCGATTGCGCTTTGCCGCCGCGCCCGCTAAATCGCCCCCATCATCCCTGCGGCCACGATGGCCGCAGCGTCGCCATCAGAGTTTCCATGCGCGCAGAAATCGAACGCCTTGTCGAAGAGATCAAGCAGTCAGTCGGGCTGCTGAGGAGGCATCTTTGACGTCGATCAGTCGACGGTCCGCCTCGCGGAGCTGAACAAGCTCGCCGAAGATCCCGACCTCTGGAACGATCCCCAGAAGGCCCAGAAACTGATGCAGGAGCGGACCTCGCTGGAGGATTCGCTCACCGGCATCGGCAAGGTCGAGCGTGAGCTCGCCGACAATGTCGAGATGATCGAACTCGGTGAAGCCGAGGGCGACGACAGCATCGTCAAGGAAGCCGAGGACGCGCTGAAGGCGCTGAAGAAGGAAGTCGCGCGTCGCGAGCTGGAAGCGCTGCTGTCCGGCGAAGCGGATCGCTTCGACACCTATCTGGAAGTCCACGCCGGCGCCGGCGGCACCGAGAGCCAGGACTGGGCCTCGATGCTGCTGCGCATGTACACGCGCTGGGCCGAAAAGCATGGCTTCAAGATCGAGTATCTCGAAGAGTCCGAGGGCGAAGAGGCCGGCATCAAGTCTGCGACGATTCAGATTTCCGGCCACAACGCCTATGGCTGGCTGAAGACCGAGGCGGGCGTTCATCGCCTCGTGCGGATCTCGCCGTTCGACTCGAACGCGCGCCGCCACACCTCGTTCTCGAGCGTGCAGATCTTCCCGGTGATCGACGACAGCATCAAGATCGACATCAAGGAAAGTGACGTGCGCACCGACACCATGCGGTCCGGTGGCGCCGGAGGTCAGCACGTCAACAAGACCGAGTCGGCGGTGCGGCTCACGCATATTCCGACCGGCGTCGCGGTGGTCTGCCAGGCCGGCCGCTCGCAGCACAAGAACCGTGCCCAGGCGTGGGACATGCTGCGCGCACGCCTGTACGAGATCGAGCTGAAGAAGCGTGAGGAGCAGGCCGCCGCCGATCAGGCCGCCAAGACGGAGATCGGCTGGGGTCACCAGATCCGCTCCTATGTGTTGCAGCCGTACCAGATGGTGAAGGACCTGCGCACGGGCGTGCAGACCTCCGACACCGCCGGTGTGCTCGACGGCGACCTCGACGAGTTCATGGCCGCAACCCTGGCGCAGAGGGCGTTCGGGACCGGGCCGGGAGCGGTCGAGGACGTGGACTAAGCGTGGGCGAGGGCGCTCCCGCCAAGGTCGCCTTCCTCGGCCTCGGCAAGATGGGCCGCGGCATGGCCGGCCGGTTGCTGGACGCTGGCTTCGAAGTCGCGGTGTGGAATCGCAATCCCGCCAAGGCCGACGAACTGATCACCCGCGGCGCGCGCCGCGCGGCAACGCCGGCCGAGGCCGCCCGCGATGCCGAGGCGATCTTCACGATGGTCGCCGATGACAATGCTTCCCAGTCCGTCTGGCTGGGAGCTGGCGGCGCGGCGACGGAGGTAAAGGCGGGTGCTCTGGCGATTGAGTGCTCGACGGTATCGCATCAGCACGCGCTCGATCTCGCCGCAGCGCTGCGCGCACGCGGCCTCGTTTACATCGATTGTCCGGTCACAGGTTTGCCACAAGCCGCGGCGGCCGGAGAATTGACGCTGCTGGTCGGTGCAGACCCCGGCGATCTGACCAAGGCGAGGCCTTTTCTCGCCCCGCTGGGCCGTACGATCCGCCACTTCGGCCCGGTCGGCTCGGGCACGGTCTACAAGCTCATCAACAATCTGATGGGCGCGATCCAGATCGCTGGCATCGCCGAAGGCATCGCGATCGCCGAACAGGCTGGCCTAGACATGGCGTTAGTACGCGAGGCACTGGAGAGCAGCGTCGTCGCAAGTCCGCAGGTGTTGCGCCACGCGCCGCGCATGATCGCGCGCGATTTCTCCGACGCGACGTTCACCGCCGCGCTTCGGCACAAGGATGCGGAGTATGCGCTGAAGCTGGGCGAAAAGCTCGTGCCGCAGCTTCCGCTCAGCCGCGCCGCCGTGGAGGCCTATGCCGCCGCCAAAGCCGCTGCGCCTGACGAAGACGAGGGACGGCTGATCGAGTTGCTATCAGCCGGCACATCACCGGCCAAGCGCGGGCTCAGCTGACGCCGAGCTAAGTCGCTCCCGCCAGCCGCACCCCCGCGCGCAGAAACTTCTGCGGATCGACCGCTTCGCCGTCGATGCGGGTTTCGTAGTGCAGATGCGGGCCCGTCGAGCGGCCGGTGGAGCCGACTTCGCCGATCACCTGACCGATCTGGATGCTCTGGCCGACCTTGGCGATGATCTTCGACAGATGGCCGTAGCGGGTCGACAGGCCGTTGCCGTGGTCGATCTCGACCATCTGGCCGTAGCCGCCGGCCCAGCCTGCGCTCACGACCTTGCCGATCGCGGTGGCGCGGACCGGATCGCCGCTCGACGCGCGGAAGTCCAGGCCGGTGTGCATGGCCGGGCGGCCGAGGAACGGGTCGCTGCGGATGCCGAAGCCGGACGAGAACTCGACCTGTCCCAGCACCGGCTTGCGATACGGCACCAGCGACAGCGCGCGGTTGAGGCGATCGAGCTGAGCGCGGCCGACATTGATCCGATACAGCTGGCGGTCGAAAGCGCTGGCACTGGACGAGGGCGCCTTCACCGGGACGAATGGGCCGCCGACGCCGGCGCGTGGCGCAGAGGCTTCCAGGCTGCGGGAGTCGAGGCCGAGGTCGGTCAGCACGCCGCGCATCCGGCGCGCGCGGGACTCGAAGGACTCTTCGACCGAGCCGAGCATGGCGATCTGTCGCCGTTCGATCTGGTCGAGCGATTGGTCGAGTTTCGACAGCGCGGTGCCGACACCCTGCGCCTTGGCGTATTGCGTCGTCGGCAGCGCCGGAGCGGTCGCCGGCGTCCGCGACTCCAGCCGCGCCTCGCGGTCGGGCGGGGCGACGAAGATCACGGTGTCGTTGATCGGCGAGGGCTTGAGCGGGCCGGCGGGAGCCTGCTCGGCAGCCGGCGTCCGGCCGCTCTTGATGCTGCCGGTGACGGCGACGTCGGGCAGGCTGCTCAGAGCGTTCGCGCGCGACTCCAGCATGCTCTGGCGACGCATGATCTGGTCGAGCTTCTGGTCGAACTGCTCCTGGTCGAGCAATTGCCGGCTGGTGGTGCGATCCACCTTGGCGCGGAGCTCGGCGATGCGATCCTCATAGGCGTACTGCATCTCGGCCTGGCGGGCGATCAGCCGGGTCAGTACGTCGTCGCGGAACGCGAAGTAGGTCGCGGTTGCGGCCGACCAGACGCCCAGCGCGACGATCGTGCCGACGACGATCCAGAACACCACGGGCCCGATCCGCACCTGCTTGCCGGCATGGGCGATCGTGTAGCTGCTGCCTTCGGCGGCCGACACCGTTGCGGGCCTCGGCGGCTGGGAGGTCTGATGCGGGCGCGGCGCCCGATGCGGGCGGCCGTGATGTGGTGCGTGGTGCTGAGGGTGGTCGGGCTGGTGACCGGGACGGTAGGACATCGATACTCCCGCGCCGACAGAACAGGTCGTCGGCTCAACGCGCGGGCAGATTTGACCCCCTCATGGTTAATTTTCGGAAAAGGGAGTCACAACAATTGTGCGGCTGCGAGGACCTGATCGGCATGGCCGTCAACCTTCACGTTGCGCCAGATCCGGGCGACCTTGCCGTCCCGACCGATCAGAACCGTGGTGCGAATGATCCCCTCGAACTTGCGGCCATACAATGATTTCTCGCCCCAGGCGCCGTAGGCCGCGAGCATCTCGTGGGCCGGATCGGAGAGCAGAGGAGTGGTGAGGCCGTGCTTGTCGCGGAACGAGTCCTGCGCCTTCACCGAGTCGGCCGAGACCCCGACGATGTCCGTGTCGCAGTCGGCGAAGGCGGGCTTCAGCCGGGTGAAGTCGATCGCCTCCTTGGTACAGCCGGGGGTATTGGCGCGCGGGTAGAAGAAGATCACGAGCTTCCGGCCTGAAAAGCTTGCCAGGGTTACGGATTCGCCGCCGTCACGGGGCAGCGTAAAGGCAGGCGCCTTGGCGCCCTCGGCGAGGCCTCCGGTGACCGCAGCCTTGGCTGGTTTGACCTGGCTGGCTGCCGCGGTCTTGCTGGATGAGGCCGTCTTGGTCTTGGCCTTCGCGGCAGCGTCACCCGGCGAAACGGGTGTTGCCGAGCGTTTCCGGGCGGGCGCAGGTTTCGCCACGGCTCCCTTAGGTGCCGACGGCCTTGAGGGATTCTTGCGCGTTTGCTTGGACATACGCCTTCCTTTCGTCGCTTTCAGCAGGTCAAACAAGCGTCGCGGAGATTGCTGCGGCGCTGCCACTGCTGGGCAAATCCGTCAGCCTCAGGATATGGTTGCAGGGATTCGTCGTCCCGGCCACACGATTGTTGCGTAGGCCTTCCGGGCCCGGCGGCGATTCATGAGTTCAACCGGGGATAGGCAGAGATGCCGCCACAGGAGCGTATCCTGCGCGTCGGCGCGCAAACCTCCCTCGGCGATCAGGCTGCGACCGAGCGCGTGCATCGAGAGGCTATGGCCAGCTACCCATCGCCCGACGCTTCCGGGCCGCATTCCCGGCGTGACGACGATGACCACCATCGCTGGCAGGATGGCGAGTGGGATCACGAACACGAGGAGGCGTGCCGCAACCGCGCCCGCAAGCTTCTGTCCCGCCCCAATCTCGGATTGCACCGCGTCGATGACTCGATGCGCCGGTGGGGGCACCGGCTGGCCGGCGCGCCTTGGATCAAGCGGACGGTCGTCGCGCTGCTGGTGGTCGGCTTCGTCCTGGCAGCCGGCTTCGGCGGGTTGTGGCTGCGGCTCGGCGCCGGGCCGATCAATCTCGATCTGGCGACGCCCTGGCTCGCCGACGCCATTGAAGAGAATATCGGCCATGGCAACACCGTCGAGGTCGGAGGCACTCAGATCGAGCGTGCCGGCCGGATAAGGGTCGCCGTCCGGATTCGCGATATCGTCGTACGCGACCGCGATCATGTGATCGTCGCCACTGCGCCCAAGGCCGAAGTCCGGCTGTCCGGCTGGGCGTTGCTGATGGGCCGGTTGCGGGCCGAAAGCCTTCGGCTCGTCGATGCCGAACTGGCGATCCGGATCACGCCGGACGGTCAGGTGACGGTATCGACCGGCGATACGGCACGGCCGATTGCCACTGGCGTTGCCTCAACACGCCGGTCGCCGGAGTTCACGCTACCGATACAGCCGCCGACAACGGCCCCCGGCGGCTCGCCGCCGACCGGGCAAGCGGGCAAGGCCGCTCCGGCCGATAGCGGCGATGCGATGAAGAGTCTGCTCGCGGGACTCGACTGGCTCGACAGCCTCAGCCTGACGGGGCTCGATGGGCAGAACCTCGACGAGATCGGCCTCAAGAACGGCAACCTCGTTGTCGACGATCAGCAGCGCGGCAATCGCTGGAACTTCGAGAACATCAGCCTGAGCTTGCGCCGACCGAGCCGGGGTGGCGTCGCTCTCAGCCTCGGCGAGGAGGGCAAGAAAGCCTGGTCGCTGCGGGTGCAGGTCGGCCCGCCGCAGGACGGCGTCCGCTCGGTCGAACTGCACGCTAACCAGGTGCCGACTCGCAATATCCTGTTGGCGCTGCGTCTGAAGAACCTCACCTACGGGGCTGATTTTCCGTTGACCGGCGATCTGCGGGGCGAGATCGGCCGTGATGGTTTGCCGACCTATTTCCGCGGCAAGCTGATGGCCGGCGCCGGCACCGTGACCGATTACGATACGCCGGACTACCCGATGGCGATCGACCAGGCCGAATTCAATTTCGAGTGGGATGCCAATCGTCGGGTGCTGATGGCGCCGTTCAAGATCATCGCTGGCGCCAACCGGATCACGCTGCTGGCTTCGCTCGAGCCGCCGAATGGCAGCGCCACCGATTGGCGCCTCGGCCTATCCGGCGGCACCATCGTGCTGCCTGGTGTCGAGGGCGAGACGCCGCTGATCTTCAACCGCATCGCGGTGCGTGTTCGCTTCGATACCGAAGGCCGCCAGATCGTGCTGAGCCAGGCCGACTTCAGTAACGGCGAGATCAGCGTCGCCGGCTCGGGGAGCGTCGACTATTCGGGCGAGCCTCGGCTCAAGCTCGGTTTTGCCGGCACGCCGATGTCGGTCTCGGCATTGAAGCGGATTTGGCCGGTCCTGATCGTGCCGGAAGTTCGCGAATGGGTGAACGAGCGGATCGAGAAGGGGGCGGTGCAGAGCATCGACATCGCCGTCAATTCGCCGGTGAAGAACCTGTCTCGGCGCGGCCCACCGATCCCGGACGAGGGACTGCTGGTCAACATCATCGGTACCGGTGCCACGATCCATCCGGTCGACGGTCTGCCCTCGGTGCGCGATGCCGACATGAGAGTTCGTGTGACGGGTCGCACCGCATCGGTCGCGATCGCGCAGGCCAATGCCGATACGCCGAGCGGTCGCCGCGTGGCATTGTCGGACATTCTGTTCGAAGTGCCGGACATGGCGCCCAAGCCGTCGCCGTCGCGGATCAAGTTCAAGCTCGACGCACCGGTCCCGGCGATTGCCGAGCTGCTGTCGTCGGGGCGCCTGAGCGACGTGGCCAACGTGCCGATTGATCCGGGCACGACCAAGGGATCGGTCAGCGCTCAAGTGACGCTCGGGATGCCGATCCAGCGCGAGCTCACCAAGGCCGACACCAGCTACACGATCAATGCCGATCTCAACGGCTTCGCCGCCGACAAGATGGTGATGGGGCAGAAGCTCGAAGCGAATACGCTGAAGCTGATCGCCTCCAACCAGGGCTATCAGGTCAAGGGCGACGTGAAGATCAACGGCCAGCAGGCGACGCTCGACTACCGCAAGCCGGCGGATGGCGACGCCGACGTCAAGCTGCAGGCGACCCTCGACGACGCCAGCCGCGCCAAGCTCGGCTTCGATCTCGGGCCGGCCGTCTCCGGTGCCATGCCGGTGAAGCTGTCCGGCAAGATGGGCGACAACGAGCAGGACACCAAGCTCGGCCTCGACATCGATCTCACCCAGATGAAGTTCGACAACGTATTGCCCGGATGGACCAAGCTGTCGGGCAAGCCGGCCCGTGCCACCTTCAACGTCGTCAAGAAGCCGCAGTCGACGCGGTTCGAGGACATTCAGATCGAAGGCAGCGGCACGCTGATCAAGGGCTCGCTCGAGGTCGACGAGGATGGCGACATCATCAACGCGAACTTCCCGGTGTACTCGCCGTCGGAAGGCGACAAGGCTACGATGAAGGCCGACCGCGGGACGGACGGCGTGTTGAAGGTAGTGGTGCGCGGCGACGTGTTCGACGGTCGCGGCTTCATCAAATCCGCGCTGTCCGGTACGCAGCCCGAGCCGAAGAGCAAGACCAAGAGCCTCGACTTCGACCTCGATCTCAAGCTCGGCGCCGTTGCCGGCTATTCCGGCGAGGCGATGCGCAGCGTCGACGTCAAACTGGTCCGCCGCAACGGCGCGTTCCGGACGTTCACCTTCAGCGGCAAGCTCGGCCGCGACACGCCGATCACCGCGGACCTGCGCGGCAAGAACAAGGGGCGTGAAGTCGTCTATCTCGAGACCAACGACGCCGGCGCATTCTTTCGCTTCTCCGACACCTATTCGAAGATGTATGGCGGCCAGCTGGCGCTGGCGCTGGAGCCGCCGACCGCAGAGCCTCGCGAGAAGGAAGGTCTGATCAACGTCCGCGACTTCACGGTGAAAGGCGAAGCTGCGCTTGAGCGCGCTGCCGCAGGTGCGCCGGGTGGCACCTCGGGCGGTCTGGCGTTCTCGCGGCTGCGCGCCGAATTCACCCGGCAGAACGGCCAGCTCACCGTCCGCGACGGCGTGGTCAAGGGGCCGACGATCGGCGCGACGATCGAGGGCTCGATCGACTACCCCGCCAACCAGGTGCGGATGAGCGGCACTTTCGTGCCGATGTATGGGCTGAACAATATGTTCGGACAGATCCCGATCGTCGGCCTGTTTCTCGGCGGCGGCAGCAACGAGGGGCTGATCGGGGTGACCTACGAGGTGGTCGGCACGCCGGGCCAGCCGATGCTGCGGGTTAATCCGATTTCGGCGATGGCGCCGGGTGTGCTACGCAAGATCTTCGAATTCAATACGGGCCGACAGAACAACAACGTCGACTTCCCGACGCCGCCGAACTAGGCGCTGGGCTCAAGCCGTAGGCGGCGTCCGCCGTCCTCTGACGATGACCGCCCTGAGCAAGGGTAGGGAGCGCGCGGAGGGGACGGAGGCGGAAACACATTCCGAAGAAACAATAGGCCATATTGAAAAGTAGCCTGGCCCGACTTGCACCTCCGCGCCCACTTCACCCGTCAAATCCCCAGGATTGGACGGTGCCTACGAATCAACGAAGAGCTGTATCTTCGCAAGTAGCGTGTGCAAGTAATTGGATGATGGGCGGTCGACTTCCTCACGGATCATGTCGAGTTGATCGTCAGACATCTGCGTAGTCAGCCCATTCGGGAGTCGTCCCGTGCACCATGCAGAGCCTGCTGCGTCTGACGTGCCTGGTATCTCATCCAAGGTATCTCATCCAACGCCCGTTGGCTGCTTCCCAATGGGGTTTTGCCTATCACGCGGCGATCGCAGCCAAGTTCGCCTCCGGCCTGGCGCGGCGGGCGATCTACAGTGCGATTCCGTCCTGAGGCGAGGGCGTACGAGAGGAGCCGTTGTTGGTCACGCCTTTGTCGGCGCGCAACAGCTCGTGCAAGAGAGGTCGACATGGACAAGACCAAGACAAGGTTCGAGACCGCGAACAACGCCATGGAGATGGACAAGCGGAGTGTCATCGCCGCGCTGATGGCTGCGCCGTTCGTGCTGAAGTCGGGTCTCGCAGCGGCGGCATCGGATAGTCCAGCCGCGGAAGCCGCATCCACCGCCCCGCTCTGCTATGCATCGGTCGATGAACTCAAGGCGATGTTTCAGGCCGGCAAGGCCTCGCCGGTCGATCTTCTGAAGGCGCAGATCAAGCGCATCGAAGCGCTCAATCCGAAGGTCAATTGCATCACCTACACGCATTTTGACCAGGCGATGAAGGAAGCCCAGGAATCCGAGGCGCGCTACCGGCGCGGCGAGGCAAGGCCGCTGGAAGGGATTACGGTCGCCCTCAAGGACGATGCGAGCCGGGCAGGCTGGAAGACGACGCAGGGCTCGCTGCTGTTCAAGGATGCGCCGCCGGCCACCGAAAACGTCGCTATCGTCGACATGCTAGAGGCCGCTGGTGCCGTCATGCCGTTCCAGACGACCGTGCCGGAGTTCTATCTGTTCGTCGGCGCATCCACCCGCGCCTTTGGCACGACCCGTACGCCTTGGAATCTGGCATATTCCCCGGGCGGGTCGTCGGCGGGATCGGGAGCGGCGCTTGCTGCAGGCTTCGCGACGCTCGCCACGGGGTCGGACATGGGCGGCTCGATCCGCTTGCCCGCCTCGCAAAACGGCATCTATGGCTTCCGGCCGACATTCGGGCGGGTCGCAAGCGGCGAAGTTCCGATGGCGACCAACGGTCCGATGGCCCGTCGCTTCGACGACCTGGTCCATCTCCAGAACGCCATCGTCGGTCCCTCCGAGAAATGCATGGCCGCAATCCGGCCGCGCCTCGACTATCCCGCCCGATACGCGGACCTGTCGGGGTGGCGCATCGCCGTGGACTGGGGCGCCGACATCGCCGAGGTCACGCCGGCGATGAAAGACGCGATGCTGAGAGGCATCGAGGCGCTCCGCGCCGCCGGCTGCGTTGTCGACGAAGTGGACTGCGGGTTCTCCAAGAAGGACTTCAACACCTACGCCCATGGCCTGATGGCGACGTCCATCGGCGTGCTCGTCGGCATCGCTAACGGCGGTCGTGATCAGCTCTCACCCTATATGACCGACATTCTCGATCAGGTCGCCGGCGCAGCCGCCGGACCACGAGAGGCCGACGCAACCGAGGCGTTGCTGGCGCGCTGGCACCTCCAGGTTCAGCAGCGAGTCTATGGCAAGGGCTATCGCATCCTGCTGATGCCGACCATGGCGACGTCCCTCGTCGGCGCCGACATGTTCAAGAGCAAGGACAGCAATGTGCCCCTGTTGGAAGGCAGCGGGCTGGCTTATGCGCTGACGTGGCCGTGGAATCTGCTCAACCGCTATCCGATCGTGGATGTCCCGCTCGGCATCGTCGAGGACCGCATGCCGGCAGGCATGCAGGTCATCGGACAGACCTTCAGCGATCTCGACACCTTCCAGTTCGCGTTCAACTGGTCTCGTCTGGCGCAGCCGCTGTTCGCCGACGGGCGTTTCCCGACCTTCGCCTGACGGGCGGCTCACTGCTGCCGACATTCCGGCGTGAGGCTAATCCTGCGAGGCGAAGCAATCCATTCTTCGAGGCCCGAGCCTCTGAATTGCTTCGCCGCCGTGCAAAGATGTGTGCGGAACGATTACTTGCCGCGCAGCCAGGGGACCATGCGGCCGAGCGTGGCGTCGTGGCGGAAGTACTGGTGCCACAGCGCGCCGGCGATGTGGATGCCGACCACGGCCAGCGTCACCACGAAGATCGTCTCGTGCGCTTCGTGCAGAAAGCCGGCGGCCTGCTTGTTGGCTTCGAACAGCGGCGGGATGCCGAGCAGGGTGACGCCGCGGCCGGCGGCGAGTACCATGGCGAGCCCGGACGCCGGTACGGCGAGCAGCAGCAAGTACAGCAGGCCATGGCTGATGCGCGCGATCACCTCCGTGATGCGTGGCGACGGCACCAGCTCCGGTGCGCCGCGCACGCGGATCCACAAGATGCGCAACGCTGCGACACCGAGCACAACCACGCCCAGCGCCTTGTGCCAGTCCATGATTGTCACCCGCAGCGGGTCGGCCTTGTCGAGGCTGCCGGCATATTTCACGAGAACGAACAGCGCGATCACGGCGAAGAAGATCGCCCAATGTAGCAGCACGGCGAGAGCGCCGTATTCGCTGGGCCGTTTATCGGCGGAATCGAGGGTGGTCGTGGTCATGATGTCTCCCGAGGCGTAGCTGTTGTGCGCAAAAGCCCTACGGCGCGAGCTGCGCGCGATGCCATCATGCGCAAGCCTGTCGATCCGGCATCTGATCGAGCGCAAATTCCGGGAACACAATTTGCTGATCGGCGTGTCCGGCGACGCGATGCCGCAGGTGGTGCGATTAGTTGCGAGTGGTTCGCAAAATTCGCCTAGCGCTCCCGCAGCGCCGGCACAACCAGGAACGGGATCATGCCGAGCAGCACCGCGACCAGCGCGAATGCGATCACAGGGTTGTAGCTGGCGCTGAGATCGTGGATCAGGCCGCCGCACCACGACCCGAACGCCGAGCCAAGCCCGCTGCCGATTGCGATGGTGCCATAGATCAGGCCGACCTGCTTGCCGTGAAACACCTTCATGGCAGTCGCCGTGATCAGCGGCCCGCGCGAGCCGATCATGCTGCCGAAGCACAGCACGAAGCCGGAGAGCACGACGTAGTTCGGGTACCATTGCAAAAGCCACAGCAGCACGATGCCGGCGATCGAGATCGCATAGCTGAACAGGATCGATGGCCGCCGTCCGATCACGCCGTCGAGCCAGCTCACGCTCAGCATGCCGATCACCAGCACGACGCCGGAAAAGCCCCAGGCGGTCGCAGCCTGCAGCGGCGGGAAGCCGGCATCGACCAGATAGGCCACCACCTGCGCCGAGATCGCGTACATGCCGATCGCGGTGAAGAAGAAGGTGGCGAACAGCGCCCAGAAGGCGTGATGGCGGATTGCCGCGCGCAGCGTCCAGCCGTCGTCCGGCGCTTCCAGCGTCGCTGCGCGCGACATGCCGGCAGCACCGGCTGAATAGCGCCGCCACGGCAGCATCAGGAGCGGCGCGATCAACAGCAGCATCGCGGCGCCGAGCAGCTCGTAGGCGCCGCGCCAGCCGGAGCGGTCGATCAGCACCTGCGCGATCGGCAGCATCACCAGGACGCCGGCGCCGGTCGCGGAATACACGACGGCCATCGCAGTCGGCAGGCGCGGGCCGAACCAGCGGCCGAGCAGAATCGAATTCGGCACGTTGCCGGTCAGCGCGATGCCGAGCCCGACGCAAAGGCCGACGGTGATTTGCAGGTGCCAGAGTTGTTGCGCGATGGCTGCGCCGAGGAAGGCGCCGCCGAGTAGCAGCAGGCCGAGCATGTAGACGAGGCGAGGGCCCGAGCGGTCGAACAGCCGCCCGACGAAGGGCGAGGCGAGGCCCGAGCACAGTGCCGTCAGCGAATAGATCGACACCACCTCGGCGCGGTCCCAGCCGAAGGATTGCGAGATCGGCAGAAGGAAGACGGTGAAGCTCTCGCCGAGCCCGCGGCCGAGCAACGATAGCACGAAGCAGACGCCGAGCACGGCGAGGCCGGTGCGCTGCGACGCGCGCGAGGGCGGCGTAAGGTCCAAGAGCGATCCTTCCCGGGAAGCGTTTGCGCCATGGAGCGCGCTTCCGCCGGAAAAGAACAGCGCCCGCAGCGAATGGGCCTATGCAGGCTTCAGCAGCACGTGCTTCTTCTTGCCCATCGACAGCTTGATCACGCCGTCGGCGGTGAGATTCGCGGCCGTCAGCGCCATCTTCTCGTCGGTGACCGCGACGTCGTTGACCTTGAGGCCGCCGGCCTTGATCTGCCGCCGCGCCTCGCCATTCGACGCGACGAGACCGGCCTTTTCGGCGAAGGCCGCCAGCACGCCGATGCCGGCTTCGAGTTCGGTGCGGGCGATCTCCACGCTCGGCAGATCCTGCGCAGTGCCGCCCTGTTCGAACGTCGTCCGGGCGGTCGCTTCGGCTTTCTCGGCCGTCTCGCGGCCGTGCATCAGCGCGGTCGCTTCCGTCGCGAGCACCTTCTTGGCGTCGTTGATCTCGGCGCCCTGCAGCTTCGACAGCCGCTCGATCTCGTCCATCGGCAGCAGCGTGAACAGCTTGAGGAAGCGGCCGACGTCGGCATCCTCGGTGTTGCGCCAGTACTGCCAGTAATCATAGGGCGACAGCATGTCGCCGTTGAGCCAGACGGCGCCCGCGGCGGTCTTGCCCATCTTGGCGCCGGAGGCGGTGGTCAGCAGCGGGCAGGTCAGCGCATGGAGCTGGTGCGTGCCCATGCGGCGGCCGAGATCGACGCCGTTGACGATGTTGCCCCACTGGTCGGAGCCGCCCATCTGCAGGTTGCACTTGTAGCGACGCGCCAGCTCGACGAAGTCGTAGGATTGCAGGATCATGTAGTTGAATTCGATGAACGACAGCTCCTGCTCGCGATCGAGCCGCAGCTTTACCGAATCCATCGTCAGCATGCGATTGATCGAGAAGTGGCGACCGACGTCGCGCAGCATCTCGATGTAGTTCAGCTTGGTGAGCCACTCGGCGTTGTCGGCCATCACGGCGTCGCTGGCGCCGTCGCCGAACTGGATGAACTTGGAGAACGTGCCCTTGATCGACTCCTTGTTGGCGTCGATCTGCTCGTAGGTCAGGATCTTGCGGGTTTCGTCGCGGCCGGACGGATCGCCGACGCGGGTGGTGCCGCCGCCCATCAGCGCGATCGGCTTGTTGCCGGTCGCCTGCAGCCAGTGCAGCATCATGATCGACAGCAGGTGGCCGACATGCAGTGACGCCGCGGTGCAGTCGTAACCCACATAGGCCACCACCTCGCGCTTCGCGGCGAGCGCGTCGAGCGAATCCGGGTCGGAAATCTGATGAACGAAGCCCCGCTGCTGGAGCACATTCATAAAATCTGACTTAAAGGCGGCCATATGTATCGATCTCTGATCACTGATCCTTCACGTTCGGCGCAGATCGCGCCGAACGTGGTGCAGGAAGGTCTTTCAGGCGGGTTACCGTGTGGCATTATAAGAACTGGGTGTTCGACACAAGTTGGACCTTCCGCAGCGTTCGGAAAGGCGCGACACCATGATGCTGACCGCGATCGGACTGATGAGCGGGACCTCGCTCGACGGGGTCGACGTCGCCTTGATCAAGACCGACGGGCGGCGGGTCTCCGCGCTCGGACCATCGGGTTATCGGCCCTACACCGAGGCCGAGCGCGGGGTGTTGCGCCAGGCGCTGGCGGAGGCGGCCCAACTCGATCGCCGCGACGCGCGGCCGGGGATTCTCGCCGAGGCCGAGCGCTCGGTGACGATCGCCCATGCCGAAGCGGTAGCGGCATTCGTGGCCCAGCACGGCATCGCCAATGATTCTGTCGATCTGGTCGGCTTTCACGGTCAGACCGTGCTGCACCGGCCGGCGTCGAAGCTGACGGTTCAGATCGGTGACGCGCAGGCGCTGGCGAAGGCGATCCGCCTCCCGGTGGTGTACGATTTCCGCGCGGCCGATGTGGCTGCCGGGGGACAGGGGGCACCGTTCGTTCCGGTCTATCACCGCGCGCTGGCCCAGTCGCTCGGGCGCGAGGGGCCGGTGCTGGTGGTGAATATCGGCGGGGTGTCCAACGTCACCTTTATCGATGGCAGCGACACGCTGATCGCCTGCGACACTGGTCCGGGCAATGCGCTGCTGGACGATTTCGTGTTCCGCACCATCGGCAAGGCGTTCGACGGCGAGGGCAAGCTGGCGGCGCAGGGGCAGGTCGACGAGGCCTGGCTGGCGCAGGCGCTGCAGCATCCGTTCTTCGCCAGGCCGGCGCCGAAGTCGCTCGACCGCAACGATTTCGCAGCGCTGGGACTAGGCGACTGGTCGCCCGCCGATGGCGCTGCGACCCTGACGGCGTTCACGGCCGGGGCGATCGCGGCGATCCTGCCGTTGCTGCCCAAGCAACCGCACAGCGTCGTCATCACCGGCGGCGGTGCTCGCAATTTGACGATGATGCGGATGCTGCGGGAGCGGCTGGCGCCTGCGAGCGTCGAGAGCGCCGACGCGCTCGGCTGGTCGGCGGATGCGATGGAGGCGCAGGCCTTCGGTTTCCTCGCCGCCCGCGGCCTGAAAGGCCTGCCGCTGAGCTATCCGGCGACCACCGGCGTCGCATTTCCGATGACCGGCGGGCTGTTGGCGCGTCCTTGATGTAAGCCGTCATTGCGAGGAGCGTAGCGACGAAGCAATCCAGCCCGGTGCATTGGGCTGCTAGATTGCTTCGCTCCGCTCGCAATGACGGAGCGGGCTTTACCGGACGTTCGCGAGCCGCATGTCGAGATAGGACGTCACCGTCTCCATCAGCGGCTCCATCTTGTCTTCGAAGAAGTGGTTGGCGCCGGGGATGGTCTGCTGGTCGATGACGATGCCCTTTTGGGTTTTCAGCTTTTCGACCAGGGTGTTGACGTCCTTGGCCGGGGCCACGATGTCCTTGTCGCCATGGACGATCAGGCCGGACGACGGGCAGGGCGCCAGGAACGAGAAATCGTAGCGGTTCGGCTCCGGGGCGATCGAGATGAAGCCTTCGACCTCGGGCCGGCGCATCAGCAGCTGCATGCCGATCCAGGCTCCGAATGAGAAGCCGGCGACCCAGCAGGCACGGGCTTCGGGATTGATGGTCTGGGCCCAGTCGAGCGCCGAGGCGGCATCGGACAATTCGCCGGTGCCGTGGTCGAACGAACCCTGGCTGCGGCCGACGCCGCGAAAATTGAAGCGCAGCACCGAGAAACCACGGGCCACGAAGGCATAATACACCTGATAGACGATCGGGTGGTTCATGTTGCCGCGGAACTGCGGGTGCGGATGCAGCACCATCGCGATCGGGGCATTCTTCTGCTTGGCGGGGTGATAGCGGCCTTCGAGGCGGCCCGCCGGACCGGTGAAAATGACTTCAGGCATCAGCGATCCTTGGTAGACATCTTGGCATTCGGCCTGGCGCGTCGAGCGCGCGCCGGTCTGAACGGCGACGGCCGCCGGAGCCCGTCGCGCGGGTCTGGCAATTGGCCGTATGAACGGGGAGTTGCGTTCTAGCATAGGGCGCAGGGCCAAATGCAAGCATATTGAACACGAACAGGATTTCGGATGCGGGTATTGCGACACCCGATGTGGGAAATGGAACAAAGGCGGGCCGCGTGACCAACGAGCGAGTCTATCTCGATTGGAATGCGACCACGCCGCTGCGGGCGGAAGCGCGCGCCGCGATGGCGGCGGCATTGGAGCTCGCCGGGAATCCGTCCTCGATCCATGCCGAAGGACGGGCGGCGCGGGGCTTGGTCGAGCAGGCGCGCGCGGCGGTCGCGGACGCGGTCGGGGCGGCGGCGCGGGACGTGGTGTTTACCTCAGGCGGGACCGAGGCGATCACGCTGGCGCTGACGCCGGGACTCCGGATCGGACCGCAACCGGTTGAGAGACTTGTCGTTTCGGCGATCGAGCATGCTGCCGTGCTGAGCGGCGGGCGGTTCGCTCCCGCGCAGATCGAAGTCGTTGAAGTGACGCGTGAAGGCGTTCTCGATCTCGATCACCTGCGCCGGCTTCTCGCCGACGGACCGCCGGCGATGGTCTCCCTGATGCTCGCCAACAACGAGACTGGTGCGCTGCAACCCATTGAGCAGGCGTCCGAAATCGTTCATGCGGCCGGCGGCGTCCTACATGTCGACGCGGTTCAGGCGCTCGGCAAGGTTCCGTTCCGAATCAAAGGCTTGGGCTCCGATCTTATGTCGCTGTCTGCGCACAAGCTGGGTGGCCCCAAGGGCGTGGGGGCGCTGGTGCTGGGGGCCGACATTCAGGGCCTCGACCCGCTGCTGCGCGGCGGCGGTCAGGAGCTGGGACGGCGGGCCGGGACCGAGAATGTCGCGGGAATTGTCGGGTTCGGAGCGGCCGTTGCGGCCACGATGCCAACGCTTGTCGATGACATGGCGCGGGTCGAAAAACTGCGGAATCGGCTTGAGGCAAACCTGAGGCAAACCGAAGACAGTGTGATCGTCTGCGAATCCGTGGCACGGCTGCCGAACACGACGCTGTTCGCGGTCCCAGGACTGCGGGCGGAGACCGCGGTGATCGGCTTCGACCTCGCCGGCGTGGCGGTGTCGTCCGGCTCGGCGTGCTCGTCCGGCAAGGTGCAACCCTCGCACGTGCTGCAGGCGATGGGGTTCGGTCCGGAACTTGCAAAGTCGGCGATACGGATCAGTTTGGGTTGGTCGAGTAGTGAATCCGACATCGAGGCGTGCCTAAAAGCTTGGAAAAAGCTCGCTGGCAACCTAACTAAAAGGGATCATGAAACAGTGCTTGAACGGTTCTAAGAGGGTTTCATCCCGCGTCGGATCGTGTAAGCATGTTCCAGCAGATCCACCGCGGTCCTTGAAACCGCGAGCGGAGGTTTAAATGGCTGCCGTCCAAGAGACCGTCGATCGGGTTCGCCAGATCGACGTCGATCAATATCGTTATGGATTCGAGACGCTGATCGAATCCGACAAGGCTCCGAAGGGGCTGTCGGAAGACATCGTCCGCTTCATCTCAGCAAAGAAGAACGAACCGGACTGGATGCTGCAGTGGCGGCTCGAGGCCTATCGTCGCTGGCTGACGATGACCGAGCCGACCTGGGCGCGAGTGAACTACCCGAAGATCGATTTCCAGGATCTGTATTACTATTCGGCGCCGAAGCCGAAGAAGACCGTCGGCTCGCTCGACGAGATCGATCCTGAGATTCTCAAGACCTACGAGAAGCTCGGCATTCCGCTGCGCGAAGTCGCGCTGCTGGAAGGCGTCGAGCCGGCGCCGGGCGGACCGGACACGCCGAGCCGCAAGATCGCGGTCGATGCGGTGTTCGATTCGGTCTCGGTGGCGACCACGTTCCAGGCCGAGCTGAAGAAGGCCGGCGTGATCTTCATGCCGATCTCGGAAGCGATCAAAGAGCATCCGGAGCTGGTGAAGAAATATCTCGGCACCGTGGTGCCGACCTCGGACAACTTCTACGCCACGCTGAACTCCGCGGTGTTCTCCGACGGCTCGTTCGTCTACGTGCCGCCGGGCGTGCGCTGTCCGATGGAGCTGTCGACCTATTTCCGCATCAACGAGCGCAACACCGGCCAATTCGAGCGCACGCTGATCATCGCCGACAAGGGCTCCTACGTCAGCTATCTCGAAGGCTGCACGGCGCCTCAGCGCGACGAGAACCAGCTGCACGCCGCGGTGGTCGAGCTGGTCACGCTCGACGACGCCGAGATCAAGTACTCGACGGTTCAGAACTGGTACCCGGGCAACTCGGAAGGCAAGGGCGGCATCTACAACTTCGTCACCAAGCGTGGCGACTGCCGCGGCCATAATTCCAAGATTTCCTGGACCCAGGTCGAGACCGGTTCGGCGATCACCTGGAAATATCCGAGCTGCATTCTGCGCGGCGACAACTCGCGCGGCGAGTTCTATTCGATCGCGATCTCGAACGGCTATCAGCAGGTCGATAGCGGCACCAAGATGATCCATCTCGGCAACAACACGACGAGCCGGATCATCTCCAAGGGCATCGCGGCCGGCCGTTCGCAGAACACCTATCGCGGTCTGGTCACCGCCCATCGCAAGGCCAAGGGCGCGCGCAACTTCACCGCCTGCGACTCGCTGCTGATCGGCGACCAGTGCGGCGCGCACACCGTGCCGTATATCGAGGCCAAGAACGCCTCGGCGCTGTTTGAGCACGAAGCCACGACGTCGAAGATCTCCGAAGACGTGCTGTTCTATTGCATCCAGCGCGGCCTGTCGCAGGAGGAGGCCGTCGGCCTCGTCGTCAACGGCTTCGTCAAGGACGTGCTGCAGCAATTGCCGATGGAATTCGCCGTTGAGGCCCAGAAGCTGATCTCGATCAGCCTCGAAGGCTCGGTCGGCTGACGCCCGGATCCCGGGATGGCCGCGTTGCGGCCGTCTCGTCATGGCAACGATAACATCACATCAACTCGTTCTTTGCGATGCGCGTGAGGCGCGCTCCCCAGGACGAAGGCCAAACAGGAAGCTGACAATGCCCGCACTACTCGAAGTCAACGATCTCAAGGTCAGCGTCGCGGATCGCGAAATTCTGCATGGGCTCACGCTCAGCGTGAACGCCGGCGAAGTCCACGCCATCATGGGGCCGAACGGCTCCGGTAAGTCGACGCTCAGCCACGTGATCGCCGGCAAGCCGGGCTACGAAGTCACCGGCGGCCAGATCCTGTTCAAGGGCGAGGACCTCCTGGAGATGGCGCCGGACGAGCGCGCCGCCAAGGGCGTGTTCCTGGCCTTCCAGTATCCGGTCGAGATCCCGGGCGTCGCCACCATGACGTTCCTGCGCACCGCGCTGAACGCGCAGCGCAAGGCGCGCGGCGAGGAAGAGTTCTCGACCCCGGATTTCCTCAAGCGCGTCCGCGAGGTCGCATCCTCGCTCGGCATTCCGCAGGAAATGCTGAAGCGCGGCGTCAATGTCGGCTTCTCCGGCGGTGAGAAGAAGCGCAACGAAGTGCTGCAGATGGCGCTGTTCCAGCCGAGCCTGTGCATCCTCGACGAAATGGATTCCGGCCTCGACATCGACGCGCTGCGCGTCGCCTCGGAAGGCGTCAACGCGCTGCGCACGCCGGACCGCGCCATGGTGGTGATCACCCACTATCAGCGCCTGCTCGACTACATCGTGCCCGACCATGTGCACGTGATGTCGCGCGGCAAGGTGGTGAAGAGCGGCGGCAAGGAGCTGGCGCTCGAACTCGAAGCCAACGGCTACGCCCAGTATCAGGAAGCGGCGGCCTGACGCCGAGGATCGGACCCATGAACATCGCATTGGCGAAGACCGAAAAGGCAGACGTCGCGGGCGCGAATTTCGCGAGCGTGCTGGCGGCCCAGACCGGCTCCGGCAAGGTCGCCGACGCCCGGCGCCGTGCCTTCGATCAGTTCCAGCTCATCGGCTTGCCGCACCGGCGGATCGAGGACTGGAAGTACACCGACCTGCGCGCGCTGATGCGCGAGGTGCTGCCGATCGCGCCGGCGCCGGACGCCGCCGCGCTCGCCCGCGCCGCCGCGGCCGTGAAGCTGCACGCGATCGACGGCGTCCGCCGGCTGGTGCTGGTTGACGGCGCGCTGGTCGCAGACCTTTCCGACCTGTCGGCGCTGGAGCAGGGCCTGTCGATCCGCAGCTTGCGTGATGCGCTCGCGGCCGGCGACGAGCGGCTGCTGTCGCTCGGCACCGCCGATCCGATGGTCGCGCTCAACACCGCGCTGATGACCGATGGCGTCGTGATCGACGTTGCCGACGGCATCAAGCTGTCGCGGCCGCTGCATGTCGTGCACGTCGCGGCGAGCAGCGCGAAGGCCGCGAGCTTCACCCGGTCGCTGGTCCAACTCGGCAAGAATTCCGCCGCGACGCTGGTCGAGAGCTATGTCGCAGGCGAGGGCGCCGGCACCTATCAGGTGCACGACGCCGCGGTGATCAGCATCGGCGACGGTGCGCGGCTCGATCATGTCCGCCTGATCGAAGACGCGCGCGACTCCTTCAACATCGCCGCCGCCGAAGTCCGCGTCGGCACGCAGGCGCATTACGGCGTGGTCGGTATCAACACCGGTTCGCTGGTCAGCCGCTATTCGTCGACCGTGACGATCGCGGGCGAGCACGCGCGGGTCGAAACCAACGGCGTCAATCTGCTCAACGGCACGCAGCATGCCGACACCACGCTGGTGATGAACCACGACGTGCCGCATTGCGTCAGCCGCGAAGGTTTTCGCGCGGTGGTGGACGACCGCGGGCATTCGGTGTTTCAGGGCCGCATCAATGTGCGTCAGCCGGCGCAGCAGACCGACGCCAAGATGATGACGCGCGCGCTGCTGCTGTCGGACGATGCCGAGGCCGACAACAAGCCCGAGCTCGAGATCTTCGCCGACGACGTCACTTGCGGCCACGGCGCCGCGATCGGCGCGCTCGATGATCAGCTGCTGTTCTACCTGCGCGCCCGCGGCCTGCCCGAGAAGGAAGCCGAGGCGCTGCTGATCCAGGCCTTCGTCGGGGAGGCGATCGAAGCGATCGCCGACGACAATCTGCGCGCGCTGGCGATCGCCGCCGCCGAGCGCTGGCTGGCGGCGCGCGGATAGTTACCCTCATCCTGAGGAGGCCGCGGAGCGGCCGTCTCGAAGGATGAGACACAAAGAGAGGATGAACTCCGTCCTTCGAGACGCGCGCAAAGCGCGCTCCTCAGGACGAGGCAGAGTGAGTGACGATGGCACATCCCGCGGTATCAAACGGCTCCTACGACGTCGCCAAGGTTCGCGAGGACTTCCCGGCGCTGGCGCTGAAGGTGTACGGCAAGGACCTCGTCTATCTCGACAACGCCGCGTCGGCGCAGAAGCCGCGCGCCGTGCTGGAGCGGATGACCAAGGCGTATGAGAGCGAATACGCCAACGTGCATCGCGGCCTGCATTATCTCGCCAACGCGGCGACCGAGGCTTATGAAGGCGGCCGCAGCCGCGTCCAGGGCTTCCTCAACGCGCGCAAGCCCGAAGAGATCATCTTCACCCGCAACGCCACCGAGGCGATCAACCTCGTTGCGTCCTCTTTTGGCGCGCCGAATATCGGCGAGGGCGACGAGATCGTGCTCTCGATCATGGAGCACCATTCCAACATTGTGCCGTGGCACTTCCTGCGCGAGCGCCAGGGCGCCGTGCTGAAGTGGGCGCCGGTCGACGACGAAGGCAACTTCCTGATCGACGAGTTCGAGAAGCTGCTGTCGCCGAAGACCAAGCTGGTGGCGATCACCCAGATGTCGAACGCGCTCGGCACCATCGTGCCGGTCAAGGAAGTTGTGAAGATCGCGCACGACCGCGGCATCCCGGTGCTGATCGACGGTAGCCAGGGCGCCGTGCATCTCACCATCGACGTCCAGGATCTCGACTGCGACTTCTACATCATGACCGGCCACAAACTGTACGGTCCGACCGGCATCGGCGTGCTGTACGGCAAGTACGACGTGCTGTCGAAGATGCGGCCCTACAACGGCGGCGGCGAGATGATTCGCGAAGTGGCGCAGGACTGGGTGACCTATGGCGACCCGCCGCACCGCTTCGAGGCCGGCACCCCGGCGATCGTCGAGGCGGTCGGGCTCGGCGCCGCGATCGACTACGTCAATTCGATCGGCAAGGAGCGCATCGCCGCGCACGAACACGATCTTTTGACCTATGCGGAGGAGCGGCTGCGCGAGATCAATGCGCTGCGCATCATCGGCACCGCCAAGGGCAAAGGACCGGTGATTTCCTTCGAAATGAAGGGCGCGCACCCGCACGACGTCGCGACTGTGATCGACCGCCAGGGCGTCGCGGTCCGAGCGGGAACTCACTGCGTGATGCCGCTGCTGGAGCGGTTCCAGGTCACGGCGACGTGCCGGGCGTCGTTCGGCATGTATAATACGCGTGAAGAAGTCGACCAACTCGCACAGGCGCTGATCAAGGCGCGGGATCTGTTCGCATGACCGATACGATCGAGGCCAAAGCCAATATGCAGACCGTCTCGGCGCTGCCGCCCGAGGAGACCGAGCGGCTCGGCACCGAAATCGTGGGCGCGCTCAAGACCGTGTTCGACCCGGAAATTCCGGCCGACATCTACGAGCTGGGCCTGATCTACAAGGTCGAAATCAAGGACGACCGCACCGTCGACCTCGACATGACGCTGACGACGCCGAACTGCCCGGCCGCGGCGGAGCTGCCGACCATGGTGGAGAACGCCGTGGCCTCGGTGCCGGGCGTCGGCGTGGTCAACGTCAACATCGTCTGGGAGCCGCCGTGGACGCCGGAGCGGATGAGCGACGAAGCGCGGCTCGTGCTGAATATGTGGTGAAGTCACGTGCGACGGCCTCGCCGTCATTGCGAGAAGCACCCGGATCGGCGCTTCGTGCCGTCCGAGTACAGGCTCCGTGACGAAGCAATCCATGCGAAGTGCACTGAAGTGGATTGCTTCGCTGCGCTCGCAATGACGGGGTGAGGGTCTTAGATAATCAGCCACCGGGCGGCCTTGAACCGCCACGAGGATGGAAACGATGACGCAGACGACACCAGCAACGACACCGACCCAGCCGGCGCGCCGGCCCCGGCCGCAGGTCATGCGCCTGACCGACGCCGCAGCGAACCGCGTCAAGGACCTGATGGCTCGGGCCGACAGCGCGATCGTCGGCCTGCGCGTCGGCATCAAGAACGGCGGCTGCGCCGGCCAGTCCTACACCGTCGAATACGCCCACGACGTCGCCTCAACCGACGAGGTCATCGAGGACAAGGGCGTCAAGATCCTGATCGACCCGAAGGCCGTGCTGTTCCTGCTCGGCACCGAGATGGACTACAAGGCCGACCGGATGCAGGCGCAGTTCGTGTTCAACAACCCGAACCAGATCTCGGCCTGCGGCTGCGGCGAGTCGGTGGAACTGAAGCCGGCGACGATCGACGGCTGACGCCGCGCGGAGCTTCGAAGGACTCCGGGTCGCCAATTCCGCGCCACGGATAGCGACGCTCAAAATACGACCTTGGCGCTCAACAGTCGCATATTCCATTAAGTTGGCATTAAGAGGCGGACGCGAATAACTCTTGCGAAGCATTCGCAGGGGAGATCGCATGAAACGCCGTGACTTTCTGCTCGGGGCCGCCGCGCTCGGGCTCGGAGGACCGCTCCTCGCCAAGGCAGCGATTTCCTCGCTTCACGCCCAGCAGGCCGCGCCGCAGGGCGCCAAGATCGCGAAGGTCGCGATCTTTCCGGCGATCGGCTTCTCCCGCGTCGGCAATGCCGAGGACTGGTTCCTCGCTCCGGAGGTGCCGGGTCTGCTCGACGAGCCGGAAGGCGGCTTCAAGGATTCCCGCGGACGCATCAAGAAGCAGGTCCAGCGCTTCCGCCTGTTCGGTTACGACGATCAGGGCCGGGTGGTGCGCGAGATCGATGCCAGCCAGGCGACGTGGACCGTGCACGCCGCCAACACCAAGGCGACCTGGTACGGCTTCGTCAACGCGCTCGACCGCGGCGCCAGCGCGCCGGGCGTGCCGAACCCGCAGCGCAATGCCTTCATCCCGCTCGACAAGCGTGAACAGATGCTGTGCATCGATGCCGGCGCGGTGACGATCGCCGGCGCGTCGGTGAACGGCGCGGGCGGCGACGACAAGTACAAACTCAAGGGCCGGTTCTGGCAGACCCTCGACGTCTCGCTCGGCCATCTGCGCACCGACGACAAGGGGCGCCTGTTGGTGTTCGCCGCCGACGGCGTGTCGCGCTCGGCGTTGCCACAGAATCCGGTGCGCGACTTCACCAACAATGACGGCTGGCACGACGACTGGGCCGACGGCTGGGTCAAGGCCAGCATCAGCATCGACGGCCAGACCGTCGAGGCCGAGCCGGCCTGGGTGGTGTGCTGCGGACCGAAATTCGCGCCGCAGCTCGAGCCGATCGTGACGCTGTATGATGCGGCGCGCGAGGCGATGATCGACCTCGGCCAGATGCAGGCGCCGGCCGACAAGGTGTCGTTCCGCCGCGACGTGCTGCCGATCCTGCGCCGCGCCGGCACCATGCAATGGGTCGCGGCCGCGTCGTTCCTCGGCGCAGCGTGGCACGACGTCGGCGACCTGTCCGATCCGGCCATCATCGAGACGCTGGCGAAGCCGACCGCCGACACCAAGGCGGCGCGCAAGAAAGTGTTCGACATCTTCCGCCGGCCGGGCGGCGAAGACACCCGCGCCTATGCGGTGCCGATCATGCTCGGCGACGGCGTCAACTATCCGGATAGTCCGCATTCCTGGCTGGCGCTGACGCACACGCAATATCGCGTGCTGCAGCTGTGGGCCGACGGCAAGTTCGAGGCGGACTACACCAATGCGGCGGCCGATGCGGTGAAGACGCTCGACGACCTGCCAGTCGAACTACGTCCGGAAGCGATGACGCGCGCCGCGCTCGACGCCTGCTCGGGCGGCGCCTTCCATCCCGGCGTCGAGATCACCTGGCCGATCCGTCACAAGGCGCTGTATCGCGGACCGAAAGACACCAAGCTGCCGTTCCGCATCGCGCTGTCGAGCCGCAAGACGCTCAACCAGGATCTCGGCCTGCAGCTCAACCCGGACAATGTGTTCGCCGGCAATCCGGCCAAGCCGGAGCAGGGCGCGCCGATCGGTCCGCAGGCGCCGGGCGACCTGACGCGCTGGATGGGCGTGCCGTGGCAGGGCGACGCCTTCAGCTGCCAGTCGGTGCTGACCGGTTCGGGCTTCCCGACGCCGGTGTGGTGGCCCGCTCTGCTGCCGGTCGATGTGCTGCCCGAGGGCTTCTACAAGCAGATGATGCGCACCGACCTCAGCGACGAGGAGCGGCTGCGTTTCTATCACACGCGGGTGCCGTGGGCGCGCGGCGCGGCCGGCATCGGCCTTCATGTCGAAGCCGGCTACACCGATGGCCTGCGCCGCATGATCGAATTGTGGACCCGTATGGGCGTGGTGGTGAAGCGTCCCGGACCCAAGGGACTGCCGGGCGTGCCCGATCAGGTGTTCGTCGAGGTGCAGCGCGGCTCGATGGATATCGTCGAGCCGAATCCGTCGCGTTAGCCGCACGGATGCCGCGGATAGCCGTGATCGGCGCCGGGGTGGCGGGACTATCCGCCGCCCGGCGTCTCGTACTGGTGGGACATCGACCGATCCTGATCGCTCCCGATCCGGCCGTGCCGAACCGCGGCGAGACACTGTCACCGAAGGCGCTCACGATGCTCGAAGCGCTGCAGTGGGGGCATCTGCTCGACGCCGACAGCGCGCTGCCGGGCGAAGGCCGCTTCTCGGTCTGGGGCGATGCCACGCTGCGCAAGGCGCCCGATCACGAAGGCCTCGGCTATCATCTCGATCGTGCCCAGTTCGAACGGCTGATGCGAACCGCGTTGCTGACCAGCGATGTCGAACGGATCCGCAGCAGCGTCACCTCGATAGAGCATCGGCCGGACGGCGTCGAACTGACGATGGCCGACCGCGCGGTGATCTCGGCCGCGGCGGTGATCGACTGCACGGGCCGCGCGGCGTTGTCCTCGGGCGCCGCGGCTGCGCGGCGCCGGCTCGATCGGCTGATCGCCGCATGGCGAGTCCTCGACCTGCCGGACGATGCGGAAACCGCAGCGGCGACGCTGGTCGAAGCGGTCGATCTCGGCTGGTGGTACATGTCACCATTGCCCGGCAGGCGGATGATGCTCTGCCTGTTCACCGACACCGATCTGCTGCCGAGCGGCGTGGCGCAGGATGGGGTGCGCTGGGCGAATCTGGCGACCGGCACGATCGCGATCGCGCCGCGTCTCGCCAGCCTCAGCCTCGAAGCGCTCGCGGCGGCGGCGCCGCCGGCAATTGCGCCGGCCGCCTCGATCACCGTCAGCCGCCTGATCGAAGGCCGCATCGTCCGCGCCGGCGATGCCGCGACCGCGCTCGATCCGGTCAGCGCGAACGGTCTGGCGACCGCGCTGTGGAGCGGTCTGCAAGCCGCCGCCGCGGCGCTGGGGTTGGTCAAGGGCCAGGCGGATGCCGCCGCCGCTTACGAGCGCGATTACTTGCAGGGCGTGACGCATCAACTCGCCACCCAGCAGGCGATGTACGCGTCAGAACCCCGTTTCGCCGATGCCGAGTTCTGGCGCCGGCGCCAGATCACGCCATCCCAATCCGACCAGAAGGAGAGAACCGCATGAACCGTCCGCTCCGCGCGCTGCTCGTCGCCACCGTGGCCGCAACCGCGATGCCCGTGGCTGCTTCGGCCCAGACCGCCAGCGCCGTGCAGATCATCGCTCCGACCGACAAGACCATCACGCCGAGCGGCACCTGGAGCATCGGCGCGCGCGCCGGCGACTTCGTGTTCATCGGCGGCATGCGCGGCACCGACCGCGTCACCGGCAAGATGGTCGATGGCGACGAGGCGCGGGTCCGCCGGATGTTCGACAACATGCTCGCTGCCGCAGAGGCGGCGGGCGCCACCAAGGCGGATGCTGTGCGGCTCACCGTGTTCGTCACCGACGTCGCCAAGTATCGGCCGGTCGTCAACAAGGTGCAGAAGGACATCTGGGGTGACGGCCCGTATCCGCCGCGCACCGTGTTGCAGGTCCCGGCGCTCGACCAGGGCGACATCGCCGAGATCGACGGCACCTTCTACGCGCCAGTGAAGAAGTAGTCCGGCGCTTCGGGCGGGCGCGGCGCCGCCGCGCTCGCCTTTGCGTCCGATCCTGCTAAGCTCCGGGTCAGCGGAGCTGAAGCCGGTGCGCCGATGGATCGTGAATATCTCGCCGACTTGTTCGAGCCGTTTGGGCCGGTGGCGATTCGGCGAATGTTCTCCGGCTTCGGCATTTCAGTCGACGGCGTGAATTTCGCGTTGGTGCTCCGGGGCGCCATCTATCTGCGCACCGATGGCGCCACGATTGCCAGGTTCGAGGCCGAGGGCTCGCAGCCGTTCGCTTACACCACACGCCAGCGCACGGTGACGGTCGCGTCGTATTGGCGGCTGCCGGACAGGCTGCTCGACGAGCCGGATGAGCTGGTGGAGTGGGCGCGCGCCGCGCTGGCCGCTGCAGAGCGGGCGGCCTTGGCCAAGCCACGCAAGCCGAAAGCGGCGGCGACGAAGCCCGCCGCGCCGAAGGCGACCAAAGCGAAGGCACAGGGCGCGAAGAAAGCCGCCAAGGCAGCGCCGGCGGAAAAGGCCGCTCGGTCCCCGCGCAAAGCTTCGCCGAGAAAGTCGCCGGGCAAGCCCGCTGCGACCAGGCGCGCGCCGGCGAAGTCATGAGTGCCAGCGCCGATATCAATTGCTGATACCACGCCTGTCATCATCGCGGGGGCTCGCCCCGGGCATCCACGGCTTTCCTGCGGAGCTCTCAAAGAAGTCGTGCCTCGAACGGTTTATCGATCGAGCGCACAGATATGCGCGTGCCAGAGGCACGGAGTGCTTATCCTGCTCATCAAACGTTCCAAGCTAAGCGACAAAAAGCATCGAGTTCCGGAGTCGGATCGAGATGCTGCCGATCTCTGAGTAATTAGCTAGCACAGATGCATCGCGAGCGAGCTATTGAAGCCCTCGACGTAAGCAGGCGTTCGCTCTGGAGACGAACGCGACGGTTGGCGGCGCTCCACGGCTCTGAAACCGAACTCCTTTCTCAACGCGTGATACCCAGCCTGTGCCGTGTATCCACGCCTTGATGATGGAAATGCCAGCGAAGCGTGGATGGCGGGACGAGCCCGGCCATGACGGAGTGAGTAGCAGCTCGCGACGCGTCTGATCGCTCTCGCAATCGACAGTTGGCTCGAACGCTATTTTGGTTGCGTCTCGATTCTTGCGACGTCGTAGTAATAGCGTGGTCGGGCAGGGCTAAGCGCAGCGAGGCGGCATTTGCCTGTACGAGAGGCATCATTCGGCGCGTGCCGGATCAATTCACACCGTTCAAACGGTCCCGCGCGTCTGGCACGAACCGTGCAAGTTCGAATGCGAAGCGTGCTTCCTAATTAGTCGAGGATGTATCTGCATGACTGGATTGGGCGTCCCCGACGACGCCGGGCAGGACTGCGACGTCGTCGTGTGCGGTGGTGGCTCGGCGAGATACGTCGTGGCTGGCCGCAGAACCGTACCTCGAAACGCACAAATTTCCGTTCCGACGGAAGCGAGCCACGCCGGTGCGCGAGCGCCGGCGAGGGAGTGGCGATGCGGCGCACACATCGCGTGTTCGCGGCGAAACTGAGGGAAAGCAGATGGCGAAGACGGAACTACGACTTGACGATCATGCGATCGAGCCGATTCCGGCTGCGGATCGGGATTCGACCGGCGCTCAGCAGATGTGGATCTGGGCCGGTGCCAACATCGCGCCGATCAATTGGGCGCTGGGTGCTCTCGGCATCATCCTCAAGCTTGGTATCTGGGACGTGATTGCCGTCATCGTGCTCGGCAATCTCGTCGGCTGTGCGCTGTTCGCCTCGTTCACGGTGATGGGACACAAGACCGGCGTCAACCAGATGGTGCTCAGCCGCGCCGCGTTCGGCCGGCGCGGGGCCTATCTGCCGGCTGCGCTGGTGTTCCTGATGACGCTTGGCTGGATCGGGGTGAATACGTATTTCCCGGTCAAGATCTCGATGGGCATCCTCGGCCAGTTCGGCGTACCGGACACCGCCGTCCCGAACCTCATCGTCATCACCATCATCATGGCGCTGCAGATCGGGATCGGGACCTACGGCTTCTACGCCATCCGGACGTTCGAGAAATACACCGTTCCGGCGACCGTCGCGATCATGGTGTTGATCAGCGTCGCCGCGTGGACGCAGCCGGGCGTCGTCAACTGGAATCTCGTGAGTCCGCTGGCTCCCGGCGAGCGCTACGCAATGATGACGCTGCTGACGGCCGCGATCGGCGTCGGTTGGGGCATCTCCTGGGTCACCTGGGCGTCGGATTACTCACGGTTTGTCCGCAAATCCGAATCCTCGGCCAGCGTGTTCTGGTACAGCTTCGCCGGCATGTATCTGCCGGTGGTCTGGCTCGGCATTCTCGGGGCGACGATCGCCAGCGTGACCAACGATGCCGATCCTGCCAAGATGGTAAGCGCGGTGTTCGGCGGCCCGATGGCCGTGCTGGTTCTGGCGCTGGTGCTGCACGGGCCGATCGCCACCAACATCCTCAACGTCTATTCGGCGACCCTCGCGCTGCTCAGCATGGGGATCCGGGTGCCGCGCATCGTGCTCGCGCTGATCGTCGGCGCGGCGGGCTATCTCGTCACGTTCTACTTCGTGTTCGCGCCGAACTTCGCCCAGGCGTTCGACCACTGGATGATCGGCCTCATCATGTGGCTGAGCCCGTTCGCAGGTGTCGCGCTCGCCGACTTCTATATCCGGCGCAAGGGCGTGATCGACGTGGCCGAACTCTACAAGTCGCCCGAGACCAGCGCCTATGGCGACGTGAACTGGCCGGGGATCATTGCGTTCGTCGTCGGACTCGTCGCCGGCTGGTTCTTCCAGAACGGTCTGCTGCCGGTCTTCAAGGGCCCGATCTCGGTGTACATGCTCGGCGGCGCCGATCTGAGCTGGCTGGTCGGCACGCTGGTCGCGGGCGGTCTTTACCTCGTGTTCAGCCCCAAGCCCTCGGTCGCCGTCGCAACCGTGACGCCCTGACGGGCCAATGGGCCGTGCCTAGTTGATAGTTGAACCAACCGTCATCGCCGGAGCGATCCGGCGATGATGGATTTCAAAGATAGAAGTCACGCCACCTTGGCGGTTTCGACTTTGCGGAATTCGGGGTCGGTTTCGCAGATGACGCGGTTGCGGCCGTTGCGCTTGGCCGAATACAGGCACGCGTCGGCGCGTTCGATCAGGGCATCTGCATCGTCGTCCGGCTTCAGCGTCGAGACGCCGGCCGACAGCGTCACGCGGCCGAGGATCTCGCCGGTCGACTTCTTCTTCAGCTCCTTGGACATTACCATGCGGCGGATGTCGTCGGCGATCATCAGCGCCTGACGCAGCGGCGTTTCCGGCAGCACGACGGCGAATTCCTCGCCACCGTATCGCGCCGGGATGTCGTTGTTCTTGATGGTCTGCTTCAGCGTCATCCCGACCAGACGCAGCACCTGGTCGCCGGTGAGGTGGCCGTAATTGTCGTTGAACGACTTGAAGTGATCGATGTCGATCATCAGCAGCGACAGCGGACGCCGGTTGACCGCGGCGCTGCGCACCGCTTCGCTGACGACGCGATCGAAATGCTTGCGATTGCCGAGGCCGGTGAGCGGATCGGTCAGGCTCTCGGCGCGGATCGCCTCGAGATTTGCCTGCAGATTGGAGATTTCCAGGCGCGAGGTCGAAAGTCGTTCCTCGAGCGCACTGTTGGCTTCCTGCATCTCGCGGGTGGCCGAGACCAGCCGCTCGACGATGGCCTTGATCTGCTCGTGATCGGTGGCGAGCGACAACGTCTGGCTCGCGCCCTTCAGATTGTCGCCGAAGGTCGCCGTCGTGCCGAGCGTGTCGGCGAGCAGCGACATCATGTCGTCGATCTCGCTGACCACGCGCGCGCCGATGCGGTCGATCCGGTCGTTGGTCCGGCTCGGCGACAGGTAGCAGTCGTGGATTTGTTCGAGGTCCGAGTCGCTCAGTCGGCCGCGGTTGGCCAGCGCTTCGTTGATCGCCTTGTTGAGCTCGGCGTTGTAGCCGGTGGCGTAGACGTACCAGATCTCGTAGTTGCGCGGCATTGCAGGCTGCCGCAGCGCTTTGATCTGGTTCAGCGCAAGCTCGGCATACGCCATGCTGCGCTCGTGTTCATCCTGCATCGGTGCCACCGCGTCCCCGGCGGACCACACTGTCCGCCATTCCCGGTTGTAAAAACTACGGGGTGACGGTGAACGCCGCGTAAATTTTCACGGAACCCACAGGACAGGAAGGCGTGCGGAGCGCGGCAATTCCGCGCCGCACTGCATCATGTCAGCCGCGCGCCCGCACCGGCCGCAGCAGGAAGGCGGGCAGGTGGGAGTGATCGCCGGGCTCCGAGGAAGTGTCGCGCGGCGGCGGCGCCGATCCAAACGACGCGTGCGCTGCAGCGGCGGGCGTGCTTCGCGGCTCGCGGCGCGGCTTGCGCGCATCGCGGGGCTCGCGGCGGCTTTCGCCACGCGGCTCGCGCGGTTCACGGTTCTCGCGCGGCGCGCGTTCCTCGCCACGTGCTTCGCGCGGTTCGCGATGGCGCGATTCGGACGAGCGGCGGGACGAACGCGCGGGGCGTTCTTGCTCTTCCTCGACCTCGACGGCAGGGCCGGACTCGGCGCGGGGAATCTCTTTGCCGATCAGCTTCTCGATCGCGGCGATCGATTTCTGATCGGACGGGGCAACGATCGAAATCGCGGTGCCGAGACGGCCGGCGCGGCCGGTGCGGCCGATGCGATGGACGTAGTCGTCGGGGTGATGCGGGACGTCGAAGTTGAAGACGTGGCTGACTTCGGGGATGTCGAGGCCGCGGGCCGCGACGTCGGAGGCGACCAGGATCGGCAGCTCACCCTTGCGGAATTGATCCAGCGCGGCGGTGCGCGCCGACTGGTCCATGTCGCCATGCAGCGCGCCGACGCTGAAGCCGTGCTTCTGCAGCGACTTCGCCAGCAGCGCGACTTCGCGCTTGCGGTTGCAGAAGATGATCGCGTTCTTGAGGTCGGTGGACGCCCGGATCAGGCGGCGCAGCGTTTCGCGCTTCTCGTGCGGCTCGCGTCCGCAGGGCACCTGCGACTGGGTCACCGTCACGGCGGTGGAGGCCGGCTTGGAGACTTCGACCTTTTCGGGATTGTGCAGGAAGGTCTCGGTGACGCGGCGGATTTCCGGCGGCATCGTCGCGGTGAAGAACAGCGTCTGCCGCGTGAAGGGGACCAGTTTGCAGATCCGCTCGATGTCCGGGATGAAGCCCATGTCGAGCATCCGGTCGGCTTCGTCGATGATCAGCATCTCGACGCCGGTGAGCAGCAGGCCGCCGCGTTCGGTGTGGTCGAGCAGTCGGCCCGGGGTGGCGATCAGCACGTCGACGCCGCGGGTGAGCTTGAGGTCCTGATCACCGAACGAAACGCCGCCGATCAGCAGTGCGACGTTGAGCTTCTGGCCGGCGCCGTATTTGTCGAACTGCTCTTTGACCTGGGCGGCGAGCTCGCGGGTCGGCTCGAGGATCAGGGTGCGGGGCATGCGAGCCCGGGCGCGGCCCTTTTCCAGCATCGTCAGCATCGGCAGCACGAAGGCGGCGGTCTTGCCGGTGCCGGTCTGGGCGATGCCGAGGACGTCTCGCCGGGCGAGAACGTGGGGGATCGCCTGTTCCTGGATGGGGGTGGGGGTCGTGTAACCGCTGGCCGCGACAGCGGCGAGGACCTTGTCTGAAAGGCCGAGATTGGAAAAGGACATTTAGCCTCTGTTGTCGGCGCGATCCGATCCGAACGAGAATTGAACCATTTCGAAGATCACGCCACTTGATGAAACCGCCGCCAGGATTTCTCGGAAATCACTGTCGCGCTCAGCCCCGGAGCGGCAAGCAATGTTGCACGGGGATGTCGGTCGCGGACAGGCGGCTCAGTCGGGATATCGCTAGTCGATACCGGGCCGCATCACGGCCGGAACATAGGCCGGAATCGCGCAAAGTCAATGCGTCCGCGTATGAAACGCCTGAAAAGCTTAATATTCTTGCAGTTTGGGGGGCTTTTGTGTCGGTGCTTGACGGCGGCACGAGGCGGGTTGAACCGCGCCCCGGTTTTGGCCGACTATGGCGCAGGCGGGCCGTTCGGCCGTCCGGCTCATCGGGGACCTGGGAATGCGATCGCTGCGACAGCGCGGGATATCGGCGGTCGGTCTTTTTGCGGCGGTGCTGATCTGGTGCGCGCCCGCCGAGGCCGCCAAGCGCGTCGCGCTGGTAATCGGCAACAACGATTATCGCAATGTGCCGAAGCTGCAGAAGGCGGTGAACGACGCCCGCACCATGGGCGACACGCTGCGCGCGCTCGGCTTTCAGGTGATGATCGCCGAGAACCAGACCCGGGCCGCGTTCGGCCAGAGCCTGCTGGCATTCGACAACAGCATCGAGCCGGGCGACACCGCGTTCTTCTTCTACGCCGGCCACGGCTTCGAAATCGCCGGCCAGAACTTCCTGCTACCGACCGACGTGCCGGCGGCGACGGAGGGACAGGAAGAGCTGGTCCGCGACGCCTCGATCATGGCGGACCGTATCGTCGACCGGTTGCAGAACCGCGGTGCGCGGACCGCGATCCTGGTGCTCGACGCCTGCCGCAACAATCCGTTCGACCGCCGTGGCGTGCGCGCGCTCGCCGGGCGCGGCGGTCTCGCGCCGATGACGACGCTGCCTGAGGGCGTGTTCTCGATCTTCTCGGCCGGGCCGCGGCAGACCGCGCTGGACCGGCTGTCGGACAACGACTCCGATCCGAACTCGGTGTTCACCCGCGTATTCGCCAAGCAGATCCGCGACCCCGGCGACAATCTCGTGCAGGTGGCGCAGCGCACGCGGCGCCTGGTCAGCGAGATGGCGGAGACCGTCGGCCACAAGCAGGTGCCGGTGTATTTCGATCAGATGGTCGACGACGTGTTCCTCAACGGTCCGCCGAAGCCGGCCGCGAGCGCTGCTGTGGCGCCCAGCCCGCCGCCCGAGAAGGTCGCGGCCTTGCCGCCGGTGGCGCCGCTGCAGCCGCCGACCTCGGAGAGCCTGAACGCGCCGATCGCCAGCTTCTCGCGCCACAATGGCGGCTGGACAGTGGTGTTCTCGATTGCCGATCCGACGCTCGGCATCTCGTGGCGGATGGCCGGCGAAAGCGAATTCCGCGAAACCGGCTTCATGGATTCGCTCGACCCGCGCACGCGCAAGCGGCTGCCGAACCCGTCGATTCAGCTTCCCTCGGACGCGCCGGCCTCGACCATCGAGGTGCGCTACGTCGATGCGAACGGCGAATTGCAGGGGCCATTTCCGATCCGGTTCGACCCGGAAGCGGCGCTGCTGCGCGATCAGCGCAAGATCCTCGACATGACGGCGACGAGTTGGTTGTCGTTCCGCGACTACAACGGACTGCTCGTCTACTACACCCATCTGATGTCGTATCGTTGCGCGATCCGCGAGGCGCGGATCGGCATCGACAGCGCGGTACCCGACAAGGTGCTGAAGATGCCGGCCTGTGACATGCGCGACCCGATCGCGATCCCGAGCAGCGCCACGCCGTATTTCAAGCTGCCGTCGAACGTGAAGTCGGTGTCGGTCGAATTGACTTATCGCGACGGCAGCGTGTCGGAGATCAAGACGTTTCGGCGGTGAGGGCAGAGGCGCCGCAGGGCCGGGGTCGCAATAGCGAACTCCAGTCTCGTTGCGCGAACCCCGCCTGAGAGCCGCCACGCCACCGGGCGAGCCGGGTGGGGTGGCGGTGTGACTTGCCTGCTATCTGAAGGCTAGGCCGCGGCCTTGTCTTTCAGCTGGTTGATCGTCTCCAGGATCACCGCACTGACGCGCGCGCGTTCTTCGCCTTCCAGCGGTAGGCGAGGGGCGCGGACCCATTCCGGGGCGCCATAGACGTAGTGCTCGGCGAGCTTGATATACTGCACGAGCTTGACGTGCGTATCGAGATGGAAGGCCGGCGTCAGCAGACGATAGAGCGGGCGGGCTTCGTCGAACCGGCCCGCGCGGCAGAGGTTGAACAGGCGAACGCATTCGGCGGTCCAGGCGTTGGTCATGCCCGATACCCAGCCGGTGACGCCGAGGGCCGCGCTCTCCAGGATCAGGTCGTCCACGCCGCAGAACACCGCGAAGCGGTCGCCGCAGGCGTTGTAAACGTCGGTGACACGCCGAATGTCGCCGCTTTCTTCCTTGATGCAGACGATCTGCGGCGTGTCCGCCAGCTGCTCCAGAATGTCGGGCGTGCAATCGACGCCGTAGGCGATCGGGTTGTTGTAGATCATGATCGGCAGCGAAGACGCCGCCGCGAGGTCCTTGTACCAGCGAACCGTTTCGCGTTTGTCGCTCTTGTAGGCGATCGACGGGAAGGCCATCAGCCCCTGCGCGCCGAGCTTTTCGTAAGTACGCGCCGCCTCGGCGGCGGAGCGGGCGGAGATCTCGGCTAGTCCGCTCAGCATGGGGACGCGCCCCGCCACGGCTTCCTTGCCGGCGCTCAGCACCTGCGCCCGCTCGTCCATCGACAGCGAGGCGTTCTCGCCGAGCATCGGCAGAAGAATGACGCCCGAGACGCCGTTGGTAATCAGGCGGTCGAGGCTGTGCTGCAGCGCGGGCAGGTCCAGCGCGCCATCCTGCTTCAGCTTCGTCGTCACCGCCGGAAAAACGCCGCTCCACCGAGTCATTGCTCTGCCTCCAAAATTGAATACAATATTCGATATCATCTGCTCCTTCGGCGATGCAACAGGGTCGTCTGCTCAATTAATTTGCAAATTCAGTCCAAATTCTACCCTTGCGGGATGTTTCGAAATCATCATTGAATATCGTATTCAATTTTGGAGCCAGTCGTGACCAAGCTGGGAAGGCAATCACTTACCGACCAGATCGTCAGCGCGGTGCGCCAGCGGATCGTATCCGGCGACCTGCCGGAAGGGACGCCACTGCGCCAGGAGAAGCTCGCGGCCGAGCTCGGCGTCTCCCGCGTTCCTCTGCGGGAGGCGATCCGTCAACTCGAGGCCGAGGGTCTCGTCGTGTCCGAAATTCACAAAGGCACGGTCGTCTCTTCGCTGTCGCTCGCCGAGCTTCAGGAGATCTTCGAAATCCGCGTCGAGTTGGAGACCTGGCTGTTTGCCCTCGCAATCCCGCGGATGACCGAGGCGGACTTCGCCCTTGCCGACTCCGTCATCGCCGAGAGCGCGGCGAGCGGCATCGACAAATGGGGCGAGTTCAATTGGCGCTTCCATTCCGCGCTCTATGCCGCCGCCGGACGCACGATCGCGCTCAAGCTGCTCAAGGGCGTCCACGACAATGCCAATCGCTACATCAACCTTCAGCTCGCAGTGGTGGCCGACGTCGAACACGAGTCCGTCGACCATCGCAATCTGCTGGCGTTCGCTCGCCTTCGCGACGTCGAGGGGGGCGTGAAGCTACTGCGCAAGCACATCGAAACAGTGGCTGAGAATCTGGTGCGGTCGATCGGCGAAAGCCGCAAGGCCGCACCGCACGTCGCCTGACAGACACCGAAGCGGAGACGGAATGTGAAGCGGACGTTCGACATCATTGAACGAATGAACGCGGCGCTCCGTCATCTGGTCGGCGCCATGCTCGGGATCATGGTGGCGACGGTGGCGGCGCAGATCTGCGTGCGCTTCGTCCTCCCCAAATTCGGGATCATCGTGGCGGCGCCCTGGACCGAGGAACTGGCGCGTTACCTGATGGTCTGGTGCATCTTTCTTGGAGCCGCGGTGGCGGCTCGGGGCGGCGCTCTCATCGCGATGGATAGTGCGGCGGACGCTCTGCCGCCCGCGATGGGGGATGCGATCCGGACCGCCGGCCTGCTGCTGACCATCGCGTTCTTCGCATTGCTGGTCTGGCTCGGGGCGCGCTGGGTGCAATTCGGCACCATGGAAACCTCGACCGTGATGGCCCTGCCGATGGCCTGGGTCTACGCGGCCATGCCGGTCGGATCGCTCGTGGCGATCATCAACATCCTGGCGCTCATGGTCGAGCGTCACTTCCAGCGGCGATCGGAACGCCGCGCCGCGCAGGCCGCCGCCGAAGAAGCGGCCGCATCGATCGTCTGAGGAGACAGCGAGATGGCCCTTCTGTTCGGAACGATGGCTCTCACGCTGGCACTCACCGTCCCGATCTTCGCCGTGATGGGCATCTCTGCCGTGGTGGCGCTGATGGAGCGGGGCATCAACCTGATCGCCGTGCCGCAGAACGTCTTCGAGGCGCTGGATTCGTTCGCGCTGCTGGCGATTCCTTTCTACGTACTCGCCGGCAACATCATGAAGGCCGGCGGCATCTCCAACCGGCTGATCGGTCTCGCCAGCGCGTTGCTCGGCTGGATCCGGGGCGGGGTGGGCGGTTCGGCCATCCTGACCTGCATGTTCTTCTCGACCATCTCCGGCTCGTCCTCAGCGACCACCGCCGCGGTCGGCGCGACGATGATCCCGGCGATGGTGAAGAAGGGCTATCCCAAGCCGTTCGCCGCCGCCACCGTCGCGGTGGGTGGTGAGCTCGGCGCCATCATCCCGCCGTCGCTGCCGATGGTGATCTACGGCCTGGTGGCGAACGTCTCGATCGGCGGACTGTTCATCGCCGGCATTCTGCCCGGCATTTTCATCGGCCTGTCGCTGATCCTCACCATCTGCATCATCGCCAAGCGCAACGATTTCGACCGCACCAAGCCGGTGTCGTTCGGCGCCTGGGCCCAGGAGGTCGTGACCAGCGGCCGCGAGTCCTTTCTGGCGCTGCTGATGCCGGTGATCATTCTCGGCGGCATCTATTCGGGCGCCTTCACGGCGACCGAGGCGTCGGTGGTGGCCGTGATCTACGGCTTTGTGGTCGGCTGCTTCGTATATCGCGAGATCAGCTTCGCCGACGTCGTGAAAATCCTCAACGACAGCGCGGTGATGACCGGCATGGTCATGCTCATCGTCGCCTTCGCGGCGCTGTTCGGCCACGCCATGACGATCAATCGGATCCCGCATTACTTCGCGCAGCTCGTGGGGCAGGTGGCCTCGGGGCCGATCATGTTCATGCTGCTGGTGAACGTGCTGCTGTTCGTGGTCGGCACCTTCATGGAGGCGCTGGCGACCATTCTCATCCTCGGTCCGATCCTGGCGCCGCTTGCGCTCAAATACGGCATCGATCCGATCCATTTCGGTCTGGTGATGATCGTCAACATCGCCATCGGCATGGTGACGCCGCCCGTCGCCGTCAACCTCAACGTCGCTTCGGAAATCTCCGGAGTCAGCATGGATGCGATGACCAAGCCCGTCCTGGTCTTTCTCGGCGTGCTCACCATCGACGTGCTCATCATCAGCTACGTGCCCGCGTTGTCGCTGGCGCTGCTGTGAGATTCTTCCGCCCAGAAAAGGACCCGCCGAGCATGCTCAGAACCGCACGTTATCTATTGTCATCCGCCTTGCTCTTTGCCGGCACGCTCGCCGCCGGCGCGCAGACGCTGGAGCTGAACGCAGGGCACGTCCTGAGTGCCGCCAGCCACTATCATGCCGCGGCTGCCAAGCTGGCGGAACTGGTGGGCGAAAAGTCCAAGGGGCAGATCAAGATCAACGTGTTTCCGGCGGCGCAGCTCGGCGGCGAGGTGAAGATGATCCAATCGGTGCGGACCGGCACCCAGGACATCGTCGTCACCGGCGAGGCGCCACTCGAGAACACGGTGAAGGACTACACCGTGTTCTCTTTCCCGTATTTGTTCTCCTCGGTCGACGAAGCCAACAAGACGCTGCAATCCCCGATCGGCAAGGAGATGCTCGGCCTGCTGCCGCAATACGGCATGGTCGGCCTCGGGTTCATCTCGGCGCTGGAGCGCAACACCTTCACCAACGGCCGCGGGATCAAAACCGCCGCCGACATGCAGGGGCTCAAGATCCGCGTCATTCCGGGCCCCGGCTATGTCACGGCCTACAAGGCTCTCGGTGCTCAGCCGACGCCGATGGCCTATACCGAGCTGTATTTGGCCTTGCAGAACGGCGCCGTGGATGCGGCGGAGAATTCGCCCGATCTGTTCCTGCAGGATCGCTTCGTCGAGGTGTCGAAGACCTTCTCGCTCACCAAGATCATGTACATGCCGGCGCTGATCATCATCTCCAAGTCGCGCTGGGATAGTCTGTCGCCGGAGCAGCAGAAGATCTTCCGTGAGGCTGCGGCCGAAGCCGTGACCTTCGCCATCGATCACTACAAAAAGGACTATGCGTCCGCGCTGGAGACCATCAAGACGAGCGGCAAGGTGGAACTGATCGAGCCCGACCTGGCGTCGTTCCGCGCCACTGCTCCGGATGTTTACGCCACGCTGCTGAAGGAGTTTCCGCAAGCCAAGCCGTGGCTCGACAAGATCAAGGCGCAGTGAGAGCTGATCTTTTGCCAACCGAGCGCAGAACGAATTGATCCCGGCGGCCGCTCTTCGGAGCGGCCGTACTGTTTGGGGGGGGCGATCATCCGGATGGCGTCAGCGCGCCGCCGTCACACCTTGCGAGAAATCAGGATCAGCAGCAGGCCGCCGAACGCCGTGGAGGCGCCGTACCACATCCATTGCGACTGGTTGATCATGAAGCTCTGCGCCGGCCATTGGATCAGGCCGGCACCCTGGCCGGTCCAAACGAGGCCCATCAGCAGGGCAATCAGGCCGATGACGAGAAACAGCGTGCGCATCAGGCGATTACGCACGTTTTCGGCGCGGGGAGCAAGCGCGATCGCGGTCGTCGCGCTTGCGCCTTTCGATCGACGTCCTAATCCGAATGAAGCGTTGCCCTGATCGATCCGCAATCGAAATAGGGGGTGACGCGCAGCCGCGTCCCGGCGATCTCGACGTCCTTAAGCTGCGAAGGCGCGAGGGCGAACTGGCCCGAGCGCAGCTTTTCGCCGACGCCCTTGCAGTTGGAACCGGCGAGGGTACCGAAATAACGCCACTGGCCGTCGGTCCGGCGGAATACCGTGGCCTCGCCGGTCCGCGCGTCGAGGATGATCTCGTCGCTGCCGTCGCCGTCGAGATCGGCGAGGATGGCGTCGCAGCTCGAGGATGCCGATTTCAAACAGAGCGGCAGCAGATAGCTGGCCTTTTCGCTGCTCCAGTCGGCAGTGAGGAAGTCGCGAGGCAACTCGCCGCCCGGCGGTTGCGCCACCCGGATCATGCCGATGCGTTCGCCCTCCGGCATCGGATCGTAGCGCGATTGTCGCTCCAGCATGGCGACGGCCTTGGCGCGGATGGCGGGCGCGTTGTCGTCCTGCGCCAGCCGGCGCAGCGCCTCGACGCCGTAACGGCCGGTGTCGAACCGCAGATACTTGAACGAGAAGCGGTCGAGATCGGCTCGACCATCCTTCAGCCGCGCGACCTGATCGGCGACCGACAGCCGTGCCGGATCGGCGAACGGCGACAGCAGCGCCAGTGCGATCGCGATGACGACGAGCGAGGTTGCGATATTGGTGGTGGCGAGCACGCTCGTCGCAATCCTGCGGCGCGCCACGGCGATCGCATAGCCGATCGCGTAGCAGGCGGCCACCGCTGCGCCGGCGGTGCCGATGATACGGACATTCGACCAGCCATATTGCGCGACCCGCAAGGCAATCGCATAGCCAGCCAGCGCGACGAGCGGCAGCATCACCAGCGATGCGGCGACGATCGACAGCCGCAGCGCAGCCGGCATCGATGCCGCAGGCGCGGCCGCCGACAGCCGCGCGCCATCCTGCAAGGCGGTGTTGATCAGGATCACGAGCGTCGCGGCGGCGGTGAGCAGGATCGTCGCCGCACGTTTGGTGCCCCACAGCGGTTCGAGCCCGGTGAACAGCAACGCCCCCACGAAGGCGACGACGATCGCTGCGAACAGCGGCAGCAGCCAGCCGAGCAGATTGCACACGACAGTCCGGACACCGCGCACCATGCCGGCGCGCGTGTCGGTGACGTGCAGCGCCACGCTGATCGCGACCGTGGTGGCCGGGATCCAGAACCAGTTCTGGCGTAGCACTTTGGCGAAGGCCTCGACCTTGATCAGTCGGAACAGATCGCTACCGAGCCACAGCACGGCCCAGAACGTGCCGGCGAACAGCGCCGCCAGCGCGATCTGCAGGCCGAGGCCCCATGATACCTCGAAATAGGTGCGATACCTGGCGATGGGACGGCGATCGTGGGCGGCCGCGATCAGCAGCGACTGCGCGATGAACAGGATCAGCGGCACGCCGACCCAAGCCTGCGCCGGCATCACGCGCGGCGGAGCGTGCCCTGGCGTGCCGAAGGGATCGCGGTAGAAATCGTACCAGCCGAGCGCGGCGCAGATCGTCGCCACCGCGAGGATCCACACCAGCAGCGGTAGCGGCCGCAGCCGTGTCAGCGCGGACGAGGCGACCAGTGGCGTGAAAACCGCCGTCACCAGCAGCGCGGCATAGAGTTCTGGCGTGGTGGCCGGCCAGACCTTGTCCTGCGCGACGCGCAACAGCGCGTACAGCGCGGCGCCTTGCAGCAGGCCGATGACGACGCGGAGCGCGAAGGTCAGCGGCGTCGGAGCCGGATCGAAGTCGTCGGTGTCGGTCACGATACTATCCCCGCACACGCCTGCTCAGCGCAGGGCGTCATGCGGGGGATTAGTGCACGGCTTCGTTAAGATGGTTCGACAGCAAGCGCGGTAAAATCGCGCTTACACGTCCAGCATTTCCTCGCTGGCGAATTCCGCCTTGTCGCTGATGAAGGCGAAGCGGGCTTCGGCCTTGGTGCCCATCAAGCGCTCGACCGAGTCGGCGGTGCCCTCGCGATCGTCGGCGAGCAGCACGACGCGGAGCAGCGTGCGCTTGCTCGGGTCCATTGTGGTTTCCTTGAGCTGCGCGGGCATCATCTCGCCGAGGCCTTTGAAGCGGCCGACATCGACCTTGGCGTTGGCGTTGAATTCCTTCTTCAGCAGCTCTTCCTTGTGGGCGTCGTCGCGGGCGTACACGGTCTTGGCGCCGTGGGTCAGCCGATACAGCGGCGGCACCGCGAGATAGAGGTGGCCCTCGTCGATCAGCTTCGGCATCTGCCGATAGAAGAACGTGATCAGCAGCGAGGCGATGTGGGCGCCGTCGACGTCGGCGTCGGTCATGATGATGATGCGCGAGTAGCGCAGGTCTTCCTCGCGGTAATTGACCCCGGTGCCGGCGCCGAGCGCCTGGATCAGGTCGGACAGCTGGGCGTTTGCCACCACCTTGTCCTTGCCGGCCGAGGCGACGTTGAGGATCTTGCCGCGGAGGGGGAGCACCGCCTGGGTGGAGCGGTCGCGCGCCTGCTTGGCACTGCCGCCGGCCGAGTCGCCCTCGACGATGAACAGTTCGGAGCCGTCGGCAGCGGTCGACGTACAGTCGGCGAGCTTGCCCGGCAGCCGCAGTTTCTTCACCGCGGTCTTTCGGGAGATTTCCTTTTCCTGGCGGCGGCGCAGCCGTTCCTCGGCGCGCTCGATGACGAAGTCGAGCAGCTTGTTGGCCTGCACCGGGTTGCCCGACAGCCAATGGTCGAACGGGTCCTTGATGGCCTGCTCGACGATCTTCTGCGCTTCGGCCGTGGCGAGGCGATCCTTGGTCTGGCCCTGGAATTCCGGTTCGCGCACGAACACCGAGAGCATCACCGCGGCGCCGACCATGACGTCTTCCGAGGTGATCGACGCGCCGCGCTTGCCCTGGCCGACGCGCTCGGCATGGTCCTTGAGGCCGCGGAGCAGGGCGCTGCGCATGCCGGATTCGTGGGTGCCGCCGTCCGGCGTCGGCACCGTGTTGGTGTACGACGACATGAAGCCGTCGGCATCCGCGGTCCACGCCACGGCCCATTCGCAAGCGCCGTGCGCGCCATTGCGGCCGCTCTTGCCGGCGAAGATATCGGGATGCACCAGCGTGTCGTTGTGGATCGCCGCGGCGAGATAATCCTTGAGGCCGCCGGGGAAGTGGAAGGTGTCCTCGGCCGGGACGTCCTCGATGCCCTTCAGCAGCTCGGGATCGCACTTCCAGCGGATCTCGACGCCGCCGAACAGATACGCCTTCGACCGCGCCATCTTGAACAGCCGCTGCGGCTTGAACGCCGCCTTGGCGCCGAAGATGTCGGTGTCGGGCTTGAAGCGGACGCGGGTGCCGCGGCGGTTGTTGACCTTGCCGAGGCTCTCCAGCTTGCCTTTGGGGATACCGCGTTCGAACACCATGCGGCTGAGCTGCTGATTGCGCGCAACCTCGACCTCAAGACGCGACGACAACGCATTGACGACGCTGACGCCGACGCCGTGCAGACCGCCCGAGGTCTCATACACCTTGCTGTCGAATTTGCCGCCGGCGTGCAGCGTGCACATGATCACTTCGAGCGCCGACTTTTTTGGAAATTTCGGATGCGGATCAACGGGAATGCCGCGGCCGTTGTCGGAGACAGTGAGGAAGCCGTCGGCGCCGAGCTCGACCTCGATGAAGGTCGCGTGGCCGGCCAGCGCCTCGTCCATCGAGTTGTCGATCACTTCGGCGAACAGGTGATGCAACGCCTTCTCGTCGGTGCCGCCGATATACATGCCGGGGCGGCGGCGGACCGGTTCCAGTCCCTCCAGCACCTCGATGTCGGCGGCGGTGTAGCCGTCCTCCGCGCCTGCGGGCTTCGCGGCCGCTCGCGGCGCGCTCGCCTTCGGCGCGGCCCCGAACAGGTCGGAGGATTTGGATTTGCTGCTCGCCTTCAGTGCCTTGGCCATGGGTCTTGAAAGTGGTCCTGAGATGAAAGGGGCTGGGCCCGGCGCGCTGCGCCGCGCGAATCGCTGGCCGTGACTATGCCACGGAAGGCCAGCGGGTGGTGACGGCAGGCGCGGCGGAATGGCCCGGCGGCCGGTTGCCGCGCTGCAGCACGTCCGCTGGAGGGCGCATATAGGCCGGAGCGGAGGCGATGGAAAGGCCCAAGGCCTCGGGCGGCTGCCAGATGATACCGCTCCGCCCGCAGTCGCGCGGCTGTGACGTGCAAAGTGGGACCCTTGGGCGCAGGGTCATACCGTTCTGTATTCGTTGCCGCATTCAGGCCATCCCGGTCTGATCTGCCGGCCGCCCCGGGCAATCCGTCACGGGGTGCGGCGCTTGCCCGTCGGGCGGCGGCCGTGCGATGCGACAGTGATGTGAACCCTGCCGGCAGGGGACGCCCGCAGGTCAGAAGGACGATGGAAGAAGCTTTTCGTGGCCTCATCGATTTCGTGCGCGAGCACCAGGCCTGGGCCGCGCCGGTGGTGCTGGCGCTGGCGTTCGGGGAATCGCTCGCCTTTATCTCGCTGCTGATCCCGGCCTGGGGAGCGCTGGTCGCGATCGGCGCGCTGGTCGGCGCCTCCGGCATCAGTTTCTGGCCGGTCTGGATCGCCGGCGCCGTCGGCGCCGCGCTGGGCGACTGGCTGTCGTACTGGTTCGGCTATCGCTACAAGAACAACGTCGCCCAGATCTGGCCTCTGTCGAAGTTCCCGGGGCTGCTGACGCGGGGCGAGGATTTCGTGCAGAAGTGGGGCGTCCCGAGCATATTCATCGGCCGCTTCTTCGGGCCGCTGCGCGCCTCGGTGCCGCTCGCGGCCGGCATCTTCGAGATGCCGTATTGGAGCTTCCAGATCGCCAACGTGCTGTCGGCATTCGTCTGGTCGGCGGTGCTGCTGCTGTTCGGCGACGCACTGTCTGTCGGAGCCACCTGGCTGGTGCGGTCGATCTGAGCGAGCGGAATAGGGGGCCCCGGTCGGGGTTGATGTCGGGAGCCCTAGGGCCGATCAAACCGTCGTTATGATGCGCTCCCGTCACCGATCCCGGGCTAGACTGCCGCTCGCAACAATCCCACCCATCGAGGATACGCCATGGACCTGACCCGCCGTCACGCCCTTACTGCTGCCGCCGCCCTGGCCGCCACGCCGCTGCTGCGCAGCGCGCCTGCCGAGGCGGCCGCGCCGCTTGCCGACAAGCAGGCGCCGAGCTTCTATCGCTACAAGGTCGGCGACGCCCAGGTGAACGTGATCTCCGACGGCGCCAACACCTTCCCCATGCCGGACGGCTTCGTGCTCAACGCCAAGAAGGACGAGATCAATGCGGCGCTCGAGCAGGCCTTCATGCCGAAGGACAAGATGACCATCAATTTCGCCCCGCTGGCGATCAACACCGGCGGCAAGCTGGTGGTGGTCGACACCGGCAACGGTCCGGGCGCCTTCGCCTCCAGCAAGGGCAATGTCGGCCAGTTCGCCAGCAATCTGGTCGCCGCGGGCCTGGACCCGAAGGCGGTCGATATCGTGGTGATCTCGCATTTCCATGCCGACCACATCAACGGCCTGCTGACGGCCGACAACCAGCCGGCGTTCCCGAATGCAGAGATCCTCGTGCCGGCCGCGGAGTGGAAGTACTTCATGGACGACGGCGAGATGAGCCGCGCCTCTGGCGAGCGGATGCAGGGCGTATTCAAGAACGCCCGCCGCGTGTTCGAAGCCGGGCTGCAGAAGAAGGTCACGCCCTATGAATGGGGCAAGGACGTCGCGCCGGGCCTGCTCGCGGTCGAAGCCACCGGCCATACGCCGGGCCATACCTCGTTCGTGCTGTCGTCCGGCGCCGACAAGGTGTTCATCCAGTCCGACGTCACCAACCACCCGGCGCTGTTCGTCACCCATCCGGGCTGGCACCTGATGTTCGACCAGGACCCCGCCCAGGCCGAGACCACCCGCCGCAAAGTCTACGACATGCTGGTCGCCGACAAGATGCGCGTCCAGGGCTTCCACTATCCGTTCCCGGCCAACGGCTACGTCCAGAAGGACGGCAGCGGCTATCGGCTGGTGCCGGCGCCGTGGAGCCCGGTGATCTGAGCGTCATCGTCATTGCGAGCGCAGCGAAGCAATCCCGACGCAGTGCACGGCGCTGGATTGCTTCGTCACTTCGCTCCTCGCAATGACGACAGATAACCGCTCCCCGCAAAGCCGGACGAGGGGAGTGCGCCGGGCCGTGCCGCGATCGATCAGTTCGATCGGGCCGCGTGCGGTGGAAACCAGGATGGGAGCGGGGAGAGACGCGCGCGTGGCGACGCGCCGCTTTACCAAGCGAGCAGACATGATTGCCTCTCTTGAAAAGCGGCCGCGGCGTCAGGCGGCGAGCCGCGGGGCCAGGTGGCGGATCAGCGCCACCGCCTCAGCCGGCGGCCGTTGCTCGATCCGGCGATAGATCCGGCCGTCCGGCGTGCGCGTCATCAGGCCGTGGTCGCACAGCGCGCGGCGCAGAAGCGCATGGTCGCCGAAGCTGTGATGGCCGGCGAGCAACGCGGCGAGCTGCTTCTCGCTGAGTTCGCGGCCGCGCGGAATGCGCGACCACAGCACCCACAGGCCGAGTTCGGCGTGGCTCGCCTTTGACGGCCAGCGCAGCAGGCTGCCGCCGGCATCGAAGTGCCTTGCGACGCGTTCGACACGCTGATGGTCGATCGCTGGCAATGGCTCAGGTGAGCGTGCGAGGCGGTCGCCGGCTTCGCGCTCCGCGCGGAAGTGCTGGAAATTGCGGAAGCCGGCCGAGCGCGCCAACAGGTTGAGCATCTCGACATGGCCGAGCTTGTGGCCCTGCGCGTCGAGCTCGCGATTGAGCGCGCGGGCGAGGGCCGACACATCCTGGGCGGAGTAGGGGAAAACAGTGCGGGTCATGACCTCATCCTCGATCGTGCCGAAAGGACAAGTCGATGGTCGCTGACTTTCGACGCGGCACGGGACAAGTGTCTGCCGATCAGGAAACGTGGCAGGTTTAGCTCCCCTCGCGGGGCAGCGACGCCTTGGTGAACTGCCGACCAGTGCGCGGGCAAATACACCCTCGGTCGTAGCTTTGCAAGCATCGCGTGTACTTGCAATACGTATGCGGAGTCACCTCGGTCGAGGCTCCGCGCGGCTCAAGCGTCGTCGACGGCCTATATGGCGGGCTATTCGGCTGGAGCGGTGTCCTCGCCCGCCGCGGCGGGGCGTCCGGATTGACGGGGTGTCAGTCCAAATCGCCTCCGGTAACAGGTCGAGAAGTAAGACTGGCTGGTGAAGCCGCACTCGTAGGCGACCTGGCCGAGATTGACGTGGCTCGCCCCTCCATGCGTCACGATCAATTGTCGGGCGCGCTGCAGCCTGAGCTCGAGTAGCCGTTGACCGAACGAAGTGCCGTGACAGTGAAAGATCTTGTGCAGGTAGCGCACCGAGATCTTGTGTTCGCGTGCCGCCTGATCGGGTGACAGCTCGTGATCCGACAGATTGCGCTGCAAGTAGCTGTCGAGCCGATTGTAGAGCGAAGAGGCGAGCGTCTCGCGAATGAAGGACCGATCCTGCGGCGACTCGCGGAGGTCCAGCATCAGGCAGATCAGCTCGATCACCGACTGCTGCAGCCGGTCGGCGTGTTCGCCGGGCGGCAGGTGTAGAAGTTGCCGCCCGAGCGTCGCCACAACCGGAACGAGTTGGGAGTTTGCAATATTCATCGCCGCGCACAGCCCGTCGATGCCCTTCACCCGATCGATCAGCAGGCTGCGGTCGATCTTGATGGTGATGTTTTCCGATCCGTCCGGGACGTCAACGACGTAATTTTCAGCAGAGTTGAGGAGAAACACAGCGCCTGGCATCGCCTTGCCGGTGCGGCCGCGCTGCTCGAACTCCAATCCCTTTCGGGTCGGAAACAGAAACACGAAGTCTTCCGAGCCGTCGATCTTGGCGGATTCCTTGCGCCGGATCACGCGCTGTGCATCGGCCTTGAAGTTGGACAGCCCCATCGCGCCGAACTGAACATCGATCAGTTCGCCGACCACGCGATCGTCGTGTCGGGCCTGAATATCAAGGCGATAATACACTTCCGCCATCGCCTGCCGCCAGGCGGCGATGCTTTCGGATCCGGAGAGCGAGGCGGTCGAATAATGGTTCTTCTGACTCATGGCGGCGACCTCGAAGGAACTGGGAGTGTCCTACTAAACGCAAGAAGTGTGCCGTGAACCGTTAGTTGCTTTGTCGCGCGGTGGTTAGCAGTGCACTGGAATTGTAGAGACAGTGCTTTCCAGTGAAAGACCAAAATTTGATCAGCTACCTAGGATGAGGCGTCTTTCGACACAGGGAGCGTCCGGGGGGATGCTCATCAGGGAGAGGTCTTATGGTCGGCAAGGTCTCACGTCGCAAACTGCTTCAACTTGCGTCAGCCGGCACGGCTGCTGCCGCATTTCCAGCTCCTTTCGTCTCCGGCGCGACGCGCGCGGCGTCGGCCGATCCGATCCTGATCGGCGTTCCGACCGCCCAGACGGCCCAAGCCGGCGTCGCTGATCATCAGGACTATCTCAACGGGACGACGCTGGCCCTGGAAGAAATCAACGCCGCGGGCGGCGTATTGGGACGCCAACTCAAGGCCGTCGTGGTCGACATCGATCCACTGTCTCCGGAAAGCGGCCAGGTTGCAATCAACAAGCTGATCGACGCCAAGGTGCACGCCATGTCCTGCGCCTTCGTCTTCACGCCGATCCCGGTCGCCGACGTGTCGGCGCGTTACAAGGCGCCGTTTCTGTGGGGGCTGACGCAGCGCAACATGACCGATCTGGTGGTCAAGCAGCCCGACAAATACTCGCACGTGTTCCAGACCGACCCGTCCGAAGTGCATTACGGGCACACGTTCCCGGTGTTTCTGAAGGCGATGAAGGATCAGGGGACGTGGAAGCCGCTCAACAACGGCGTGCATATCGTTCAGGAACAGATCGCCTACAACCAAACGATTTCGAAGGCGCTGCAGGCATCGCTCCCCAAGAGTGAGTTCAAGCTCGCGGGTATCACCGACATTCAGTATCCGGTCCAGGACTGGGGCTCGGTCATTCAGGAGATCAAGAAGGTCGGCGCCGGCGCGGTGATGATCGACCATTGGGTCGCGGCCGAATACGCGGCCTTCGTCAAGCAATACAGCGCCGACCCGCTCAAGGGCGCGCTCGTCTATCTGCAATATGGCCCGTCGCAGCCTGAGTTCCTCGAACTGTCCGGTCCCGCCGCGGAAGGTTTCGTATGGAGCACCGTGCTCGGCGTCTATGCCGACGAGAAGGGCAAGGCGTTCCGGGCCAAGTACAAGAAGCGTTTCCCGGGCATCATGGGGCTTTGTTACACCGGCAACGGCTACGACACGACCTACTATCTCAAGGCGGCGTGGGAAGCGGTCGGCGATCCGTCGAACTTCAAGGTCGTCAGCGACTGGATCCGCAAGAACTCGTATCGCGGGGTTTGCGGCTTCATGAGCATGGACAATCCCTATCAGGAATGCGCCCACTATCCGGACACGGGCGATGCGATCGGCGCTGCGGACCTCGAAAAGGGTATGGCCCAGCTGTTCTTCCAGGTTCAGAACAACGAGCACAAGATCATCTATCCGGACGTGCTCGTCGAGAACAAGCTGCAGAAGGCGCCGTGGTGGTAACGCCGAGGCGATGACAATGGCGGCATCGGCGATCTTCTCCTGTGACCGGATCGCGCTCGATCTTGGTGGCCGGTCGATCCTGCGAAATATCTCGCTCGACGTGAAGCCGGGCGAGGTGATGGGGATCATCGGGCCTAACGGGGCGGGCAAGACCAGCCTGTTCGAAGTGCTGTCCGGCCGGATCTCGCCGAAGAGCGGGACGGTGACCTACGACGGCCAGGACGTCACCGGCCTCCCATTGCATCGGCGGGCCCGGCTCGGGATCGGCCGCACGTACCAGACCCCGATCGTGCCTGAAGACATGACCGTCGCGCAGGTTCTGAAGGCGGCCCGGCAAGCCTATCGGCCGTATCTGACGCCCGACGATGCCGAATGGGGAGCAGGGTTGGTCGGTTTGCGGATCCCGGGCGCGACGATGGCGGATCGGCTCGACACCCTGAACCGACGCAAGCTGCTGATGACCTGCCTGCTGATGCGGCGTCCATCGGTGCTGCTGATGGACGAGCCGGCCGCGGGACTGATCAACTCCGAGATCGACGAGCTCGACGACATCATGCGGGTGCTGGCCAAAGAGCTCAACATTGCGATCGTGCTGATCGAGCACCGGATGGAGCTGCTGGATACGATCGCCGATCGTGTCCTGGTGATGGATGCGGGCGAGACGATCGCCGAGGGGCTGCTGTCCGAGATCCTGCAGAATCCACGCGTCAAGGCGGCCTACTTCGAAACCGAAACGGGCGGAGGGCTGCACTGATGGCCGCGCCCGACACCAGTTCGGCCCGTCCCGCGGTCCTGGACGTCAAGGGACTGTCCGCCGGCTGGGGGCCGATGCGCGTGATCCACGACCTCGACCTCACGGTCTTCGCCGGCGAGCGGATCGGACTCGTTGGTCTCAACGGGCATGGCAAGTCGACGTTGTTTCAGGCGATCGCCGGGCTGACCGGCTGGCAGCGTGGGTCGATCAAGCTGAACGGCTACGAGGTCGGGCGCACCCGCAGCCAGGGTCCGGGACGCTACACCCACCTGATCGTGCGCCGTGGGCTGGCGCTGATCCCGCAGGGCGATGAGATCTTTCACGGCCTCACCGTGGAGGAACATCTGGATAGCGGCGCGTTCACAAAGCGCGCGTGGGCCGAACGCGGGCTGCGGAAGAAGCGCATTCTGCAGATCTTTCCGCCGCTGGAGAAGCTGATGAAGACACCGGTCGGGCGCTTGTCGGGCGGCGAGCGGCGCATGGTGTCGATCGGCCGCGGCCTGATGTCCGACGCCGAATTGTTTCTCGTCGACGAGCCTTCGCTCGGCTTGGCTCCGAAGATTGGGCGCTCGGTGGTCGAAGCCTTGATGGCGGTCGAACTCGGCGGTTCGGCAATGGTGATCGCCGAGCAGAACGTAGCGCTGCTCGAAGGCAGCGTCGACCGAATCATCGGAATGCACGCCGGCAAGCTGAAGGGCGAGGCCTCGGCATCCAAGGCCCTGTCGACGGAGCGCAACTGATGAACTGGGGTTTCATCGTCACCAACGCCATCACGCTGGCCTGCATCTACGGCACCTTGGCGATCGGCATCTCCGTCACCTGGTCGAGTCTCGGCCTGGTCAATATGGCCTACGGCTTCATCTTCGCGCTGTCGGGCTACGGCGCGTGGATGGCGAGCGTGTATATCAGCCCGTATCCGGCTGTCGTGATGATCGCCGGGATTTTGACGGGTGCGATCGGTGGGCTGATCGTCTGCCTGCTCGCCTTCATCCCGATCCACGACAAGCCGAATTTTCCGCTCCGCGCGCTGATCGCGACGCTGGCGATCAGCCTGGTCGGCAACCAGATCCTGTTGTGGTGGTTCGGTCCCCGGGCGAAGTCGCTGCCGCGCCTGTTCGGCAACTGGAACGCCGATATTCTGGGTGTAGTGGTGACCTCCGACAAGCTCGGCGCATCGGTGTCGGCGATCGTGCTGCTCACTCTGATCCTGCTGTGGATGCGTTCGAGCCGCCGCGGCCTCGAGATCCGGGCGATGATGATGAACCCGCATGCCGCCTCGATCGTCGGCATCGGCGTTCGCCGCACCAGCATCTACGTGATGGCCTTGACCGGCTCGCTCGCCGGATTGGCGGCGGTGCTGCTGGCGCAGACCTATTACGTGGCGCCGTTCAGCGGCATAACGCCGATGATCAAGGGGCTCAGCATCGCCCTGGTCGGCGGCCTCGGCAGCATCCCCGGGGCGGTGATCGGCGCGATCATGCTCGGCGTGAACGAGTCGCTGACGTCGACCTTCCTCGGCGGTCAGTACGTCCTGATCACCCAGTTCCTGCTCATCATCGTCGTCCTCCTGATCCGCCCGCGTGGGATCTCCGGAATTCTCGACAAGGCGCGCGAGGCATAAGCGATGTCCGATACAACGGCTCCGATCTGGATCGATCCCACCGACTCGCAGCACCCGGAGACCCCGGCGCGCGAGGTGGTGACCAACCCCTTCCTGTCGCATCAGGTGACGTGGGACGAGACCACGCGATTTCGGCCGAAGATGTATCTCGTCGGCCGGCTGCGCTATTACTACAAATGGCCAGGCCACGGCGGCGCGCTGTGGACACGGACACGCTACTGGCCAACGCGCCGCCGCGTGCTGAATATCCGCGGCGAGTACAATCCCAAGACGATGCGGCGCGAGAAGACCATCGTCGACAAGCGGCCGATCTGGTGGATGCTGGCGCTCGCGGCGTTCTTCATCATGCCGCTGTTCGTGCCGGTGAGCTCGTTCAACACTGTGATGTCCGCGGCGTCGGTGTTCGCGATCTATGCGGCGATCAATCTATGCTGGATGCTGGTCGTCGGCACCGCAGGCATCTTCTCGCTCGCCACCTATGCGGTGGTCGGCGCCGCCGCTTACGGCACCACCTATATGGCAATCATGCTGGGGCTGCCATGGTGGCTGCTGCCGCTCGCGGGCGCGCTGATCGGTCTCGCGTTCGGCATCCTGATCGCGCTGCCGGCGATGCGGCTCGACGGATTTTACTACGCGCTGCTGACTCTCGGCGTGGTCGAACTGTGCCGCGTCTATGTGGTGCAGTCCCGCCAGTTTGGTTCGGCTACCGGCGGTCTCTACGGCGCGCCCAGCTATCTGCCGGCGGCGCTGTCGCAAACCGGCCGTTTGCTGCTTGGCTACTACGTCGCGCTGTTCGTCATGATCCTCGCGCTGGTCCTGTATCGCTTCGTCGACGGCAAGCGGCTCGGCCGGCTGCTGCGAATGGCGCAGGAGAAGAAGGAGGGCTTCGCGCAAGCCTGCGGCGTCGATTTCATCCGCGCCCGCATCATGGTGTTCCTGATTTCGTCGGCGGCGCTGGGCTTCATCGGCGGCTTCTACGCAACGCATTTCGGCGGCGCGTCGCCCAATTTGTTCTCGTTCGACACGCTGCTGCTGTCGCTGGCGATGCTGGTGATCGGCGGCATCGGGCGCGCCGAGGGCGCGGTCGCCGGCACGCTGATCGTCGTGTTCATCGATCGCGTGCTGATCGATCTCGGCCCGCTGCGCTTCGTGCTGATCGGGGCGATCATGCTCGGCGTGGTGCTGTTTCTGCGCGGCGGCATCTTCGGCATCAAATCGCAATTCCGCGCCTGGCGCGACAAGAAGAAGAGCGAGAGGCGATCAACCCGAGCCGAGAAAGGAGGCGAGATGTTGCCCGAAGAAGCCACCGAGGTGGAAGACAAGGATCAGGTCTATTTCCGCCGCTTCGACAAGATGCAGCGCGACTTCCTCAAGCGGCTGGTGTCGGACGCGTTGATCGCCGAGCACAAGTCGAAACCGCTCGGCCAGCACAGCGAAGCGCTCGAACGCCTGCTGATCTACTTCCGTCGCCAGGGGCAGATCGACAAATACGCCATCATGGTGCTCGAGGAGTTCAAGGCCTATCGCATCGTCGCGCTATCGGGCCACCGCGGCACGGCGCCGCGTATGGTCGAGGACCGCAACTACGAGACGCCCGACGAGGCCTATCACGCGCTGTTCCTGCGCCGCGTGCAAGATCTGCTCGAAACCTGAGATCGTTCAAGTTCAGTCGCCGGAGAAGCCCACCACCATGGCCGAGAAGAAGATATTCGGATACGCGGACAAGATTTCGGTCAAGCCCGGCGATGACATCTCGTTCTACGTGCATGCCGATGGCACCGACGTTGTCGACGCCCAACTCGTGCGGCTGATCCACGGGGACGCGCATCCGGCCGGTCCGGGCTATCGCGAGGAGGAGATCGCCTCCGAGGCCAACGGCGTCTGGCGCGTCCGCAAGCAGTTCACCCAGGTCGGCTCGTTCCTGACTGTGGCCGACCCCGACCAGCGCCTGGCTCTGAACGGCAGCTTCAGCCTGTGCACCTTCGTCCATCCCAACAGTCCGGGGGGCGGCCGACGGCAATGTCTGCTCGGGCGGTGGGACGCGTTCGGCAACCGTGGCTACGGGCTTTGGCTCAACCCCGATGGTTTTCTCGAATTCGGCTTCGGCGATGGCCACGAGGTCGACTATCTCGACGCCGAGGTGCCGGTTCTGAAGAACAACTGGTATTTCGTCGCGGCGACCTTCGATGCGACGACCGGCGTCGCGACGCTGTATCAGGAGGGTGTGGCGACCCGCTATAATTCGCTGCTGAGCAAGGTCGCCAATGTCGATTTCCGCTCGCACGTCCGCGAGACGCTGCGCTTTCGGCCAGTTAACCCGCCGGAGGTCCCGTTTCTGCTTGCCGGCGCGCGCGACCACCACACATTGCGCGGCGATTTCGTCACCCAGTGCCTGAACGGCAAGCTTGACCGACCCGCCGTGTTCGATCGCGTCCTGACGCGCGACGAACTCGACCGTTATCGCGACAGCGGACTTGCCCCGCAGACCGGTCTCGTCGCCTATTGGGACACGGCGCAAGGTTACACCGCGCACGGAATCGGCGATCGGGTGATCGACACCGGCCCCTATGGTTTGCATGCCGCGGGTTATAATCGCCCGGTGCGCGCCCAGACCGGATTCAACTGGCAGGGCAAGGACGACTGTTTCCGGCTCGCACCAGAGCAGTACGGCGGCATCGAATTCCACGACGACGCCATCATCGATTGCAAGTGGGAGCTGACGCGCGCGATCAAGGTGCCCGAGCTGCGCAGCGGCGCCTATGCGTTCCGGCTGCGCACCGGCGACGCGAAGGGAATGCGCGAAGAATACATCGTGTTCTTCGTTCGCCCGCTCAAGCCGAAAGCGCCGATCCTGTTCCTGGTGCCGACAGGAAGCTACCTCGCTTACGCCAACGAGCATCTCAGCTTCGACGCCGAGATCATGCAGCCGCTCGCCGGTCAGTCGCCGATCCTCTCCGAGGTCGACATCGAGCTGTACCAGACCGCCGAGTTCGGCCTGTCGCTCTACGATCATCACGCTGATGGCGCCGGCGTCTGCTACAGCACCTATCGGCGGCCGATCCTGAACATGCGCCCGAAAGCCCGGATGTCCTCGATGGGCGTGACCTGGCAGTTCCCGGCGGATCTGTCGATCATCGCCTGGCTCGATCACATGGGCTACGACTACGAGGTGACGACCGACGAGGATCTGCACCGCGAGGGTGTCGATGCGCTCAAGCCCTACAATGTGGTGCTGAGCGGGACGCACCCGGAATATGTCTCGGAGCAGATTCTCGACGCGACCGAAGACTACATCGCCTCCGGCGGCAGGTTCATCTATCTCGGCGGCAACGGATATTACTGGAACGTGGGCTACCACAGCGATGATCCATGGTGCATGGAGGTGCGCAAGCTGAACTCCGGCATGCGCGCGTGGCAGGCTCGGCCGGGCGAGTACTATCTCGCCACGACGGGGCAGAAGAGCGGGCTCTGGAAGGACCTCGGGCGTCCCCCGCAGAAGGTGTTCGGCGTCGGCTTCATCTCCGAAGGATTCGACTCGGCGCGGCCGTTCCGGCGGATGCCGGATAGCTGGCATCGCCGCGCGTCCTGGATCATGGATGGGATCGAGGGCGAGATCATCGGCGATTTCGGTCTCGCGCAGGGGGCCGCCGGCGGCATCGAGATCGATCGCTACGATCTGACGCTCGGCACGCCGCCGCATTCGCTGATCGTCGCCTCGTCCGGCGGGCACAGCGACAATTATCAGACCGTGGTGGAGGAGGTGCTGTATCCGTATCCCGGCCTGTCGGGCTCGCACGACTATCGCGTGCGCGCCGACATGGTGTACTTCACCGCCCCGAACGACGGCGCGGTGTTCTCCACCGGGTCGATCGCGTTCAGCCAATCGCTGCCGTACCGGAATTTCGACAACAACGTGTCGCGGCTGCTGGCGAATGTCGTCATGGCCTTCAGCAAGCCTGGCAAGCTGCCCGGCTGGGCCTGGTCGGCCGAGGAGAAGCAGTGGCGCTGAGGCCGGTCCGAGCCTGAGACGAGGCTGTTTCGGGGCCGGGAAGGGCGCCGAGATGGCGCTGCGCCGATGCTTGACCGCGTCCCGTTCTCGACCTATGAGGAGCGCATGATCAACGTCGTGACCATCGCCAAAGCCCGCCGTCGCCGCATCCCCGCGGCTCGGGCCAACGCGCGCGTCTGACAGCGTTGCCCCTGCCGCCGGTCTCGGTCCGCGGCAGGTTGATCTCTCCCTCTCCACACGCGAACTGATCCCGGCGGCTCCGCCTTCAAGCAGGAGCTAAGCCATGTACGTGCCGCCCGCCTTCAAGCCCGATCGATCCGCCTGCCTTGCTTTCGCGGCAGCGCGCGGCTTCGGTCTTGTCTGCGCCCATGACGGCCGCAAGCCGGTGGCGTCGCCGCTGCCGTTCGCGATCGACTATTCCAGCGACGGCACGCCGCTGCTGTCGTTCCATGTCGCGCGCGGCAATCCGCTCGCCGGGCTGGCCGACAGCCGCACGCCGTGGCTGATGGCGGTGAGCGGGCCGGGTGCCTATGTGTCGGCGGACTGGTACGCCTCGCCGGACCAGGTGCCGACCTGGCTGTACCAGAGCGTGCATCTGACCGGGCCGGCGGCGGTGATGTCGGAGGCGGAGCGCGATGCCCATCTTGACGAGGTCAGCGCCGTCTTTGAAAGCTCGCTGGCGCCGAAGCCGCCGTGGCGGGCGTCGAAGATGACAGCGGGACGACTGAACGCGATGAAGAAGGCGATCGTGGGCGTGATGATGCGGGTGGATGTGGTCGAGGGCAGCTTCAAGCTGAACCAGCACAAATCCGACGCCGATCACATGGCCGTCGCCAATGCGCTGGCAGCGCGGCCCGATCCGGCCTCGCAGGCGATCGCCGCGCAGATGATCGCGCTGCGGCCCCAACTCGAATACAACTCTCCGGCGCTGGCCGCCGAACCCGCCTTGTGAAGGAACCCGAGATGACCCTGACGGATACCACGACCACCAAGGCCGCCGCCACCGGCAAACCGGCCGTGTTCATCGACGGCGCCGCCGGCACCACCGGGCTCGGCATCCGCGAGCGGCTGGCGCGCCATGGCCAGGTCGTGGTCAAGGACATCGCCGAGGACAAGCGCAAGGACCCCGCAGCCAAGCGGGCGCTGATGGCCGAGGTCGATCTTGTCATCCTGTGCCTGCCGGACGATGCCGCGAAGGAAACCGTCGCGGTGATCGACGGCATGGGTGCGGACGCGCCGAAGGTGCTGGACGCCTCGACCGCATTCCGTGTCGCGCCGGACTGGGTGTACGGTTTCGCCGAACTGGCGCCGGACCAGGCGGACAAGATCCGCGCCGCGCGCAAGGTTTCGAATCCGGGCTGCTATCCGACCGGATCGATCGCGCTGCTGCGGCCGCTGGTCGACTCTGGGCTGATCCCGGCCGACTACCCGGTGTCGATCAATGCCGTCAGCGGCTATTCGGGCGGCGGCAAGTCGATGATCGCGGCCTATGAGGCCGGAACCGCGCCGGCATTCGAACTCTACGGCCTCGGCCTCGCGCACAAGCATCTGGCCGAGACGCGGTTGTATTCGAAGCTGACGCGGCGGCCGATCTTCATCCCGTCGGTCGGCAATTTCCGGCAGGGCATGCTGGTGTCGGTGCCGCTGCATCTCGATACGCTGCCCGGCAAGCCTTCGGTCGCCGATCTGCACAAGGCGCTGTCTGATCGCTACGCCGGTGGCAATTATGTGTCGGTCGCGCCGCTCGACAGCGCGGCGAATGTCGGCGGCCGGATCGAGCCGGAAGCGTTGAACGAGACCAACAAGCTCGAACTCTACGTGTTCGGCAGCGACGCGCAGCATCAGGCCGTGCTGGTGGCGCGGCTCGACAATCTCGGCAAGGGGGCATCCGGCGCTGCGGTGCAGAACATGCGGCTGATGCTCGGCCTGCCGGATAGCAGCGAGTCCAACTAGGTACCTCGCATGACCAACGCATTCGATTCCGACACGCTCGCGTTCTACCAGGGCAACGCCGCCGACTACGCGGCGTGGAGCAAACACCGTCACGTCCGCCTCAACCAGTTCCTTGAACGGCTGCCGCCGGGTGGGTCGATCCTCGAACTCGGCTGCGGCGCCGGTGCGGACTCGGCGCATATGATCGCGCAGGGCTTCGCGGTGCGGCCGACCGACGGCTCGCCGCAAATGGCCGCGCAGGCGGCGCAGCGGCTCGGCCGTGATGTCGAGACGCTGCTGTTTCACCAGCTCGATGACGTCGGATTGTACGATGGCGTCTGGGCCAATGCCTGTCTGCTGCACGTCCCACGCGACGAACTCGGCGGCGTGCTGGCCCGGATCTGGCGGGCGCTCAAGCCAGGCGGCTTGTTCTATGCCAGCTACAAGTCCGGCGAGGGCGAGGGGCGCGACAAGCTCGCGCGCTATTACAACTACCCGTCGGAAGTCTGGCTCCGCGAGCGCTATCGCGACGCCGGCGCATGGGCATCGCTGGCGATCGAGGCCAATCAGGATATCGGCTACGACAATCAGCCGACCGAGATCCTGCATGTCACCGCGCAGCGAGTTGCCTGATACCAGCTCTATGGCGTTGCACTGATCACTCCAGCTCACGTCCCCTGTCTAACTTGCTAATACGCTACGCCTTGCGCCAAGCTGTGCCGGACGATGTCCTGCACGGCATCGTACTGTGCCGGATTGCTCGTTGGGGGACGTGCCATGGTGGTATCGCAGCCGTTCGTGAAGGTGGACCCGGACTCTCGCGCAGCAAAGCGATTTCAGGTCGCGCTGATCAAGCCGTCGCACTACGACGACGACGGCTACGTCATCCAGTGGGCGCGCTCTTTCATTCCGTCGAACTCGCTGGCGGTGGTGTACAGCTTGGTCGAGGACTCGCGGCAGCGCCGGGCACTCGGTGACGACGTCGAGATCGACATCACAGCGGCCGACGAGATCAACACCCGCACGCGGATTCCGCAGATCATCGAGCGCTTCCGCGGACACGACTTCTTTGGCCTCGTCTTCCTAGTCGGCGTGCAGTCCAACCAGTTTCCGCGGGCGCTGGACATCGCGCGGCCGCTGCGCGCAGCGGGCGTGCCGGTGGCGATCGGCGGCTTTCACGTGTCCGGCTGCGTCGCGATGCTGCCGGGCATCCAGAGCGATCTGCAGCAGGCGCTCGATCTCGGCGTTACGCTCTATGCCGGCGAGCTGGAGGGGCGTTGCGACGACCTGCTGCACGATGCGGCAGCCGGCCGGCTGCAGCCGATTTACAACTATCTGAACGATCTGCCGTCGCTGGAAGGCACCCCGACGCCGCTGCTGCCGCGCAAATATCTCAAGGGCACGTTCAGCCTGCAGACCTCGTTCGATGCCGGGCGCGGCTGTCCGTATCAGTGCTCGTTCTGTACCATCATCAACGTGCAGGGCCGCAAGTCGCGCGGCCGCAGTGCCGACGATATCGAGCGGCTGGTGCGCGCCAACATGGCGCAGGGCGTCAACTGGTTTTTCATGACCGACGACAATTTCGCCCGCAACAAGGACTGGGAGCTGATCCTGGATCGCCTGGCGGCCCTGCGACGCGAATTCGCTGCGACCGGCCAGAAGGACATCAAGCTGGTGATCCAGGTCGATACGCTCTGCCACAAGCTTGACGGCTTCATCGAAAAGGCCCGAGCGGCCGGCGTGGTGCGGACGTTTCTCGGGCTGGAGAGCATCAATCCGGACAATCTCGCTTCGGCGAAGAAGCGGCAGAACAAGATTACCGAATATCGCCAGATGCTGCAGGCGTGGAAGCGGGCCGGGGTGATCACCTATGCGGGCTACATCCTCGGCTTTCCGCACGACACGCCGGAGAGCATCGCGGAGGACATCGCCATTATCCAGAAGGAGCTGCCGCTCGACATCCTCGAATTCTTCTGCCTGACGCCGTTGCCCGGTTCCGAGGATCATCAGCGCCTGTTTCAAGAAGGCGCGCCGATGGATGCCGATCTCAACCGCTTCGATATCGAGCACGCTGTCACGGCGCATCCGCGGATGAGCCGGGACGAGTGGCAGGGCACGTACTTCAAGGCATGGGATCTGTACTACTCCGCCGAGCACATCGAACGGCTGCTGCGCCGCACCGCGGCCACGGGCGGTGGTGTGTCGCGGCTGGCGTCGATGATCTTCCTGTTTTCGTCGATGGTGAAGGTCGAGCGGGTGCATCCGCTGCAGGGTGGCATCCTGCGCCTCAAATACCGGCGCGACCGCCGGCCGACGCTGCCGGCGGAGTCGCCGTGGCTGTTCTATCCGAAGCTGGTGTTCGGCACCGCGTTCAAGCTCGGCCAGAATTTGCGGCACTGGCTGTGGATCGACGGGCTGCGCCGCAAGATTCTGGCCGATCCGAACCGTGCCGGCTACACGGACCCCGCGATCACGCCGGTGGACGAGCACGAGACCGAGGAGCTGGAGCTGTTCACCCACAGCCAGGCCGCCCACGACGCCGTCGAGCACATCCGCAAGGTCGAGAAGCTGACCCACGCGAAGTCAGTGGCCTAGGGCAGGGCGATGGTGCGCCCATCGCGCGCTTCGCGCGCCCAGGGCGTCGTCATTCTGAGGTGCGCGAAGCGCAAACCCGCAATCCCGGGTCGCCGCGTCCTGTCTGTGGCGCGCAGACGGATCGGATTTCGGGTTCGGGAGCTTGCGCTCGCGCCGGAATGCCCCGTTCGCGGTGTTCTCAATGTTCCGCCGCCGTGCTTAGATCACGTTCTTTCATGGCGATTGTTTCGGAGGCGGCATGACGGCGACGCCGGTTCTGGTGATCCTGAGCGCGGCGACGGCGCTCGGTCTGTATCTCGGGCTGTTGTATCTGCGCGGCGAGCGCAAGCAGGGCCTGGTCGCGCTGCATCTCTTGCTCGGCTTCGGCGGGCTGGAGACGCTGGTGATGTTGCTGCACGGCACGCCGGACGGCGCGACCGCGGCGGGCAGCCTGTCGTTCGGCAAGGTCGCAGCCGGGCTGTTTGCCGTCTCGGCGTTCTCCGGCTTCATCGCCGCGCTGGCCCGCCGCTCGCCGGTGGCCGCAAACGTACTGCTCGGCACCCACGTCACCGTGGGGCTGGCCGGCTTCGCGCTGGTGCTGGCCTGGATTTCCGCGGTCTGAGAGGCGACGTGGCCCAGACTAGGGGATGCGCGCCGTCACCTTGATCTCGAATTCGAAGCCGGCGAGCCAATTCACGCCGACGGCGGTCCAACTCGGGTAAGGCTTGGTGGGGAACGCTGCGTCCTTGGCGGCGAGCACGGTCTCGAACTGTCGCTCGGGATCAGTGTGGAAGGAAGTGACGTCGATAATGTCGTCGAAACTGCAGCCGGCCGCCTTCAGAACCGCCGCGAGATTGTCGAAGGCGAGCCGGACCTGCTTGGCAAAGTCCGGCTCGGGCGAACCGTCCTCACGGCTGCCGACCTGCCCGGAGACGAAAAGCAGATCGCCGGAGCGAACAGCGGCGGAATAGCGGTGCATCTCGTAGAGCGCCTGTCGTCCGGCCGGGAAAATCGCCTCACGCTTCGTCATCGTCACCTCCTGGTTGTCGGAGGAGATGTGCAGCGCCGGGCTGCCGTCTAGACGGCTGCGACAACACGTCCGCGGCGCTCGGCCGCGAACGAGACCTCGGTTCTGGTTAAGACCGCACCCGGACGTAGCTGCCCGGCGCGTCTTCGATCGGCGGGAAGACTTCGGTGCCGGTCGCGCGGGCAGGGACGCGCTCGGCATCGAACTGCTCGATCCACGCCCGCCAGTCCGGCCACCACGAGCCTTTGTGCTCCTGCGCGCCCTTCAGCCATTCGGCGACCGAGCCGACGTGAATGTTCTCGTTGGTCCAGTACTGATACTTGTTGGCCATCGGTGGATTGATCACGCCGGCGATGTGGCCGGAGCCGGACAGCACGTATTTCACCGGTCCGCCGAAGAACTGCGAGCCGTACAGCACGGACTCCGCCGGCGCGATGTGATCCTCGCGGGTGGCGAGGTTGTAGATCGGCACCTTGACCTTGGCGAGATCGAGCTGGGTGTCGTCGAGCACCATGGTGCCGGCCGACAGCTTGTTGTCGAGATAGCAGTTGCGCAGATAGTAGGAGTGGTTCGCCGCCGGCATCCGCGTGGCGTCGGAATTCCAGTGCAGCAGGTCGAACGCCGCGGGCGGCTGCCCCTTCAGATAGTTGTTGACGACGTAGGACCAGATCAGGTCGTTCGGCCGCAGCATGTTGAAGGCCATCGCCATCTTGGCGCCTTCGAGCACGCCGGTGGTGCGCATGTCGCGCTCCAGCGCCGAGATCTGTTCCTCGTCGACGAACACGGTGAGGTCGCCCGCATGGGTGAAGTCGACCTGCGTCGTGAGGAACGTCGCCGAGGTGACGCGCTGGCGACGCCGCTCGGCGAGCCAGGCCAGCGTCGAGGCGAGCAGGGTGCCGCCGACGCAATAGCCGATGGTGTGCACCTTCAACTCGCCGGTGACTTTCTCGACCACGTCCATCGCGGCCAGTGGACCGAGCTTCATGTAGTCGGCGAAGCTCTTGTCGCCGAGGCTCTTGTCCGGGTTGACCCAGGAGATCACGAACACCGTCAGGCCCTGGTCGACGCAGAACTTGATGAACGACTTTTCCGGCTTGAGGTCGAGGATGTAGAACTTGTTGATCCACGGCGGCACGATCAGCAGCGGCGTCCGCAGCACCGTCTCGGTGGACGGCGTGTACTGGATCAGCTGCATGATCTCGTTCTGGAAGATCACCTTGCCGGGCGTCGTCGCGATGTTGACGCCAACTTCCAGATTGCTCGGGTCGGACTGCCGGATCTTGAGATGGCCTTTGCCGGCGACGATGTCCTCCGCCAGCATCTTCATGCCGCGCACGAGGTTATCGCCGTTGTTCTCCAGCGTGGTCCGCGTCAGCTCCGGGCTGGTCGCCACGAAGTTGGACGGCGCCAGGGCGTTGGTGATCTGCTGGATATAGAACGCCGCCTTCTTCCTGGTGTGCGGATCGAGGCCGTCGGCCTTTTCGACCAGCTCGTTGGCCCACTGCGAGGTCAGCAGATAGGCCTGCATCAAGAATTCGTAGAACTGGTTGGAGCGCCAGGACGGATCGGCGAAGCGCTTGTCGCGCGGGGGCGGCTCGATCGTCGGCTCGACCTTCTCGCCGGACAGCTTGCGCGACGCGGCGCTCCAAAGCTCCAGATAGGACTTGCCGAGCTTGGTCTGCAGTTCCGCCGCGCGGGTCTGGTCGGAGGTCCAGTACTCGGCGACACGGGTGAGGGTCTTCACCATTTCGGTCAATTCGGCCGGGGGCTGACCGCCGTTCGCCGGCTCGCGGGGCTTGAGTATCGTCGCCAGGGCCTGGCCGCCGGTTTCCATCGCCTGCGCCAGATTGCGCGCGAATGCCTCCGGATCGAACTTCTTCGCGGTCGCTGTTTCTGGTAGCATGTCGCTCATCGGTGGACGCTTCATCCCTGATCGAATGTCTTACACGTTTTTGTCTTCAGTCCGCCGATGATGACATAGTTCGGTAAACGTCGCTGGATTCGATGTGCTGCACTGCGACAATTTGCGCTTGATTTAGCCACATTGGCATCTCACTGACTCGGCGTGCTGTTGGTGAGCTTGCCGCTGGAATAAGGTTTTACGGCGCTGCGGGTTCGGCTATGTGACGATTTAGTGCGTGAGCGTGCGGCAGGTCGCCGCCGCTTGATGTCGGGGATGGCGTTTTGCGGGTGACGAGACAGAGAGCGATGTCCATGCGGCCGATCCCCGTTCGACGGGGTGTGCAGGCGCAGGGCCGCGGCGTGTTCGTCACGGCCGCGTTGCTGGCCGCGCTGGGCGGCCTTGGGCTCGGCGGCTGCTCGATCTCGCTGTCCGACATGCCTATGCTTGGCGGTAGCGAAAAGGCCGAGAAGCCGAAGGACGCCGAAGGCTTCCCGGCCGTCAACGATCTGCCCGCCAACCGGGATGAAGCTGTGCTGGCCCCGGCCGAGCGCAACAAGATCGAGCAGGAATTGATCGCTGCCCGCGAACGTCAGGCGAACGCGAACGCTAGCACCGCGGCCGCCAAGCCGGCGGCCGCCAAATAGTCGTCAGCGTCGCCGGTGCACGAACGGCGGCGGTGGCGGGTCACCGTTCGCAGGCCGGCGCACCACAAACACCGTCCTCGACCTGGTCCGCCGCAAAATCGTGCCATTGGGAGCGTTTCTGCGGCTGAATCGGATTCCCCTCCGATCAAGAACGCGGTAACGATCCTGCCGCACCCCGGAGTCGAGGACCATGGAAGAATTCTACCGTATCCGCCGTTTGCCGCCTTACGTGTTCGAGCAGGTCAACCGGGCCAAGGCGGCCGCGCGGAACGCCGGGGCCGACATCATCGATATGGGCATGGGCAACCCGGACCTGCCGGCGCCGCCCCACGTGCTCGAGAAACTCAAAGAAACACTCGGCAAGCCCCGCACCGACCGCTACTCCGCGTCGCGTGGCATCACCGGCCTTCGCAAGGCCCAGGCGGCCTATTACGAGCGCCGGTTCGGCGTGAAGCTGAACCCGGACACCCAGGTGGTGGCCACCCTGGGCTCCAAGGAAGGCTTCGCCAACGTCGCCCAGGCGATCACCGCGCCCGGCGACGTCGTGTTGTGCCCGAATCCGAGCTACCCGATCCACGCCTTCGGCTTCCTGATGGCGGGCGGCGTGATCCGCTCGGTGCCGTCGGAGCCGACCCCGGAGTTCTTCGCGGCGGCTGAACGCGCGATCATTCACTCGATCCCCAAGCCGATCGCGCTGATCGCCTGCTATCCGTCGAACCCGACGGCCTATGTGGCCAGCCTCGATTTCTACAAGGATCTGGTCGCGTTCGCGAAGAAGCACGAGATCATGATCCTGTCGGATCTGGCTTACGCGGAAGTCTATTTCGACGACGCCAACCCGCCGCCGTCGGTGCTGCAGGTGCCGGGCGCGATGGACGTCACCGTCGAGTTCACCTCGATGTCGAAGACGTTCTCGATGGCCGGCTGGCGGATGGGCTTCGCGGTCGGCAACGAGCGCATCATCGCCGCCTTGGCGCGGGTGAAATCGTATCTCGATTACGGCGCGTTCACCCCGGTTCAGGTCGCCGCCACTGCGGCGCTGAACGGCCCGGACGACTGCATCAAGGAAATGCGCGAGACCTACAAGAAGCGCCGCGACGCGCTGGTCGAGAGCTTCGGCCGCGCCGGCTGGGAAATCCCGCCGCCGTCCGCCTCGATGTTCGCTTGGGCGCCGCTGCCGCCGGCTTTCCGCGAACTGGGCAGCATGCAGTTCGCTACCCTGATGGTGGAGAAATCCGGCGTCGTGGTGTCGCCCGGCGTCGCCTTCGGCGAGCACGGCGAGGGCTACGTCCGCATCGCCATGGTGGAAAACGAGCAGCGCATCCGCCAGGCGGCGCGCGGCGTCCGGCGCTTCCTTGAAAGCGGCGTCGAAACGTTGCACAACGTGGTGCCTCTCGCCAACCGGCGATAGGGGCCAGGTTCCCCGGAGGCCGCGTTCGCCGGCCTCCGTTTCTCAGCAGATACAGACGACAGGTTCGGCGCCCGATGAACGCGCTCAGAGTGGGTATTGCGGGTCTCGGCACTGTCGGCGCCGAAGTGGTCCGCGTCATCGAACGGCAGCAGCGCACGCTGGAAGCGCGCTGCGGACGGCCGATCCGCGTGGTCGCCGTCACCGCCCGGTCGAAGACCAAGAAGCGTGGGCTCGACCTGCGCGGCATCACCTGGGCCAAGAGCCCGCTGGCGATCGCGACCGATCCCAATGTCGATTGCTTTGTCGAGCTGATCGGCGGCGCCGGCGATCCGGCCGGCCCGGCGATCGAGGCGGCGCTCGCCGCCGGCAAGTCGGTCGTCACCGCCAACAAGGCGCTGATTGCCAAGCACGGCCTCAAGCTCGCCGGGCTCGCCGAGAAGCACCAGGTTGCGCTCAACTATGAAGCCGCCGTCGGCGCCGCGATCCCGGTGATCAAGACGCTGCGCGAGGGCCTTGCCGGCACCGACATCGACCGCGTCTATGGCATTCTCAACGGCACCTGCAATTACATCCTGACCCGCATGGAGCAGGAGGGGCTGTCGTTCGACGACTGCCTCGCCGACGCGCAGCGGCTCGGCTATGCCGAAGCCGATCCGACTTTCGACATCGACGGCCACGACACCGCGCAGAAGCTGTCGATCCTCGCCAGCCTCGCATTCGGCACCAAGGTGTCGGAGAGTTCGGTTTACGTCGAAGGCATCCGCTCGATCACGCCGGAAGATCTCCGTGCGGCCGACGATCTCGGCTACCGGGTCAAGCTGCTCGGCGTCGCGGTGCGCACCGCCAAGGGGATCGAGCAGCGCGTGCATCCGACCATGGTGCCGAAGACCTCGTCGATCGCGCAGGTGATGGGCGTCACCAACGCGGTGTCGATCGACGGCGACGGCATTGCGCCGATCACGCTGGTTGGCGCCGGCGCCGGTTCGGCCGCGACCGCCTCGGCGGTGGTCGCCGACATCGCCGACGTCGCGCGCGGCATTCGCGCCGAGCCGTTCGGCAGGCCGGTGGCCAAGCTCGCCGCGATCAGCAAGGCGCCGATGCAGCGCCACGAAGGCGGCTATTATCTGCGGCTGCTGGCCCGTGACCATGCCGGGACCGCGGCGACGATCGCCACGCGGCTGGCCGAGCAGGACATCTCGATCGAATCGATCGTGCAGCGGCAGCCGGTGCGGGCGCTGGACGCCAGCGGCAAGCCGGGCAAGGCCGGGCCAGTGCCGGTGATCCTGATCACCTATGCGACCAGCGAGGACGCGGTGCGCCGCGCGCTGCAGGCCGTGCAGAAGGACAAGGTGATCAGCGGTCGGCCGCAGGTCATCCGCATCGAGAAGAACTAGACGCCGGGGATATCGTGTAGCCGCGCCGCTGTGGCGCGGGCTGAGTTTGAGGAGAGGGCTGACATGTCGACCACCATTTCCGTTCCGCCGCAATTGTTGCTGGAGCGCATTCTGACGCTCGAGATCGTGCGCGTGACGGAGCGTGCGGCGGTGTCGGCGGCTCGTCTGCGCGGCCACGGCAACGAGAAGGGCGCCGACCAGGCCGCGGTGGACGCGATGCGCCGCGAGCTCAACAAGATGCCGATCGAAGGCACGATCGTGATCGGCGAGGGTGAGCGCGACGAAGCCCCGATGCTGTTCATCGGCGAGAAGGTCGGTGCCGGAATCAACGGCGGACCGAAGGTCGATATCGCGGTCGATCCGCTCGAAGGCACCACGCTGTGCGCCAAGAACATGCCGGGCTCGATCGCCACCATGGCGATGGCCGAAGGCGGCACGCTGCTGCACGCGCCCGACGTCTACATGCAGAAGATCGCGATCGGCCCGGGCTACGACAAGAACGTGATCGACATCGATGCGCCGCCAGAAGACAACATCCACCGCCTGGCGCAGGCCAAGGGTGTGCCGACTCATGGCATCACCGTGCTGGTGCTCGACCGCCCGCGCCATGCCGAACTGATCGCCAAGATCCGCGCCACCGGCGCCGGCGTGCAGCTGATCACCGACGGCGACGTTGCCGGCGTGATCCACTGCGCCGATCCGGAGAACACCGGCGTCGATATCTACATGGGCACCGGCGGCGCGCCGGAAGGCGTGCTGGCCGCGGCGGCGCTGCGCTGCATCGGCGGCCAGATGCAGTGCCGGCTGCTGCTCGACACTCATTCCAAGCGCAACCGCGCCGAGTCGATGGGCATCGAGGATCCGAACTTCGTGTACCAGATCGAGGACATGGTGAAGGGCGACTGCCTGTTCGCCGCGACCGGCGTCACCGACGGCTCGCTGCTGTCCGGCGTCAAGTTCCGCAAGGACGTGATCCAGACCGAGACCGTGGTGATGCGTTCTGTGACCGGCACCGTCCGCTACATCAAGGCCGACCACCGCCAGTTCGAGAAGTTCCACCTCGATTAAGGAGAGCGCCCATGGCTGTCGAGATCCGTCCGGTCGGCGCCGACGAACGGGCCGCCTGGGAGCCGCTGTGGGCGGGCTACCTCACTTTCTACAAGTCCACACTCCCGCCCGGGACCGATGACGTCACCTGGGCGCGCTTCCACGATCCTGCCGAGCCGATGTATCTGCTCGGCGCCTATGTCGATGGCAAGCTCACCGGGATCGTGCAGTTCCTGTATCACCGCTCGAGCTGGACGGTCGGCAACTACTGCTATCTGCAGGACCTGTTCGTGGACAACAGCGCGCGCGGCCTCGGCCTCGGCCGCAAGCTGATCGAAGCGGTGTACGAGCGCGCCAAGGCCGACGGCTGCAGCCGGGTGCACTGGCTGACTCAGCCCGGCAACACGACCGCGCGTCTACTGTACGATCGCATCGCCGACGATTCCGGCTTCATGCAGTATCGGAAGGTTTTGTAGTTCGTTGTTCCGCGTGGTTCGGATTGACGCGAGCGCAGACCACATCCTGAGCAGCGGCCGGCTTCGGTCGTGTCTTGAAGGGGCAGGACGAAGCTCTTGGTTCGAGACGCGCGCGCAGACACGCGCTCGTCACCATGAGGCCGGGCGGCTCGGCGGCTTGAGCCCGAGACGATTTGGTGAGGGAGAGAAACAATGGCCGCAAGAGCCGAAGCGACAAACGTGCAGGCCCTGATTTTCGACGTGTTCGGCACCGTGGTCGACTGGCGCACAAGCTTGATCAATGACTTCACGGCCTGGTCCGCGACGCGCGGCCTCAGCGGCGACTGGACAGGGCTGGTCGACGCATGGCGACAGGCCTATGTGCCGTCGATGGACGAGGTGCGGAAGAACCCGGCGCGGGGCTTCATCAAGCTCGACGATCTGCACCGCCGCTCGCTGGAGCAACTCGCGCCGCAGTTCGGCTTGAAGAATCTCTCGGACGGCGATCTCAACTACATCACCACCGGGTGGCATCGGCTGAAGCCGTGGCCGGACGTCATCTCCGGGCTGACGCGGCTGAAGTCGAAATTCATCATCAGCCCGCTGTCGAACGGCAATGTCGGGCTGCTGACGCGGATGGCTAAGAATGCCGGGCTGCCGTGGGATCTGATTCTTGGTGGCGACGTGTTCGGCCACTACAAGCCAGATCCCGAGACCTATCTCGGCGCGGCGCGGCTGCTCAACCTGCAGCCCGAGCAGGTGATGATGGTCGCCGCCCACAACAACGACCTCGCCGCGGCGCAGAAGCTCGGGCTCAAGACTGCGTTCATTCCGCGTCCTACCGAATACGGGCCGCTGCAGAAGCTCGACTTCGAGGCGACCGGCGACTGGACGATCGTGGCCAAGGACCTCAACGGCGTCGCCGAAGCGCTGGGCTGCTGATCCGCAATACGGTCAATCCTCTCCGTCATTGCGAGCGGAGCGAAGCAATCCAGCTCAGTGCACGAAGCTGGATTGCTTGGCTTCGCTCGCAATGACGGGCAGTGGCGTTCCCCGCAGCCTTCCTGGCTGTTTGCCCTGCGCCGACTTCGTGCTTATCTGCCCTCACCATGACGCTTCCCGCATCCGCATTGCCGCCTGAACCGGTGTCGGCGTTTCTCGGCGTGACACGCTCGGCCACCGGCAAGCTGTGGCGCGATCGGCTGGATGCGCGCGGCACGGCGAAGGCGCAGGCGATCGCGCAGCGTTATCAATTGCCCGAGATGCTGGCGCGGGTGATTGCGGGGCGGGGCGTCGAAATCGACGCGGTGCCCGATTTCCTCGATCCGACCATCCGCAAGCTGATGCCCGATCCATCGACGGTGACGCAGATGGAAGCGGGCGCCAAGCGCATCGCCGATGCCGCGACGCGGCGGGAGAAGGTGGCGATCTTCGGCGACTACGACGTCGACGGCGCGACCTCGTCGGCGCTGCTCGCCTGGCATCTGCGGCATTGCGGGCTCGATCCGCTGATCCACATTCCCGACCGCATCTTTGAAGGCTACGGCCCGAACGTCGACGCCATTCGCGGACTGGCCGAGAAGGGGGCGACGCTGCTGGTCACCGTCGACTGCGGCACCACGAGTCTCGAGCCGCTGGCCGAGGCGCGGCGGCTCGGCATGAGCGTGGTGGTGATCGATCATCACCAGACCGCCGACGAGCTGCCCGAGGTTGACGCCCTGATCAACCCGAACCGGCCTGACGATCTATCCGGCCTAGGTCATCTCGCGGCCGTCGGCCTGGTGCTGATGACGTTGGTCGCGGTCAATCGCGAACTGCGGCATCGCGGCTTCTGGAGCGTCGAGCGGCCGGAGCCGAACCTGTTGGACATGCTGCATCACGTCGCGCTCGGCACCGTCGCCGACGTCGCGCCGCTGATCGGGCTCAACCGCGCTTTCGTCGCCAAGGGACTGATCGCGCTGCGCCGGCGTGATCATGTCGGTCACACCGCGCTGATGGATGTGGCGCGGCTCAACGGGCCGCCGGAAGTCTGGCATCTCGGCTTCATGCTCGGGCCGCGGATCAATGCCGGCGGACGGATCGGCCGCGCCGATCTCGGCGTCCGGTTGCTGCTCGAAGGCGATGTCTCGGAGGCGGCGCGGATCGCGGCCGAACTCGATCGGCTCAACACCGAGCGCCGGGTGATCGAACAGCAGGCCGAAGCGCAGGCCGAGGCCGAGGCGATCGCCTCGCTCGGCCTCGAGGACAAGGGCGCGGTGATCGTTACCGCGTCCGAGGGGTGGCACCCGGGCGTGGTCGGTCTCGTGGCCTCGCGGTTGAAGGAGAAATTCGGTCGGCCGGCCTTCGCGATCGCGCTGGAGCCGGGCGGCATCGGCACCGGCTCGGGCCGTTCGATCGGCGGTGTCGATCTCGGCCGCGCGGTGCGGCAGGCGGTCAACGAAGGCATCCTGATCAAGGGTGGCGGCCACGCGATGGCCGCCGGCGTCACGCTGCGCAAGGAGCGGCTCGCCGAATTCCGCGGCTGGCTGGAGACCTCTCTGGCTGGCGATGTCGCCAAGTCGCGGCACGTCAACGAGTTGTCGATCGATGGCGCGGTGTCGGCGCGCGGCGTCACGCCGGAGTTCGCCGCCACGCTGAACCGCGCCGGTCCGTTCGGTGCTGGCAATCCCGAGCCGATCATCGCGCTGCCGGCGCATCAGCTGGTCTATGCCGACGAAGTCGGACAGGCGCATCTGCGGCTGCGCTTCAAGTCCGGCGATGGTGCGATCGTCAACGGCATCGCGTTTCGGAGCATCGGCCAGAAGCTCGGCCAGGCGCTCATCGAGAACCGTGGCCAGTCGCTCCACGTCGCCGGCTGCCTGTCGGTCGACCGCTGGCAGGGCGCCGAGCGGGTGCAGCTCCGGGTGATCGATGTCGCGGTGCCGGATCCCGGTCCGACGATGATCAGATAGCCCGCGGGTAGTCGCGGATCGATGCGACCTCCGCTGCGGTTTGGCGATCCTGCGTGATTCGCTTCGCGCTTTGCCGACCGCTCTCTGTACTCGTAGATCTACCAGGGCGGCATCGGATCGGTGGTTGTAGTTGCGGATGCCGAATCACGAATGCTCATCAGCATCTCAACTCGCGATAAGCGAACCCTCGTAGTTATCCTAGCTAATTCACGATTATTTGGTTGAGTCGATCCGCGTAACGCAATCGCAAGTAATCATCACGTCGATATTCTGAAAAGTTCCAAGTCGTTTACTAATTATTTCTTCGCTGCATGTGAATCTACCGCTGCGAGACGGGAGCTGGAGGAGAAAGCGCGGATCTTGATCCACGCACAATGGCTTCGACTCCCACGAAGTTGAACTGATTATCAAATCACGCTCTCACTGACTCGACGGAAGTCCGGTGCGGTTAATGCCCTGTCGGCCGGCGCGAACGTGTTCGGAAGGTCTTGCTCCGCTCTCCAGAAGGAAAGAATAAGAACGATGTTCTCGTCGCTGTTGAACTTGAAGACGTCCTACAAGCTTGCGGGCATCCTGTCCCTGATCGCGTTGATTTCGATCGCCGCAAACGCTCTGATCGCCCGCAATCTGGCGGTCCTTGCACAGAACAACGACATGACCACGCACACCTACAAGGTCATGGATCATGCCAAGGCGATCGTCGCCGCGATGGTCGACGGCGAGACCGGTGTCCGCGGCTACCTGATCAGCGGCGAAGACAAATTTCTCGAGCCCTATCGGGCTTCCGACAAGCTGTTCAAAAGCTCCTGGGACGAAACCAAACGGCTGACGTCGGACAATCCCGCCCAGCAGAAGCGACTCGATCAGATAGCGGCTTCCGCCGCCGACTGGCGCAGCACCGTCGCCGAGCGCGAAATCGCGTTGATGAAAAATCCGCAGACGGTGAACGAGGCCCGGGCTCTCGAGACGTCGGGGGCGGGTAAGAAGGCGATGGACACCATCCGCGCTCATGTTCGTGACCTCGTCGATGCAGAAGCTTCGCTGCTGTCGGTGCGCGCCGAGGCGTCGGCAGCCGCGCTGTCCTCGTCCTACACCGCGATTATCGCCAGCGCCGTCGTCATGATCGTCGTGATCGTCGCCGGCCTGCTGTTCCTCGGTCGGGCTGTCACCCGCGGCATCGTCGATATGACAGGAGCGATGGGGCGGCTGGCCCAAAACGATCTGACGGTCGATGTGCCGCACGCCAATCGTCGCGACGAAATCGGCAAGATGGCCATGGCGGTGCAGGTGTTCAAGGACAACGCGATCCGTGTCCGCCAGCTCGAAGCCGAGCAGCAGGAAGCGGAGCGTCGTCAGGTCGAGCAGCGCAAGGCCGAGATGATGAAAATGGCGAACGGCTTCGAAGCCGCGGTCGGCGAGATCGTCAATACCGTGTCGTCCGCGTCCACCGAGCTGGAAGCCTCCGCGACAACGCTGACGAGTTCGGCGGAACGCGCCCAGCATCTCAGCTCGACGGTGGCGGCGGCTTCGGAGGAAGCCTCGACCAACGTGCAGTCGGTCGCTTCGGCGACGGAAGAACTGAGTTCGTCGATCAGCGAGATCAGCCGGCAGGTGCAGGAGTCCGCCCGCATCGCGGCGGATGCCGTCAATCAGGCGCGCAGCACCGACGATCGCGTCAGCGAATTGTCGAAGGCGGCGACCCGCATCGGCGACATCATCGAACTGATCAACACCATTGCAGGCCAGACCAATCTGCTGGCGCTCAATGCGACCATCGAGGCCGCCCGTGCGGGCGAGGCAGGACGCGGCTTCGCGGTGGTGGCGTCGGAAGTCAAGGCGCTCGCCGAGCAGACCGCGAAGGCGACCGGTGAAATCAGTCAGCAGATCTCCGGCATCCAGGCCGCCACCAACGACTCGGTGACCGCGATCAAGCAGATCACCGGCACGATCGAGCAGTTGTCCGAGATTGCCTCCACCATTGCGGCCGCTGTCGAAGAGCAGGGCGCCGCCACACAGGAGATTTCGCGCAACGTCCAGCAGGCGGCGCAGGGCACCCAGCAGGTGTCGTCGAACGTCATCGACGTGCAGCGCGGAGCGACCGAAACCGGCTCGGCCTCGTCGCAAGTACTGTCGTCGGCGCAGTCGCTGGCCCAGGAGAGCACGCGGTTGCGGACGGAAGTCGGCCGGTTCCTCGACACAGTGCGCGCGGCCTGAGCTTTAGATGGCAGGCCGGGATGCTGATGGTGGCGTCCCGGCTTGCTGATCGACCGCCGCCCGTTCGACATTGCAGGATGCGAAATCGCCGGACTTGATCTGGCGATTTTGTCGTGAGGGGCTGGCGCGGGAATGCGCTCGGAAGCGAAGGGGCACGGAAGACTGGTAGCCTCTCGATCTGCCGCTAGGTGCAGATCTCGCCCTGCATGATCTTCTCGCGAAACAGCTCGACGGCTTTCGGGTTCAGCGCGCCTTCGTCGGGCAGCACCAGCGGCAGATCCGGAGGAGCCAGGATGGCGAATTGCCGGCCCCATTCGTAGACCCACGCCAGCCCATCCTGAAACATCACCTCGTCGTCGTAGCGCGGCAGGCGGCCGGAGCGCGCCTCGGCGAAGCCGCGGCGGAAGGCGGTGTTCCACACGATCTCCTCGAGCGGAGCCTGAAAGGTTTCAGCCTGCGGGCGTACGTCTGTCACGGCGCGATCCAGCGACTAATCCGAACATGAAGTGGAGGCGGGGAGTATCCCATGCCGGGCGGCCGTCCGCATTCGGACTTTCGGCCGATCCGGTCACGGCGGCGGGCTGCGCCGCGGCAGCAGCGCGAGCGGCGTCAGCCAGCGGACCGCCGGTCGCACCAGGTTGCGGAAGCTCGCGTTGTGCAGCAGGATCCCGCCGATCAGGCCGATCAGGCAGCCGAGCAGAGTGTCGATGAAGCGGGCCTGGATGATCGCGCCCGGAGCCTCGTGGCCGAGCGTCGCGGCGTCGGCGAGGAAGATCGTCAGCGGCGTGATGAAGATCACCGCGAAGCCGTAGTGCCGGATGACAGCGGTCTCGATCACGAACGACAGCGTCATGATCAGGAGCGCGATGCTCCATTTCTCCAGCGGCAGCGAGAGCAGCACGATCGCGACGCCGAGGCCGAGCGAGGTGCCGAGAATGCGGTGGAGCTGCCGGTTCCAGATCGCGCGCACCGACATGCCCTGAATCACCGCGAGGCAGCTCACCGGCACCCAATAGGGCCGGTCGAGCTGGAGCGCCTGGGCCAGCGCCAGTGCAACGCCCACGGCAGCGCCGATCAGCACCGAGTCGAGGACGACGATATCGAAGTCCAGCGGCTGCAGCGGCTCGACCGGGGCCGGAGTCCGGATGCGCAGCGCGATCAGCGAATACACGAAGGCGATCTGGGTCGACAGCAGGCTGCCCAGTGCGAACAGCCCCGCCTTCAGCGGCAACTGCATGAGATCGCCCGGCGTATAGGCGGCGATCGACGCCGCCATCACGAAGAACAGGCTGCCGGGTGGTCCGACCCGATAATAGCGGCAGACCATCGTCACCACGATGGCGGTCAAAGTGATCGCCGGCACGAGCAGGAACGGCAGCAGGTGCACCACCAGCCCGACCACGTAGCAGCCGAGAAAACCGAACGCGCAGGCCATCATCGTCACCATGCGATGATGCAGCGGCGTGCGCGGCAGATAGAGAAACGCCATGCCGCCGAGCGACGACACCAGCCCGTAGTCGAGATGGTCGAAGTAAGCGCCGATCAGCATCGGCAGCCCGGCGGCGAGCGCGACCGAGGCCGGCATCTGCCAGGGCCGGTCGCTCGGATTGATGGTGACGAGCGCGTGCCATTCCTCGTGGGCCAGCGTCTTCAGTCTGTGCCACGTCCAGTGATGTCGCATCGGAGATCAGAGGCCCTGTCGAAGCCGCGCCAGCACTTTGAGGCCGCCATAGCCGTCGGCGGGCGACAGGCCCGCTCGGGTCTGGAAGTCGCGCACCGCCTTCATGGTGTCGTTGCCGACGCGGCCGTCCGTGCCGCCGGTGTCGAAGCCGGCGCGGGTGAGGCGGGTCTGCATTTCCTGTACTTCGGCGAGCGTCAACGCGCGCTCGGAGCCGGGGAACGGCTGCGCGAACGGGCCGGCGCCGAGGATGCGGTCGCCGAGATGGCAGATCGCCAGCGCGTAGTTCATCGACGGGTTGTAGCTGCGCACCGCGTAGAAATTTGGACCGAGCAGGAATTGCGGTCCGCCTGCGACCGGCACCCACATCGTGGCGCTGGCTTGCGGGTCCGGGAACGGCTCGCCGTCCACCCGCGTGACGCCGGAGCGCGACCACGCCAGATAGGACCGGCTGCCGCTGACTGCGCCGCCGGGGCCGCGCACCTCGTAGCCCCAATGTTCGCCGCGATGATACTTGCCGCGGTTGACCAGATACTTCGCGGTCGAGCCGAGCGCGTCGTCCGGCTTGCCGAAGGGCGAGACGCGGCCATCGCGGTCGTAATCAATGCCGACATTGAGCCAGACTTCCGGCATCCATTGCGTGTGACCCATGGCGCCGGCCCACGAACCGCGCATCTCCTCCGGCGTCGACCAGCCCTTGTCGACGATCTTCAGCGCGTTGATCAGCTCGGTTTCCCAATAGGCCTTGCGGCGCGGCTCGTTCCAGGCGAGCGCGGCGAGCGAGGGAAACACCGGGCGCATGTGGTTTTGCTGCACCAGCGGATCGCCATAGGCGCTCTCGACGCCCCACAGCGCCAGCAGCGTCCCGCGCTCGACGCCGAAATCGCGTTCGATCCGCCCAAACAGCGCTTCGTTCTTCCTCAGCGCGTCGCGGCCATTGATGATGCGCCAGTCGGACACGCGGCGGTTGATGTATTGCCAAAGCTGCTCGTTGAACTCGGGCTGCTTCTGGAAATTCTTGAACACGCTCATGTCCGGCTCCAGCCGGCTCATCACGCGGTCCCAGGTCTGCGGCGAAATTCCCTTGGCAAGGGCGCGAGCGCGAAACCCATCGCGCCACTCGTCGAAGCCGGCAGGCGCGGCGTGGGCGGCGAACGGCAGCAGCGCAGCCGCGCCCAGCGCCGATTGCAGCAGGCGGCGGCGGGACGGTCGGAAGCGGGAATCGAGTGGGCTCATCGACGCAGTGTAGCGGCTTTAGCGACCCCGACAAAACGGACGCAAGTCGATGAGGAGACGCTCGGCGTGCACCGACGCAGAAGTTCCCCCACGCAGGCGCGGCACAATGCCCCGCGACATTCTCTTGCACCGGTACGGCGCGTGCCCAATTCGTAAGGCCAATTCACACTCTCCCTCTATTCGCCGGATGTTCGGCGACGGGGCCTTCCGGAGCACCGCTGCGTGCAAGACTTCCAAGAGTTCACTGCGCCTGACCGAGACGCGCCGCCGGACGTCGGTTCGGCCGAGACGCCGCGCACCGCGAAACCAGAGTCTTCGCGCCGCCTGCTGGTGGTGGTCAATCCTGGGAGCCGGTCGGGCGCCCAGGCCATCGGCATCGCGGGAGCGCGCCTCAGTTCAGCTGGCTTCGACCTCGTCTTGTCCGCGCCGTGCAGCCGGCACGAAGTCGGACCGTGGATCGAGGCGCATGCCGAGGGCGCGCAGGCGGTGGTCGTCGCCGGCGGCGATGGCACGCTGAATGCCGTGGCGGACGCGCTGCTGAAGACCAAGCTGCCGCTCGGCGTGATCCCCGCCGGCACGGCCAACGACCTGGCGCGCTCGCTCGGCCTGCCGCTCGACATGGAAAAAGCTGCCGACGTGATCGCGGCCGGGCATCGCAAGCAGATTGATCTCGGCGACGTCAACGGACACAAGTTCTTCAATGTCGCCAGCGTCGGTCTCAGCGCCGACCTTGCGCGCGAATTGAGCGGCGAGATCAAGCGCCGGTTCGGACGTATCAGTTACGCGATCACCGCGGCCAAAGTACTCGGCAAGGCCCGGCCGTTCCGCGCCTCGATCGTTTCGGACGACGGCTCGGTGCTGGTGCGCTCGATGCAGATCGCCGTCGGCAATGGCCGTTACTACGGCGGCGGCATGGCGGTCGAACAGACCGCGGAAATCGACGACGGCCAGCTCGATCTGTATTCGCTCGAGTTCGGCAGGGTCTGGAAGCTGCTCGCGCTGGCTTACGACTTTCGCCGCGGCCGTCACGGCCTTTGGCGCGAGGTTCGCTCCGCCAGAGGGACGTCGTTCGAAATCCGCACCCGCAAACCGCGGCCCGTCAATGCCGATGGCGAACTGGTGACGTTCACGCCGGCGCAGTTCTCTCAGCTCCGTAAGGCAGTGACGGTGTTCGTGCCGGAGAACGCTTCGACCTGATCGGCTCTTAGGGCATGCCGTCGTTCGGCCCAGCGCGGGCGACGGCTGGCGTTGCAGGAGCAGGCGTGAGATCGCGCCCGCGGCCACCGATCAGGCGTTCGTAGGAGGCGACCAGCGTCGCGTAGGGATTGACCCACAGCCAGCCGTCCGGCGTGAACACCTGGACGTCGAAGTGGAGATGGCGCGTAGTGCCGTTGGGGAAATCGAGGTAGTTGCTGACGACGCCGAACCGTTCGCCCTCGGCGAGCCGGCGGCCGTCGAGGACCCCATCCTCGTCGAGCCGGTTCGGGTTCATGTGCATGTAACGGAAACGAATGTGCTCGCGTTCGGTGTTGACCTGCAGCGTCACCGCCTGCTGCCTGGCCGCCCGGATCACCACGCCGTCGCGCACCGCAACCACACCTTGCTGCTTGACGTCGCAGTCCGGCTGGTCAGGCAGGCACGAGCAGGGACGAATGTCCTGTCCCTGATGGCCATAGCCTAGAGCGCACTGGCCGACGCCGAAACTGCGGCTCTCGCAGAAATTGTCGCGCCATGGGTAGGAGAACGGGCTGGCCCCACCGTCCTCTGCGCGCGGCGAATAGGATTGCGAGCGCGCATAGGCCGGAGCCTTCTCGATCGGGAATCGGATCTGCGCGTACACGGTCGAGTCGGGACGGCCGTCCTGCTTTCGGAAGCCGGAGCCCGGGATGATCTCGCCGCTTGGCCAGTAGGTGAAGCCGTCCGATTGCGTGAGGGGGCGCTCGGCCGCCGTCGCTGGAATATCCCGCAGCGGACGCTGAGGCCGGCCGCCGGCGACATGCAACGTCCTGAGAAAGTGCTCGGCGACTGGAGTGGCCTCGCGGCACGCCAGGCGGCGCGCTCGCGGCACGGAGTCGAGGCACTGGATCGAGACCACATAGGCGGCGCCAAACCGTGTGAACGCGTAGCGGACGTAGCCTTCGCGGATGAAACGGCGCAGGTCCGGATATTGCGCGGCCAGCGCTTTGACCGCCTCGCCCTTGCCGCCCAGCGGGTCGGTGATGTCGTAGATCAGCCTGGAGCCGGTGATCTGGACTTCGACGGGCGGCGTAAAGACACGCGGGGGAAGGTCGCCGCCCGCGTTTGCGTCCAGCGTGAACATCGCATCGTAACCCGCTGGTCCCGCATCGAACATCGCGGTTTGAAAGCTGCCCTGGACGGCCGGCACAGCGGCGCTGTCGACAGCCGGGTCCGGGTCGGCACCCAGCAGGGCAGCGGCATCGAACGGCAGCAGCGCAGGGACCGGGCTTTGCTCGATGCGCGGGAAGAACCGCCCCGTGATGGCGTTAAGGCGGACCAGCGCCGGGATGCGGCGGGCGTCATAGGTGGGCAGGCCGTGGCGGCCGCTGAAGACGAATTCGGCGGCAACCGCCGGATAGGGGGACAGTTCGGCGCGGAGCTGATCGAGTGCGGCTCGCCAGTCGATACGAAGCGCCGTCAAGGTCGGCGTGCCGAACTCCTCGGCGTTGGCCGGAGCGGCGGTGACGGCGGCCACCAGCAGCAGGCCGCTTATCCGTCTTCGATATTTTCGACCGACTGCCACCCGGCTCAAGCGAAATGCCTCCACTTCGTGCAGGAGGTAAATCTAGCGATATTTTAGGCGGTCGGCCAAGTGCGGTGCGGCAACAGGGCAAACAAGGGCTTTTCGAAACGAAAAGGCCCGCCGGTGAACGGCGGGCCTGGATCGATCGCGACGCTGCGAAGGCGCCTTAGTCCTTGGCGCGCTCGACGTAGGAGCCGTCTTCGGTCAGCACGACGATACGAGTGCCGGTGCCGATGTGCGGCGGGACGGCGGTGCGGACGCCGTTGGACAGCACGGCCGGCTTGTAGGAGGACGACGCGGTCTGGCCCTTGGTGACCGGCTCGGTATCGACGACTTCGAGCGTGGCGCGTTGCGGCAAAGTGATGGCAACGGCGGTGGTGTCGTGCATCGACAGCTTCACCACCATGTTCTCCTGAAGATACGGTGCGGAGTTGCCGACGACATCCTTGGCGACCTGGACCTGGTCGAAGGATTCCGGCTCCATGAAGTGGAAGCCTTCGCCGTCTTCATACAGGAAGGTGTAGTTGCGCTCTTCGATGGTGACCTTTTCGACCTGGTCGGTGGTCTTGTAGCGCTCCGAGATCTTCACGCCGTCGCTGATTCGGCGCATTTCGATCTGGCTGACCGGGGTTCCCTTGCCGGGATGGATGTTTTCGGCCGACAGGACGACGTAAAGCTTCCCATCTTGCTCGAGGACGTTGCCCTTGCGAATAGAACTGGCGATGACTCTCAAAGGAATGTTTCCTGTGGTTCAGGTCCGGGCCCGATCCGGGCGTTGGTATCCCGAGGCCTGCGAAACGGTTTCGGGCCGCAACATACTCATTTGGCCCGCTTATGCCAGCGTTTTGCGCTTTTTCGCGGGATCGACTTGAGATGCAGGACCAAGCCGCCGTCTCGCCCTGGTGGGAGCCGGGCAAGTATCTGGACCGCAAGCCGTTTCTGCGCGCGCGCAGCGGCCTGACCCGGGCTGTTCGCGACTGGTTCGCGGCTGCAGATTTCGCCGAGGTCGAGACCGCGATCCTGCAGCGCTCACCGGGCAACGAAACCCATCTGCATGCGCCGAAGACCGAACTGCTCGGAGCCGATGGCGAGCGCCGGACCTTGTTTCTGCGGACCTCGCCGGAATTCGCCTGCAAGAAGCTGCTTGCCGCCGGCGAAGCACGGATCTTCGAATTTGCCCGGGTGTTCCGGGATCGCGAGCGTGGCCGGCTGCATCTGCCGGAGTTCACCATGCTGGAGTGGTACCGCGCCGGCGAGCCCTACGAGGCGGTGATCGCCGATTGCGTGGCGCTGATCGGGCTGGCCGCGCGCACCACCGGGATCGGCGCGTTCGCGTATCGCAGTCGCAGCGCCGATCCGCTGGTGTCGCCGCAGATGCTGACGGTCAGCGATGCGTTCGATCGCTACGCCGGAATCGATCTGCTTGCCACGATCATTGGCGGCGCGGGCGATCGTGCGGCACTGGCGCGCGCGGCTGATAGCAAGGTGCGCGTCGTGGACGACGACACCTGGTCGGACATCTTCAGCAAGGTGCTGGTCGAACATATCGAGCCGCGGCTCGGGGAAGGGCGGCTCACCGTGCTGCATGAATATCCGGCACCGGAAGCGGCGCTGGCGCGAACCAAGGCCGGCGATCCGCGCGTCGCCGAGCGCTTCGAGGTCTATGCCTGCGGCGTCGAGCTCGCCAACGGCTTCGGCGAACTCACCGACGCCGCCGAGCAGCGGCTGCGCTTCACCGCCGAGATGGACGAGAAGCAGCGGCGCTATGGTGAGCGCTATCCGCTCGACGATGACTTCCTCGCCGCGGTGGCGCGGATGCCGGAGGCGAGCGGCGTCGCGCTCGGCTTCGATCGGCTGGTGATGCTGGCGACCGGCGCCAGCAGCGTCGATCAGGTGGTCTGGACGCCGCCGGCGAGCGAGGCCTCATGAGCAAGGTGACCCGCCTGCAGTCGGCCGCCGCCGGGACGCTGCGCCATGCCGACGATCTGATCGCGCAGGGCCTCGCACCCGCGGGCGCGCGTGCCGACCTCGACCGCGTCGCGGAACGCTACGCGATCGCCGTAACGCCCGACGTCGCCGCGCTGATTGACCCGAATGATCCAGACGATCCGATCGCGCGGCAATACATTCCGCATGCCGACGAACTCGTGTCGCTGCCGATCGAGCGCGACGATCCGATCGGGGACAATGCGCATTCGCCGGTCGAAGGGATCGTGCATCGGCACCGCGACCGCGTGCTGCTCAAGCTGGTGCATGTCTGCGCGGTGTATTGCCGGTTCTGCTTCCGCCGCGAGACCGTGGGGCCGGGCAAGGACAACGCGTTGTCGCGCGAAGCGACGGCGGCGGCGCTGGACTACGTCCGCACGCATCCGGAGATCTGGGAGGTGATCTTCACCGGCGGCGACCCGCTGGTGCTGTCGCCGCGCCGGCTTGCCGAGATCATGGCCGAACTGGCGACGATCCCGCACCTCAAGATCATCCGCTTCCACACGCGACTGCCGGTGGTCGATCCGGCGCGAATCGATTCCGCGCTGCTGCAGGCGCTGCGCGTGCCCGGCAAGACGGTGTGGATGGCGCTGCACGCCAATCATCCGCGCGAACTCACGCCCGCCGCACGCGCCGCGTGCGCGCGGCTGATCGATGCGGGCATCCCGATGGTCAGCCAGTCGGTGCTGCTGCGCGGCGTCAATGACGATGCGGCCACGCTGGAGGCGCTGATGCGCGCCTTCGTCGAATGCCGGATCAAGCCGTATTACCTGCACCACGCCGACCTTGCGCCCGGCACGGCGCATTTGCGCACCGCGCTCGCCGAAGGCCAGGCGTTGTTGCGCGCGCTGCGCGGTCGCGTCTCCGGGCTATGCCAGCCGGAATACGTGCTCGACATTCCGGGAGGCTACGGAAAGGCGCCGGTCGGCCCCAACTATTTGGATGTGGTTGATGGAACCGACGCGAATTCGCGCTATCATGTCGCCGACTATTGCGGCGATGTGCATCTGTATCCGCCCGCGCCCGAATGAGCGTCGGTCGGCCGCAAGCCGGCTCCGCAACTGCCGTGGCGAGTGCGCGTTAATGCTGGGTTCGCGGCTTGCGGTCGAATGCGAAAGGCGCGGGTGCGCACGCAGCACACTTAATGCCGGGCGATCGAGACGGATGCTGCCGTCAGTGGCTCCCGGGTTGTGAAGGAAGAACTGCCATGAAGATCATGATCATCGCCGCCACCGTCCTGACGCTCGCAGGCAGCGCGGCCGCGCTGGCGCAGTCCGGCTCAGGCGGGGCGGGCGGCAGCATGGGCGGTGGTGCGGGCGGCGTTGGCGGCCCCGCCAATCCGAGCGTGCCGCCGGCGCTGTCGTCGGATCAGCGCGTCACCGGGCAGGCGCCCGTCGGCCATCGCCAGCCGCGGCGCGGCGATGTCTCCGAGCCGCCGGGTTCGATCGATCAGGTCGATCCTCAGGACGCGGCGCTCGATCGCAAGATCAAGAGCATCTGCCGCGGCTGCTGACCGCGGCAGATATTCGCTGTCGGTGATCAGGTCTTGTTACGCGCGGCGAGCGCCAGCGCGATCAGGGACGTGCCGCCGAACACCAGATTGATGCCGACCAGCAGGCCGATCGCCCACGCGGCAGTGCCCGGCCATCCCGAGATGATGATGAACGCCACCAGGATGTCGAGCACGCCGGCGGCGAGCATCCAGCCCCAGCGTTCCGACAGCCGGCCGCGATGCTGGAGCGCGTACATGATGGTGGCGACGCCCTCGGCAAGGAAATAGATGCCGATCACGAAGGTGAGGGTGAGGATGCCCTGAACCGGCATCGCGATCAGCACCACGCCCGCCGCGACGGCGAGAATGGCTGAAATCAGCGACCACCAGAAGCCCGGCGCCTGCCGGGCCCAGAAGCTGAAGACAAGGCCGGCGATGCCGCTGATCAGGAACATCCAGCCGAGCAGAATGGTGATCGTCAGGCTCGCCAGCAGCGGCAACAGGATCGCGGCGAAGCCGAAGATCAGCAGCAGGATGCCCTCGATCAGATAGGCTTTCCAATGCTTCTGGATCGTCGCGTCGACAGCGGCCTGAAGCCGCTCGGTATCGTTGGGAAGTGTCATGCGAATCTCCTGCACCTTGGACACGGTTCACCTTACCCTGTGAACGTTGACGCGCCGCAAAATGTTCGCGGGCGATTCAGCCAGACGTCGAGGCAGGATGAACAAAGTCCAATGCGGCCGGCCGAGTCGATAGCCGTGGGCCGCGGTGCGCTGCCCGCGACCTTGCTTTATCTCAACATTCCAACACGTGAATGAGGTATGTTAGTGCTGCCGGCGGTTGGTGCATGCTGATTCGCCGAGGCTTTCAAGCTGAGGACGTTGATGCCTGGAAGGCAGAGACCACGCTGTACGGCTTGCGGAGCACGCACTGCTCTCGCGCGCATTTCTCCGATCGAGCTGGTTCACGAGCTTCGTACTTTCGAATGCCGAGGCTGCGGTCAGGTCGATCGTTACGCCGTAAAGACCGGGCCGAACTCCTACTGGCTTTTGCTATCCGACTGCGGCAGCGCACCAGCGCGGGCTGACAGCAGCGCTGCCTAGGCGCCTTCTGCCGCATAAATTCCGAACGTCGATCGGCGAGGCGGGTGGTCGATCTTCACTTGGTCGCGTAGCAGCTGGTGCGCACGGCTTCGCTGTGCCGGTGTCCCGGGCAACCAATGATCAGCGGCACTTATTTGACCGGATGTTTGATGTGTCGGGGCGCTTTACGGTCAATCAACCGAAAAGTTGGCGCTCCCTAGCGGAATCGAACCGCTCTCTCCACCGTGAAAGGGTGGCGTCCTAACCGATAGACGAAGGGAGCGAAGCCGCGCGGCTTGCGATCCAGTGATGGAATCGCCGGGCCCGCGGAACGCACGGTCTTTAACGCAATCGTCAGCCAAATCAACATGATGTGCCGATCGGCAGGCAGTGCGGCCGTGTCGTCGGGAGGTCCCGGCGGCAGCGGCGGGCGAACGTATAGTGGCGTTTGCGCGACCGGGCAAGTCCACTACGCCAAGAACCGACAATACCCCGAAATTTCGATCAATTTTGCAACGTTTTTTCAATGTCGCCGACCTAAACCGGCCTCCACGGAGCACGACATGGCAAGAGAGCGCAGCAAAAGAGAGCAACGGCGATCGGTTCGGCAGAGTGGCTGGATCACGCTAGACGGTGGATTCGCGGCGCGCCCCTGCGAGGTGATCGACCTGTCGGCGACCGGGGCCAAGCTGACCATTGCGAACGCGATCTCGCTCGGGCCCAAGCTGCGGCTGGCGTTCTCGCGTGATGCCCGCACCGGACGGAATTGCGAAGTGGTCTGGCGCGACGGCACCACGGTCGGCGTCAAGTTCGTCACCTGAGCCGCACGCCTCTGCGATCCTCCATCCGAACACAAAAGGCCCCGCTCGAGAGCAGGGCCTTTCGTTTGCGTGTGCGACGTTTCGGGCGATCAGCGGCCGAAGAACAGCCAGAGAAGAATGATCACCGGAATCGGCACACCGAGCATCCAGAGAAGTAGTCCGCGTCCCATTTTCAGCCTCCGTTGATTTCATCACCAACGCCATCCGATAGCGCTGGTTCCGGGAAGCTGGCCGGTTTTAAACCGCAGGGTTGTGGAACAATTCGCGCTCGGGCTCGGACGCGAACTAATCGGCGACGCTTACCAGTGGCCGGTGTTCGGCATCGACAGCCAAGGCTCTTGCGGCGGCAGCGCGGCGCCCTTCTGCAGAAACTCGATCGAGTGCAGATCGGGCGATCGGACGAACGCCATCTGACCGTCGCGCGGCGGACGATTGATGGTGATGCCGAGCTTCATCAGCCGTTCGCAGGTCGCGTAAATGTCGTCGACCTCGTAGGCGAGGTGGCCGAAATAGCGATCCTCGCCGTAGCTTTCCTCATCCCAATTGCAAGTGAGTTCAATCGTCGGTGCGGGACGGCCCTTCGACTGCTTCACCAGCGCCTCGTCGTCGGGCGCGCACAGAAACACCAGGGTGAAGCGGCCCTTCTCGTTATCAATGCGATGGACCTCCTTGAGGCCGAGCGCGTCGCCGAAGAATTTTAGAGCGGCGTCGAGATTGCGGACGCGCAGCATGGTGTGCAGGTAACGCATGGGATGTCGATCTCCAGTGAGGCTGTGATGTCGATCTTGCGATGAAAGCCGCGGGATTGAAAGCGCCGGCCGGCGCGCTGCCGCATGCGACCAAGCGCGCGGGGAAGATACCGACACATCGGGCCCCGCAGCAGTGCTGCGGGGCCCGTCGCTGATCCGCAATCGCTTGCACGGGGAGTGCGGCGAAGAAGGCAACTCGCGCGGCGGCCCGCCGACGAAAAAGAGCCCCGCCTTGGAGGGCACGGGGCTCTTTCGGGGGAGGTCATCCGTAGAGACACTCAGACTATCGGCGCGGTCACTCACGGTTGCAATTCAAAAAAATGTGGGGTCGAATCCGTGCATGCGGAACCGCGGCATTTGGGTCTCGTTCTGGTTCTCGCCGGGATCTTCGCGCCGTGTCCGGCCCGCCGCCTGGCTTGGGACGCAGCGGCGAGCCGACATGGAATTTGATCTGCCAGGACGACGATCTCCATGGACTGATCCGCCGTGGACCGATAGGCCCGCCATGGATCGACGTGTTTCGGAATGCAGCCATGATCGCACCCGACCTTCGCAGCGGCGTTGAACAGCTCGGCGACATGATCGCGCACGCCAAGGTGATCGTGCCGTTCACCGGCGCCGGGATCTCGACCGAGTCCGGCATTCCGGATTTCCGGTCGCCCGGCGGGTTGTGGACCCGCAATCGGCCGATCCCGTTCGAGGAGTTCGTCGCGCGACAGGATGCGCGTGACGAAGCCTGGCGCCGCCGCTTCGCGATGGAGTCGACCTTCGCGGCCGCGCGGCCGGGCCGCGGCCATCGCGCGCTGGCGGCGCTCTACAAGGCCGGCAAGATTCCCGCGGTGGTGACTCAGAACATCGACAATTTGCATCAGGCGTCGGGAGTCGCGCCGCACGACGTGGTCGAACTCCACGGCAATACGACCTATGCGCGTTGCATCGGTTGCGGCAAACGCCACGAGCTCGATTGGGTGCGGCAATGGTTCGAGCGCACGGGCAACGCGCCGCATTGCACGGCGTGCGACGAGCCCGTGAAGACCGCGACGGTGTCGTTCGGTCAGGCGATGCCGCCGGACGAAATGCGCCGCGCGACCGAACTCGCGCAGCAGTGTGATCTGTTTCTGGCGATCGGCTCGTCGCTCGTGGTGTGGCCGGCGGCGGGCTTTCCGATGCTCGCCAAAGAGTCCGGCGCGAAGCTCGTGATCATCAACAACGAGCCGACGGATCAGGACGAGATCGCCGATCTGGTGATCCGTCACGACATCGGCGAGACGCTCGGACCGTTCGTCGGCAACTGAATCCCCGTAGGATTCTCAGGTATTCAACTCTGTTTATAGTCGTTGTCCCGCGCGTTTTTTGTCTTTGCCATGCGGGCCGGGGTGTTATCTTCGAATCACAGATTCGCGGCGGCGTAATCCTGATTAGTCTTGGAACCAAGGTTAACGGATTGGGGGCGTCGCATAAGCGGCACGAAATTTTTTTGACGCGCGGGGTCCGGGGTCATGGGGTCGGACGGATTTGAGTCCAAAAAGCCAGGCGGCATGCCGGGCGTCGGCGTCGGACGGCCCGTGGCCGTCGAGTTCGCACATCGCGACAGCGTCGGCACTGCCTTCGCGGGGCTCGGAGACTCTGCGAGTCTGGTCGAGATCTCCGGCGTGATCAAATGGTTCGACGCCTCGAAGGGGTACGGCTTCATCGTCCCGGACAACGGCGCTGCGGATGTTCTGCTGCACGTCACGGTGCTGCGCCGCGACGGATATCAGACCGCCTATGAGGGCGCCCGCATCGTCGTCGAATGCGTGCAGCGCGCCAAGGGCTATCAGGCGTTCCGCGTCGTCTCGATGGACGAGTCGACGGCGATCCACCCGGCGCAGATGCTGCCCGCACGCACGCATGTCAGCGTCACGCCGACCAGCGGACTCGAGCGCGCCCAGGTGAAGTGGTTCAACCGGCTGCGCGGCTTCGGCTTCCTGACCTGCGGCGAGGGCACGCCGGACATCTTCGTTCATATGGAAACCCTGCGGCGCTACGGCATGACCGAACTGCGTCCGGGGCAGTACGTGCTGGTGCGGTTCGGGCCGGGCTCCAAGGGCATGATGGCCGCCGAGATCCAGCCGGAGAACGGCGCGCCGGGGCTGTCGTCGCACTGAGCTTGCGGCGATCGCCGGGAGCGTGACGTCTTCCACTGCCGACTTCCCCCCGCCATTGTCTGCATCCCGCGCGCCGAAGAAGGGCGTCGCCGATCGTTGATCGCCGAGTTGTGAACTCTTGCTTCGCGAGAGCGAGCCGATCCGCGCCGCATGGTCTGGCCTTCGCCATCATCGCCGGGCTAAAGCGGTAGCGAGCAAAGGGGCAAGAACGCGCGTCCGTTCAACACCCTGGCGCTCGCGGTTCTCGTTCAATCAGAACCTGAACTGCTCCAGGCTTGAGCCGAGTTTCCCCGGGATGGACCAACAGGTTGGATCGATGACGAGCTTTCGAATGGATTGGAGCCTGCGCTCGCTGGTCGCGGTCGCGCTGATGGCGTTCGCCATGGCCGGCGCGCCGGCGCAGGCAGCCAAGATGGAGACGCTGGAGATCGCCTCCAAGACCGGGGTGCACGTGTTCAGCGTCGAGATCGCCACCACCGAGCAGGAGCGCGAGACCGGCCTGATGTATCGCAAGGAGCTGCCCGACGGGCAGGGGATGCTGTTCGACTTCCGTCCCGAGCAGCAGGTCTCGATGTGGATGAAGAACACCTACGTCTCGCTGGACATGATCTTCATCCGCGCCGACGGCCGGATCCTGCGCATCGCCGAGAACACCGAGCCGATGTCAACGCGGATCATCGCCTCGGGTGGCCCGGTGGCCGGCGTGCTGGAAGTGGTCGCCGGCACCGCCAAGAGGCTCGGCATCGCGGCGGGCGACCGGGTCGGTCACCCGCTGTTCAAGGGCCGCTGAAGGCCCGGCTTGTCCCGCTGGGCTGAAGCGTGTATCGACGGCGCATCGACACGGCCCGGGGTATAGCGCAGCCTGGTAGCGCGGCAGTTTTGGGTACTGCAGGTCGTTGGTTCGAATCCAGCTGCCCCGACCAGTCTTTGCGGCCGTCCGTGGCCGCGCCGCGGGCCTCGGCCGGCTTTCGCCTTGAAATCCCTGTCAGCTTGAACTCGCGCCCGCCGAGGGCACGGACTGTGCTGCCGCGGGGCTGCCGACTGCCGTGTTCGTTCCGGCGACTGCCACGCTCGATGCCGGGGCCACGATGCCAGCCGGTTGCGCGGCCTCCGCCTTGGGAGCCGCGGGCCTGACCGGCTTGTCCTGCTTCTTCGACCAGGTGATGTAATAAGCGACCAGCGTCATCATCGCGATGCCGGAGACGCTGACGATGATCTGCGCCAGCAGCGAGCCGGAGCTCATCAGCAATTCGAAATGCGCGACGAAGGACAGGAACACGCCGACGCAGAACACCGCCAGCGACTGCTGGCCGCATTTGATCAGTGGATCGAAGATCGGCCAGTTCAGGCCTTCCCATTCTTTCGGCACGAACCGGATCACCAGCACCACCAGCACGGCGAAATGCAGGAAGCGGTAAGGCGCGAGGTTGGTCTTGTCGTTCGGATTGAAAGCGTCGAACAGCCAGGTAGGGAACAGCTCGCCCAGCGCCGGAAACCGGCCGGCCATCGTCATCACCAGCGCGAACAGCATGTAGGCGATGCAGAACCACAGCATCGCACGCGAATTGATGATCGAGCGCGACCGCGTGGTGCCGCCGAGCGCGCACCAGGCGCCGAACACGAACAGCAACTGCCAGCAGAACGGGTTGAAGTACCAGGTCCCGGCCGGATAGGCGGGCAGATTCCAGCCATAGTGCCGGGCGGCAAAGTACAGCGCGAACGAGGAGATCATCACCGCGTCGGGGCGGCGCAGCATCAGCCACAGCACCGGCGGGAACAGGCCCATCAGCACGATATAGAGCGGCAGCACGTCGAGATTGACGGGTTTGAACTTCAGCAGCAGGCCCTGGCGCAGCGTCTCGATCGGGCTGTCGACGAGGCCGGCGACGTTGAACTCGTTGATAATGTCGGGATCGCTGAAGCGCTGGGCGACATAGCCGATCGCCACGATGTAGATCACGAACAGCACAATGTGGGCGACGTAAAGCTGCCAGACCCGCTTGGTCAGGCGTGTGCCCCCGACGATGAAGCCGCGCTCCAGCATCATCTTGGCGTAGACGAACGAGGCGGTGTAGCCGGAGATGAAGACGAACAGGTCCGCGGCGTCGGAAAAGCCGTAGTTCCGGGTGGTGATCCAGTTCACCACGTTGTCTGGGATGTGATCCAGGTAGATCGCCCAGTTGGCGACGCCGCGGAACAGGTCCAGCCGCAGGTCGCGCCCCTTGCCCGGGAGAATTGCCTGAATTTGCATGAAGCCGCCGTCCGTTTGTTCACGAAATCAATGTGGTCCGGGACTGCTCGATTGTCACGACGCCGGGGAGGGAATATACCCGATCAGAAACCAAGTCGCGGAGCGATCGATCAAGATTGACGGGATCGATCATGATCGCTCGGCTTTCGCGGCCTTGAACGTTACACGATGAGCCGCGTTTTCACCAAACCGCCGCAATGCCGCACCTGACAGGCCAGAACCTTCGATGACCGCACGGATCTTCAAGCCCGCCAAGAACGCCATGCAGTCCGGGACCGCGAAGACGCGGGACTGGCAGCTCGACTACGAACCCGAGCTGCCCCGGCAGATCGAGCCGCTGATGGGCTGGACCTCGTCCAGCGACATGCAGCAGCAGATCAGCCTGCGCTTCGACACCCGCGAGGAAGCCATCGCCTATTGCGAGCGCGAGGGCATCCCATACCAAGTTATCGAGCCGAAGGACCCGGCGCGCCGCCGCGCCGCCTATGCGGACAATTTCGCGTTCCGCCGGCCGGAGCCCTGGACGCACTGACCGGGGGTTCGCGGACGCTTCGCCGTCCGCAGCCAGCCTCTCCAGAATCGAGCCTTAATCAGGCCGGGCCAAATCTCCGCCCGGCCTCATAACCTCTCGGCACAAGCCCGCCGAGCGCCCGATTGCTAATCTCCGCGCATACATCCGACGACGTGAGGTTAGGGTTGCATCCCGCGCCTGCGCGGTGAACCATGCGCCCAACGCTTCGCCCGAAGCGACCCAGAACTGCCGGAAACGCCATGTCCCTGCATTCCAAGATCGATCCCGGCTCGGCCGATTTCACGCGCAATAGCGAGACTATGCGCGCGCTGGTGGCGGAGCTGAAGGACAAGCTCGCAGCCGTTGCCGGCGGTGGCGGCGAAGCGGCCCGCGCCAAGCACACCGCGCGCGGCAAGCTGCTCGCCCGCGACCGCGTCGACCTGCTGCTGGATCCGGGCACAGCCTTCCTCGAATTGTCGCCGCTGGCGGCCAACGGCCTCTACGGGGGCGACGTGCATTCGGCCTCGATCGTCACCGGGGTCGGCCGCGTCCAAGGCCGCGAATGCATGATCGTCGCCAATGACGCCACCGTGAAGGGCGGCACCTATTATCCGCTGACGGTGAAGAAGCATCTGCGCGCGCAGGACATCGCGCGGCAGAACAATCTGCCGTGCATCTACATGGTCGATTCCGGCGGCGCCTTCCTGCCGCAGCAGGACGAGGTGTTTCCCGACGAGCGGCATTTCGGCCGTATCTTCTTCAACCAGGCCAACATGTCGGCGCAGGGCATTCCGCAGATCGCGGTGGTGATGGGGTCCTGCACCGCGGGCGGCGCCTACGTCCCGGCGATGTCGGACGAGAGCATCATCGTTCGCAACCAGGGCACCATCTTCCTCGGCGGTCCGCCGCTGGTGAAGGCCGCGACCGGCGAGGTGGTGAGCGCCGAAGAACTCGGCGGCGCCGATGTGCATTCGCGGCAGTCCGGCGTGACCGATCACTACGCGCAGAACGACGCCCATGCGATCGGCATCGCGCGGAAAATCGTCGGCACGTTGAAGCCGCCGCAGCGGCCGGTGCTGAACATGCGTGAGCCGCGCGAGCCGCTGTATCCGGCGGAGCAGCTCTACGGCATCGTGCCGGCCGAACAGCGTAAACCGTTCGACGTGCGCGATATCATCGCCCGGATCGTCGACGGCTCCGAATTCGACGAGTTCAAGAAGCTGTACGGCACCACGCTGGTGTGCGGCTTCGCGCACATCTGGGGCTTCCCGGTCGGCATCATCGCCAACAACGGAATCCTGTTCAGCGAGTCTTCGCTGAAGGGCGCGCATTTCATCGAGCTGTGCTGCCAGCGCGGCATTCCGCTGGTGTTCCTGCAGAACATCACCGGCTTCATGGTCGGCAAGAAGTACGAGGCCGGCGGCATCGCCCGCGACGGCGCCAAGCTGGTGACGGCGGTCGCGACCGCCAATGTGCCGAAGTTCACCGTGGTGATCGGCGGCTCCTACGGCGCCGGCAATTACGGCATGTGCGGCCGCGCTTACTCGCCGCGCTTTTTGTGGATGTGGCCGAACGCGCGCATCTCGGTGATGGGCGGCGAGCAGGCCGCGATGGTGCTGAGCCAGCTGCGCCGCGACAACATCGAGGCCAAGGGCGGCGCTTGGAGCACGGAGGAGGAAGAGGAATTCCGCTCGCCGATCCGTGCGCAATACGAGACGCAGGGCAGCCCGTACTACGCGACGGCGCGGCTGTGGGACGACGGCGTGATCGATCCTGCCGACACGCGGCTGGTGCTGGGGCTAGGCCTGTCCGCCTCCAGCAATGCGCCGATCGAGCCGACCAAGTTCGGCCTGTTCCGGATGTGATGAGCAGGATCTGATGATGACCAGCACAGCCCTGTATCGGCGCTTTCGCACGCTCCTGATCGCCAACCGCGGCGAGATCGCCTGCCGCGTCATCCGCACCGCGCGCGCCATGGGCCTGCGCACCGTCGCGGTGTATTCCGAAGCCGACGCCGGTGCGCTGCATGTCAGCGAGGCCGACGACGCCGTGCTGCTCGGCCCGGCCAAGGCGGCCGACAGTTACTTGAATATCGCGCGGATCATCGAAGCCGCGAAACAGACCGGCGCCGAAGCGGTGCACCCGGGCTACGGCTTCCTGTCGGAGAGCGCCGAATTCGCCCAGGCCTGCGCCGACGCCGGTCTCGTGTTCGTCGGCCCGACGTCGCAGATGATCACCGCGATGGGCTCGAAGTCGGGCTCCAAGGCGCTGATGGAAAAGGCCGGCGTACCGCTGGTGCCGGGCTATCACGGCGCCGCGCAGGACGACGCGACGCTGACGGCAGCAGCCGACAAGATCGGCTTTCCAGTGCTGGTCAAAGCTTCGGCCGGCGGCGGCGGCCGTGGCATGCGGGTGGTGCGCAAGGCGGACGAACTCAGCGACGCGATCGCCAGCGCCAAGCGCGAGGCCAAGGCGGCGTTCGGCGACGACACGCTGCTGATCGAGAAGTACGTCGACAATCCGCGCCACATCGAGGTGCAGATCGTCGGCGACAGCCACGGCAATCTGGTGTCGCTGTTCGAACGCGAATGCACGCTGCAGCGTCGCCACCAGAAGGTGATCGAGGAGGCGCCGTCGCCGACGCTCGATGCCGCCGGGCGCGAGAAAGTCTGCGAAGCAGCGCGGCGCGCGGCCGGCGCGGTCAACTACGTCGGCGCCGGCACAATCGAATTCGTGTCCGACGGCAAGGATGTGTTCTTCATCGAGATGAACACGCGCCTGCAAGTCGAGCATCCGGTCACCGAGCTGATCAGCGGCGTCGATCTGGTCGAATGGCAGCTCCGCGTCGCCTTCGGCGAAGCCCTGCCGCTCAAGCAGGATCAACTCAAGCTCAACGGCCACGCCATCGAGGCGCGGGTCTATGCGGAGATTCCGGCGAAGAACTTCATGCCGTCGGTCGGCAAGATCACCACCTGGCGCACGCCGGCGGAAACGGACGGCCTGCGCATCGACGCCGGCTATCGCGCCGGCGACAGCGTGTCGCCGTATTACGACGCGATGCTCGCCAAGGTGATCGCCTGGGCGCCGACTCGCGCGGCGGCGATCGATCGGCTGGACCGCGGCCTCAATGAGACCGACGTCCGCGGCGTCACCACCAACATTCCGTTCCTGTCGGCGCTGGTGACGCATCCCGAGGTGCGCGCCAACGCCATCGACACCGGCTTCATCGAGCGCCAACTGGCGGCGTTGACCGCGACGCCGGACACGCTCGGCGATCTTGAACTCGCCGCAGCCGTCGCGGCGATCCTCCGCAGCGAGGACGAGGCGGCCAAGACGGACGCGGCGTCGCCGTGGCGCGCGTCGGGCTGGATGCCGGTGGGACGCCGCAAGCGCAGCTTCGTATTCCGGCGCGGGCAGGGACATGAGCACAAAGATCATCCGGTGCTGCTCAGCTATGGCAGCGCCGCTTCGACTTTGACGATCGACGGGCGCGAGCTCGCGTTCGCGTCGTCGGCGAATAGTGAGGGCATCGATCTGCTGCTGGACGGCGTGCGCTCGCGCATTGCCGCCGTTGTGGATGGGCAGGACCTCTATGTCCGCACGAAGAACGGTCGCTTCGACCTCCACCTCGTCGATCCGTTCGGCGGCGAGAGCGAGGAAGCGTTTGGCGAGGACAAGATCGTCGCGCCGTTGCCCGGTACCGTGGTGGCGTTGCTGGCCGAGCAGGGCGCGAAGCTCCAGAAGGGCGACGCGATCCTGACGCTCGAGGTGATGAAGATGGAGCAGACCCTGCGCGCGCCGTTTGCCGGCACGCTCAAGGCGCTGAAGTGCAAGGTTGGCGACATTGTTGCCGAAGGCACCGAGCTCGCCGAACTCGAGCCGGACGCCGAGTCGTAATTTTCCGTCATGGCCGGGCTCGTCCCGGCCATCCACGTCTTCGTGCGTCTTTCCGCCGAAAGACGTGGATGCCCGGCACAAGGCCGGGCATGACTTGATACTTCGGAGTTGTTCATGACCGACACCATCCGCATCGTCGAAGTCGGCCCGCGCGACGGGCTGCAGAACGAGAAGACGCCGGTCAGTGTTGCGGACCGCATCGCCTTTGTCGACGCGCTGGTCGCAGCGGGGCTGTCGACCGTCGAGGTCGGCGCGTTCGTGTCGCCGAAGGCGGTGCCGCAGATGCAGGGCTCCGACGAGGTGCTGCGCGCTTCGCTGAAGCTGCCCGGCGAATTCCACGTGCTGGTGCCGAACGAGAAGGGCTACGAGGCCGCGCGCGCCGCGGGAGCGCAGGTCATCGCGGTGTTCGCTTCGGCGTCGGAAGGGTTTTCGCGCGCCAACATCAATTGCACGGTTGCGGAGTCGATCGAGCGCTTCAAGCCGGTGATCGCGCGCGCCAAGGCGGACGGCGTCAAGGTTCGGGGCTACGTGTCCTGCGTGCTCGGCTGTCCGTTCGACGGCGATGTGCCGGTGCAGGCGGTGGTCGATGTCACCACCACGCTGCGCGATCTCGGCTGCTACGAAGTCTCGCTCGGCGACACCATCGGGGTCGGCACGCCGAAGAAGGTCCGCGAGCTGCTACGCGCCTGTGCCGACGCAGTGCCGATGGCGTCGCTGGCGATGCATTTCCACGACACCTACGGCCAGGCGCTCGCCAATCTCTATGCCGGCCTGGAAGAGGGCGCCCGCGTCATCGACAGCGCCGCCGGCGGCCTCGGCGGCTGCCCGTATGCGCCGGGCGCCACCGGCAACGTCGCGACCGAGGACGTGGTCTACATGCTGGAAGGCATGGGCGTATCGACGGGCGTCGACATGGAGAAGCTGATCGCCGCGACTAACGGCATTGCGTCGCTGCTTGGGCGACCGCCGGTCAGCCGCGTCGTCAATGCGCTGAACGCTAAGAAGAAGCGGGCGAGTTAGCGATCACCATCCGTGTCCCGCACGCGGTGCAGCGCATAGCGCTGCGCCGCAGATGCGGGACCCCGGTTAGCGGCGCGAGCGAAGGAACCGGGGCCCCGGATCTGCGCAGCGGCACTGCGTGCCGCGGCTTGTCCGGGGCACGAGGTCAGCGTGCGCTCTCCGGGCCCATCACCAGATCTGGTAGCCAGGTCGAGATCCCCGGAAAGAAGCACAGCAGCAGCACGGCCAGCATCATCAGCAGAACGAACGGCAGCGTGCCCCAGATCACGTCGCTGAGCGGGATGTCGGGGGCGACGTTGCGGATGACGAAGATGTTGAGGCCTACCGGCGGGTGGATCAGGCCCATCTCCATCACGATGGTCATCACCACGCCGAACCAGATGATGTCGAATTCGGCGGCGCGCAGCGGCGGCAGGATGATCGGGGCGGTCATCAGGATGATCGACACCGGGGGCAGAAAAAAGCCGAGCATCACCACCAGCAGCAGGATCGCGGCGAGCAGTTCCCAGCGCGGCAGGTTCATCGCCACGATCGCCTCGGCTGCCGACTGCGAGATGTGCAAATAGCTCATCACGTAGGAGTACAGCAGCGACATGCCGATGATCATCATCAGCATGGTCGACTCGCGGACCGTCGAGGTCATGATCGGCGCGAGGTCGCTGGGTCGCCACACGCCGTAGATCATCGCGATCAGCAGCAGCGCCAGCAGGCCGCCGAGGCCGGCGGTTTCGGACGGCGTGGCGTAGCCGCCATACAGGGCGATCATCACGCCGGTGAGCAGGATGATGAACGGCAGCACCCGCGGCAGCGCGCCGAAGCGCTGCGCCATGGTGAACTTTTCGTCGGTCAGGATCGGCGAGGTCGCGCCGGTTTGTTCATAGGCGCGCTTCGCCGTGGCGTATTCCTTGCGGAACCGGATCACCGCATAGATGCCGAACAGCGTCACCAGCAGCAGGCCGGGGCCGATGCCGGCGAGGAACAGCCGGCCGAGCGATTTCTCGGCCGCGACCGCGAACAGGATCATGGTGATCGACGGCGGCAGAAGGATGCCGAGCGTGCCACCGGCCGCGATGATGCCGGCCGCGAAGCCGCCGGAGTAACCGCGCTTGCGCATCTCCGGGATGCCGGCGGAGCCGATCGCCGAACAGGTCGCCGGTGACGAGCCGGCCATCGCGGCGAACAGCGCGCAGGCGAACACGTTGGCGACGCCAAGCCCGCCGGGGACCTTGTGCAGCCAGGCGTGGAGGGCTGAGTACAGATCCTGGCCGGCGCGCGACTTGCCGATTGCCGCGCCCTTGAGGATGAACAGCGGGATCGACAGCAGCGTGATCGAGGCCATTTCCTCGTAGACGTTCTGCGTCACCGTATCGAGCGACGCCGACGGCATGAAGATCGCCATGAACACCAGCGCGACGGCGCCGAGCGCGAACGCGATCGGCATGCCGGAGAACATCGCGACCAGAGTCGCGAGACCGTAGCTGATCCCAATGCCGAGAACTGTCACGAGCGATTCCAATTCTTGAGCGCTTGAGCGATCTGCAGCGCGATCTGCAGGCACAGCAGCGTCATGCCGGCGGCCATCAGCGCATAGGGGATGGCGAGCGGAGGCGACCAGATCGAGTTCGAGACCTGGCCATCGACCCAGGCCTCATGTGTCAGCGTCCACGACTTCCAGGCGAAAAATGCGCAGAAGGCGAGGCTGGCGATATCGACCAGCAACAGCCGGATGCGATTGACCAGCGGTGGCAGCAGCCCGGTGAACGCCTCGATGCCGATATGGCCGCGCTGGCTCTGCACGAAGGCGGCGGTGAGGAAGGTGGCGCCGACCAGCAGAAAGACCGCGGCTTCGTCCTGCCAATAGGTGGCGCTGTGAAACAGGCTGCGGACCGCCACGCTGTAGCTGAGGATGCCGCACGCGGCGATCAGCGCTAGCGCGGCGGCCAGCAGGATGGCGCGGTTGACCCACGCCAGCGCGTGGCCGAGCACGCCGCCCGTCTCGCGATGGGCGGCGCTGGTCGGGTCGGCCTGACCCGCGGCAGGACCATGCATCATGCGGCGTCGGTCGCCAGCTTGAGCAGGTTGGCGCAGGTGGCGCTCTTCTTGGCGTAGTCCGGCCACGCGGTGTCGCGCGCGATCACGCGCCATTTCTCGACCGTGGCGATGTCGAGCTTCTGTACCTTGGCGCCGGCCTTCTCGTAGACCTTGGCGACTTCGATATCGTCGTCCTGCGCGCCTTTGCGGCCGAACGCTTCGAGCTCGGTGCCGACGCTGAGGATGATGTCCTGATGGTTCTTCGGCAGCTTGTCGAAGATCGCCTTCGACATCATCAGCGGCTCGAGCATGAACCAGTACGACGCGTCTGCGCCCGAGGTCAGATGCTTGGCGACTTCTTCGAGCCGGAACGAGATCAGGCTGGTGGAGGAAGTGATGCCGGCGTCGCAGGCGCCGGTCTGCATCGCGGCGTAGATTTCGTTCGACGGCACCGACAGCACCGCGGCGCCGGCCTGCTGCAGCACCATGTCCATCTCGCGCGATCCGCCGCGCACCTTCAGCCCCTTGGCGTCTTCCGGCGCGAGCAGCGGCTTGTTGCGGCTGGCGACGCCGCCGGCCTGCCACACCCAGCTGATCAGCATGATGCCCTTGTCGGCGAGGAAGTCGGTCAGCGCCTTGCCGATCGGCTTGGTCTTCCAGGCGAGGCCCTGATCGTAGGTTTCGACCAGGCCCGGCATCAGGCCGATATTGGTCTCCGGCACTTCGCCGCCCGCATAGGGCATCGGATACAGCGACAGATCCAGCGCGCCCTTGCGCATCGCCGAGAACTGCGCGTTGGTCTTGATCAGCGACGAGCCGGGATAGACTTCGCCGACCAAATCGCCGCCGGAGCGCTTGCTGATTTCGGCCGCGAACATCCGGCACAGCCGGTCACGGAAGTCGCCCTTGTCGATCGTGCCGCCGGGAAACTGATGTGAGATCTTCAGCGTCGTCGCGGCGTGTGCGGTTCCGGTTCCGAACCGCAGGACCGCAGGCGCGGCCAGCATGGTCGCGACGACATGGCGACGTGAGATCATCATTTCTCTCCCGGGAATTTGTTTGTTGGTTGTGATGGCTACCGCCTGCGTCGGCGGGTGGTCAAGCCGGCGCGTGATCAGCAGGCCGATTTGTGGCGACTATTATGCGCCGCAGTGCAACGCAGCTCGGGATGCTGCGCCGCACTGCTTGGTAGTTAGTTGCGCGCGCCAGCGGTTGAGCCGCGGGGAAGTCCGATCTCGATCTGAGGAACTCGCGAACGCACTGGCAAAGTCAGTGAGCAATTTCAGGTTCCCTCTGCCTGCTGGCCGTAGGCAGTGGCATTTGCGGGAAGAATCGTGTTCGTCGGTATGTGGGTGTGGTTTGGGGGCTTGGGAATGATGAGGATTGGAGCCGGGTGGGCGAGCGCGTGCGCGGTCGTCGTGTGGTTCGGCGCGGCCCACGCCGCTGATGTGCCGCTGGCCCGGGTCCCCGTCGTCAAGGCGCCCCCTGGAGCCGCCGCCGTGGCGGATTGGAGCGGCTTCTATGTCGGCGCGCATGTCGGTGCCGTGGCCTCGGACAACGCCTGGACGAGCGCGTCAGGGCCGGTGCTGGCGCTTCCGCCGCAGCCGCTTCCATTTTACGGCCATGGCGTCAGCGGCAATGCGATTTCGGGATTTCAGGCCGGCTATAATTTTCAGGCGGGACGCTTCGTCTATGGCTTGGAGGCCGACGCGAGTTTCGGCACGATCGGCGGTGTAGCCGGGTGCCTGGGCGGCGCGTTCGCCTGCACGACCCGGATGGATGATCTATGGACCGTGGCAGCGCGGTTCGGCTTCGCGGCCAGTGATTTCCTGCTTTATGCGAAGGCAGGTGCAGCCTGGGCGGATGTCAAACGCCGGATGGCGAGCGGCGGAGCTTCCGCCGTTTTGGACGGCTCCGAGACCCGCGCCGGATGGTTGATCGGTCTCGGCGCCGAATATGCCTTCCTGCCGGGCCTGTCCGCCAAGATCGAGTACGACTACGCCGACTTCGGCAGCCGCTCGCTGGCGATGACGGACCAGTTCGGCGCGACGTCCGATGTCACGGTCGGCCAGACGGCACACTTGGTCAAAGTCGGTCTGAACTATCGCCTGGGGGCCGCGTCGATCAGCGCGGCACCGGCTCCCGGCGTGCCGTTGCCGCAATGGAGCTGGACCGGCGTCTACATCGGCGCGCAGGCCGGCGGCGGCTTCGGCCGTAATCAATGGGAGTCCGCGAACGGCGCGCTGCTCGCGGTCTCGTCGTCGGGTGGCTTCCCCGGCAATGGCGACAGTTCGGGGCTGTTCGGCGGTGGACAGATCGGCGCCAATCTGCAGGTCGGGCGCTGGGTACTCGGCGTCGAGGCGTCGGCGGCTGCGGCGGATATCGGCGGCTATGCGAAATGCGCCACCAATGTCGTCGTCGGGATCAACTTCGTCTGCCACAATGCCATCACCTCGCTGGGCACCGTCGCCGGCCGCTTCGGGCAGAGCTGGGGCAATCTGCTGATCTACGGCAAGGCCGGCGCCGCCTGGGCCACCGGCAACAGCGAGGCGCAACAGTCCGGCTTCGCCAGCCGTTTCACCGAGAGCGGGACGCACTGGGGCTGGATGACCGGTACCGGCCTCGAATACGCGCTGAGCCAGAACCTCTCGGCCTTCGTCGAATACAACCACGTCGATTTCGGCATGCGCGACACCCGCTACGCCGATCAGTTCGGCAACGCCTCGGTGGTCGGCTTCAACCAGAAACTGGATCTGGTGAAGGCGGGCATCAACTATCGGCTCGGCTGGGGCGCCCCGATGCTGGAAGCGGGCGCGGCCACGCCGCTGTTCGTCAAGGCGCCGACGCTGCCGCTCGGCTGGTCGGTCGAAGCCGGCACGCGCTATTGGGGCAGTTCCGGGCGGATGCAGAAGGATCTGAACGACAACACCTCGCCGAGCCGGCTCAACTCCCGCCTGATCTATGCCAATCAGACCGGCCATTCGCTGGAGTCGTTCGTCCGCTTCGATCACACCTCGGGTGTGTTCGCCAAGGCGAATCTCGGCCTCGGCCATCTCGTCGGCGGCCAGCTCAACGACGAAGACTTCCCGAACCTGGTGACGTACTCCAACACGATCTCGAACATGCGGAATGGCCGGCTCGCCTTCGGCAGCGCGGATGTCGGCTACAACTTCATCAACGATGGCGGCCGCAAGCTCGGTGGCTTTGTCGGCTATCGGTCTCTCTACCAGACCGGCAACGGGTTCGGCTGCCTCCAGATCGCCACCGACACCACCTGCGGTGTAACGACCCCCTCCCGATTTCTTGGCCTCAGCGAAACCGAATCCTGGCGCGGAGTCGCGCTCGGTTTCAACGTCCGCGCGCCGCTGAGCGAGCGGCTGCGGCTGGAGGTCGATGCGGCCTATCTGCCCTACGTCAATCGCGCCGGTTTCGATAATCACTGGTTCCGGGCCGACATCAATCCGCAGGCGGAGACCGGCCACGGGTGGGGCACGCAGTTCGAAGCCATCCTGTCCTATGCCGTCACCGATCGATTCAGCGTCGGCGTCGGTGGGCGCTATTGGTACTTCGCGACCAACAGCGCCAGTACGATCTTCCCCGGCGAGACGGCCGTCGCGCCGATGCAGTTCTATTCCGAGCGCTACGGCGGCTTCGTGCAGACCTCGTACAAGTTCGGCGATGTCGAGACGGCAGAGGCCGCCTCGCGCGGCATCGCCAAGGCGCCGCCGCAGACCGCGCCGGTGAATTGGACCGGACTCTACGTCGGCGCAAGCGTCGGCTCGGGCTGGGGCCGTACCACCTACGCCGATCCTTTTCCGACCGCTCCGACGGGCGATCGGGTCGACATGGGCGGTGCATTGCTCGGCGGCCAGATCGGCGCGAACTATCAGTTCGGCGATCTGGTCACCGGCGCCGAAGCCTCGGCGAACTGGGCGAACATCAGCGGCACCAATACGTGCTTCGGCGTGTATCCGGATCCGGTAACGGCCGGCTTCAACTGCGGCAGCAGGATCGATGCGATCGGCGCCTTCACGGCTCGCGGCGGCTACGCGTTCGATCGCACGCTGCTCTATGTCAAGGGCGGTGCGGCGTGGGACCGTCAGCAGGATCAGTTCAACACCATCGGCGTCGGCGGGTCGATCCTCACCAACACCAGAACCAATTGGGGCTGGACGGTCGGCGGCGGTCTCGAATACGCGCTGGCGCCGGCGTGGTCGATGGCGCTCGAATACAAGTACTTCGATTTCGGTGCGTCGTCGGTGTTCAGCACCTCGGCTCCGCCGGCATTGGCCGGCGTCAATCTCGCGCCGCAAAACAATCGGCTGCAGACCGTATCGCTCGGCGTCAATTACAAGCTGGGCGACTGGATGTCAGCGTTCCGCGACTAGAGCGGGCAGGCGACGCCCTGAGTTCGAGCGGGCCGCGCCGGCCGGTCCGCCGGTTGATCGGATCGAGGGGCGCGCGGAACGGGCGCGTCCGGCGCGGTTGTGGCGTGGCCGCCGAACCGCTACAACCGGGCCTCATCCGCGACGACGTCGATCTTCCCGAAGGACAATCCGATGCGTTTCGCTTTTCCCGCCGGCGCTCCGCTGGCTTTCGCCGTCGTCGCCGCTGTGTCGGTGGCCGTGGCTACCTTGCCGAGTACACCCGCCATGTCCGAACCCGCCAACATCGTCACCACGCCGTCGGGCCTCAAGGTCGAGGACACCAAGGTCGGCACCGGCGCAACGCCGACGCGCGGCCAGATCTGCGTGATGCACTACACCGGCTGGCTGTATCAGAACGGCGCCAAGGGCGCGAAATTCGACTCGTCGGTCGACCGCAACGAGCCGTTCGAATTCCCGATCGGCATGGGCCGCGTCATCAAGGGCTGGGACGAGGGTGTCGCCAGCATGAAGGTCGGCGGCAAGCGCACGCTGATCATCCCGCCGGAGCTCGGCTATGGCGCGCGCGGCGCCGGCGGCGTGATCCCGCCGAATGCGACGCTGATCTTCGAGGTCGAATTGCTCGGCGTGAAGGGCTGACGTGATTGATCGTCGATGCAGCCGCTCGCGCCTGCGGGCGGCTGCATCGACGCGTTCGGCTCACGGCCGTCCGCAATACACCAGGATGCTGCTGGCGGTGGTGCCGCAGGTGGCGGTGAGGGCGCCTTTCTCCACCCGCAGCGTATCGGCGAAGCGGCCCTTGGTGCCGCTGACGCAGATTGCCGACAGCAGCGTGTCGCCAGCCTCACACGACGTCGGACAGCCGTCCGCGGCGCAGCTCGACGAGGTGAGAGTCTTCACCGGGCTGACGGCGGCCTGAGCCACCACGCCCTCAGATGGATCGCCGGCGACGGTCTCCTCATGCTTCGAGTTCTTGGCGGCGAAAATGATCACGGCGGCAGCGACGAGCGCCACGGCCAAGGTCGGAATTTTCATGGGCAACCTCATTCCTCGAAATGGCGTCAGGCCGAAACAAATTCAGCATAGTCCGGCGTCGAGGAATTGGAACTGATCGCTATCAAACGCGCCACATCACAACGACTGAACTACCTAGCGGTAATATTGTCCGCGCTGCGCGCGATTGGCATCTGGACTCGCCGACGGTCGTCATGGTGTTGCGGGGTCGCTTCGTGTTGAATGCCTGCGAATCCGATGTTGCGAGATGAATAGTCAGCCCGATACCTCCGAAGTAAATTTACCTCACCATTTGTCGTTGGATCGCATCGCGCATGTGACGTTGCGCGTCGGGGCGATCCTGGCGCAGAGCGGCGCATCGGTGCGCGTGGTGCATGAGGGCGCGCAGATGATCGCCAGCGGCCTCGGCGTCGAGGTGATGGGGATGCGCTCGGGCTACGCCTCGTTCGAAATCACGCTGGAGCGCGGCCGCACCACGATCACGCGCATGATGCAGATCGGGCCGCACGGGGTGAACCACCGGCTCGACTTCGCAGTGCGCGATCTGGTGGTGCGCGCATCGCGCGGCGGCATGACGCCCGAGGACATCGAACGCGAACTCGACCGCCTGCTGCGCGACACGCCGCGGCATCCGTGGTGGCTGGTGGCGGTCGCGACCGGTGCGGCCTGCGCCGCGTTCGGGAGGCTGCTCGGCGCCGACTGGCCGTCCTTCGTGCCGATGCTGGCTGCGGCGAGCATCGGGCAGGGGCTGCGGCACTGGCTGCTCGGCCGCCGCACCAATGTGTTCGTCGTTGCGGCGATCATCGGCTGCGTCGCCGCTTCGCTGGGCGGTCTCGGTGCCCGGCTCGCCGGCAGTGGCACCGTGCAGCTCGCGATGATGGCCTCGATCCTGCTGCTGGTGCCTGGCGTGCCCTCGACCAATGCGCAGACCGACGTGCTCGACGGCTATCCGACCATGGGCAGCGCGCGCGCCGTGTGGGTGATCATGATCATGGTGTTCGCGGTGACCGGTCTGTGGCTCGCCGAATTCGTCTTGAGGATTCCGACGTGACCCAGGATCTCGCCGCGATGCTTCCGTATCTGGCGCATCAGGCCGCGTTCGGCGCGGTTGCCGCGGCCGGCTTCGGCGTGCTGTTCAATTTCGGCGGCCGGCCGCTGGTCTGGTGCGCGATCGCCGGCGCGCTGGCGCTCGCCATCCGCACCGTCAGCCAGAAATCCGGCGTGAGCCTGGAGGCGGCGACGTTTCTCGCCGCGGCCGGCACCTCCTGCGCGGCGATCCTGCTGCGGCGCTGGCTCGGCCCGGCCTGCAATGCGATTGCGCTGGCCGGATGCATCCCGATGGTGCCCGGCGCGTTCTTCGGTCAGGCGATGCTCGGCTACATGTCGGTCGCGGCCGACACCTCGGGGCACTCGATGAGCCAGCTTGTCGCGTCTGCGCAGGCGTTCATTCGCGTGGTGTCGATCGTCGGCGCGATCGGAGCGGGGCTGGCGATCCCGGCCTATTTGTTGCGGAGCCGGCAGTTCTGAGCAAGGGTGCGCCCCTGCCGCCGGGCCGGTTCCGAAAGTGAATTCATGAAGATTGCCTTCGCCATCGTCACCCTGTTTTCGGCCGGAGGTCTGCAGCGCGACTGCATGGCCCTGGCCGCGCGTCTGGCGGAACGCGGCCATGACGTGACGATCTTCGCCGAGCGCCAGAAGGGCGAGATCCCGGCCGGGCTGAAGGTCGAGCTGCTGCGCAATCTTGCGCTCAGCAATCACCGCCGCGATCTGAAATTCGCCGAGGCGGTGGTGCGGCGCTGCGCCGGGCAGTTCGACAGGCTGGTCGGCTTCGGCAAGCTGCTCGACCTCGATGTGATCTACTGCGCCGATCCGTGCCTTGCGGTGCGCCGCGTCGGCTGGCTGGCAGGCCTCGGTTCCCGCCGGCGGACGCAGCTGCGGCTCGAGGCGTCGAGCTTCAAGCAGGGGCAGAAAACCACCTGCCTGCTGCTGAGCGCCAACCAGGCGCGCGACTTCCGCGCCGCGTGGTCGACCGAGCCGCGGCGGATCGAAGTGTTGCCGCCGACCATCGATCGCGCCCGGCGGCATCCGGAGTTTCGCACCGATGGCACGCGCGAGCGGCTGCGCGACAGCCTCGGCATCGGCGAGGAGACCTTGCTATGGCTGGCGATCGCCAACCAGCCGAACGTGAAGGGGCTGGACCGTACGCTGGTTGCGATGAAGGGCATCCCGCAGGCCCGCCTCGCGATCGCCGGCATTCAGCCGAACAGCAAGCAGGCCGGGCAGGTGCGCGGCTGGGCGCGCGGCGTCGGCGTCGCGGATCGTGTCGAGATGCTCGGCTACCGCGCCGACATTCCCGAACTGATGGCCGCGGCCGATCTGCTCGTGCATCCGGCGCGCTACGACACCACGGGCACCGTGATCGTCGAGAGCCTGATCAACGGCCTGCCGGTGATCACCACGGCCGAATGCGGCTATGCGCCTCATGTAACCAAAGCCGATGCCGGCATGGTAATCCCGAGCCCGTTCGACCAGGAGGCGCTGACTGCGGCACTCGGCGCGGCGATGTCGGCGGGCAAGCGCAACCGCTGGAGCCGCAACGGCATCGCCTATGGCGCCGCCGAGCAACTCTACGACGGGCTCGATCGCGCCGCGGACCTCATCGAAAATCCGCGGCCCGCTGCAGCCACCTCATCATCCAGTTAGCAGCGGGGGCTCCCACCGCTGCGTCCAGAGCTTCAGCGCTAATCAGCCTGTTGCGGCCGCTGCGCACATATCTGCTCAGCTCAACTTGCGATACGTCACATGCGCGGTGGCGAAGGGCAGGCCGGCACGGCCGGCGCTGCCGCGCACCATGCAGCCCGTGGCGTCGATCCGATAGAACCAGTCGTCGAAATTCAGCTTGGTGGTCGATCCATCCTTCTGCGGCGTTTCACGCGTGTACTGCCAATGGAAGGCGCAGCCGGCCTGTTCGCCGCTGGCCTCACCGTCCAGTCGCGGCTCGGTGCCGCTGTATTTTCCGGGCCCGAGCTTGCGGATCGTCCATTGCAGCGTATCGACGTGGCCGTCGTCGAACCGATAGGTCTCGGTGAAATGCACCGCCTGGGTGGCGGCGTCCCATTTGCCTTCGGCCGTGATCGTGGCGCGCTTCTGCAGCCCGCCGATCAGGCTCTCCAGCACGCCCCAGCCTTCCAGACGGCCGTTGAAGAACTCTTCCGGCAGAAATTCCGGCGACGTGTTTTTGAAATCGTCGATCGACATGGTGGACTCCTTTGATCTGGAGGAGGAAGCCGCTGCAACCCGCGCTGTTCCGAACCGGAACGAAGAGATCAAGCGCGGCTTGCTGCCACGGGGACCGGCAAGCGCGCCGTCTCCCGCTGCCGATCTCTCACGCCGAATGAGGCCCCGATGTCCGAAGCCGTCGCTTACTTGCCGATCGATACCTTGAAGCCGGTGGCGGACGATGTGTGGATCGTCGACAGCGGTCCGCTCAGCGCGATGGGGCTGGAAGTGCCGGTGCGGATGACCGTGATCCGGCTGCGATCGGGAGCGATCTGGCTGCACTCGCCCACGACGTATTCGGATCGGCTGAAAGCCGAGATCGAGCGTCTCGGGCCGATCACGCATCTCGTCGCGCCCAACATCGCGCACTGGATGTACGTGAAGGACTGGAAGCAGCGCTGCCCGGGCGCCCGGACGTGGGCGGTCCCCGGCCTGAGGACACGCGCGCCGGTCATCAAATCGGGCGTGGTGCTGGACGAGGATCTGGCGTCGCCGCCGCCGGCCGCATGGGCGGCCGATGTGGAGCAGTTTCTGATCACCGGCGGCTTCGGCGTCAACGAGGCGGTGTTCTTTCATCGCGCGACGCAGACGCTGATCCTCACCGACTTCGTCGAGAACCTCGAGCCCGCGAAACTGGGGCCTATCGCGGGTCCGCTGGCGCGGCTGGCGGGCGCGACGGCGCCGGACGGCATGGCCCCGGCGCACTACCGGTTCGCGATGAACCGGCGGCGCGACGACGCCAAGGCGGCCGCGCGCCGGCTGCTGGCCTGGACGCCGCAGCGGGTGATCTTCGCCCATGGCAGCTGGTACGAGACAGACGGTACCGAGCGCCTGCGCCATTCGCTGCGCTGGCTGTTGGACTGACGCGTCCGCGGGAGAGGTCACCGCGACCTCGACTAACGACGGTCTCATCGCTGGAGGAGGCCGGGCGTGATGTGGACAACGCAAAAGACATTTGATCCTGCGTCTCAGACGCGGCTTCTGCCGTCGGCGAGGTCTTGAATTCCCTCTGAAAGGTTGCGCTCTGGGGCACCGTATATGGGGGACTAACGATGCGCCTATGGGTTGGCGCGGTTTCGGCCGCGTTGCTGCTGTCGGGCTGTGCGTCGGTGACGCGCGGCACCACGGAAAACATTTCGATCGCGACCACGCCCTCCGGCGCGCTGGCCAATGTCGCAGGAACCGATGCCCCGTTTTCCTGCGTCACGCCGTGCGCCGTCGAAGTCAGCCGCAGCGCGGACATCGTGGTCAGCCTCAGCAAGGCCGGCTACGAGCCGCAGGTCATCCCGCTCACCCGCGAAATCTCCGGCGGCGGCGGGGCCGGCTTTGCGGGCAACCTGCTGCTCGGCGGTGTCGTCGGCATGGGCGTCGACGCCGCCACGGGGGCGGCGATGGATCACAAGCCGAACCCGGTGGTGGTGACGCTGCAGCCGGTGCCTGCGGCGCCGGCGGTTGCTGCGCCGGCGGTGAGACATCGGAAGCCGAAGGTGCCGGTGAGCTGAAGCGGCGCTGGCTCGATCCTAATCTATCGAGCCGCGATTGCGAGCGAGGTCAAAGTCCGTCGGTTTTGCTGGCCTCAAAAGCGGGGTGAGCCTTTTTGTGTGACTTGAACGGTGGGCCAGCTGACTCGAAGAATCGCAAATTTTGCGAAGCGCGAAGAGAACTATGCCCCCTGATCTCGTCCGGCGTATATATCGGTCCCGATCATCTCGGAAAACTCCCTTACGAATTCGAAATCGTTGGTCGATGAGATGATGAACCGGCTTGCCATAAAGGCTTGGCCGGAGTTTTCACTCTGGACCATTTCGTCGGTCAGTGGGATTGACGACAGGCAACTGTCAAACTTTTTGATAGCCCTCCAATATCGGCGTTCGTGGCAGAACATGATGATGTCGGGTGCCAAAGGATAAACCGCATAGGTACCATCCGACACGAAACCTGCTTTAAGCCACATAGAATTGTCTTTGGTCCTGAAGGCGACCGGATTGTCAGATGTGATGAGCGGCGTTGAGGTATTGTTTCTTGCAAACATCCATATAGCGTTTTCGATGTGACGAGCGATGCCCTCAACGAGATCTAGATCCCACATGAGGTCCGTATGTAGATTTGCCTTTTCTTCTGCGGAGAGCGGCTTATCCGGATGTTCCGCATGGTACATGGCGCAGAGGATGTCGCGCGTATCGGAGGTCCTCAAGAACTGCACAGCCATAAAGCGAGCGATGATTTCTCGATTGGGTTTGGGAATTGGAATTTTTGCTCCAAGCTTAAGGCCGCGCAGCCAATCAAGCCACTGGTCGGTGATCAAAGACACTTGGCCTTCCATTTCCGCGAGCTGCTTTTCCATGACAAATGGGTCATGTCCCAGCCTTTCATATTTATGCAGCCTATAGAAATCGGTCTCTACGGCGATTGAATCTGGTGTCGATTGAAATATTCGATCGGTAGTCTTGTCCCAAATCCAAAGCCGCCCATTGGCATCAGCAAACCGTCTTTGATGGAATTGCGGCACATAATGGTGTCGGCGCGGATCGTTCATTTGCTACCTTGGTAGGAACAAGGACGTAGTATCGGGGTGCGGCGTTAAATTGTGGCGTGTGTTATTCTATATTCGCGACCTTAGGGATGGGGAGTATTTTCAATGCCGCGGCCAAATTATTCGAAAACCATTCTCTGCCTTGCCAATTCCCGCAGACCGGGTGGGGCTTGTTTTGCTGGCAAGGAATTAGAGGTCGGTAAATTGGGCCATTGGGTGCGGCCAATCGATGCTAAGCGTTCAAACGCCATCGCGGAGCGAGATGCCAAATATGCGGACGGTGTCTCAGCGGATCTCCTCGATATCGTGCGCATGCCGATGAGCGCTGCAGCTCCGAGCGATCATCAGACCGAGAACCATCAAATCGACCCCGGATTTTATTGGACCAAGAAGGGACGCGCCACCTGGGAGCAGATCATCGAAGCGACGGATAAGGTCGCGGGACCGTTATGGTCGGATGGCGATCACAGCTTTCACGGATTAAATGACAAAGTCAATGAAGAGACGGCGAAGACGCTTGACGGGTCTCTGCTTCTTATCAAGCCGTCACAGCTTGAACTCGTGGTTGGTGAAGAATCGAAGTTCGGCGGCGGAACGGCGCGAAAAGTGCGAGCCAAATTCAAGCTGAACGGAACCGATTACAACTTCGTCGTGACCGATCCTTGGATCGAGACAAAATATCTTGCAAAACCAGACGGTTCATACGCTGTGGACGGATCGCGTCTCTGTGTTAGTCTGGCTGAGATCCTCAACGGCTCGGCCACGAAACTGGTGGCAGCCGTCATCACACCCGACCGGATATAGGCTAAGCATGGTCGACGCGGTATATACGATTGGGCATTCGACCCACACGATCGAGAAGCTGATTGCCATGCTTAAGGAGCATGGCATCACGGCAATCGGCGATGTGCGTTCGCGGCCTTACAGCCGCATGAACCCTCAGTTCAACCGTGAGCCATTAAAGAAAGCCTTGCGCGAAACGGACATCGCCTATGTGTTTCTCGGCGCCGAGCTTGGGGCGCGCAGCGAAGACATGAGTTGCTACCGCAACGGCCAGGTCCAGTACGATCTCCTGGCGCGAACCGATCTGTTCAAGCGTGGCATCGAAAGAGTGAAGGATGGAGCCCATCGTTATCGATTGGCCTTGATGTGCGCCGAGAAAGAACCGTTGGATTGCCATCGCACCATTCTTGTGTCGCGGACGTTGTTCGAGGACGGGGTGCCGATCAAGCACATACTTGCGGATGGCGGCATTGAAGATCACGCGCGTACCGTTGATAGGTTGGTCGCGATGTTGCGGGTTCCTGGTAGCGATATGTTCCGCACCGATGACGTCGTCGTAAGCGAAGCATTTGCGCGGCAGGGAAAGGAAATCGCGTATCGTGAACAGTCGCCGGAGTCGTCGATGCCGGCAGGTGCCGAACAGAAATATGCGAGAGGCCCGTAATGAAGCTTTTCACAATTGGATTTACGAAAACTTCGGCTGAAGCATTCTTCACGAGGCTTTCGCGTGCGCATGTCAAAAAGCTGATCGATGTTCGCCTGAACAATGTTTCGCAGCTGGCAGGATTTGCGAAGAGGGATGATCTTTGCTTCTTCGCCAAGTCGATTTCAGGAATTGGATACGAGCACCTATCCGAATTGGCGCCGACGCAAGATTTGCTGGACCAATACAAAAAAGCCAAGGGGTCATGGGCTGCCTACGCAGAACGATTCCTCGATCTCATGGCCCGACGCAAGATCGAGAACATCGATCGCTCTCGACTGGATGGCGGTTGCTTGCTGTGCAGCGAAGACAAGCCGCACCATTGCCATCGCCGGCTCGTAGCCGAATACCTCAAAGAGAAATGGGGTGACGTAGAGGTCGAGCATCTTTAGAAGCGCTCCCCAGCCGCGCGGCACACTCGCGCCGGGTTGCTGTGGCCTCTTCGAGATGCTCCGAATGAAGCTAGAGTCTGGCCCTGGTGAGGACGGACTGATGAAGTGATCGAGGTTGACGGAAGATAATCTTCAACATCGTTACTGGCGATCCCAGCAGGATTCGAACCTGCAACCCGCGGAGTAGAAATCCGCTACTCTATCCAGTTGAGCTATGGGACCGTTGGGGAAGCTTCTAGCACCGCGGATACAAAAAATCCGCCCCTGAGACAACACCTCCCAGCCGTTTCCGAAATCCGGACCCATCCCCGAACCATTTGCCGCGCTGCCGCGTCCAAGAGGGGCGGCGCGTTGTGTTCGGCGCGCGGGCACGCGAAGATGCGAATCTGATGGATCGGCGATCGACATCGGGCCGTCACGGCCCTGCGCGCAGAGCGGTGCGCCCGGCCGGGGTCGGGCCGCGCCATCAGGACGTCATTTTACAGGCATTTGCTTTCGTCTCGGAACGCGGCGCTCGCGCGCGGCAGGGGAGTTCGACATGATCGGTTGGGTTCGCACCATTGCGCTGTGCACGGCGCTGGCGCTCGGCAGCGCCTCCGCTTTGGCCGCCGACAAGGCCTTCAAGCGGGACGACCTGGCGGATTCGGCGATCAAGCTGGAAGCCCAGATCAAGAGCGAGGCGGGGGCGGTCGCCAAGCCGGCGGCGAGCCTGCGCACCGATGCCGACGCCGCGCTGCGGCGCGGGGATTACCGCAGTGGACTGCAGATCATGGGGCAGATCGCGGCGGTCGATCCGGCCGACGGCAGCAATTGGCTGCGGCTCGCCAAGACCGTGTTCCAGATCAAGGCGCCGACCAGTTCCGAACAGACCTTCCTGCTGGAGCGCGCCTCGACCGCCGCCTACATCGCCTATCAGCGCGCCGGCAATGCCGGCGAGGAGGCCGACGCGCTCGCCGTGCTCGGCCGCTCGCTGGCCGATCGGCGGCTGTGGCGGCCGGCGCTCGATACGCTGCGGCTGTCGCTCGACCTGCGCGAGGTCGCGGACGTCCGCGGCCGCTACGAGAAGCTGCGCGACGATCATGGCTTCCGGCTGCTCGACTACACCGTGGATTCCGACTCGGCGTCGCCGCGGGCGTGCTTCCAGTTCTCCGAAGACCTCGCCAAGCGCACCGACTTCGCGCCGTATCTGGCGCTGGCCGGCACCGACAAGCCGGCGCTGACCTCGGAAGACAAGCAGCTCTGCGTCGAGGGGCTCAAGCACGGCGAGCGCTACAACATCAATCTGCGCGCCGGCCTGCCGTCGACCGTCAAGGAGACGCTGCCGAAATCGGCCGAGTTCAACATCTATGTCCGCGACCGCAAGCCGCTGGTGCGCTTCACCGGCCGCGCCTATGTGCTGCCGCGCACCGGCCAGCGCGGCATCCCGCTGGTCAGCGTCAACACTCCAACCGTCGCCGTGCAGGTGTTCCGAATCGGCGACCGCAACCTGATCAACACCGTGGTCGACAGCGACTTTCAGCGCACGCTGAGCCGCTACCAGCTCGACGATCTCGGCAGCCAGCGCGGCGCCAAGGTGTGGTCCGGCGAACTCGATACGGCGCCGGCGGCACTGAATGCCGACGTGACGACGGCCTTCGCAGTCGACCAGGTGCTCGGCGATCTGCAGCCGGGCGTCTATGTGATGACCGCCGCGCCGAAGGGCCCGGTGGCCAATACCGATGACGACGGCCAACTCGCGACGCAGTGGTTCATCGTCTCCGATCTCGGCGTCACTGCGTTCTCGGGCAATGACGGCATCCACGTCTTCGTCAATTCGCTGGCCTCGACCGATCCGGTCGGCAAAGCCGAGGTCCGGCTGATCGCGCGCAACAATGAGATCCTGGCGACCCGCAAGACCGACGACAGCGGCCATGTGCTGTTCGAGGCCGGGCTGGCGCGCGGCGAGGGCGGCATGTCGCCGGCGCTGCTGACGGTGACCGGCGAGAAGGCCGACTACGCCTTCCTCAGCCTGAAAACGAGCGCGTTCGACCTGTCCGACCGCGGCGTCTCCGGCCGCGCGGTGCCGGCCGGGGCCGACGCTTTCGTCTATGCCGAGCGCGGCGTCTATCGCTCCGGCGAGACCGTGCATCTCACCGCGCTGCTGCGCGATGGCCAGGGCAATGCGCTGGTCGGCGGCCCGATGACGCTGGTGGTCGAGCGGCCGGACGGCGTCGAGTATCGCCGCGCCGTGCTGTCCGATCAGGGCGCCGGCGGCCGCAGCCTCGACGTGGCGCTGAACTCGGCGGTGCCGACCGGCACCTGGCGGGTCCGCGCCTTCACCGATCCGAAGGGCGCCAGCATCGGCGACACCACCTTCATGGTCGAGGACTACGTCCCTGACCGGATCGAATTCGATATCTCCACCAAGGACAAGCAGATCAAAGCTGATGCTCCTGTGGAACTTAAGGTCGACGGCCGCTTCCTGTACGGCGCGCCGGCTTCCGGCCTAGCGCTGGAAGGCGACCTGCTGGTCGCGCCGGCGGATGGCCGCCCGGGCTATCCCGGCTATCAGTTCGGCGTCGCCGACGAGGAGACCACCAGCAACGAGCGCACGCCGCTGGAGAACTTGCCGGAAGCCGACGCCAACGGCAGCGCGACCTTCCCGTTGGTCCTGCCCAAGCCGCCGTCCTCGACCCGGCCGCAGGAAGCGCAGATCTTCATCCGGATGCGCGAGGCCGGCGGCCGCGCCGTCGAGCGCAAGCTGGTGCTGCCGGTTGCGCCGTCCGCGCCGATGATAGGCGTGAAGACGCTGTTCACCGAGAAGAACGTCGCCGAGGGCGACAACGCCAAGTTCGAGGTCGCCTTCGTGGCGCCGGACGGCACCGCGCTGGCGCGCTCCGGCCTGCGCTACGAGCTGCTGAAGATCGAGTCGCATTACCAGTGGTACCGGCAGAACTCGTCCTGGGATTACGAGCCGGTGAAGTCGACCAAGCGCGTCGCCGACGGCGATGTCTCGGTCGCGCCCGGCAAGCCCGGCCAGCTGTCGTTCCAGCCGGAGAGCGGCCGCTACCGGCTCGACGTCAAGACCGCCGATGCCGACGGCCCGATCACCTCGGTGCAGTTCGATGTCGGCTGGTATTCGGACGGCTCGGCCGACACGCCCGACCTGCTCGAGACCTCGGTCGACAAGCCCGAATACGCCTCGGGCGATACCATGACGGTGACCGTCAACGCGCGGACGGCCGGCCTTCTGACCGTCAACGTGCTCGGCGATCGCCTGCTGACCACGCAATCGGTGGCGGTGAGGCAGGGCTCGTCGCAGGTCAAGCTGCCGATCGGCAAGGACTGGGGCACAGGGGCCTATGTGGTGACGACGCTGCGCCGCCCGCTCGACGCCGCCGCGCAGCGGATGCCCGGCCGCGCCATCGGCGTGCAGTGGGTGTCGATCGACAAGAAGGCGCGCACGCTCGCGGTGACGCTGTCGCCGCCGGCGCTGGTGCGGCCGTCCACCACGATGAAGCTGCCGGTGAAGCTCGGCGGGCTGGCGCCCGGCGAGGACGCCAAGATCGTGGTCGCCGCAGTCGATGTCGGCATCCTCAATTTGACCGGGTACAAGCCGCCGGCGCCGGACGACTACTATCTCGGCCAGCGCCGCATGACGTCGGAGATCCGCGACCTCTACGGCCAGCTGATCGACGGCATGCAGGGCACCCGCGGCCAGATCCGCTCGGGCGGCGACTCCGCCGGCGCCGAGCTGCAGGGCAGCCCGCCCACGCAGAAGCCGCTGGCGCTGTATTCCGGTATCGTCACGGTCAGCGCCGACGGCTCTGCCGAGATCAGCTTCGACATCCCGGAATTCGCCGGTACCGCGCGGGTGATGGCGGTGGCGTGGACCGCCACCAAGGTCGGCCGCGCTAATGTCGACGTCACGGTGCGCGACCCGGTGGTGCTGACCACGACGCTGCCGCGCTTCCTGCGCAACGGCGATCGCGGCACCATGGCGTTCGATCTCGATAACGTCGAAGGCGCGCCGGGGGACTTCACCATCAAGGTCACCGCGACCGGTCCGGTGAAGCTGTCAGGTCCGGCCTCGACCACGATGAAGCTCGCCGCCAAGCAGCGCGGTTCGGCCCAACTGGCGATCGACGCCGGCGGCGCCGGCACCGCGGCGCTCGACGTCGCCATCAGCGGCCCGAACGGGCTGGCGCTGGCGCGGCACTACGCGCTCGACGTGCGCCCCGCCAACCAGACGCTGGCGCGGCGCGTCGTCCGGACGCTGGCCAAGCAGGAGAGCCTGACGCTGACCGGCGACATGTTTGCCGACCTGGTGCCGGGCACCGGCAGCGTGTCGCTGTCGGTCAGCCAGTCGCCCGCGCTCGATGCCGCCACCATCCTGAAGGCGCTCGATCGCTATCCGTTCGGCTGCTCCGAGCAGATCGCCAGCCGTGCGCTGCCGCTGCTCTACGTCAATGACCTCGCCGCCAGCGCCCATCTGGCGATGGATACGGCAGCCGACGAGCGCATTCGCAACTCGATCGACCGGCTGCTGGCTCGCCAAGGCTCGAACGGCTCGTTCGGGCTGTGGTCGACCGGCGGCGACGACGCCTGGCTCGACGCCTATGTCACCGACTTCCTGACGAGGGCGCGCGAGAAGAACTTCGTCGTGCCGGACGTCGCGTTCCGCAGCGCGCTCGACCGCATCCGCAACGCGGTGGTCAACGCCGAGGAGCCGGAGAAGGACGGCGGTCGCAACCTCGCTTACGGGCTGTACGTGCTGGCCCGCAACGGCGTCGCGCCGATCGGCGACCTGCGCTATCTGGCCGACACCAAGCTCGACAAGCTGGCGACGCCGATCGCCAAGTCGCAGCTGGCCGCGGCGCTGGCGCTGGTCGGCGATCGCGCCCGCGCCGAGCGGGTCTATGCGGCGGCGGCCGGCGACCTTGCGCCGAAGCCGGTGATCCAGTTCGGCCGCGTCGATTACGGCTCAGCGCTGCGCGACGCCGCCGCGCTGGTGTCCCTCGCCAGCGAGGGTAACGCGCCGAAGGCGACGCTGACCACGGCGGTGCAGCGCGTCGAAGCCGCGCGCGGCCTGACGCCCTACACCTCGACGCAGGAGAATGCGTGGCTGGTGCTGGCGGCGCGGGCGCTCGCCAAGGAGACGATGAGTCTCGACCTCAACGGCAGCGCGATCAAGACCGCGCTGTATCGCAGCTACAAGGCCGACGAGGTGAGGGCCGAGCCGGTCAAGATCGCCAATGCCGGCGATGCGCCGGTGCAGGCGGTGGTGACGGTCAGCGGTTCGCCGGTGATGCCGGAGCCGGCCGCCAGTAACGGCTTCAAGATCGAGCGCAACTACTTCACGCTCGCCGGCGAGCCGGCCGACATCACCAAGGCGAAGCAGAACGATCGCTTCGCGGTGGTGCTGACGATCACCGAGGCCAAGCCGGAATTCGCCCATGTGATGGTGGCGGACTATCTGCCCGCGGGCCTCGAGATCGACAATCCGCATCTGGTGTCGTCCGGCGACGCCGGCACGCTGGACTGGATCGAAAACGGACAGGAGCCGGTCAACACCGAATTCCGTGATGACCGTTTCACCGCCGCGATCGACCGCGGCACCGAGGACAAGGCGGTGTTCACCGTCGCCTATGTGGTCCGCGCGGTGTCGCCCGGCAAATACGTACTGCCGCAGGCGGTCGTCGAGGACATGTACAACCCGTCCCGCTACGGCCGCACCAACACCGGCACCGTCGAGGTACGGGCGGCGAAATGAGCGACGAAGGCACCACATCGCCTCCCTCATTGCGAGCGGAGCGAAGCAATCCAGCGCCGCGCGCGCTGCGTGGATTGCTTCATCGCTTCGCTCCTCGCCATGACGGGCGGCGGGGGCGGTCGCTCATCAAGAGGGCCGCAATTGCGGTCGCAGCCCTCGTCGTCGTTGCGATCGGCAGCCTTGCCGCCTACGTCGCGTCGCTCGGGCCGCTGCCGCTGGACGAAGCGCGCAAGACCTCGGTGACGGTGGTCGATCGGCACTGCAAGCTGTTGCGCGCCTATGCGATGGCGGATGGACGCTGGCGGCTGCCGGTCGATGCCACGACCGGCGTCGATCCGCGCTATCTGCAGCAACTGCTCGCCTATGAAGACAAGCGGTTCTGGTCGCATCACGGCGTGGACCCGCTTGCCGTCGGCCGAGCCGCGCTACAGCTCGTCACCCGTGGCCACATCGTGTCGGGCGGCTCCACCATCACCATGCAGCTCGCGCGGCTGATGGAGCCGCGGCGCGAGCGCTCGCTCACGGCGAAGCTGCACCAGATGGTGCGTGCCATCGAACTCGAACACCGGCTGAGCAAGCAGCAAATTCTCGATCTGTATCTGGCGCTGGCGCCGTATGGCGGCAATCTCGAAGGCATCCGTGCGGCGTCGATCGCTTACTTCGGCAAGGAGCCGAAACGGCTGTCGCTGTCCGAGTCCGCGCTGCTGGTGGCGCTGCCGCAATCGCCCGAGACCCGCCGGCTCGACCGCCATCCCGAAGCCGCGCAGGCGGCACGCAACCGCGTGCTGGCCCGGATGGTCGAGGACGGCGTGGTCAGCGCCGAGGATGCGGCGCAGGCGAGGGCGGTGCCGGTGCATCGCCAGCGCAGGCCGATGCCGATCCTGGCGCCGCACTCCGCCGACCAGGCGACCTCGGCGGTGAAGGATTCGCCGGTGATCCGGCTGACGCTCGACGCCGGCATCCAGCGCGCACTGGAGTCGCTGGCGCGCGACCGGGCGCTGGCGCTCGGCCCGGACATCTCGATCGGCATCATGGCGGTGGACAACGAGTCCGGCGACGTGCTCGCCCATGTCGGCTCGGCGGATTATTTCGACGACCGCCGCGCCGGGCAGGTCGACATGACCAGGGCGGTGCGCTCGCCGGGGTCGACGCTGAAGCCGTTCATCTACGGGCTCGCCTTCGAGGACGGCTTCGTCCACCCGGAGAGCCTGATCGACGATCGGCCGGTGCGGTTCGGCGTCTATGCGCCCGAGAATTTCGACATGACGTTCCAGGGTACCGTGCCGGTGCGCAAGGCGCTGCAGCTGTCGCTGAACGTGCCTGCGATCGAACTGCTGGATCGCGTCGGCTCAAGCAGGCTGGCCTCGCGGCTCAAGCAGGCGGGCGCCGGTCTGGTGCTGCCGAAGGACGAGGCGCCGGGGCTGGCGATGGGTCTCGGCGGCGTCGGTATCCGGCTGGTGGACCTCGTGCAGCTCTACAGCGGCGTCGCACGCCTCGGCAATGTCGTGCCGCTGCAGGAAATCGCCAGCGACTCCAAAGCTGAACGCGAGACTCTGCGTCTGATGGATAAAGTCGCGGCCTGGCAGGTCGGCAACGTCCTGCTGGGCACCCCGCCGCCGGAGAACGCGGTGCGCAACCAGATCGCCTTCAAGACCGGCACGAGCTACGGCTATCGCGACGCCTGGTCGGTCGGGTTCGACGGCAAGATCACGATCGGCGTCTGGGTCGGCCGGCCCGACGGGGCGCCGGTGCCCGGCCTGATCGGCCGCGTCGCCGCCGCGCCGGTGCTGTTCGACGCCTTCGCCCGCACCGGGCAACTGCGGGCGGCGCTGCCGAAGCCGCCGCGCGGCACCCTGATCGCCAGCAACGCCCAGCTTCCGCTGCCGCTGCGCCGGTTCCGGCCGGCCGGCGATCTGGTGCGCGCCGGCAGCGAGCAGGCGCTGCGAATCCAGTTCCCACTGAACGGATCGCGGATCGACTCGATCAGCCAGGCCTCGACCGGGGCGCTGCCCGTCAAGGTCGCCGGCGGCGTGCTGCCGATGACCGTGATGGTCAACGGCATCGCGGCTGGTGAGATCGACGGCCGGCGCCAACGGCTGGTTGCGCCGCCGGGGCCCGGCTTCGTCCGCGTCACCGTGATGGATGCGGTCGGCGCTGCAGACACAGTCGTGGTGAGAATCCAGTAGCGGCCCCTGCCAAGTGGTTGTCCGCCTATCGGTTTCAGCGTATGCGAAACCGATGATCCAAACCTCTGCATCAGCCCGTTTCGGTGCCCCTCGCGAGCCCAGGAAGGCCATGGACCCCGGTCGCGGGCTTGTGGCCGTGCTGGATTTCGTGTCCGTCAGCCACCTTCGCGCGGTGGTGTTTCTGGCGCTGGTCGGTCTGGTGTTCTTCCTGCCGGGGTTCTTCAACATCCCCCCGATCGATCGCGACGAGGCGCGCTTCGCGCAGGCCACCAAGCAGATGGTCGAGACCGGCGATCTGGTCGACATCCGCTTCCAGGAGGAGGTCCGCTACAAGAAACCGGTCGGCATCTATTGGCTACAGGCGGCGGTCGTGGAGACCGCATCCAAGATGGGCCTGCCGCGCGCCGAGGTGCGGATCTGGCTGTATCGCGTGCCATCGATGCTGGGGGCGATCGGCGCGGTGCTGATGACCTATTGGGCGGCGCTGGCTTTCATCGGGAGGCGAGGGGCCGTCGTCGCCGGGCTGTTGCTGTGTAGCTGCATCCTGCTCGGCGTCGAGGCCCGGCTGGCCAAGACCGACGCCTTCCTGCTGTTCACCGTCACCGCCGCGATGGGCGCGATGGCGCATGTCTATCTCGCCTGGCAGCGCGGCGACGACCGCTACAATTCCTGGGCGACACCGGCGATCTTCTGGACCGCGATCGCGGCCGGCATCCTGCTCAAGGGCCCGCTGATCCTGATGTTCATCGCCCTGACGGTGATCCCGCTGGCGATCATCGACCGGTCGGCCGCGTGGCTGTGGCGGCTCAAGCCGCTGGTCGGCGTGCCGTGGGTGCTGCTGCTCGTGCTGCCGTGGTTCATCGCGATCTTCCTGCGGGCCGGCGAGACGTTCTTCGCGGACTCCGTCGGCGGGGACATGCTGAGCAAGATCGCCAGCCCGAAGGAGTCGCACGGCGCACCGCCCGGCCTGTACTTCCTGCTGTTCTGGGTGACGTTCTGGCCGGGCGCGCCGCTCGCCGCGATGGCGGCGCCGGCGGTTTGGCGCGCGCGCCGCGAGCCGGGCGCGCAGTTCCTCCTCGCCTGGCTGATCCCGTCCTGGATCGTGTTCGAGATCGTCATCACCAAGCTGCCGCACTACGTTCTGCCGCTGTATCCGGCGATCGCCATCATGACGGCCGGAGCGATCGAGCGCAGCGTGCTGTCGCGCTCCTGGCTGACCAAGGGCGCGGCGTGGTGGTTCGCGATTCCGGTCGTGGTGCTGACGCTGGCGATCGTCGGCGCGATCATCCTGACCCGTCAGCCGGTGTTCCTGGCGTGGCCGTTCATCGCCGCCTCGCTGATCTTCGGGCTGTTCGCGTGGCGCTTGTTCGACGAGAATCGCGCCGAGGCGTCGCTGCTCAATGCGGCGCTGGCGTCGCTGTTTCTCATGACCGCGACGCTCGGCGTCGTGGTGCCGAAGCTGCGGCCGGTGTTCCCCAGCGTCGAGATCGCCCAGGCTTTGCGCAAGGTGGTGTGCGTCGGACCTCAGGCCGCCGCCGTTGGCTATCAGGAGCCGAGCCTCGTTTTCATGACAGGCACCGATACGCTGCTGACTGACGGCTCCGGCGCCGCCGACTTCCTGCTCGGCGGCAGCTGCCGGTTTGCCCTTGTCGAGGCACGTAGCGAGCGCGCCTTCGCGGCACGCGCCGAGGCGATCGGGTTGCGCTACAACGTCGCCACGCGGATCGAGGGCTACAACTTCTCGCAGGGCAAGCCGGTCTCGATCGCGATCTTCCGGTCGGAAGGCACGCAGTAGATGCCGCCGACCGAGCGCGGCGGGACGCGCAGCTATCCCGTGGAATTGGCGACGTTGATTGGCCAGTCGCTGGCGCGGCTGGTGCGCGAGCCGTCGCATTCGCGGCGCGCCGAAGCCGGGCGCCGGTGGGCGCGGCACACGCTGCTGATTTCCGCGGTGCTCGCCGTTGCGGTCGTCATCTTGATGGTCGCGATCGACTCGTTCGAAATCGGGCTGATGCCGGCGCGCGGCACGGCCAGCCTGTGGCCGCTCAAGATCCTCACCGATTTCGGCAAATCGGCTTACGTGCTGTGGACGCTGGTGGCGCTGCTGGTGATCGTGGCGTTGCTGCTGCCGCTGACCAAAGGCGTGCAACGCGTCGTGATGATCGGGATCGGCACGCGGCTGCAATACGTTTTCTTGTCTGTGCTTGTGGCGGTGTCGGCGACCGAGGTGCTCAAGGGCATGATCGGCCGTGGCCGCCCGTTCGTCGGCGACTCCGCCAACCCGTTCAACTTCTCGACCTTCGCCTGGGGCGAGCCCTATGCCAGCCTGCCGTCCGGGCATGCGACGACTGCGTTCGCGCTGGCGATCGCCGTCGTGGCGCTGTTCCCGCGGCTCCGGGGCCTGATGTTGGCCTATGCGGTGATCATCTGCCTGACCCGGCTGGTGCTGTTGGCCCATCACGCCAGCGACGTGGTCGCCGGCGCCATGGTGGGGACGATCGGCGCGATGGCGGTGCGCTACTGGTTCGCGGCGCGGCGGCTGGCCTTCACCATCCGCCCCGATGGCACCATCGAACCGCTGCCGGGCCCGTCCTGGGATCGACTTAAAAAGGTTGCCCAGGGCCGCGCAGCCCCATAAGAAGCGGTCGCGCCTGCGCGCGCCCGGCCGCGAGTTCCTGTCGGCCCCGGATTGTTCCGAACCATGCCTGAATCCATCTCAGACTCCGGTGCGCCGCTTGCGGTGTCCATTGTGGTGCCGGTGCGCAACGAGGCCGACAACGTTGCGCCGCTGATCGCCGAGATCGCCGCCGCGCTCGACGGCCGCTGGCGCTATGAGATCATCTATGTCGACGACGGCTCGACCGATGCCACCCCGCAGCGTCTCGCCGACCTGCGGCGCGAACGGGCCAATCTGCGCCAGATCCGCCATGCCAAATCCTGCGGGCAGTCCGCGGCCGTCCGCACCGGGGTTCGTGCCGCGCGCGGCACCATCGTCGCGACGCTGGATGGCGACGGCCAGAACAACCCGGCCTTCATCCCGGACCTGATCCGCGCGATCGAACAGGGCGGCGACCGGTTCGGGCTCGCCGCGGGCCAGCGTGTCGGCCGCAAGGACACCGGATTCAAAAAGCTGCAATCCAAGGTCGCCAACAAGGTGCGCGACGCCATCCTGAAGGACGGTACCCGCGACTCCGGCTGTGGCCTGAAGGCATTCCGCCGCGACGTGTTCTTGGCGCTGCCGTATTTCGATGGCTTGCATCGTTTCCTGCCAGCGCTGGTTCGCCGCGAAGGCTACGACGTCGCCTATGTGGACGTCGCCGACCGGCCGCGGCTCTCGGGCGTTTCCAATTACGGCTTCTTCGACCGGCTGTGGGTCGGGCTGATGGATCTCGCCGGCGTGTGGTGGCTGATCCGCCGCAAGAAGGCCGTGCCGGCCGCCACCGAGGTGATTTGATGCTGATTTCTTACGGCCAGGCGCTCGGCGACTACATGTACGACGTGTTTGTCGCCAAATTCGATTTCTGGCTTGCCTTCGGCCTCGTCGCGCAATTGCTGTTCACCGCGCGCTTCCTGGTGCAGTGGATCTCCAGCGAGCGCGCCGGCAAAAGCGTCGTGCCGATGGCGTTCTGGTTCTTCTCGATGGGCGGCGGCCTGATGACGCTGGTCTACGGCATCGCCAAGCGCGAACCGGTGATCATTCTCGGCCAGGCGATGGCCACGGTGATCTACATCCGCAACATCATGCTGATCATCAAGAACCACTCCCGCGGCTCGGAGAGCCTGCCGAACTGAGCGGCTCGGCGGCAACGTCGTCAGCTCGGACGCCCGATGGAGCTGGCGACGGAACGAAGAAATTCAACGTCATTGCGAGCGAAGCGAAGCAATCCAGCTCAGTGCACCGAGCTGGATTGCTTCGTCGCTTCGCTCCTCGCAATGACGGAGCGGCGGAGACGGGCGGCGTCAACTGGCCCTCAGATCACCGCGCCGCGTTGAACGCCGCGAAGCCGCGCTCGAGATCGGCCTTCAGATCGTCGGTGCTTTCCAGCCCGATATGCAGCCGCAGGGTCGGGCCGCCGGGATTCCATTTGGTCGCGCTGCGATAGGTCGCGCAGTCGAACGGAATCACCAGGCTTTCGAATCCGCCCCACGAATAGCCCATGCCGAACAGCTTGACGGTATCGAGCAGGGCGTCGACCGCCTTCTGCGGCGCGTGTTGCAGCACGATCGAGAACAGGCCGGACGCACCGGTGAAGTCGCGCTTCCAGATCGCATGGCCCGGGTCGCTCTCCAGCGCGGGATGCAGCACGCGCTGCACTTCGGGCCGCTCCGCCAGCCAGCGCGCCATGTCGAGGCCCGACCGCTGATGCTGCGCCAGCCGCACCGACAGCGTGCGCAGGCCGCGCAGCGCCAGGAACACGTCGTCAGGCCCGGCGCAGACGCCGAGCTGGCGAATGCCCTCGGCGATCTTCGGCCACGCGGCCTGATTGGCCGCGACGGTGCCGAACATGATGTCGGAATGGCCGCCGATATATTTGGTGCCGGCCTGGATCGAGATGTCGACGCCTTGCTCCAGCGAGCGGTGATACAGCGGCGTGGCCCAGGTGTTGTCATCGATCACCAGCGCGCCGCGGGCATGCGCCACCGCGGCGATCGCTGGAATGTCGGTCATCTCGAAAGACTGCGAGCCGGGCGCCTCGACCATCACGGCGGCGGTGTTCGGCTTGAACAGGCTCTCGATGCCGGCGCCGATCAAGGGATCGAAATAGCTGGTCTCGATGCCGAAACGCTTGAGCGTCTGCTCGCAGAACAGCCGCGTCGGCCGATAGGCATTGTCACATACCAGCAGGTGATCGCCGGCTTTCAGCACAGAGAGCAGGGCGGTCGAGATCGCCGACACGCCGGACGGCGTCAGTCCGACACCGGCACAGTGCGGGCCTTCGAGGGCCATCAGCGCCTGCTGCAGGGCCTTGGTGGTCGGCGTGCCGTGGCGTCCGTAAGAATACTCGCCGCGATGGGCGTGCAGATCCTCTGCGGTCGGATACAGCACGGTGGAGCCGCGCACCACCGGTGGATTGACGAAGCCCTTCTGCGCTGTGGTGTCGCGCCCGGAGGTGACCAAAAGTGTCTGCGGGCTGAGCGACGAGGCGATGTCGCTGTGGTCGGAAGAATCCATGTCGGGCTCGCTGATGAGGGACCGCGGTCGCTGCGCACGGGTCGGCGCTGCGGCTGGCGAACGATATGTCTAATAGCAGTCTTGGGAAGTTGGCCGTCAACCCCTTGACACGGCGGGCAACTCGTTCTGTGATGCAACCAAGCTGTCTGGACGCCGTGCGGAGGGACTCGCGCCGATGTCGACCCGGGGTCAACCCGCACGGAACCGCAGCGATGGCCATGCGGGCGTGAAGCGCCGATCCAACGGCTGCTCTGCCGCAGGCCTCAACCAGCACACATCATTCATTGCCGACTGACCCGGCAAGTCATCGCTCGAAAGGCCTCTTCATGAAACGCGTATCCCTTGTCGCCGCTGCCTTCGCCGCCTGCTTCGCGGCCCAGAGCGCGGACGCGCAGACCCTCAAGACCGTCAAGGATCGCGGGATGTTGTCGTGCGGCGTCAGCCAGGGACTGCCGGGCTTCTCATCGCCGGACGACAAGGGCAACTGGACCGGCCTCGACGTCGACGTCTGCCGCGCCGTCGCCGCGGCGATCTTCGACGATCCGAGCAAGGTGAAGTTCGTGCCGCTGTCGGCCAAGGACCGCTTTACGGCGCTCCAGTCCGGCGAGATCGACGTGCTGTCGCGCAACACCACCTGGACGCTGTCGCGCGACACCTCGCTCGGCGTCAACTTCGTCGGCGTGAGCTATTACGACGGCCAGGGATTCCTGGTGAAGAAGGCGCTGAAGGTCAACTCCGCGCTGGAGCTCAACAGCGCCTCGATCTGCGTGCAGACCGGCACCACCAACGAGCAGAACGTTGCCGATTACTTCAAGGGCAACAACATGAAGTACGAGGTGATCGCCTTCGCCAACGCCGACGAGGCGATCAAGGCTTACGAGTCCGGCCGCTGCGACGTGTTCACCTCCGACGTCTCGCAGCTTTACGCGATGCGGCTGAAGCTGACGACGCCGGCCGACCACATCGTGCTCCCAGAAGTAATTTCGAAGGAGCCGCTCGGCCCGCTGGTCCGCCACGGCGACGATCAGTGGTTCGATATCGTCAAGTGGACGCTGTTCGCGATGGTCAATGCCGAAGAACTCGGCATCACTCAGGGCAACGTTGCCGAGCAGGCGAAGTCTGACAAGCCGGAGCTGAAGCGGGTGTTCGGCACCGACGGCAATCTCGGCGAACAGCTTGGCCTGACCAAGGACTGGGTCGCGCGTATCGTCAAGGCGACCGGCAATTACGGCGAATCCTTCGAGCGCAACGTCGGCACCGGCTCCAAGCTCGAAATCGCGCGCGGTCTGAACAAGCTCTGGAACAAGGGCGGCATCATGTACGCGCCGCCGATCCGCTGAGGCACGGATCGCAGCCGTGGCGATCGAGCCCCGACGTCCGCCGGCGCAGCTCGGCGCCAAGCTGCGCCATGCGCTCGGTGGACGATCCGGCTGGAAAGGGCTGATCGCGCAGGTACTGTTCGTCGCCGCGTTGTGCTGGATCGGCTACGCGATCGTCGATAATGCCCGCGAGAACCTGGCCAACCAGCGCATCGCCTCCGGCTTCGGCTTCATGTCGCAAACCGCGGGGTTTGGTGTCAGCCAGACGCTGATCCCGTATGCGGAGTCCGACAGCTACACGCGGGTGTTTCTGGTGGGCCTCGCCAACACCCTGCTGGTGTCGGTGGTCGGCATCTTCTTCGCGACGGTGCTCGGCTTTCTCGTTGCCCTCGGACGGCTGTCGCCGAACTGGCTGATCTCGCGGATCTCGGGCGGCTATGTCGAACTGGTCCGCAATCTGCCGCTGCTGTTCCAGATCCTGTTCTGGTATCTGGCCGTGCTTGGCGCGCTGCCTGGACCGCGCCAGAGCGTGTCGGTGTTCGACAGCGTGTTCCTGTCCAACCGCGGCATCGTCGTGCCGCGGCCGGTCGGCGAAGCCGGGCTCGACGGCTTTCTGGTCGCGCTGCTGATCGGCGTGATCGTCGCGATCGTGCTGCCGATCTTCGCGCGGCGGCGGCTGTTCGCGACCGGCAAGCCGATGAAGGTGTGGCCGTGGATCGTCGGTGCACTGATCGGCCTGCCGCTGGTCGCGGTGCTGATTTTCGGCAAGCCGTTCGGCTTCGAGATCCCGGTGCTGAAAGGCTTCAACTTCGCGGGCGGTTCGCGGCTGGCACCGGAATTCGTCGCGCTGACGCTGGCGTTGTCGACCTACACGGCCGCCTTCATCGCCGAGATCGTGCGCGCCGGCATCCTATCGGTGCACAAGGGCCAGATGGAAGCGGGCGCCTCGCTGGGCCTGTCGCGCGGCGCGACGTTGAGGCTGATCGTGATCCCGCAGGCGATGCGCGTGATCCTGCCGCCGCTGACCAACCAGTATCTCAACCTGACCAAGAACTCCTCGCTCGCGGTGGCGATCGGCTATCCCGATCTGTTCTCGGTGTTCGCCGGCACCACGCTAAGTCAGACCGGGCAGGCGATCGAGGTCATCGCCATCACCATGAGCGTCTATCTGGTGATCTCGCTGATCACCAGCGGGCTGATGAGCCTGTACAGTTGGCGGATCAACCGGAGCATGGGCGCATGAGCGAGCTCGGATCCGTGGCGCCCGCGTTCGTCCGCGATCAGGAGGTTCAACCGCGTCCCGCGCCGGTTCGCACCACCGGCTTCGTCGCGCTGGTCCGCGCGCGGCTGTTCAATTCGCCGACCAACATTATCCTGACGCTGATCGGCGTGCTGCTGCTGTATTTCATCATCGTGCCGCTGGTGAAGTTCCTGCTGGTCGACGCGGTGTGGACCGGCAGCAATCGCACCGACTGTCTGGCTGAGACGTTGCATCGTAACGTCGGCGCGTGCTGGCCGTTCGTGCAGGCGAAGGCCTCGCAATTCGTCTACGGCTTCTACCCGCAGCCCGAACGCTGGCGCGTCGATCTGACCTTCGCGATCGCCGCGCTGCTGCTGCTGCCTCTGCTGATCCCGCGCGCGCCGGCAAAGACGTTGAATGCCGGGCTGTTCTTCGTGGCGTTTCCGGTCGTGGCGTTCTTCCTGCTGCACGGTGGCGGGCTGAACGGTTTCGCGGTGTCCTGGATGACCGACCTGCTGTCGGGCCTGATCGGCAGCCTCGCCGAAGCCGGCAGCAAGCTCGCAAAGGGGGGCGCGGTCGCGGTGAGTATCGGCAAGCCGGTGCTCGGGCTCGCGACTGCCTTGTCCTGGCTGATCGCGCCGCTGATCTGGCTCCGCGACTGGATCGCCGCGAGCGGTCAGCCGGTGTGGATCGATCTCGGACTGACCGCCGTGATCGCGCTTGCGCTGGTGATCGCGCTGAGCGGCGGGCTGCGCAACGGCGTGCGGCCACTGATCGTGATGATCGGGCTTTTCCTCGGCATCGCGCTGGTGATCGCGGTGCTGCGGCTCGACCGCGGCGGGCTGCCGATCGTCGGCACCCGGCAATGGGGCGGCCTGCTGATCACGCTGGTCGTCTCGGTCACCGGCATTGTCGGTTCGATGCCGATCGGCATCGCGCTCGCGCTCGGGCGGCGTTCGTCGATCCCGCTGATCCGGGTGTTCTCGGTCGCCTTCATCGAGTTCTGGCGCGGCGTGCCGCTGATCACCGTGCTGTTCTTCGCCACCTATATGCTGCCGCTGTTCCTGCCCGGCAATTTCACCGTCGACGGGCTGGTGCGCGTGCTGATCGGCATCGCGCTGTTCGCCGGTGCCTATAACGCCGAAGTCATTCGCGGCGGCCTCAACGCGATTCCGCGCGGGCAGGCGGAAGCGGCGAGCGCGCTCGGGCTGTCGTACTGGAAGACGACCGGGCTGATCGTGCTGCCGCAGGCGCTGCGCCACGTCATTCCGGGCCTCGTCAACAGCTTCATCGCGCTGTTCAAGGACACCTCGCTGGTGTCGATCGTCGCGCTGTTCGATCTGCTCGGCCAGCTCCGCGCCGCCTTCGCCGATCCGAACTGGTCGACGCCGACCACGCTGTTTACCGGCTTCGCCTTCACCGGGCTGATCTACTTCGTGTTCTGCTTCGCCATGTCGCGCTACTCGCTGTTCGTCGAGCACCGGCTCAACGCGCACCGGCGCACCTGACAGAGGAATTTCAATGGCCGAGAAACCGATCGTCTCGATCGCGGGGCTCAACAAGTGGTACGGCGAGTTTCACGTATTGCGCGACATCAGCCTGGACGTCGGCCGCGGCGAGCGTATCGTGATCTGCGGGCCCTCAGGCTCGGGCAAGTCGACGCTGATCCGCTGCATCAACGCGCTCGAGGAATTTCAGGAGGGCGAGATCGTGGTCGACGGCATCGATCTCGGCCCGAGCCTGAAGCACGTCGACGACATCCGCCGCGAAGTCGGCATGGTGTTTCAGAGCTTCAACCTGTTTCCGCATCTCACCGTGCTGGAGAACTGCACGCTGGCGCCGATCTGGGTGCGCAACATCCCGAAGAAAGACGCCGAAGCCACCGCGATGAAGTTCCTCGAGCGGGTGCGGATTCCCGACAAGGCGAACAAATATCCCGGGCAGATCTCCGGTGGCCAGCAGCAGCGCGTCGCGATCGCGCGGGCGCTGTCGATGAATCCGAAGGTGATGCTGTTCGACGAGCCGACCTCGGCGCTCGATCCCGAGATGGTCAAGGAAGTGCTCGACACCATGGTCGATCTCGCCGAGGAGGGCATGACCATGCTGGTCGTGACCCACGAGATGGGCTTTGCCCGCGAGGTCGCCAACCGCGTCGTGTTCATGGACGCCGGGCAGATCATCGAGGCCAACGCCCCCGAAGAGTTCTTCGCCCATCCGCAGCATGCACGGACCAAGCTGTTTCTCAGCCAGATCCTGCGATGAGCTTGACCGAGGCTGGTCGCGCTCCGGTCGTTCAGATGGTGCTGGACGCCGACGAATAGCGCTTGAGGCGGTTTGCGTCGTTCGTGGAGAACTGGCCGAACACCCGTCGGATGCGGTCCGCCGGAGTCACGTTGTCGCTGAAGCTGCGCTGCTGCTGGGCGCTCGCGGCCGCAAACCGCGGCGCATACGAGGCGCTGTTGTAGATCGCGTCATTGAAACGCGGCGGGCCTTCTCCGAACACCGCGTCGATGATCACCAGCACCGCCAGCAGGGCGGGACCGACGCAGACGAAGTATCTGAAGACGGGCATGACGCGCTCCTTGTCGCGACAAGGAAACGTCGGCAGCGATGAAGGGCAGGTTGACGGCGCCGCAGGTCTTGCAGCTTCGGTTCCCGTTCGGTTAACCGGATCACGAGAATGCGCCGATTTCCGGCGATGCGTTGGTCATTCCGCGAGGTGCGCAGCGCGAATCCGGAATGACCAATGAGAGGTCTTCAACGATCAGCAGCCTCGACGAGTGAGCTGCTGCGTCCACCGTTGCAGGCTCACTCGGCCTCGAACGGCACCGCGATCTTGCTCTGCGTCTCCATCCACTCCGGCACCGGCAGGTTCTTGCTGCGCATGAAGTCCGGGTTGAACAGCTTCGACTGATAGCGGCTGCCGTAGTCGCACAGGATGGTCACGATGGTGTGGCCGGGCCCGAGGTCCTTGGCGAGCCGGATCGCGCCGGCGATGTTGATGCCGCTCGAGCCGCCGAGGCAGAGACCTTCGTGTTCGAGCAGGTCGTAGACGATGCCGACGGCTTCCTCGTCGGGGATCTGGTAGGCGTCGTCGATCTGCGCGCCGTCGAGATTGGCGGTGACGCGGCCCTGGCCGATGCCTTCGGTGATCGAGGAGCCTTCCGACTTCAGCGCGCCGTGCTTGTAGTAATTGTACAGCGCCGAGCCCATCGGGTCGGCGAGCGCGACGCGGATCTTGGGATCGAGCTGCTTCAGCCCGATCGAGACGCCGGCGAGCGTGCCGCCGGAGCCGACCGCGCAGATGAAGCCGTCGATCTTGCCGTCGGTCTGCTTCCAGATTTCCGGCGCCGTGGTGTCGATATGAGCCTGGCGGTTAGCGACGTTGTCGAACTGATTGGCCCAGATCGCGCCGTTCGGCTCGGTCTTGGCGAGCTGCTCGGCGAGGCGGCCGGACAGCTTCACGTAGTTGTTGGGATTGGCGTAGGGCACCGCCGGCACTTCGATCAGCTCGGCGCCGCACAGCCGCAGCATGTCCTTCTTTTCCTGGCTCTGCGTATTCGGGATCACGATCACGGTGCGAAAGCCGAGCGCGTTGGCGACCAGCGCCAGCCCGATGCCGGTATTGCCCGCGGTGCCTTCGACCACCACACCGCCGGGGCGCAGCGCGCCGCGGCCGACCGCGTCGCGAATGATGCCGAGCGCCGCGCGGTCCTTCACCGACTGGCCGGGGTTCATGAATTCGGCCTTGCCCAGCATGGTGCAGCCGGTCTGTTCCGACGCGCGCTTCAGCTTGATGAGGGGCGTGTTGCCGATCGCGTCGACGACGTCGTTCTTGATGATCATGATGTCCGAGAGCGTGGAAGGTCGGTTGCGGGACCACAACCTAAGAGACGAGGCGGCGTCCGACAAGGCAGGCTGCCGAATTGACGTGCAAAGCGAACGCGTGTGGTGAACGGCGCAATCAGTTCGCTTTTGCGAACACGACCTGCCGGACGTCGATGTTCCCCGACAGGAAGCCGGCCTCGCAATAGGCGAGGTAGTACTCCCAAAGCCGGCGGAAGCGATCGTCGAAGCCCTGTGAGGTCAGGTTCGGCCACGCGGCGCGGAAATTGTCTCTCCAGGTCGCGAGCGTCTTGGCATAATCTTCCCCGAAAATGCGCTCGCGGATGACAGGGACGCCAAATTTCTCGCCGAGAGATTTCAGGACCCCAGGCGACGGCAGCATGCCGCCGGGGAAGACGTAGCGCTGGATGAAATCGACCTCGCGGCGGTAGGCCTGGAAGAAGCGATCCTGAATGGTGATCGCCTGGATGCCGACCAGCCCGCCGGGCCGCAGCCGGTCGCGCAGTTGTGAAAAATATCGCGGCCAGAACTGCTCGCCCACAGCCTCGATCATCTCGATCGAGGCAATCCGGTCGTATCGCCCGCGCTCGTCGCGGTAGTCCTGCAGGCGGATCTCGACCTTGTCGGAGAGCCCGGCGCGCTGCATCCGCGCCTGCGCGAAGTCGCGCTGTTCCTTGCTGATGGTCAGGCCGACCAGACGCACGTCGAAGGTCTTGGCGGCATATTCGGCGAAGCCGCCCCAGCCGCAGCCGATTTCCAGCACGGTCTGCCCCGGCCGCAGATCGATCGCCTCGGCCAGCCGCTGATATTTGTTGATCTGCGCCGCCGTGAGGTCGTGAGTGTGGTCCTCGAACAGCGCCGAGGAGTAGGTCATGCTCGGATCGAGCCAGGCCGAATAGAACGCGTTGCCGATGTCGTAATGGGCGTAGATGTTCTTTCGCGCCTGCCGCTTGGTGTTGCGGTTGAACCAGTGCCGGACGATCTGGACGAACCGCATCAGCGGATTGTCGCCGAGCATCGCCTGGATCAGCTCGTGGTTGACGCAGAACAGATACAGGAATTGCGTCAGGTCCGGCGTGTCCCAATCGCCGTTGAGATAGGCTTCGGCGATGCCGATGTCGCCGCCGTTGATCAGCCGGCTCGCGAACGCATAGTTGTGCAGCCGCATCTCGGCGGCGGGCCCGGGCTCGGCGCCACCCATACGGAAGCGGCGGCCGTCGGGCAGGGTGACGTCGAGCGTGCCGCGGCGCAGCCGCGCCCCGAAGGCGAGCGCCATCCGAACCACGCGGGGCAGCCCCACGAGCTTGGCGTCGACGTTTTCGGGGGTCAGTGTCACTAACTCGCGCATTTCAGTTCCATCACAGGGGCCCAGGCCGCACGGATGGAAACGCCGGGCTCACAGGTTATGGAGTATAAGCATCGCGCGGTCCGGCTGCAAAGCCGGTCGATGGCGGCGCAGGCGGACGCGGCACCAGCCGCGCCCCCTTGATCCACAGCCGCAACGCTTCCCAATGGATCGCCGCCATCACCTTCAACGTCATCAGTGGCAGCGCGACGAAGGCCCGCAGCAGCGACGCCGTCGACAAAGGTCTGCGCCGGCCGTTGAAGGTGGCGGCGAGCAGCGGCCCGGTGGCGTCGGTCTCGAGGATGCGCAGCTTCACCACGTCGTCCGGCGGCGTGATGCGGAAGTGATAGCGCATCGCCATCTCGATGAAGGGTGAGACGTAGAACAGCTTGTCCTGCGCCTGCCGCAGCCCGGCGGCGGTGAGTTCGCCCGGGCGGACCGGCAGTACATAGGGGTGAATGTCGCCGAAGGTGTTGCGGACCTCGTACACCACCAGCGCCAGTGCGCCGTTGGCCGCGTAGCCAAAATACACCGACAGCGGATTGAACGTGTAGCCGAGCAGCCGCGGATACGTCAGCAGCAGGACGCGCCCGCCGGTGAGATCGACCCCATTGGCGCTCGCGCAGCGCTCGATATAGGCGCGCAGCGACGCCCCGTCGCGTTCGCCATGGTCTTTTTCGTAGAAGCTGTACAGCGCGCGGCGATTGACGCCGAACAGCGGCGTCATCCGGCCGGCTTCGGCGAGCCGGTCGAGATCGATCAGCAGCGACATCACCCGGTAGTTGAAGCGATGTCCCATCGGCTTCAGCCGCGCATGCATGACGTCGCCGACATACAGCGCGGCCGGCGGATCCCCGGCCGTCGCTGCAATCCTGTCTGCGCCAGATGTGGCCATGCTTATTCCGCCGCCTGGCTGAACTCGGTGGGTGGTCCGCGCCACGGCACCGGCGCGCCGAGGTTTTCCGCCACCGCGAGGCCGGATCGCAGCCCGTCCTCGTGGAAGCCGTAGCCGGTCCAGGCGCCGCAGAACCAGGTGCGGCGCTGGCCCTGAATTTCGCCGATCCGGCGCTGCGCGGCGAACGCCTTGGCGGTGTACTGCGGATGATCGCAATCGTAGCGGCCGAAGGTCAGGGCCGGATCGGGCGCGAATGGCGGGTTGAGGCTGACGAACAGCGGCTTGTCCGGGTCGATGCCCTGCAGCCGGTTCATCCAGTAGGTGACGGCGACGTCGTTGACCGGCGAGTGCGCACGCTGCCAGCGCAGGAAATTCCACGACGCCCAGGCGCGCTTGCGTTTCGGCATCAGCCGCGGGTCGCGATGCAGATAGACGAGGTTGGGCGCGTAGCCGATGCTGCCGAGGATCTCGCGCTCGTCGTCGCTCGGGTCGCTGAGCATCTCCAGCGCCTGATTGCTGTGTGCGCCGATCACGACGTGGTCGTACACGTCGGTGTGGCCGAGGCTGTCGCGGACGATGACACCCTTCGGCGTGCGCTCGATGCCGGTCACCGCCGCGCCGAGCCGCAGCCGGTCGCCGAACGCCGCGGTCAGCTTCTCGACATAGCGGGCGCTGCCGCCTTTGACGGTGCGCCAGATCGGACGTTCGTAATGCAGCAGGCGATGGTTGTTGAAGAAGGCGACGAAGTTCTCGGCGGGGAAGTCGAGGATTTCGTGCGCCGGCGCCGACCAGATCGCCGCGCCCATCGGGGCGAGATAGTCGGTGAGCAGCCGCGGTGCGAATTTGCGACTGGTGAAATATTCGCCGAGCGACAGACCTACGAGGGCGCCGGATTTGAAGTCGGCGACGCTCTGCTCGTTGAATGTCAGGATGTGTCGCAGCATCTTGAGGTAGGACGGCGACAGCAGGTTGCTCGGCTGCGCGAACAGGCCGCGTGCGGTCTCCAGCCAGTTCGAGCCGCCGCCCTTCCATTCGAATCGGCCCGAATCGGCAGACACGGCGAAGCTCATGCAGCTCTCCACCGTCTCGACGCCGAGATGGGCGAATAGCGCGGTGAGGTCCGGGTAATTGAGCTGGTTGTAGACGATGAAGCCGATGTCGACGGGAATCGGGGTGCCGTCATAATCGACGGTGATGGTGTGGCTGTGACCGCCAGGGCGCAATTCGCGCTCATAGACAGTCACCGGGTATCGCGACGACAACGCCCAAGCGGCGGCATTGCCTGCGATTCCCGTTCCAACAATAGCGACGTGCATTCCTGGCCCCCTCAGCCCACCACTGGTTCCCGAGCTACGACGGGCCTCCGCCCGAGGTTTCAACACGGAACGTGTTGGGACTCGGCGAGCGGGCAGGGTCGATCCACAACGGCAACGAAACAGATGAAATCTTTGTAAGCTTTGCCTCATCTTGGAACACGGTCAAGATGGGGAAAACCCCACAAAACAAGGCGATACCGGCAATCGCGCAAAATGCGGCGCGCGAAGCGGAAACATTCTGTCACCGGCGCGGTGCCGGACGGGCCTGTGCGCCGCCCGTTCGGACCGCTAGAGTGCGTCGGGGCTTGAGAAAGCGTTTTCCGAGAGCATGTTGCGAGTGACTGGCAGAGAGCATCGTCCGCCGTTCGGTCAGGCGCGGGGTGCGTGGCGATCCGCCGCGCCCTGCGACGGGTCGTGTCCCGCATGAATCCGTTGTTGCGCAGTTTTGGCCAGTCACTGCGGATGATGGCGGCGTCAGCCCTCGTCGTCTCGGCGGGCGGCTGCATTCTGACCCAGGACCTGCCGGACCCGGCGCTCGACCTGCCGCCTCGGTATAAGGCCGCATCAACCACCGCGCTCGACCGGCCGCCGGCCATCGACTGGTGGCGCGGTTTCCGCTCGGCGGAACTGACGCAGCTGATGGAAGAGGCGCAGACGGTCAATCTCGACATCGCCGCCGCGACCGCGCGAATCCTGCAGGCCGACGCGCAGGCCCGCATCACCGGCGCGGCGCTGCTGCCGTCGCTCACCGGCAATGGCAGCGGCTCACAGAACAAGACGTCGGGCAGCAATATCCAGAACACCACGATCGCCGGCCGGCGCTATGCGACCTATTCGGCGTCGCTGAGCGCCAGCTACGAGATCGATTTCTGGGGGAAGAATCACGACGCGGCGCTGGCGGCCGAAGAGACCTCGACCGCGAACCGGTTCGACCGCGACACCGTGGCGCTGACCACGATGGCGAGCGTCGCCAACGCGTATTTCCAGGTGCTGGCGTCGCAGGACCGGATCCGCACTGCGCGCGAGAATATCGCCAGCGCCCAGCGCATTCTCGACGCGATCAAGCAACGGCTGGCCGCCGGCACCGGCAGCGATCTCGATGTGGCGCAGCAGGAGAGCGTGTTGGCCAATCAGCGCGCCGCGGTGCCGCCGCTGCAACTGACGCTGGCGCAGAACCTCAACACGCTGGCGACGCTGCTGGCGCGACCGCCGGAAAGCGTGAAGATCGTCGGCGGCTCGCTCAACAGCCTGGGCTCGCCGCGGGTGACGCCCGGACTGCCGTCGGAGTTGTTGACGCAGCGTCCGGATATCCGCCGTCAGGAGGCGCAGCTCGCGTCGGCGACCGCCAATGTCGGCAACGCTCGCGCGCAGTTCTTCCCGAGTATTACGCTGACCGGGCAGGGCGGTTATCAGAGCGCGGTGCTGGCGTCGCTGTTCACGCCGCAGGCCACGTTTTCCAACCTCGCCGCCGGGCTGACCCAGCCGATCTTCGACGGCGGCAGGATCCAGGGCAATTTCGATCTGACCAAGGCGCAGCAGGACGAACTGCTGCAGACCTATCGCAAGACCGTGGTGTCCGCCTTCGCCGATGTGGACAATGCGCTGGAGTCGATCAAGCAGAACACGATCCGGCTGCGGCTGCAGCGCGACGCCGTGGCGTCGTCACGGCGCGCCTTCAACCTCGCCGAACAGCAACTACGCGCCGGCACGGCGGACATCGTGACTGTTCTCAACACGCAACTGACACTATTTACGGCTGAGGATACGCTGATCCAGACGCAGCTGGCGCGCTATCTGGCGATCGTCAGCCTGTTTCAGGCACTCGGGGGCGGCTGGGAGCCGAGGATGGAAAGGCCGGTCAATGCTCTTTAAGCCGGACTCGAACGACGCGTCCGGTGTGGACGCCGAGGCCAGAAGCAGCCTCGGATCGCGGATGCGGCGGCGGCTGGTGTCGCTGCTGGTAACCGCCGTGATTCTGGGCGGGCTCGGCTACATCGCCTGGAGCGCGTTCCAGACCAAGCCCGCGCAGATGGGCCGCGGCAATGGCGGTCCGGGCGGACGCCCCGACATGTCTGTGCCGGTGCTGGCGGCGACGCCGAAGATCGAGGACGTGCCGGTGTATCTCGACGGCGTCGGCTCGGTGCGGGCGCTCAACACCGTGACCGTGCGGGCGCAAGTCGACGGCAAGCTGATCTCGGTCAATTTCATCGAGGGCCAGGACGTCAAGGCGGGCGACGTGATCGCCGAGATCGATCCGGCGATCTATCAGGCGCAATACGATCAGGCGGTGGCCAAGAAGGCGCAGGACGAGGCGCAGCTCGCCAATGCGCGGATCGACCTGACCCGCTATCAGCAACTCGCCGCCTCCAACGCCGGCTCCAAGCAGCAGGCCGATACCCAGAAGGCGACGGTGGCGCAGCTCGAGGCGCAGGTGCGCTCCGACCAGGCCGCGATCGACAACGCCGCCGCGACGCTGAGCTACACCAAGGTCGTGGCGCCGATCTCCGGTCGCGCCGGCCTGCGCCAGGTCGACAAGGGCAACATCGTCCACGCCTCCGACACCACCGGCATCGTCGTGCTGACGCAGTTGCAGCCGATCGCGGTGTGGTTCAGCCTGCCGCAGCAACAGATCGTCCGCGTCAACGCCGCGGCCGGGCAGCGCACGCTGCCGGTCGACGTCTTCGGCAATGACGGCGTCACTGTGGTCGACACCGGCACGCTGAAGGGCGTCGACAACCAGGTTGATTCCACCACCGGCACGGTGAAGCTGAAGGCGGAGTTTCCGAACGCGAAACATCAGCTCTGGCCTGGCCAGTTCGTCAATGTGCGGCTGAAGGTCGAGACCTTGGATCAGGTCGTGGTGATCCCGACCTCGGCGGTGCAGCGCGGACCGGCCGGCACGTTCAGCTACGTGATCGATCAGGACAACGTCGTCCACGCGCGTCCGGTCAAGGTGACGCAGCAGAACGAGACCGAAGCGGTCATCGCCAGCGGGTTGTCGCCGGCCGACCGTGTCGTCACCACCGGTTTCGCCAACCTGTCCGAAGGCGCCAAGGTCAGCATCGGCGACGCCAGCCGGGTGCCGACCGCCGATCTCGCGCCGCAGAAGCGCCGCCGTGGGCCGCCCGGCGCAGAAGGCCAGAAGGGGCAGGGCAGCGACAATGCTTCGGGCGAGCAGGGCAAACGCCGCCGCGGGGAGGGCGGAACGGGCGCGCAGGGGGCTGCGCCGTCCGGCAATGAATCGTCGGGGTCGGCGAAGGCGCCCTGAGCGCCCGCCGTATCCGGCAGAAGCTGAACCCGCAGCCATGAGGTTGCATCCATGAGCGTGTCCGAGCCGTTTATCCGGCGCCCGATCGCGACCTCGCTGCTCGGCGTGGCGCTGCTGATCGGCGGCCTGCTCGGCTATCTGTCGCTGCCGGTGTCGGCGCTGCCGCAGGTCGATTTTCCGACCGTGCAGGTGACGACGCAACTGCCGGGCGCGAGCCCCGACGTGGTCGCCTCGCTGATCACCGCGCCGCTGGAGCGGCAGCTCGGCCAGATCCCGTCGCTGACCTCGATGAATTCGACCTCGTCGTTCGGCGTCAGCCAGGTCCAGCTGCAGTTCGACCTCAACCGCGACATCGACGGCGCCACACAGGACGTGCAGGCGGCGATCAACGCCGCTGCCGGCATCCTGCCGAAGAATCTGCCGTACCCGCCGGTCTACGCCAAGGTGAACCCCGCCGACGCGGCGGTGATGACGCTGGCGCTGACCTCGAGCACGGTGTCGCTGCGCGGCATGAGCGACGTCGCCGACACCATCCTGGCGCAGCGGCTCGCGCAGATCACCGGCGTCGGCCGCGTCTCGGTGCTGGGCGGACTGAAGCCGGCGGTGCGGGTGCAGGCCGATCTGGCCCGGCTCGCCGCCTACGGCATTTCGATGGAGGATCTGCGCACGGCGATCGCCGGCGCCAACGTGTCCGGCCCCAAGGGCTCGCTCGACGGCGCGCAGCAGGCCTACACGATCGCGGCCAACGACCAGATTGCGGCGGCCGACGCGTACAAGCCGATCATCGTCGCCTATCGGAACGGCTCGCCGGTCACGATCGGGGACATCGCTCATATCATCGACGGGCTGGAGAACAAGCTCACCGGCGCCTGGTATCAGGGCGAACCGGCGGTGATCCTCGACATCCAGCGCCAGCCCGGCGCCAACGTCATCGAGGTGGTGCGCGGCATCCGGGCCGAAATTCCAAAACTGCAGCGCGTGGTGCCGGCCGGGATCAAGCTGACCGTCGTCAGCGACCGGACCGAAACGATCCGGGCCTCCGTCAACGACGTTCAGTTCACGCTGCTGCTCAGCGTCGGGCTGGTGACGCTGGTGGTGCTGTTGTTCCTGCGCTCGATGCGGGCGACGATCATCGCCGGCGTGGCGCTGCCGCTGTCGCTGATCACCAGCTTCGGCGTGATGTATTTCGCCGGCTTCAGCCTCGACAACCTGTCGCTGATGGCGCTGACGATCGGCACCGGCTTCGTCGTCGACGATGCCATCGTGATGATCGAGAACATCGTCCGCCACATGGAGGAGGGCGAGAGCCCGATGCAGGCGGCGCTGTCCGGCGCCAAGGAAATCGGCTTCACGGTGATCTCGCTGACGATGTCGCTGATCGCGGTGTTCATCCCGCTGCTGTTCATGTCCGGCCTGGTCGGACGGATGTTCCGCGAATTCGCGCTGACGCTGACGATCGCGGTCGTCACGTCGGCGATCGTGTCGCTGACGCTGACGCCGATGATGTGCTCGCGGCTGCTCAAGCACGCCCACGAGGAACGGCAGATCCCCGGCCTCGCCGCCATCACCCGCTGGATCGACCGCGGCGCCGAGGCCTATCACCGCAGCCTGCTGTGGGTGCTGAAGCATCAGCCGGCGACGCTGGTGGTGACATTCCTGACCATCGTGGCGACGCTGGTGCTGTACGCCGTGGCCCCGAAAGGCTTCCTGCCGCTGCAGGATACGGCCTCGATCACCGCGGTGACACAGGCCGGACAGGACGTCTCCTTCGCCGAGATGCAGGCGCGGCAGACCGAGGCGGCCAACGCCATCAAGGCCGATCCCGACGTCGTCGGCGTGGTGTCGGTGGTCGGCGCCGGCTCGGTCAATCCGACGCCGAATGTCGGCCGGCTGGTCATGACGCTGAAGCCGCGCGGCCAGCGCAAGGCGGACGTCGGCGAGGTGATCGAGCGGCTGAAGCAGCGGGTGGCGGCGATCCCCGGCATGACCGTGTACTTCCAGGCGGTGCAGGACGTCCAGATTTCGACCCAGTCGAGCCGCTCGCAATATCAGTACACGCTGACCGCGACCGACTCGGCGCTGCTGTCGGAATGGGCCGCCAAGCTCGTCGCCGAGCTGCGCAACGATCCGCTGTTCCGGGATGTCTCGTCGGAGGCCCAGGAGGGCGGGCTGCGGGCCGCGCTCGACATCAACCGGCAGCGCGCCGGCCAACTCGGCGTCAGCATCCAGGCGATCAACGATACGCTCAACGACGCCTTCGCGCAGCGGCAGATCTCGACGATCTACGGCCAGGCCAACCAGTACCGCGTGGTGCTGGAGGCGATGCCGATCTACCAGAGGGATCCGTCGATCCTGTCCAAGCTCTACGTGCCCGGCACCAACGACGCTCAGGTGCCGATCTCGGCGGTGGCCGAGCTGAAGCGGACCACGGCGCCGCTGTCGATCTCGCACCAGGCGCAATTCCCCTCGGTCGCGCTCAGCTTCAACCTCGCGCGCGATGCGTCGCTGGGCGAGGCGGTGAGCGAGATCAAGGTGATTGAAGAGCGCATCGGGATGCCCGGCAGCATCGCCGGCGTGTTCTACGGCGATGCCGCGGAGTTCTCGAAGTCGCTCGCCGGCCAGCCCTGGCTGATCCTCGCCGCGCTGGTGACGATCTATATCGTGCTCGGCGTCTTGTACGAGAGCTTCATCCACCCGATCACCATCCTGTCGACGCTGCCATCCGCCGGCGTCGGTGCCATTCTGGCGCTGATGCTGTTCGGGCAGGACCTGTCGGTGATCGGACTGATCGGCATCATCCTGCTGATGGGCATCGTCAAGAAGAACGCCATCATGATGATCGACTTCGCGCTCGAGGCCGAGCGCAAGGAGGGCATGTCGTCCTACGACGCGATCGTGCAGGCCTGTCTGCTGCGCTTCCGTCCGATCATGATGACGACATTGGCGGCGCTGTTCGGCGCGCTGCCGCTCGCGGTCGAAAGCGGCACTGGCTCCGAGCTGCGGTTTCCGCTCGGCATCTCGATCATCGGCGGCCTGCTGCTCAGCCAGTTGCTGACGCTGTACACCACGCCGGTGATCTATCTGGCGCTCGACCGCTTCAACCGCCGGTTCGAGCGCGCGGTGCCGCCGGCCACTCCGTCGCCGCCGCTGGCCGGCGCGGCGGGGGAGGCGCCGTAATGGCCTCGATGTCCGAGCCGTTCATCCGGCGGCCGGTCGGCACCACGCTGCTGGCGATCGGGCTGTTCCTGCTCGGCGTCGTCGCCTACGCCTTCCTGCCCGTGGCGTCGGTGCCCAACGTGGACTTCCCGATGGTGATGGTGTCGGCGTCGCGCCCCGGCGCTGCGCCGTCGGTGATGGCCGCGACCGTCGCCGCGCCGCTGGAGCGGCGGCTCGGCGAAATCGCCGGCCTGTCGCAGATCACCTCGACCAGCTCGCTCGGCACCACGCGCATCCAGCTTCAGTTTTCGCTCGGCCGCAGCCTCGACAAGGCGGCGCGCGACGTCCAGGCGGCGATCAATGCGGCGGTCAGCGATCTGCCGACCGATCTGCCGACGCTGCCGACCTTCCGCAAGTTCAACTCCGCGGCGGCGCCGGTGTACATCCTGGCGATGACGTCGAAGACGATGCCGGCGAGTGCGCTGTACGACGTCGCCGACACCGTGCTGGCGCAGCGGATTTCGCAGGTGCCGGGCGTCGGCGATGTCACCGTTTCGGGCGCCGATCAGCCGGCCGTGCGCATCGCGCTCAATCCGGTGGCCTTGTCGAATGCCGGGATCGCGACCGACGACGTCCGCAACGCCATCATCAACGCCAACCCGCTCGGGCCCGTCGGCATGTTCGACGGCGGCCGGCAGAGCGAGACGATCTCGACCAACCGGCAGATGCGGACCGCGGCGGAATTCCGCGACATCATCATCAAGAGCACGTCCGGCAACTCGCTGCGGCTGTCCGATGTCGCCACGGTCTCGGATGCCACCCGCAATCGTCGCCAGATCGCCTGGTACAACAAGCAGCCGGCGGTGCTGATCCAGATCACCAAGCAGGGCGACGCCAACGTCATCGAGACGGTCGACCGGGTGAAGGCACTGCTGCCCGAACTGAAGAAGTGGATTCCAGCCTCGGTCGACATTTCGGTCGTGACCGACCGCACCGGCACGATCCGCGCCAGCGTCGACGACATGCTGTGGACGCTGCTCGCCACCGCCGTGCTGGTGATGGTGGTGGTGCTGACGTTCCTGCGGCGGCTGACGCCGACGATCGCGGCGGGCATCTCGGTGCCGCTGGCGCTCGCCGGCACCTGCGCGGGGATGTGGCTGGTCGGGTTCTCGATCAACAATCTGTCGCTGATGGCGCTCGCGATCGCGGTCGGCTTCGTCGTCGACGATGCGATCGTGATGATCGAGAACATGTATCGCAATCTCGAACACGGCATGGAGCCGATGCGTGCCGCGATCGAAGGCGCCAGGCAGATCGGCTTCACCGTGCTGTCGATCAGCCTGTCGCTGGTCGCGGCGTTCGCGCCGCTGATCTTCATGGACGGCATCGTCGGCCGGCTGCTGCGCGAATTCTCGCTGACGCTGACCTTCGCGATCGCGGTCTCGACCGTGGTGTCACTGACGGTCACCCCGATGATCTGCGCGCATTTCATCAAGCCCGAGACAGCGCCGCGTCAGCCGCGCTGGTACGACCGCGTCGTCGAGGGCACGCTTAGCCGGATCGTCCATTTCTACGCCTGGACGCTGCGCGCGGTGCTGGGTTTTCCCGGGCTGACGATGCTGGTGTTTCTCGCCACCATCGCGCTTACGGTGACGCACTATATAAAGGTGCCGAAGGGCTATTTTCCGATCGACGATTCCGGCTTCGTGATCGGCGCGACGCGCGCGTCGGCCGACGTTTCGTTCCAGTCCATGCGCAAGATGCAGGAGCAGCTCGCCGACATCGTGATGGCCGATCCGGCGGTGGCCGGCGTCGGCTCGGTGCTGGGCGGCGGCGGCGGCCCGGGCGGCGGCGGCTCCAACCGCGGCACGATGTTCATCAACCTCAAGCCGCCGGCCGAGCGCGGGGAGCTCTCCACCCAGCAGGTGATCGACCGGCTGCGCCGCAATCTCAGCCAGGTCGCTGGCATCCGGCTGTTCATGTTCGCCGCGCAGGATCTCCGCGCCGGCGGGCGGCAGAGCGACTCCGACTATCAGTACACGATCTCCAGCACCGACCTCGACCTCCTGCAGAAATGGGCGCCGATCGTCGCCAAGCGGATGCAGACCGTCGAGGGCATCACCGACATTTCCAGCGACCGCGACGATGGCGGGCTCGAACTGACGCTGACGATCGATCGCAACATGGCGTCCCGGCTCGGCGTCGCCGTGCAGGATATCGACAACGCGCTCAACAACGCGTTTTCGCAAAGGCAGATCGGGACGATCTACACCCAGCGCAATCAGTATCAGGTAGTGCTGGAGATCGACCCCAAATTCCAGAACGATCCGACCGACCTCGAGCGTATCTTCGTCGCCGGCGACAACGGCGCGCAGGTGCCGCTGTCGGCGGTGGTGCACGCCAAGCGCGGACTGTCGCCGCTCGCGGTGTTCCACTCGCAGTCGATCCCGTCGACAACCGTCTCGTTCAATCTGTTGCCGGACGTGCCGCTGCAGGTCGCGACCGCCAATATCCAGCGCGCGGTCGACGAACTGCACATGCCGGAGGGCATCCGCGGCTCGTTCGACGGCAATGCAGGCGATTTCAGCGCGACCTCGAGCAAGCAGCCGCTGCTGATCCTGGCGGCGCTGATTGCGATGTACATCGTGCTCGGCGTGCTCTACGAGAGCCTGGCGCACCCGCTGACCATCATTTCGACGCTGCCTTCGGCGGGGCTCGGCGCGTTGCTCGCGCTGCAGGTCACCGGAACGCAACTGACGGTGATCGCATTCGTCGGCATCATCATGCTGATCGGCATCGTCAAAAAGAACGGAATCATGATGGTGGACTTTGCGCTGGAGGCCGAACGCGTGCGCGGCATGTCGTCCGCCGACGCGATCTACGAGGCCTGCATCGTCCGCTTCCGGCCGATCCTGATGACCACGATGGCGGCGCTGTTCGCCGCGATCCCGCTGGTCGTGGCGGTCGGGCCGGGGACCGAACTGCGCCGGCCACTCGGCATCACCATCATCGGCGGGCTGTTCGTATCGCAGATCCTGACGCTCTATACGACGCCGGTGATCTATCTGTTGATCGACCGGATGCGGCGGCGGCGCGGGCCTGCGCCGGTCGCGATGCCGGCGGAGTAAACGCGATGGCGATCGATCCCGTGTCCGATGCGGCGCCGCTCGGCGAAGTGATTCCGGAATGCACCCGCTGCGGCAAGGCACTGCCGCTGTGCATCTGCGACAGCATCGAGCCGCTCAAGAGCCGCATCCAGCTCCTGATCCTGCAGCATCCGCAGGAGCAGGATCGGGCGCTCGGCACCGCGCGGCTGACCGCGCTGCATTTCAAGGATGCGGTGGTCAAGGTCGGCCTGTCGTGGCCGAGCCTGTCCAAGGCGCTCGGTCACCCGGTGCACGATCCGTCGCGCTGGGCCGTGCTGTATCTCGGCTCGGCCCGGGCCGCGGAGCTGTTGCAAGGCCGCGAGATCGTGGCGATCGACCGCAAGGGCGAGGCCGAACCTCACCAGGATGCGATCCTGCGCGACATCGAAGGCGTGATCCTGCTCGACGGCACCTGGAGCCAGGCCAAGGCACTGTGGTGGCGCAACGCGTGGATGCTGAAATGCCAGCGCGTGATCCTCGATCCGGCGGCGCCGTCGCGCTACGGCAAGCTGCGCAAGGAGCCGCGTCGCGATGGCCTGTCGACGCTCGAGGCCGCGGCCATGTTGCTCGGCCGGCTGCAGAAGCGCCCCGACATCGAGACCACGCTGCTGGCCGCCTTCGACCGCATGCTGGCGCGCTTCCGCGAGGTGCAGGCCGAACTGCCGGAGTTGGCGCCCAAGCCAAAGAAGAAGGATTGGCGGCGGAAGAAGCGGGGGTAGGGCGCGGGGCCCTCGCTGCCATCGGACTTGATCCGACGCTCTCCTGGCAGCGCGTCAGCGCGGTGCGTCGATGAAGTCGACCGGCGTGCCCTTGCCGACCAGCCCGGCGATGCGCTGCGCGTCCCAGTTGGTCAGGCGCACGCAGCCATGCGATTCGGCCTTGGACACGCGATCCGGCTCCGGCGTGCCGTGGATGCCGTAGCCTTCCGCTGACAGGCCGATCCACATGTTGCCGACCGGATTGTTCGGGCCCGGCTTTATCTCGAACCGCTTGCGCGATTTGACGCCCTTGAATTTGTAATCCGGATTGTAGCCGTAGGTCGGATTGGGGCTGACCTCGGTCACCTTCAGCGTGCCGCTCGGCGAGGGTTTTTCCTCGCTGCCGACCGTGGCCGGATAGAACGCGATCAGTTGATTGTTGTCGCCGAACGCCTTCACCGTCTGCCGCGTCTTGTCGACCTCGATCCGCTGCGCTTTCATCGTCTCGGCGGCAGCGGGCGCGGTGTCGACGACGGTGATCATCTCGCCGGCCCGCTTGAAGCGCTGTCCGGGATTCAGCGTCGCCAGCAGCTGCTTGCTCATGTGGAATTTCTCGGCGAGCGCCTCCTGCACGCTGGTGTAGCCGAGCTGCTTCAGCCCCTTCATCTCTTCCATCTTCGCCGGCAGCTTTTTCAGGAACGGGCCGTCGACGTCCTTCGCCGTCAGCTTGTACTGCGTCAGCACCGGCCGGGAATCGGCGGTCAGCTTGGCCCACAACTCATCGGAGACGGTGTCGCTACCCGGCAATTGCTGCGCTTCGGCATAAGCCTGCAGGGCCTTCTTGGCGTTTTCGCCGAGTCGGCCGTCGATCTCGCCCGGCGAGAAATGGGCGCGATCGAGCAGCACCTGAAGGCGAACGCCGAGCGGACTCGGGTCTTCCCCGGCGATCTTGGTGCCGTCCGGTTTGGCGGCGGCGATGGCGTCCGGCGTGAGCTTGGCGGCGGCGGAGGCGGCGGTGGCAAGGCAGCTGAAAACCAAGACCGCGCCCAGGCGCAATCCAAAAGCGAACGTCATGCAGGCCAAACCTCTCCGTGCCATCCCGGCAGCGGTTCTCAACCCGAAGGTGCGCGGTCTGTTCCGTGGGAGGTGAACGCGGGTAACGAGCCGACAGCGGCAGCGCGACGCCCAATGGCCCGGCGCGTGCGGACGCGACTCAGGGGCGACGTCCGGTTGTTCGATGGTCTGCAGTGGGGGAAAGACGCGGATCGCGGGGATGGTTGGAGGCCACGACCAGAATTGAACTGGTGTACACGGTTTTGCAGACCGTTGCGTAACCACTCCGCCACGTGGCCCCAACGGGCGAACTTCTATAGGCGATCAATCGGTGAGGCAACAGGCTTTGGCCGCCCGACGGTCTGAACCGGCGACCCCGATCAGGAGGCGTGCCAGCCCGACGGGAAGGGAATCAGCGGCCACTCGATCTGATTGTCGTTAGCGGCGCGGCGCATCGACAGCATCTGGGCTGGCTGCCGCCGATTGTCCTGGACGCCTTCGGCGCAGGCCAGGCTGACTTCGACGAGCAGACGGTTGTATTCGGCTTCACTCATGAAACGGCTCCCTGTCGAGCCGCACTGTGCCGAACACCGTTTGGTTTGAGGTTGAGCCGATCGTTCGAATTTTATCGATCGCCGACTTTCTGAGCCGCCACTTGAGGCATTGTGGCTCAGTCGGTCGATCGTCAGGGTTGATCGTTCGTTAAGTCTGCCGCTGCTGTCCACCGGGCAGCAAAAAGCCGCCCCGTGGGGGGCGGCTCTCGCGGACCGGTCACCAATACGCAACGCGCGACCGGCCGGATCGATATGGCTTACTGGCAGAGATGCATCAGGCCGTCTTCGCCGCGGAACGTGGTGCCCGGCTGGCAGACGAAGCCGTTGCGCTGCGCGTACGACTGCTGATTCCATCCATACGGCTGCTGGTTCCAGCCATAGGGCTCATTCCAGCCGTACTGGGCGTCGTAACCGGCGCGCAGCGGCGCGGTGGCGATGGCGCCCGCGGCGCCGATCGCGCCACCGACGACACCGGCGGCCACGTCGGCCGGCCAGAACGCGGCGTTGCTGTCGCGCCAGCCGGTGTTGCCCCACTGGTCGCGATCGGTGTAGCGGGCCTGGCTGTCGTAACGGCAGTTCGGGTCCATCTGCGAGCAGACCGTTTGGTTCTTCATGTGCTTGACGCGCTGCTGCGCGGACGCCGGGGCGGCGGCGGACAGGGCGACGGTGGCCGCAACGGCGGCAAGTGCGATGCTACGGATCATCGGATGATTTCTCCTTGTTGAGATCTCGCGAAGCGCGAATTCGATGACCACGAAACGTGGTCCAAGAAGAGTTGTTCCGGCGTTGCACATCGCTGTATCACAGCGGCGTGAGGGATGTAGTTGCAGCCCATCGGTGTCTGCAACGTTGGCGAGACAAATCGAATCGATATGGATCGATCGAACGACACTTGCGGGCGCGGTCAAAGAAAAGGCCGCCTCGCAGCGGCCTTGAGTCATCGGAAGCTGTGGGAGATCGGCCAATTGCAGCGCCTGCTACCATCAGCCGAGTCCCATGACGATGTTGGTGCTGACCCGCTGACAATTCGCTGACACGCGGACTACGCACGTGATGCCGCGAATGAATTGCGGCACGCGGAGTCGGGACGTAGCAGCCGCCGTCGATCGGCCGTTGTGAACATGCTCTCGCGTGATGCTGCGAGCCAAGCCGATCACGGCGTGGAGCCGATGCTGTCATCGGACGGATCGATGCGCCGTTTCGAACCAGCTCGGGTTCCTTCGCAACCCGCTGGACAACCGGCGTATGAGCATCGATCGCGGCACGAAAAAGCCGCGATAGTCCGGCAGGGCAGTTCCAATTCGGCAAAGCCAAGGCGGCCGCTGCGCAATCGCGATCCGGGACTCTCCGATTTTTCGGGGTGTGTGCTACAGGGCCGCCGTGGAGAATTGGATCTGATGCGACGTCTGTGGATTTTGGCGAGCTGCGCTATGGCTGCGCTGGCTTGTCTCGCGAGCGGCCCGGTCGAGGCCGGCGGCTGGGATACCGTGCATCGATACGTGCGCAAGACCGGCAAATGCAGCGTCGGTACTGAAGTCCTTGCGTCGATGTATTCGATCGGAACACGGACGGCCAGCGGCGAGCCGCTCACCCGTGACGGCTTGACCGCGGCGTCGCACGATTATCCGCTCGGGACCACCGTTCTGGTCACCAATCCGTCCAACGGTCGCACCTGCGGCATTCGCGTCAACGACCGTGGCCCCTATGGCAAGTCTCGGCAGGTGGGCGTGAAGATCGACTTCGCGATGGGCGCAGCGCGGTGCCTCGGCATGCACAGCACTCAATACGTTTGCCTCGGTGGCCAGGAGATCGAAGTTGTCGGCGTTCCGCAGATCATCGATGGCGACACGATCGAGATCAGCGGCGCGAAGATTCGGCTTAAGGGCATCGACGCACCTGAAGTCGAGCAGCTTTGCTTTGACGCGAAGGGCGACCGCTGGAGCTGCGGCCTGGCCGCGCGCGACGAGCTCGCCCGCCGGTTTGGCGACAAACCATGGACCTGCAAGGTTGCGGGGTCCGACGAAGATGGCAGGTCGCTGGGGACCTGTGTGGTCGAATCGGAGAGCGTGCAGGAGTGGATGACGGGCTCCGGCTGGGCTCTGGCCGTCACGCGCGCGGCGCCCGGCTATGAGAAGCCGGAAGCGGTCGCTCGGCAGGCGCAGTCCGGGCTTTGGGCCGGCGCATTCATCCCGCCGTGGGATTGGCGCAGCCGGACCCGTGAGACGACGATTCTCGGGGCCGTCATCGTGCCGAACGAAGCCCGGGAGATCCTGCTCGGACCGGCGCAGGTCGCCGAGGCTCCTGCACCGGCATGCGGTCCCAAAGGCCGTGCCGACCGTCGCGGCAAATGTCGTGTCTCGGCCCTGCCGAAATCACGGTCGCCGGGCTCGGTGAAGCAGCCCTGATCGCAAGGGCGCTTGAGGTCTGCGGCCAACGATCTGTTTGAGATTAGCGGACCCGCCGGTCGATGTTGCGGACCATGAAACGAGCGAGGTGTCAGCCGTTGGCACACAACTTCGCGCCGTCACCGGCCGAGAACGCTTGCTGTGATGGAGATCGCAGGGGCCGGTGGTAACGGCCGAAAATGAAATGGCTCCCCGGGCCGGATTCGAACCAGCGACCAACCGGTTAACAGCCGGTTGCTCTACCACTGAGCTACCAGGGAACGAGCCGAAGCAAGCTTCGCGGGCTGCGTATAACAAAGCCGTCCGGGCTTGGAAAGCAGAAATCCACGGTTCGTGAATGTCCTGCGACAGCTTTGTTGGTCCGCGGCCGCGACCGCTTCGTGGCGCTGATGTAGCGATCTCGAGCCGCTTGGGGAAGGGGGCAGGAACGCGTTCTCCCCGGTTTCGCATGATGTTGCCTTTTCCACCGCGTTGCATCATGGATGGCTCCGGCTTCACTCCACCAGGGAACACCGATGTCGGATTTCGCGCGCGCTCGCCTGAATATGGTCGACAATCAAATTCGGCCTCACAGCGTGACCGATTGGCGAATCATCGACGCGATGCGGCTGGTTCCGCGCGAGGTGTTCGTGGACGAGGCGCAGCAGTCGCTGGCCTATCTGGACCAGGACATCGACCTCGACGGCAAGGGCGAATTCCGCCACGTCATTCTCAATCCGACGGTGACGGCGCGCATGCTGCAGGAAGCCGACATCGCGCACGGCAACCGCGTGCTGATCGTTGGCGGCTCGACAGGCTATATGGCGGCGCTCGCGGCCAAGCTCGGCGCCTCCGTCGTCACCACGACCGACGATTCGGCAGTGGCGGAGTGGGCGCGTGCCACGCTCGGCGCGCTCGGGCTCGGTGACATCGCGGTTCGGGTGGCTGACAACACCGATGGCGCCCCGACCGACGGCCCGTTCGACGTCATCGTGCTCAACGGCGCGACCGAGATCGAGCCGACGAAGCTTTACGAGCAGCTCAAGATGGGCGGCCGCCTCGTCGGCGTGTTCGCGACCAGCCGGCCGCAGCGGGCTACCGTGGTGACGCGCTCGCCCGGCGATTTCGGGGCGCGTATCCTGTTCGATACCTCGGTCCCGTTGCTGCCCGGCTTGCAGCGGGCGCCTGCCTTCGTATTCTAGCGCCGCAGGCTCGCGGCCCGACCTAGATGAAACTGCCGCTCCGGTCCCGCCGGAGCCGGCGGAAAGTTGCGCGCTGACGCCGTTTTCCTGTTTCATATCAGAAGTGTGGCTTATTCGCCCCAACTCCCAAGTTTCGTTCATACAGCGTTAGCCAGAGGTTCCTTCGCTGAACGCCGTGTCATATGGTGAGCAGGGACTCACGTCGGCCCTCGGCCTCGCGTGGTATTGCGCGGGCCGTCGAGTCGTGCGGTCAAGTGAAACGCAGATTGGATCGCCAGTATGAATCGGATGAAGCGCATCACCGGCCTTGCCACCGCCGGCTTCGTTCTGGCGTGTCTCGGCCCGGTTCCGGTGCTGGCCGATACGATCGAAGCGGCGCTGATCCGCGCCTATAAAACCAACCCGCAACTCAACGCGCAGCGCGCTTCGGTGCGCTCGACCGACGAGTCGGTGCCGCAGGCGCTGTCGGGCTATCGCCCGAAGGTGTCGGTCACCGCGAGCGGCGGTTATCAATACACCGACGTCAATTCCGTCGTCGCGGGCAACAACGTCCATCTGAGCGGCAGCAACTATCCGCGCGCTATCGGCGTGACCGCGACCCAGACGCTGTTCAACGGCAACCAGACCGCCAACCGCACCCGCGCCGCCGAGAGCCAGGTGTCGTCGGCGCGCGAAGGCCTGCGCGTGCTGGAACAGTCGGTGCTGCTTTCGGCCGCGACGATCTACATGGACTATCTGCGCGACTCCGCCACCGTCGAGGTGCAGAAGTCCAACGTCCGCGTGCTCGAACAGACGCTGAAGCAGACCAACGACCGCTTCAACGTCGGCGAAGTGACGCGCACTGACGTCGCCCAGTCGCAGGCGCAGCTTGCCGCCGGCAACACCCAGCTGCTGACCGCCGAATCGAACCTCACCACCACCCGCGCGAACTATCGCCGCATCATCGGCAGCGAGCCGACCGGGCTGGCGCCGGGCTCGCCGGTCGATCGCTTCCTGCCCTCGACGCTGGCGCAGGCGGTCGAGCTCGGCCTGACCGAGAATCCGAACGTCACCGCGGCGATGTTCGGCATCGATGTCAGCTTCCTCAACGTCAAGATCAATGAAGGTGCGCTGTTCCCGACCGTGACGCTGCAGGCGAACGCCCAGCAGGGCTACGAGCAGTCGATCACCACGCCGAAGCAGTTCACCGCCTCGGCCTTGGCCCAGGTCTCGATCCCGATCTACCAGGGCGGCGCCGAATATTCGCTGATCCGCCAGTCGAAGGAATCGCTGGCGCAGCAGCGCCTCAACCTCGAACAGGTGCGCGATCAGACCCGCGCCACCATCGTGCAGGCCTGGGGGCAGTTGCAGGCCGGTCGTGCGCAGGTCGCCTCGGCGCAGGCCCAGGTCAAGGCCTCCGAGATCGCGCTGAACGGCGTGCGCGAAGAGGCGCGCGCCGGGCAGCGGACCACCCTCGACGTGTTGAATGCGCAGCAGGCCCTGGTAAATGCCCGAGTGTCGCTGGTGACCGCGCAGCACGACCGCGTGGTCGCGTCCTATTCGGTGCTCAGCGCCATCGGCCGGCTCGCGCCGCAGGTGCTCGGCCTGAAGACCGACGTCTACGATCCGAGCGTTCACTATCAGCAGGTCCGCGACTCCTGGATCGGCGTGCGTACGCCGGACGGTCGCTGATCTCTCGCGCCGGCAGCCTCTGAACACGCGGATCTGCCGGCGATTACTTGCAATCAGTTTGATGCGTACCGTAGCGTAACGCGGATGACGATGGCGATTCGGTTCGCTATTGCTGTCTGCGCGCGGCGTTGCGCTTTGCGATGCGCCGGATTGCGCCCGTCCAACACGCCGTACTTCTGCTGGGGACAAGTCCGGCTTGGTCGGTGAAAGTCGGGGCGCTTCGATCCGGAACCGGGCCATCCTGCAGAGCTTTGGTGTACAACGCCGATAAGGGCGTGATGATGTGGAGTCGGAGATGACGCAGCCTGCCAGGGCCCAAGAGCCTTCGATGGAGGAGATTCTCGCGTCGATTCGCCGTATCATCGCGGATGATGAAGCCAAGCCCGCGGCGGCTCCGGCCAAGCCGGTTGCCGCTGTCGCTCCGAAGCCCGAGCCGCCCAAGCCGGCTCCCCAGCCGAGCAAGCCCGCGGCCATGACCCCACCGCCCGCACCGAGCCCGCCGCCGCAAGCTGCCGCGCCGAAACCCGCAGCGCCGCCGAAGCCGGCGCCCGCGCCGCCGCCGCCAGCTGCCGAGAGCAACAGCCAGGACGATATCGACGCGCTGCTGGCCGGCCTCGACGCGGCGACCGTCGAGGAAGAGGTTCGGCCGCCGCAGCCGGATGGCGACGTGCTGGAACTGACCGACGAGATGGCGCTGCCGGAGCCTGAGCCGGCCCCGGCTCCTGCGCCGACCCCGCTGCCGCATGCCGCATTCCAGAAGCCGATCGAGGACGATCTGGAGTTCGCCGAGGCGCCCAAGCCTCGCGCGCCCGAGCCGCGCGCTCCGGAACCGCCGCGATTGCCGCCGCAGGCCTCTTGGTCGGAGGAGCCGCAGGCGCCGATCATGTCCCACGCGACGATGTCGGCCGTCGAATCCGCATTCAATTCGCTGGCCAATACGGTGCTCAGCAACAACGCCCGCACCCTCGAAGACCTGGTCAAGGAGATGCTGCGGCCGATGCTGAAATCCTGGCTCGACGACAATCTGCCGACCCTGGTCGAGCGGATCGTGCGCCAGGAGATCGAGCGAGTCTCCCGCGGCCGCTAGGCGAGGGGGGGCCCGCCGCCCGCCCGGCCACCTTATCGTCGACCGATGCGACTGACCTGCGCGGCCGACTTGCCGGTTTGCCTTGCCCCGTCTGCATTGCCCGCTTGACTTGCGCCGTTGACTTGCGGCGCTCCGGAAGGTTTCTAGCCGCTACCAGATGCGCGTCCGCCGCCGGCACGCGCCATTTTTGATTGCATGGTCATGATCGAGAAAACCTACCAGCCCGCCGAGATCGAAGGCCGCATCGCGCGCGCCTGGGACGAAGCCGACGCCTTCAAGGCCGGCCGCCCCGACCGCCGCAACGCCGAACCCTATTCGATCGTGATCCCGCCGCCGAACGTCACCGGCTCGCTGCACATGGGTCACGCGCTCAACAACACGCTGCAGGACATCCTGTGCCGGTTCGAGCGGATGCGCGGACGCGACGTGCTGTGGCAGCCTGGCACCGACCATGCCGGCATCGCCACCCAGATGGTGGTCGAGCGTCAGCTGATGGAGCGTCAGGAGCCCGGCCGCCGCGACATGGGCCGCGCCAAATTCCTCGAGCGGGTCTGGCAGTGGAAGGCCGAGAGCGGCGGCGTCATCGTCAACCAGCTCAAGCGCCTCGGCGCGTCGTGCGACTGGTCGCGCGAGCGCTTCACCATGGACGAGGGCCTGTCGCGCGCCGTCGTCAAGGTGTTCGTCGAACTGCACCGCCAGGGCCTGATCTACAAGGACAAGCGGCTGGTCAATTGGGACCCGAAGCTGCTGACCGCGATCTCCGATCTCGAAGTGCAGCAGATCGAGGTCAAGGGTAACCTCTGGCACCTGCGCTATCCGATCGAGGGCAAGAGCTTCGATCCGGCCGATCCGTCGACCTTCATCGTCGTCGCCACGACGCGGCCCGAGACGATGCTGGGCGACACCGCGGTCGCGGTGAACCCGGAGGACGAGCGCTACACCCATCTGGTCGGCAAGCACGTCATCCTGCCGCTGGTCGGCCGGCGAATTCCGATCGTCGCCGACGACTATTCCGATCCCGAGAAGGGCTCCGGCGCGGTGAAGATCACCCCGGCGCACGACTTCAACGACTTCGAGGTCGGCAAGCGTCATCACCTGCCGCAGATCAATGTGCTCGACATCGAGGGCCGGATCTCGATCGCCGACAACAGCGCCTATCTCGAAGGCCTGCCGGAAGGCTCCCGCGAATTCGCCGAGGAGATGCACGGCACCGACCGCTTCGCCGCGCGAAAAATCATCGTGCAGCGGCTCGACGATTTCGGCTTCCTGGAGAAGATCGAGCCCAACGTCCACATGGTGCCGCACGGCGACCGTTCGGGCGTGGTGATCGAGCCGTTCCTGACCGACCAGTGGTACGTCGACGCCAAGACCATGGCGCAGCCGGCGATCGCTGCGGTGCGCTCGGGCGCGACGACGTTTGTGCCGAAGAACTGGGAGAAGACCTACTTCGAGTGGATGGAGAACATCCAGCCGTGGTGCATCTCGCGCCAGCTGTGGTGGGGCCATCAGATCCCGGCCTGGTACGGACCGGACGGCAAGGTGTTCGTCGCCGAGACCGAGGAAGAGGCGATCGGCAAAGCGCTCGGCTACTATGTCGAGCAGGAAGTGCTGACGCCCGAGCAGGCGCACGACATGGCGGAAGATCCCGTCAAGCGCGAGGGCTTCATCACGCGTGATGAAGACGTGCTCGACACCTGGTTCTCGTCGGCGCTGTGGCCGTTCTCGACGCTCGGCTGGCCGGATGAAGCGCCGGAGATCGCGCGCTACTATCCGACCAATGTGCTCGTCACCGGCTTCGACATCATCTTCTTCTGGGTCGCCCGGATGATGATGATGGGCCTGCACTTCATGGACGACGTGCCGTTCCCGACCGTCTACATCCACGCCCTCGTCCGCGACGAGAAGGGCGCCAAGATGTCGAAGTCGAAGGGCAACGTCATCGATCCTTTGAACCTGATCGATCAGTACGGTGCCGACGCGCTGCGCTTCACGCTGGCGGCGATGGCGGCGCAGGGCCGCGACATCAAGCTCGCCTCATCCCGCGTCGAAGGCTATCGCAACTTCGCCACCAAGCTGTGGAACGCCTGCCGCTTCGCCGAGATGAACGGCTGCGCGGCGCCTGCCGGTTTCGACTACACTTCGGCCAAGGAAACACTGAACCGCTGGATCGCGCACGAGACGGTGCGGGCGACGCGCGAGGTCACCGAGGCGATCGAGACCTATCGGTTCAACGACGCGGCGGGCTCGGCCTATCGCTTCGTCTGGAACGTGTATTGCGACTGGTATCTCGAACTCGCCAAGCCGGTGCTGATGGGCGAGGAGAGTGCAGCCAAGGCCGAGACCCGCGCCATGGTGGCGTGGGCCCGCGACGAGATCCTCAAGCTGCTGCATCCGTTCATGCCGTTCATCACCGAGGAGCTGTGGGCCGTCACCGCGACGCGCGACAACCTGCTGGTGCTGGCGCCGTGGTCGCGCAAGGCGGGGATCACCGAGGAGCAGCTCGCGGTGATGACCGCGTCGGCGGCGAGCGATCCGATGGTCGCGCCGGCGCTGCTCAACATCCCGACCGAACAGCCGGACTTCACCGACGATGCGGCCGAGGCCGAGATCGGCTGGGTGGTCGATCTCGTCACCGCGATCCGCTCGGTGCGCGCCGAGATGAACATCGCGCCGTCGACGCTGACGCCGCTGGTGCTGGCCGGCGTGCCGGCCGAGACGCACGTTCGCGCCGAGCGCTGGAGCGACGTCATCAAGCGGCTCGCGCGCGTGGGCGAGATCTCCTTCGCCGACGCCGCGCCGCAAGGCGCCGTGCAGCTGCTGGTCCGCGGCGACGTCGCGGCGCTGCCGCTCAAGGGCGTGATCGACTTCGCGGTTGAGCAGGCGCGGCTGGAGAAGGAGCTCGGCAAGGCCGAGGACGACATCAAGCGGGCCGAGGCCAAGCTGGCGAACGAAAAGTTCGTCGCCAACGCCGCCGAAGAGGTGGTCGAGGAAGAGCGCGAAAAGCGCGAAGCCGCGCTGGCCCGCAAGATGAAGATCCTCGAAGCGCTGCTGCGGATCAAGAACGCGAGCTGAGCGCGGCTCGGCGTTTCTCAGGCCTCGCCCAATTAACAAACGTCACCCTCCGCGAAAGCGGAGGGCCCAGTATCGCAGAGCGTTCATTGGAGCAATCAGCGCTCTGGGATACTGGGTCGCCCGCTTTCGCGGGCGATGACGCCGTGAGTGTGGGAACGCCGCGCTCAATCTTCCTGCTCAGTCTTCATCGCGGAAACGGCTTGCTCAAGAATTTTGACCCTCTCAGCCCGAACCGCCACGGATAGTCCGCCGCTTTGGTGATGCCGATGCGCGGGCCGGTGACGATGTCCGGTTCGGCGCGGCGACGGTGGATCGCGAATGGCGCGAGGTCGAGCGGCAGACCGTTGGCGGCGATGGTGATGCCGAGGGCGTGGGTCAGCTTACCGGGGCCGGAACAGAGCAGGCGCGCGTCGTCGAGGCCGCGACGGGCGCGCATCGCATCCACCCCGTGCGTCGGCTCCAATGCGCGGATCAGCACGGCGCTGGCCGATCCCTCAGCCTCGCAGACGACGTTGACGCACCAATGGATGCCGTAGGAGCGATACACATAGGCAAAGCCGGGTGGGCCGAACATCACCGCGTTGCGCGGCGTCTGGCCGCCATAGGAATGCGCCGCCGGGTCGGTGTGGTGATAGGCCTCGACCTCCACGATCACCCCGCCGACGCCCTCGAACAACAGCGTCGCCCCGATGAGCTCCGGCGCGACGGCGTGGACGCTGCGGGCGAAGAAGCGCCGAGTCAGCAGCGGGCCGAGACGGGCGGCTGCCGGGTCGGGCGCGGCGGGAACGCGGGGGCGGGCCATGATGCTGGGATTCAAGCGTTCGGTGGAGCGCGCAAGCGCCGGGATTGCCGAGAATTCGAGCATTATTCCAAGGGATAAGCGCCGGCAAGCGGCCCGGGTTGCGGGACGCGGGTTGCCGGATTAGGTAGGGTTCTCGCATTCAATCGGGGCCAGCATGGTCGTTCTCGTCGATACAGTGTCCGCCAATCCTGTCCGTCCCCGGCATCCGGAGAAGGCGGCGCGGCCGGATGCGCTGTCGCCGAAGAAGCCGGACTGGATCCGCGTCCGCGCCCCGACCACCCGCGGCTACGGCGAGACGCGTAGCATCGTCAAGGAAAATGGCCTCGTCACGGTGTGCGAGGAGGCCGGCTGCCCGAACATCGGCGAGTGCTGGGACAAGAAGCACGCCACCTTCATGATCATGGGGGACACCTGCACCCGGGCCTGCGCGTTCTGCAACGTCAAGACCGGCATGCCGGGCGCGCTGGATGCCAACGAGCCCGCTTACGTCGCCGAGGCGACCCGCAAGCTCGGCCTGCAGCATCTGGTCATCACCTCGGTCGATCGCGACGATCTCGCCGACGGCGGCGCGGCGCATTTCGCCGCCACGATCCGCGCGGTGCGCGAAGCCTGCCCGACCACGACCATCGAAATCCTGACGCCGGACTTTTTGCGCAAGGACGGCGCGCTCGAAGTGGTCGTGGCCGCCAAGCCCGACGTGTTCAACCACAATCTCGAAACCGTGCCGTCGCGCTATCTGTCGGTGCGGCCGGGCGCGCGCTATTTCCACTCGATCCGGCTGCTGCAGCGGGTCAAGGAACTCGACCCGACCATTTTTACCAAGTCCGGCATCATGGTCGGGCTCGGCGAGGAGCGCCACGAGGTGCTGCAGGTGATGGACGATCTGCGCTCCGCCGACGTCGATTTCCTGACCATCGGCCAGTATCTGCAGCCGACCCGCAAGCATCATGCGGTGATGCGCTATGTCACGCCCGACGAATTCGCCGGCTATCAGACGACCGCCTATGCCAAGGGCTTCCTGATGGTGTCGGCGTCGCCGATGACGCGCTCGTCGCATCATGCCGGCGAGGACTTCGCGAAGCTGAAGGCGGCCCGCGCCGCGCTGGCGCGCTGAGTCCGCGACGATGCCGCAGTTTTCCAGCAAGCGCCGCGTGCCGCACAGCGCCCAGCAGATGTTCGACCTCGTCGCCGACGTCGAGCGCTATCCGCAATTCGTGCCGCTGTGCAAGGCGCTGAAGATCCGCGAGCGCACGCCGCAGCCGGACGGCACCGAAGTCGTGATCGCCGACATGACGGTGTCGTTCAAGCTGGTGCAGGAGACCTTCACCAGCCGCGTCACGCTCGACCGCGCCAACATGAAAATTCTCGTCGAGTATTTGCGGGGCCCGTTCTCCAATTTGGAGAACCGTTGGACCTTCGTGCCGAAGACGGAGCGCGCCTGCGAGGTCGGCTTCTTCCTCGCTTACGAATTCAAGAGCCGGATGCTGGCGACGCTGATGGGCGCGATGTTCGACACCGCCTTCCACCGCTTCGCCGCCGCCTTCGAAACCCGCGCCGATCAGGTCTACGGCGGCGCGCCGAAGCTGTCGCGGGCGTAGCTGGCTTCTCGCCGTCGCCATCCCCGCCGTTCCTTCCGCCGTCATTGCGAGCGCAGCGAAGCAATCCAGCCCCGTGCTCGGCGCTGGATTGCTTCGTCGCTACGCTCCTCGCAATGACGGTGAAGTAATAAGTTACGTATCAACGCCGTCATGCCCGGGCTTGCCCCGGGCATCCACGTTTTGGGCCTCGCCGCGTGGCAAGACGTGGATGGCCGGGACAAGCCCGGCCATGACGAGAAAAAGCGGACGTAGGGTATGGCGTCGGATGGGGACTAATTAGTCCTGCTCCTCACTCCGCGGCCATCGCCCGGCTTGACCGGGCGACCCAGTATTCCAGAGCGGCTGCGGCAAGCAACAAGCGCTCTGGGATACCGGGCCCTCCGCTTTCGCGGAGGGGGACGGCGGTGGTGGGACGTTCCGTGCGCCTGATCTTGCTGCCACGAGTAGCTTCGTCGCTAAGTCTTCTTTGGCTTCACCGCACGCTTCGGCGCCACCCGTTTGACGGCGGCGGCGCGGCGGGGGGTGCGGGCGACGCGTTTGTGGACGCCGGTCGCGGGGGCGGGCTTGGCCTTCGTCGGCGGCTTCGGGCCGCGGGCCAGCTCCAGCAGCATCCGCAGCGCTTCGACCACCGAGCGCTGACGCACGTTGCTGCGGCCGATCGCGCCGAAGCGGTGCTCGCGGTGCGTGATACGGCCGTCGCGGGCGGCGACGGCGAAGTGCACGAGTCCGACAGGTTTGTTCGGCGTCGCGCCGCCGGGGCCGGCGATGCCGGTGATCGACACCGCGAGGTCGACGTCGGCTTCTTCCAGCGCGCCGACCGCCATGGCGATCGCTGTCTCCTTGCTGACCGCGCCGAACGTGTTCAGCGTCGCGGTCTCGACGCCCAGCAGATCGTGCTTGGCAGCGTTGGAGTAGGTCACGAAGCCGCGGTCGATGACGTCGGACGAGCCGGGGATATCGGTGAGGGCGCCGGCGACGAGGCCGCCGGTGCAGGATTCAGCCGTCGCGATCATCAGCTTGCGCGAACGGCACAGGTCGAGCAACGCGCGGGCGAGGGTGCGGGCGTTGCTGCTGCTCATCTCAGCCGGCCAGTCCGTCGGCGCCCCAGGGCAGCCGGATAGTGGCGCTGGCGGTGGCGGCGATGCCTTCCTCGCGGCCGGTGAAGCCGAGCCGCTCGCTGGTGGTTGCCTTCACGGCGATCCGCGACACCGGCAGGCCGGTGATCTCGGCGATGCGCTGGCGCATCGGATCGCGTAGCGGGCCGATCTTGGGGCGCTCGCAGATCATCGTCACTTCGAGATTGGCGATGCGGCCGCCGCGCGCGGCGACACGGTCGACCGCGTACTTCAAGAACTTGTCGGAGGCCGCGCCCTTCCACTGCGGATCGGTCGGCGGGAAGTGCGAGCCGATGTCGCCATCGGCCAGCGCGCCGAGGATCGCGTCGACCAAAGCATGCAGGCCGACATCGCCGTCGGAATGCGCCAGGAAGCCGCGATTATGCGGCACCTTCAAGCCGCACAGCCAGACGTGGTCGCCGTCGCCGAAGGCGTGGACGTCGTAGCCGGTGCCGGTGCGGATATCACCGAGCAGCGCCGTGAGACGGCTCTCTTCGCGCGCAAAATCGTCCGGCGTGGTCAATTTCATGTTGGCAGCATCGCCTTCGAAAGTCGCAACCGTCAATCCCGCCCATTCGGCGATCGCGGCGTCGTCGGTGAAATCATCGCGGCCATCGCGCGCGGCGCGGCGGTGCGCGTCGAGAATGACGTCGTAGCGGAAGGCCTGCGGCGTCTGGGCGATTCGCAACGTGGCGCGATCGGGAGTCGCTTCGACTTCGCCGGCGGCGTTGATCTGCTTCACCGTGTCGTTGATTGCGACGACCGGCAGCGCCGCGCCGGTCTGGCCGGCAGCCACGATCGCGCGCGAGATCAGCCCGGGCGTGACAAAGGGACGCGCCGCATCGTGGATCAGCACGATGTCCGGAGCGAGCTGGGCGAGGGCCTCCAGCCCGGCGCGAACCGACGCCTGCCGGGTCGCCCCACCGCCGACCGCGGGGCGGAAGCTGAGGCCGGCGACGGCCTCGTTAAACAGCGCGGTGTCGTCGGGATTGGTCACCGGCTGCACCGCGCAGATCTCCGGATGGCTGCAGAACGGCTCGAGAGACCGCGCAATGACGGGCCGTCCAGCGAGCGTTCGGTACTGTTTTGGGCCGCCAGCGCCTGCGCGCAGGCCGCGGCCGGCGGCAACGATGATGGCGGCGGTACGGGGAGGAGTCGGCATTGGTCTCTGGGTCAGCTTCTTGGCAGGCGGTGAAACTCAGTGAGGTGCGGGCCAGCCCTTAGCATGACCAGAAGTGGATTCAGCATGTTTCGCGGTTCTACCGCTGGGCATAATGCTGCAACGCACTTGCATGTCTGGTATAACTGGCTAAACTGTAGGCAATGACGTATGATGCTCAAACATTGAGCTAGACCAGTCGCAATGACGCGCTGGCGACAGAATGAGCAGCTTGTGACCCGCCCCACAGTAACAGGTTCGCCGCCTTTGAAAATCGGCAATATTGCGGTGGCCAATCGGGTGCTGCTGGCGCCGATGTCCGGAATTACCGACGCGCCGTTTCGCAAACAGGTCGCAGCGCTTGGCGCCGGCCTGGTCGTATCCGAGATGACCGCCAGCGAAGACCTCGTCAACGGTCGCGCAATGTCGATTCGGCGCTGTGATGCGATCGAGGACGGACCGCACGTCGTCCAGCTCGCCGGCTGCCAGCCGCACTGGATGGCGGAGGGGGCGCGAATCGCCGAGGCGGGCGGCGCCGATATCATCGACATCAATATGGGCTGCCCGGCGCGGCACGTCACCGGCGGCCAGTCCGGCTCGGCGCTGATGCGCGATCTCGATCATGCGCTGACGCTGATCGAAGCCACGATCGGCGCGGTGCGCGTGCCGGTGACGCTGAAGATGCGGCTCGGCTGGGACGACCGCTCGCGCAATGCGCCGGGGCTGGCGCGGCGCGCGCAGGACGCCGGCGTGCAGCTCGTCACGGTGCACGGCCGCACCCGCAGCCAGTTCTACAAAGGCGAAGCCGACTGGGCCGCCGTTCGCGCGGTCCGCGAGGCGATCGAGATTCCGCTCGTGGTCAATGGCGACATCACTACCTACGAGGATGCCGTCGCGGCGCTCGATCAGTCGGGCGCCGACGCGGTGATGATCGGCCGCGGCGCGCAGGGTCAGCCATGGCTGCCGGGCCAGATCGGCCGCCGGCTCGAGGGTGGCGCGGCCGAAACGGCACCGTCACTGTCCGATCAGTTCGCTTATCTGCGCGAGCTGTATGACGGCGTGCTCGGCCTCTATGGCGAGCGCATCGGCCTGCGTCATGCGCGCAAACATCTCGGCTGGTCGCTCGATGTCGCGGCTGCCGCCAGCGGCGCGCCGGCCGACACACTCAAACACTGGAGAAGCCAGATCCTGACCGACACGAACCCGGCCCGTGTGCATCGCGCGCTCGCCGATGCCTACGACGACTTTGCCTGGAGAGCCGCAGCATGAACGCCGTCCTCGAACCGCGCGCCGCCAAGCCGAACGAGAGCGATGCGATCCTCAACGCGCTGCCGAATCCGGTGCTGCTGGTCGGCCCCGACGGCAAGATCATCGACGCCAACATGGCGGCGGAATCGTTCTTCGAAATCTCGACGCAGCTGTTGCAGCGGCAGTCGCTCACCGAGCTGGTGCCGTTCGGCAGTCCGCTGCTGGCGCTGATCGAGCAGGTGCGCAGCGGCAATTCGCCGGTGAATGAGTACAAGGTCGATCTCGGCACGCCGCGGATCGGCGCCGACCGTCAGGTCGATCTGCACGTCGCGCCGCTGACCGAGCGTCCCGGCCACATCGTGGTGATGCTGCAGGAGCGCACCATCGCCGACAAGATGGACCGCCAGCTCACCCATCGCAGCGCCGCGCGCTCGGTGATCGCGCTGGCCGCGATGCTGGCGCACGAGATCAAGAACCCGCTGTCCGGCATCCGCGGCGCGGCTCAGTTACTCGAGCAGCAGGCGTCGTCCGAAGACCGCATGCTGACGCGGCTGATCTGCGACGAGGCCGACCGCATCGTCACCCTGGTCGATCGCATGGAAGTATTCGGCGACGATCGCCCGGTGGCGCGCGGCCCGGTCAACATCCACTCGGTGCTCGATCACGTGAAGCGGCTGGCGCAGTCCGGCTTCGCGCGAAATATCAAGTTCGTCGAGGACTACGACCCGTCGCTGCCGCCGGTGCTGGCCAATCAGGATCAGCTGATTCAGGTGTTCCTGAATCTGGTGAAGAATGCCGCCGAGGCGCTGGTGGATCTCGGCTCGGAAGCCGAGATCCAGCTCACCACCGCGTTCCGTCCGGGCGTGCGGCTGTCGGTGCCGGGCAAGAAGACGCGCGTCTCGCTGCCGCTGGAGTTTTGCGTCAAGGACAACGGCCCCGGCGTGCCCGAAGACCTGCTGCCGAACCTGTTCGATCCGTTCGTCACCACCAAGGCCTCGGGCTCGGGCCTCGGGCTCGCGCTGGTCGCCAAGATCGTCGGCGACCACGGCGGAATCATCGAATGTGAATCGCAGCCGCGCAAGACCACGTTCCGCGTGCTGCTGCCGATGTACAACACGGCGAAGGCCTACAATCAGAGTACGGGCGAGGACGAGCCGGCGTCGTCTCCTGCCTCACAGAACGCAAGATGAGGACTGACTAATGCCCGCAGGTAGTATTCTTGTCGCGGACGACGACACCGCCATTCGTACGGTCCTCAATCAGGCGCTGTCGCGCGCCGGATACGAGGTGCGGCTGACCGGCAATGCCGCAACGTTGTGGCGCTGGGTGAGCCAGGGCGAGGGCGATCTGGTGATCACCGACGTGGTGATGCCCGATGAAAACGCCTTCGACCTGTTACCACGTATCAAGAAGATGCGGCCCAATCTGCCGGTCATCGTGATGAGCGCGCAGAACACCTTCATGACGGCGATCCGCGCGTCGGAGAAGGGCGCCTACGAGTATCTGCCGAAGCCGTTCGACCTGAAGGAGCTGATCGCCATCGTCGGCCGCGCGCTGGCCGAACCGAAGGAGCGCTCCAGCAATCCGGCCGAAGAGAACGAGTTCGACTCGATCCCGCTGGTCGGCCGCTCGCCGGCGATGCAGGAAATCTATCGCGTGCTGGCGCGGCTGATGCAGACCGACCTGACGGTGATGATCTCCGGCGAGTCCGGCACCGGCAAGGAACTGGTGTCGCGCGCACTGCACGACTACGGCAAACGCCGCAACGGTCCGTTCGTCGCCGTCAACATGGCGGCGATTCCGCGCGACCTGATCGAGTCCGAATTGTTCGGCCACGAGCGCGGCGCGTTCACCGGCGCCAACAGCCGCGCCTCCGGCCGGTTCGAGCAGGCCGAAGGCGGCACGCTGTTTCTCGACGAAATCGGCGACATGCCGATGGAGGCACAGACGCGGCTGCTGCGCGTGCTGCAGCAGGGCGAGTACACCACGGTCGGCGGCCGCACCCCGATCAAGACCGACGTCCGGATCGTCGCCGCGTCCAACAAGGACCTGCGCATCCTGATCCAGCAGGGCCTGTTCCGCGAAGACCTGTTCTTCCGCCTCAACGTCGTGCCGCTGCGGCTGCCGCCGCTGCGCGAGCACATCGAGGATCTGCCCGATCTGGTGCGACATTTCTTTGCGCTCGCCGAGAAGGACGGCCTGCCGGCCAAGAAGCTCGACGCCGCGGCGCTCGAGCGGCTCAAGCAGCATCGCTGGCCCGGCAACGTTCGCGAGCTCGAGAACCTCGCCCGGCGTCTCGCGGCGCTGTACCCGCAGGACGTCATCACCGCCTCGGTGATCGACGGCGAGCTGGCGCCGCCCGCGGTGGTCTCCGGCGGCAGCGTCTCGCACACCGTCGATAATCTCGGCGGCGCGGTCGAGATGTATCTGTCATCGCACTTCTCGGGTTTCCCGAATGGTGTGCCGCCGCCCGGCCTCTACCATCGCGTGCTGCGCGAGATCGAGGTGCCGTTGCTGACGGCTGCGCTGGCGGCGACGCGCGGTAATCAGATTCGCGCCGCCGATCTGCTTGGGCTGAACCGCAATACGTTGCGCAAGAAGATCCGCGACCTCGACATTCAGGTGTACCGCACCGGCGGCTGAGACGTCGCGACAAGGCTTTCTGCTGTGGACTGCGTAGTCGCCCGAGGTGGTTTGGGCGACGCGCCGCGATATTGTCGCAATTGAGCAACAATGTTGTAGGAATGCATCACATGGCCGCCTACGGGAGGCGGCCATTCGCATTCAATGATTCATTGCCAGAATGACCAGCGCAGAGACGTCGGCCCCAACCGTTGACGACCCCTCGATCGCCGAGCCGCGCACCGCCACCTGGCGCAAGCTGCTGGCGCCGCTCGCCGTGGGCGTGGCGCTGCTCTCGGCGTTTCTGACCTTCGTTGTCCTCACCGGCCTGACGCCGATCGCGCCGACTCGAGATGTCGTGGTGACGTTCCTGATGATCAACGCGGCCACCGTGCTGCTGCTGGTCGGAATCATCGCCCACGAGGTCTGGAAGATCATTCAGGCGCGGCGGCGCGGCCGGGCAGCGGCGCGGCTGCACGTGCAGATTGTGAGTCTGTTCTCGGTGATCGCGGTCCTCCCGGCGGTGCTGGTCTCGGTGGTCGCCAACGTCACGCTCGACCGCGGCCTCGACCGGCTGTTCTCCGGGCCGACCCGGGCGGTGATCCAGAATTCGCTGATCGTCGCCAACGCCTATCTGCACGAGCACGGCCAGCTGATCCGCGGCGACATCCTCGGCATGGCCAACGACATCTCGCACGCACGGCCGCTGTTCGATCAGGACCGCAAGTCCTTCCAGGAGTTTCTGACCGCCAGCGCCAAGACCCGCAATCTGCCGGGCGCGATGCTGATCGACAAGAACCGCGAGGTGCTCGCCTCAGCGCAGACCGGCATCCAGCGTGATTTCGATACGCCGGCGCCGGAGTTTCTCAGCAATGTCGACGACACCGAGCCGCAGATCGCGGTGTTCATCGAGGCCAATTACGTTGCCGCGGTGATCCGGCTGAAGGGGTTCGACGACACCTTCCTTTACGTGGCGCGCCTGCTCGATCCGCGGGTGGTGGCTCAGCTTCGCCAGACCCAGGCCAGCGTCGCCGAATATGCCGAGATCGAAGCGCGCCGGCTCGGCGTGCAGGTGGCGTTCGCACTGATGTTTACGGTGATCGCGCTGACCGTGCTGATGTCGTCGGTGCTGATCGGCCTGAACTTCGCCAACTGGCTGGTGGCGCCGATCCGCCGGCTGATGGGCGCCGCCAAGCTGGTCTCGACCGGTGACCTGCAGGTGCAGGTGCCGGTGTTCAAATCCGAGGGCGACCTGTCGCAGCTCGGCGAGACCTTCAACAAGATGACGCAGGAGCTGCGCACCCAGCGCGACGAGCTGGTCAGCGCCAGCGAGTTGATCGACAGCCGGCGCCGCTTCATCGAAGCCGTGCTGTCCTCGGCGAGCGCCGGCATCATCGGCGTCGACGGCTCGCTGTCGATCGGCATCCTCAACCGCTCCGCCGAGAAGCTGATCGGCCATTCGGAGTCGGAGACGCTCGGCCATCCGCTGTCGGAAGTCATTCCCGAGCTCGACGAGATGATGGCCAATGCCCGCGAGGGCTCGCAGCGGCTGGTGCAGGGGCAGATCACGATCAACCGCGACGGCCGCGAGCGCATCCTGTCGGTGCGTGTCACCGCCGAGCAGACCGGCCACACGCGTGACAGCTACATCATCACGCTGGACGACATCACCGAGCTGGTGTCGGCGCAGCGCACCTCGGCCTGGGGCGATGTCGCGCGCCGCATCGCGCACGAGATCAAGAATCCGCTGACGCCGATCCAGCTCTCGGCCGAACGCATCAAGCGCAAGTTCGGCAAGGTCATCGTCGAAGACAAGGGCATCTTCGAACAGTGCACCGACACCATCGTGCGCCAGGTCGACGACATCCGCCGGATGGTCGACGAGTTCTCGCGCTTCGCCCGGATGCCCAAGCCGGTGATCGAGGGCGAGGATGTCGCCGACACCGTGCGGCAGGTGGTGTTCCTGATGCGGGTCGGGCATCCGGAGGTCGACATCGAGGCGGAGGTCAAGGACGACCCGCTGCGTGCGCGGTTCGACCGCCGGCTGATCTCGCAGGCGCTGACCAACATCATCAAGAATGCCACCGAGGCGATCGAGGCTGTCCCGCCCGAAGAACTTGGCAAGGGCAGGATCGAGGTCGTCGCCGCGCGCGACGGCGAGGACGTCGTCATCGATGTCATCGACAATGGCATCGGTCTGCCCAAACAAAGCCGTTCGCGTTTGCTCGAACCCTACGTGACCACACGCGAGAAGGGCACGGGGCTCGGGCTCGCCATCGTCGGGCGCGTGCTGGTCGACCACGGCGGCGGAATCGAACTCAACGACGCATCCGATATCCGGCCCGGACAGCGCGGAGCGTGGATGCGACTGCGGTTTGCGATGTCCGGTCAGCCCGCGACACCGCCCGCCGGTGAACCAAAAACCAGTGCCGGCAACGAACCAACGATAGCAGCTGCGAGCAGCGGCTGAATTGACAGGCGTGACACATGGCGAATGACATCCTGATCGTCGACGACGAAGCGGACATCCGCGATCTCGTTGCCGGCATTCTCGAGGACGAAGGCTTCAGCACGCGCACCGCGCGTGACAGCGATTCCGCGTTGGCGGAGATCGCGTCCCGTCGTCCGAACCTGATTTTCCTCGACATCTGGCTGCAGGGCAGCAAGCTCGACGGCTTGCAACTGCTCGAACAGATCAAGAAGGAGCACGCCGAGGTCCCGGTCGTGATGATCTCGGGTCACGGCAACATCGAAACCGCGGTGGCGGCGATCAAGCGCGGCGCCTACGACTTCATCGAGAAGCCGTTTAAATCCGATCGGCTGCTGCTGGTCGCGACGCGCGCGCTGGAGACCTCGCGGCTCAAGCGCGAGGTTCGCGAGCTGAAGCAGCAGGCGCCGTCGGCTTCGACGCTGATGGGCCGGTCGGCCTGCATGAACCAGCTGCGCCAGACCATCGAACGCGCCGCCAAGGCCAACAGCCGCATCCTGATCGTCGGCCCGTCCGGCTCGGGCAAGGAGCTGGCCGCGCGGACGCTGCACAACGCGTCGAGCCGCGCCGAGGGGCCGTTCGTGGTGATCAATGCGGCCGCGATCACGCCGGAGCGGATGGAGGTCGAACTGTTCGGCACCGAGCCGAACGGCGAGCAGCCGCGCAAGGCCGGCGCGCTCGAAGAGGCGCATGGCGGCACGCTGTTCATCGACGAAATCGCCGACATGCCGCGCGAGACCCAGAACAAGATCCTGCGCGTGCTGGTCGAGCAGACGTTCCAGCGCCTCGGCGGCACCGCCAAGATCAATGTCGATGTCCGCATCATCTCGTCGACCGCCCGCAATCTGGAAGAGGAAATCGCCGCGGGGCATTTCCGCGAAGATCTGTATCACCGGCTGTCGGTGGTACCGATCCGGGTGCCGCCGCTGTCGGAGCGGCGCGAAGACATTCCCGAACTGATCGAGTACTTCATGGATCAGATCTCGGCCGCCACCGGCCTGCCGAAGCGGCAGATGGGACAGGACGCGATGGCGGTGCTGCAATCGCATGTCTGGCCCGGCAATGTCCGCCAGCTCCGCAACAACGTCGAACGCGTGATGATCCTCGCCGGCGGCGGGCCCGACGCGGTGATCACCGCCGACATGTTGCCGCAGGACGTCGGCTCGATGGTGCCGACCATGCCGACCGGCAACAATGGCGAGCACATCATGGGGCTGCCGCTGCGCGAGGCGCGCGAAGTGTTCGAGCGCGACTATCTGATCGCGCAGATCAGCCGGTTCTCCGGCAACATCTCACGCACCGCCGAATTCGTCGGCATGGAGCGCTCGGCGCTGCATCGCAAGCTCAAGGCGCTCGGCGTCGGCTGATCGGCTTCATAACAACAACAATCAACATTGGACCGAACCGATGTCGCGTATCGCCTATGTGAACGGCCGCTATCAGGATATGCGCGACGCCAGCGTGAACATCGAGGACCGCGGCTATCAGTTCGCCGACGGCATCTATGAAGTCTGCGAGGTTCGTGGCGGCAAGCTGGTCGACATGCCGCGGCATCTGGCGCGGCTGCAGCGCTCGCTCGGTGAATTGCGGATCGCCGAGCCGATGCCGCTGTCGGCGCTGTCGGTGGTGATGCACGAAGTGGTACGCCGCAATCGCGTGCAGTTCGGCATCGTGTACTTGCAGATCAGCCGCGGCGTGGCGCGCCGCGACCACGGCTTTCCGGCCGGCAGCGTGAAGCCCAGCGTCGTGGTGACCGCGCGGACGATCAATCCGGCCAAGGGCGCCGAGAACGCCGCGCGCGGCATCAAGGTGATCACCGTCCCGGAGAACCGCTGGCCCCGGGTCGATATCAAGAGCACCGCGCTGCTGCCGAACGTTCTCGCCAAGCAGGCGGCCCGCGAAGCAGGGGCTTACGAGGCGTGGTATGTGGATAGCGACGGCTTCGTCACCGAAGGCTCATCGAGCAACGCCTGGATCGTGACCAAGGAGGGCCGTGTCGTTACGCGCCCGGACAAGTCGGGTATCCTGTCAGGGATTACCCGAAGCGTTTTGAAGGATGCGCTCGAAGCGCTGCAGATTCGTTTCGAGGAGCGCGCGTTCACGCCGGAGGAGGCCGCCGGCGCGGCCGAGGCGTTCGTCACCGCGGCGAGCATGATCGTGATGCCGGTGGTTGCGATCGATGGCCATACCATCGGAAGCGGCAAACCCGGACCGGTAGCGCTCCGCCTGCGGGAGCAGTTCCACCGCTTCGCCGCGTTTTCCTAATTTTTCGTCGTACGGAAGACGCTGCGTCCGATTTAGCTGCTTGCCTAAAAAGCACGCGTACTCTCTAATCCACTGTCGGCTTTCAGAGGGGGATCTCAGGGAGGCTGGCAACCGTTGCGAAGCTCCGGTGAGACAACGTTTCCGAAGAGACCCGTTTCTGAAGAGAGACACGCTGCGGCAAGAAAAGACCCATTCCAATTGCGGGAATAAAAATGGCGGCAGACCGCGCACAGAATCTACAAGACACCTTCCTAAACCACGTTCGAAAAACAAAAACTCCTCTCACGATCTTCCTGGTGAACGGAGTCAAGTTGCAAGGCATTGTCACGTGGTTTGATAATTTCTGCCTGTTGTTGCGGCGCGATGGACACTCCCAGCTGGTGTACAAGCATGCGATCTCGACGATCATGCCGGGCGCACCGATCCAGTTGTTTGAAGGCGGCGAGGATTCCCCAGCTTGAGACGGTCCTGATTGGAACCCCGTAGCTTCGACGGGGGCGCCGACCGCCCGCAGGGGTCGGCAGACGGCCAGACCGGACGCGTGATTGTCGTCGGGCCGTATCTCCGTGTGCGCAAAGGCGATCCCGACGCCGTCGACCACCGTGCCGTGCGTGACAACGACGCCCGCCTCGACGAGGCGGCGGGGTTGGCGCGCGCCATCGATCTCGATATCGCCGAGGCGGTGCTGACGCCGATCAGCCAGATCCGGCCCGCCACCTATCTGGGCAAGGGCAAGGTCGAGGAAATCGTCGGCGTCATCGCCGCGCATCACGCCGACCTGGTGGTGATGGATTGCGCGCTGTCGCCGATCCAGCAGCGCAATCTGGAGAAGGCCTGGAACACCAAGGTGCTCGATCGCACCGGCCTGATCCTGGAAATCTTCGGGCGCCGCGCCAAGACCAAGGAAGGTGCGCTGCAGGTCGAGCTCGCCCATCTCAACTATCAGCGCTCGCGGCTGGTCCGGTCCTGGACCCACCTCGAACGCCAGCGCGGCGGCTTCGGCTTCATGGGCGGCCCCGGCGAGACCCAGATCGAAGCCGACCGCCGCCTGATCGGCGAGCGCATCACCCGGCTGGAGAACGAGCTCAAGAAGGTCCAGGCGACACGCCGGCTGCACCGCGCCGGCCGGCAGCGGGTACCGTATCGGGTCGTGGCGCTGGTAGGGTATACGAATGCCGGCAAGTCGACGCTGTTCAACCGGCTGACCCGCGCCGACGTGCAGGCGGCCGACATGCTGTTCGCGACCCTCGACCCGACGCTGCGTGCCTTGAGTTTGCCTCATGGTGGAAAGGCGATGTTGTCGGACACCGTGGGCTTCATTTCCAACCTGCCGACCCAGCTCGTCGCGGCCTTCCGCGCCACGCTGGAAGAGGTTCTGGAAGCCGACCTGATCCTGCACGTTCGCGATATCAGCCACGAAGACGCCGAAGCCCAGGAGCGCGACGTCGACACCGTCCTGCGCCAGCTGGGCGTCGATGCAGGTGGCGGCCGCATCCTCGAAGTCTGGAACAAGATCGATCGCTTCGAGCCCGAGCAGCGCGAAAACCTGGCTAATATCGCCGCTCGGCGCGACCAGGAACACCCGGTGTTTCTCGTCTCCGCGGTCAGCGGCGAGGGCGTCGACGATCTGCTCCTCGCGATCGAGCAGCGCCTCGCGGCGACGCGCACGGTACTCGACCTGACGATCGACGCCGCCGATGGCGCCGGCGTCAGCTGGCTGCATCGCAACGCCGAGGTGCTGTCGAAGCAATTGCAGGACGGTCGCTACGTGATGACGGTGCGCGCCGACGAGACCAAACGTGACGCCATTATCGAGCGTTTCCAGGCCGTGGTGCGCGAAGAATAACCAGCTTCCCGGACGGCGCGCCGGGTATCCTGCGAGACGCTTCGATCGGTTCTTCTGAATGGCCGCTAAGTCATTGGAAAAACGACAGGAAAAACCTGCGAAACTGAGCCGGTGAGGGTGGCTTGCGCCGGCCCGATGCGGTATATGAGTCGCATCAGATTCTGACCGGAACTCACCTTTGTCCGACAAAGACGACGAGAAGACCGGGGAGCCGCAGGCGCCCTCGGATATCCGCCCCGTTTCCATCCTCGACGAGATGAAGCGGAGCTACCTCGATTACGCGATGAGCGTGATCGTGGCGCGTGCGCTGCCGGATGCCCGCGACGGGTTGAAGCCGGTGCACCGGCGCATTCTGTACGGCATGTACGAGAACGGCTTCGAGTGGAACAAGCCGTATCGCAAGTCGGCGCGCACGGTCGGCGACGTCATCGGTAAGTATCATCCGCACGGCGACCAGTCGGTGTACGACGCGCTGGTCCGCATGGCGCAGGACTTCTCGATGCGCGTGCCGTTGATCGACGGTCAGGGCAATTTCGGTTCGGTCGACGGCGATATGCCCGCGGCGATGCGCTACACCGAATCCCGCCTGACCAAGATCGCGCAGTCGCTGCTCGACGACATCGACAAGGACACGGTCGACTTCCAGCCGAACTACGACGGCTCCGAGCGGGAGCCGCATGTCCTTCCGGCGAAGTTTCCGAACCTCCTGGTCAACGGCGCCGGCGGCATCGCGGTCGGCATGGCGACCAACATTCCGCCGCACAACCTCGGCGAAGTGATCGACGCCTGCATCGCACTGATCGACGATCCGGCGCTGTCGATCGAAGACCTCAACGGCATCATCCCGGGCCCCGACTTCCCGACCGGCGGCATCATCCTCGGCCGCGCCGGCATTCGCTCCGCCTACAACACCGGTCGCGGCTCGATTGTGATGCGCGGCAAGGTCGAGATCGAAACGGTGCGCAAGGATCGCGAGGCGATCATCGTCTCGGAGATCCCGTACCAGGTGAACAAGGCCACCATGGTCGAGCGCATTGCCGAACTGGTGCGCGAGAAGAAGATCGAGGGCATCTCGGATCTGCGCGATGAATCCGACCGCGACGGCTTCCGTGTGGTGATCGAATTGCGACGCGACGCGGTGCCCGAAGTGGTGCTGAACCAGCTGTACAAGTTCACGCCGCTGCAGACCAATTTCGGCGCCAACATGGTGGCGCTCGACGGCGGCCGGCCGCAACTAATGAACTTGAAAGACCTGTTGCAGGTCTTCGTCGCGTTCCGCGAACAGGTCGTCACCCGCCGCACCAAGTTCCTTCTCAACAAGGCGCGCGACCGCGCCCATATCCTGGTCGGCCTCGCGATCGCGGTGGCGAATATCGACGAGATCATCAGGGTCATTCGCAATTCGCCCGATCCGAACACGGCGCGAGAGACCTTGATGTCGCGCGACTGGCCGGCGGCCGACGTCGCGGCGATGATCACGCTGATCGACGATCCGCGCCACAAGCTCAATCCGGACGGCACGGCACGGCTGTCGTTCGAGCAGGCCAAAGCCATCCTCGATCTGCGGCTGCAGCGTCTCACCGCGCTGGGCCGCGAGGAGATTTCCGACGAGCTCGACAAGCTTGCGCTCGAGATCGCGGACTATCTCGACATCCTGCGCTCGCGCGCGCGGGTGCAGACGATCGTCAAGGATGAACTCGGCGCCGTGAAGGTGGAGTTCGCCACGCCGCGCAAGACCACGATCATCGAGCAAGAAGGCGAGGTCGAAGACGAAGACCTGATCCAGCGCGAGGACATGGTCGTGACCGTGTCGCACGCCGGCTACGTCAAGCGCGTGCCGCTGTCGACCTATCGGGCTCAGCGCCGCGGCGGCAAGGGCCGCTCCGGCATGGCGACGCGCGAGGAGGATTTCGTCTCGCGGCTGTTCGTCGCCTCGACGCATACGCCCGTGCTGTTCTTCTCGTCGCGCGGCCAGGTCTACAAGGAGAAGGTCTGGCGGCTGCCGGTGGCGCCGCCGAACGGCCGCGGCAAGGCGCTGATCAACATCCTGCCGCTGGAGCAGGGCGAGCGTATCACCACGATCATGCCGCTGCCGGAGGACGAGGAGTCCTGGGCCGCGCTGGACGTGATGTTCGCCACCACCGGCGGCAACGTCCGCCGCAACAAGCTGTCGGACTTCGTCGATGTCCGCCGCTCCGGCATCATCGCGATGAAACTCGACGACGGCGAGGCGATCGTCGACGTGCAGATCTGCACCGAGCGTGACGACGTGCTGCTGACCGCCGCTGGCGGCCAGTGCATCCGCTTCCCGGTGCCGGACGTCCGCGTGTTCAGCGGTCGCACCTCGATGGGCGTGCGCGGCATCGCGCTCGCCTCCGGTGACAAGGTGATCTCGCTCAGCATCCTGCGCCACTTCGAGGCGACGCCGGCCGAGCGCACGACCTACCTGAAGCAGTCCGGCGCCAGCCGCCGTGCCGCGACAGGCGAGGACGTTGAAGTCGTCGAGACGCCCGAGGTCGAAGCCGAGGAGGGCGAGGCCGTGACGTCGCTCAGCGTCGAGCGCTACGCCGAGATGTCGGCGTCCGAGCAATTCGTGCTGACGATTTCGGAGAACGGCTACGGCAAGCGCACCTCGTCGTTCGAGTACCGGACGACGGGCCGCGGCGGCAAAGGCATCGGCGCGATGTCGGTGAATGGCCGCAATGGCAAACTGGTGGCGTCGTTCCCGGTCGAGGATTCGGACCAGATCATGCTGGTGACCGACGCCGGCCAATTGATCCGCTGCCCGGTGGAAGGCATTCGCGTCGCCGGACGCTCGACGCAGGGCGTGATCGTGTTCGATACTGCCGACGACGAGAAGGTCGTCTCGGTCGAGCATATTCCGGAAGCGGAAGAAGCTGAAAACGGCAACGGCGGCTGATCGGCCGCCGGGTTACCCCGAATCGAAAGGCCCCCGGCGGGCACACCGAGGGCCTTCAGAGAGCGCTCCTGGAGGGAAAGCGCTTGGAAATCTCTTGGCGTTAACGCGCAAGCCTCAAGGGCGTTCCGCGGTCACGAGGCGGGCCTGCTGGATCGCCGCGTTTCGGCGATCGACGCTGCGCAGGCAGGACGGCTCGAAATTCGGCCAAGCCTGCTCGGAACAGCTGGTCCCCACCGGGCGGATGTCGAGGCGATCACCCTTGGCGAGCGCGACCGGCACGCTGGCTTCGACGCGCGGCGCGAAGCCCGGCAGGATGGTGAGAGCGGCGGCCACGAACGCTGCAACGGCGACTGCGGAAAGAGCCTTGATCATAGCGGTCCCCTGTGTTCCTGCCCGGCCTGGCGTTGGTTTGTGCCTTGTGGCCGGACTTGTTTGTCGCTTCCCAGTGCGGGTGGTGTAACCGAGGCCGGTTTCAGAACGTCTTCGTCGCCGCGCTATTGCGTTTCATCGCGCCGCCGATTGTTTCTCCTGCCCGGGTTCCGCGAAACACTCCGGGAAAAACCGTAATGTTTTCAGCGGCCCGCTTGTCCCCTGATAGACGTTTGAGCCGGCTATTCGGTTCGATCCGCAGAGCGAAATAAAAGCCCGCATCGGGCCGGAACCACACTGGCTTGCGGGCTTCCTGCTGCCGCGCTAGACGGAAGTATGTCCCGTATCGCGCTGTATCCCGGCTCCTTCGATCCCGTCACCAATGGTCATCTCGACGTCGTCCGCCACGCGGTCGCGTTATGTGACAAACTTGTGGTGGCGATCGGCATCCATCCCGGCAAGAAGCCGCTGTTCACCACCGAGGAACGCCTCGCAATGGTGCGCACGGTGTTCGAGCCCGTCGCCCGGCAGGCCGGTTGTGAGTTTGATTGTACCACCTACGACAACCTCACCGTGACCTCGGCCCAGCAGGTCGGCGCGACGATCATGATCCGCGGCCTGCGTGACGGCACCGATCTCGACTACGAGATGCAGATCGCCGGCATGAACGAGACCATGGCGCCGACGATCCACACCGTGTTCGTGCCGGCCTCCGTCGGCGTCCGCCCGATCACCGCCACACTGGTGCGGCAGATCGCTGCGATGGGCGGCGACGTCTCGGCCTTCGTGCCGCCGGAAGTCGCGGCCAGCCTGAAATCCAAACTCGCCGGCTAGCCGGCTTCTTTTCCGATCGGAGTTTCCATGATCCGTTTGATGGGCCTTTTCGCCGCGCTGCTGTTCGCCGTGCCGGCGCTGGCGCAGCCGCTGCCGGCCAATCTCGACAAGGCCAATGCGATCGTCATCGACAGCACCAAGGGCCGCATCGTCATCCAGCTTCGCCCCGACATCGCTCCGCAGCACGCCGAGCGGATCAAGCAGCTGGCGCGCGACGGCTTCTACAACAACGTGCCGTTCCACCGGGTGATGGCCGGCTTCATGGCGCAGACCGGCGACGGCGAGAAGTTCAACGGCACCGGCGGCTCGAAATATCCGAACCTGAAGCAGGAATTCTCCATCGTGCCGTTCAAGCGCGGCATCGTCGGCATGGCCCGCCGCGGCGACAGCGTCGACAGCGCCAACTCGCAGTTCTTCATCATGTTCGACGACGGTCCCAGCCTCAACGGCCAGTACACCGTGATCGGGCAGGTGGTGTCCGGCATGGACGTGGTCGACAAGCTGAAGAAGGCTTCGGCCGGCTCGCCCGGCGGCTCGGTGACCGACCCGGACAAGATGGTCAAGGTGCAAGTCGCCTCCGACATCAAGTAATCGGCTGCAACGCGCCCTGCCGGCTCATCCCGGCACAGCGCGTCCGATCGCAAAAATAGAAACAGATAGCTCCGTTCACGCTTTTGTCGTCGCAAGGCGGCATCGGCCACGCCATCGCAGGACGACGGCGCCTTCACGCTGCGGTTCTTCGATCGCAGGACATTCCCCAAACCAGATGAGAAGAGACCATGGCTGACAACGACAACATCCTGATCCTCGAAACCACCCAGGGCCCGGTGAAGATCGAGATGCGCCCCGACCTCGCGCCGAACCACGTCGCCCGCATCAAGGAGCTGGTGCGCGAGGGCTTCTACGACGGCATCGTGTTCCACCGCGTGATCGAGGGCTTCATGGCGCAGACCGGCTGCCCGCAGGGCACCGGCACCGGCGGCTCGGGCAAGAAGCTCAAGGCCGAGTTCAACAAGGAGCCGCACGTCCGCGGCACCGCCTCGATGGCCCGCGCCGCCAATCCGGATTCCGGCGACAGCCAGTTCTTCATCTGCTTCGACGACGCCCGCTTCCTCGACAACCAGTACACCGTGTGGGGCAAGGTGATCGAAGGCATGGAGAACGTCGACAAGATCAAGCGCGGCGAGCCGGTGCAGAACCCCGACAAGATCGTCAAGGCCTCGATCGCCGCCGACGCGGCTTAAGCCACTTGTGATGTCCTCATGGTGAGGAGCGCGCGCAGCGCGCGTCTCGAACCATGAGCGCCGCGGATACCTCGTCCTTCGAGTCGCCGCGGCGAAGCTCTTCGAGCTTTGCCGCGGCTCCTCAGAACGAGGCGCACTCCGGGTTTAACCCCCTCATGCGCACCGACCTGTTCGACTTCGATCTGCCGGCGGAGAACATCGCGCTGCGGCCGGTGTCGCCGCGCGATGCTGCGCGGATGCTGGTGGTGCGTCCGGGGGGACCGCTCGAGGATCGTATCGTGCGCGATCTGCCGGGGCTGCTTGCCCCCGGCGATCAGCTCGTCGTCAACGACACGCGAGTGATCGCGGCGCAGCTCTCCGGCCGCCGGATCGGCCGCCCCACCGAGCCGAAGATCGACGCGACGCTGATCAAACGGCTCGACGGTTCGCGCTGGCAGGCGCTGGTGAGGCCGGCGAAAAAGCTCAGCGAAGGCGACGTCGTTCGGTTCGGCCACGACGACCGGGTCTGCCTGCTGGGCCATCTCGACGCCACCGTCGAGGCCAAGGGCGATGCCGGCGAGGTGACGCTGAGCTTCAGCTTTCACGGCCCCGCGCTCGACCAGGCGATTGCCGAACTCGGCGCGACGCCGCTGCCGCCCTACATCGCGTCGAAGCGCGCGCCGGACGCGCAGGACGCCGCGGACTATCAGACCATGTTTGCCGCCAAGGAGGGCGCCGTCGCGGCCCCGACCGCGGGGCTGCACTTCACGCCCGAGCTGGATGCGGCCCTGGCCGAGCGCGGCGTGACGGTGCACCGGGTGACGCTGCATGTCGGGGCCGGGACATTCCTGCCGGTGAAGGCCGACGACACGGCCGAGCACAAGATGCACGCCGAGTGGGGCACGATCAGCAAGGCCACGGCCGACGCGCTCAACGCGGCGCGCGCGCAGGGCGGCCGGATCGTCGCGGTCGGCACCACCTCGCTGCGGCTGCTGGAAAGCGCCGCGCGCCCGGACGGCATGATCGCGCCGTTCGCCGACGAGACCTCGATCTTCATCACGCCGGGCTATCGCTTCCACGCCGTCGATATCCTGATGACCAATTTCCACCTGCCGCGCTCGACGCTGTTCATGCTGGTGTCGGCATTCAGCGGCCTCGACACGATGCAGGCGGCCTACCGCCACGCCATCGAATCCGGCTATCGCTTCTACTCCTATGGCGACGCCAGCCTGCTGTTCCGGGAGCCCGCATGAGCGTGCCGAACCATTTCGAACTGCTCGGGACCGACGGCGCAGCGCGCACCGGCCAGCTGACGACGCCGCACGGCGTGGTGCGCACGCCGGCCTTCATGCCGGTCGGCACCGCCGGCGCGATGAAGGGGCTGCACTGGCGCGAAGTCCGCGACGCCGGCGCCGATATCGTGCTCGGCAACACCTATCATCTGATGCTGCGGCCGGGCGCCGAGCGGATCGCGGCGCTCGGCGGGCTGCAGCGCTTCACCACCTGGAACGGTCCGATGCTGACCGACAGTGGCGGCTTTCAGGTGATGTCGCTGGCGCAGCTCCGCAAAGTCTCCGAAAAGGCGGTCACCTTCCGCTCGCATATCGACGGCGCCGCGATCGAGCTGTCGCCGGAGCGCGCCATCGAGGTGCAGCTTCTGCTCGGCAGCGACATCGCCATGCAGCTCGACGAATGCGTGCGGCTGCCGGCGGAACACGCCGACATCGATCGCGCGATGCAGCTGTCGCTGCGCTGGGCCGAGCGCTGCAAGCGGGCTTTCGAGCGCGCGCCGCAAGGGCATATGCTGTTCGGCATCGTGCAGGGCGGCGACGTCCCCGAGCTTCGTCACGCTTCGGCGCGCGGCCTGATCGAGCTCGGCTTCCACGGCTACGCGATCGGCGGCCTCGCGGTCGGCGAGCCGCAAGAGGTGATGTTGGCGATGATCGAGGAGGCGGCGCCGATCCTACCCACCGACCGGCCGCGCTATCTGATGGGCGTCGGCACGCCGGAGGACATTCTCGAAGCGGTGGCGCGCGGCATCGATATGTTCGACTGCGTGATGCCGACACGAAACGGCCGCCACGGCGTCGCGTTCACGAAGTTCGGTCCGGTCAACCTGCGTAACGCGCGCCACGCCGACGATCCGCGCCCGCTCGACGAGACGAGCGACTGGCCCTCGACCCGCAACTGTTCGCGGGCCTATCTGCATCATTTGATCAAGTCTGGCGAAACGCTCGGTGCGATGCTGCTGTCCGAGATCAACATCGGATACTATCAGCACATGATGCGCGATATGCGTGCGGCCATTGCGGCCGGTACATTCGAGGCATTTCGCGCGCAGACGAAGCAGGGATGGGCGCGTGGCGACATTGCGCCTCACGCCAGCGCGTCATGACGACGCGCGACGCCGCGCAATCAATTACAGGTGAAGCGCTTCAGCGCATGCTTGGTCACGAAGCCGTAACCGCAGGTGTCGCAGGTCCACAGATAGCTGATGATGTTCTCGGTCAGATACGCCGAGGCCTCGGCCGCGATCATCGAATCTGCGCAAACCGGGCAGGCCGGCAGATCGCAACCACGCGGCGCCGGACGAGGGGTTTTGGTCGACAGGAACTCAGCGAACGCTGGCATCGTGACCTCCTCAACATCCAGTGGGGCTGAACTTCCGAGTTGCACGAACTATACACCCGGAACTCTGACGATGTCGCAACAGAAATGCGTTCGTTTCGCGAAATTCGATTCTGCGCTGCAGCGCTCGCGATGCAACGGTGTTTTGCGGAGCCTTTGCTGCGCATCGCTTGCGCAGATTGTGCAATCGTGCGGCACATCGGCGTGCGTGGCGTAAACAGTTAGTTACCAAGTCGGATATGCTTTGTGTCAGTTCGTTGCGTCGCCCCACATCCGTCAGCGCTGCTGACTAACTAATCGCCGAAGAGGAAGACCATGTCTCAGCCCCCCCGCCGCCCGCGCACCCTGAACGATGCCCGCACCGAAGCTGAAGCTGCTTTCAAGAAAGTGACGACGAAGCCCGTCGAGGCCCCGGTGGTGAAACGGCAGGGCCTGCCAGGCGTGAAGGAAATGGTGTCGTTGCGGATCGATCAGGACGTGCTGGAACACTTCCAGTCCGAAGGCCCCGGCTGGCAGGACCGCATCAACGCCGCGCTGCGCAAGGCCGCCGGCCTCTAAGCAGCTGATATTCGCGGCCTGGACGTCTACTACGCGGGCTTGCCGGCGGGCGCACGCGGCGCGCTGCGCAGGTTGAGCAGATTGCCGGAGAGGATCAGGACCGCGCCGAGCACGGTGTACAGGTCCAGCCGCTCGCCGTAGAGCAGCCAGCCGGCGGTCGCGGTCAGCGGCACGCGCAGGAAATCCATCGGGATGACGATGGTTGCATCGGCGTAAGTCAGCGCGCGGGCCATGCAGTAGTGCGAGAACGTGCCGCAGAACGCGATGACCACGATCCAGATCCAGCCGGTCGACGACGGCCATTGCCACACATAGAGCGCAGGCAGGAAGCCGAGCGCCGACTGGATGATCAGCATCCAGAACATGATCGTCAGCGTGCTGTCGGTGCGGGTCAGCGATTTCACGATGGTGATCGAGATCGCAAAGCCGAATGCGGCGGCGAGCGCGATCAACTGGCCGGGCTCCACCGTCCCCGTGGCGGGGCGCACGATGACGATGACACCGATCAGGCCGAGCACGACCGCTGTGATCTTCCCGAGATTGAGCCGTTCGCCGAGAAAGATCGCGGCGAGGATCGCGATCCAGATCGGCATGGTGAATTCGATCGCGACGACCTGACCGATCGGGATCATCAGCAGCGCCGCGAACCAGCAATATTGAGCCGCGTAGTGCACCAGGTTGCGGCCGATATGCGACCACGGCCGGGCCGTCGCCATGGCGGCGAAGCCGCCGGCGGACCGGATCAACGGGTACAGCATCAGGAACCCGAGCGTCGACCGCAGTTCCATCACCTGAAACAGGTGCAGCTCGCGCGCCGCCTCGCGGCCGGCGACGGCGATGACCACCATCAGGCCGAGCCAGCCTGCCATCCACAGCGCGGCCATGCTCTTCGAAGGTTGTCTGGTCATGGGCGCTTTTTCTGCTGTTCTGATCGCCGCGGCGTTTCCGCGTTCTGTATCGGCGACCGTGCCGCGCTTGGCAACCGCTGCGCGTATCGGCGCGGTTGATTTCCGCCATGGCCTGTGCCCCGATATCCGCGAAGTTCAGGTCAAGAGCCGCGGCAGTCGGCTCGTTCAGGGGAGAAAACCAATGCGGACCTTGCAGCCGGCGGATTGGGCGAAGCCGAAGGGCTTCTCGCACGGCGTGGCGTTCATCGGGCCTGGGCAGTGGCTGGTGCTGGCCGGCCAGACCGGCACCAACGATCAGGGCGAATACGAATCGGACGATCTCGCCGCGCAGGTCGGCGCGGCGCTGAAGCGGATCGTCACGCTGCTGCGCGAGGCGGGTGCTGGGCCGGAGCACATCGTGCGGCTGACCTGGTACCTGACCAGCCGCGAGGAATACGCGGCTGCGGGCGCCGGCATTGCGGCGGCCTGGCGCGAGACGCTGGGGCGGCATTTTCCGCCGTCAACGCTGCTCTACATCTCAGGGCTGGTGGATGCCCGAGCCAAGGTCGAGATCGAGGTGACGGCCTTCGTGCCGGCGCGCTAGGGGGATCCCGGACGACGCCGGCGGGTCTTGCCAGCAAGGCGGGTTTCCGCCAACAAGCCCGCCAGCTTGCAAGGAGTTCGACCCATGACCCAGCGTTCTACCTCGGCCGATTTTGTCCACGGCTTCGCCACCGGCTGGCCGGAGAACCAGCCCGAGGTGATGATCCTGTCCCTGACCACGCAGAAGGGCGTGCAGGATTTTGCTCTGACCAAGGAGCAGGCGCTGCTGGTCGCCAAGACCATCAAGCGCACCGCGATGCAACTGTCCGCGCCGAAGCAGCAGGCCTGAGGCAAGGCGGCCGCCCGGCCGGGCGGTCGCACCATTTGCAGACGTCGAGCCGCCTCGTCAGCTCCACACGCCGCTGCGGCGGTCCTCCACGCGCTTGGCCTTGTGGGTGGCGCGCGGCAGCGAGTCGGGCTTCAGCACCGACACCGCGGCCGAGACGCCGGTGACGGCCTTGAGCCTACGACCGAAGCGGTCGGCGAGATGCTCGGGCTCCCCGTTGTAGCCGTGGATGTGCTCGACCTCGACGGTCAGTCGGTCGAGATGGTTGATGCGGTCGACCACCAGCCGATACTCGCCGGTGAGTTCGTGATCCTGCCGCGCCACCGCTTCGACGTCGCTCGGGAACAGGTTGACCCCCTTGATGATCAGCATGTCGTCGAGCCTGCCGTGCACGCCGTTGAGGCGGATCGCGGTGCGGCCGCAGCGGCACGGCTCGGGATTGAAGCTGACGATGTCGCCGGTGCGGAATCGGATCATCGGCCGCGCCGTCTTCTGCAGCGTGGTCAGAACCATCTCGCCGCGGTCGCCCGGCTTCACCGGCTCGCCGCTGTCGGGATCGATCACCTCGACCAGGATGTGATCCTCGGCCCAGTGCAGGCCGTCCTTGTGCTCGCACATGCCGGCGCAGGAGCCGAAGATGTCGGACAGGCCGTAGTAGTCATAGACCGACGCGCCCCAGAGCTGCTCGATGCGGTCGCGCGTCTCCGGGATCGAGCCGCCGGGCTCGCCGGCGACGAAGATCCGGCGGACGCTGAGGTCCTTGCGCAGATCGTAGCCTTCCTTGATGGCTGTCTCGCCGAGGTACCAGGCGTAGGACGGCGTGGTCCAGATCACGGTCGCCTGGAATTGGCGGATGATCTGCAGCAGCCGCTCGGACGGCAGCGTACCGGCATGGATTGTCAGCGCGCCGAGCTTCTGCGCGCCGAGCACGCAGGGGCCGCCGATGAACAGCGAGAAATTCAGCGAATGCACGTAGCGGTCGGACGGCCGCATGCCCGACGACCAGAATTGCCGCGCCTCGTAGTCGATCCAGCCGTCGAAATCGGCCTGCGTGAATGGCGAGGCCGTCGGCACGCCCGTCGAGCCGGAGGAGGCGGAGATGTAGACGATGTCGCGCTCCGGCACGGCGACGAGGTCGCCGAACGGCGGCACCGCGAGCTGCCGGTCGCGCAGCGTGCGCTTGTCAATGAAGGGGAAGCGGCGGATGTCGTCGAGCGTCTCGATCTGGTCCGGCGCGACGTCGGCGGCATCGAACGCGGCCCGATAGGCCGGCGAGCCAGCGTAAGCATGGGCGACGTGCTTCTGCAGCAGCGACAGTTTCAGAGCGTCCCAATCGGCGCGCGACTGGGTTTCGAGTTTGGCGTCCCAATACGGACGATCATCGGAAGCGGTGGTCATGAGCGGTGTTCCTGAATGCGGACGACCGGCCGCGCGGGCGGCCGGTCGTGCTATCGATGTAAGGAAGGGCGTCGGTTGCCTTGGCGCTGCCGATCACCAGGTCGTCAGAATGCTGCCGTTGAAGCGCTTCTCGGTGAAGGCTTTGACTTCCGGCGAGCGATAGATCTCGACGAACTTCTTCAGCGTCGGATTGTCCTTGTTCTTGGCGCGCACCGCGAACACCAGGTTCCAGTGGGTGTCGGCACCTTCCAGCACCAGCGCCGACTTCGGATCGAGCCCGGCGCTGAGCGCGTAGTTGAGGTTGACGGCCGAGACGTCGAGGTCGTTCAGCGAGCGCGGCAGCTGTGCGGCGTCGAGTTCGACGAACTTCAGCTTCTTCGGATTCTCGGCGATGTCCGCCGGCGTCGCCTTGATGCCGATGCCCGGCTTCAGTTTGATCAGTCCGGCCTTCTCGAACAGTTGCAGCGCGCGCGCGCCGTTCGACGGATCGTTCGGGATCGCCGCGGTGGCGCCGTCCTTGATGTCGGCGATGGTCTTGACCTTGTTCGAGTAGATCCCGATCGGCACGATGATGCTCTTGGCGATCGAGACAATGTCGTAGCCGCGCTGCGCGACCTGGTTGTCGAGATAGGGCTGGTGCTGGAAGTTGTTGATATCGAGATCGTCCTGCGCCAGCGCGGCGTTCGGCACCGTGTAGTCGGTGAACTCGGTGATCTTCAGCTCGATGCCTTGCTTGGCGGCGAGGTCGCCGGCGTAGCGCAGGATCTCCGCATAGGGGCCGGCGGTGGTGCCGATGCGGACCACTTCGTTGCCCCAGGCGGGCGAGAAGGCCGACAGCGCGGCGAGCGCCGCGGCGGCGAAAGCAAACTTCCGTGTCATGTGATGCGAACCTCGCGTGTTGACCATCTGGGTGGTCAAGGTGGATGGAATCTACAGGCCGCCCCAGCGAGCGGCCATTGCGAATTGGGCCTCGAAACGAGGCTGATGTTTTCCCGGCGCCGCCGCCGGGAGATTTTCGTTTTGCGATGGTGCGACAGCAGCGCTTGAGGACTACGACGGCCGATCTGGATGAAATCCGGTGCGATCGCCGCAGCCTTCAGGCCCAATGCGTGCGATCGGCTCGCTTACTGCAGCCGAGGGCGTGCTTCCTTCGCGCAGCGCGTCGCCGCCTTCTGGGCCGCGATCAGCGAGCCGAATTCCTGGCGTTCGAGGCTGTTGAAGTCGTGGTGCGAGGCGAAGAAGCAGTAGTTGCGGCCGTCCCGGACGACGATGCCGGCGGTGCGCGAGTGGACTTCGATGACGTAAGCGTCGGACATGAGTTCTCAACTGGCGAAGCCAGTGCCTCCTGAAAATCCTGATGATCGGTGATGTGGAACGTGCTGGATCGCGCCGGCTTCAGCCGAGCGCGCAAGGACAGCAACAACACCGCGAGGAGGAGGGGATCAGTCCGGTCGAAGCCGTAAGGTGCGAAAAGGCGATCAATAAGCCGCTTTTCGCTGCGTCGACGTTCGAGATAGTTGTAATTGAGGCAATGCTCTTCATGAGCCGGTCTCCAAGTAACAAGGAGCCCACGACCATGTCGTGGCGCTTTAGCGATTAAACCCGCGGCGCAAGCTGCTCCGTCAAATCCCGCGATCCGACCTCAAGTGCGATCGAACGGGATGAAATCTGCCAGACCCCGACATCAAGTCAACGCGTGCTGAAAAATAAGATCGATTTCCCTTGCGCGCGCTGCGCGATGAAACGACGCGTGCGAGGCGCAAAGATCCACGAGGAAAATGTGCTGTCGCGCAGCTACGAACGCATCGCATCAGCGTGCGACTCGGTTGCGGCGATGCGTTGGGAGCAGTGCGAGCAGTGGATGAGGTGTGGTCGAGAGGGTGTTTCCGCCGATGCCTGTCAGTGAGTCCAGCGATACAGCAGCGCAATGCCGAGCGCGATCGCCAGCCAGATCACACCATACCGCAGCCAGTTCGCCGACGTCCCCGGCCGCAGGAAGCCGCGTCCAATGAACAATGCGAGCGCCATCAGGATGGCCGTTCGGACGACGAGGTCGGACTCGAACAGGCTGCCTGAATAGACACCGTCATTGACGATCGCGGCCGCGCCCGCGACGGCCAGAATGGCCAGCAGTGCCCAGATCATGCACGTCCTCCGAAGACCGGTGTGGGTCCAGAGGTTGCAGCTTTGGAGCCGGCAGGCGATGCGTCAGAAGGAAGCTGACCTGCCGATTGACGGTGTCCGCTCGTTCATCCTGACGATCCCCGCGAGGCGATGACCGCATCTGTGTTGCAACGGCAAGGCCTCAGATTTCGACGATCACGTACTGCAGAAAGAAACCGAGAGGACGGGAGTCCGGCGACGCGCCGGCTTCGAGCGGGCTGTGAGGCCTGTCGATTGAGAATTTGAGCTGCAGTGGCGAAACGGATTGAGCGATCTCGTTCGGCACGAACAGCGTGTACAAGGTCGTGTTGCCGAAGAATTGCTGCGGATGGCGCGGCGGCATCACCCAGCGGTCCTTCCAGGTCGTGCCGGGGATTTCGATCGTCACGTTCATTTCCGGCACGACGGGACTGAGATGAGGCGTGGCGGCGAACAGAAATGTCAGGTTGGGTGAGCGCGTGCGGCCTTGAGGAAGCTTGGGGAAGCTGATCACCGCTTCGGGGCCGACGGTCCAGACTCCCGGGGCTTCGGGCGGAGCAAAGCCGCTGACCAGCATGTCTTTATTCTGCCCGTCCGTGAACGGAATCTGATCGCCGATGACCGACAGGCTTCGCAGCGGGTAGTAGGGCGTCTCGGCGTGCGCCGTGCAGTACGCGCAAGCGTCAGGCAGAGGAGACTTCAGCCAGTCTCGCAGCTCGATCCCCTGTTCCTCCCGGTCGATCCGGTACTCGAGTTCATCGACGCGATCGAGGAAGGCCTTGGTCACACGAGGGCTGAAGCGCGACGCCGGCGCCACACAGCAGCGGTGGACTTCACCCGTATCGGTGAGGCTCACATTGTCCGCGAGTTCGCAATCCAGCGGATAGCCGAAGCGTGGCTCCTCCGTGAAATGCCACTCCCGGAAGTGAAATGCGTCGTTAGTGCTGATCTCTTCCGGTCTTGTCCGTTTCAGCTTCTCGACCAAGGAGTTGTATCGGTCGAGACCGCCGAGATCGTGGATGACATCCGAGTAGCGCGAGAACGTGATGCCATCGCCGGCTTCCAGCCCCGACGGATACTCGTCCATCTCACCAAGCCAAAAGCCGTTGCTGGTGATCAGGAAACGCGCACGATAGGTCATGCCGGCCCGCAGACGGCGATTGAAGTCGGCGAGGTTCTTGTGCAAAAACGGCTCGCCGCCAAGAATATTGATCGTATCGAACTTAACTCCCTGGTCGTACATTCGGTTGATGTACTTGATGAAGCCGTCGACGTCGCCCTGATGCGCGCGACGATGCGGCGAAGATGTCGTGCAGAACTGGCAGCGCTGCGTACAATGGTCAGCCGCGTAGATCTGCAGCGACGGAATCACCAGATAGCCACTCTCATCGCGGAATTTCTCGACCGATTTCGGCGGCCGATGGTCGTAGCTCTTGAACTTGTGCCCGATCATCTCATTCATGTCGCTGGTTCCTAGGCTGCCGCGATGAACGTTTTCCACCCGTGGGTGGCCCGCTTGGTGAATTCCCAAACTGTGAGGGGGCGATCGCCGGCGACGTAGCCCGCGCAGCTGTAGATGCCGCGGCCCGACCGGCGGAGCAGATCGTAAAGACAGAACTCGTCGTGCCTGTGCCGAGCCGGCAGATAGCGCTGGTCCATTACGAAGGCGATGATGCTCTTCGATGTCAGCAGCGTGTGTGCGCCGAGCAGTGCTTCGCAAACGTGGCAGCCGGAGATCTTCACGAAATCCGGTTGATCCTTTTCACCGAAAGTCGCGTCGTAGGTGGTCGACTCGATGTCGGCGATCGCCGCAGCCGAGGGTTCGAAGACCGGGGCATCGCCGATCATTCGAATCTCGGTCTTGTTGGTGATGCTATAAGGACGTCGGTCGTCGGCAAACAGCGCGGGCAGAACCTCACAACGCCGCCCGATCCGCTTGCGAAGTTCTTCGACGGACGCGGGAAAGGCTTCGACCACGACCGCGGTTGCACCGGCAGCTACAAACATCTTGGCGTAGACGCCAGAGAAAGCACCGATGTCGATGCACCTCATGCTGGCTTTGACGTTGCGCGTCACGACCTCGTCGAGATGCACAAACTCCATCGACCGGTCGACGCTCGACAGATCTGGATTTGGAGCGATCAGGGGACCGAGCGGTTGCAAAGGCGTCGGTAGGCGATCGCGGAGACGCGTCCGCAGCCGTTGCGCTTTCAGGTTGAAATCGTGGCCAGCAGGAGACCGGGGCAATGAGCGCAATAGAACACACTCCAAAGTTTAAAGGTATCCCGTAGCTACGTCTTTGCGTTGAATCAACCGGAGATTTTAACTTTAGAAGGTTCCCTGTAGAGGAGAGCTTTGGTCCCGGTCATGGCTGATGAACAAACGCGCCACCGCTCGTACGTGGTCGCCATGCTTCTTTTCGGGGGGAGGGGGACCGCGGGAAGTTTTGGAGGGCTGAGAGAGCAGCGTATAGGCGGCTCAGATCAGCTGGCTTGCCCGCAGCTAAAGCGGAGAGCTTCATGGTGAGCGCGGAGGGACTCGAACCCTCGACCCCATGATTAAAAGTCACGTGCTCTACCGGCTGAGCTACGCGCTCACGTGGAGCGCTGTGTAGGGGGCGGGGGCGCGCGGGTCAATAGGCCGGGAGCGGGGCTGGTTCCGTGTGTGGAGCCGATTGGCTCGTTTGCACAGGGATTTGCGCGGGGATGCTCATCCGGCGATGCAGCGGCGGAAATCCGCGCTGGCGGCTGGCGGAGCTCAAGCCGTGGATGGCCGGGACGAGCCCGGCCATGACGGGTTGAGAGGCTTTCGACGGCGTCGGTTGACATGAGAGCGGGGAACGCTCCGATCGCCGCGCCGTGGGCGTTTCAATAGCCGGCGCAGAGACGGCGTTGGCGAATGCGGGTCGCCGCCTTACGCCGCGTCGGTGTGGATCTCCTGGGCGACCTTCTGCCGCGCCGGGAGCGCCGGGGGCAGCGTCACCGGACGCAGGCCGATCAGCTCCGCGGTGCGGATGCGGGTGTCGGTCCACCACTGGAACGAGTTGATTCGCGAGTTCTCCAATATGGCGATCGCGACCGCCGCCAGGAACGGCAGGCTCTGCAGCACCAAGACGCCGGCGAAGATGTAGATTTCGGAGATCTGCCGGAAGCTGTTGGACGCGACCAGCACGCCGGCGCCGATCAGCAGCAGCACGCCGATCACGGCCTCCCAGAACGCCTGGAATTCCACCGACATCATCGTCAGGCCGCCCTTCGAGGTGCGGGCGAAGGCGAGGTGCTCGGTGATCAGGCCCTGGGCGACAGCGCGGCACACCGTCCACTGCACCGACATCGCGGCAATCATGGCGCCCAGCATCTGCCAGACGTTGATCTTCACCCGCAGCCTGTACAGCGTCAGGAAGTGCGCCAGCGTGACGATGAACGACGCGATGATCGGCAGCGTCAGGATCTTGTCCGGGATGGCGATGTCGGCGAAGGCGACGATCGGCACCCAGATCAGGTTGAGGATCGCCACCACGACGCCGAGGCTTTCGGCGCCGAGCCAGTTCAGCCAGCCAAGGCCGAATTCGCGCTTCTGGTCCTGCGACAGACGGCTGTTGCCGGGCATGAAGCGGCGCCAGTGCTTCTTGATGATCTGGAAGCCGCCATAGGCCCAGCGATGGCGCTGCTTCTTGAACGCCTCGTAAGTGTCTGGCAGCAGGCCGTAGCCGTACCGCGTGTTGGTGTAGTGGGTGAGCCAGCCGTGCTCCATGATCTCGAGGCCGAGATCGGAGTCCTCGCAAATCGTGTCGCTGGACCAGCCGCCGGCCATGTCCATCGCGGCGCGGCGGATCAGGCACATCGTGCCGTGCACGATGATGCCGTTGTATTCGTTGCGCTGGACCATGCCGATGTCGAAGAAGCCGGCATATTCGCCGTTCATGATGTAGTGCATCAGCGAGCGGTCGCCGTCGCGATGCTCCTGCGGCGCCTGCACCAGACCGACGCGCGGGTCGTCGAAGGCGGGCACGAGGTCCTTTAGCCAGTCCGGCGTCACCACATAGTCGGCGTCGATGATGCCGATGATCTCAGCGTCGACCGCGGTACGCTCCATCGCGATCCGCAGGGCGCCGGCCTTGAAGCCCTGCACCTTCTCGGCGTTGATGAACTTGAAGCGCTCGCCGAGCTCGCGGCAGTGATCCTGGATCGGCTGGGTGAAGGTCGGATCCGGCGTGTTGTTGATGATCACCACGCATTCGAAGTTCGGGTAGTCGAGCCGGGCCACCGCGTCCAGCGTCTGCTTCAGCATCTCCGGCGGCTCGAAATAGGCCGGAACGTGGATCGAGACCTTGGGGAAGTGTGCGGCGTCGGCCGGACGCGCTTGCGCCTGCTGCGCGTCGGTCAGCGCGCGCGTGATCAGCCGGCGCGGCTTGCGGCCGAACGCGACGACGGCGATTTCCTCGATCCGCGCCAGGGCGATGATCACCAGCGGCGTCAGCAGGATCATGCCGAGCGTCAGCGCGAAGGCCGAGCCGAACACGAAATAATGCCCGGTCCAATAGGCGAACACGGTCGCGGCCCAGGCGCCGACGCCATGCGCGGCGGCCGACAGCACTCCCGCCTGCATCACCGTCGGGGCGGCGATCTGCAGGATCGGCAGCGACAGCAGGATGCCGACGAGGAGGGCGATGCCGGCGAGCTTCCAGTAGGCCGGGTCGACCACTGGGCCGGTCCAGGCGAATTTCGGCTCACGCGAAGCGTTGAGGATTCCCCAATACGGACCGACGCCGCCTTCGAAGTATTTCCACGGTTGATCGATCGCCTCGACGATGTTGTATTCCATCCCGATCGCTTCGGCGCGGCTGACGAAATTGCGCAGCGTCACGGCCTGTTCGAACGGGCCGGGGACCGCGGCCTTGAGATTGTAGCCGGCGCTCGGCCAGCCGAATTCGGCGATCACGATGCGCTTGCCGGGGAAGGCGTCGCGCAGCTTCTGATAGATGATCAGCGCCTGGTCGACCGCCTGCTTGTCGGAAAAGCCTTCCCAGTAAGGCAGGATGTGCGCGGCGATGAAGTCGACCGAGGAGGCCAGCTCGGGATGCTCGAGCCAGATGTTCCAGATCTCGCCGGTGGTGACCGGGACGCTGACCTGACTCTTCACGCGCTGAATCAGCTTGATCAGGTCCTCGACCTTCTGGTCGGCGCGGTAGATGGTTTCGTTGCCGACGACGATGCCGTTGACGTTGCTGTTGTGCTTGGCGAGGTCGACCGCCGCCTGCATTTCGCGTTCGTTGCGGTCGGTGAACTTGTCGATCCAGGCGCCGACCGTGACCTTGAGGCCGACCTCGTTGGCGATCGGCGGCACCAGTTCGACACCGCCGGTCGACGAATACAGGCGAATGGCGCGCGTCATCGGCGCCAGCGTCTTCAGGTCGGAGCGAATCCGTTCTGCGGTCGGGATGTTGTCGACGTCGGGATGCGCCGAGCCGTCGAACGGGGCGTACGACACGCTCGGCAGGATGCCAGTGAAGTCGGGGGCTTTTTGTTTGTCCCGGAGGATGCCCCAGAGACCGGCATGGGCGGCAGTGACGAACAGCAGAACGGCGACGACGGCGCGCATCGCAACTAAACCATACGGGGCCCTGATGGCTGGTCAGCGGACCCGTCCCCGAGGTCCGACCAAGGCGGTAGCACTTCAAGCATCAAGCTCGGCCCCGTCAGCGATCAATTCATACGACGCCGTGGCGATTTAAGGGCGGTTTGCAATCCAACCGCGAAAGATTTTCGGGTTTCCGAAACTGCGCCGGCTATTTGGCCGGCGCAGGAGTGGGAGCAGGAGTCGGCGCGGGCGCCGGTGTGGCAGGAGCAGTCGCCGGAGTCGCATTCTGCGGAGCAGCGGCCGGCTTGCCGGACGGCGCTGCCGGAGCGGCTGTCGCCGCGGCGGGCTGCGGCTGGGCGCTCGGATTGATCCAGCAGGCATGCACGCGGCCGCTCAGTCCTTCCGGCACTTTGGGATCGATCGGACCGGAGCGGACGAGGCAGCGGAATGCCGCCTGGATGTGGCCGGTCGGGCAACCGAAGCGGTCATACAGATCGAGGTGGCGGAACGCGGTGTCGAGATCGTCGCGCCACATCAGCACGACCACGCGTCGGCCGAGCCAGACGCATTCCGGATTGCCGGCGGGACCGTTGATCGCCTGCGCGGCCTCGACGAATTCGTCGGTCTTGCGCTGGCTGTCCTTGAGGGCGTCGGCGGGTGGCTGCTGCGCCGGCTGGTTGGCATTCGCCGCCGGCTTGGCGTTCTGATCCTGTGCGCGCAAATCGCCGCTCTGGGCAATCGCGCCGCCGATGCCGATCAGCAGGGCAAGTCCGGTCGCGCCCAGGCCACGCCACAGCGCGTTCTGGAACTCAAGGAATACTCGTCGCATAGCGTCCCCGATCTGGTTGGCCGGGCCACAGCGGCGTCGGTCCCCATCCGCCCGATGCCACCAGAATTCGTCGCCGATACGGCGTGACCCTGCACGATTCCCATGACGGACATTTCGGGATTTGTCCAGCAATGACAAATGAGCAGAGCCCACATGGCGACGAATTCATGTAGCTTAATGCGCGTTCATTCCGGCTCGGCGCGGGGTCGCATCCGATCATGCGTCCTCTTATGGTCTTGGCAGATCGGCTGCGAGCGGGTAATCGACGGTCCTTCTGGAGGACGGAACCCATTTCATTTCGCACGCCGCTGGCGCTTCTCCCGATTTCTCTCGGCATCATCTTCGGAGTCTGGTGGTGGATCGCCACGCCGGTCACCTTGTCGCGCGCGCCGATCGACCCAAGCGCCAAGCTGGAATGCGTGTCCTACGCGCCGTTCCGCGGCGAGCAGACGCCGCTCGATCCGACCACGCGGATTCCCGCCGAGCAGATCGAGCAGGACATGGTCCAGCTCGCCAAGATCTCGAAATGCGTGCGGACCTATTCGGTCGACAACGGGCTGGAACAGCTTCCGGCGCTTGCCGGCAAGGCCGGGCTGAAGGTGATCCAGGGCATCTGGCTCGGCAATGAGCGCGCGAAGAACCTCGCCCAGATCGCAGTCGCGGTCGGTCTCGCCAAAGACTATCCGAACGTGATCACCGGGTTGGTCGTCGGCAACGAAGTCCTGCTGCGCGGCGAGATGACGGTCGGCGATCTCGCGGCGACGATCCGGCTGGTGAAGTCGCAGGTCAAGACGCCGGTCACTTACGCGGACGTCTGGGAATACTGGCTGCGCAATCGCGAGATCTACGACGCGGTCGACTTCGTCACGATTCACATCCTGCCGTATTGGGAGGACATCCCGATCCGCGCCCGCAACGCCGCCGCACATGTCGACCAGATCCGCAAGCGCGTCGCCGTCGCGTTCCCGGCCAAGGAAATCCTGATCGGCGAGACCGGCTGGCCGAGCGCCGGGCGGATGCGCGAAGGCGCGCTGCCGTCGCGCGCCAATCAGGCGCGGGTGGTGTCGGAGATTCTGCAACTCGCCAAGATCGAGAACTTCCGCGTCAACCTGATCGAAGCCTATGACCAGCCGTGGAAGCGCGATCTCGAAGGCACGGTCGGCGGCTATTGGGGCCTGATCGATGCCGACAATCGCGCGCTGAAATATCCGGCCGGCGTGCCGATCAGCAACTTCCCGGAATGGAAGCTGTCGATGGGGCTCGGCATGGGGCTCAGCTTTGTGGTATTCGCCACCGCGCTGCTGTCGCTGCGCCGCAAGCCGTGGGCGCCGCGGCTCGCGTCCTGGCTCGCGGTCGGCGCAACGGCGACGGCCGCCGGCGCGCTGCTCGGCATCGCGGTCGACAAGATGCTGGTCGAAAGCTACGGCTGGGGCCGCTGGCTGCAATGGGGATTGCTACTGGCGAGCGGCGTGCTAACGCCGATCTTTGCCGCCCACGCGCTGATGTCCGGACGGCCGTTGCCGACCTTCCTCGAACTGTTCGGCCCGCGCGAGATGCGCGACCGTTCGTTCCTGACCTACGCGCTGGGGTTGTCGCTGGCGGTGACGGTGCTGATCGGCGCCCAGACCGCGCTCGGCTTCACCTTAGATCCGCGCTACCGCGACTTCCCGTTCGCGTCGCTGACCATGGCGGTGCTGCCGCTGTTCCTGCTGATGCTGCTGAACCGGCCTGCGCAGGGCGCGCGGCCGATCGCCGAGGCGGTGTTCGCCGGGGTGTTCGTCGTCTCGGCGATCTACACGGTGTTCAACGAGGGGCCGAAGAATTGGCAGTCGCTGTGGACCTGCGCGGTCTATGCGATGCTGGCGCTCACGCTGTGGCGGGCGCGGGCCGCGCAAAGCCCAAAATAAGCAGCCCGATCGCAATTCCCGACAGGCCTATATTGTAGAGCACGATGCCGAAGCCGGCGGCCACCAGGCCGGCGGTGAGCAGCACGATCGACGGCCGGATAAAGTGCAGCACGGCGATCACCAGCGCCGCGATTCCGAACACGGAATTGCGGAACAAGTAGGTCATCAGCAGCCGGGTCTTGCACAGCATCGACTGCAGGCCGGCGTCGCAGGCCAGCGCCACCGTCGACATTTCGATCGCCAGATAGCGCAGATACAGCGCGTAGCCGACGGTGACGAAACCGACGATCAGCAGCCATTGCACCTGATACGGGGAGAGACGGAACGGTTCTTTCTTCATGGCGCGATTATGCGGCGGTTTGCAGCCGCGAACAACCCGTCAGGACGGCTGAGACGGCCGTCCGATCAATGGATGCCGAGAATCGACGACAGCGGGCCAGGCTTCGGCTGCGGCGGAGCCGGTGGCGGCTCCGGTGCGGCAGGCTGCTCCGGCGCGACGGTCGTGACCTTCGGCGGCGGACGTTTGCGCGGCTGGCGTGGCGGCGGCGGGGCAGTCGAGGCCAGCGGCAGGCGCTGGCCATCGAACACGGTGGTCTCGCACGGTCGGTCGGCTGCGCCGAGCGCCGCGCAGAGCTTGGCCGCAGCGGCTGCGTCGTCGAGCGGGCCCGCGACCAGGCGCAACTGTCCGCCGCTGGCGTTTTCCTTGACCATGATGATCGGCCGCATGTCCTTCAGCTCCTTGTGAGCCTTGGCCATGCGCCGCCACAGATTGCGCAGCCCGTCGACCGAGTTGGCGCCGCCGAGCTCGACCCCGAAACTGGTGCGCGGCACGGCGACGGGCGCTTCGTCCGGTTCGGCATCGGCTTCCCGACCGGCAGAAGTGTCGGCGGGCTGCGGTAAGTTGAGCTTGGTGGCCGCCGCGTCCGGCGGCGCCAGCATCGAGCGCGCCGACATCAGCGGCGCCGGGGGCGTCATCGCGGCAACCGCTGTCTTGTCCACCCGCTTGGGCTCGGGTTCTTGGGGCGGTGGCGCGAGTGCGACGTGGGGCACCGGAGGGGCGGCGACGCTTGGTGTCGGCGGCTCGGTCGCCGCGGCTTCGGCGGGACGCTTGGCGGGCATCGGTGCCGGCGGTGAAGCCGACGCGGCCGCGGCGGGGGACGCCGGGGGAGACGTCTGCGGCGCGCTTGCTTTGGACTCGACCGTCGCGACCGGTGGCGCCGATTCTTTGACCGGAATCTCCGGCAGAGATGCCGCGAGCGCCTTGTCGCCGGCGCTCGATCGGGAGGTCGCCTGCACCCGCGCGATCGAGCCCGTCACCGAGTCCAGCCCCTGTTCGAGCGAGCCGAGCCGGGCGTAGAGGCGGTCGCGATCGGCATTGAGGGTGTCGATTGCCGAGGCCAGGCGGGTGGCCTCACTCTGGCTCTCTTTGGTCAGGCGCTGGATCTGCTGCGACTGCCGGGCCAGATCGGCGGCGGCGACCAGATCGCGGCGCCGGTCCATCGAGGTCTGAGTGGCCAGAATCGCGATCACCAGCGCGCCGAGAGAGCCGGCGCCCCAGGTCGCAAGCCGCCACTTGGAGCGGGCGTCGAAGTCCTCTTCGTCGGCCAGAAAACGCGTCAGCCAGCCACCGGGTTCGTCCGTGGCGAAGCTGTCCGCGAGATCGTCTCTGTTCCGCGCCATTCGAACGCCCGAAAGCCCCTGTCGCCCAATCGAATCACAGCATCAACATTAACAGGGAAATGCCCGGCCGCTGTCGCCGACGAGTCACTTTCGGGTCTGGAAAGCCGTTTCCCCTCCGGCGCAAACGCTCTATGAGGGCTGCAGATCGACTGACGGGAAATGAGATGACGACGAGAACCAGCCTGACGATCGTACTTGCGGCCGGCGAGGGGACGCGGATGCGATCGTCGCTGCCGAAGGTGCTGCACCAGGTCGCGGGTCGCCCGCTGCTGTCGCACGTGCTCGCCGCGGCGCCGCAGGAAGGCGGCAGCCGGATCGCCGTGGTGATCGGCCCGGATCATCAGGCGGTAGCCGACGAGGTCAAACGCGTCCGCCCCGATGCGGAAATCTACGTGCAGCGCGAACGGCTCGGGACCGCGCATGCAGTGCTGGCCGCCAAGAAGGCGATCGCGAAGGGCGCCGACGATCTGCTGATCGCGTTCGGCGACACGCCGCTGATTTCGGCCGAGACTTTTGCGCGGCTGCGCGAACCGCTGAGCCAAGGGGCGTCGCTGGTGGTGCTCGGCTTCCGCGCCGCCGATCCGACCGGCTATGGCCGGCTGGTGGTCGAGGGCGATCAGCTCGCCGCGATCCGCGAACAGGCCGACGCCAGCGCCGACGAGCTGAAGATCACGCTGTGCAACGCCGGCGTTATGGCGATCGACGGCAAGATCGCGCTCGAGGTGCTGGGGCAGATCGGCAACGCCAACAAGAAGGGCGAGTACTACCTCACCGACGCCGTCGGTCTCGTCCGCGCGCGCGGCCTGACCGCCAGCATCATCGAAACCGACGAAGACGAAGTGCGCGGCATCAACACCAAGGCGCAGCTCGCCGAGGCCGAGGCCGTCATGCAGAACCGGCTGCGCCAGGCCGCGATGACGGAAGGCGTCACGCTGATCTCGCCCGAGACGATCCATCTTGCCGCCGATACGACCTTCGGCAGGGACGTGACGATCGAGCCGTTCGTGGTGATCGGCCCCGGCGTCAGCATCGCCGATGGGGCGGTGATCCATTCGTTCTCGCACATCGTCGACGCGAAGATCGGCGCCCGGGCCTCGGTCGGTCCGTATGCGCGGCTGCGGCCCGGCACGTCGCTCGGCGACGGCGCGCGGATCGGTAATTTCGTCGAGACCAAAGCGGCACAAATCGATGCCGGCGCCAAGGTCAATCATCTGACCTATATCGGCGACGCTCATGTCGGCGCGAACGCCAATATCGGCGCGGGCACGATCACCTGTAATTACGATGGCTTCAACAAGCACAAGACCGAGATCGGCGCGGGCGCGTTCGTCGGATCGAACTCGTCGCTGGTGGCTCCCGTCAAGATCGGCGCGGGCGCTTATATCGGCTCGGGCTCGGTGATCACCAAGGCGGTGCCGGACGATGCGCTCGCCGTCGAACGCAACGAGCAGACGCTGCGCGAGGGCTGGGCCAAGCGCTTCCGCGAGGCGAAAGCGCGCGTCAAGAAGCCCACGGGCCACTGAGACAGCTTGATCAGCGCGCGGAGAATTGGTTAACGCGGCGGCGCTAACCCTGTCGCAATCCGCAATAATTCTTGACTACCTTCACTTTCGCCGAACTCGCTACATATCAGCAGGGGCCGGGCATTGCCGGCCGTCGGGGGAACTTCAACCGCATGTGCGGCATCATCGGCATTCTCGGACGCGGACCGGTTGCGGAGCAGCTGGTCGATTCACTGAAGCGGCTGGAGTATCGCGGCTACGATTCCGCGGGCGTCGCGACGCTGGAGGGCCAGCACCTCGCGCGGCGACGTGCCGAAGGCAAGCTGAAGAATCTCGAAGCGCGGCTCGTTCGGGAGCCGCTGTCCGGCCATTCCGGAATCGGCCACACCCGCTGGGCGACTCACGGCAAGCCGAACGAGACCAATGCGCATCCCCATGCGGCTGACGGCGTCGCCGTCGTTCACAACGGCATCATCGAAAATTTCCGCGAGCTGCGCGCTGAGCTTCAGGCTGAAGGTGCGAAGTTCACGAGCGAGACCGACACCGAAACCGTGGCGCATCTCGTCAACAGCTACATCCGCAAGGGCGCATCGCCGGTCGATGCGGTGAAGGCGGCGTTGCCGCGGCTGCGCGGCGCGTTTGCGCTGGCGTTTTTGTTCGAGGGGCAGGACGATCTGATGATCGGCGCCCGCAAGGGCTCGCCGCTGGCGATCGGCTACGGCGATGGCGAGATGTATCTCGGCTCGGACGCGATCGCGCTGGCGCCGCTGACCGACGATATCAGCTATCTGGACGACGACGACTGGGTGGTGCTCACCCGCAAGGGTGCCGAGGTCCGCGACGCCAAGGGCGATATCGTCCAGCGCGGCGTGATCAAGTCCGGCGCGTCGTCCTTCGTGGTCGACAAGGCGAACTATCGCCACTTCATGGCGAAGGAAATCCACGAGCAGCCCGAAGTCGTCGGCCACACGCTGGCGCGCTATCTCGATATGGGCGCTGAGCGCGTGGCGCTGCCGGCGAAGCTGCCGTTCGACTTCAACGACATCCAGCGGATCTCGATCACCGCCTGCGGCACGGCGAACTACGCCGGCTATATCGGCAAGTACTGGTTCGAGCGCTTCGCCCGGCTGCCCGTCGAAATCGATATCGCGTCGGAATTCCGCTATCGCGAGGCGCCGCTGCGCAAGGGCGATCTGGCGATCTTCATTTCGCAATCCGGCGAGACGGCCGACACGCTGGCGGCGCTGCGCTACGCCAAGGAGCAGGGCCTGCACACGCTGTCGGTGGTCAACGTGCCGACCTCGACGATCGCGCGCGAGAGCGAGATCGTGATGCCGACGCTGGCTGGTCCCGAGATCGGGGTCGCCTCGACCAAGGCGTTCACTTGCCAGCTCACCGTGCTGGCCGCGCTGGCGGTCGCCGCTGGCCGGGCGCGGGGCGAATTGTCCGAACAGGACGAGACCAGGCTGGTGCACGGCCTGATCGAACTGCCGCGGCTGATGGCCGCGGCGCTCGCCACCGAACATCAGGTCGAGCGGCTGGCACGCGACATCGCCAAGTCGCAGGACGTTCTCTATCTCGGCCGCGGCACGTCGTATCCGCTGGCGCTGGAAGGCGCGCTGAAGCTCAAGGAAATCTCCTACATTCACGCCGAAGGCTACGCCGCCGGCGAGCTCAAGCACGGCCCGATCGCGCTGATCGACGAGAAGATGCCGGTGGTGGTGATCGCGCCCTACGACCGGGTGTTCGAGAAGACGGTGTCGAACATGCAGGAGGTCGCGGCGCGGGGCGGTCGGATCATCCTGATCACCGACGCCAAGGGCGCCGAGGAAGCGACCGTGGAGTCGCTCGTCACCATCGTGATGCCGGACATGGACGCGGCGTTCACGCCGCTGGTGTATGCGATCCCGGCACAACTGCTCGCGTACCATACGGCCGTCGTCATGGGCACCGACGTCGACCAGCCGCGCAACCTCGCAAAGTCGGTGACTGTCGAATAGGCAGTGCCGCAGCTCTGTCCACATCCGGCAGTTGTTGAAGCGTCCCGAACCGCCTATATCTCGCCCGATACGGGCGGGGCCTTTCCGGTTGTGCCCGATGGCGCGGCGGTTCGCGTGGAAAAGGCGTCGAAACACCAGTCCGGTGGAGCGGTTCCGATGCCAACGGAACCGAAACTGCACTAGACTGGACACACGCCGTCATTTCGCGGCGCATTTCAATGTTGCCGACTTGGACTCCGCATGAACGATACGCCTAATCCGCCTCTCGGTGAGACCGTCCAGGATCCGCCGCGCGGATTCATGGGACGGGTCCGGAATTACTTTCTGACCGGCCTGATCGTCGCGGGCCCGGTCGCCATCACCTTCTATCTGACGTGGTGGTTCGTGAACTGGGTGGACGGATTCGTTCGCCCGTTCGTCCCGATGGACTATCGGCCGGAAACCTATCTGCCGTTCGCCGTGCCGGGTTCGGGGCTGGTGGTCGCCTTCCTGGCGCTGACGCTGCTCGGCTTCCTCACCGCCAATCTGATCGGTCGATCGCTGGTCGATCTCGGCGAGCGGTTGCTCGGCCGGATGCCGGTGGTGCGCGCGATCTATCGCGGCCTGAAGCAGGTGTTCGAGACGCTGTTCTCCGGCAACGGCAACAGCCTGCGCAAGGTGGGGCTGGTCGAGTTTCCGTCGCCGGGGATGTGGTCGATCGTGCTGATCTCGTTGCCGCCGAACCCGGAAGTCGCGACCAAGATTCCGAGCCAGGACGAGCATATCTCGGTATTTCTGCCGTGCGCGCCGAACCCGACCACGGGCTTCTTCTTCTACGTCCCACGCAGCAAGGTGATCCCGGTCGATCTCAGCGCCGAGGAAGCCGCGACGCTGATCATGTCGGCCGGCGTGGTGCAGCCCGGCTCCGACCCGCAGAAGAAGATCGCCGCGCTGGCCGCCACCGCGCTCGCGGCGAAGAAGGCCGCGGGCGAACCGGAGTCGGCGTTCTCGCGCCGCCGGGCGAAGGCGCCCGACAAGGTCGATTGAGGTTCGCGTCTTGAGGTCTCAAGCGCGCGTCAGGAGGGGCCCAGCGCCTCGGCCAGAAATAGAACAGCGCCGTTAGCGGGCTCTTGCTCGGAGAAGCAGAGATCAAGCGGAATCCGCCGTTCGCCTCCTTCGCCCAGGCAGAGTTCGACAAGATCGCCGCATGACAGGTCGCCCTGGATCATGTGGCGAGGCAGCCAGCTGTAGCCCAGCCCTTCGCGAACAACGCCGATGACCGACTCGATGGTGCTCATGTGCCAGGTCTTGCCGCCGGCTTGTGTCTTCAGCGAAGCCGGCCATTCGATGTCGCGGATCTCGATCCCCAAATGTCTCGCGAGGGTGGCTCTGCTGATCGGGCGGCTGCGATGTGCGAGAGGGTGCGTCTTGCTGGCGACCGCAATGAGATCGACGTCAGCCACGCGCGTACCATACCGCGAACCGATCGTCGGCTGGGCAATGGCGATGTCGTAAGTCCTGTCGTTGGGCTCCGGCATCGGCAACCTGACGGCCTCGCGCAAATGCACATCGACATGCGGGTGGGCCCGGGACAGGCTTTGCAAGGCGTTGAACAGCCTGGGCTTGGGGAAGACGCTATCGACCAGAAGCCGGAGCGCTACGCGCTCGCCATGTCCAACGGCGCAAGCCCTTTGTTCGATGCGCAAGAAATCATCGATTAAAGGTCCCACTTCGGCAAGCAACGCTCGGCCGGCCTCGGTCAGGACGGCTCGGCGACCTTCGATCTGAAGCAGCTGAACGTTCGCCGCCTGCTGGAGGTTGGCTATCGCATAGCTGATCGAGGATTGGCTGCGATGCAGCGTCTCGGCCGCTTGTGCGTAGCTGCCGAGCTCCACGACGGCTCGCAAGATGCTCCATTGTTCAATGGTCGTTTTCGGCACCTGAGCCACTGTGGCCCCCATTGTTTCGATTTTCCGATCATAACATGCTGAAATTCGGACTTTTAGTCCCAATTTTCTGATGTGATGGTCGAATCCTGTCCAACAGGAGCGCAGGATGTCTCAGGTCAGTGAATCGCTGAATCCCGCCGAACTGGTCTATTTAGTCGGCCGGCATTTCATCTACACTTACGATAACGGCTGGCAGTACGAGTTCTACGTCAAGAACGAGACCACGGTTGATTATCGCATCCACAGCGGCATGGTCGGGGGGCGCTGGGTACGAGACCAGTTCGTCCACATCGTGCGATTGGACGAGCAGGTCTGCAAGATTTCATGGGACGAACCGACGGGCACTTGCGTCAGCGTTGCCGTCAACCTCGCCGCGCGTAGGATTCACGGCGTGGTCTTTTTTCCCGACTGGATCGTAAAGGACCCAAAGAAGACGGTTTGTTATCAGAACGATCATCTCGATCAGATGCGCGTCTATCGGGATGCCGGTCCGACTTATCCAAAGCTGGTGGTCGACGAATTCGCCACGATCACCTTCATGGAGAAACTCGGCCGCGACGATCAGACCGTCATTGCCTGCCCACCGGCGGAGTTGCCGCCCGGTTATGCCAGCCGTCGCAACTGAGCCACGACAGCGACGCTCGATCCCGGCTGTTGAATGCCAGAGATCGAGCGCCGCTGCTCCGCGCGCTCACCCGTGACTGCCCGATCCTCTTCCCCGAGGCTCACGGCCCGCCGGATGCCATCAAGACATCGTCTCGGCCGCGGCTCGACTGCGGGCGATTCGATAGACCGAGGCTGGCGGAACGTTGAGCAGGACGCGCCCGATGCAGGACGCGTACAGGCCGAGCCGCTGCAATTGCTCGTGCGGGATCGGGCAGGTGACCCCATAGGTGAACTGATACATCGCGCCGTCGTCCTTGAGGCAGTCGAACGCACCGGTGAGGATCGCCTCGATCTTGGCCGGCGTCAGATTGAGCAGCGGGATCCCGCTGACGACCGCTCCGAAACTGGCCTTATCGAACACCCTCTGCGGCCCGATCCAGGCGGCGTCCATCCACAGCACTTGCGCGGCGGGAAAGCGTTGCTGCAGCGACCGCATGAAGTCGGAGCCGTATTCGACCAGCGCAAGATCGCGTTGCCGCACGCCACGCGCGAGCAAAGCTTCGGTGAACACGCCGGTCCCCGGACCGAGTTCGAGTATCTTCCCGGTTGCGCCGTTGATGTCCCGTGTGATGAGGTCGGCGAGGCCCGAACTCGACGGCGCAATCGCGCCGACGGTTCGCGGCGACGAGGCCAGGGCCCGAAAGAACGTGAGAAGGCTGCGCGCAGTCATCCGATCATCCATTCCAATCGCGTGATCACCAACGGTCGTCGGTGCTACGCGTGTTGTGCGGAATCCAGATTGTGCGAACATTACCGGTTGTGAAGGACGATGATTTGTTCGCGCTTTGCAGCAGCGACGTCAGGGCTGGCGGGAGCGCGCGCCGAATTTGATCGAGACATGGGCTCCTGTCGGGCTGTCCTCGATCGCGACCCGCCCGCCGTGCAGCCGAGCCACCTCGCGCACGAGATTGAGGCCAAGGCCGGCGCCGCGCGTGCCTGCATTCAGGCGATAGAACGGCTCGAACACGCGCTCGCGATCTGCGATCGGCACGCCCGGGCCGTTATCGATCACGGATAGTTCGGATTGCGTCACGCGCACCATGATGCGTCCGCCGCGGCCGCCATATTGAATCGCATTCTGGATCAGATTGGCGATCGCGCGCTCGAGCGCGCCTTCGTCGCCGGCGATGGTGAACTGATCGACGGTGTTCTCGAAGCCGATCTCGTAGCCGGCGGTGATCGCCAGCGGGGCGAGATCGGCGGTGACACGTCGCGCCAGGTCGACGAGATCGACGCTGGTCTGCGGCGCGCCGATCTGCGCCAGGCGTTCGACGTCCAGAAGCTGGTCGGCGAGGGTCGACAATCGCTTCACATCCTCCAACAGCCGTGCGGTCTGCGGGCCTGGCTCGAACGATTCGATGCGGGTCTGCAGGATGGCGATCGGCGTCCGGATTTCATGCGCGGCGTTGGCCAGGAACAGTTCGCGGCGCTCATAGCCTTCGTCAAGACGGCGCAGGGCATCGTTGATGGCAGCGACCAAGGGCACGATCTCGCTCGGCACCAAATCGAGCGGAAGTTGTGTGCCGCGCCGGTCGATGTCGATCGCCTCGGCGCGGGCGGCGACCTGCGCCAGTCCGGCGAGCGAGCGACGCACCACGATAGGGGTTGCGAGCAGGGTCGCCAGCGCCATCACGAGGCCGGCGGGGAGGAGGATGCTGATCAGCAGGGTCGCAGTCGAGAGCACAGCCTGATGCCACGGCAGGACGCCACCGCCGGCGGTCAGGATTTGCACCCGGCCGCCGGCCGCATCGACCCAGCGCATCCGTGCTGCCGGGCGCGGCGCATCGCCGACGCTCCAGCCCAAGCGGGCCTGCCCGATATCGTCGAGCGCATCCTTGATGCGCGCGAATTCGGCAGGCACCTGACCGTGCGAGGCCGAATGCCCGGACTTGTCCCTGACCAAGAACCATAACTCTGGCATCTCGGCGGTCCGGCGCGACAGCGCCGCCGTCGGATTGACGGTTAGTCCGCCCGCCGCATCGCGCGCGATCGACTCCCTGATCGCATCGATGGTTTGATCTTCGGGCTCGGGCGCGACCAGATAGCCGCCGGCCCACAACCCGCCGATCACCGCGACCGCCAGCAGCGTCAGCATCAACGCCTGCAGCGCGACCAGGCGCCGGACCAGAAGCCATCGCAATGAGCGGCGCGGGGGCGTCATTGCAGTCGACTGATCAGGTAGCCGATCCCGCGCACGGTGTGGATTTCAACGCCGGCGCCGGCGTCGATCAGTTTGCGCCGCAGCCGCGAGATGTGCGCATCGAGCGCGTTCGACTGGATTTCGTCGTCGAATCCGTACACCGCCTCGTCGAGCGTCGCGCGCGGCACCGTCCGGCCGGCGCGCCGCAGCAGCGTCTCAAGGACGAGCAACTCGCGCCTCGGCAAATTCAGGCTGACGCCTGCGACGCTGGCCTGTCGATGCGCGCCGTCGTAGCAGAGGCGGCCAAGTGTGAGGGTCTCTTCGGACAGATCGCTCGGCCGGCGCAGCACGGCGCGCAGCCGGGCCAGCAGTTCGGCGACCGCGAACGGCTTGCCGAGGTAGTCGTCGGCGCCGCTATCGAGCCCGGCAATGCGTTCGGCGGTTTCGCCACGCGCCGTCAACACGATGATCGGCGTCAGCAGTCCCTTGGCGCGCAGCTTGGGGATCAGCGACAGCCCGTCGCCGTCGGGCAATTGTCGGTCGAGCAGGATCGCGCTGTAGCTGGTGGTCATGAGAGCCTCGCTCGCCAGACCGAGCGTGGCGACCCGATCCACCACCATTTCGTGGGTCTTCAGCGCCGCGGCCAGCGCCGACGCCATTTCGGGTTCATCCTCCACCAGGAGTACGCGCACGGCTCACAATCCTTCATCGTCGCCCGGACAGTTAAGCGGGCAACATTGCGCCAACGTTACGCGGGTCTCAATCGATCAGCCCGCGCCCAGCAGCGGGATCGCCTCATCGCGCTCGTACAGATACAGCAGGCAGCGCAGCGCTTCGCCTTGCGGGCCTTCGAGCTTCGGATTGTCCTTCAGGATGCGCAACGCTTCGTCGCGCGCCTGGGTGATCAGCTGGCCGTGCACTTCGGACCGCGCAATACGGTAGCCGGGCAGGCCGCTCTGGCGGGTGCCGAGCACGTCGCCTTCGCCGCGCAGCTTGAGGTCTTCCTCGGCGATACGGAAGCCGTCGGTGGTCTCGCGGATCACCCGCAGCCGCGCCGCCGACATCTCGCCGAGCGGCTCCTTGTAGAGCAGCAGGCAGGTCGAGGCCTCGCTGCCGCGGCCGATGCGGCCGCGCAGCTGATGAAGTTGCGCAAGCCCGAAACGCTCGGCGTTCTCGATCACCATGATGCTGGCTTCGGGCACATCGACGCCGACCTCGACCACGGTGGTGGCGACCAGCACGCTGATCGCGCCGCTGGCGAACTGCGCCATCACGCGGTCCTTCTCGGCGCCTTTCATCCGGCCATGGACGAGGCCGACCTGATGATCGCCGAAGCGCTGCCGCAGCGACTCGTAGCGCTGCTCGGCGTCGGTGAGTTTGACGTTCTCGGATTCCTCGACCAGCGGGCAGATCCAGTACACGCGCTTGCCGGCGCCGATCGCGCGGCCGATGCCGTCGATGACTTCGGGCAGGCGCTGCTCGGACAGTGCTCGCGTATCGATCGGCTGCCGGCCGGCGGGCTTTTCGCGCAATTCCGAGACATCCATGTCGCCGAAATAGGTCAGCACCAGCGTGCGCGGGATCGGCGTCGCCGACAGCACCAGCACGTCGACGTCGGCGCCCTTGCTGGTCAGCGCCAGCCGTTCGCGGACGCCGAAGCGATGCTGCTCGTCGACCACGGCGAGCGCCAGCGATTTGTAGATCACGTCGTCCTGGATCAGCGCGTGGGTGCCGACCAGGAAATCGATCTCGCCACTTTCCAGTCGCGCCAGAATCTCGCGACGCTCCTTGCCTTTCTCGCGGCCGGTCAGAATCGCGACCTGCATGCCGGCGCGCTCGGCGAGCGGCGCGATGGTCTTGATGTGCTGACGGGCGAGGATCTCGGTCGGCGCCATCAGCGCGGTCTGCTTGCCGGCTTCGGCGACTGCTGCGGCCGCGAGCAGCGCCACCACGGTCTTGCCGCTGCCAACGTCGCCCTGCAGCAGCCGCAACATGCGGACCGGCTGCTGCAAATCCTCGGCGATCGCCGCCGCGGCGTCGCGCTGCGAGTTGGTGAGCGCGTAGGGCAACGCGTCGATGATCTTGTGACGCAGCCGGCCGTCACCGGCGTTGCGGGCGCCGGCAGGACGGCGGAGCTGGGCCCGCACCAGCGCCAGCGCGAGCTGGCCGGCCAGCAGTTCGTCATAGGCGAGGCGGGACCAATAGGGGCCGGCCGGCAGGATGTCGGTCGGCTCCACCGGGATGTGGACGCGCTGCAGCGCCTCGGCGAATGGCGGGAAGCTGCAGCGGCGCAGCACCTCGGGGCTGATCCATTCCGGCAGCGCCGGAAGCCTGGTCAGCGCCTGCGCCACCGCCCGACGCATCGCCCCGATCGCCAGCCCCTCGGTGAGCGGATAGACAGGGTCGATCTTCGGGAGTTTCGCGAAGCCTTCGGCGTCGACGACGCGGTCGGGATGCACGATCTGCAGCGTGCCGTCGTAGAGCTGGCCGGTGCCGGACACGTAGCGGATCTCGCCGACCGGCAGCAGCTTCTCGATGTACTCGGCCTTGGCGCGGAAGAACGCCAGGATGACGTCGCCGGTGTCGTCGCTGGCATAGACCAGATAGGGCGCGCGCGAGCGGCCGGGCGGAGGGGGCCGGTGGCGGTCGACCTTGACCTCCAGCGTCACCACGGTGCCGGGCTGGGCGTCGCGAATCTTCGGCCGCGAGCGGCGGTCGATCACGCTGACCGGCAGATGCAGCAGCAGGTCCGCCAGCCGCGGGGTGTCGTCGCGGTCCAGCAGATAGCGGAACAGCTTGTCCTGCTTCGGACCGACCCCGGTCAGGCTGGTGACCGGCGCGAACAGGGGATTGAGCAGAGCGGGGCGCATCGAACCGGTTGTGGTGGACGACGTTTGCTGCAGGCTTGAATGCATTTCGCGCGGATTGCAATGCGCCGCGGCGGGCTGACAGCCGCCGTCGTGGCGGCTATATCAACCCCGCCCGGCACGTCCGGGCTTTCGTCGTTGACCGAAGGGCTCACCCAATGACCGGCACCACACGATCGAGCGGCGGGCTCGACGACCGTCGTAAGCGTCTGCTGTTCCGCTGCTGGCACCGCGGCACGCGCGAGATGGATCTGATTCTCGGCCAGTTCGCGGACGCCGAAATCGGCACGCTGACGGACGCCGAGCTGGATGAGCTGGAAGGCCTGATCGAGCTCAACGACCACGACCTCTATGCCGCGGTCTCTGGCGCGGACACGCTGCCGGCGGAATTCAAGGGCGGGTTGTTCGAACGGGTCAAGACCTACGGCCACCAGGGCGGCGCGGTATGAAGAGTCCGGCGCGGTCGCCCGCGGAACTGCTCGCGCCCGGCAAGGCGTTGACCTTCGCCAACGTCGCCGAGGGCGCCGAAGGGCTGATCGTGTCCGATCTCGCCCGGGCGGTCGCGGCGCGGCCGAAGCCGCCGGCGGTGAGCGTCGCGGTGATCTGCCGGGACGGGCCGCGGATGCAGGCGCTCGCGCGCAGTCTGGAGTTCTTCGCGCCGGATGTCGGTGTGATGCAGTTTCCGGCCTGGGACTGCCAGCCTTACGACCGCGTCTCGCCGCATGCCGGCATCCTGGCTCAGCGTGTCACCACGCTCGCCAAGCTGTCGCGCCTGACCGGCAGCGACAAGCCGCTGATCGTGCTGACCACCGTCAACGCCGCCGTGCAGCGCGTGCCGGTGCGCGAAATCATCGCCGCGCAGGCGCTGTCGGTCGCGCCCGGCAACATCGTGCCGATGGATTCGGTCGTCGCCTGGCTCGAGCACAATGGCTACAGCCGGGCCTCGACGGTACGCGAGGCCGGCGAGTACGCGGTGCGCGGCGGCATCCTCGATCTGTTTCCGGCGGGCCTCGACCAGCCGGTGCGGTTCGACTTCTTCGGCGACCAGCTCGAATCGATCCGCACCTTCGACGCTGAGACCCAGCGCACGCTGCACACCATGCGCGGCCTGGACTTGGTGCCGGTATCGGAATTCCAGCTCGTCACCGAAACCATCCGCCGTTTCCGCATGGGCTATGTCGCGGCGTTCGGCGCCCCGAGCCCGGACGATCAGCTCTATACCGCCGTCAGCGAAGGCCGCCGCCATCCAGGCATGGAGCACTGGCTGCCGCTGTTTCAGGAGCGGATGGATACGCTGTTCGATTATCTCGACGGCACGGCTGTGGCGATCGAGCCGCAGAGCGAGGATGCGGCGCGCGAGCGCTTCAAGCAAATCGCCGATTACTACGATGCGCGGCGCGAGGCGATGGACCAGCCGGGCTCCGGCGCGATCTACAAGCCGCTGCCGCCGGATCAGCTGTATCTGAGCGAGAGCGAATGGGCCGCGCGGCTTGAGGGCCGGCCGCTGGCGCGGCTGACGCCGTTCGATGTTCCGACCGAGGGCGGCGCCGTGATCGACGCCGGCGCGCGGGCCGGGCGCAACTTCGCGCCGGAGCGTGCCGACGCCAACGTCAACGTGTTCGAGAAGCTGGTCGCGCACGTTCAGTCGCTCCAGGCGGTGCGCAAGAAGGTCGTGATCGCGCTGTGGAGCGAAGGCTCGCGCGACCGCATGGCCAGCATGCTGAAGGACCACAAGCTTGTTAACCTCACCAGCGTCAATTCATGGCGCACCGTGCAGGCGACGCCGCGCAACGAACCGATGCTTGCGGTGGTGGGCCTCGAGTCCGGCTTCGAGACCGACGCGTTCGCGGTGATCACCGAGCAGGACGTGCTCGGCGATCGCCTGGTGCGGCAGCGCAAGGCCAGCAAGAAGCTCGACAACTTCATCTCGGAAGTCACCAGCCTGTCGGCCGGCGATATCGTCGTGCATGTCGAGCACGGCATCGGCCGGTTCATCGGGCTGCAGACGCTGGAGGTCGGCGGCGCGCCGCACGACTGCGTCGAACTGCACTACGCCAACGAGACCAAGCTGTTCCTGCCGGTCGAGAACATCGAGCTGCTGTCGCGCTACGGTTCCGACGGCACGACGGTCGAACTCGACAAGCTCGGCGGCTCGGGCTGGCAGGCGCGCAAGGCCAAGCTCAAGAACCGCATTCGCGAGATCGCCGGCGAGCTGATCAAGATCGCGGCCGAGCGACATCTGCGTCAGGCGCCGAAGCTGCCGGTGCAGCCGCATCTCTACGACGAGTTCTGTGCGCGCTTCCCCTACGACGAGACGGAAGATCAGCTTGCCGCGATCAACGCGGCACTCGGCGATCTCGAAAAGGGCACACCGATGGACCGCCTGGTGTGCGGCGACGTCGGCTTCGGCAAGACCGAGGTAGCGCTGCGGGCCGCGTTCGCGGTCGCGCTCGACGGCAAGCAGGTCGCGGTCGTGGTGCCGACCACGCTGCTGGCGCGGCAGCACGCCAAGACCTTCACCGAGCGCTTCCGCGGCTTCCCGGTGCATGTCGGCCAGGCGTCGCGGCTGGTCAGCGCCAAGGAGCTGACGCAGGTCAAGAAAGGCATCGCCGACGGCACGCTCGACATCGTCGTCGGCACCCACGCGCTGCTCGGCAAGTCGATCAAGTTCAAGGATCTGGGCCTCGTCATCGTCGACGAGGAGCAGCACTTCGGCGTCACCCACAAGGAGAAGCTGAAGCAGCTGCGCGCCGAAGTCCACGTGCTGACGCTGAGCGCGACGCCGATCCCGCGCACGCTGCAGCTCGCCATGACCGGCGTGCGCGATTTGTCGATCATCGCCTCGCCGCCGGTCGACCGGCTCGCGGTGCGCACCTTCGTGGCGCCGCACGATCCGCTGATGATCCGCGAGGCGCTGCTGCGCGAACGGTATCGCGGTGGGCAGGCGTTCTACGTCGTGCCGCGGATCGACGACCTTGCCGAGGTCAAGGACTTCCTCGACAAGCACGTGCCGGAGATGAAGGTCGCGGTCGCGCACGGCCAGATGCCGCCGACGGTGATCGAGGACATCATGTCGGCGTTCTACGAGGGCAAGTTCGACATCCTGCTGTCGACAACCATCGTCGAGTCCGGCCTCGACATTCCGAACGCCAACACGCTGATCGTCCACCGCGCCGACATGTTCGGTCTGGCCCAGCTGTACCAATTGCGCGGCCGCGTCGGCCGCTCCAAGCTCCGCGCCTATGCGCTGTTTACGTTGCCGCAACACGGCATCACTGCGCAGGCGGAACGCCGGCTCAAGGTGCTGCAATCGCTGGAGACGCTTGGCGCCGGCTTCCAACTCGCCTCGCACGACCTCGATATTCGCGGCGCCGGCAATCTGCTCGGTGAGGAGCAATCCGGCCACATCAAGGAAGTCGGCTTCGAGCTTTATCAGCAGATGCTTGAGGAGGCGATCACCAACCTCAAGGCCGGCATCGTCGACGAACCGGTCGCCGACCGCTGGTCGCCGCAGATCACCATCGGCATGCCGGTGCTGATCCCCGAGGAGTTCGTGCCGGATCTGGCGGTGCGGTTGTCGCTGTATCGCCGGCTCGCCGATCTCGACTCGAATGAGGAGATCGAGAATTTCGGCGCCGAGCTGCGCGACCGCTTTGGGCCGCCGCCGGACGAGGTGCGCTACCTGTTCCAGGTCGCGGCCATCAAGGCGTATTGCCGCCACGCGAATGTCGAGAAGGTCGACGCCGGTCCGAAGGGCGTGGTGATCACCTTCCGCGACAACGCCTTCGCGCATCCGGACAAGCTGGTGGGCTTCATCCGCCGCCATGGCGATGCCGCCAAGGTCCGGCCCGACATGAAGGTGGTGTTCTTCCAGGTGTGGAAGACGCCGGAAGAGCGTCTTGCTGGCACGACCGACATCCTCAAGCAGCTTGCGGAGCTGGCCGGAACGAAGAAGGCGGCGTGAAGCGCTCGATGGTTCGATCGGTCACCCGCAACGCTCTCAAACGTCGTGCCCGGGCTCGTTCCGGGCATGACGCCCTCACCATGTAGCAAGACGTGGATGGCCGGGAAGAGGCCGGCCACGACGAGGCAACAAGTACTTTATCGGGATTGTCGGATCACGACGCCGCGCGGCGGGTGTCGAGCTTGGCGAGGCGCGACAGGATCGCGCGGGCGGAGTCACCGGACATCATCGTTGCCAGGGAAACGTCGGGATCAATCCGGCTGTCGCGACGTGCCGAATGCGATGTCTGCCTGATCACGGCCATCAGGCGCCGCGCGATCGTCTGGGCGCCACGCAGATCGGTCTCGGCGAAGACGACCAGAATGCTGCCATCGGGCTGCAGCGTTCCGAAATCCATCTTACGCATCAGCCGGCTGACAATCCGGGCGGTGTCGAACTGCGCGCGCGGATCTGCGCGGTTCAGCACGAACCGAGCCACCGAAAGGCCGTCGCCACGCAATTGTGCTTGATACACCGAGGTGGCGAAGTCGCGTTCGAACGCGGAGGGCGTGAGCAGTCCGCTGCGCGGATCGATCAGCCCGCCGGCATCCAGCGCACGCAGGGTGCGGCCGAGCTGGGCCTCGAACGCATGCTGCCGGACCAGCGGCAGTGCCGCGGCCACCACTTGTGCCGGATCGCCCTGGATGAAATCGAGATTGGGCAGATCGATCGACCGCTCCGGCGGCGGTGCCGTCACGACGATCGGCAGATTGCGGAAGCGCGTGTCCTCGAACAATACGGTGAGAAACGCGTCGACCACCCGAGCGCTGAAGCCTTCGGCCAGGACGATGCCGTCGAGTTCGCGCGCGTTGAGGTTCTTCGCGGCTGCTTCGATCGACAGTGCGCCGACTACGCCGACGCGCTCGCCGAGCGCAACCGACAGCGCCGGATAGGCGGCGCCACGGCCGATCAGCAGCACGGTCGCATCCTGAAGCGGATCATGTTGCGGCTGCCGCTCGATGCCGCCGTCGTCGCTGAGCCGACGGAGCGTGGTGGCATGCAGCGTGCGAACGCGCAGAGCCGTCCGGAGCCGGGCGGGCAGGCGGTCGAGATCGTGCCCCGCGAAGCCGATACAGTTGCCGGCGACCGGGTGACCCAGGCCGGGCACAAGCAACGGCACATAGGGTTCGATCTCGGCGATCTGCGTCGCGAGAGCCGTCAGCGCCCCTTCGGTGCCTTTGATAGCAATCACGGCGGACGGCTGCAGTCGCACCACGGCGTCGCCGGCTTCGTACCAGCCGGCCGTCTCCGCCGGCAGCAGACGTGCCTCAGTGAGAGCCGACAAAACCCGAGATGCTTCGTCCGACGCGGACTCGTCGGCGATGATCAGGATGGGCGCGTGATACGACATCGACGGCAGCCGGTTCTCCGCTGTTCGGAGCCGACCCTAGATCAGGTGCCTTAATACGGCGTCAATGCGGATGCGACGAGTCCTCGGCACGCGCCGGGCTATCCCGGAAGGCTTCGACCATCAAAGGGTTTAGCCCGAGTTCCGAAAGTGCTTCGCGAGCTCTGGCGTTGTCCTGGGCGCGTCCGGCAAGCCGGTATCCACTCCAGCGATCGGGCAGAGCCGTCAGCAGCGCGCCCTGGCCGAGCCGCTTGGCCCATTCCTGAAGATCCTGCGCGAGGAACCTGTACCCGCCGACAGACATCACGCCGGATGGCGGCGCCGTAATGCAGATCGCCCCGGTCGTGCGGTCCAGCCGTGCCGCGAAGCCGGTATCGACGAAATCCGGCGCCGGCGTCGGCCGCGTTCCGCCGTGCAGCGGAGGCAGCGGCGCGTAGGCTGCCAGCGTCACCATCGGGCCGCGTAGTCCCAGCGTGCCTTTCGGAGTGATCAGGACTTCGCCGGCCGAGGTGCCTCCGGGCTGATCGCGCGGCGCGGTGTACGGACCGGACAGGATCGGGACCGCCGAACCGTCGGCGCCGCGGCGGGCGCCGAACAATCCGGCTTCGCCAAACAGGTAAACGTCGGTGAAGCTGGTCGGCGCGCCCGTCCAGGCTGCGCTGGCGGCGACCTGTTCGGGGGCGCGCCACATACCGATCACGCTGCGCAACGTCGGCGCGCGGGCCGGCAGGCCGGCCTCGCCGAGCCGCAATGCGAGCGGCGCCGGCGCGACCAGCGTGTCGCAACCGAGTTCACGGATTTCGGATTCGAGCAGCTCTTCGTCGAACGGGTGGTGCAGTGCCAGCGTGCCGCCGCTCAGCAGCCAGGCCACCATCGACGAAGCGAGCCCGGCGAAGGACGATAGCGTCTGCGCCGACATCAGCATCGCGCCCTGCGGCACGCGGCTCTCGAGGAACACCGCGAGCCCGCCGGCGATCATGTGCAGATGAGTCCGCGGGATTGCCCGAACGCCCTCGGGCGTGGTGTCGAACGAGATGATCGCGGCGCGGCGGGCGTCCTGGACGCCATGATCGGGCTCGACGACGTCTTCGGTCATTGCAACGTCGAGCGAGGCCATGCCCTCCGGCAGATCGTCCCCATAGCCACCGACATAGCGGATCGAGAACGCTTCGGCGGCGGCGTTCATGGCGATGTCGGCGTGGCTGACACCGTCGATCCAGCGAGACGAGACGATCGCGCGGGCGCCGGTGCGGTTCAGGGCCGCGGTGACGTCCGCCTGGCGCCAGAGCTGCGGCAGCAGCGCCACCACCAGGCCGGCGCGGTGCGCCGCCAGCACTGTGAGCGGGAATTCGATCGTGTTCGGGAGCTGCAGCGCGATGACGGCGTTCTGCGGCAGGCCGGCGGCCGTGAAGTGCGCAGCGAGGGCGGAGATTGCCTTGTCGGCCTGCGCATAGGTGAGGCGGGCCGGCGGCTGGCCGGTGATACGCTGCTTATCAGCAGGATCGATCAGCGCGATCGCGTCGGGCTGACGGGCCAGGATGCGGCGGAACAAACCATCGAGGGTCGGCGAAGCGTTCGGCTGGGTCACTTCATCACCTTTGCTGCGTCACCGTGCTGCATCGAAGGCCGTGCCCACCAGGTCTCGGGAAGATAGCCGGTCAGCGCGGTCGCTTGCGGTCGTTCTATCCGATTCCACCGCGCGATCCATTGCTCCTGGATGTTGAAAAGCGGGATCACGTAGAAGCCCGAGGTCAGCACGCGATCGAGCGCGCGGACCGCCGCAACGAAGTCCGGCCGGCCACGCGCGGCGATCATCTGCGCGATCAGCGCGTCGATGGCAGGATCCTTCACGCCCATGTAGTTGCGTGTGCCCTTGATGTCGGCGGCTTCGGACCCCCAGTAAAATGATTGCTCGTTGCCGGGCGACAGCGATTGATCCCAGCGGTTCGGGATCATGTCGAAATCGAACGAGATCCGTCGCTGATCGAACTGGACCGCGTCGACCACCCGTACGGACGCCTGGACGCCGATGCGCTTGACGTCGCGCGCGAACGACAGCGCGATGCGCTCCTGTTCCCGGGTGGTGACGAGGATCTCGAAGCTCAGCGGCTGATGTGTATCGCGCCGCCGCATCACCGTGCCATCGAGCTGATAGCCGGCATCCGACAGCAGCGCCAGTGCACGCCGCAGCGCGGTGCGGTCGCGGCCGGAGGCATCGCTCACGGGGAGGCGGTAGCTGCCGTCGATGAAATCGGGACGCAGCCGGGCCAGATACGGCTGCAGCAGGCGGAGTTCCTCCGGGCCTGCCGGGCGACCGTACGCGGAGAGCTCGGAGCCGGCGAAGTAACTGCCGCTGCGGGCGTAGAGATCGAAGAAGTAGTTATGGTTGATCCAGGCGAAGTCGAACAATTGCAGCAGCGCTTCGCGCACCCGGATGTCCGCAAACACCGGCCGCCGTGTGTTGAACACCAGCACTTCGGTCGGCTGCGGCGTGCCCGGCTTTACGACATCGCGGATGACCTCGCCGGCGCGGGCGGCCGGGAAGCCGTAGCCGTCATGCCAGCGCAGCGGTTCGGTCTCGACCCGGTAGTCGTAGATGCCGCGCTTGAACGCCTCGAACTGCGAATTCGCCTCGCGGAAATACTCGATGCGGATTTCGTCGAAGTTCCATAGCCCGCGATTGATCGGCAGGTCGCGGCCCCAATAATCGGGATTGCGCGTCAGCGTCACGCTGCTGCCCGCCTTCACGTTGCTCACTCGGTACGGTCCCGATCCGGTCGGCGGCGCCAGCGTCGTTTCCTCGAAGGTGTCGGGATTGACGGCGTGTTTGGGAAAGATCGGCATCAGGCCGAGGATCAGCGGAAGTTCGCGATCCTGCGCATCGCTGAAATCGAACCGGACGGTGCGGGAGTCGAGCGCAGCGGCGCGTGCCACCTTGGCGTAGTACAGGCGATGGTTGGGGCGGCCCTTGTCGCGCAGCAATTGCCAGGAGAACAGCACGTCTTCGGCCAGCACCTGCTGTCCATCGGAGAATTTCGCGCGCGGATCGATCCGGAACGAGACGTAGCTGCGCGCATCGTCGGTCTCGACCGACTGCGCAAGCAGACCATAAAGCGTGAACGGCTCGTCGTTGCCGCGCGCCATCAGGCTCTCGACCACGTAGCCGCGGATCCTCTGGACCGCGAGGCCGCGCACGATGAACGGGTTGAGACTGTCGAAGGTGCCGAGTACGCCCTCGACCAGACGGCCGCCCTTCGGTGCGTCCGGGTTGGCGTAGGGCATCGCGGTGAAATCCGCGGGCAGGGCCGGCTCGCCATGCATCGCCAGAGCATGAGTGGGCTTCGGTCCGCGCGTCGTCTCCGCCGATGCAAGGCGGCCGGTTGACGCGACCATGCCGAGCACAACGAGCGTCGTGAGCACGGCTCCGAGACGGCGCGTGCCGGTCGCGAATCGTTCATGTGATTCGGCGCTCTTCACCCGCGGAGATTTACCACAAGGGAGTGATCCAACGAGCCGCGGATGATTGTCGCCATTGATCTTTTCGTATGCCGATGTATTGAAAGCGGACGCGCGGCGGCGCCGGACCGGCTCGTCACGTAACTGCCTCAATTGGCTCAGAGACACCGGCCGAACGGCCAGATGCCAGCTCCCGCGTCGCTGTGGGGTGCGCGACCGTTTCAGAAAGGGTTTTCCGCAATGAAGTCTTGCAACTTGGTCGCGCCGGCTGGGCCGCGCGGGCGGGCATTCGCCCTGCTGACGGCGGCGGCTGTGTCCGTCCTTGCCGTCACCTCCGCAGCGCAAGCGCAAGCCCCGCAGCCGCCGGCAGCCCCCAAGGCGCCCGCGGCGGCGCCGAAGGCTGCTGCCCCCAAGGCGCCGGCGAAGGGCGCTCCGGCAGCTCAGGCGCCAGCTGCCCCTGGTGCCGCGCAGCCGCAGGAACAGCAGCAGGTTCAGCTGATCTACGCGCCGTGGACCAAGTTCTGCCTGAAGGGGCAGGATGCAAACGCCAAGCAGGTCTGCTTTACCGGTAAGGACGGCCGCATCGAATCCGGCCAGCCGGTGATCGCCGCCGTGATCATCGAGCCGGAAGGCGAGCCGAAGAAGATCCTGCGCGTGACGCTGCCGCTCGGCATGCAGCTCGTCCACGGCACCCGCATCATCGTCGACAACAACCCGCCGCAGCAGAGCCCTTATGTGATCTGCTTCGCAAACGGCTGCATGTCCGACTACGAAGCCACGCCCGAAATGATCGCCAACATGAAGAAGGGCCAGAACCTGGTCGTTCAGGCGATCAACTCCAACGGCGCGCCGCTGACGCTGCCGCTGCCGCTGGCCGAATTCGCCAAGGCCTATGACGGTCCGCCGACCGACCCGAAGCAGTTCGAAGAGACGCAGAAGAAGCTGCAGGAAGAGCTGCAGAAGCGTGCCGAAGAGCAGCGCAAGAAGCTCGAGGCCCAGGCTCCTGCGGGCAGCAATCCGGCGGCGAAGTAACCGCGGATCATTCGCAAACGAAAAGGGCGCCCATGGGGGCGCCCTTTGTCGTTCTGGCGGGCCGGCCGGCGGAACGTGATCGCGTTCACGCCGGTGTAAGCGCCCGAACTAATTCAGCGAGGAATTGCGCGGGCGATAGCCGCCGGCCTTGTCCTTGATGAAAATCTCCGCCACCTGCGAATGCCGGATCGGCTCGCCGGAATCGTCGGGGAGCAGATTCTGCTCGGACACATAGGCGACGTACTCCGACTCGGCGTTTTCCGCGAGCAGGTGGTAAAACGGCTGGTCCTTGTGCGGCCGGACCTCTTCGGGGATCGACAGCCACCATTCTTCGGTGTTGTTGAACTCCGGATCGATGTCGAACACCACGCCGCGGAACGAAAAGATCCGGTGGCGGACGATCTGCCCGATCTGAAATTTGGCGGTTCTCGTCTTGATCATCAGAGTCGCATAAACCAGGATTGCGGCCGATGCTAGGGCCTCGGTCCGGACGATCTTGAAACTGACCCCATAGATTATTGTTTTCGTGCGTTTTCTTGCCGCCGGCGCAAGCCTTTTCGGCGTTCGGCCGGTTCGACGGCCAGCCATGTCACGTTCCCGTGGCTGGGGCGCCAATTCCCTGTTACCGGTCATTTCCCTCCTGACCGTGATCCCTGTCGCATGATCGATATCCTCAACCTGGCGCTTCCGTATTTCGGGCTGATCTTCGTCGGCTTCGCCTGCGGCCGGCTGAAGCGGTTGCCGGAAAACGGCCTCGCCTGGATGAACTTCTTCCTGCTGTACGTCTCGTTGCCGGCGCTGTTCTTCCGGATCATGTCGAAGACGCCGTTCGAGGAACTCAACAACCTGCCGTTCGTGCTGGCGACCACGCTGGGCACCGCGATCGCGTTCTTCCTCTCGGGCGCGATCGGGCGGATGATTGGCGGGCTGTCGGTTCGGGAGGCCACGATGGCGAGCCTCGCTGGCGGCTACGGCAACATCGGCTACATGGGGCCGGGGCTGGCGTTGGCCGTGCTGGGGCCCAAGGCAGCTGTCCCCGTGGCGCTGATCTTCTGTTTCGACAGCATCTTCCTGTTCTCGATCGTGCCGGTCGCGATGGCGCTCACCGCGGGCCATCGTCGGCCGCTGCTGCCGACGATTCTCCATGTCGTTCGTGAGATCGTGCTGCATCCGCTGATCGTCGCGGCCTATCTCGGCGCTGCCGCAGCGGCCCTGCATCTGCATCTGCCCGCCGCGGTCGATAATACGCTGCAGTTTCTACAGAACGCCGCCGCGCCGGTGGCGCTGTTCACGCTCGGCGTCACCGTCGCGCTGCGCCCGTTCGGGCGGGTGCCGTGGGAGATCCCGAGCCTGATTGGCGTGAAGCTTCTGCTGCATCCGGTAATCGCGCTCGGCCTGATGCTGGCGTTCGGTCCGTTCACGCCGGAATGGGCCGGGACCGCCGTGCTGATGGCGTCGCTGCCGCCCGCGCTCAACGTGTTCGTGATTGCGCGTCAGTACAACACCTGGGTCGAGCCGGCGTCTGTCGCGGTGCTGATCGGCACCTTCGTGTCGGTGGTCACGCTGACGACGGTGATGTGGCTGATCAAAACCGGCCACATGCCGTTGCTGTGAGCTTCAGAGCGATCGCCAGAATGGCGACAGGCCTTCGCGCATCGCGATCCGTCGCAGCGGCCCCACAGAGCTGAGCAGCTGCATCCCGGCGGCACGCATCGCCTGCGCCGGCAACAGGTCGCTGAGCAGCGTACGGTTGGCCATGTCGATCGCGAAGGTGCGGCTGGCAACGTCGGCGCCGCGCGCCCGGCCGAAGCGCGCGATCACGGCGTCGCTTCCGGGATCCTGGTCCCGTGCCATCGCGTCCTCGACGATCTCGGCGACGTCGCCGGCATCACGCAGGCCCATGTTCAAGCCCTGGGCGCCGATCGGTGGCACCACATGCGCGGCTTCGCCCACCAAGATGATTCGATTACGGCCGTAGGCGCTGGGCTTCTCGATTGCGAGCGGAAACAGGTTGCGGCCGGGCGCGACGCTGACCTTGCCGTAGATTGAATGGGACTGTTTTTCAGCGGCCGCCGAGAGTTCTTCGTCGCTCAGCGCCATCAGCCGTTGAGCCTCTTTGGGCGATGCGACCCAGACGATGCTCATGTGGCGGCCGGGCAAAGGCACGAAGACGCACGGCCCTTCGGCGGTGTGAAATTCAGTCGAGACCTCGTTGTGCGGACGCGACGTGGTGATGTTGAAGGTGAGGGCGGATTGGTTCAGGGCGCGGCTGCGTACGGTGATGCCAGCGGCCTGCCGGCACTGCGACTGGCGACCATCGGCGCCGATCACCAGCCGTCCCGCCAGGGTCTGGCCCTGCCGGGTGCGCACGATCGCGGCTTCTTCGCTGGGCATAATCGACTCTGCCTCGTCATCGAAGCGATCGAGATTGCCGACCTCGGCCGCAGCGGCTTCCAGCGCGACCATCAGTTTGCGGTTTTCGATGTTGTAGCCGAAGGCGTCCATGCCGATTTCGCTGGACGCGAACCGCACCTCGGGCGCCCGGATCAGCCGATCTGTGACGTCGACCAGCCGCATCGTCCGAAGGGCGGCCGCCTGACCTGCGCAGCGCGCCCAGACGCCGAGTTTCTCCAGCAGGTCGATCGAATCGCCGAGCAGGGCCGTGGTGCGGTTGTCCGCATAGGGCACCTTGCGGGCGACGAGGGCGGTGAGCGCCCCGGTGTTGGCCACCGCGATTGCGGCTGCCAGACCGGCGGGGCCGCCGCCGACCACGATGACGTCGTAACTGTTGGGTTCGAGCAGGGTCTGGGTCATGGCCAAGACAATCGTCAGTCGCAGCCCCGATTTCAAGTCCGCATCGGAACATTAACGCTGCCGCGGCTCGGGCAGGCCATTCCAGTCGCCGGATATGCAAAGTTGCGCCGGACCTGATATGTCGGAGGCCGATGATCCCGCTGGACCAGACGTCGCTGCCGCCGGCTTCGCGCTCCCGTCGCCTGGCCGCGTTTGCCGTTCACCTGCTGACCGCCGCCGGCGCCGGAGTCGCGCTGCTGGCGATGCTCGAGGCGGTTCGCGAGCACTGGGCGGCGATGTTCGGCTGGCTCGGCCTTGCGCTCCTGATCGACGGCATCGACGGGCCGCTCGCACGTCGGCTTGATGTCGGCCGGCTGCAGCCGGACTGGTCGGGCGACGTACTCGACCTCGTGGTCGACTTCCTGACCTACGTGTTCGTACCAGCCTACGCGATAGCCGCCAGCGGACTGCTGTTGCCGATTGCCGCCCCGTTGCTCGGCGTCGGCATCGTGGTCAGTTCGGCCCTGTATTTCGCGGACCGGCGGATGAAGACCGCCGACAATCACTTTCGCGGCTTCCCGGCGCTGTGGAACGCGGCGGCGTTCTACTTGTTCTTGCTGCACCCGCCTGCCGTCGTCGGAAGCCTCGCCATCGCCGCCCTGATCGTGCTGACCTTCGTTCCCGTGCATGTGCTGCATCCGGTTCGGGTAGCGCGGTTGCGCGGATTCAACCTGACGATGATGGCGGTCTGGAGCGTGCTGGCGGCTTACGCCCTCGTGCGACACTTCGCCGTGCCGGCTCCGGTGACTATCACGCTTTGTGCGATAGCGATCTATATAGTCGCAGCCGACGCTGCCATCCGATTGATCCAACGAGCGAGACGATGATCGACCTGATCTACAGCCCGGAAGCCTGGGCTGCCCTGCTGACCCTGACCGCGCTCGAAATCGTGCTCGGGATTGACAACGTCATCTTTCTCTCCGTCCTCGTTTCCCGCATCCCCGAGCCGCAGGCGACGCGCGCTCGGCGGATCGGCCTGGCGCTGGCGCTGGTGTTCCGACTGATCCTGCTCAGCCTGCTGGTGTGGCTGACGGGCCTGACCGCGCCAGTGTTCACCATCGCCGAGCAGGCGTTCTCGTGGCGCGACATCATCCTGATCGTCGGCGGTCTGTTCCTGATCGCCAAGGCGACGCACGAGATCCACGCCGAGGTTGAAGCGCGCGAGACCGAGCACAAGGGCTCGGATGTGCAGAAGGCTTTCTTCTGGGTAATCGTGCAGATCGTGATCGTCGACCTGGTGTTTTCGGTCGACTCGATCATCACGGCGATCGGCATGGCCGAGCACATCGAGATCATGGTCGCCGCGGTGCTGATCGCGATGGCGGTGATGTACATCTCGTCGGGGCCGGTGGCCCATTTCGTTTCCGAGCATCCGACCACCAAGATGCTGGCGCTTGCCTTCCTGGTGCTGATCGGCGTCGCGCTGGTCGCGGACGGCTTCCAGTTTCACATTCCGCGCGGCTATATTTACTTCGCCATCCTGTTCTCGGCGGCGGTGGAGCTGTTCAACGTGCTGGCCAAACGCAACCGCAGCAAAACGACTTAACGCTTTGTTGCCGAAGCAGGCGAACCGCGTGGCGGTCGGTTGACAACGTCGCGCGGATGGCATTCGGTTGCCTCCACGCGTAAACTCCCGAGGGAATGAGAATGACGAAAGCGGTGCGGGTGCATCAGGTTGGCGGCCCGGAAGCCCTGGTCTACGAGGCTGTCGAGCTGCCGCCGCCGGGCGACGGCGAAGTCCGCATCCGCCAGCATGCCGTCGGTCTCAACTACATCGACGTTTACTATCGGACCGGCTTGTACAAGGCCCCGACGATGCCGTTCGTGGCCGGCAACGAGGCCTCGGGCGAGGTGGTCTCCGTGGGGCCGCACGTCACCAATTTCCATCCCGGCGACCGCGTCGCCTATTACTCCAACCTCGGCGGCTACGCGACCGAGCGCAACATCGAAGCCGCCAAGCTGGTGAAGCTGCCCGACCACATCACCTACGAGCAGGGTGCCGTGCTGATGCTCAAGGGCCTGACGGTGTGGTACCTGCTGCACAAGACCTTCAAGGTCGAGCCCGGCCATCGCGTCCTGATCCACGCTGCCGCCGGTGGCATCGGCCTGCTGGCCTGCCAGTGGGCGCGGGCGCTCGGCGCCCATGTGATCGGCACCGTTGGGTCGAAGGCCAAGGCCGATCTCGCGCTCGCCAATGGCTGCGATCACGTCATCCTCTATAACGAGGAAGACTTCGTTGCGCGGGTCAAGCAGATCAGCCGCAACGAGCTGTGCGATGTCGTCTATGACGGCGTCGGCAAGACGACGTTCCCCGGCTCGCTGAAGTGCATCAAGCCGCGCGGGCTGTTTGTGTCGTTCGGCAATGCCTCGGGTCCTGTGCCGCCGTTCTCGCTCGCCGAACTGAACGCTCACGGCTCGCTGTTCGCCACCCGGCCGAAGCTCAACGACTACATCGGCACCCGCAAGGAACTGATCGAAGGCGCCGACACGCTGTTCTCGGCAGTGATCGAGGGCAAGCTCCACGTCCCGATCAACCACGCCTACGCGCTGAAGGACGCCGCCAAGGCGCATATCGATCTGGAAGGGCGCGTGACGACCGGCGCGTCGATTTTGAAGCCGTAAACACGGGCGTCGAGAGCACAGCGACCCCTCTCACACCAGCCGTCATCCCCCGCGAAGGCGGGGGACCCAGTATTCCAGAGCTCCCATTAGTTCATGCGAACGCTCTGGAATACTGGGTCGCCCGGTCAAGCCGGGCGATGACGTCCGAGCATGTAGCAGCGCTTGAGACCTTGCGCTGGGCGGTGCGAGGCTTGTATTGCTCAGAACCCCGCTACCGTCCCGTGCAGATCGTACGCGTCAGCCCGGTCGATCTTGGCGGTGACGATTTCGCCGACGCGGAGCGGGCGGCGGCTCGACAGGTACACGCTGCCGTCGATCTCGGGCGCGTCTGACTTTGAGCGGCCCTTTGCGACAGTCGGGCCGATCTCGTCGATGATCACCTGCTGCCGCGTGCCGACCTTGCGCTTGAGCCGCCGCGCGGAGATCGCCTGCTGCCGCGCCATCAACCGGTTCCAGCGTTCCTGCTTGACCTCGTTGCTGATCTGATCGGGCAGGGCGTTCGACGGCGCGCCCGCGACCGGCTCGTATTTGAAGGCACCCAGGCGATCGATCTCGGCTTCATCGAGCCAGTCGAGCAGGAATTCGAAATCGCGCTCGGTCTCGCCGGGGAAGCCGACGATGAAGGTCGACCGCAGCGTCAGATCGGGACATTCGGCGCGCCAGCGCTTGATGCGGTCGAGCGTCTTGTCCTGCGCGGCCGGGCGCTTCATCAGCTTGAGCACATCGGGGCTGGCGTGCTGGAACGGGATGTCGAGATACGGCAGCACCTTGCCCTCGGCCATCAAGCCGATGACTTCGTCGACGTGCGGATAGGGATAGACGTAGTGCAGCCGCACCCAGGCGCCGAGGTCGCCGAGTTCGCGGGCGAGGTCGATGAACTTGGCGCGGACTGCGCGGTCCTTCCACGCGCTCTCGGCGTATTTGAGATCGACGCCGTAAGCCGAGGTGTCCTGCGAGATGACCAGCAGTTCCTTGACGCCGGCCGCCACGAGCTTCTCCGCTTCGCGCAGCACGTCGGCGGCGGGCCGTGAAGCAAGGTCGCCGCGCAGCTTGGGGATGATGCAGAAGCTGCAGCGATTGTTGCAGCCCTCTGAAATCTTCAGATACGCGTAGTGCCGCGGCGTCAGCCGGATGCCTTGCTCCGGCACGAGATCAAGGTGCGGATTGTGCAGCGCCGGCTTGGCGCGGTGCACCGCGTCGAGCACGCTCTCGTATTGCTGAGGGCCGGTGATCGACAGCACGCCCGGATAGGCCTGCTCGATCTGCTCCGGCTCGGCGCCCATGCAGCCGGTGACGATCACCTTGCCGTTGGCGGCCATCGCCTCGCCGATCGCCGCCAGAGACTCCTGCTTGGCACTGTCGAGGAAGCCGCAGGTGTTCACGATCACGAGGTCGGCGCCATCGTGCTGACGCGCGAGTTCGTAGCCTTCGGCGCGCAGGCGCGTGATGATCCGCTCGGAATCCACCAGCGCTTTGGGGCATCCCAGCGAGACAAAACTGATTTTAGGCGCGGCGGCCTGCTGCATCGGTCCAAAACTGCCTGATTGAAGGCCCCGAGCTAAACCTGATTGGGCGTCCTGACAAGCCTGCCGGAATGGGACAGGCGAGAACGGACGTCTCTTACGCCGACGCGCGAGAGAGAATTCGTCTTCCGACGGGGACCTGTACGGCAGCTTCGTTGTTATTTTCCCGGCCGCCTTGCGGGAGGAGGCGTTCAGGCTTTTCTGTTCCCCGGAACACAGGAGTGCGGACGATGCGCCGGCAGGTTTCGACGACCCAAAGCAAGACAGCCGAGCATGCGCGCGCGTGGCCAGCGTTTCTCGTCAATGCCGAGGTGCTGATGCTCAGCGCGGCCTTTGGCCTGATTGCAGCCGTCGTCATTGGTGCACCGCACCTCCGGCTTCCATAACGCGTCACTCTAGTCGTGGGAGCCGCTTCCCGCCTGTGTGCGAACGACGCGCGCGGCGGGCGCAAGAGCCGAATTGGCGAAGTGTCGAACGATCACGCTGGCAAGGGCTTCCGCAGCCGCATTGGAACTTCGAGCCGACCGATACAGCACCAGATCGACCTTCGGTAGCGCCGGAAACGTGTCTCCTCGGCCCAATATACGCATCCCCGGCAACACTGAACTCTTCCCCACCACGCTGACGGCAATGCCTGCAAACACCGCGGCCTGAATGCCGCTGATGCTTTCGCTCACGCAGCTGAGCCGCCAGGTTCGGCCGATGCTTTCGAGGGCGGCCAATCCGAAATCACGAAAGATATTGCCGGGTGGCAGCATCGCCAGCGGAACCGGATTGTCGAGGTGCACCGAGCCGCGTTCGGAGGCCACCCACACCAAGGCCTCCTGCGCCACCAATTCTCCGACCTTGAACGCCGGCATGCCCGTGACGATCGCGAGATCGATCTCCGCGCGCTCGACCGATGCCATCAGCTTGCTCGACAGAGCGCATCTGAGTTCGACGTCGACGTTCGGATAGGCACTGCGAAACTCGGCCAGAATCCCGGGTAGCAAATAGGCCGCGTAGAGGTCCGGCATCCCGAGAACGACGACGCCGTCGAGCTTGGGCGCCGCGAGCCGTGCGCGCAGCTCGTCCTGAAGCCCCATGATCGTGCGCGCGTAGCCGAGCACCAACTCGCCATGGTTGGTCAACACCAGCCTGCGGCCGACCTTCGAAAACAGCGGCGCGCCGGTCGCTTCCTCGAGCCGGTTGAGCTGCAGGCTGACCGCCGGCTGCGTTCGCCCGAGGCGGCGCGAGGTTTCTGAAAAGCTGCCGGTCTGGACCAGGACGATGAACGTCTGAAGGAGGCGAAGATCGAGGGGCGCGAGCATCGTTCTATTAAGCTCGCTTATCAAAACGATATAAACAATAAATTTCGTCTGTTGTTGCGTCGCACATACAGTGGCTTTGCCGGTCCATCAGCGAGGAAGCCATGTACACCACCAGCCGACGCCACTTCATCCGCCTCGCGGCCAGCGCGACCGCACTGGCCGCCACGCGACTTCCAGCCATTGCGGAAGAGCGTGTCATCAAGGTGGGGACGCTGAAGCTGATCCACGGCATCACGCCGTATTTCTACGAAAAGTTCGTGCCGGCCGGTACCAAAGTGGTCGTGATTCCGTTCGAGAGCCCGACGGATGGCAAGAACGCGGTCGTCACCGGCTCGGTCGATTTCGGTATCTTCGGTCTGGCGGCGGCAACTCTCGGTGGCGCGAATGGCGAGCCGGTGGTGGTGGTTGCTGCGGCTTGCAACCGCGGCATGGCGGTGGTTGCCGGCAAAGACTCGGGCATTTCCAGCATCAAGGATCTCAAGGGCAAGCGGGTCGCGATCTGGCCCGGTTCGACGCAGGAGGTCGTGATCCTCGACAGGTTGGCCGCCGAGGGGATGACGGTGAAGGACGTTCAGGCGGTTCGCGTCTCGTTCAGCGACATGGCGCCGGCGCTCGCGCGCGGCGACATCGATGCCTATGTGGGCGCCGAACCGGCGGCCGGGATCAGCCTCGCCAGCGGCGTCGGCAAGATCGTCGAGTATCCGTATTCGACGCCGACCGGCTCGCTCAACATGGTGCTCAGCATTCGGCGCGAGTTGATCGAGAAAGATCCGGAGTTGATCCGGTCGCTGCTCAAGGTCCATCGCAAAGCCAGCGAATTCGCCATGGGCAATCGCGACGCTTTCGTCGAGATGGCCATGCAGAAACTCGGTCAGCAGAAGCCGTCGATCGAGGCCGCCGCCCCGAACGTCGAGCTCACCTGGAATATCGACGATCAGTTCATGAAGCAGGCGCAGTACTACGGCGCGCAGATGCTCGACAAGAAGCAGATCCGGCAATTGCCCGACTACAAGACCTTCATCGATCCGAGCTTCGTCCGAGCGATCTCGGCATCGTGAGCCCGCGATGAGTCTGGAAAGCACAGTGTCCAGTCCGTCGATCAGCAGGCCCGCGGTCAAGCCGGCGGCGGGTGTGAGCCGCGCCGGAACGCGCAATCACGCACGAAAACTGACGACGCGGCTGCGCACGATCGCGCTTGCCGCGATCGTGCCGGTCGGCCTCCTGCTGCTGTGGGACGTGATGGTGCGATGGACCGGAACGCGGCTGATCCCGTCGCCGTCCGGCGTCGCCATAATGATGTGGGACTTCGCGTTCGGCGGGATCTACGACGATGCCTATAGCGGCAGCCTGCCGATCCATTTCTGGAAATCAGTGCAGCGGGTTTACGGCGGGTTCTTTCTAGCCGCGTTGGCCGGCATTCCGCTCGGCCTGATGCTCGGGCGAATTCCGGTGCTGCGCGCGATGCTGGATCCGACGCTGTCACTGCTGCGGCCGATTCCGGTCACGGCGTGGCTGCCGCTGTCGATGATCTTTTTCGGGCTCGGCCCGAAATCCGCGGTCTTCCTGGTCTTTCTCGGCGCCTTCTATCCGATCCTGCTCAATACGGTGTTCGGCGTGAAGTCGGTCGATGTGCGGCTGTTCGAGGCCGCCGGGATGCTCGGCTGCAGCGGCCCGCAGCTGTTTCGCGCCGTCGTGTTGCCGGCGGCGCTGCCCAGCATCTTCAACGGCCTGCGGCTCGGCGCGTCGTTCGCCTGGATCCTGATCGTGGTCGGCGAGATGACCGGCGTTCCGGAAGGTCTCGGCGCGGTCATTATGGACGGCCGCACGCTGTCGCGCACCGATCTGGTCATCACCGGCATGATCATTATCGGCATCACCGGATTTGTCTCGGATCGGCTTCTGGTTTTGCTCAGCAATCACTTCCTGCGCTGGAGCCCACAGCATCATGCTTGACGTCACCACTCATCGCAGCGCGGCTCCGGAGATCCTCGAAGTCGCCGGACTTAGCAAAGTCTACGAGGCTTCGAATGGCCCGGTCGAAGCTCTGCGCAGCGTCGATCTCACGGTGCGCAAGGGCGAGTTCATCTGCTTGCTTGGGGCTTCCGGCTGTGGCAAGTCGACCCTGCTGCGGATCATCGCCGGCTTCGAAGAAGCCACGCAGGGGGAGGTCTCGGTCTATGGCTGCGACGTGAAGGGGCCTGGTCCCGATCGCGGCATGGTGTTTCAGGACTACGCGCTGTTTCCATGGCTGACGGTGCGCGACAACATCGGGTTCGGTCCGAGCCACCGTCGCGTTGCGCCGAGCGAGGTCGCCAAGCTCACCGACAAATTCATGGCGATGGTCGGCCTCACGGCCTTCGCCGACCGCTATCCACATCAGCTCTCCGGCGGCATGAAACAGCGCGTGGCGATCGCGCGCGTACTCGCCAATGATGCGGACATCCTGCTGATGGACGAGCCGTTCGGCGCGCTCGACGCGTTGACACGGAGCGCGCTGCAGGAGGAGCTGATCGAGATCTGGCGGACCACGAAATTGACCGTGATCTTCGTGACGCATTCGGTGGAGGAGGCGGTCCTGCTCGCCGACCGCGTGGTGGTGATGAGTTCGTCGCCCGGGCGGATCGATTGCCAGGCCGAAATCGATCTGCCGCGTCCGCGCGATGTGGCGTCGGCCGAATTCAATGCGCTTCGCCGCAGCATCACGCAAAAGCTCACCAGTCATGTCGGCGGCGGCCGGCCGGTTGCGGCAACGGCGGATTCGTAAGTGAACATTTCGGTACCGAGCAAGGCCGTTGCGATCTATCGGGGGATGGATCGGAGCGCGCTCGACGCGGCCTACAATAACAGTGCCGCCGTCGCCGACAGCCCGCAATGGCTCGAGCGCTGGCGTGAACGCAGCGCGGTGCGCCGGGCGGGGCCGGGCGCCTGTCTCGATATCGCCTACGCCGATCGCGAGCGGACGTCGTTGGACTATTTCTCCGCGGGCGTCGCGGGTGCGCCGCTATTCGTGTTCCTGCACGGCGGTTACTGGCAGCGCAATGCCAAGGAGATGTTCTCCTTTGTCGCGCAGGGGCCGAATGCACGCGGCATCAATGTTGCGGTCGTCGGCTACACGCTGGCTCCTGCGGCGCGGCTGTTCGAGATCGTCGACGAGGTCGATCGGGCGATCGACTTTCTCGCCGCCAATGCGCTGCAGTTTGGCTTCGACCCGACCCGGCTGGTGGTCGGCGGCTGGTCCGCCGGCGGCCACCTCGCGGCGATGGCGTCGGCCCGCCCGCCGGTCCACGGCGCCTTGTGTATCAGCGGTATCTTCGATCTCGAGCCGATCGCGCTGTGTTATCTCGACGAACTGTTGCGGCTCGACCAGCGGGAGATCGAATTGCTCAGTCCGATCCGCCGGACCCATCTGTGCTCAGCGCCGCAGTCGCTGGTGGTCGGCGGTGATGAACTGCCCGAGTTACGACGGCAATCCGCGGTGTATGCGGATGTGTCACGTCGCGCGGGCCTGAGGGCCCGCCAGCGGACGCTGCCGGGTCATCATCATTTCTCCATCCTGGACGAACTGAGCGCCGACGGCGCGCTTACGGCCGAACTGCTGACGTTAATCCAGGTGTGAGCGCGCGGGATTGATTAAGCGCGGGCGAACGGTGCGACGGTGATGCCGCTGGCCTCAAGCCGGGTCCGCACGCCACGGGCGATGTCCACCGCGCCGCGGGTATCGCCGTGGATACAAACGGTGTCCGTACGCATCTTGATGACTTTCCCCGTCACCGACACCACCGCGCCATCCTGCGCCATCCGCAGCACACGCTCGGCGATTTCGGTCGGCTCGTGCAGCACGGCGCCGGGCTTGCGCCGTGACACAAGGTTGCCGTCGTCCTCATAGGCGCGATCGGCAAACACCTCATGGACCAGCGGCAGGCCCGCGGCTTCGCCGGCGGTGACCAGCTTGGAGTTGGCCAGCACGACGAAGATCAGGTTCGCATCGACCGCCTTGATCGCCGCAGCGATCGCGCGCGCCGTCATGTCGTCCTCGCAGGCGACGTTCGACAGCGCGCCGTGCGCCTTCACATGGGTGACCTTATGGCCCGCCAGCGCCGCCACCGCCTGCAGTGCGCCGATCTGATAGGCGACCAGGTTCTCGATCTCGGCCGCGGTGATCCCCGGCACCGGGCGGCGACCGAAGCCGTGCAGGTCGCGGAAGCCGGGATGAGCCCCGATCGCCACGCCGTGCTGCTTCGCCATCGCTACGGTCTTGTGCATGATGTCGGGATCGCCGGCGTGGAAGCCGCAGGCGACGTTGACGCTGGTCGCGATGGTCATCATCGCTGCGTCGTCGCCCATGGTCCAGGCGCCGAAGCCTTCGCCGAGGTCGCAGTTGAGGTCGATCTTCATCTTCATTCCCTTTGACAACTCGTTGCTCAGCCGTCGAGCGCATCGATCGCTGCGCCCGCGACGTTCGCAGTCGCTAACGCGTCGAGATCGAGCGTGACGTGACGCGCTTCCTGCAGGCGATCGGGCAGGGTCCGGATCAGCTTCGCCATCGCACGATACGCCGCCTGAGCGTCGTCCATGCTCACCGCGGCAAAACGGAACGGTTTGCCAGGCTGACGCTGCGCCAGGCGGCCGAGATCCGCTGTGATGACGGTCGCGATCTTCGGATAGCCGCCGCTGGTGCCGCGATCGGACATCAGTACGATCGGCTGCCCGTTGCCGGGGACCTGGATGCTGCCGTCGACCGTGCCATCGGAGACGATGTTGTGGCCGTGAAGATGGCGGATCGGCGGACCCTCGAGACGATAGCCCATCCGGTCGCTGGTCGCGGAGATCTTCCACTCGCCGCCGAGAAAGGCCGCGACGGCATCGCCGAACTCATAGTCCTGCGGCCCGAGTACGACTCGGATCGGATCGTCGGCCACCTTCGGCAGATCGAGCCGGCGTTCGTCGCCGGGCATCGCCGATCGCGCAGGAATGATATCGCCAGCCTGCAGAGCGCGCGGGAAGGGGCTTCCGAGGCCGGCGCGTGCATTGACGGCGAGGCTGCCGAACATCGGCTCGCCGTCGATGCTGCCGGCGATCGCCAAGTAACTGAACACCTGACTGCGCGCGATACCGAGCGTCAGCGTCTTGCCTTCGCCAAGCAGGAAGGACTCATTCAGCACGACCGCTTTGCCGTCGATGGCGGCAGGCCGTTCCGCGCCGGTGAGGGCGAGGCGCAGCGCACCATCGCGAGCCGTCAAGGTCGCGCCGAGCGGTCCGAGTTCGATCGCGGCCGCGAACGGCGCATTGCCGACCAGCACGTTTGCGGCTGCCAGCGACAGCCGGTCCATCGCGCCGCTCGGCGTCAGCCCATAGCGTTGCGCGCCATGCCGACCGGCATCCTGCACCGAGGTCGCTGGTCCGACGCTGTCGATGACGAGCCGGCTCATGCGATCACCAGTTCGGCGACCATCTCGCCGGCTTCGGCAGCGCGATCCTGCTCGGCGAATTGTTTTGCGTCGATCGGGGTGAAACTGATCGCGTCGCCTGGCTCGAGCAGGAAGATCGGATCGCGATGCAACTGATAGGTCCGCACAGGCGTGCGGCCGAGCAGATGCCAGCCGCTCGGACCGGGCAGGCACTGTACGCCGGTCTGCACGCCGCCGATCGAAATCGTGCCGGCGGGAGTCAGCAGCCGCGGCGCTTGCCGCCGCGGAATCGCCAGCGCCGGATCGAGGCCGGACAAGTAAGACCACCCCGGTGTGAAGCCGATCATCGCGACGCGATAGTCACCGCCGGCATGGCGGGCGATGAGTTGGTCAGTCGTGATGTTCAGCGTCGCCGCAGCGTCTTCCAGGTCGATGCCATGTTCGCCGCCATAGCAGACCGGGATTCGCCACCGCCGCTGCGCCGTCGCCGCGGTCTCGATCGGCGCCTGTGCCAAATGCGTCAACTGCTCGGCAAGCGCGCCGAAGCCGATCTGCTCCGGATCGTAGTGTACCAGCAGCGACCGATAAGTCGGCACCGTTTCCCGCACGCCGGAGATCGGAGCGGAAGTGAGAAGGCGATCCAGCGCGAGCACGCGGCGGTTGGAGTCGTCGCTGATCTCGCGGCCGAAATCGACGGTGATGGCAGAGTCGCCGCTGGGCAACATACGTGGAGTCGTGAACGCCATGTCCCTCTGATCTCATCGGCAGAGACCTAGCCATAGCGTGTTTTCGGGATGCGTGAAAATCACTTCGTGAACCGTTCCCACGCGATAACTGATTGCTGGAACAAGCGATAAGCCAAGGTGATCAGGCGTTGAGCGAAGGTCAGCCGAGCGCGTGTTGCGGCTTGACGGCGAGGGGCGCGCCCGCAAGATGCGCCACCGATCTCTTGAGGAGCTGCGTGCACATGTCACTGACCCCGGAAGCCATGGCCACCCTTGCGCGTGTCTCGACCGCGACCATCACCACGGTCTTGCTCAAGAAGGGACTGCGCAACGTCTGGCTGCGCGGCGCACGGCCGCTGCGACCGGGGCAGCCGCGGCTGGTGGGCGAGGCGTTCACGCTGCGCTTTGTGCCGGCGCGCGAAGATCTCGCCACGCCGGAGTCGTGGGCGTCGCCGATCTCGACCCGGGCCGCGATCGAAGCGATGCCGGAAGGCTGCATTGCGGTGATCGACGCGATGGGCGTCAGCGATGCCGGCGTGTTCGGCGACATCCTCTGCGCCCGGATGGTCAAGCGCGGCATCACCGCGCTGATCACCGACGGCGTGGTGCGCGACCTCGAAGGCGTCCTCGGCACCGGCCTGCCGGTGTGGTGCAACGGCGCAGCGGCGCCGCCTTCGGTGGCCGGGCTGACCTTTGTCGGCTGGGGCGAGCCGATCGGCTGCGGCGGCGTGGCGGTGTTCCCGAAGGACATTATCGTCGCCGACCAGGATGGTGCGGTGCTGATCCCGCAGGCGCTGCTCGACCACGTGCTGGCCGAAGGCCCGGAGCAGGAGCGGATGGAAGGCTGGATCGTCGAGGAGGTCAACAACGGCGCCGTGCTGCCGGGGCTCTATCCGATGAACGCCGAAACCAAGGCCCGCTATGCGGCGTTCAAGGAAAAGGCGGGCAAGGCGTAGCGCCGGGGAGACCGACATATGGATATCTTCGCAGCTGGCTCGCGTCCGACGCAGCGTGCCTCCAAGGACTATTTCACCGGCACGGTTTGGCAGGACCCGATCGTGTCGGCCCCGGCTCCGGCGCGGCTGGCCGCGACTCGCGTCGCGTTCGAGCCGGGCGCCAGGACTGCTTGGCATACCCATCCGCTCGGCCAGACGCTTTATGTCGTATCCGGCGTGGGGCGGATCCAAACGCAAGGCGGTCCGGTGCGAGAGATTCGCGCCGGGGATGTCGTCTGGATCCCGCCGGGCGAGAAGCATTGGCATGGTGCGTCCCCGACCAACGGCCTGACCCACATCGCCATGCAGGAAGCGCTCGATGGCAGCTTCGCGACCTGGATGGAACAGGTCAGCGAAGCTGATTACGCAGTTTATCCAACAGCTTAAGCCGGGCAGTTCCATCAAATTCCGAGTGGTGGATATGGGGTTGCCAGCGAGCTTCAATGGAACTTGAGCTGGCTCCAGTAAGACCTTCTGATGTCTCGTTTTGGCGTGCGGCGGTTTAGACTTGCGAGTGCCGTTCGCCGCTGTTTCTCTCGTAATCTCAGCTCTTTCGCCGCTGTCTTGGACTCGTTATGAAGGCGGTTCGTTTGCAGGCGATGCGCGTCAGGAGAATACCAATGGCAGCCAAGGCGAATTTCCGGGGATCGTTTACCGCCATGGTCACGCCGTTCAAAAAGGACGGGTCGCTGGATGAGCAGGCGTTTCGCGATCTGGTGAACTGGCAGATCGAAGAGGGCACGCACGGTCTCGTGCCGGTGGGGACGACCGGCGAAAGCCCGACGCTGAGCCATGACGAGCACAACAAGGTGGTGGAATGGTGTGTCCAGGAAGCCAAGGGCCGAGTGCCCGTGATCGCCGGGGCCGGTTCGAACTCGACGCGGGAAGCCGTTGAACTCGCCAAGCACGCCGAGAAGGCGGGAGCCCAGGCGGTGCTGGTGGTGACGCCCTACTACAACAAGCCGACCCAGGAGGGCATGTATCACCACTTCAAGGCGGTGAACGACGCGATCGGCATCCCGATCATCATCTACAACATCCCGCCGCGGTCGGTGGTCGACATGTCGGTCGAGACCATGAGCCGGCTGTACGAGCTGAAGAACATCGCCGGCGTCAAGGATGCCACGGCCAATCTCGGCCGCGTTTCGCAGCAGCGCCATGCAATGGGCGCCGACTTCCTGCAGCTCTCGGGCGAGGACATGACCGCACTGGCCTATATGGCGGCGGGCGGCCATGGCTGCATCTCGGTGGTGTCGAATGTGGCGCCGAAGCTGTGTTCGGACCTGATGGGTGCGGTGTTCGCGGGAGACTACGCGGGCGCACTGAAGATCCAGGACCGTCTGGTGCCGCTGCACGATGCCGTCTTCAAGGAGCCGGGCGTCGCCGGCGCCAAGCATGGACTGACGCTGCTCGACCGAATCCAGGAAGAGGTCCGGCTGCCGCTGATGAAGGTGACCGAGCCGACCGGCAAGGTGATCCGGGCGGCGATGATGCACGCCGGCTTGCTGAACTGATCTCCGCCGCCCGCAGCAGTCGGGCGCCGTCAACAAGAAGCTCCGGGGAAGCGCGATGCTGAAGGAATTCCGTGAGTTCGCGATGAAGGGCAATGTCGTCGACCTCGCGGTCGGCGTCATCATCGGCGCCGCATTCGGCGCGATCGTCTCTTCGCTGGTCGGCGACGTGATCATGCCGGTAATCGGCGCGATCACGGGCGGCCTCGATTTCTCCAACTACTTCACGCCGCTGTCGAAGGCGGTCACCGCGAACACGCTGGTCGAAGCCAAGAAGCAGGGCGCGGTGCTGGCCTGGGGCAGCTTCCTTACGCTGACGCTGAACTTCCTCATCGTCGCCTTCGTGCTGTTTTTGGTGGTGCGGGCGATGAACCGGCTGAAGCGGAAAGACGAGGCGAAGCCGGCCGAGCCGCCGAAGCCGACCCGGGAGCAGGAACTGCTCACCGAGATTCGCGATATCCTGAAGAGCGGCAACCGCCCGCAGGTCTGACCTGCGGGGCGGCGATTACGAGGTTCAGCCGCAATGGCCGACAAGAACGAACGTCCGATCAAGGTGGTGGCCGAGAACCGCAAAGCACGGTTCAACTACGCGATCGAGGATACGATTGAGGCCGGCATCTCCCTAACCGGCACCGAGGTGAAGTCGGTGCGCGGTGGCAAATCGACCATCGCCGAATCCTATGCCGACTCGCGCGGCGGCGAGATTTGGCTGATCAACGCCACCATTCCCGAATATTTGCAGGCCAACCGCTTCAATCACGAGCCGAAGCGGCCGCGCAAACTCCTGCTGCACCGCAAGCAGATCAACAAGCTGATGGGCGCGGTCGAGCGCCAGGGCATGACGCTCATCCCGCTGAAGCTGTATTTCAACGAAAAGGGCCGCGCCAAGCTGCTGCTGGCGCTGGCCAAGGGCAAGCAGCTCCACGACAAGCGCGAGACCGAGAAAAAGCGCGACTGGAGCCGCGAGAAGGGCCGCCTGCTGCGCGCGCGGGGCTGATCGCTCACCAGGCAAGGTGAACCGCGGCGCGCCGGAGCGCGGGCGAGGGACAGCAGAGGGAATGACGATGTCGCAGCCGAACTTGCAAGACGTCGACTGGTCCTTGATCCCCGCACCGGACGATGACGGCGCCGCCGCGCATCTGCCCGGCATGACGCTGCCGTCGCTGGCGCTGCCCGCCACCAGCGGCGAGACCGTCGATCTGTCGAAGCTGCCGGAACTTACGGTCGTGTTCGGCTATCCGCGCACCGGGGTCCCAGGCCAGATCTCGCCGGTCGATGACTGGGATATGATCCCGGGTGCGCGGGGCTGTACACCGCAAACCTGCTCGTTCCGGGATCTGTTTGCGGAGTTGAAGGCAGCCGGTGCTGCCCAGGTGTTCGGCCTATCGACGCAAAGCACTGACTATCAGCGCGAGATGGCGACACGGTTGCATTTGCCATTCCCGGTGCTGTCCGACGAGGCGCTTGCGCTGGCGACCGCCGTGAAGCTGCCGACGATGCGGGTCGCGGACCTGACGCTGCTGAAGCGGATCGCGTTGATCATCGACAGCGGCCGCATCGTCCACGTGTTCTATCCGGTGTTTCCGCCGGACCGGAATGCCGGAGACGTGCTGGCGTGGCTAAAGGCCAATCAGCGCTGAGATCGTCGCTGCCCTGATCGATCGCGATTAGTACTTGCGGTACAGCCCAACCAGCTTGCCCTGAATCCGGACGCGGTTGGGCGGCAGGATGCGAACCTCATAAGCAGCGTTGGCGGGCTCGAGCGCGATGGAAGCGCCGCGGCGACGGAAGCGCTTCAACGTGGCTTCTTCCTCGTCGATCAGCGCCACCACGATGTCGCCGGTATCGGCGCTCTCGTTGCGCTGGATCAGCGCCATGTCGCCGTCGAGGATGCCCGCCTCGATCATCGAATCGCCACGCACTTCCAGCGCGTAGTGTTCGCCAGCGCCCAGCATTTCCGGTGGCACGCTGATGGTGTGGCTGCGGGTCTGTAGCGCCTCGATCGGTGTACCGGCCGCAATCCGTCCCATCACCGGAACGGCGACATTGCGATCCGTCTCGTGCTCCACCGGCTGCGGGCTCGGCGGGCGGACCTTGCCGAGATTGCCTTCGATTACGCTCGGGGTGAAGCCGCGCCGCGCGCCGCCCGCGTTGCCGCCGAGATCAGGAAGCTTGATCACCTCGATGGCGCGCGCGCGGTTTGGCAGACGGCGGATAAAGCCGCGTTCTTCGAGTGCCGTGATCAGGCGGTGAATGCCGGACTTTGAGCGCAGGTCCAGCGCGTCTTTCATCTCGTCGAAGGAGGGCGGCACGCCGGCTTCCTTCAGCCGTTCGTTGATGAATTTCAGCAGCTCGAATTGTTTGCGCGTCAACATCCCGACCATTCCCCAATTTGGCGACGATCGCCATCTTGTCCGTCATCACCGTGCGTCATCACCGTGCGTCATTGCGTCGTGAAGCTTGAGCCAATGAGGCGACATGAATCGAAACAAATCATGAACGAACACTATATGTTCGGTATGTGTTCCGCAACCTCTTAATTTGAGGTCAACAAATTCATCGATCGCTATAGGGGGAGCTTAAGGATCTGACAGTTCGCTCCGGCCTCTGCGGCCGGGGCATGGGGCGGCCGGATGATCAGCGCTTGTGCAGCCGACAAGCGCGCCAGCAGCGACGAATCCTGGTGGTCGACCGGTGTGGCGACCAGACGGCCGGCGTCGCTCGAGCTGACGTAGGCACGCAGATAGTCTTCGCGCTGATCGTTGGCGGAGAGTGGTGAGCCAAGCGAGGCCGTTTCGGGGTGATGCATGGCGTTGCGCATTCCGGACAGCGCGCGCAAGAGTGGCACCATGAACAGGAAGGCGCAGACATAGGACGACACCGGATTGCCGGGGAGGCCGATCACCCGCATCGCGCCGAGCCGCCCGTGCATCATCGGCTTACCGGGCCGCATCGCGATCTTCCAGAACGCAATCTCGGTGCCCTCGGCTTCGAGAGCTTGTTTGACGAGGTCGTGGTCGCCGGCGGAGGCCCCGCCGGTGGTGACGAGCAGGTCGACGCCGAGATCGCGGGCCCGCCGAATGGCGGCGGTCGTCGCGTCCATCGTATCGGCGGCGATACCCAGGTCTGTGACGTCGGCCCCTTCGCTGCGGGCGAGAGCGCGTAGCGCGTAGCCGTTTGAGTAGACGATCTGTCCGGGTTGCAGGCTGCTGCCCGGCATCACCAGCTCATCGCCAGTGGCAAGCATGGCCACACGCGGGCGGCGATACACGGGGAGAGCCGGGTGGTTCATACCGGCGGCGAGCGCCAGGTCACGGTCGCTCAGTCGAGCCCCCGCGCGCAGCAGGATGTCTCCCTCGCTGAAATCAACGCCGGCCGGCCGGATGTGGCGGCCGCGGCGCGCGGCCTCGGTGATGGTGACCTGGTCGCCATCGCGCACCGTGTCTTCCTGGATTACCACGGTGTCGGCGCCTTCGGGAATCACGCCGCCGGTGAAGATGCGCAGCGCCTGGCCAGGGCCGACGGATTGGGCCGCCGGCCGGCCCGCGGCGATCTCGCCGATCACGGTGAGCCGCGCCGGCGCGGTTGCCACGTCTTCGGCGCGCACCGCATAGCCGTCCATCGCCGACATCGCCTGCGGCGGCTGCGTCCGCAACGCCGCGAGATCGTGCGCCAGCACGCGCCCGTGGCCGTCCTCAAGCGCGACGGCCTCCGTGGCGAGTCCGCCAGCGCTGTGGAGGACGGCGGCGAGGGCGTCGGCAACCGGCATCAGCGCCATCGGGCGGCTCCGGACGGGGTGAGGAAAGACTGCTGGGGTACAGGTGCGGAACGGCTCATGCTTCGGCTTTAGGTGCGCTGCGCCGCTTGCGCAAGATGCGGCAAGCCGATCGATCCGGCAGCGCGCCCAACGAAATCCTAATTGTCGGGCGGGGGCACCGGGCGGTAGGACCATCATCTTGCAGGGACGTGCCAGCGGTGGAGCGCGCAGATGGGTGATGATTTCGCGAAATGGCTGCTGCGGATCGTCGGCGTGATCGGCCTGATCGCCTTCGGAACCACCTATGCGGTCCGGCACGATTGGAGCAAAGGCTGGATGCCGTCGGCCAATCCGGACTATGCGCCGCCGGCGGCGAGTGCACCGGAGGAATCGCCGGCTGCCCGGGTGCCGGCACCGGTGCCCGCCGCCAGCGCGCCGGTGGCCGCGCCTGCTACGGCCCCATCCGCAGCTCCAGCACCGGGGGCGCCCCGCGCCTACGTGCCGTGTCAGCCGATCGGCCGCACCGCAAAGGGCGAGCTCGTGTATTCGATGGACTGCCGCGCACTGCCAGCGCAGTAACGATGAGTCATCACGCTTGGTCGGAGGCCGGCTCGTCCTTCGGCCGCACCATCACCGGCAGGTAAACCGCGGCGAATTCCGGGGGCAGGCGGCGTGGGCGGCCGCTCGACATTTCGATGCAAACCAGTTGCCAGCGCCCGCGCATGACGGTGGCGCCGTCGCTTGGGCGGATCAGCTGGAAGCGCCGCTCCATCACCAGTTTGCCGTCACTGCCGTAGATCCAGGTCCCGAGCAGCAGCTCGTCGCCGAGATGGCTCGGCAGCAGGTAGTCGTATTCGCCCCGTCGGATCGCCATCGCACGGTCGATCCGCTGCCAGTCGGCAAGCGCGAGTCCGAGCGCCTCCGAATGCGCCCAGCCGACGCTGTCGCACCAGCGCACATAGACCGAGTTGTTGGTGTGATTGAGCCCGTCGATGTCGGCCGGGCCGGGCACCATGGTTAGTGTGAACGGGCTCGGGTGATCCCAGGCTAAGTCGGTCGCAGCAACGGTCATGGCCATTCGTCAGGTGCGGTTCGGGCAGGTCACGACAGCCCCAGTTGATCGAGCGCCTGCGCGACGTCCGCGCTGGAGCGGACGTGCACGGCCTTGAGGCCATGCTCGCGCGCGGCTTCGATGTTTTCGGCCAGATCGTCGAAGAACACAATGCGGTCGGGGCGCACGCCGATCTCCCTCACGACGAAATCGTAAGCTGCGGCGTTTGGTTTGCGCAGACCGATCCGCGACGACAGGAACAGTTCGCGGAAGTGGACCAGCAAATGCGCGTAGTGCTCGGTGAAATGCGCGACGTGGGCATCGTTGGTGTTGGAGAGCGCGTAGAGCGGCAAATGCTGCGCGGCGCGCGCAAGGAGGGGCCCGATGCCCGGCATCTCGCCGATGAAGATCGCATTCCAGCCTTCGCGCAACGCGTCGTCGGAAAGCCGTAGTCCCAGAACGTCCCGGACTGCCGCAAAGAATTCCGCATCGGTGACGTGTCCGGTCTCGTAGCGATGAAAGGTGTCGTTGTTCGCAAGGCGCATCATCATCGCCGATGGATCGCTGCCAAGTTCGACGGCCCAGGCCTTCAGTGTTCGCGCCAGATCGAAGTCGATCACCACGCGGCCGATATCGAACAACAGTGCATCAGCCGCGCCGGGAGACAGGGAGGTTTTCATACCAGAGACCTAGCAGGATCGAGGCGCCGGGGCGAGATGCCGACGGAAGTCTAGTATGGTGCGGAAACATTGAGGAACAACGACAACCGTTTTTTCACGCGTGCCATTCTAGAACCTTGAAGCTGCGGGGCGATGCTTGGTTCGAGACTCGACATACGCGGCGCCGGATCCATCAGCAGCGATCGCCATGCGCGTCGGACGTCACCACTCGTTTGCCACGTGCTCGATGTCGGATCATTACCGATGTTGAGTGGAAGTGGCCGCGCGGGCGGCAAGAAGAAGGTCGAGGAAGAGCATCCCGGCGGGCACGGGTGGTTCGTGACCTTCGCCGATCTGATGGGCCTCCTCGTTAGCTTCTTTCTCGTCCTGGTGTCGTTCTCGACCCAGGATCTGCACAAGATGCAAATCGTCGCCGGCTCGATGCGCGACGCGTTCGGCGTGCAGCAGGAGTCGCGCTATTCAGGGGTGCTGGAGACCGACGGCGTGCCGGTCCAGGGCAAGGTTCGCAGCAAGATGAACGTGGCGCCCGACCAGTCGAGCGCAACCCCGCAACTGCAGGACGCCGGCGGTGCCGGCAGCGGCGCCTCGCAGGCGAAGTCCGAGCGCGAGTTCGCGCTCGCATCGGCATCGCTGCGGCAGGCCTTGCAGGACTCTCCCGAACTCGCCGAATTGTCGAAGAACGTCGTTTTCGAGGAATCCCCGGCGGGACTCAATCTGGAACTGACCGATCAGGACGGCCGGCCGATGTTTCCGGATGGGTCGGCGGTGCCCTATGAAAATGCACGGCTGCTAATCGCCCGCCTCGCCGGACCGTTGCGCGCGACGGCGCTGCGGATTTCAATCGTCGGACATACCGCCGCCGTGGCGGTTGCTGGCAACGAAGACTACGACGCTTTCGACCTCTCCACCGGCCGCGCCAATGTGGTCCGACAGATCCTGAAGCGCGAGGGACTGCCGGCGAACCGGGTGATGTCAGTGGCCGGGAAGGGCGACGGCGAGCCTCTCTTTCCGGAGGCGCCCACGATCGCCGCCAACCGGCGCGTGACCATCATCTTGCTGCGCGAAAACCCGCCGCTGCCGCCGGACTTGCAACGCTGACGCGCCTGACGTCAGAATGCGACGCCGACGCGTCGGTCGCGCTTCCAGACCATGCGACACTTCTTTTTCGTGCCGCCGTGCAGCAGTTCGAAACGTTGGGGCAGGGTGATGTTGGCGTTCAACTCGACGCAGGCGCCACCAGCCGAGTAATCGACCACATTGCAGGCCACGACCGGCAGCTTTGGACCGACGATCAGGCTCGCTGCACTTGCGTTCGGGCGTACACGTGCAAATCGGCGCTCTTGTCTCATCACCCAGTCTCGCGCTGCCGGTGAAAATACCTTCGCGCAGAGATTGCACCCCGAAGTTGTTAAATTCTGTTTGCGCCGAAATCCGACACGCCGGGACAATGCAGGATTGTCCCGGCGTAGACGGCTTGATGATAAACAAATCGTTTAGGCCCGGACTGCCGCTTACTTGCCGGGCTGGATCGCGATCCGCTTGGCCGAAGACGGCGCGGGGCCGTTCTTCGGCAAGGTCACCGAGAGAACCCCGTTCTTGAAAGAGGCGCTGACATTATCCGCCGCAATGACCGCGTCGATCGGGATACGGCGCTCGAACTTGCCATAGAAGTGCTCGCTGAACCGCTTGTCCTTATCCTCGGTAGCCGACGTCTTCTCGCCACGGATCGTCAGCGCGCCATCGTCGAGCAGGACTTCGATATCCTTCTCCTCCATGCCGGGGACTTCGGCCGAGATCGTCAGCTCTTTCTCGGTGTCGGCAATTTCCAGCTTCGGCCATGAGCCGCTCAGCGCCGGGAAGCGGTTCGCCAGCCCCGGTGCATCGAAGCCGCGGAAGACGTCGTCGAACAGCCGGTTCATTTCGCGGTGCAGCGACAGAAACGGATCGCTGGTCAAGGACGGGACAGCGGACTGACTACGCCCCCAGGGAATCATCTCGCGCACATTCATGGATGCCTCCTCATTCCGATCTTGCTCATTCGAACTGAGAAACCAGAAGCGCACCCGCGCCGTCGCGGGCGCGCCTTCGATCTGGGAACGCTCTCGATGGCGTCAAGAGGGGAGCTGGTACACGGATGCGCAGGTCCGCAAAAATTTCGTGGTGGGGTCTTGAAAGGGCGGCCGACTTTTCTAATTTTCGAACCGTCCCGTTCTGAAAGGAGTAGCTCGGGAGGATAGCAATGCAGATGACGACCGATACCATCCCGGAGATCCGCGGTGTTCCGGGCATCCTCGACCATCCCGCTCTCGACCGTCCCGCAACGGGGTATGACCACCCCGATCAGGTGCTGCGCGACGACGCGCTGGGCACCGCGGACAAGCGGGCCATTCTCTCCTCATGGGCGTCCGACGCCAACGCGATCGAGCAGCGGCCGTGGCTGCGCGCGGTGCCGGGTTCAAACCGGACCGTTCCGCTCGCCGCGATCCTGGCGGCGCTGCGCCGGCTCGACGACGACGAGCCGCCGCCGAAAGGCGGAGCTGCGATCAGGCTGAACAGTGTGGACCACCGCGACGACGGTCTGCCGTTCGAGCACAGCGAGCCAGTGGGGAGGAGGCACTATGGTCTGGCGCAACAATCAAACCACGTTCGATCCCGCGTGCTGCCCCGTATGCGGCGCGACGATGCGGCTCGCGCGCGTCGAGCCGCGACCGGTCGGGCGCAGTTTTGAATTCGAACGCCATACTTATCGTTGCGAGGACTGCGCCAATACCAGCCGCTTCGTGATCGACCGTCAGGCGGTTCAGCGAATGTCGGCGTAGCTTAGCTGACCGTCGCGGCGATCAGGCCTCCACCGGTCGCCGCGACGGCGCACCACCGAGCCGGCCGCGCCACAGCGGCTTGATCAGCTCCAGCAGGATCAGCACCGCCAGCGCTGCACCGGCGGTGAGAGCCAGATCGTCACCGTGCAGCGGCCCAAATCGGAAAAGCTCACGCAGCCACGGCCAGGCAAGGCTGAGGCCGAGCACTCCGGCGACGATGGCCAGCACCACGCCGAGCATTGGATTGGGGCGGCGCAGCGCCGCCAGGATCGAGGTCGAGAATGAGCGATTGACGAAGATCAGGCAGACGAAACTCAGCACCAGCGCGAAGAACGTCAGGGCACGGAGTTCGGTCTCCGGCATCGCGCGGAACTGGCCGATCACGAACACGCCGGCGACCAGCGCGAACACCAGCAGGCCTTGCACGAGCCCCCAGCCGATCAGAGCGCCGCTGAACAGTGGCTGCTCGGGGGCGCGGGGCTTGCGCAGCATCACGTCGTCCTCGGCTGTCTCGGCCTCGAACACGATCGAGCACACCGGATCGATGATCATCTCGAGAAACGCGATGTGGATCGGGCCGAGCAGGATCGGCAGACCGAACAGCAACGGCAGGATCGCGAGGCCGGCGATCGGGACATGCACGGCAAAGATGAAGGCCATCGCCTTGACCAGATTGTCGTAGATCCGCCGGCCCAGCCGGATCGCCTTGACGATCGAGGCGAAGTCGTCGTCGAGTAGCACGATCGAGGACGCCTCGCGGGCGACGTCGGTGCCGCGGCCGCCCATCGCGATGCCGATATGCGCGGCCTTCAGCGACGGGGCATCGTTGACGCCGTCGCCGGTCATCGCGACGACTTCCCCGTCTGCCTTCAGCGCCTCGACGATGCGCAGCTTCTGCTCCGGCATGATCCGGGCGAACACGGTGGTGCTCTTCAGGCGTTGCGCCAGCGTGGCGTCATCGAGCCGCGCGATCTCGTCGCCGGTGATACTCGTTTCGGACGCGATCCCGGCCTCGCGCGCGATCGCGCGCGCCGTCGCCGGATAGTCGCCGGTGATCATCACCACGCGGATGCCCGCGGTGCGGCAGTCGGCGACCGCGGCCGGCACTGCCTCGCGCAGCGGATCGGCGAGGCCGACGAGGCCGAGAAACGCAAAGCCGAAGCCGAGCTGCGTCTCCGGCCAATCGTCGTTCGGATGCGCCGCGCGGGCCACGCCGAGAACGCGCAGCCCGTCGGCGGCCATCGCATCGACCATGCCGGATAGTTGTTGGAGGTCTGCATCGCTGAGACCGCACATCCGCGCGATCGCCTCCGGCGCGCCTTTGGCCGCCACGACGAAATTGCCGATGTCGTCCGGATCCCGCCAGACCTGGGTGATCGCCAGCAGGTCGCGGCGCAGCCCGTAGGAGTGCACGAGACTTCTTGCGCCCGCGCCGCCGGGGAGATGCTCGTCGGCGAGGCGGTGCAATGCGCGGTCCATCGGGTCGAACGGATCCGGTGCGGCGGCGAGCAGGCCAGTGTCGAGCAGATTGCGAAACGCCGGCGGCAGATCGCCGTCGGCGCGCGGGCGGAAGGTTTCGCCGGTCGGCGAACGCAATTCGGCCACCGACATCCGGTTCTCGGTCAGTGTGCCGGTCTTGTCGGTGCACAGCACCGTGGCGGAGCCGAGCGCCTCGATCGCGGCGGCGCGGCGCGTCAGCACGCGGGCCTGCGAGATCCGCCAAGCACCCATCGCCATGAACACGGTGAGCACGACCGGAAATTCCTCCGGCAGCATCGACATGCCGACTGTGATGCCGGCCAGCACCGCGTCGAGCCAGCCGCCACGCAAGGTGCCGTACAGCACGACGACGAGGATACTGAACGCGCCTCCGATCAGGCCGAACACGCGGACCAGTTTGCGCGTTTGCGTCTGCAGCCGTGGCGGCTCGGTCTGCATGGTGCCGAGCGTCTGACCGATCTTGCCGATCTCGCTGCGCGCGCCGGTCGCGATTACTTCGGCGATGCCGCTGCCGCGGACCATCAGCGAGCCGGAATAAACGACCGGCTGATCGTCGCCGCCGGGGCGTTGTGCGAGGGCGTCGCCGGCCTCGTTCCGCGCGATCTTGCGGACCGGCAATGACTCGCCGGTCAGCAGCGACTCGTCGGCCTGGATGTCGTCGGCCTGCAGCAACATCGCGTCGGCGGCGACGCGGTCGCCTTCCGATAGCACCAGGAGATCGCCGCGCACCACGTCGCGACCGGCGATGCGCTTGCGGTCTCCGTCGCGGATCACCAGCGCGCGCGGGCTGGTGAGGTCGCGCAGCGCTTCCAGCACGCGTTCGGTGCGGCTCTCCTGGACAACGGTGATGATCACCGACAGGCTGGCGAATACCAGCAGGATCAGCGCTTCCTTGAAGTCGCCGAGCACGAGGTAGATTGCGCCGCCGCCGAGCAGCAGTGCCAGCATCGGCTCGCGCACCACCTCCAGCACGATGCCGAACACCGTGCGCCGGTCCGAACGCGGCAATTCGTTGAAGCCCTCGTCCTTCAGCCGTGCGCCGGCTTCGACCTCGCTGAGGCCAATCAGGAGCGGAGAGGCTGAGTCTGTGGGCATCGGCGCGCTCCCTGCGGGTCGGCGCCGAGCTTACGCCTATTTGGATCGCGCGTCCGCGACGTAATCACCCGACTTTCCGCCGGTCTTGGCGAGCAGATGAATGCCTTCGATCCGCACGCCGCGTTCAGCGGCCTTGATCATGTCGTAGATCGTCAGGCACGCGACCGAGACCGCGGTCAGCGCTTCCATCTCGACGCCCGTCGGTCCGCTCACCTTGGCGGTGGCGCGGACGATGCAGCCCGGCAGCTTGTTGTCCGGCGTGATGTCGATGGTGACTTTGGATAGCGCAAGTGGGTGGCATAGCGGAATCAGCTCCGAGGTGCGCTTCGCCGCCATGATGCCGGCGATCCGCGCCGTGCCGAGCACGTCGCCCTTCTTGGCATCGCCGCTGAGGATCAGATCGAGCGTCGCCGGCTTCATCACCACGCGCCCCTCGGCGACGGCGACGCGCTCGGTCGCCGGCTTGTCCGACACATCGACCATATGCGCCTCACCACTGGCGCCGATGTGGGTGAGGGCGGGGGCTGCGGCTCTGGCTTTAGCCGTCTTCGAGGTTTTTGAGGTCTTCGCCATCGCTCGCCTCAGGCCGCTTTCGCCAGCAGCGTCCGCGTGGCGGCGGTGACGTCGTCCTGGCGCATCAGGCTTTCGCCGACCAGGAAGGTCGACATGCCGACGCGGGCGAGCCGGGCAAGATCGGCCGGGGTAAAGATGCCGCTCTCGCCGACCATCAGGCGGTTCTGCGGGATCCGCGGCGCCAGCGCTTCGCTGGTCGCGAGCGTGACTTCGAACGTGCGCAGATTGCGGTTGTTGACGCCGATCATCGGCGAGCGCAGCTTCAGCGCACGGTCGAGTTCGGCGCCGTCGTGGATCTCGATCAGCACGTCCATGCCGAGATCGAACGCGGCGTCCTCGATGTCCTTGGCTTCAGCGTCGTCGAGCGCCGCCATGATGATCAGGATGCAGTCCGCGCCATAGGCGCGGGCCTCGACGACCTGATACGGCTCGTACATGAAGTCCTTGCGCAGCGCCGGCAGCGACACAGCCGCGCGCGCCGCCACCAGATAGTCCAGGCTGCCCTGAAACGACGGTGTGTCGGTGAGTACCGACAGGCACGCCGCGCCGCCGTCTTCATAAGCCCTGGCGAGCGCCGGCGGATCGAAATCAGCGCGGATCAGTCCCTTCGACGGTGAGGCCTTCTTGATCTCGGCGATCAGCGCGTAGTCGCCGGCCGTATGCTTGGCGCGCAGCGCCCGGACGAAACCACGCGGCGGCGCCCCTTCGCGTGCGATCGCCTCCAGTCCGGCGAGCGGGCGCTCGCGCTTGGCGACCGCGATTTCCTCGCGCTTGTAGGCCTCGATCTTGGTCAGGATGTCGGACACGGCTCTGCTACCTACTGCTTGATCGGGTTATTTTCTCGTCATGGCCGGGCTTGTCCCGGCCATCTACGCCTTCACCGTTGCGCCGGCCCGAAGGCGTGGATGCCCGGGACAAGCCCGGGCATGACGGCCACTGGTATTTCAGGCCGCCGCGGAGACAGCGATCAGCTTCTTCAGCCGTGCTTCCGCGGCGCCGCTGTCGATCGACTGCGTGGCGAGGGCGACGCCTTCCTTCAGGTCCTTGGCCTTGCCGGCAACGATCAGCGTCGCCGCGGCGTTGAGCAGCGCAACATCGCGGTACGGCCCGGGCATGCCTTCCAGCACGGCGCGCAGCGCGACCGCGTTGGCCTCGGCGTCGCCGCCCTTCAGCGCTTCGGCGGGCGCGCGCGCCAGGCCGGCATCTTCCGGGCTGATTTCGAAGCTGGTGATCTCGCCGTTCTTGAGCTGCGCGATGGCGGTCGGGCCGGAGAGGGTGATCTCGTCGAGGCCGTCGGAGCCATGCACCACCCAGATCGACTCGGAGCCGAGATTCTTCAGCACCAGCGCCAGCGGCTGCACCCATTGCCGCGAGAACACGCCGATCATCTGGCGCTTGACGCCGGCCGGATTCGACAGCGGGCCGAGCAGGTTGAAGATCGTGCGGGTCGCGAGCTCGACCCGTGTCGGACCGACGTTCTTCATCGCCGGATGATGCGTCGGCGCGAACATGAAGCCGATGCCGGCCTCGTGGACGCAGCGGCCGACCTGGGCGGGCGTGATATCGATCTTGACGCCAAGCGCACCCAGCACGTCGGCGGCGCCGGATTTCGACGACAGCGCGCGGTTGCCGTGCTTGGCGACCGGCACGCCACAGCCGGCGACGATGAAGGATGTGCAGGTCGAGACGTTGACCGAGCCGGAGCCGTCGCCGCCGGTGCCGACCACGTCGACCGCGTCCGCCGGCGCGTCCACGGTCAGCATCTTGGACCGCATCGTGGTCACGGCGCCGGTGATCTCGTCGACGGTCTCGCCGCGGACCCGCAGGCCCATCAGCAGGGCGCCCATCTGGGAGGGCGTGGCGTCGCCCGACATCATGGCGTCGAACGCGCTCGCGGCCTCGTCCCGCGTGAGCGTTGCTCCGGTCGCGACCTTGCCGATTACTGCTTTGAAATCAATCATGTCCCCACCCGGCGACACCGACGCAAGACAGCTGCGTCAGTTGCTTGCCGCCCCCGTCGCCTGCGCCACCGCCTGCTCGTTGATCTTGGTGCCGAGGTCCTTCTCGAGCCAAGCGATATATTCGCCGACCTGCTCGTCGGTGATCCGCTGGACCAGGGCGTCCTTCAGCTTGGTCACATCGGCGGACGCGAGGTCGACCGGCGGCACCGTGATGTCGGTGACGCGGAAGACGAACCATTCGGTGCCAGTGCCGCCCTGGCTCTGGCCGGTGCCGTCCTTGGCCGTCTTGAAGACGGCCTCGACGACGCTTGCCGGCACGGTGGTGGTGCCCTCGCGCTTAAGGCCGGTGGCAGTCTCGACCTTGACGCCGGCCGGGGCTACGTCGGCGAGCTTACCGTCGGTGCCGAGCTTCTGCACCAACTCGGTCGCCATCTTGCGCAACCGCTCGGTGATCTGTTCGGCGCGCCAGCGGGCTTCGACCTGATCCTTGACCTCGTCGAGGTTGCGCTCGTGCGACGGCGTGACGCCGAGCACGTCGAACCAGACATAACCGTTCTGATAGCTGATCGCGTCGGTGTCGACGCCGACATCGGCATTGAAAGCCTGGGTCGCGAGGTCGAGACCCTGCGGGATGTCCTTGACCGGCTGGCCGTCGGGGCCGCGGCCGGAGCGATCGACGGCCTCGATCGTCACGGCGGTCAGGCCCAGCGTCTTGGCCGCTTCGACCACGTTGGCGCCGCCGGCGCGAGCGTCTTCCATCTTGTCGTGCTGAGTCTGCACTTCGGCGCGCGCGCGGTCGAGAGCAATCTCACGCTTGATGGTCTGCGCGACGCTTTCATAGCTCGGCTGCACGCCCGGCTCGATCTTGGAGACCCGGACCAGCGCCGTGCCGAATGCGCCCTTGATCGGCTGGCTGACTTCGCCCGCTGGCAGCGAGAACGCGGCGTTCGCCACGGCCGGATCGAGCATGTCGGCCTTGCTGACGAGGCCGAGCTCGACATCGGCAGGCTTCAGGCCGCGCTGCGTCGCGATGTCGTCGAACGAGGCGCCGTCGGCGATCTTTTTGCGAGCGGCCTCTGCCTCTTCGGCATTCGGGAACACCATTTGCGATACCTGCCGCCGCTCCGGCGTCGACAGCTTGTCCTTGCGCTCCTCATAGACCTTCCGGGCGTCGGCGTCCGACACGTCGGTCCACTTCGCCACCGAGTCGGGCGTCATCACGACGTACGCGATCTTGCGATACTCGGGAGCGCGGAACTGCGCCTTATGCTGCTGGTAATAGGCCGCGAGTACTTCGGCGGAGGGCGGGTCGATGGTGCCGACCTGCCCTTCGGTGAGCTTCAGGTAGTCGATCGCGCGTTGCTCGTTCTGGAACTGGCTTGCCACCTGCAGCATCGTGTTGGGGACCGCGAGGCCCGCCGTGACAGTGCCGGCGATCTGACGGCGCAACGCGACCTTGCGCTGTTCGGTCATGTAGCGTTGTTCGGTGAAGCCGAATTGACGGATCACCTGCTGGAAGCGGTTCGGGTCGAACGCTCCGCCCACGCCTTTGAAGTTCGGATCCGCCAGGATGCTCTTCATCGTCTCTTCGTCCGACTGACCGAGGCCGAGCCGGCGCGCTTGTTCGTCGAGCGCGGCTTCGGCGATTACCTGCTGCAGCACCTGGCGGTCGATGCCGAAGGAGCGTGCCTGGTCGGGCGTGAGCGGTCGGCCGAATTGGCGGCCGATCTGCTGCAGCCGGTCGTTATAGGTCTGGCGGAATTGCTCCGTGCTGATCTCGGTGCTGCCGATCGTGGCCAGTGTCGACCGGCCGAATCCGCGGAAGATGTCGGCAATGCCCCACACACCGAAGCTGATGATCAGCACGCCCATCACAATGGTCATGATGGTCTTGCCGACCCAGTTGGATGAGGCGTTGCGAATTCCGCGAAGCATGGAGCCACTTTTTTGCAGGAGGGAACCGGCCGCGCTCTGGCGCGCGGAGGCGCAAATTAGCGTCGCCGGCTTGGAAATCCATCATAAAATGGCGGAGAAAGCGTCGCAACCGACCGCGGCGACGCACGACTCCCGCCACGGCTACCGTTCTCGAAGCGGTTTTCCCGCTCCGCGTGGCTGCGCGATCACGCGGCCTTGAGCATCGCAAACGGCTCTGCTAGCGACATTGTGCAACCCTAAAACGTGAGAGTGTCCATGCCGGTCCACGCCGTTCGTCCGTTGATTGCCGGAAACTGGAAGATGAACGGCCTCAAGGCGTCGTCATCCGAATTCGAGGCGATTTTGGCGGGCGCGGCGCAGCTCTCGTCGGGAATCGACCTCTTGGTGTGCCCGCCGGCCACCCTGATCTCCGCCTTTGCGGATACGCTCGCGGCCGCCAATGCGGACGGCAAGCTGAAGGTCGCGATTGGCGCTCAGGATTGTCACGTCAACGCGTCTGGCGCGCATACGGGCGACATTTCGGCCGAGATGCTGGCCGATGCTGGCGCACGCGCCATCATCGTCGGTCACTCCGAGCGCCGCGCCGACCATGCCGAAACCGACGCGATCGTGCGCAGCAAGGCCCAGGCGGTGTGGCGGGCAGGGCTGGTGGCGATCGTCTGCGTCGGCGAGACGCAGGGCGAACGCAATGCCGGCCACACGCTCGACGTCGTTGCCGGTCAGCTCGCCGGCTCGCTGCCGGACGGCGCCACCGCGGCGAATCTCGTCGTCGCCTACGAGCCAGTCTGGGCGATCGGCACCGGCATGACCCCGACGGCCGAGGATGTCGAGGAAGTTCATGGCTTTATCCGCCAGACGCTGACGCAGCGCTTCGATGCGGAAGGCGCACAGATGCGGCTGCTGTACGGCGGCTCCGTAAAGCCCTCGAATGCGCGCGAGCTAATGGCCGTGCCGCACGTCAATGGCGCGCTGGTGGGCGGAGCCAGCCTGAAGGCGTCGGACTTCCTTGCGATCGCCGCCGGCTGCCCCTAACTGTGAGCGAACCGAACGCTTTATCGGCGTGGGTCTGGGACCGTCCGGGGGTGACAATGCCCCCATCGATCGTGTAGACACCGCGCGACTTCGTTGATCCCGCAAGCCTGTCGAGCAGCTCGCGCCGGCGCCCAGCTGGCCTTTCGGCGGTCCGGGCTTGTGATGGAAGGGTGCTATGCAGACTGTCATTATCGTCATCCACCTGATGTTGGTCCTCGGCCTGATCGGCGCTGTGCTGCTGCAGAAGTCCGAAGGCGGCGGCCTCGGCGTCGGAGGAGGTGGCGGATTCATGTCCAGCCGCGGCACTGCGAATCTGCTGACCCGCACGACTGCGATTCTGGCGGCCGGGTTCTTCATCACCAGCCTGTCGCTGTCCTGGCTGGCGACCTACAACCGCAAGCCGACGTCGATCCTGCCGACCTCGGTTCCGGCCCAGCAGGCGCCTGGCGCCCCGGCGGCGCCGATGCCCCAGGGCGGCGGTCTGCTCGACAGTCTGAAGCAGTCGGACCAGCAGCAAAGCCAGACCCCGGCGGCTCCCGCTCCGCCGCAGTCACAATAAGCATTGCCGGCATGCGTTAGCGGCAGCTCGGGAATTTCTGAGCTGCCGCTCGTAATCGTATGAAGGCGCTGAGCTTTCAGCGTCACCCACAGGCGTTTGGAAAACTGCCCGCGGGGAACGAATCGCTTTTGCGAATCGGACCTAGGGCCTTAAAGGTAAAGTCCCATGGCGCGGTATATCTTCATCACCGGCGGCGTGGTTTCCTCGCTCGGCAAGGGTCTGGCATCAGCGGCACTCGGTGCTCTGCTGCAGGCGCGGGGCTACAAGGTCCGCCTTCGCAAGCTCGACCCTTATCTCAATCTCGATCCGGGAACGATGTCGCCGTATCAGCACGGCGAAGTGTTCGTGACCGACGACGGCGCCGAGACCGATCTCGATCTCGGCCACTACGAACGTTTCACCGGGCGGCCTGCAACCAAGCAGGACAACATCACCACCGGCCGGATCTATCAGGACATCCTGACCAAGGAACGTCGCGGCGACTACCTCGGCGCCACCATCCAGGTGATTCCGCACGTCACCAACGCCATCAAGGACTTCGTCCTCAGCGACAATGACGGCTACGACTTCGTGCTCGTCGAGATCGGCGGCACGGTCGGCGACATCGAGGGCCTGCCGTTCTTCGAGGCGATCCGCCAGATCAAGAACGACCTGCCGCGCGGCGATGTGATCTACATCCACCTGACGCTGCTGCCCTACATCCCGAGCGCCGGCGAGCTGAAGACCAAGCCGACCCAGCATTCGGTCAAGGAACTGCGCTCGATCGGCATCCAGCCCGATATCCTGCTGTGCCGCACCGATCGCGAGATCCCCAAAGAGGAGCGGCGCAAGCTCGGGCTGTTCTGCAACGTCCGCGAAAGCGCCGTGATCGAAGCCCGTGACGTCGACAATATCTACGCGGTGCCGGAGGCGTATCACGCTGCCGGGCTCGACGACGAAGTGCTGGCGGCCTTCGCGATCGCCGCCAAGGAGCCGCCGCAGCTCGCGCGCTGGCACGAGATCAACGAACGCGTCCGCAATCCGGAAGGCGCCGTGACGATCGCCATCGTCGGCAAGTACACCGGCATGAAGGACGCCTACAAGTCGCTGATCGAGGCGCTCAGCCACGGCGGCATCGCCAACAAGGTGAAAGTCAATCTCGACTGGATCGAGAGCGAAGTATTCGAGAACGAGGACCCGGCGCCTTTCCTCGAGCACGTCAACGGCATCCTGGTCCCGGGCGGCTTCGGCCAGCGCGGCGCAGAGGGCAAGATCGAAGCGGCGCGTTTCGCCCGCGAGCGCAACGTCCCGTATTTCGGCATCTGCTTCGGCATGCAGATGGCGGTGATCGAATCGGCGCGCAATCTCGCCGGCATCGAGCATGCCAATTCGACCGAGTTCGGCCCGACGCCGGAGCCGCTGGTCGGCCTGATGACCGAGTGGGTCCGCGGCAACGAGTTGGAAAAGCGCTCGCAGGCCGGCGACCTCGGCGGCACGATGCGGCTTGGTGCGTACCCGGCGGCGCTGAAGCGCGGCAGCCGGGTGTCGGAGATCTATGGCGGCGCAACGGAGATCTCGGAGCGCCACCGCCACCGCTACGAAGTCAACACCGCCTACAAGGATCGGCTGGAGCAGCATGGCCTGCGCTTTTCCGGCATGTCGCCGGATGGCGTGCTGCCGGAAATCGTCGAATACGAGGATCACCCCTGGTTTATCGGCGTGCAGTTCCATCCCGAACTGAAGTCGCGCCCGTTCGATCCGCACCCGTTGTTCTCGTCCTTCATCGGTGCGGCATTGGTGCAGAGCCGGCTGGTTTAACCAGCCGACCCGATGTCGAGCTGCGGCAACGGAATATCATCTGATGAGTCGGGAGTTCACTTCGTCTGGCCGGGCTTGTCCCGGCCATCTACGATTTGGACCGCGGCAGCCTCCGTACGAACGCGGCACACGGGGCCGTGGCATGACGGGCGGTGTTGCTTGGGATCGGCAATGCACACGCTGATCAATTCTCGAACAGCACGAACGCTGCCCACACCGACGGGTCTTCGGCGGCTTTGATCTTGCCATGGATCGCTTCGATGCGAACTTTGCGCAGTGCCGACGCGTAGTCGAGGTTCTCGTCGGCGAGCACCTGGTACAGCCGCGCCATGAAATTCGCCGTGCCTTCGTCGCTGACTTCCCACAGCGTCAGCAGCGAGCGTCGGGTTCCGGCGATGGCGAGCGCGGTGGGGAGGCCGCGGACGCTGCCGATCCGGCTCGGATCGCCGAGCGCGGTCTGGCAGGCGGATAGCACCACGAGGTCGGCGGCCGATAAATTCCAGTCCATCAGCTCGCGGGCGTAGATCACGCCGTCCTCGCCGTCGCGCCGGGGCGGTCGGTCGAGCTGAGGACGCGCGGCGACCAGCCCGCTACGCCACATCGCGTCGGTGCGGTCGGTCGCGGCTTTGTAGAAGCCGTGGGTGGCGAGATGAACCAGAGCAGCGCCCTCGGCCTTGTCGCGGATTGCGGTTTCTCCGGCGTCACCGGTCATGGTCACGCGGGCGATGTCGCGGCGTTGCAGGTCGGGCGCAATGCGATCGATCTCGGTCTTGGTCGAAGGGAGCTGACTGGCTGCGCCAGCGTAGTCGAGACCGCCGACCAGCACCGCCCTGGTACCTGCGATCAGTCTGTCGTCCTGGCTTGCGAACATGATGGCGTCGGCGCGAGTCAGGAGTCGAGTCTCATAGACCTCGTCTAGATAATGGCCGTTGCCGTCCCGTAACATCGCGAAGGGCAGGCTGTAGAGGTCGGCGTCCGGTACGAGAAACAACCTCGTCACTCCCGCGAGGTGCGGCTTCAGCGGCCCGATCAGCATGTCGTACAGGCGACGGAACGGCTGGGTGCGATCCGCCTCACTAACGTCAGGGGCGGTGAAGCCATCAAGCTCACCGAGATCGATCACCTGCGGCGGTTTGCCCGCGCGGCGAACCACGGCCTGCAGCCTCGCCGCTGGCTTGGGTTCGGTCGGATTGATCCGGCTGCCGCGACCGCTGACGAAGAAGTCCACGAGCGCGTCGCTCGGCGCGAGCTTGTCCTCGACGGAGGGCAACTGGACGCCGGCGGGCGGTTTCGTGGCGGCGCGCGCGGCCAATTGCTGCCGCGCTTCTTCAAGTCGCTTCAGGACGTCGCGGGCATCGTCGTCGAGTTTGCCGGACGACAGCATCTCCTGCCGCTGACCGGACAGCCGCAATACGGTCCGCGCCAGATCGCGGGTGGGCTGATCGTGCAGGCGGTCGAGCGTGAGCCGCAGCAGTGTGCGTTCACCGTCTTCCATGGTTTTCCAACGGGACACCTCATCCGCATAGGCCACGGCAGCTGCCGGATCGACCAGCGCGTAGCGGCCATATTCGTAGAGGATGTCATCGGCGAGCTTGCGCATCGTTTCGGCGACATAGCGGTTGCCGGCAGTGCCGACCTCCCGCAGCATCCAGTTGAACGATTGCTGCTCGACATCCTTGAAGGTCGCTAGCGCATCGGCGTCGCCACGCTTCAGCCGGGTGACCGCGACGCCGAGCAGCGCGTCGAATGTCATCGGATGCTGCCGCGCGATCGTTTCCTGCGAGCGGTGATAGGCGTCGATCCGCAGCGCCAGTGCGCGGCTGGTGTCGCCACGGCGCTCGTAGTGATCGGCGGCGAGTTGAGCGGATTTGATCCGCAGCAGGTCCGGCGCGCCGTTCCAGTCCTTGACCCGCGCCATCGCTTCCAGTTCCAGAGTACTAAGCGCGCGGTCGGGATGAAAGTAGGCCTTGGCGTAGGCGATCCAGGTGTCGGCCTGGGCGACGTGTTCGGAGGTCGGATCGGCGAGCTCGGCCGCGCAGCGTTTCTGCAGCGCCAGCGCCTGCATGGTCTCGGCCTCGTTGCCCATCGCCAGATGATCGAGCGCAAGGTTGCTGGCGCTGACCAGCGCCTGGATGCTTCCGACACCATAATGGGCGATCCGCTTCTTGAGCAGCGGGGCGTCGATTTTGGCGGCAAGGTCGGGATGGCCTACCATGCGTAGCGCTTCGGCGTAGTTGTTCTCAGTGCGCCAGGTCAGGGGCTCTTTGTCACCGAGCGCCCGGCGAGCGCCGAGATAAGTCTCTTCGGACAGATTGAGGCCCGCCGCCACGGCACCGTTGTTGGTCAGCAGCGTCGCGAGGATGTCGCTACCGGCGATATCCTGCGCGCTGTTCGCCCCGTAGCTCGCGCGCATCCGCTTGCGGGCCTCGACGGCGACCGGAATGCCGCGCTCGTATTGGATCGTGCGCTCGAGGAAGCGGGCGTATTCGAACCACAGCGTGGTTGCGTCAGGGCTGCTCTCGCGTGCGGCGCGTGTGTTCGCGGCCTCGGCGAACAGCTCCGAAGCGGTCGTCGTATCGCGGCGGCGCTCGAAGAAGGTGACAGCGTTCAGATAAGCCTGGATGGTGAGCGCGGGGTAGTTGCTGTCACGGACCGCGCGCAGTGCTGCAGTGAGGCGCTGTCGGCCGCCGTCGCGGTCGCCTGCCTGCAGCGTGCGAAAGGCATCGTTGATTTTCGCCACCAGTTCCCGCTCGGTCGGCGCACCGCGCTGCTGCGCGCCCGCATCGGACATCGTGAAAATCGGGAGCGCCGGGGTGATGGCGAGGGCGACGACGACAAGAGGTGCAAAACGCGCGCGGGTGGCGGGGCGTGGCCTGAACGGAACTGACATTGCGGATCTGGGCGACGCGGAGACGTTACTTGCAGCCGGACGTTGCGTCGCCCGCGCGTGCCATCGGTTTGCCATTGATGAACACGTTGGTGCCGCCGCCGACAACAGCGCCGCCGCAATTGGTCTTGCCGCCCATCACCGCGGCGGGCTTGCCGTTGATGAAGACGTTGCTTGAGCCTTCCACGATCGATCCATCGGATGTCGTATCGCCCACGCGCCCAGCCGGCTTACCGTTGACCGTCACGTTGTCGCTGCCGCCCGTGACGACGCCCGGCGTTTGTGCGGCAGCTGGCGCCGCTGCGAGGATCAGCAGGGCGAGGACAAGGGGAATTCTCATTACGGCGTCTCCATCGACACTCGAGCACGGATGTCTGCAGTCTTCAACGCAGCGGCGGGCCTGCGGTTGTGTCGCCTCGTCGTGAACCGGTTCGAATTTTCACGATATTGGAACGTATCTGTGTCGCTTCCCGGACAGACATTCGATTAACGGTAGTTGATGCTCGCAACGTCAACCAACGCGTGCTTAGCAACGATCCAGCGATCGAAGGTCCCGAAATGGTACAGCCGGTCACGCTATTCGCATGGGCGATTCCCGCCTGGGACTCGGAATCGCCCGTCGACCATACGTGGGTCACCAGCTACGACAATCGCATACACGCCTACCCGACGATCACCGAGGTGGTCGGAGACCACCAATTCTTCTGGTACTGCTGGGGCTCGTTCCATGCGGTAGGCGGAACGCCGGTGAACAAGAGCGGCGCGCTGGGGCAGCAAGCCGGCGACCTCGCCGTGGCGCAATGTCTGGTGCGGCCCAATCTGGACTCGCGGACTACGTCGTTGGCACGCGGGACCATCTATCACTATGGCGTCGACGGCGTTTGCCACCAATTGGCCAATCAGGTGTTGTATGCGAGCGGGGGAGGCGGTTCGACGCCGCTGACGGTGCATAACGCCCGCGGCTATCCGTTGAGTAGCTTCATCTACGGCACGTATGGTCTGCAGCAGACGGCTTGGTCGGCCAAGATTGCGTCCTGTACTGCACAGCAGCTGGTGGCAGGGCCGGGCCGCCCAGAAGGACTGACGATGGCGCGCGACGAACCTGTGCCGGAGCCTGATGAATTCGAGAAGCGTGCCGTTGCGTTGCTGGCCGGCGACCCGGCCAAACTTGGTCGGCTGCTTCAACTCCGAGCCGAGGTCCAGCAATTCGCGGCTCGGGCCTGGCCCGGCCATGGTCAACCGAGCGCGCTGGCGTTGAATGCCCGCAATCAGGATCTGATCGACGAAGCGGCGAGACTGCTCGGTCCGGACACGTTTCGGCAGCTGTTCGGGGCCGATCCGGCTGCCAAAGTCAATCTGGTCGATTCACACATTGCCCTATCGGCGGGCGAAATTCCGCCGCCGAAGCTGCGCTAGCGCTTCCCCCGAACTCCGCTACGGCGGCCATCGTGCGCTCTTGCCATGCGGCGGACGCGGTGCTGTGCGCGTCCGGTTGCTTTGACCTTCCCGCCAATTGTTGCCACAACACGGCAGCCGCCGCGCGGCCGCAAGGGGAGGCTTCGCATGATTTACGAGTCCAGGACATATCGCTGCGTGCCCGGTCGTCTGCCCGCGCTGCTGAAGCGGTTCGAAACGGTCACGCTGAAGCTGTTCGATAAGCACGGCATCCGTCCCGCCGGCTTTTTCACCACGCTCGTCGGCGCCTCGAACCAGGAGCTCACCTATTTCCTGCTGTGGGAAAGTCTCGCCGAGCGGGACCAGAAATGGACTGCTTTCGTGACGGACCCGGAATGGCTGACGGCGCGGGCCAAGAGTGAGGAAGATGGCCAGATCGTCGAGAACATCGCCAATCAGCTCCTGACGCCGACGGCGTTCTCGGCGATGAAGTAGTCGTTGCCTGCGGATGAAAGTCGCACACTGATGTCCGGTGGCCTCGACCACTTCGTCCATGCCGTACGCGACCTCGACGCGGCGGCCGATGCGTATCAGCAGCTCGGCTTCAACGTCGGTGCGCGCAATCGACATCCCTGGGGCACGCATAATCGGATCGTGCAGCTCGACGGGTTCTTCGTCGAACTTCTCACGGTCGCGGAGCCGGAGAAAATCGCGCCTCACCGTCCGGATGCGTTTTCGTTCGGCGCCTTCCAGCGCGACTATCTGTCCGAACGCGAAGGGCTGTCGATGCTGCTGCTCGCCAGCAGCGATGCGGCTGCAGATGCCCACAACTACGAGGCCGCCGGCATCGGCGGGGGCGGTGTCTTCACATTTGCGCGTCAGGGGCAGCGACCGGACGGAAGCATTGCCGAACTCGGCTTTTCGCTGGCATTCGCCCGCGATCCACTGTCGCCGAATGCAGGCTTTGCGGTCTGTCAGCATCTGCATCCTGAGAATTTCTGGAATCCGGCGTTTCAACTTCACCGCAATGGCGCGCGCTCGGTTCGCGGAGCCGTAATGGTCGCGGACAGCCCGACGGATCATCATATCTTTCTCACCGCCTTCACCGGGCTGCGCGATCTGCATGCCTCGTCGATCGGCATCACCGCGCGGACACCACGCGGCGATCTCGCGATCGTGGAACCGGTGTCGTTCCGCGATCAGTACGGCGTGGATGTCGCCGCTGACATTACGGGGGCACGGTTCTCCGGATTGCGGATTGCGGTGGAAGACCTGGCCGTGGTTGAACCCCTGATGCAGCAAAGCGGCATCGCGGCGACGCGTCATATGGGCCGGCTGGTCGTCCCGGATGTGTACGGCGCGACGTTGATCTTCGAACAAGGAATGGTCCGTTGAACAAGAGCATTGCGCCCGCGTCAGTCGTGTCTGCGGGCAACGTCAAATTCGGCAACGCGCTGCCGCTATCGGTGATCGCGGGGCCGTGTCAGCTCGAGAGCCGGGCGCATGCGCTGGAAGTCGCTGGCGCGCTGAAAGAGATCGCGGACCGGCTTGGCATCGGGCTCGTCTACAAGACCTCGTTCGACAAGGCCAATCGCACCAGCGCTGCCAGCGCGCGGGGCATCGGGCTCGACGCGGCGTTGCCGATCTTCGCCGAGATCCGCGAGAGCACCGGACTTCCCGTCCTGACGGACGTGCACGAGAACGAGCACTGCGCGCGTGCTGCGGAGGCGGTCGATATCCTGCAGATCCCGGCGTTCCTCTGCCGACAGACCGATCTGCTACTCGCCGCGGCGGCGACCGGCAAAGTCGTGAATGTCAAGAAGGGCCAGTTTCTAGCGCCTTGGGATATGGGCAACGTGGTGGCGAAGATCACGCATGCGGGCAATCCGAAAGTGCTCGTCACCGAGCGGGGCGCTTCGTTTGGCTACAATACGCTCGTCTCCGACATGCGCGCGCTTCCGATCATGGCCAAGACCACGGGCGCGCCGGTGATCTTCGACGCGACGCACTCGGTGCAGCAGCCGGGAGGCAAGGGAACGTCCTCGGGCGGCGAGCGCGAATACGTGCCTGTGCTGGCGCGCGCCGCCGTCGCGGTCGGCGTCGCCGGGGTGTTTATCGAGACTCATCCGGACCCCGATCACGCGCCGTCTGACGGGCCCAATATGGTGCCGCTGCGCGACTTCGAGGGCCTGCTGCGGACGCTGATGGAGTTCGACGCGTTGGCAAAAAGGCGTCCCGGCGTCGGCGCTGTGTGATGTGGCAAACTGGTGGCAGGGACGCTCGGGCGGGCCTGCCGCCGGCGCTCAACATCATCGCGCTGTCAGGGTTCGCCGCCAGCCTGTCGACACGGGCGCTCGATCCGGTTTTACCGCGCATCGCCGCTGAATTTACCGTTCCGATCACGACGGCTGCCGGGCTCGCGGCGGTCTCCGCTTTTACCTTTGCTGTCGTGCAGCCGGCCATCGGCGCGCTCGCCGACATATTCGGCAAGGCGCGACTGATGATCGTGTGCCTGGCGCTGCTCGGCCTTGCGAGCCTGCTCGGCGCGATGGCGACGTCGTTCGAACTGCTGTTCCTGTGCCGCATCCTGGCTGGGATCGGTTCGGGCGGGGTGTTTCCGGTGGCGCTGGGGCTGACCGGCGATCTGGTCGAACCCGAGCGGCGGCAGGTCGCGATCGGCCGGGTGCTCGGCGGTTCGATGACCGGCAATCTGCTGGGCGCGACGGCGTCCGGCGTGATCGGCGACGTGATGGGCTGGCGCGGCGTACTCACCGTGCTGGGACTGCTGGTGATCGTCGCCGCGCTGGCAGTGGCATTCGGCTTTCGCGGCAAGCCGATCAGTGCCGGGGCGCCGATGGATTTCGCCGGCTTGCGTCGCAGCTATCGGACCATCTTCAGCAATCCGAACGCGGCGATCTGTTTCACCGCGGTGCTGATCGAGGGCACCTGCGTGATGGGCACGTTCCCTTACGTCGCCGCGTTTCTGCACGAGCTCGGTCAGGAATCTCTGGCCGTGGCGGGGCTGGTGATCGCCGGCTTCGCGGTCGGCGGGCTGATCTACACGCTCACGGTCGGAAGTCTGCTGCCGCGGCTCGGCGTCAACGGCATGATGATCGCCGGCGGCGCGCTGGTCGGCCTGCAGCTCGCCATCATCGCCTTCGGCCCGTCCTGGCAGGCGCAAGCGGCATGCTTCGTCGCCATGGGCATGGGATTCTACATGCTGCACGGCTGCATTCAGGTTTTCGCGAGCGAGCTCACCGAGACGGCGCGCGGCACCGCGATGTCGCTGCACTCGTTCTTTTTCTTCATCGGTCAGACGACCGGGCCGATCGCCTATGGGTTCGGGCTCGGTCATCTCGGCAAGGTGCCGACGCTGCTGATCGCGGGCGCGACCATGCTCGCGCTCGGGCTGGTCCTGGCGCGAATTCTGAAGGCGCGGCCGCCGGCGGATGCGAGCGTCGGCGAGCCGCGGTTGTCTTGAGCTGGTGTCGCCGATGCCTCAGGGCTTACGCGTGCGACCCAGCTCGGTCAGAGCCCAACGAAGCTCGCGGTCGGCGGCACGCAGGCGGACCTCGTCCGACGCCAGCGCGGCCAGTGCGCTGAGCGTTTGTGTCTGCTCCGAATTGAGCTTGCGCGGCTCGTAGTCAATCACGCAGATCGAGCCCAGTGGAAATCCATTGCGATCGAGCACCGGCGCGCCGGCGTAGAAACGAAAATGCGGGTCGCCCGCTACCGCCGGATTGCTCGCGTAGCGCTTGTCGACCGCCAAATTCTCGACGCTGAACACCCCCCGCTGCAGGATCGTCTCGTTGCAGAACGCCCAGCTACGCGGAGTCTCACGCATGCCGAGCCCCTGACGGGATTTGAACCATTGCCGGTCCGGGGTCAGCAGCGTCATCAGCGAGATTGGCATCCCCAAATTCCGACTCGCGAGCCAAGTCAAACGATCGAAGGTTTCCTCCGGTGCGGTGTCGACGAGGCCAGTGCGCTCCAAGGCGATCAACCGCTGGCCCTCATTCGCAGGCACTGGGAAGCCCTGTGACATTCCAATTGGAGCCACCTCGGGGGCGTCCATTAGTATCTTCCTCAGCGCCTCGGGGAGGTCCTGCGGCGAGTCGATGCGCGCCGGTCCGCTGTTGGCATCCGCTTCGCGCATTGCCGGACCGCCCACGACAATGATCCGCGCGGGCCCAACGGCCGGATTGGCCGTGAGATTGCCGAGAAACGCGCGGCGCTCGGCGTTGTCCTCACTCAGATCGACCACGACAGCGGCTGGAAGTCGTGCACCGACGGCAAAGGACGCCGATAGAGCCTCACTATGCAGGTCACCGGAGCATTCGGCGGCGGAAGACAGTTGCCGTTCGTAAAGCGGGAGCCGGGCAGTCGGAGCCAGGACGACTACCACCGCAGATGCAGCCGCGACGGCGGGATTCGTCTGCTTCATCAGCGCGATCACATCGGCGCGGGATACGCGTCGATGGCCGCCCGGGGTCTTCCACGAGGTCAGCGATCCGCTTTCGACGAGCAATTGCGCGGTACGCACCGAGATTCCGAGCAGTTTCGCCGCTTGTGAGGTGGTCAGAACGTCCGGTTCCATCGATCGCTGTCCCTTGGGCCTCCCGCCCGTCATCGTAACCGCGAGGCATTGAGCGACATCTAATTATCATACCGGCGGAATCAAATAAAAGTGATGTAATTGCTAAATTTGATAGATTTGATACTTTGAGGCTCTGATCAAGGAGACTCGAATGATCAAATCTCGCGTCCATTTCCAGGCTGCCCGGACAGCGCGGTCGCTGCACTCCTTGTCGCTGCTGTTCAGTGGCCAAGCGTCCGCGCCGGTCGGGCTTGCTCTCGTGCACCTCGGCAAAGCCCCGACCATCCTCGTTGCTGCTGTCATTGTGATCGGACTGGCAATCGCCTGCACGAAGCAGATGCGAGTTCGGCGTCCCGCCGACGATGCAACAAGCGCTCCGGACGCTTAGGGCCGCCAATTCAGTCAACCTCACGTTCCCCACTCATCTCCACACAATCCAACGGAGTGCTCCCGCATGACGATTTCCAGTCTCGCAATGGATTCAGCCGGACCGCTTGGCGCCGGCCAAGCCGAAGGCCACTATGATTTCATCGTTTGCGGTGCCGGTTCTGCCGGGTCGGTGGTCGCCTCACGACTGGCGGAGAACTCCGAGGTCCGCGTGCTGTTGATCGAGGCGGGCGGAAGCGACGATGTGTCGGAGGTGATGGACCCCGCCCAGTGGCCACTCAATCTCGGCTCGGAGCGCGACTGGGGCTTCGTTGCCCAAGCGAACCCGCACCTCAACGGCCGTTCGATCCCGCTCAGCATGGGAAAGGTCCTCGGCGGAAGTTCAAGTATTAACGTCTCGGTGTGGGCACGAGGTCACAAGAACGATTGGGAGTATTTTGCGCAGGAGGCGGGCGATCCCGCCTGGGGCTACGAGTCGGTGCTGGGCATTTATCGCCGGATCGAGGACTGGCAGGGCGCGCCCGATCCGCTGCGCCGAGGCCGCGGTGGACCGGTCCATGTCAAATCGGCGGCGAATCCGCAGCCGGTTGCCTTGGCGATGGTCGAGGGCGCGGCATCGTTGGGCGTACCGGCGTTCGACTCGCCCAACGGCGAGATGATGGAAGGTCGCGGCGGCGCTGCGATCTCCGAACTGACTGTTCGGGACGGACGGCGCGCGTCGATCTTCCGCAGTTACGTGCAGCCGCGTCTGGGACAGCCCAATCTCACGGTGCTGCCGCATGCCACGGTCAGCAAGCTGGTGTTTTCGGGCACGACGGTCGTCGGCGTAGAGGTCGTCGCCGGCTCGCATCGACGCCGCTACTACGCCGATCGGGAAGTCATCCTGTCGCTTGGCGCGATCAACACGCCGAAGCTGCTAATGCAGTCCGGCATCGGAGCGGAGGACGAACTGAGGCGGCACGGCATTCCTATCGTCGCTCATCTTCCCGGAGTCGGCCAGAACCATCAGGATCACGTGTCGTTCGGCTGCATCTTCGAGTATCGCGAGCCGCAGCAGATCGGGCACGGCGGCTCGGAAGCGACCTTGTATTGGACCAGCGATCCCGCACTCGACCGGCCGGACATGTTTCACTGTCAGGTCCAGTTTCCGGTGCCCAGCGCCGAGACGGCTGCGCTCGGCGTGCCGAAGCACGGCTGGACGATGTTCGCAGGATTGGCGCAACCCAAGAGTCGTGGAACGCTGCGACTGTCGGGACCCGATGCAGGCGATCCGGTTCTGATTGACGCCAACACGCTGTCGCATCCCGACGACCTCGCGATGGCGCGGTTGAGCATCGAACTGTGCCGCGACCTCGGCAACAGCGCGGTGTTCGGCGGTCTGGTGACGCGCGAAGTCTTGCCGGGGAAATGTGACGCCGCAGGGCTGCAGCAGTTCGCGCGAAGCGCCGCCGTCACCTATTGGCACCAGTCCTGCACCGCGAAGATGGGGCGCGATCGGATGTCGGTGGTCGACCATCGCCTGAAGGTCTACGGCATCGAGCGGCTTCGGATCGCCGATGCGTCGATCATGCCTCAGGTCACCAGCGGCAACACGATGGCGCCCTGCGTCGTGATCGGTGAACGCGCCGCAGACATGATCAAGGCGGCGCACCGCGTCTAGAATGAGCCGGAGTGCAATGTTCCGGTTTGCCGTTTGCGGTCGAGTCTGACGTCAAACTGGAGGGTCCGACATGGCTTGGTTGCTCGAGGCGACAGCCTCGGTCAGCCATGGCATCCGGAGTTTCCGGTTCCGCGGAATAGCCGCAAGACCGCCGCATCGTGCTTGCGGCGATGCCACGAATAACGGCTAGTATGCGCCGCATTCCAACATCGAATCGCGTCGGCACGGCACGATTTCCAGCGGAGCAGGGCGTGAATGACTAAGCGGACCAAGCCACTCACGTCCGGCACCCGCCGTCTGCGAACTGCGGCGCTGGGCGCTTTCGCGGCGGGCTTGGCGTTGACGCTGCCGGTCGCCGATGCCGTGGCGAAGAAGACGAAGGCCCCTGTCGAAGCCGTCGCCCCGCGCGAGGCGGGCGAGCCGATCATGGCGATCGTGTCGATCAAGTCGCAGCGGGTCACCCTCTACGATGCCGACGGTTGGATCCTGCGTGCGCCGGTGTCCACCGGCACCACTGGCCGGGAAACGCCGGCGGGCGTGTTCGCGGTGGTCGAGAAGGACAAGGATCATCATTCGACCATGTACGACGACGCCTGGATGCCGCACATGCAGCGCATCACCTGGAACGGCATCGCGCTGCATGGCGGGCCGCTGCCCGGTTACGCGGCCTCCCATGGCTGCGTGCGGATGCCGTTCGGTTTTGCCGACAAGCTGTTCGACAAGACCCGGATCGGCATGCGGGTGATCATCTCGCCATACGATACCGAGCCGGTCGAGATCAGCCATCCGGTTCTGCTGCAGCCGAAGCCCGATGCGATCGCCGCCGCGCCGGGCCGCGTGGCGACACTCGCCCGCGAAGCCGAAGAGGCGGCGACCGCCGCCGACGAAGCCAAGAAGGCGTCGGCCGCCGCGGCGCGCGAACTCGGGCCGCTGAAGGCGACGCTCGCGAAACTGCAGAAGCAGAAGGCCGCAGCCGACGCCGGGCTGAAACGCGCCGACCGGCAGCTCGCCGGCGCCAAGACCGACGACGCGAAGGCGCGCGCCGAAGAGGCGCAGCAGAAGGCGGCGCAGCAGGCCGGCGAGGCGGCGGCGCAGCTCGAGACGGCGAAGGCCGATGCCGAGTCGAAGCGCGCCGTCGCGGACGCATCCAAGGACGCGGCCAAAGCCGCGCTGTCCAGGAAGGCCGAGGCGGCACGGCTCGCAACCGATGCCAAGCTCGCACTCGAACCGATGTCGATCTACATCAGCCGCGATACCCAGAAGCTCTATGTTCGCCGAAATACGCACAAGCCCGCGCCGGACGGCGGCGGCGAAGTGTTCGACACCAGCATCGAAGTTCCGGTCACGATCCGCGATGCGGACCGGCCGATCGGCACGCATATCTTCACCGCGATGGCACGCAGCGGCGACGGCCTGCGCTGGAGCGCGGTGAGCATCGACGGCCCCGGTACGGCGACCGAGGCGCTCGACCGCATCACCATTCCGCAGGAGGTGCTCGACCGGATTGGACCGACCGCGCTGCCGCGCAGTTCGATCGTCATTTCCGACGAGCCGCTGAGCGCCGAAACCAACTACCGGACCGAATTCGTCGCGGTGCTGAGCCATCAGCCGCAGGGCGGCTTCATTACCCGCAAGCCGACCGCGCCCGCCAATCCGATGGTCGCGGACGGTGACGACGGCTGGGGTGGCGGCGGGTTCGGCTCGTTTTTCTTCGGCCAGGAGCCCGAGCCGCAACCGGTCACCCCGCGCTCGCGCAGCCGCGGCAGCCGCGTGTATTCCCCGCAGCCGCAGCCTTATCCGGGCTGGCAAAGCTGGTAGTTGCCGCCGATCAATGGCTGGAGCCATCCGCGACACAGCGATCCAGGGGCGCCGGCCAGAGGGTGAAGTTCGCGACGCGGTTGATGTCCTCGAGGCGGCGCTCGGGGGCGCCGTTCAGATCCAATGTCGACAGCAGGTGAGCAAGCCGGCGGTGCACGTTGTCCGCGACGTCGACCGGGACCGGCGATTCCTCGAACGTCTCGATATAGTCCTGGACGAGACATGTGAGCACGCGGCACAGACCACGTTGCTTCGGCTCAGTGTCGCCGAACTGCTCGAGCATGTGCTGGAAGGATTTGAAGGTCCACAGGCCGTGGTGTTGTTGCTCTAACCACGCTTGGAACTCGTTCATGTCAGCCTCTTCGGTAAGCGGAAGAAGCTGCGAGTTAATAGCCTGCGAGGTGCGCTGGCGCAACCCTGTCTGCGCGCCGCCGTGCTACCCGGACGATAGGGCGCTTGCCGGCGGCATCGCGACGACGCGGCTGACGAGATCGCGGTCGCCCATCAGGGCCCGCTTTTCCGGCTTGGTCAGCCACGCCACCACTTCGTTGAACGATGCAGCGTCCTCGACCTTGGCGCGGGCGACCGCGTAGTCGGTGTCGACACGGCCACGCGCACGGGGCGCTTGGCGCGCCAGACAGGCGAGATGCAGGTCGAGCAACCGGCGATCGTTGCGCAGCATGACCAGCGGGTCCTCATCGCCGGAGCCAGGCAGCGTTACGGCGATCTGGTGCACGCGTGCGAGGATCGGCGGCGCCGCGAGATCTTCCGGCGTCGCCAGCAGCGCCGGCCGCGCCGAGGCCGAGCGGTTGGTGAACATCGCCACCGGGACGGCCAGCACCAGCCCGAGGATCACCGGCGTCATCCACCAGAACAGCGGCCACGACACCAGCAGCGCGCTGATCGCCATGGCGGCGCCGATGGCTGTCGGCAGCGCGTAGCGCCGCGCGACGTCGCGGAACGGAATGGAGCCGTCACCGCGATGCTGCAACTGCCAGCCGGAATCCTGACCCATGAGGATGTGCGCGACCGCCGTCGATTGGAAGATCATCATCACCGGCGCGGTCAGCGCCGACATGAATGTCTCGACGACCAGACCGGCCGACGCGCGCAAACCGCCGCCGAACCCGCGCCTCGTGTCGCGGCGTACCAGCACGAGGAACAGCGCCAGCAGCTTCGGCAGGATCAGTAGCCCCATGGTCGCGGCGAACACCCAGGCGGCGCGGACGGGATCCTGCGCGGGCCAGATCGGAAACAGCGAGAAGTCCTTGGGGAAGTATTCGGGGCGGACAAACTGTGCCTGCAACGAAATCAGGATGCCGGCCACCAGGAAGGTCAGCCACATCGGCGCGGTGATGTAGGCGCCGATGCCGGTCAGGAAATGCAGCCGCGACACCCAATGCAGGCCGCGGGCCGGCAGGATCTTGGCATGTTGCAGATTGCCCTGGCACCAGCGCCGGTCGCGCGCCGCGAAATCCAGCAGCGTCGGCGGCACTTCCTCGTAGCTTCCGCGCAAGGTGGGCGCCATGTGGATGCGCCAGCCGGCGCGGCGCATCAGGGCGGCTTCGACGAAGTCATGGCTGAGAATGCTGCCGCCGAACGGCTTTCGTCCGGACAGGATCGGCAAGCCGGTGCAGGCTGCAAAGGCCTCGACCCGGATGATCGCGTTGTGGCCCCAGTAGTTACTTTCCGAGCCGTGCCACCAGGCGACGCCGGCGGCGATCATCGGGCCGTACATGCGTCCGGCGAACTGCTGCAGCCGCGCGAACAACGTCCGCGCATTCACCACTACGGGCAGTGTTTGGATCAGCGCGACGTCGGAGTGCTGCTCCATCGCCGCGGCCATGCGGACGAGCGCGTCGCCGGTCATCACGCTGTCGGCGTCGAGGATGACCATGAAGTCATTGCTGCCGCCGAACCGCTTGACCCAGTCTTCGATGTTGCCGGATTTGCGGGCGTGATTATCGGCACGATGGCGATAGAACAGCCGCGGGGTGTAGCTCGCGACCGCGAGAAAGCACGTCTCTTCGTGCGCCCACACGGCGGGATCGGTGGTGTCGCTAAGGATGTACCAGTCGAACTGCGCGCCGCTGCCGGTCGCGTCGGTCGACTCGCGCGTCGCCTGCAACCTTGCGAACACGGTTTGCGGATCTTCGTTGTAGGTCGGAAGCAGCATGGCCACTCGCGCTTTGACGGTCGGCAGCGGGCCATCGGGATCGAGATCGAGATTGTCGCGCCAGCCACGGAGCAGGGCGGCGAACCCGGCAAGGCCCGAGACGAACGAGAGCGCCACCCACGCAAAGAGCGCCGCGAACAGCACCAGCACGATGCCTTCGAGGATGGTGACGCCGCCGACCTTCAGAACCTCGTACATCTCGTCGACGCCCGCATAGGTCAGCACCGCGGTCGCGACCATGACCAGCGCGCGTCGCCATCGGCCGGTGCGGACCGGCGTGTCGATCGCCGCCGCTGGCGCTTCGGCGAAGGATTGCACCGGCATCGCCAGCGGGGCTTCGGCGGGCAGCGGGTCGGGCAACCGATCCGGATGATCTGTCCCGGGCGCGTCCGCCGTCGGCCGGATCACGGGACCCATCGATAGACCCAGACTTCGGTCAGCGCGGTGTCACCGGTCATCAGGATCGCACGTAGTTCGATCGGCGGCTGGTCGGTCATCAGATTGAAACTGAGCCGCCAGCCGTCGATCAGCGGATTGGGGACGCTGACGACGTTGCGGATCTCGCCCTTGTTGGTCGTCACCTCGGCGCGAACAGAGGCGGGGTCGAGCCCCTTCAGCCTGTCGCCAGTGATGTCGAGCACGAACAGTCGGTCGTTGTCACCGCGCGCGCTGACGCCGGTGCGGGTGAAGCGCGCCAGCGCGGAGGGCTTCGGCGTGTCGGGTCCCCAATGCAGGCGATACGTGTAGATGTGCTCGCCCTTGGCCTTGAGCGGTCCCTTGGGCTCCCAGAACGCCGCGATGTTGTCGTGCACTTCTTCCCTGGTCGGAATCTCGACCAGCTTGACGACACCTTCGCCCCAGTCGCCGATCGGTTCGGCCCACAGGCTCGGCCTCATTTCGAAGCGCGATTCCAGATCCTGATAGGCGTCGAACTTGCGCTCGCGCTGCATCAGGCCGAAGCCGCGCGGGTTCTGGTCGGCGAACGAACTGATCTGCAGGTCGCGCGGATTGCACAGCGGACGCCACAGTTGTTCGCCGCGGCCGTTGAAGATTCCGAGCCCGTCGGAATCGTGCACCGCCGGACGGAAGTCCGCCGCGTCGGCCGGATCGTTCGGCCCGAAGAAGAACATGCTGGTCATCGGCGCGAGCCCGGCATGTTGCAGATCGACCCGCGGATAGATCGCGGCTTCGACATCGAACACGGTGGTGTCGCCCGGACGGATGGTGAAGCGATAGGCGCCGGCGACGCTCTTGCTGTCGAGCAGGGCGTGTACCACCATCGACGACGCGTCGAGCGACGGCCGCTCGAGCCAGAACGCCTTGAACAGCGGGAATTCCTCGCCGCTGCTTTGTCCGGTGTCGACAGTCAGAGCGCGTGCCGAAAGACCGTATTGCTCGCCCTTCGCGACCGCGCGGAAGTACGAGGCGCCGAGGAAAACGCAAAGCTCGTCGTAGTAATCGGGCTTGTTGATCGGCGCGTGAATCCGGAAGCCGCCGAAACCGAGATCGGTGTCGGGCGAGGGCGGAGGCGTGTCGCCGAACGAGAAATCTTCGGGACGATACCGGATGGCTTTCGCCTGACCGCCTGCGACTTCGAAGATGTTGACTCGGTTGGCGTAGAGAAAGCCGCGATGAAAGAACTGCACCTGGAAGGGCAGGTGCTCGCTGCGCCACAGCGCCCGCTCCGGATTGAAGCGGATGGCGCGATAAGCGTCGTAACCGAGATCGGCCAGCGGCGACGGCAGCTTGCCGTCGGGGGCCTGATACGGCTTGCCGGCGAGGTCACGCGCAAGCTGGCGCACGACCGATGGATCGAAGGGTTGGGGCTTGTCAGCGGCCTGCGCGAAAGATGTCGCCGCCTGTGACTGCAACAGCGGAATCGCTGCAAGGCCTGTGAGAACTTGCCGACGATTCAATGTGACGCTCCGGGTATCGGGAAAGTTCCGAGCCAACGTTCCCGACCTCGTGAAGTTCCCCCGGCAAATGTCGCAGGACCGCGGTGTGTCCCCTCAGCCACGCCCGCGATAAGGCGCGACGCCCTGATCCGGCACCCACAAGCCCTTCGGCAGCTTGCCGGTCTGCCAGAATACGTCGATCGGGATGCCGCCGCGCGGGTACCAATAGCCGCCGATGCGCAGCCATTTCGGCTTGATGGCCGCGACGATACGCTTGCCGACCGACACCGTGCAGTCCTCGTGGAAGCCGCCATGGTTGCGGAAGCTGGCGAGGTAGAGCTTCAGCGCCTTGGATTCGATCAGCCACGCGCCGGGCGCGTAGTCGATCACCAGATGGGCGAAATCGGGCTGGCCCGTCACCGGGCACAGCGAGGTGAATTCCGGGGCGGTGAAGCGCACCAGGTAATCGGTATCCGCCTGCGGGTTGGGGACGCGGTCGAGCTGGGCGGCATCCGGGCTGGTCGGCCATTCGACGGCGCGACCGAGTTGCAGGTCGGCGGGCTTGGGAGGCTTGCGCGGGGCTTTGGACATGATCTCAGACAGAACTCCGTTTGGGTCGTCGTCCTAAAGCATTTTCCGAGAGAGGGGAATTCGCGGGGGAATGCCGGCTTCTCAGTTCGTCTGGAGCGCCCCGGCGGCCTTTTCCGAGCCCGTCCCATGCTGTAGAAGCGGCGCCAAATCCTGTTCCCCCACACATTTCAAGAGGCATCCATGACCGCCATCGTCGACATCATCGGCCGCGAAATCCTCGACAGCCGCGGCAATCCGACCGTCGAGGTCGATGTCGTGCTGGAGGACGGGTCGGTCGGCCGCGCCGCGGTGCCGTCGGGTGCCTCCACCGGCGCCCATGAGGCGGTCGAGCTGCGCGACGGCGACAAGGCCCGCTATCTCGGCAAGGGCGTGCTGAAGGCGGTGGAGGCGGTCAACGGCGAGCTGTTCGATGCGCTGGGCGGCATGGACGCCGAGCAGCAGGTGCAGATCGACCAGACCATGATCGAGCTCGACGGCACTCCGAACAAGGGCCGCCTCGGCGCCAACGCGATCCTCGGCGTGTCGCTCGCGGTCGCCAAGGCCGCGGCGGCGTCGTACGACCTGCCGCTGTATCGCTACGTCGGCGGCACCTCGGCGCGGACGCTGCCGGTGCCGATGATGAACATCATCAATGGCGGCGTGCATGCCGACAACCCGATCGACTTCCAGGAATTCATGATCATGCCGGTCGGCGCGCCGACCTTCGCCGACGCGCTGCGCGCCGGTTCGGAAATCTTCCATACGCTGAAGGGCGAGCTGAAGAAGGCCGGCCACAACACCAATGTCGGCGACGAGGGCGGCTTCGCGCCGAACCTGCCGTCGGCCGACGCCGCGCTCGACTTCGTCGTCTCGGCAATCGGCAAGGCCGGCTACAAGGCCGGCGAGGACGTGATGCTGGCGCTGGACTGCGCCGCCACCGAGTTCTTCAAGGACGGCAACTACGTCTATGGCGGCGAGAACAAGACCCGCTCGCGCAGCGAGCAGGCCAAGTATCTCGCCGATCTTGTCGCGCGCTATCCGATCGTGTCGATCGAGGACGGCATGAGCGAAGACGACATGGACGGCTGGAAGGAGCTGACCGATCTGGTCGGCAGCAAGTGCCAGCTGGTCGGCGACGATCTGTTCGTCACCAATGTCACGCGCCTCGCCGACGGCATCAAGAACGGCCGCGCCAATTCGATCCTGATCAAGGTCAACCAGATCGGCACGCTCACCGAGACGCTCGCGTCCGTCGAGATGGCCCACAAGGCCGGCTACACCGCGGTGATGTCGCATCGCTCGGGCGAGACCGAGGACTCGACCATCGCCGACCTCGCGGTCGCCACCAATTGCGGGCAGATCAAGACCGGCTCGCTGGCGCGCGCCGACCGCACCGCGAAGTACAACCAGCTGCTGCGCATCGAGCAGGAACTGGGCTCCAGCGCCCACTATGCCGGCAAGGCCGCGCTGAAGGCGTTCCGCTGAAGCGGAGCGCATCGCGTGCGGGGCGCCCGGTCTCGGGCGCCATCCGCCACTAATTGCGGTGCTCGAAGCAGGTTTCTTCGGCCATTGTGCGTGCCTCCAGAGGAGACAGCCGGTCGTCGTGGCGAAGTTTGTGTTCGAGCCCGTGCTTGGCCAGAAAGTCCTTCACCAGGTGGACTATCTTCGGTCCGACGACGACAAATCGGTCTGACTGCAGCGTGAGGCATTCACGCAGAAATTCCGGCTCGAGTTTGGCGTCGACGATCGCCTTCATCACTTCGAGAACCTTCTGGATTGCAACGTCGTAGGACGGATCTGCGGATTCTGTCATGACCTTGCTCCTGGCGTTTCGATCAGGGTGAGTTGCCGAGTTTGTTGATGATACTGCGCTGAATCGCGCCGTCGGCGGCGGCGTTGCTCTGCTCCGTGGCGGTGGCCGGCGCGCGAAGCGGCGCACCGCCGAAGAGGCCAGTGCTCGGCGGTGGCCCGTTTGGCGGCGGCGGCAGGGCCAGCGCGACAATCACTTGGTGGATGTCCTTGCGCATCGCCGATGCCGTCAGCGAGCCGCCCGCCAGATAAGTGCGCTGGCCTAGCGGCGCCAGCGTCACCTGCGGGCCGACGGATCCGGAGAATGTGGTCTGGAACTTGAAAGTATCGGTGAGCGTCGGCACCTTGTCTTCCTTGCCGGTGAGCTTTTGGAACTGGTTCAGATCCACGAAGGTCTTAATCATCTCGGCGAGGCCGATGGTTCCGCTGACCGGATAGAGTAAGTTTTCCGGCGAGCCGTCGTCAGTGCAGCGACGTGACGGGAACAGCATCAGTTCGTGGAAGGTGTCGTTGGCGCGGAATATTCGCACGGTCTGGCGCTGCAGGTCTCCGGTCCCCCTCGGGCCGACGCTGAGCACGCCGCGGCTGAAAAGGTGAACGATGTCGGCTTCTCCCGACAGCGTGTTCTGTTCGGTGATGTCGAAAGTGAAATCGTAAGTAATCGCCGCGCCCCGATACTTGATGATGTTGTCCCGCGCGGGCTGCGCGAGCTCGCCCAGGCCCCGCGTGAATTCCTCGAACGGCAATTCGCCGGATTGCAGTCGCCCCGCTATCGCCATCAATTCGGGCTTCTTGGTGTGTCGGAAGTAATCGACGATGGCCGATTTGATCGCGGCGCGGGCTTCGCAGCGGATGTGATGCACGATCTCGCTAGTCCGGAACTCGGCACCAATGACGTCTTCGGGCAACGGATGCACAGAGCATCCGGCCACAAACAATGGCGCCAATCCCGCAATTACAAGCCGAAGCATGAAATGCCTCGCTGAAATAAATAACTGCACAACTATGCGGAGCAGAATGACAGTTTCCCGTGTTGGTGTATGTAGCCATCGTGCCACAATCGGATTTTTAGCGTGGTGGCGCGGCGCGGCTTGAACCCTGCGCGCGGCTGCCCCAAGGTGCGGCCGCGCTGACACAACAGGGAGAAGACGCGTGACCGAGGCCACCACCGGACTGCAACTGCGCTCGCTGATCAAGGCGAGCGGCGACCTCGAAGTGTCGCTGGTGCCTGTCACGCTTCCCGAGCCCGGCCCCGACGAAGTTATCGTCCGGGTCGAGGCCACCCCGATCAACCCGTCCGATCTCGGCCTGCTGTTCGGCGCCGCCGATATGTCGACCGCCAAGGCGTCCGGCACGGCCGACGCGCCGGTGATCACCGCCCGGGTGCCCGAAGCCGCCATGAAGGCGATGGCGGGGCGACTCGACGAGTCGATGCCGGTCGGCAACGAAGGCGCCGGCACGGTGATCAAGGCCGGCAGCTCGGATGCAGCGCAGGCGTTGCTCGGCAAGACCGTGGCGATGATCGGCGGCGCGATGTACGCACAGTACAGGACGATGAAAGCCGCCGACTGCCTGCAGCTGCCGGACGGCACCACGGCCGCCGAAGGCGCCTCGTGCTTCGTCAATCCGCTGACCGCGCTCGGCATGACCGAGACGATGAAGCGCGAGGGACACAAGGCGCTGGTGCACACCGCGGCGGCGTCGAACCTCGGCCAGATGCTGAATCGCATCTGCCTCAAGGATGGCATCGATCTGGTCAACATCGTGCGCAGCGAGGCCCAGGCCAAGCTGCTGCGCGACATCGGCGCCAAATATGTCGTCGACTCCACGGCGCCGAGCTTCATGGACGACCTGACCGAGGCGCTGGTCAAGACCGGCGCGACCATCGCGTTCGACGCGATCGGCGGCGGCCGGCTCGCCGGGCAGATCCTGAGCTGCATGGAAGCTGCGATCGCCAAAACCGCGAGCGGCCCCTACAGCCGCTACGGCTCGAGCGTGCTGAAGCAGGTTTACATCTATGGCGGGCTGGACACACGTCCCACCGAGATCGTGCGTAACTTCGGGATGATCTGGGCGGTTGGCGGCTGGCTGCTGTTTCCGTTCCTGCAGAAGATCGGAGCCGCCGACGCCGCGAAACTGCGCGCCCGGGTGGCCGCTGAGATCAAGACCACCTTCGCCAGCCACTACACGCGGACGGTATCGCTCGAGGAAGCGCTGAGCCTCGATGCCATCGCGGTCTACAACAAGCGCGCCACCGGGGAGAAATTCCTGATCACCCCCAGCGCATAGCTGCCATCGGGGGTGCGAAATCCGCTGGTGCTGATCGCAGTTGCTAGCTAGTCTCAACAAGGCGAAGCAGCCCAGCGGAGATTTCATGGATCAAATGGCTGAACGGCGTCCGTCGGAACTGGCGGAGGCAACTGCTGCGTTGATCAATCACATCGTCGGCGCAATCGAGTCGGCGGCTGTCGTGATGGAGCCGTTCTATCACCTCGAATTCGTCGGGATATTTCCGGCGCTGGTCTACGCCGCAATGCTCCAGGCTCTGCCGCGGAGCAACGACTACCGGCCGATGCACGGCCGCAGCAAGGGCAACGATCTCGCCGACGGTACCCACACCCGTGTAAAGATCGATCTGTTCCCGGAGTACATCCGCCATCTGCCGCCGCAGCAGCGCTCGATCTGGCGCATGGTCGGTGATGCGCTGTGCTCGGAGCCGGTCAAGGACGCGTTCCGGCGCAAGCTGGCACCGGCGCTGGAAAAGCGGTTCGGCCCGGGTGCGCAGGATGTCGGCATGTTTCCGATCCCGATCCTGACCCGCGACATCCCGGGCTACAAGATCACGCCGCACACCGACACGCATTGGAAGGGCATCACCGTGCAGCTCTATCTGCCGCACGACGAGTCCCACACCGACATCGGCACCATCTTCCACGACGTGTTGCCGGACGGTTCGATGCCGAAGACGCGGCAGATGAAGTTCGCGCCGAACTCCGGCTATGCCTTCGCGGTCGACAAGCACACCTGGCACTCGGCCGATACGGTGCCCGTCGGCGTCGAGACCCGCGACAGCATCCTGCTGACCTATTTCGTCGATCAGGGCGTGCTGAAAGTCCTGCGTAACCGCGGCAAGCGCGTCGGCAATTTCCTGCTCAACGAAATCCGCGCGCGGACTTAAGCAACACCGTCATTGCGGGGAGCACTCGGATCGGCGCGTCGCGCCGTCCGAGCATAGGCTCCGCGACGAAGCAATCCATGCCGTTTGTGGGGCGCTGGATTGCTTCGCTTCGCTCGCAAGGACGCTGACCCGGTCAGCGCTCCGCCGTCGCCAGCTTCGCACCCAGCGCGACGAAAGCGGCGGCGAACCCGCGGCGCATCCATGTCAGCACGCGGGGGCGGGTGATGACGTGGTCGCGGAGCCATGCGGCGAACAGCCCGTAGATCACGAACACCACGAAGGTCATCAACATGAAGATGGCGCTCAGCTCGACCATGCGGCCGAGCGGATGCGCCTCGTCGGTCGACACGAACTGCGGCAGGAACGCGAGGAAGAAGATCGACAGCTTCGGATTGAGGATGTTGATCAGCACGCCGGTTACCGTCATCTGCAGCGCCGAAGGCGCGCCGACCTCGGTCTCGACGCTGAGCGGCCCGCGCTCGCCCAACGTCTTCCAGGCCATGTACAGCAGATAGGCGACGCCGAGATATTTGAAGGTCTGGAACGCCACCGCGCTGGTGTGGAGCAGGGCGGCGAGGCCGAGGATCGCCGCCGCCATGTGGGGCACAATCCCGATGGTCGAGCCGAAAGCGGCGATCACGCTGGCGCGCGGTCCGCGGGAAAGCCCTGCCGCGAGCGTGTAAAGCACGCCTGTGCCCGGGGAGGCGACCACGATCAACGAGGTGAGGAGGAATTCGGCACTGATCATGGCTGGGTTCCACAGATGCGAGAAGCTTGCAATTTCGATCGCGGCACGGAAACAGTGCCACGACCATTACGACGGTTCGACTGTAAAATTGGAGACGCACATGGCTGGACCCCTCGCCGGGATCAAGGTGATCGAGATCGCTCAGGCGATCGCCGGTCCGATGGCCGGCATGATCCTTGGCGACATGGGCGCCGATGTGATCAAGGTCGAAAAACACGACGGCGGTGATGATGCCCGGCACTGGGGCCCGCCCTTCATCGAGGGCGACTCGCTGTTCTTCCACGGATTCAACCGCAACAAGCGATCGGTGACGCTCGACATCAAGAGCCCGGACGACGTCGCGCGGCTGAAGGAGCTGGTGAAGGACGCTGACATCCTGATCCAGAACCTGCGCTCCGGCGTGGTCGCGTCCTGCGGGATCGGACCGGACGTGATGTGTGCGATCAATCCGCGGCTGATCTATTGCTCGGTCTGGGCATTCGGCAAGACCGGCCCGCTCAGCAAGGAGCCCGGCTTCGATCCGCTGCTGCAGGCCTATGGCGGGGTGATGTCGCTGACCGGCCGGCCCGACGATCCACCGGCATTCTGCGCGCCCGCGATCAACGACTGCGCCACGGCGCAATGGTGCGTGATCGGCGCGCTGGCGGCGCTGCAGCAGCGCGCCGTCACCGGCAAAGGCTGCGTCATCGACACCTCGCTGTTCGACACCGCGATCGGATGGGTCGGCACCCAGCTCAACGGCTATCTGTTCTCCGGCGAGGCGCCGCCACGCCACGGCACCGCCAGCGCGACGCTGGCGCCGTATCAGGTGTTCGAGACCGCCGACCGGCCGATCGTGATCGCCGCCGGCAACGACCGGCTGTTCGCCAAATGCGCCGAGGTGCTCGGCCATCCGGAATGGAGCGTGGATCCGCGGTTCGCGCGGGTGCGCGACCGCGCCGAACATCGCCACGAACTCGTCGCGCTGATCCAGCCGGTGCTGGCCGCGCGGCCGGCCGCGGACTGGCTGAGCGCCCTGAAGCGCGCCGGCGTGCCGGTGAGCCCGGTCAACGACATCCCCGAACTCGCGGCAACCGAGCAGTTCGCGGCGGCCGATATGATCCGCACGATGCCGGAGACCGGCCTCAAGGTCGCCGGCCTGCCGATCATGTTCGACGGCCAGCGGCCGCATCCGGTCCTCAACACGCCGAAACTCGGCGCGGATAATGAAGAGGTGCTCGGCGGACGTGCCGATGCGGCCGAGTAGAGATCACAACTTCGTCAGCAGGGCGCGTGGGCAGTACGTTGTCGTGCCCGCGCTTGCCACGTCACGTTAGGTTCGGGCGTCGTCCGACCCCTCCTTCAGAACCAGGATAGATCCGTATGCCCAATCCATATCGCGTCGCTGTCGTCGTCGGCAGTCTGCGCAAACAGGCCTTCTCGCTCCGTATCGGACAGGCGCTGGCCAAGCTCGCCCCCGACGCGTTGAAGCTCGAGATCGTCACGCTGCACGATCTGTCGTTCTACAACCAGGATCTGGAAGCACAGGCGCCGGCGGACTGGCTGGCTTTCCGGGACAAGATCAAGAGCGCCGACGCGGTGCTGTTCGTTACGCCGGAATACAATCGATCCATTCCGGGCGTGCTGAAGAACGCCATCGACGTCGGCTCGCGGCCCTACGGCCAGAGCGCGTTCGACAAGAAGCCGGCCGGCGTGGTGTCGAATTCGCCCGGCGCGATCGGAGCGTTCGGCGCCAACCACCACCTGCGGCAGTGCCTGACCTTCCTCAACATGCCGGTCCTGCAGCAGCCCGAAGCCTATGTCGGCGGCGTCGGCGACGCCTTCAACGAGCAGGGCGATCTGGTGAAGGATTCGCTGCGGGAATTCCTGCAGAAGTACATCGACGCCTTCGCCGCCTGGGTGGCGCAGCAATACAAATAGTCCGCGCGGCGCACGCCTGCCTTGCGGGCGTGCGCCGATCGTTTCGCGGTATATCGGATATGCCGCTGGCGATGCGCCGTTAGTGCTGCATTAACCGCAGCCGGGCATGGTTGACCCATGGTTAGCCGCAGTCGCCTCAAATCCATTCTTGTCGGTATCGCGCTCTACGCAATCGCCTCGGCGGCGATCGCGTATTTCGGCATGAACGCCTATACGGGCCGCTACGGCCTGACGGCGCAGCAGGAGCTCGACCAGGAAATCATCGCGCTGACCTCCGAACTGGTGCGCCTCCGAGCCGAGCGGGCCGAGGGTGAAAAGCGCGTGGCGCTGCTGCGCTCGGATCGACTCGATCCCGATATGCTCGACGAACGCGTGCGCTATCAGCTCGACTTCGCGCATCCCGCGGATCTGGTTCGGATGAATCCGACCCGCTGAGTCTCATATTCCAAAAACCAAGATAAACGATCGCGAAAATTTCACGACGTTGCACTGCGGCACAAGCTTTTGCGTGCTGCGGCACGCGGCTCCTTTCACAGCGGAATAAGTTACGGTAGAGAGGCTGATCTACTCTCTCATCGGAAACGCCATGGCCGCACCAAAGAAGAGCGCCGCGAAAGAGACGGGGCAGGACACTTCGTCCGCACCGAGCAAACCGCGGGTCCCGGACTTCTCCAAGGAACAGGAGCTGCACGCCTTCCGCGACATGCTGCTGATCCGCCGCTTCGAAGAGAAAGCCGGCCAGCTCTACGGCATGGGTGCGATCGGCGGGTTTTGCCACCTCTATATCGGCCAGGAGGCCGTCGTCGTCGGCATGCAGATGGCGCTGCGCGAAGGTGATCAGGTGATCACCGGCTATCGCGACCACGGCCATATGCTCGCCTGCGAGATGGACCCCAAGGGCGTGATGGCCGAGCTGACCGGACGGCGCGGCGGCTATTCGAAGGGCAAGGGCGGCTCCATGCACATGTTCAGCATGGAGAAGCACTTCTACGGCGGCCACGGCATCGTCGGCGCGCAAGTCTCGCTCGGCACCGGCATCGCCTTCGCCAACCGCTATCGCGACAACGGCAATGTCTGCCTCGCGTATTTCGGCGACGGCGCCTCCAATCAGGGCCAGGTCTACGAGAGCTTCAACATGGCGGAGCTGTGGAAGCTCCCCGTGGTCTACGTCATCGAAAACAACCGCTACGCGATGGGCACGTCGGTGACGCGTTCCTCGGCGCAGACCGATTTCTCCAAGCGCGGCGTGTCGTTCAACATTCCGGGCGAGCAGGTCGACGGCATGGATGTGCGCGCGGTGAAGGCCGCCGGCGACAAGGCGGTTGCGCATTGCCGCGCCGGCAACGGCCCCTACATCCTCGAGATGCAGACCTATCGCTATCGCGGCCACTCGATGTCGGATCCGGCGAAGTATCGGACCCGCGAGGAGGTCGACAAGATCCGCAACGATCAGGATCCGATCGAGCAGGTCCGCCAGCGCTTGCTGCAGCAGGGCATGACAGAGGACGACCTCAAGAAGATCGATGCCGAGGTTCGCAAGATCGTCAACGAGTCCGCCGACTTCGCCCAGAACGATCCGGAACCCGATCCGTCGGAACTCTACACCGATGTGTATCGCTGATGTTCGCGCCGGCGCTCGCACGCCGGTTGTTCTCTCCTGTCGCCTTGCGGCGATCCCGCGCTTGATCTGACTGCGGAGCCACGATGCCTACTCAAATTCTGATGCCCGCGCTGTCGCCGACCATGGAAAAGGGCAACCTTTCGAAATGGCTCAAGAAGGAAGGCGACAAGGTCAAGAGCGGCGACGTGATCGCGGAGATCGAGACCGACAAGGCGACGATGGAAGTCGAAGCCGCCGATGAAGGCACGCTCGGCAAGATCCTGATCCCCGAAGGCACCAACGACGTCGCGGTGAACACGCCGATCGCCACCATCCTGGGCGACGGTGAAAGCGCCGCCGACGCGGATAAGGCCGCAGAGCCCGCGGCGCAGACCAAGGCCGCGCAATCCGCGCCGCCGGCCGCCGAGCCGGAAGCCGCGCAGGCCAAGTCCGCCGCGGCTCCGGCGCAGCACGCACCCGAAGCGCCGACTGTCTCTGCTGCGGCCGATTTGGATATTCCGGCCGGCACCGAGATGGTGACGCAGACCATCCGCGAAGCGCTGCGCGACGCGATGGCCGAGGAAATGCGCCGCGACGCCGACGTGTTCGTGATGGGCGAAGAGGTCGCCGAGTATCAGGGCGCCTACAAGGTCACGCAGGGGCTGCTGCAGGAATTCGGCGACCGCCGGGTGATCGATACGCCGATTACCGAGCACGGCTTCGCGGGCGTCGGCGTCGGCGCCGCGATGGCCGGGCTGAAGCCGATCGTCGAATTCATGACCTTCAACTTCGCCATGCAGGCGATCGACCAGATCATCAACTCGGCGGCCAAGACGCTGTACATGTCGGGCGGCCAGCTCGGCTGCTCGATCGTGTTCCGGGGCCCGAACGGCGCCGCCTCGCGCGTCGCCGCCCAGCACAGCCAGGACTACTCGTCCTGGTACTCCCAGATCCCGGGCCTCAAGGTCGTGGCGCCGTATTCGGCCGCCGACGCCAAGGGGCTGCTCAAGGCGGCGATCCGCGATCCGAATCCGGTGATCTTCCTCGAACACGAGATGCTGTACGGGCAACACGGCGAAGTGCCGAAGCTCGACGACTACGTGATCCCGATCGGCAAGGCCCGCGTCGTGCGCGAGGGCTCGCAGGTCACGCTGATTTCTTGGTCCCACGGCATGACCTACGCGCTGAAGGCGGCCGAGGAATTGGCCGGCGAGGGCATCGACGCCGAAGTCATCGACTTGCGCACGCTGCGGCCGCTCGACACCGACACCATCATTGCGTCGGTCAAGAAGACCGGCCGTGCCGTGACGATCGAGGAAGGCTGGCAGCAGAACGGCGTCGGCGCCGAGCTCGCCGCGCGTATCATGGAGCACGCCTTCGATTATCTCGACGCGCCGGTGACGCGCGTGTCGGGCAAGGACGTGCCGATGCCTTACGCGGCCAATCTCGAAAAGCTGGCGCTGCCGAGCGTTGCCGAAGTCGTCGAGGCGGCGAAGGCCGTCTGTTATCGGTAAGCCCCGATGGCTGGTCCCAAGCAACAGCCGCTGCCGCCCGACGTCGAGGGCCGCGAGGACGCCACCGAGGTGCTGCGCGCCTTCGTGCTCGACGGCGGATTGTCGATCGCGTTCATGCGCGCGTTCGAAGAGCCCGAGATGTGGGGGCTGCTGCTGGTCGACATCGCCCGTCATGCCGCGCGCGCTTATTCGCGCGAGAGCAACTACACCGAGGACGAAGCGCTGGAGCGCATCGTCGAGATGTTCGAGTCCGAGATCGCGCGCCCGTCCGACATGGGCAGCACGACCGAACGGCCGCAATAAGGTTTCGCCATGCCGATCAACATTCTGATGCCCGCGCTGTCGCCGACCATGGAGAAGGGCAACCTTGCGAAGTGGCTGAAGAAGGAGGGCGACAAGGTCAAGAGCGGCGACGTCATCGCCGAGATCGAGACCGACAAGGCGACGATGGAAGTCGAAGCCTCCGACGAGGGCACGCTGGCCAAGATCCTGGTGCCCGAGGGCACGCAGGACGTGCCGGTGAACGACGTCATCGCGGTGCTCGCCGGCGACGGCGAGGACGTCAAGGCGGCGGGAGCAGGGGCCGGCAAAGCCGCGCCGAAGCAGGACGTGGCCAAAGCCGACGACGCGCCCAAGCCCGCAGCGGCATCCTTCGAGACGCCCGCTGCGCGGGCTCCTCAGGATGAGGGCAGTGCAGGGAGCAAGGCTGCGTCCGAGACAAACGCGTCCGCAAACAAAGCTGCAACACATACAGCTCCTCGTCCTGAGGAGGGCGCGAAAGCGCCCGTCTCGAAGGACGCAGCCACGAGCAACGGTGCCCGCGTGTTCTCGTCGCCGCTGGCGCGGCGGCTGGCGAAAGATGCCGGCATCGAGCTATCACGGATCAACGGCACCGGCCCGCATGGCCGTGTCGTCGCGCGCGATGTCGAGCAGGCCAAGGCCGGCGGCGGCCTGAAGGCGGCGCCTGGCGCGGCACCCGCAGCAGCCGGTCCCGCCATCGCGCCGTCGATGTCGGATCAGCAGATCCGCGCGCTGTATCCGGAGGGCAGCTACGAGGTGGTGCCGCACGACGGCATGCGCCGGACCATCGCGCAGCGGTTGACGCAGTCGACCCAGACCATCCCGCATTTCTATCTGACGATCGACTGCAACCTCGACCGGCTGCTGTCCGCGCGCGAAGACATCAACGCCGCCGCGCCGAAGGACAAGGACGGCAAGCCGGCCTACAAGATCTCGGTCAACGATTTCGTGATCAAGGCGATGGCGGTCGCGCTGCAGCGCGTGCCCGACGCCAACGTGTCGTGGACCGAAGCCGGGATGCTCAAGCACAAGCACTCCGACATCGGCGTCGCGGTGGCGATGCCGGGCGGCCTGATCACGCCGATCATCCGCAGCGCCGAGGTGGCCTCGCTGTCGTCGATCTCCGCGCAGATGAAGGATTTTGCCGCGCGCGCGCGGGCCCGCAAGCTGAAGCCCGAAGAGTATCAGGGCGGCACCACCGCGGTGTCGAACCTCGGCATGTACGGCATCAAGGACTTCACCGCGGTGATCAACCCGCCGCACGCCACCATCCTTGCGGTCGGCACTGGCGAGCAGCGCGCCATCGTCAAGGACGGCAAGATCGAGATCGCCACCATGATGAGCGTGACGCTGTCCTGCGATCACCGCGCCGTTGACGGCGCCCTCGGCGCCGAACTGATCGGTGCGTTCAAGACGCTGATCGAAAATCCAGTGATGATGATGGTGTAGCCCAAAGGATGGCTGCTCAATCTGGAGTAGTTTCTGGAATCTTGCCTGTTCTGATGCTAATCACCCGCTGTTCATTTCAAATTTGAGAATGCAATGACGGTAACAGAGTATTTCAAGACTTTATGTGTGAGGCGACGGACTCTCGCTTGGGTCCTTGCTCTAATTATCAGCATAGGTCCATTTCTCCTCTTAAGATATTTCATGGAGTGGCAAAATACTGCGTTCTTTGCGAATGGCTTCTGGTCAGGTGTTCTGATCAAGGATCTCCTTCCTGATTCTTGCTACGTATGTGTGGCGGTTGGGCTCGCCTATTGGTCGGACTTGTTTCTTTCGAAGCGCCAGTTTGACCCGGCAGCTAGCGGAAGGGCTTTTTTTCTGAACTACATCAACCTTGTACTTGCCTTGGTGATGATTTTTTCTGGTGTATTGTATTTTATTTCATCTTTGATTGATAAGCATGTTCTTTCGATATCGTTTGATCCCACTAATTTAATCAGAACTGCTGTGATCTGCCTCTTTTTTACGGTGGTGATGCTCACATTTGTGGGCGAGCAGTTGCTTCACGAATTGGAGCTGAAGCAAAGTGAAGGACGTGCTGATTAGCAAAGGACGGTCGTGGCTGGGTCTGGGATTGTGCAGATTGGAGACCAAGGATTGTGGACTGAAGCAATTGTCTATTTGCTAGTCGGTCTGGCTTGGGTGGTGTTTTCGGTCACCCTGCTAGCATTCGGCTCCTTCTTCTTTTTCTCATTCCGAAGTGCTAAGAAGCAAGAAATGCGGCGTCGGCTTCGTAGATTGGCGCCTGAGATGCATCGCGCTAGGCCAGAGCTTGTTGCCGTTCGCTCCTTCGATAATATTGTCGCTGAATTAGGAAAAACTGGGGGCGGTGAGGCTGAGGCCGATCTCAAATATCTTGCGCATCAGTACTCAAAAGTATTGGCGTCACGGCTAGTTGTAGATGCTGAATTCAAGTCGCTTTTGAGGAATCACGTCGCACTTAAAAAGAAGGAAGGTGTGCTCCCGCAGACGCCAGCGCTGTTAATGCAGCTGCTATTGCTAATTCGCGGTCAATTTGAACGTCAGAATGCAGCAGACGTCTTAGGTTTTGCTAGATCCAGGATGGTTCAAGGAAGCGACCTCTGGTTTTGGGATCGATCTTATGAATCTTGGGTTGCGGAAGAGGTCCTTCGCCGACATGCCGATGATCTATTTAGGGACTTGGCGATAAGCTTAGTCAGTTTATCTGCATCAGCAGAAGATGTTCGAGACGCGCCAGTCATTCCCAGTAATTCGAGTTTACCCGACCTGCTTGATTAATCGTGGTGGCCTGCTAAGGCGTACCAAATCCTAGGATTGGTTCAGCAGTAATTGACGTGGTCGTCAATGCTGGTCTGGTGTGTCTCTTTTGTTTGGCGGGAGCTTTTTGTGCCGGTCGACACCTCCTTCGACGTCATCATCATCGGCTCCGGTCCCGGCGGCTATGTCGCGGCGATCCGGGCGGCGCAGCTCGGGTTCAAGACCGCGATCGTCGAGAAGACGCATCTCGGCGGCATCTGCCTGAACTGGGGCTGCATCCCGACCAAGGCGCTGCTGCGCTCGGCCGAGATCTATCACTACATGCAGCACGCCAAGGACTACGGGCTGTCGGCCGACAATATCAGCTACGATCCGAAGGCCGTGGTGCAGCGTTCGCGCGGGGTGTCGAAGCGGCTCAACGATGGCGTTGGCTTTCTGATGAAGAAGAACAAGGTTTCGGTGATCTGGGGCCAGGCGACGATCGACGCGCCCGGCAAGATCACCGTCACGGCCTCGAAGACCGAAGCCCCGAAGGGCACGATCGGCCCGGGCAGCTATCAGGCCAAGCACATCATCATCGCCACCGGCGCGCGGCCGCGGGCGTTGCCCGGGCTCGAGCCGGACAAGAAGCTGATCTGGACCTATTTCGAGGCGATGGTGCCCGAGAAGATGCCGAAGTCGCTGCTGGTGGTCGGCTCCGGCGCGATCGGCATCGAGTTCGCCTCGTTCTTCCACACCATGGGCTCCAAGGTGACCGTGGTCGAGGTGCTGCCGCAAATTCTGCCGGTCGAGGACGCCGAGATCGCCACGCTGGCGCGCAAGCGGTTCGAGAAGCAGGGCATCCGGATTTTGTCCGGCACCAAGGTCACCAAGCTCGACAAGAAGGCCGACAGCGTCGTCGCCACCATCGATGCGGGTGACGGCAAGCCGTTCACCGAGGAGTTCGAGCGGGTGATTTCGGCGGTCGGCGTCGTCGGCAATGTCGAGAATCTCGGGCTGGAGAAGCTCGGGGTGAAGATCGAACGCGGCACCATCGTCACTGACGGGCTTGGCAAGACCAACGTGCCGGGGATCTACGCGATCGGCGACATCGCCGGACCGCCGATGCTGGCGCACAAGGCCGAGCATGAGGGCGTGGTCTGTGTCGAGGCGATCAAGGGCCTGCACCCCCATCCGCTCGATAAGAGCCTGATCCCGGGCTGCACTTACTGCAACCCGCAGATCGCCTCCGTGGGCCTCACTGAGGCCAAGGCGAAGGAGCAGGGGCGCGACATCCGGGTCGGCCGCTTCCCGTTCACTGCCAACGGCAAAGCCATCGCACTCGGCGAGGACCAGGGCCTGGTCAAGGTGATCTTCGAAAAGAAGACCGGCCAGCTGATCGGCGCTCACATGATCGGCGCCGAAGTCACCGAGCTGATCCAGGGCTACGTCGTGGCGATGAACCTCGAGACCACCGAGGAAGAGCTGATGCACACCGTCTTCCCGCATCCCACCCTGTCGGAGATGATGAAGGAAGCCGTGCTCGACGCCTATGGCAAAGTGCTGAACGCCTGAGGCGTCGGCTTCCAGCCGCATTCTAATCAGTTAGGCGACCGATTAGTGGTGGCTGCCGGGCAACGTTTGTTGCGTCTCCGCCACAGTTCCGGATGATTTAACCGTCTTTGACGGTCGCTCTTGCACGCGCCGCTTTTTAGCCACACCGGTCAATGAGACCATCGTCCCAAGACAGGCTCATGAAGGCATGGGCCCAGGTCGGTGGAATTGTTCGTTGTGGCGCTGGCCGAGAATCGGCCGGGATGCGGGTCAAGGATGGACGCGAAGGCGGATAGCAAGTCGAAGCTTCCGGAGCGGCAAGCGCCCGCGTTGTCGGCGCGCGCTTTCGCCGTTCGCGATCTCGACTCCATCGTCGCGCCAGCCGAACGGACCTCCGATGCTGCATCGCAGTGGCGGTCCCTTACCCAACAAAGCCGTATCAGCAGCGACCGATTTGTAACCGCCGCAGTCTTCAAAAAGACACCATGTGTCGCGGATTTGCAGTCAGCCGGCCGTGATGTCGCCAAAGACAAAGCAGATGTTGGCAACATACCGCTCTTGATGAAGACCCAGCTCGATCAAGGCTTCCTGCGCGGCGACCGTCCGACCAATTCCGGCCGGACGATCGTTGAAGGTGGGACGTTCGTGACGTGGACTTTGCATCGAGAGCTGGTGCGGCAGACGCAGCGCTCGGTCGTTTTGGCCGGCTCCGTCGGGCCGAACGGAAATCTCGCACCAGAAGGTGCGATCTGGAAGGTCGCGGGAATGTCGAAGCTGCCGTCGTCCTGGCCCGCACGCTGGTTGGAGCGCGATCATGCCGTTCCGATGCGTGCGCAAGACGCTGTGGCCGCCCCGATCGACTACGCTGCGCCCGGCGCGGCCGTTAACACGAATTTGACCGACGATCTCGTGCCCGGCCCGTCCGAATGGACAGCTCGCGCGACAGATGACTCGTCGGATGCGCTTTCGGAATATGCCCTGCAGGTCGGACACGCCTTTTTCGGCGCCATGACCCGTCCGGGCGGGGCGGTCGAGAAGCATTGCTATGCGGATGTTTAAGCGTACGGTTTGTGTCGCGTGGGTGATGGGCGCTACGGCTGCCCTGGCGCCGGCGTTCGCCTTCGAGGGCACCCCGGTGAACCCGGAGAACACCGCGATCCCGGTCGCGTCGTCTCAGCCCGGCACGGCGCCGGCGCTGAAGAAGGCGATCCCCCCCGAGACCACCACGACCTCGCTGAGCGCGCTGCAATACGCGGCCGAGGGCGGCCACCCGATCGCCCAGTGGCGGCTCGGCCGGATGTACGCCGACGGTAACGGTGTGGTGCAGGACGACCTGCGCGCTTTCGATTACTTCAGCAAGATCGCCAACGCCCATGCCGAGGACAGCCCGTCCGCGCCGCAGGCGGCGATCGTCGCCAACGCCTTCGTGGCGCTCGGGCGCTATTATCTCGACGGCATTCCGAACTCGAAGATCAAGCGTGATCCGGAGCGGGCACGCGAGATGTTCTCCTATGCCGCCTCGTATTTCGGCAACGCCGACGCGCAGTATGATCTCGCCCGGCTGTATATCGAAGGCATCGGCATGCCGCGCGACTTCCGCTACGGCGCACGCTGGCTCGGCCTCGCGGCGCAGAAGGGGCAGCACCAGGCCCAGGCGATGCTCGGCCAGTTGCTGTTCAACGGCGAGAAGCTGCCCCGGCAGGCCGCCCGCGGCCTCATGTGGCTGACGCTCGCCCGTGACAGCGCCGCGCCGGAAGAGACCTGGATCAAGGACAGCTATAACCGCGCCTTCTCCAAGGCTTCGGACGACGACCGCGCCATGGCGCTGCAGATGCTCGAGCACTGGGTGCAGGGCCGGCGGGACTGAGGCTCTATCCAGTCGTCGCTGCCGGCTCCTGCTAGCGATGACGTGCTGAAGGCGGGCGTATCCGGATCGTCTGAATTGTCGGCGCCTCGCCTTAGAGTGACGGTGCCTTGTTCGAGGTGGTTGACCTCACGCCGTCTCCAGGTCGAAATCCGCCCACACCGGCACGTGATCGGACGGCTTTTCCCAATTCCGCACATAGCTGTCGATGCCCACGCCACGCAGCCTGTCGGTGGCCTGGGGCGATAGCAGCAGGTGGTCGATGCGGATGCCCCAGTTCTTCTGCCAGGCGCCGGCCTGATAGTCCCAGAAGGTGTACTGACCGGGCGCGTCGGTGGTGGCGCGCAGAGCGTCGGTCAGGCCGAGGCCGAGCAGGGCCTGGAAGCTCTCGCGGGTCTCCGGCCGGAACAGCGCGTCCTCGACCCAGGCGGCCGGATTGTGGACGTCCTCGGGCTGCGGGATGACGTTGAAGTCGCCGGCCAGGATCAGCGGCTCCTCCGTCTTCATCCGTTCCTGCGAATACTGAAGAAGTCGCGACATCCAGCTCAGCTTGTAGGGATATTTCTCGCTGCCGACCGGGTTGCCGTTGGGCAGATAGAGGCAGGCGACGCGGACGACGCCGCGCTTCAGCGAGATCACGCCCTCAAGGAAACGGGCATGGACATCGTTCTCGTCACCGGCCAGCCGCGGGGTGGCTTCTTCCAACGGATATTTGGATAGCAAGGCTACGCCGTTGAAGGTCTTCTGGCCGTGGGTGACGACGTTGTAGCCGAGCGCCTCGATCGGCTCTCGGGGGAATGCCTCATCGATGCATTTGATCTCCTGCAGGCAGACCACGTCCGGCTGACAGTCATTCAGCCAACTGAGAAGATGATCGAGCCGCTGACGGATCGAGTTCACATTCCAGGTCGCAATCCGCATCGAGGCACCCGTGGCAATATATCCGGCCGCTGCCATACCATGGCGCCGGCCGCTGTGATAAGTCTTTGTAAAATCGAGCGCTAAATTCAGGGAGCGGGACGGGCTGTGGCGCGGCCCCGCGACAGGCCGGCCACGGAGTGTCATGACGAAGCGACGCTGGATCATCATCGCCATCGTGCTCGCCGCGGGCGGTTTTGCCGCCTACGAGCTGCGGCCGTACTGGTCGGACAAGCACACGGCGACCAAGACCGCGCCGCGCAGCCGCGTGGTCGCCGTCGATGCAGCGAAGGCGGTCCGCAAGCCGGTTCCGATCGATGTCGATGCGATCGGCATGGTGACCCCGATCTCCAGTGTTGCTCTGAAGTCGCGGCTGGAGACGACGATCGTCAGCGTGCACTTCGAGGATGGGGCGCGGGTCAACGAGGGCGATCTGCTGTTCACCCTCGACGCGCGGCAGATCGATGCCCAGATCGAGCAAGCCGAAGGCAATCTGGCCCGCGACCGCGCGCAGCTCGCCGGCGCCGAGCGCGATCTGAATCGCTACAACGAGCTCATCGGCAAAGGCGCCACCACCCAGGTCAATCTCGACAACGCCAAGACCCAGGCCGACATCCTCGCCGGCACCATCAGGGGCGCGCAGTCGGCGCTCGACAATCTCCGCGTCCAGAAGAGCTACACCATCATCCGCGCGCCGTTCCCCGGCCGGATCAGCGCCGCCAATGTCAAGATCGGCAACTTCGTCCGCCCCGCCGACACCGCACCGCTCGCGACCATCAATCAGATGGCGCCCGTCTATGTCACCTTCGCCGTGCCTCAGCGCGTGCTGGGCGATCTGCGCGACGCGATGAAGGCCAACACCGCCAGCGTCACCGCGACGATTCCCGGCAGCGGGAGGTCGGAGCAGGGCAAAGTCGCGATGGTCGAGAACACCGTCGACGCCACGACCGGCATGGTGACGGTTCGCGGCATCATGGACAACGACAACGAAACGCTATGGCCGGGCACGCTGGTCAACACACGGCTCACTGTGCGAACCGAGGAAGCTGTGACGGTGCCGACGGTGGCGGTTCAGCGCAGCCAGAGCGGCAATTTCGTGTTCGTCATCCGGGATGGCGTTGCCCATGTGCAGCACGTCAGCGTCAGCCGCACCCATATGGGCGAGAGCGTGATCGTGGAAGGGCTGGCCGGCGGTGAGGACATCGTCACCGATGGCCAGCTGCTGCTGTCCGAGGGCACAAAGGTCGAACCGCGCAGCCGGAAGGCCGGGGCCTGATCCGATGACGCTCTCCGAGCTGTGTATCCGCCGGCCGGTGATGACGATGCTGATCACCGCGTCGATCGTCGTCTTCGGGATTTTCGGTTATCGGCTGCTGCCGGTCTCGGCGCTGCCCAAGGTCGACTTTCCGACCATCGCCGTCACCGCGACGCTGCCGGGCGCCAGCGCCGATACCATGGCGGCCTCGGTCGCCGGGATCATCGAACGCCAGCTCTCGACCATCGCCGGCATCTCCTCGATGTCGTCGAACTCGTCGCAAGGCACGTCGGTGATCACGATCCAGTTCGATCTCGGCCGCAACATCGACGCGGCCGCGCTCGACGTGCAGACCGCGCTGACGATCGCGCAGCGGCGGTTGCCGATCGAGATGACGACGCCGCCGAGCTTCCGCAAGGTGAACCCCGCGGAGTTTCCGGTGCTGTTCGTGGCGCTGAGCTCGGCGACGCTGCCGCTGTCGACCGTCAACGAATATGGCGACATCACCATCGGCCAGGCGCTGTCGCAGATCCCCGGCGTCGCGCAGGTGGTGATCTACGGACCGCAGAAATTCGCCGTGCGGGTGCAGGCCGATCCGGAAGCCGCGGCTGCGCGCGGGCTGTCGCTCGAGGACATCCGCGCTGCTGTGGCGCGCGCCAACTCCTCGACGCCGGTCGGCACGATGAGCGGCCCGAAGCAGGACTTCGTGCTGCAGGCCTCCGGCCAGATGGACAAGGCCGCCGACTATCGCCAGATCGTGGTGGCGTGGCGGAATGGCTCGCCGGTCAAGCTCGACGAGGTCGCGCGGATCTACGACAGCGTCGAGAACGATCGGCTCGCCACCTGGCTGAACGACGATCGCGCCATCGTGCTGGCGATCCAGAAGCAGCCGGACGCCAACACGGTGGCGGTGGTCGATCTCGTCCGCGAGCGGCTGCCGTCGCTGCGCGCGCAGATCCCGCCGTCGGTCGAGATGACGGTGACGATGGACCGCTCGATCTCGGTGCGGCAGGCAGTGTTCGACGTGCAGGAGACGCTGGCGATCGCCGTGGTGCTGGTCGTGCTGGTGATCTTCCTGTTCCTGCGCAAGGCCTCGGCGACCTTCATCCCGGCGCTGGCGGTGCCGATCTCGCTGCTCGGCACCTTCGCCGTGATGTACATGCTCGACTTCTCGATCAATAACATGACGCTGCTGGCGCTGACGCTGTCGGTGGGCTTCGTGGTCGACGACGCCATCGTGATGCTCGAGAACATCATGCGCCATATCGAGGACGGCATGCGGCCGTTCGAGGCGGCGCTGAAGGGCGCGCGCGAGATCGGCTTCACCATCATCTCGATCACGCTGTCGCTGATCGCGGTGTTCATCCCGGTGCTGCTGATGGGCGGCATCGTCGGCCGGGTGTTTCGCGAATTCGCCGTCACGATCTCGATTGCCATTTTGGTGTCCGGCTTCGTCTCGTTGACGCTGACGCCGATGCTGTGCGCGCGGATGCTCAAGGCGCACGATCCGCACAAGCGCGAGAACATCGTGCTGCGCGCTTTCGAGGCGATGTTCGCCGCCTGGCTGCGCGGCTACGAATGGGCGCTCGACAAGGTGCTGGCGCACAAATTCCTGATGTTGATGGTGACCTTCGCGACGCTCGGCGGCACGATCTATCTGTACATGGTGGTGCCGAAGGGCTTCTTTCCGCAGGAAGACACGGGCTTCCTGATTGGCGTCACCGAGGCCGCGACCGACACCTCGTTCGAGGCGATGAAGGAGCGCCAGCTCGCGCTGGTGCAGATCCTGCGCGAAGACCCGGCGGTCGACTACATCAACAGTACGGTCGGCGCCGGCGGTCCAAATCCGACCGCCAATTACGGCCGGCTGTTCGTCGGCCTGAAGCCGGTCAAGGAGCGCGATCCGGCCCCAAAGGTAATCGCGCGGCTGCGCCAGCAGGCGGCGCAGGTGCCGGGTGTCCAGGCGTTTTTCCAGAGCATTCAGAACCTGAACATCGGCGGGCGTATCTCGAAGAGCCAGTATCAATATGTGATGCAGGGCAGCGACACCGAGGCGCTGTATCGCCTCGCGCCCGAGATGCGCGACAAGATCGCCAAGCTGCCGGGCCTGCTCGACGTCACCACCGATCTCTATATCCGCAATCCGCAGATGACGGTCGAGATCGACCGCGAGAAAGCGGCCGTCTACGGCATCACCGTCGACCAGGTGCGTAACCAGCTCTACAATGCCTACGGCTCGCGGCAGATCGGCACGATCTATACGCCGACGAATGATTACCAGATCATCCTCGAGGTCCAGCCGCAGTTTCGCGCGGATCCGAATGACCTCTCGAAACTCTATCTGAAGACCCAAAACAATCAGACCATCCCGATCGAAGCAGTGGCGCGGATGGTGCCGACCGTCGGCGCGTTGCAGATCAATCACCAGGGCCAGCAGCCAGCGGTGACGATCTCGTTCAATCTCGCCGAAGGCCGTTCGCTCGGCGAGGCCGTCGATCGCATCACCCAGATCGAACGCGACTCCAATCTGCCGGCGACGATCTTCACCGGCTTCTCCGGCACCGCACAGGTGTTCCAGGAGAGTCTGCGCGGGCAGGGCGTACTGATCCTCGCCGCCGTGTTCGCTGCGTTCGTGATCCTCGGCATTCTCTACGAGAGCTTCATCCATCCGATCACGATCATCTCCGGCCTGCCGTCCGCCGGCATTGGCGCGATCCTGACGCTCATGCTGTTCAAGATGGAGCTGTCGGTGATCGCGATGATCGGCATCGTCATGCTGGTCGGCATCGTCAAGAAGAACGCCATCATGATGGTCGACTTCGCGCTGGAGCGGCGCCGCGTCGGGCTATCGGCCGAGCACGCCATCCGGGAGGCCGCGCTGCTGCGGTTCCGGCCGATCATGATGACCACGCTGTCGGCGATCTTCGGCACGCTGCCGATCGCGCTCGGCGCCGGCGCTGGTGCCGAGTTGCGCCAGCCGCTCGGCGTTGCTGTCGTCGGCGGCCTGCTGGTCTCGCAGTTGCTGACGCTGTTCATCACGCCGGTGATCTACATCTATCTCGACAAGATAGACGGCCGCTTGAAGCGGCGGCTTGAGCCTCAGCTCGAAGAGGTCGGCGAAGGCGTGCAGCCGCGCGCGACCGCGGCAGAGTAATTGCCGTTTCTTATCTCGCACGATCGAGCCGAACGCCCGCGTCGGGAGATGTGACGCATCGGCCGTCTGGCAGCCTCGCCTCCATTCTGAAGCCGTCCTCCCGAGAGCGCTGGCGATCGGGTGATCCTCGTAAATGCACGAGGCTTGTTTCCGTACACGATGCTTGGAGATACACGCTATGGTTGTGTTTCTGGGGCGCGTGCGGAGTACCTGATGTCCAGCCGTGGCGAGAGGATGGTGCAAGCCATGCGGCTGCGGGGCATGACCAAGCAGCACGCTTTGGCATTCGCGATCGGCGTGAACGAGAGCACGATCACGCGGTGGAAAAACAATGCCCCGATGTCGGTCGAGCACGTGGTGCTGCTGTGTCGTGCGCTCGATATCTCGCTCGATTGGTTCTTGACCGGCGAGGGGGCAATCGATGCGCCGAAGCCACCCGCTGGCTCGCTCGATCGGCGGGAGTCCGGATTCCTGTCCAGTATGCGGCAAGCCGAGGTCGCAATGAGTGAGCGGTCCAAAACGCTGCTTGTCGCCTTCGTTCAATCTGTACTTGCTCAAGAAGAACGCGGGCAGGACGTCGGCCGCTTGCGCTGAATGCAAGCAGCCCGGGGTGCGCCTTGCCGGCGACGCAATCAGAAACCGTCGTTCGGTGTAAAATACACGTATAAGTTGTGTGGCGGCTGGTTGATTCAAGCCAGCGGTAATCTGGGCCGGATCGATCCGGCAGGAGGTCAAAATGCCGACGACCATTACGATCAACGTCACGAACAACAGCAACGTGATGCAGAACTTCTTCTTCTTCCAGCAACCCGCTGCGTATTCCGGCGGCCAGCAGGTCTACACCAACAGCCTCTACAGCCAGGCCTTGCTGCCCTACAGCACGTCGGGTGCGGTTCTCACCTTCACGATGATCCTGCAGTACTACGCGGGCGTGCAGCAGCAGGTGCAACCGCCTCAGATCGGCCAGCCGTCCGGGCAACTGGCGGCGATCCAGGCCATCAATCTCACCTCGGCCTCCGGTGGACCGCAGACCAACAACACGACCAACATGACCGTGTCGCCTTCGTTGGGCCTGTCTGTTCCCGCCTACACCGCGGGTCCGCAAGCGGGGTCGTTCCGGATCGTGACGCCGACCTTCAATCCGGTGCTGACCAACTACAACGCGGGCTCCGCCGTGCAGGCGCTGTCCGGCGCCATCACCCTGTCGAACTTCGTGACGGTTCAGCCGAACAACAATCTCGACTGTCAGCCGATCATCAAGTTCTACGTGCAGACCGGGAGCTACACCGCCGGCACGGTCATGAACTTCACCAGTTCGTCGATCAACGCGGCGCTCTGCGACGCGACGCCCGGCTTCACGACGTTCAATGTGACCTACAATGTCGACGGCACCTGGACGGTGAAGAACATGGCGGTGAGTTCGCTGGCCGATGGTACGCTCGGTCTGGTGGAGCGGGCCGTCACCTCGAGCGGTCTGCTGGCGCCGATCGCACCCAACGCGGTGGTCAAGAACGAAGCCGGCACTGGCGTGATCTCGACCGGCAACGCCGTCAATTTCGACCTGCCGACGACGATCACCAATCTCAGCAATCCCGGCGGACTGGCTGTCTTCAAGGAATATCAGGTCGGGCCGACCAACGGTCCCTTCAAGGGGACGATGTGTACCAATCTCGCGGGGACCACGGGAACGTTCTCGTAGGCGACCGAACGGGACCTGAGCCGCTCGAGGTGTAACTCCGTCGGCAGAAACCATTGCGGGCAGATCTCGGGATCGAGATCTGCCCGCAAACGTCTTTTCGCCGCTATCCCGTCAGGAACGGCACCGGGCTCAGATCGAGAAGCTCGTCCCGCAGCCGCAGGATGCGGTCGCATTTGGGTTGTTGACGCGGAACGACGCGCCGATCAGGTCGTCGACGAAATCGACTTCCGAGCCGGCCAAGAACGGTACCGAGGCGGAGTCGACCAGCACCACGGCGCCGTCGCGGGCGATCACCAGGTCGTCGTCGGTCTTGGCGCGATCGACGTCGAACTTGTATTGAAAGCCCGAGCAGCCGCCGCCTTCGACGCTGATCCGCAGCATCGCGCCGTCGCCTTCGCCCTTGAGGATTTCGCCGATCCGGCGCGCCGCGCGCTCGCTGATGGTGACGCTGGTGTCGGTCATCTGTCGCTCCGTATCCCGAATAGGGATTGTGCCGTCATTGGATTTCCATGCAAGCCATAGTTAAGTGCACCGCAATCGAGAATCAAACGGGTCAAGGATAGCTTCAGCGTGTCGGTCGGGATGGCAGCTCCTCGCGCAGCCTATGGCTGCGATCCGGACCGCAGCCGCGGCCGGCAATTCGCCGAGCCGCCGAGCAGCAACCGCAGCGCGTTCCGGCGCGATTGCGACCGGGTGATCCACTCCAACGGCTTCCGCCGGCTCAAGCACAAGACCCAGGTCTTCGTGTTTCATGAAGGCGATCACTACCGGACCCGGCTCACCCACAGCCTCGAAGTCGCCCAGATCGCGCGGGCGATCGCCCGCCAGCTCGGGCTCGACGAGGACCTCACCGAGACGCTGGCGCTGGCGCACGACCTCGGTCATCCGCCGTTCGGCCATGCCGGCGAGCGGGCGCTGGACGCCTGCCTGCGCGATCATGGCGGCTTCGACCACAACGCCCAGACGCTGCGGGTGCTGACGGCGCTGGAGCATCGCTATCCGGAGTTCGACGGGCTCAATCTGACCTGGGAGACGCTGGAGGGCGTGGTCAAGCACAACGGCCCGCTGACCGACCGGGCCGGCAAACCGCTGCCACGCTATGTCGAACGCGGAGTGCCGCCGGGCATCGCCGAATTCAATCTGCGGTTCGACCTCGAGCTGTGGAGCTTCGCTTCGCTCGAAGCGCAGGTCGCGGCGATCGCCGACGATATCGCCTACGACGCGCACGATATCGACGACGGCCTGCGGGCCGGGCTGTTCCGGGTCGACGATCTGCGCGCCGTGCCGCTCGCCGCCGAGATCATCGACGAGATCGATCGCCGGTATCCCATTCTGGCCGAGAGCCGGCGTGGAGCGGAACTGGTGCGGGAGCTGATCTCGCGCCTGATCCGCGCGGTGACAGCCGAGACGGTTCGGCGCCTGGCCGCCACGGCGCCGCGGTCGGCCGAGGAGGTCCGCCGTGCGGCGACCGCGATGGTCGCTTTCCCGGCCGACATCGCCACCGCGGAGGCCGAGATCAAGGCCTTCCTCTGGACCCACATGTACCGGGCCGAGCGGGTAATGGCGGTGATGCGCGATGCCGAAGCGATCGTGGCTGACCTGTTCAAGCGCTACTGCGAGCATCCCGCCGATCTGCCGCCGGACTGGCTGCCGGCGGACGGACCGGTCGCGGAGTGCGAGGCCGACCGCTTCCGCCGCATCCGCAACTTCATTGCCGGCATGACCGACCGCTACGCGATCAACGAGCACCAGCGGCTCTTTGACTCGACCCCCGAATTGCGTTAGGCGGCCCCGGACCGGCCGAATGGCCGCCTTTCCAATCCCATTGCAGCCATGTCCGATCAAACGACGTCCACGCACCTTTTCGCCCATGTTCTGTCGCGCGTGCACGCGGCCTGCGCCGCGCTGATCGCCGAGGGCGTGCTGCCGGCCGGGATCGATCTGGCGCGCATTGTGGTCGAGCCGCCCAAGGACGCCTCGCACGGCGACATGGCGACCAACGCGGCGATGGTGCTGGCCAAGGAGGCGAAGGCGAAGCCGCGCGATCTCGCCGACAAGATCGCCGAGAAGCTGCGGGCCGAAGAGCAGATTGCCGACGTGGCAATCGCCGGCCCGGGCTTTATCAACCTGACCCTCAAGCCGGCGGTGTGGGCGCAGGCGCTCCGCGTCGTGCTCGATGCAGGCGCTGAATACGGCCGCAGCCGGATCGGCGGCGGCGAGAAGGTCAACATCGAGTACGTCTCAGCCAACCCGACCGGCCCGATGCATGTCGGCCATTGTCGCGGGGCGGTGTTCGGCGACGCACTGGCGAGCCTGCTGGTGACTGCCGGCTACGACGTCACGCGCGAGTACTACATCAACGACGCGGGCGCGCAGGTCGACGTGCTGGCGCGCTCCGCGTTCCTGCGCTATCGCGAGGCGCTCGGCGAAGTTATCGGCGAGATCCCGGAGGGGCTTTATCCGGGCGACTACCTCGTCCCGGTCGGGCAGGCGCTGAAGGCCGAATACGGCCCGGCCTTGCGGGAGATGCCTGAAGCGCAGTGGCTTCCGGTCGTCCGCGCCAAGTCGATCGCGATGATGATGGACATGATCAAGGGCGATCTCGCCGCTCTTTCCATCACCCACGAAGTGTTCTTCTCCGAGCGGTCGCTGATCGAGGGCGAGCGCAATCGGGTCGCAGATACCATCGACTTTCTGCGCGCCAAGGGCGACGTGTATCAGGGGCGTCTGCCGCCGCCGAAGGGCGCGCCGGTCGACGATTACGAGGACCGCGAGCAGACGTTGTTCCGCGCCACTGCCTATGGCGACGACGTGGACCGGCCGCTGCTGAAGTCCGACGGCTCCTACACGTACTTCGCCTCCGATATCGCCTATCACAAGGTGAAGTTCGACGCCGGCTGCCCGACCCTGGTGGACGTGCTCGGTGCCGACCACGGCGGCTACATCAAGCGGATGCAGGCTGCGGTCCAGGCGGTGACGGCCGGAAAGGGCGCGCTCGACGTCAAGATCGTCCAGCTCGTGCGTCTGCTGCGGAACGGCGAGCCGGTGAAGATGTCGAAGCGGGCCGGGGACTTCGTCACGCTTCGTGAAGTAGTGGATGAAGTTGGTTCGGACGCCGTCCGGTTCATGATGCTGTTCCGGAAGAACGACGCCGTGCTCGATTTCGACCTCGCGAAGGTGATCGAGCAGTCCAAGGACAATCCGGTGTTCTACGTGCAGTACGGCCACGCCCGGGGGCACTCGATCTTCCGCAATGCTCGGGAGCTGTTCCCGGATCTGCCGGAGGGCACGGCCGCCCGGATCGCGTTCCTGAAGGATGCCGCGGTCGAGCGGTTGACCGATCCCGCTGAGCTCGATCTGCTGCGCCGGCTGGCGCTGTTTCCGCGAACCGTGGAGGCGGCGGCGCTGGCGCACGAGCCGCACCGGATCGCATTCTACCTCTACGATCTCGCCAGCGAATTTCACGCGCACTGGACGCGGGGGCGTGATGCGCCTCATTTACGCTTCATTATCAATAATGATGCAGAGATTAGCAGGGCGCGACTGGCAATGGTTCAGGGCGTCGTCTCGGTTCTGGCATCGGGGCTTGCCATTCTCGGCGTCACAGCGCCGGACGAGATGCGATAGGGGACGGCCGGTCAGATTGGGGATCTGTAGCGGCTTTTGAGAGCGGCTTATCGTCTGCGTAAGCGGGTTTTGGCGGCTTTCCCGAATGGGACGCGACATCACATGACCGATCGATACCACGACCGACCCTTTCCGGCGGATGACGACGAGACCCGCGCAGCCTACGCCCAGCACAAGACTGACAACGATCCTCTCGCCGAGCTCGCTCGCCTGATCGGGCAGACGGATCCGTTCGGCAATCAAGCGCCGCCGGCGCAGGGCCGGCCGTCTTCGCGTGCGACCGATTTCCGTCCGAGCACTCCGGTGCCGCCGCTCGACGAAGAGGTGGCGCCGCAGCCGATGCCGTCGTGGCTGCAGCATCGCCGTGCCGCCGAGCCTGAGCCGGCTCCGGCGCCGCGTCCGGACTTCAGTAAGCCGCCATCCTTCGTCAAAGCGGCCGCGCCGCGGTTGGCCGACTCGCGGGGCTATGATCAGCCACGGTCCAGCGAGCCGCGGTTCGAGCAACCGCAGTTCGATCCGGTCCCGGTGCAGCCTTCGCAATTCGACCCGCAGCAGTTCGACCCGCGAGATTTCGATCAGCAGCAGCTCGATCCGCACCAGTACGATGCGGCTCGGTTCGATACCCGGCCGTCCGCTGATGCGTACGGTGCAGCTCAGCCGTCGTTGCCGCTGGAGCAGCCGCAATTCGTCCCGGCGCGCTATGACGACGCTCTTTACGGCCAGCCCGATCCTTTCCAGGTGCGGCCGGACGCCAACTATCCGGAGTCGCCTTACGGCTACGATGACGGCTATGCCGACGAGCCCGATACGCGCGCCGTCAAGCCGCGCCGCAACAGCATGGTGACGGTGGCCGCGGTGCTTGCGCTGGCTGTCGTCGGCACTGGCGGCGCATTTGCGTATCGCACGTTCAGCGGCGGTAGCCGTAGCGGCGAGCCGCCGGTGATCAAGGCCGACCCGACGCCGACCAAGGTGATGGCGGCGCCGGCGACGGGGGATGCATCGGGCAAGCCGATTCAAGATCGGCTCGCGGCCGGAAATGGTGTCGAGGCGCTGGTTTCTCGCGAGGAGCAGCCAGCCGATCCGTCGCGCGCCGGGCAGGGGACCCGCGTGGTCCTGCCGCAGCTCAATCAGAATCCGAATCCCCCGGCCGTCGGTTCGGTGTCGCCGAACGCACGGCCTAACCTGCCGGCCTCGAGCAATGGCGCTATTGCTAACGAGGAACCGCGGCGGATCAAGACGTTCAGCATCCGGCCGGACCAGGCCGACCAGGCTGCTGCCGCGGTCAATACCGGCGCCGCCAAGCAGGCCGCGCGCACGCCGCCCGCGCCTACAGCGGCGCAACAGCGACCGGCGACCCGACAGGTCGAGGACGCCAATGCGTCGGCCGGCAGCGCGCCGCTGTCGCTGAATCCGAATGCGGCGCCGCAGAGCAATCAACGGGTCGCCTCGCTGCCTCCCGCCGAAGCTCCCGCGACCAGCGGCGGCTATGTGGTGCAGATTTCCTCGCAGCGGAGCGAAGCGGACGCGAAAGCCTCCTATCGCGCCCTACAGGGCAAGTTCCCGTCGGTGCTCGGCTCGCGGTCTCCGTTGATCAAGCGGGCCGACCTAGGCAGCAAGGGCGTCTATTACCGCGCCATGGTCGGACCGTTCGGAACCCCCGATGAGGCGCAGCAGGTCTGCGGCAGTCTAAAATCTGCTGGCGGACAGTGCGTCGTCCAGAGGAATTAACGGCGGTTTCCTTGACCCTGGAGGCGCGCGCGGGCTAAGCGGCCCAGTATGACTTCGCGCGCTTTCATTACCGGTATTTCCGGCCTGGGCATCACGGACGAGGAGCGCGGATTTCTCCGCGAAGCCCGACCGTGGGGTTTCATCCTATTCAAGCGCAATGTCGACAATCCGGCGCAAGTCGCTGGATTGGTTGCTGAGTTGCGCAGATTGATCGACGCTCCCGACGCTCCGGTCCTGATCGACCAGGAGGGCGGCCGGGTGCAGCGGCTCGGTCCACCGCATTGGCCGGTCTATCCCCGCGGCGCCGTCTTTTCCGCACTCTACGACACTGATTCGCAGCTTGGACTGGCCGCCGCACGCCTGAGCGCGCGGTTGATCGCCGCCGATCTGGCCGACCTCGGCATCACGGTCGACTGCCTGCCGCTCGCGGACGTGCCGGTCGCCGGAGCCGACGCAGTGATCGGCGACCGCGCATACGGCAACGAGCCCGCCAAGGTCGCGGCGATCGCCCGGGCGGTCACCGAGGGGCTGGAGCAGGGCTCGGTGCTGCCGGTTCTCAAACATATCCCCGGTCATGGCCGGGCCACCGCGGACAGTCATTTCCGCCTCCCGACCGTAGATGCGCCCCGGGAGGAGCTCGAACGCACCGATTTTGCCGCGTTCCAGCCGCTCGCCGACCTGCCGATGGCGATGACTGCACATGTTGTGTTTAGCGCGCTCGATCCCGCCAAACCCGCGACCACTTCTGCGACAATCATCGATCAGGTGATTCGCGGCCGGATCGGGTTCCAAGGGCTACTGATGAGCGATGACGTCTCGATGAATGCGCTGGACGGCTCGATCGCGGACCGCACGCGGGCGAGCATCGCGGCCGGCTGCGACGTCGTCCTGCATTGCAATGGCAAGCTCGACGAGATGCGGCAAGTGGCGGCCGAAGTGCCCGAGCTGTCCGGCAAGGCGCTTGCGCGCGCCGAGGCTGCGCTGGCGTCGCGCAAGCCCGCGCAGTCGTTCGATCGCACGGCAGCACGGGCCGAACTCGAAACCTTGATCGGCCGCGCAGGGATGAGCGCATGACCGCTGAAATTCTGCAATTCGAGACTGGGCGGCCGGCGGAGCAGGTCGACCAGGACGAGGCGCTCGTTATCGACATCGAAGGCTTTGAAGGCCCGCTCGACCTGCTGCTCACGCTTGCGCGGCAGCAGAAGGTCGATCTGCACAAGATCTCGATCCTGGCGCTCGCCGATCAGTATCTGCTGTTCATCGAGGAAGCGCGGAAGATCCGCCTCGAGCTCGCCGCCGACTACCTGGTGATGGCGGCCTGGCTCGCCTTCCTCAAGTCACGACTGTTGCTGCCGGAGCCGCCGGCGCAGGAAGGCCCGAGCGCCGAGGAGATGGCGACCGCGCTGGCCAACCGGCTACGCCGGCTCGAAGCGATCCGCGAAGCCGCGAACGCGCTGATGACCCGGCCGCAATTGCAGCGCGACGTGTTTCCGCGCGGCGCGGCCGAGTCGATCGACGAGATCCGCCATCCGAAGTTCACGGCGACCCTGTACGATCTGCTCAGCGCCTATGCCACGCAGCGCCAGTCGCGGGTGCTCACTACCGTTCACCTCGCGCGCCGCACGGTTTGGTCGCTGAGCGAGGCGCGCGCGTCGCTGGAGCGGCTGGTCGGCCTCGCCGAGGACTGGAGCCGCCTCGACGAATATCTGCTGCGCTACCTGCCGGATCCTGCGCAGCGGGCCACCGCGCTGGCATCGAGCTTTGCCGCCGCGCTGGAGCTCGTGCGCGAAGGCGAAGTCGAACTGCACCAAGCCGGCCCCTTGGCACCTTTGTATTTTCGTAAGCGTCCGCCGTCTCCAGCGATGGAAGCGGCAGCCGTGCCGGAAGTTCCGGCAGGGTAGTGGAAGAAGGAGAGCGAGCCATGGCAAGTCTGGCGGAGAAGCGCATCGTGGAGTTCGAACCGCATATCGAACGCGACGAAGTCGTCACCGAACAGCAGCCGCAGAGCCGGCCCGAGGAGTTGCGTCTTCTCGAAGCCCTGCTGTTCGCCTCGCCCGAACCGCTCGAACAGGCGGCGCTGGCCAAGCGGATGCCGGAAGGCGTCGATATCAAGGCTGCGCTGGCGCAGCTGCAGGCGGACTACGCGCATCGCGGCGTCAATCTGGTGCGCATCGCCAACAAGTGGACCTTCCGCACCGCTGGCGATCTCGCCTGGCTGATGACGCGCGAGACCACCGAGACCCGCAAGCTGTCCCGCGCTGCGATCGAAATGCTGGCGATCATCGCCTATCATCAGCCGATCACCCGCGCCGAAATCGAAGAAATTCGTGGTGTCGTCACGTCCAAGGGCACCCTCGACGTGTTGCTCGAGACCGGCTGGATTCGACCGCGCGGCCGTCGCAAGACGCCGGGGCGTCCGCTCACCTTCGGCACCACCGATGCGTTCCTGGCTCAGTTCAGCCTCGAAGCGTTGAGCGATCTGCCGGGGCTGGAAGAGCTCAAGGGCTCGGGCCTGCTCGATACCCGCCTGCCGACCGGCTTCAGCGTGCCGACGCCGTCGGACGATCCGACGCTGCGCGAAGACGAGGAGCCGCTGGACGCCGGCGATCTCGATCTGGCGCTCGCCCCGGTCGCCGATCCGGAAACCGACGAAGCCGGACCCGCAGCCTCGCACGAACACGGACAGGCTGAAGCCGAGACTGCCGTCGGGGTGGTCGAGACCACCGACGAGCCGGAGACGGGATTCGCTGAATCGTCCGAGGTGGACGTGGCCGAGGTCGAGGTTGGCTTCGCGGAGACCGGCGAGCCGGCCTCCGATGATCAAGCGTCCGCCGAACAGGAAGCCGCGGCCGATGCCGTTGTTCTGGACGAGGCGGAGGATCACGACACGGCTTCAGATGCCGAGGTTGCGACTGAACTCACTGAAGACGAGACGTCGGACGCCGATCTCGAAGAGGCCGCGCTCGAATCGTTTGAAGACGAGCAGGGTGAGGTCGCAGAGGAGAGCGATGCCGCATTGGCTGCCTCCGATCTCGATGCCGTTGCCGAGGACTCCGATCAGCCCGATGCTGACCAGCCTGACGCCGGCGAGGCGGAGGATGGTGAGGGCGATCCCGACGGCGAGGCGCGCTAAAGGCCGCGGAGCGAGGCAACAGGAACACTGGGGCCGCGGCAATCACGTCGGCGTTGGCGCGGCTTAAATCCTTGTTTTTGATTGCTCTTGCCCCTAGTTTCTCAGACAGGGCACAGGCTGGCGCGCCGGTCGAGTTTCGGGAGATTGCAGGATGGGTTCACTCAGTATCTGGCACTGGATCGTCGTTATCGCGGTCGTCCTGCTGCTGTTCGGTCGCGGCAAGATTTCGGACCTGATGGGCGACGTCGCGCAGGGCATCAAGTCCTTCAAGAAGGGCCTGCAGGACGATGAAAAGACTGCCGAAAAGTCCGAGCCCGTGAAGTCGATCGATCACAATGCGACGGCCGGCACCGCGCCGAACCGCACCGACGTCGGCAGCAAGGCCGTCTGATCCGGCGACGCGCGTCGGACTGTGCGCCGTCACCGGCGCATGAGGCAAACCTGTGGCAGCGCCAACGCGCTGCAGCAAAGCTCTTGTGGTGACCCGGCGCGTCATGCAGGAGTGTCGCAGGGGCGAGTGATCGCCGTGGCGGATGCCGATCTCGGCCCGCCGGCGCAGTTTGGCATGTTCGGCACGTCTCATGTTCGACATCGGGTGGAGTGAACTGGTGGTGATCGGGGTGGTCGCGCTGATCGCGATCGGCCCCAAGGAACTACCCGGCGTGCTCCGCATGGTCGGGCAGTGGATGGGCAAGGCGCGCAAGCTCGCCTCCGAATTCCAGGGCCAGTTCCAGGAAGCGATGCGCGAAGCCGAAATGGCCGACCTCAAGAAGTCGTTCGACGAGGTCAGGGAAGCCACCGCCGGGCTGTCGACCAACAACATGCTGACCAAGCTCGGGACCGAGCTGTCCGAAGCCGCCGCGATCGACAAGAAAGACACCATCGATACGCCGCCGGTCGAGCCGACCACGCCGGTGCCGCCGACCGCGGAGACCTTCATCGAGGCCACCACGCATCAGGCCGTGACCAGCGAGCCGCTCGCGATCGTCAGCGAAGCGCAGGCGAGCGGCGCGCATCTTCCGGTCCCGGCGGAAAGCCATGCGCTGGCCACGCCGGACCTCGCACCGCCCGATCTCGCCCATCCCGAAGCTGCTCCCGCCGAGCCCATCAAGGACGCCAAAGCCTCATGAGCGCCGAGGATATCGAAGCCTCCAAGGCGCCATTGATGGATCACCTGATCGAGCTGCGCTCGCGGCTGATCAAGGCGCTGCTCGGATTCGGCGTGGCGTTCATCTTCTGCTTCTTCTTCGCCAAGCAGATCTACAACGTGCTGGTCTGGCCGTTCGTCTGGGTCGCGGGCGCGGAGAACTCGAAGTTCATCTACACCGCGCTGCTCGAATACTTCCTCACCCAGCTCAAGCTGGCGATGTTCGGCGCCGGCTTCATCTCGTTCCCGATCATCGCCACCCAGATCTACAAGTTCGTCGCGCCGGGCCTCTACAAGCACGAGAAGAACGCCTTCCTGCCGTATCTGGTGGCGACGCCGGTGTTCTTCGTGCTCGGCTCGCTGCTGGTGTACTTCATCGTGCTGCCGATGCTGGTGCGGTTCTCGCTCGGCATGCAGCAGCTCGGCGGCGCCGAGACCGCGCAGATCCAGCTGCTGCCCAAGGTCGGCGAATATCTGTCGCTGATGATGTCGCTGATCTTCGCCTTCGGCCTGGCGTTCCAGCTGCCGGTGATCCTGACGCTGCTCGGCCGGATCGGCGTGCTGACCTCGAAGCAGCTGCGCGAGAAGCGTCGCTACTTTATCGTCGGCGCCTTCGTCATCGCCGCGGTGCTCACCCCGCCGGATGTCATCAGCCAGGCTTCGCTCGCGCTTCCGCTGCTGGTGCTGTACGAGGGCTCGATCATCGCGGTCGGCATGGTCGAGAAGAAGCAGGCGGCGGCTGCCGCAGCGGCCGGCGCGTCTGACGCGGAGTCGTAGAAGCCGGCCGAGTAGGCGTACGTCTTCGGTCATCATGCCCGCGAAGGCGGGGCATCCAATCCGGCGGAACGCAGCGGCTAAATCTCGGACGCTCCGGTATACTGGGTCGCCCGCCTTCGCGGGCGATGACGGTTGAGGCGCGGCGGGCGGCTTTCAAATCCCGCTTATTCAGGCTACTTCAGCCGCTCCGGCCGACCCGCCCTCAGGACGATTCCCATGCACGACATCAAAGCGATCCGCGACAATCCCCAGGCGTTCGACGCGGCCTTCACCCGGCGCGGGTTGGCGCCGATCGCCGACAGCCTGATCAAGCTCGACGAGATCCGCCGCACGGCGATCCTCGCCTCGGAGCAGGCGCAGGCGCGGCGCAATGCGGCGTCGAAGGAAATCGGCGAGGCCAAGAAGGCCAAGGACAACGCCCGTGCCGACGCGCTGATGGCCGAGGTCGCCGAGCTCAAGACCACGATGCCCGCGCTCGAAGCCGCCGTGAAGGAGGCCGACGAGGCGCTGAAGAAGGCGCTGTCGGAAATCCCGAACCTGCCGCTCGCCGAGGTGCCGGAAGGCGCCGACGAGCACGGCAATGTCGAGCACCACCGCTTCGGCGAAAAGCCGAGCTACACGTTCACGCCGAAGCCGCATTACGACCTCGGCGAAGCGCTCGGCATGATGGACTTCGAAGCCGCCGCGAAAATCAGCGGCGCGCGCTTCACTGTGTTGAAGAAAGGTCTGGCGCGGCTCGAACGCGCGATCGGTCAATTCTTCCTCGACGTCCACACCGGCGACCACGGCTACACCGAAGTCAATCCGCCGCTGCTAGTAACTAGCAAGGCGATGTTCGGCACGGCGCAGTTGCCTAAATTCAAAGATGATCAGTTCGGAACGTCACGTGAGCTCAGCGATGCAGACTTTTTTGTTCGCATGAGCGAGAAAGCTGCAGCGCAGGCTGCAGCAAAGGGACGTGATAATCCTCTTATGTCTGACGTGATGGAGGCTTTCGAGGAGACGAGAGCTGAAGTTGCGGGGACTGATAAGCTATGGCTCATCCCCACCGCTGAAGTCTCCCTGACCAATCTCGTCCGCGAGTCCATCCTCGACGAGAAAGAGCTGCCGATGCGGCTCACCGCGTTGACGCCGTGTTTCCGCGCCGAGGCCGGCGCTGCCGGGCGTGATACGCGCGGCATGATCCGGCAGCATCAGTTCACCAAGGTCGAACTGGTGTCGATCACCACGCCGGAACAGTCCAAGGACGAGCACGAGCGCATGCTGAGCTGCGCCGAGGAAGTGCTGCGCCGGCTCGGGCTGCATTATCGCGTCATGACGTTGTGCACCGGCGACATGGGCTTCGCGTCGCAGAAGACCTACGACATCGAGGTGTGGATGCCGGGGCAGGGCGAGGGCGGCGCGTATCGCGAAATCTCGTCGTGCTCCGTGTGCGGCGACTTCCAGGCCCGTCGCATGGATGCACGCTCGCGCGGCCCGGACGGCAAGCCACGCTTCGTCCACACGCTGAACGGTTCCGGCACCGCCGTCGGCCGCGCGCTGATCGCGGTGATCGAGAACTATCAGCAGGAAGACGGATCCATCGCCGTGCCCGAGGTGCTGCAGCCCTATATGGGCGGGCTGAAAGTGATCGCGAAGGCATAGGGCACATGACTCTCCCCGTCATTGCGAGCGCAGCGAAGCAATCCAGGGCGCCTTGCTCGGCGCTGGATTGCTTCGTCGCTGCGCTCCTCGCAATGACGGTGTTACTAATTGGAGCAATCAGCACACCCGCCTTCGCCGCCGGACCCGCCGAGCTGATCTCCGAGTTCCGCGCCAAGAACGGCGAGGGCAAGGTGACGCTCGATGCGACGCTCAATGCGATCGCGCAGCAGCAGGCGGCGGGGATGGCGGCGAAGGATGTGCTCGATCACGACGTGGTCGGCAATTTCAACGTCCGCGTCGCGCCGTCGAAAGCTGGCAGCGCGGCGGAGAACATCGCCTATGGCTACGACAGCTTTCCGAAGACGCTCGGCCAGTGGATCAACTCCCCCGGCCATCGCCGCAATTTGCTGCTGAAGGGCGCCACCAAGGTCGGCGTCGCCAACGCCAAGAGCGCCAGCGGCCGAACCTATTGGGCGATGGTGATCGCCGGGGGCTACGACAAGCCGAAGCCCAAGCCGTCGGCGAAGCCGACCAAGTCAGCCAAGCCGCCCGAGGTCGCTGCGAAGGGCTCGGTCAAAGGGGCTGCCAAGGACAAGCCGGCGAAGCCGAAGCCGGCGCCGCGTGACTGCACCATCAAGATGCTGGGTCTGTGCTTCTGAGCGAGTTGCGGTGCTTACTACCCGCTACTTTCTCGTGTCGCCGCCGCGTTGTCCGTCGCACCATCGACTGGAATCATTCCAGGCCTATGCGGTCGTGCTGCGAGCCCGATGCTCACAGGCCCCATTTCGTGCGGAGTTCTCGCCGCAATGTGGGCGAATGTCGCAGTTTGTTTCTGGACCATTTCAAATTGTTCCAGATCGGTCACCCACGCATAAGCCCGCTCAGTTGTTCGTGCTGGGGGACTTGGAATGCCGGGATGGAAAGTCTCGCGACGCGTGGCGCTCGCGAGCTGCAGCTTGTTGATCGGGGATGCGTGCTGGAGTCGTGAGGGCCATGCCCAGACAACGCTGCCGTCGGTCACGGTCGAGGCGCCGAAGCCGGCGCAGGCGCGGCCCGCGCGCGCCGAGCGCCGCTCGACTGCCACACAGCAGCGCCGAACGGCGCAGCGGGTCTCACCGGCTCAGCCTCCAGCTGCGGTCGCGCCGGCATCCGTGACGACGCTGTCGCGCGCGACCGGGCCGGTCAGCGGTTTCGTCGCATCGGCCAGTGCCACCGGCACCAAGAGCAACACGCCGCTGATCGAGAGTTCGCAGTCGGTCTCGGTCGTGACCCAGGATCAGATCCGCGACACCGGCGCACGCACGGTGGGCGAGGCGCTGGCCTATACGGCCGGCGTACAGACGCAGCCGTTCGGCTACGACGCGCGCTACGATCAGTACATGATCCGCGGCTTTTCGAGCACGCAATTCGGCAACTATCGCGACGGTCTGCGCCAGGGGAACGGCCTCTACGTCTATTTCCGCAACGAGCCCTATGGGGCCGAGCGCATCGAAGTGCTGCGCGGGCCGTCCTCGGTGCTGTACGGCGCCAACGACGCCGGCGGTCTGGTGAACTACGTCAGCAAGATGCCGCTGCCGTACCGGCTCAACGAGGCCGGCTTCGACGTCGGCAATTTCAACCGCTACCAGGGCCGGTTCGATTTCAGCGGACCGGTGCCCGGCCACGACGATCTGCTGTATCGCTTCACCGGCCTGGTGCGCGACAGCGGCACGCAGATTCCCGGCACCTGGGACGACCGCGTCTTCCTCGCGCCGAGCGTCACGGCGAAGCTGGGCGAGGATACGACCCTCACCATTCTGTCGGAGTACACGCGCAGCAAGGCCTCGATGTGGCCGTACTACATGCAGAACCCGCTCACGGGCCACATCACCGATATCCGGCTCGGCGATCCGGCGTTCGACACGCTGAAGATATCGCAGGCCTCGATCGGCTACCGGTTGGAACATCGCTTCAACCCGGCGCTGACGTTCCGGCAGAACGTGCGCATCGGCCACGCCCGGCTTGACGGCGACATGATCGATGGGCTCGGCCTGTCGGCCGATGGGCGCACGCTGAACCGCTATGCGTCCAACTTCAAGGAAACGCTCAACACCTTCGCCATCGACAGCCAGATCGAGGCGAAGCTGGTGACCGGACCGATCCGGCACACCGTGCTGGCCGGCGTCGATTACTTCCGGCAGGCGACGAATTTCGGCTACTCCGTGGGATCAGCGCCGCCGCTCGATTTGACCAATCCGGTGATCGGCGTCGCGTTCCCGACCTCCGAGCTGTCGCTGCTCGCCGCCAACCGGCAGACGCTCGGGCAGCTTGGCCTCTATGTGCAGGATCAGTTGGCGCTCGGTGGCTGGCGCCTGACCGTCGGCGGCCGGCAGGACTTCTCCGAACTCTCGCATTACGACGAACTGGCGAGCACGACCACCACCAGCAAGCCGGATCGCTTCACCGGGCGCGCCGGGCTGCTGTATCTGTTCGACAGCGGTGTCGCGCCTTACGTCAACTACGCAACGTCGTTTCTGCCGCAGGCCGGCACCACGGCGCCGGGGCGGGGCGCGTCGCCGTTCGCGCCGACCACCGGCGAGTCGATCGAGGCCGGCATCAAGTATCAGCCGCGCGGCTGGAACAGCTACTTCACCGCGACCTGGTTCAACCTGACCAAGGACAATGTGCTGACGGTCGATCCGGTGTTCGGCGCGATGTACTCGGTGCAGACCGGGCAGGTGCGGTCGCGCGGAACCGAACTCGAAGCGGTGCTGTCGCTCGCGGAAGGCCTGAAAGGCATCGCCTCCTACAGCTACACCGAGGCCGAGGTGACGCGTAGCAACGACGCCGATCTCGGCAAGGTGCCGATCGGCGTGCCGACCCAGCAGGCTGCGATCTTTATGGATTACACCTGGCAGACCGGGGCGCTCGCCGGGTTCGGTCTGGGCGCGGGCGTGCGCTGGATCGATCGGACCTGGGCGGATTCGATCAATACCGTGCGCAATCCGGCGATCACGGCGGTCGACGCCGGCGTGCATTACGATGTCCGTGGCGTGCGGTTCGCCGTCAACGCGCGCAATCTTGGCGATCAGCGCGTCGGCATCTGCAACGGCGGCAACTGCACCTTCACGCAGGGCCGCACCGTGCTCGGCAGCGTCACCGCCCGCTGGTGACGGTCGCGGCCCCGGGACGCCGCCCGCGTCCCGCGGCCGCCGGCCGATCCGGCCGGCAGCAGCCGAATTTGCCTCTCTGGCCCGGGCCGGATATGACGACGGCCTCAACAACGACCTTCAGAGAGGCGCCCGAGCGACATGCGGATTCTGTGCACCAATGACGATGGTATCCATGCGCCGGGGCTCAAAGTGGTCGAGGAGATTGCGCGGGCGCTGTCCGACGACGTCTGGGTGGTGGCGCCGGAGCTCGACCAGTCGGGCGTGTCGCATTCGCTGTCGCTGAACGATCCGTTGCGGCTGCGCGAAGTTGGGCCACGGCATTTCGCGGTGCGCGGCACGCCGACCGACTGCGTGATCATGGGCGCGCGGCACATTCTCGGCGACAAGGCCCCGGATCTGGTGCTGTCCGGCGTCAACAAGGGCCGCAACGTCGCCGAGGACGTGGTCTATTCCGGCACCATCGCCGGCGCGCTCGAGGGCACCATTCTCGGCTTCCCGTCGTTCGCGCTGTCGCAGGAGTTCTCGATCGACACCCGCAACGCGCCGCTGTGGCACACGGCGAAAGCGCACGGCCCTGACATCCTGCGCAAGGCGATCAAGGCCGGCGTGCCGAAGAACACGGTGATCAACATCAACTTCCCGGCCTGCTTGCCGGACGAGGTGCAGGGCGTGCGGGTGACCCGGCAGGGCAAGCGTAATCAGGGCTTCCTGAAGATCGACCAGCGTCACGACGGCCGCGGCAATCCGTACTACTGGATCGGCTTCGAACGCATTCTGGTTGCCGACATGCCGGCCGAGGGCACCGATCTCGCCGCGCTTGCGGCGCGCTACGTGTCGGTGACGCCGCTGCGCCTTGATCGCACCGACGAGGCGTTCTCGGCGACCTTGGCGCAAACGCTCGGGTGAGGGCGTCGCCGCACCCTGCGGCCCGGTCTGCTGCGGATTACGCCGCGCCGCGCAGGGTGCTGTCGAGGGCCTGCTTGAGCGACTCGATCTGGAACGGCTTCTGCAGCGCCGGACGATCGCGGTAGCCCTCCGGCACGCCCTGGGTGCCGTAGCCCGTGGCGAAAATGAAGGGGCGGTTGCGCGCCTTCAGCACGTCGGCGACCGGCGAAATCACCTTGCCGTTGACGTTAACGTCGAGGATCGCGACGTCGAATTCGGTGGTGCCGGCGAGCTTGACGGCTTCGTTGATCTCGCCAGTCTCGGCCGCAACGCTGAAGCCGAGTTCTTCCAGCATATCGACGACCATCATCCTGATCATGGCTTCGTCTTCCACCAGGAAGACGGTGCCGGCCGGCTTATCGATCGTCATTGGGTCATCCCTTGGAAGCCGCCCGCAATCTGGGTCGGCTGTTCGCCATAAGTTCGCAAATAAGGCCTTGCGGCGCAATCTCAACCTTTGGGGTTTGCGACGCACTGAAGCACAGGCTTGCCAGAATTCCGGCGGCAATCCAACAATTTGATGGAAACGGCGAGTCGGCTGCGGAACTCGCGTCGATTCGGGCCGGCGCGCGAGAGGGCGATGAATAGTTCCGTGGCGGCTCCGCCGGAAAAGATGATGTTCCAGTTGAGCCTGCGCCGGCGCGGGATCAGCGACCGCGGGGTGCTGCAGGCCATGGAGGCCGTGCCGCGCGACCGGTTCGTCGATCCGATCCATCGGCCGAACGCGTGGCGCGACACCGCGCTGCCGATTCCCTGCGGCCAGACCCTGAGCCAGCCGTTCGTCATCGCCTACATGACCGAGCAGCTGCGCATCGAGCCCGGCCACCGCGTGCTCGAGATCGGGACGGGTTCCGGCTACCATGCCGCGGTATTGTCACGGCTGGCGCGCGACGTGGTCAGCGTCGAGCGATTCCGGACGCTGGCCGACCGCGCCCGGGCGCGGCTGCGCGAGCTGAACTACGGCAATGTCGAGGTGGTGCTGGCGGACGGCTTCGCGCTGCCGGATGGGCAGGGCACGTTCGACCGTATTCTCGTTACCGTCGCGACCCCCGAGCTGCCGCAGTCCCTGCTGGACCTGCTCGACCCCGGCGGCGTCCTGATCGCGCCGGTCGGCCCGGCCAACGGTCGGCAAACGCTGATCCGGGTGCAGCGCAAGGACGACGAACTGATCCGGCGGCCGCTGGTCGACGTGCGCTTCGTCGGCGCCCTGCCGGGCATTGCCCGCGAGCTGTGACCGAACTGCACCAAGGTGTGTCGTCAAGGCCCGTCTCGGCTCTGGCTTAAAGCGTTGTTTACTCCGTACGTGTTTACTCAATTTACCTTAAGTTGCGTATGAGTGAGTAACCATGTCCCGCGTAGTCGAGTTGCTTTGCTCGCGTCGGGCTCCGCAAATGGCGGTGCTGGCGTTTGTGTCGGTCGGATTCAGCGCCTGTAGCGCGGACATGCAGACCCGGTTTCAGCAGGCGCCGTTCGGGCCTGTCGAATCCACCGGCTCTGTGCAACAGCGCCCTCAGCCCCAGCGTTACGCTGAGCCGCGCGAGTTGCCGCAATACTCCCGTCCGCAGTATCAGCCGGCGCAGCCCCAATATCAGTCGCAGGCTCTGCCGCCGATCTCGGCGCCGGCGTCCTATCCGGTCGCGGGTGGCGCTGGCGGCGTGTCGGGTGGTGGCCGCGGTGTCGCGTCCTACGAGCCGCCGCCGCGTTATGAAACTCCGGCTCGTCCCCCGGTGGAGGCGACCGGCACCGTTGCGCCGCGCTCCGTCGCCGCCGCGCGTCCGGCTGTCGCTCCCGCTCCGGTGGCTCCGGCGGGTACCACGATCATCGTCGGCACCAGCGACACGCTCGAAGGCCTGTCGCGGCGCTACAACGTTTCGACCGCCGACATCCTGCACGCCAACGGCTACAAGGGGCCGCGCCGCCTGCAGCCTGGCCAGTCGCTGGTCATTCCGCAGCGGACCGCCGCGCTGCAGCCCCCGGTCGCGGCAACGCCGCCGGCCGCGCGCCCTGTCGCCGCTGCTCCGGCTGCCGCACCCGCGCGGGTGCACTACGTCAACAGCGGCGATACGCTGATGAATCTCTCGCGCCGGAACAACGTCTCGCTGTCCGAGCTCGCGCGCGCCAACAATCTGCCCACGACCGCGCACCTCAAGCCGGGCATGAAGATCAACATCCCGGGCGGGCAGGCCACCGCGATGGTCGCACCGGCTCCTGCGCCGGCCCCCGTCGCCCAGGCTCCGGCCCCGGTTGCCGCCGCCCCGGTGCGGATGGCCACCGCTGCGCCGGTCGAGCCGGTGCAGAAGGCCCGCATGGTCGCGCCGACCGAAACGCCGGCTGCGGCTGCCGAACCTGCCGAGACGTCGCCGGTCAAGGCGGCCGAAGCCACCGGGGCGCTGCCGAGCTTCCGCTGGCCGGTGCGTGGCCGCGTGATCACCGCTTACGGCGCCAAGACCAACGGCAAGTCCAACGACGGCATCAACCTCGCGGTGCCGGAAGGCACCCCGATCAAGGCAGCCGAAGACGGCGTGGTGGCCTATTCGGGTAACGAGCTGAAGGGCTACGGCAACCTCGTGCTGGTGCGCCATTCGAACGGCTACGTCACCGCCTACGCCCATGCCAGCGAACTGATGGTCAAGCGTGGCGAGACCATCAAGCGTGGCCAGGTGATCGCCAAATCCGGACAGTCGGGCGAGGTGGGCTCACCGCAGCTTCACTTCGAGATCCGCAAGGGATCGTCACCCGTCGATCCGCTCAAGTTCCTCAACGGCGCCTGAGCAACGCCGTCGAGAGAAAGTGCCTGACAAGCTGAATGCCCGGCGCCAATGCCGGGCATTTTTTTGTTGTCCGCGTCCGCTCTCTTTCGTGTCCCGGACAAGACGCGCAGCGTCGCCGATCCGGGACCCCGGTTTACTTCGCGTGGATGAAGCGCGCGCGGCGGCGCGCAAAACCGGGGCCCCGGATCTGCGGCGCACCCCGCCGTGCGGCGGGTTGCGCCTTGTCCGGGGCACGGGTGATTAGTTCACGTTGAATTTGTACGACGCCTGCAGGAAGGTGCCGTAGCGCTCGACGCGGATCGGCAGCAGTTGCGTCGCCACCGGGCTGCCGAACCCGGCGGTCTCCACGTCGGTCGCCCACATCGCCCAGTAACGGCCGCCGACGCCGACGTTGAAGGTCGGTGTCACGTCGTAGCTGAGGATCGCTTCGAGCTGAACGCCCTGTCCGACGCCCCACGCCGGGGAGTCTTTGGAGCCGACGTCGGTCCTGTTGTGATGGATGTCGAGCGCCGAAATGTGCGTGTAGGGAAGGTAGGCGGCGTCGATCGAAAGCTTTGCGCCGGGAGCAATCATCAGGCTGCCGTTCGCGCCGATCCGCAGCGAGTGCCAGTCTTCATACTGGCTGATCGACAGGCGGTTGGGCGGACCGCAAAACGCCTCGGGATCGGGCTGCGCGATCTGGCTGCAATTGAACGCATCCTTGCGATCGCGATAAAAGTTGTAGCCGACGAATACGCCAAGCTTGGCGGATGCATCACTGATCAGGTCGATGCCGCCGTCCAGTGTTGCGTAGGCGATCGTGCCGGTGACCTTGGTGTGATACGTGTTGGAATAGGCCGTCGCGGTGGTCGGGTCGGTCGGGAACCAGTCCTCGTCGGTCATCTTCCCCGCGACCAGCCCGCCGCCGCCGGCAAAGCCTTTTACGAACAGCTTGTGCGGACCGTCGATCCGCCAGAACGCTTCGCCCGAATGCCCCTCGCTTTCATAGGTGAGGCGCGAGACGAGATGGTTCTGCTGCGCAGTGATCGTGCTCAGCGTGAGGTCGTTCTGGTAACGGCCGTGGCTGTACCAATAGCGCGCGCCGACATCGATCTGCCAGGTCGACCACCGGGTCACGGCTGGCGCTTTCACAGGGAGAAATCCGCCGGATTCGCTGGAGCCGTCGGGGCGGCCGAAATAGTAGTTCAAGCCCAGCTTGACCAGATGCGCGTCCTGCCTTGCCCGTGTGGGCGAGCCGACGGTGTCGATCAGGCTGTTGATGTCGCCCGGTGTCTGCTGAAATCCGCCGTTGGGGCTGTTGATCCCGCGGCTGCCGAAGTTGGCGTAATCGTATTCGGCGCGCACGGCCCAGCGCGACGACAGCGCGTGCTCGATGCCCGCGCCGACGGTCCAGCCCCAGCGCGTCGCGCTGAAGTCCGTCGCGGGCTGGTTGATGTAGTCGGACGCATTGGTCGTTATCGTCAGATCACCGACCAGAAATGCCGCGCCGCCTTTGACGTAGACGAGCGAGCGTCCCTGCGGTCCGAATGCCTGGCCGAACCGGCCGGTGAGGGTGCCCATCGCGTGTTCGCGCGCCCGGCAGTTCGCGGACACGAATTGTCCCGAGTAGGCCAAGCAGGTGTCGGTGCCGTCGGCGTCGATCGCCGATGCGTCGACTTCCACACCCAGCACCCAGGGCGAGCCCGGGAGCTGCCAGTTATAGCCGGCCTGCAGGCCGCCGAGCGCTTTCGGGACTCTGATCGTATCGCCGTAGATCGACGGTCCGTATGGATTGTCGACTTTCGCGGTTCCAAATCCTGCACCGAGATGCGCGCCGAGATAAAAGCCGGTCCAGCTCCAGGCCGCATTCAGAGGCGCCGGCGACGGGCGCGCGAGGTCCGAGGCCTCGGCCGCGCCGCAAGACGCGACCAGCGCTGTGGAAAGACAGATCATCGATTTGCGCACGCCCATTGCCCCCGTATTGCGGATCATTGGCATCGCCGTCCCAGCGACGGCGGTGCCCCGAATCATACGCACAGTTTGAGACGGCGAGCGTCGTTTTCGAAGCGGAACCAGCCCGAGGCGATTACTTGGTTTGGATTACTTGGTCTCGAGCCGTACCTTGAGCCGACCGGCAAGGTCCTGCACGAACTGCCAGGCGACGCGGCCGGAGCGTGAGCCGCGCGTCGTCGACCACTCCAGTGCTTCGCGTTCGAGCTCGGCGTCGTCGATCGCCACGCCGAAATGGGCGCAATAGCCACGCACCATTGCGAGGAATTCGTCCTGGCTGCATTTGTGAAAACCGAGCCAAAGGCCGAACCGGTCCGACAGCGACACTTTTTCCTCGACCGCTTCGCCGGGATTGATCGCGGTCGAGCGCTCGTTCTCCATCATGTCGCGCGGCAGCAGGTGCCGCCTGTTGGATGTGGCGTACAGAATCACGTTGTCGGGCCGTCCTTCGATGCCGCCTTCCAGCACCGCCTTCAGCGACTTGTAGGAGGCGTCGTTGCCGTCGAACGACAGGTCGTCGCAGAACACGATGAAGCGATAGTCCGAGGCGCGCAGCAACGTCATCAGCGCCGGCAGGCTCTCGATGTCCTCGCGATGGATTTCGATCAGCTTCAGTCGGCCGGCGACGTCGGATCGCGCGTTGACATGCGCGTGAGCGGCTTTGACCAGCGACGATTTGCCCATGCCCCGCGCGCCCCACAACAGGGCGTTGTTGGCGGGCAGGCCGGTGGCGAACCGCTCGGTATTTTCGATCAGCGTGTCGCGCATCCGGTCGACGCCCTGCAGCAGCGACAGGTCGACTCGGCTAACCTTGGGAACCGGCGAGAGCCGGCCCTCGGGGTGCCAGATGAACGCCTCCGCCGAAGCCAGAGCGGCATCGGCCGGCGGGGCGGAAGTGCCGGCCAGATGGGCGGAAATGCCCTCCAGGGCACGTGCGATCCGCTCCAACATCGCGTCGTCGAGCGCGGCGGCGGCCGGCTTGGCGACCGGGCTGCGGCGCTTCGTGGCGGCCGGGCGGGCGTTGCGGGCGGCCGATTTCGGGGCGGGACGGGCGGAGCGTGATTTGGTTGTCTTGGCCATTCTTGCACTTCCTGACGGCGCAGCCATATCGGGCTGTGGCACCCCGGGCAAGCCGCGGAAACGGGACGCCATGAACCAGGTGGCAGCGTTGCAATTGGGACCGCGGCCGCTATAGTCCGCGCGAATTTGCGCCCCCCGGACGTCGCCCCCGCGCCGCGCCGGCTCGCTTGTTTTCACGGGGAATCCGGATGTTTGTTACTCCTGCGTTTGCTCAGGCCGCTGCCGCTGGCGGCGATGCCAACAGCATGTTGATGTCGCTGCTGCCGTTCGCGCTGATCTTCGTCATCATGTACTTCCTGATTCTGCGGCCGCAGCAGCGGAAGGTGAAGGAGCACGCCGAGCTGGTGAAGAACGTCCGCCGGGGTGACACCATCATCACCTCGGGTGGTCTGGTCGGCAAGGTCACCAAGGTGATCGACGACGACACCGTTGAATTCGAGGTTGCCGACGGCGTGCGCGCGCGGCAGATGCGGCAGATGATCACCGGCGTCCGCAGCAAGGGCGAGCCTGTCAAGGACGTGCCGGAAAAGGGCAAGGGCAAGGGTAAGGACGCCGCCAAGGAGAGCGAGGCCAAGGCCGAGCCTGCCAAGGACGACACCGCGTCGACCTGATGCGGACGCTGCGCCTTTTCGGTTTCTGACGGGACAACTCGATGCTGTATTTCACACGGTGGAAGGCGCTGGCGGTCATTCTGACGGCGCTGGCGGTTTGCCTTTGCGCCGTTCCGAACTTCTTCGCCGAACATACCGTCAAGACCTGGCCGAAATGGGCGCAGCGCCATCTGGTGCTGGGTCTCGACCTGCAGGGTGGCTCGCACATTCTGCTCGAGGTCGATGCCAATTCGGTCAAGAAGGACAAGCTCGAGTCGGTGCGCGACGATGCTCGCCGCGTGCTGCGCGAGGCGCGGATCGCCTATACGGGGCTCGCCATCAAGGGTGACGTCGTCGAGGTGAAGATCAGCAAGGACAGCGATGTCCCGCAGGCGCTGACCAAGCTCCGCGAGCTGTCGCAGCCGCTCGGCGGGCTGCTGGGATCGAATGGCCAGCGCAGCCTGGAAGTTGCCGACGCCGGCGGCGGCGTGATCCGGCTGACGGTGCCTCAGGCAGCGATCGCCGAGCGGGTCCGGCAGTCGGTCGATCAGTCCATCCAGATCGTCGAACGCCGCGTCAATGAACTCGGCACCGTCGAACCGCTGATCCAGCGTCAGGGCTCCGACCGCATCCTGGTGCAGGTGCCGGGTCTGCAGGATCCGACCCGCCTGAAGGAACTGCTCGGCAAGACTGCCAAGCTCGACTTCCGCATGGTGGATTCGTCGGTCTCGCCCGATCAGGCGCTGGCTGGCCGCGCGCCGCCGGATTCCGACGTGCTGATGAGCGCGCAGGCGCCGAAGACGCCCTATGTCATCAAGAAGCAAGTTCTGGTGTCCGGCGGAGACCTCACGGACGCGCAGCCGGGCTTCGACCAGCGCACCAGTGAGCCGATCGTCAGCTTCCGCTTCAACACCAACGGCGCCCGCAAATTCGCCCGGGCCACCACCGAGAACGTCGGCCAGCCGTTCGCCATCGTGCTCGACAACGAGGTGATCTCGGCACCGGTCATTCGCGAGCCGATCACCGGCGGCTCCGGCCAGATCTCGGGCAACTTCACCGTTCAGCAGGCCAACGACCTCGCGATCCTGCTGCGTGCCGGCGCACTGCCGGCACCGCTGACGATCATCGAGGAGCGCACCGTCGGTCCCGGCCTCGGCCAGGACTCAATCGCCAAGGGCGAGCTCGCTGCCTATGTCGGCTCGATTCTCGTCATCATCTTCATGCTGCTGACCTACCGGCTGTTCGGCGTGTTTGCCAACATCGCCGTGGCGGTCAACGTGGCGATGATCTTCGGCGTGCTGTCACTGCTCAACGCCACCCTGACGCTGCCCGGCATCGCCGGCATCGTGCTCACCGTCGGCATCGCGGTCGACTCCAACGTGCTGATATACGAGCGCATCCGTGAAGAATTGCGCGCCGGACGCAACGCGATCTCGGCGATCGACGCCGGCTTCAAGCGGGCGCTGGCGACGATTCTCGACTCCAATATCACCACCTTCATCGCCGCCGCGGTGCTGTTCTACATCGGCACCGGCCCGGTGCGCGGCTTCGCCGTCACCTTCGGCATCGGCATCATCACCACTGTGTTCACCGCCTTCACGGTGACCCGGCTGATCGTGGCCGCCTGGGTCCGCTGGAAGCGGCCGCAGGTCGTGCCGGTCTGACGACGCTAATCCGAGAGAGCTGCAAGTGACATCGACACAGTGGGTTTTGATCGGACTGGGCGCGCTGGTGACGGTGCTGACGATCGTCAGCATCATGAACTGGCTGCCGTCGCTGCGGATCGTCCCGGACAATACGCATTTCGACTTCACCCAATTCCGGCGCATCAGCTTCCCGATCTCGGCGATCCTGTCGATCGCCGCGATCACGCTGTTCTTCACCCACGGGCTGAATTTCGGCATCGACTTCAAGGGCGGAACGCTGCTCGAGGTGAGGGCGCATTCCGGCACGGCCGACATCCCGGGGATGCGCGAGACCCTGGGCAAGCTCAATCTCGGCGACGTGCAATTGCAGCAGTTCGGCGGTCCGGCCGAGGTGCTGATCCGCGTCGCGCAGCAGCCCGGCGGTGATCAGGCGCAGCAGGAAGCGGTGCAGAAGGTCCGCGCCGCCCTCGGCGACTCGGTCGACTATCGCCGCGTCGAAGTGGTCGGACCGCGCGTCTCCAGCGAGCTGCTCGCCTACGGCATGCTCGGCCTGATCCTCGCGATCATCGGCATCCTGGTTTATCTGTGGTTCCGCTTCGAATGGCAGTTCGCGCTCGGCGCCATGATCGCCAACGTCCACGACATCGTGCTGACGATCGGCTTCATGTCGATCAGCCAGGTCGACTTCGACCTGACCTCGATCGCGGCGCTGCTGACGATTCTCGGCTACTCGCTGAACGACACCGTGGTGATCTACGACCGGATCCGGGAGATGCTGCGGCGCTACAAGAAGATGCCGATGCCGCAGCTTCTGAACGAGTCGATCAACTCGACGCTGTCGCGATCGATCATCACCCACGTCACCGTGACGCTGGCGTTGCTCGCGCTGTTCCTGTTCGGTGGCCAGGCGATCCACTCCTTCACGGCCGTGATGATCTTCGGCGTCGTGCTGGTCGGCACCTACACCTCGATCTTCATCGCCGCGCCGATCCTGATCTACCTCGGCGTCGGCACGCATCGCCTCGATACGCCGGACGATCAGCCCGAGCTTCCCGAGCCGGCTGCGGCCGCCGTGACGCCAGCGCCTGCCGCCAAGAAGCCGGCCAAGGCCGGCAAGTCTGGGAAGCGCTGAGTTTGGCGGAGCGCCCAGAGATCCCGCATTTTCCCCGGACGGCGTCGGTCGACGCCTACGGCAAAGGCGGGTTCTACTTCGGTGACATGTCGCATGTCGGCTCGCTGCTGTTCCTGCCGGATGCGGTGTGGGGCTGGGACGTCACGCGTCCCGAGCAGATCGACCGCTATGCCTTGCAACGCGTGTTCGACAATGCCAACGCGATCGAGACGCTGATCGTCGGCACCGGCACCGACGTCTGGATCGCGCCGCGGCCGTTGCGTGAGCAACTTCGCGCCGCCGGCATCGTTCTGGATACGATGCAGACCGGACCCGCCGTGCGCACCTACAACATCATGATCGGCGAACGCCGCCGTGTCGCGGCCGCGCTGATTGCGGTGCCATGAGCGAGGGGAGCGGCGAGGCCGATGCGGCGTTCTGCGCCGCGCTGGTGCGCAGCGCCGATTTCGACCGCTACGCCGCGACGCTGTTCGTCGATCCCCCGGCGCGGCGGTCGCTGCTGGCGCTGTATGCCTTCAACACCGAAATCGTCCGCATCCGCGAACAGGTCAGCCAGCCGCTGCCCGGCGAAATCCGGCTGCAATGGTGGACCGACACGCTGGCCGGCAGCGGCCATGGCGGCGTCGAGGGCAATCCGGTCGCCGCAGAACTTCTCCGGGCGGTCCAGCGGCACAGTCTGCCGGTCGCGGCGCTGTCGCAGCTGATCGATGCGCATCTGTTCGATCTCTACAACGATCCGATGCCGACCGTAACGGCGCTCGAGGCCTATGCGGCCGATACCGATGGCACGCTGCTGGCGCTGGCGGCGCGGATCGTCGATCAGGGCTCTGAGGCGATCGACCATCTCGCCCGGCACGCCGGAATGGCTCTCGGCATTACACGGGCGATCGCGCGGCTGCCGTACGATGCGTCACGGCGGCAGCTTTTCCTGCCGCTCGAACTGATCGAGCGCCACGGCAGCAACGAAGCCGACGCCTATGCGGGCAAGGAAACGCCGGCGCTACGGCAGGCGCTCAACGACCTGATCGGCGTGGCGCTGCGCCATCTCGACGCCGCGCAGCAGTTGCTCGCGGAGGCTCCGCCGGCGGCACGCCGCGCCTTCCTGCCGCTCGCGCTCGCCCGCCGCGACCTCGGCGTCATGGCCCAGGCCGACACCGACCTGTTCGCGCCCTTCGACCGCTCGCGCCTCACGACGCTCTGGACGCTGTGGAAGGCGTCGCGAACGAAGGCGTTTCGCTAAGAGAGCCCGTCATTGCTAGCAAAGCGAATCAATCCAGAAGCCGCAGCGTGCGGCGCTGGATTGCTTCGTCGCTTCGCTCCTCGCAATGACGGAGAAGCTGAGATTTACGCCGCCGCCGCCGTGCGAGGCAGGGCTTCGGCGATCCATCCGTCCATGTCGGCCAGAGCGCGGGCGCTCAGCGCCTGCTTCTTGGCGACCGACTTTTCCGGGCCGCGCAGGCGCTTGCCGTCCGGGCCCTTGGTCGGCGGGTTGGCGAGCGGCGGGAACAGGCCGAAATTGATGTTCATCGGCTGGAAGGAGCGCGGACCGGCGTCGATGGTCTCGATATGGCCGCCGGTGATGTGGCCGAGCAGCGCGCCGAGCGCAGTAGTCGGCGGCGGTGCGGACAGCGGCGCGCCGAGCACATCGGCGGCGGCGGCGAGGCCGGCGAATAGCCCGACGGCGGCGGATTCGACGTAGCCCTCGCAGCCGGTCATCTGCCCGGCGAAGCGCAGGCGCGGCGCCGCATGCAGCCGCAGGCTTGCGTCGAGCAGCTTTGGCGAGTTCAGAAACGTGTTGCGATGCAGCCCGCCAAGCCTTGCGAATTCAGCATTTTCCAGGCCCGGAATGGTACGGAAAACGCGCTGCTGGGCGCCATAGTTCAGCTTGGTCTGGAAGCCGACCATGTTGTACAGCGTGCCGAGCTTGTTGTCCTGGCGCAGCTGGACGATGGCGTAGGCCTTCACGGTGGGATTGTGCGGGTTGGTGAGACCGACCGGCTTCATCGGCCCGTGGCGCAGAGTCTCGCGGCCGCGCTCGGCCATCACCTCGATCGGCAGGCAGCCGTCGAAATACGGCGTGTCCTTTTCCCAGTCCTTGAAGTCGACCTTCTCGCCCGCGATCAGCGCATCGACGAAGGCGTCGTACTGCTCGCGGGTCATCGGACAGTTGAGATAGTCGGCGCCGGTGCCGCCGGGGCCGGCCTTGTCGTAGCGCGACTGAAACCAGGCGATCGACATGTCGATCGAGTCGCGATGTACGATCGGGGCGATCGCGTCGAAGAAGGCCAGCGCGGATTCGTCGGTCAGCTTGCGGATCGCCTCGGCGAGCGGTGCCGAGGTTAGCGGCCCGGTGGCGACGATGACGTTGCCCCAGTCTTCCGGCGGCAGCCCGTCGATCTCCTCACGGCGGATCTCGATCAGCGGGTGCTCGGCCAGCGCCTTGGTCACCGCGGCGGAGAAGCCGTCGCGATCGACCGCCAGCGCGCCGCCGGCCGGCACCTGGTTGGCGTCGGCCGCGCGCATTACCAGCGAGCCGAGCTTGCGCATCTCGGCATGCAGCAGGCCGACCGCGTTGTTGGCGGCGTCGTCGGAGCGGAAGGAGTTGGAGCAGACCAGTTCGGCGAGACCGTCGGTCTTGTGCGCCTCGGTCGAGCGGTGCGGCCGCATCTCGTGCAGAATCACGCGCACGCCGGCGCGCGCCACCTGCCAGGCGGCTTCGGAGCCGGCGAGGCCGGCGCCAATGATGTGGACGGGCTGCTGCGAGGTGGGGAGGGGGGTGCTGGTCATGCGCTACAGCTAGCGCGTTTCAGCACCGGGTCAATTCGTTTCGACCCGGCTACGTGGTGCAGCCGCAATCGCGAGGTCCAGATACGACAACGCCCGCAGTGATGCGGGCGTCATCCGTGAACGGGTCGGTTCGGACGGTCAGCCATTATAGTGACCGGACGCCACGCGCGGGATATCCGAGCGGTCGAGTCCGATGTCGGCCAGTTCGCGATCGCTGAGCTGCGAGAGTTCAGCGAGGTTGCGCTGATAGTCGCGGAACGCGCGAAGGGCGCGAATGAGCGAAAGCAACATGACGAAGTCTCCTTATGTCGCGGTTCAGTCCTTGGAGGGGCGAACCGTTGATCGAAATATAGGGGTGACTCGTCGAAACCAGCAGCGAAAATGTTGCACCGCAGCTAAGCGATATTGGCATACCTTCAACAAGGAATGATTAACCGTTTCCGCGCAGCTCGCGGCCCGCAGTCATTCCGTTAAGAGGGATCACACTTCGATCACATAGCGCCAAATGCGGCAATATAGTTCACATGTCTGCGCTGAAAGGGCACATCTGGAGCAGGCCAGCGAAGGAAAAGAGGAAAAATTGCTCCGTTGCCATCGGAGGCGGGTTAAAGGCTCCTCCTCAATCCCAATATATTCTATGCGTTAAACGCATAATGAACTCGTATTCATACAGGGGAGGCGTTTGATCTGTCGCAATGCACAATCGCCGCAGCGCAGCCGCAGCAGCGGCGGCAGTTCGCAGGGAGCGACGGAACCGTCAGGAATCGTTTCGAGGCTTCCACTGCAGCAGGGTCGCCGGGAAATCGGCGGCTGAGCGCCGAATCCGGCGGGACGGCCGGATCCGCGGCGTCATGGCGGATGGCTCGACCGCCTTGCGGTAGAGGTGCCAGGTTGCGTGGCCGAGGAGGGGAATCACTACCGCCAGGCCCAGGAAAGCGGGCAGCGATCCCAACACCAGCAGCGCGGCGACGATCAGGCCCCAGGCGCCGATCTGCAGGGGATTGCGCGCGGTCACGCGCAGGGAGGTGGCGATCGCCTCCGCGATGCCGGCATGGCGATCCAGCATCATCGGAAACGATACGACGCTGACGCACAGCGCCAAGATCGCAAACAGCAGGCCGACGCCGCAACCCATGAGGATCAGCGTCCAGCCCTCCGGCGTGGTCAACACCTGCGTGGCGAAGTCGGGAATCGCTGCGGCCGGCGCATAGCCGAAAGCTGCGACGTAGATCGCCTGCGCAGTCGCGATCCACACGACGAAGACGGCGAGCAGGAGTACGCCGAGGCCGAGCATCGCGCCGAACGACGGCGAGCGCATCACGTCGAAGGCGTGCCACGCCGAAATGTCCTCACCGGCCTCACGGCGGCGGCTCAGTTCGTAGAGCCCGAGCGCGGCGAATGGGCCGATCAGCGCGAAGCCGGCGGCGAGTGGAAACAACAGCGGCAGCACCGAGTAACCCAGCACGAACCGCGCCAGCGCCAGACCGAGCGCCGGATAGATCACGCACAGCAGGATGGCGTGGCTCGGCACCGCTTTGAAATCTTCCCAGCCGCGCCGCAGCGCGTCGTGCAGGTCGGCGAAGCTGAGGCGATGGACCATCGGCTCCGCCGGACTCGCCGCAGGTCCGGAAATATCGACAGGGTAGATCGTCGCCATGTTCGTTTCTCCCATGTTGATACATGTTGCGAACCGGCTCTTGCGCCTCGATGGGCGGGCCGGCTTGGTTCGCGGAAACGATCAGGATCAATCAACCAGACGCGAGAGCAACTTCCGAACTGGTCTTGTGACCGAGCGTGCCGCGACCTGTGGGTGAAGCTTAGCGGCATTCCGGGGCGGCGCTCGTCACGCTTCGGTGAGAGCGAACCAATGTGCGGCTGCTTAGTTAGTTGTTGCGGTGCGATCGAAGCAGCGAGGCGCTTGGTGTGATTTGTTCAGTTACTTCACATCGGCGGCAGCGCCTGAGCTTCATCGCACTGCCATATTTGGCAAGCTCACTGCAACGCGGTAGCTTCACGTCCCGCACGCGGCAGGTTTGTCACGTCGGGTCGTCACCCATCCACCTGGAGGAACCATGAGCATTTTCGGCAAGATCATGAGCGCGATTTTCGGCAGCAGCGCGGATGCTGCAACGCCCGGCGCGCCCACCGCAAGCTCGACGACGACCGCGGGCGCCGGAAGCGCACCGGCGCAGACGGCTCCCACTCAGTCCGTCGACGTCGCGCCGATCCTCGACAAGGCCGTGGCCGACAAGGGCGAGAAACTGGAATGGCGGACGTCCATCGTCGACCTGATGAAAGCGCTCGACATCGACTCCAGCCTGTCGGCCCGCAAGGAACTCGCCAAGGAACTCGGCTTCAGCGGCGACACCAACGACAGTGCCAGCATGAACATCTGGCTGCACAAGCAGGTGATGACCAAACTCGCGGCCAACGGCGGCAAACTGCCCGCCGATATCAAGCACTGATCGCGGTCCCGTCGGACTCGGTCGGGAAGGCCCGCTTCGGCGGGCCTCCTTTTTTTGCAGCCTGCGTCCTTGCAACCGACACGTCGCAAAAATCTCCGCGTTCGCGGCTCGGAAGATCTGGCACGCCGCGGTGTTTGATGCTGAGGTGGTGGCGCCCGGACGACAAGAAGCCGGGCGACCAACAAATCTGGGAGGACTTCATGACCATGCTCGACCGCCGATCCGTGCTGGCCAGCGGCGCGCTCGCGCTTGCAGGCGCCGCGATCGACAGCCGGCCTGCTGCCGCCGCGCCCGTGGCGCAGCCGATCTTCACCGTTGCGGCCGTGACCATTCCGATCGCCGGCGAGAGCGGCGTGTTTCCGGTGCGGCGGATCTACTGCATCGGCCGCAACTACGCGGCGCATGCGATCGAGCGTGGCTCCGACCCCAACCGCGAGCCGCCGTTCTTCTTCCAGAAGCCGACCGACGCGATTCAGAACGTTGCGCCCGGCGAGACCGCTGAGCATGCGTACCCATCGCTGACGCAGAACTATCATCACGAAGTCGAACTGGTTGCGGCGCTGAAATCCGGCGGCACCAATATCCCGGCCGACAAGGCGCTCGAGCACGTCTATGGCTATGCGCTCGGTCTCGATATGACGCGGCGCGATCTGCAGAACGGAATGTCGGCGCAGAAGAAGCCGTGGGAGATCGGCAAGAGCTTCGACCACGCCGCGGTGATCGGACCGATCCATCCGGTCGCAAAGACCGGGCATTTCGACAAGGGCGCGATCTCGCTCGCGGTCAACGGCACCGTGCGGCAGAATTCGGATCTGTCGAAGATGATCTGGAGTGTCGCCGAGCAGATCGCCAAGCTGTCGGAGGCGTTCGAGCTGAAGGCCGGCGACATCATCTACTCGGGCACGCCGGAGAATGTCGGGCCAGTGGTGAAGGGCGACGTGCTGCTCGCCAAGCTCGACGGCCTGCCGGACCTGTCGATCAAGATCGTCTGAGCCGGCGCAGGCCGCATCGTGCGAGGCGGCCTGCCACGCCCGGCTCAGGCCGTGAGGTCGGCGTATTCCGGGTGGGTGTCGAGATAGTCGGCGACGAAGCCGCAGCCGGCGGTCACCTTCAGGCCATCGGCGCGGATCAGATCGAGCGCGCCGCGCACCAGATTCGAGGCGATGCCGCGGCCGCGCAGCGGGGCGGGAGTCTCGGTGTGGGTGATGACGACGCGGCCGCCGGAGCGGCGATAACTCGCGAAGGCGACCTCGCCATGGGCGTCGAGCTCGAAGCGGCTTTGCGCCTTGTTGTCGCGCACGTCGGCCGCGGTTGTGGTCCCGCTCATGGCGTCCCCCTTAAAGTTGTATGTGCCGTGCTGGCTGTGGTCCCTGCGGCATCGGCAGCGCCGTGGCCTTCAGGTGTTGTCGCGTCCGCTCATGTCAAGGGTGGTGCGGCATTGCAAGCCGGTCACGGCTGCAATGCGCACCGCTTTGGATGGCTGCGCGCTTCAAGCCATAGGGAGACGCCGGACGCAATACGGGAAATCCCTGAGGCGCGGTGCTGGACTGCATCAGGCCAGGCCCTCGTCCGGAATGTTGAGAATGGTGCCGCACGCTTTGCAGTGCACCGCGTCCGCATCGTGGCGCTGCAGGCCGCAGGTCGGGCAGGGGAAGCGCACTTTGTTGGGGCTGATCAGCGCGCGCGCCAGGTTGAAGAACAGCGTGACGCCGAAGATCATGATCACCACGGTGATCAGACGGCCGGCGGTGCCCGGCAGCGTGATGTCGCCGAAGCCGGTCGTGGTCAGCGCCGTGACGGTGAAGTACAACGCGTCCGCGTAGTTGGCGATCTGCGGATTGCGGAAGTGCTGGGTCTCGTACACCAGCCCGGTCATGACGAAGATGAACACCGCCAGATTGGCCACCGCGATCACCACCTCCTCGTGGCGACGGAAGAAGCTGCTGTCGCTGCGCAGCCGGTTCAGCACCTGATAGTCGCGCAGCAGCCGCAGCGTGCGCAGGATGCGCAGGAACCCGCCGGCTTCGCCCGGCAGCGGCGCCAGGAACGACACGATCGCGACAATGTCGGCCCAGGTCGCCAGCCGGCCGAACTGCTTCAGCGGACGGCGGCTGGCATACAGCCGCGCCACGAAGTCGATCAGGATCAACGCGCCGAACACCATGTCGAGCGTCTCGATCAGATCGTGCGGCGGCAGGAACGAGGTGCCGACGATGAACAGCACCGTGACGATGTCGAACGCCAGCAGGCCGTATCGAAACGCCACGCCGCGCGGCGAGGCGCCTTCGTAGAGTTCGCGGAGGAAGGCTTTCAGATCCAGGAGCGTCATGGCGCCACTAGGCCCGCTTCGCGCGGCCGCCGCAACCGGGAACCGCGGGGTGGCGAGGGCGCCGCTGGTCGGCGTCCCGTGTGCCGGCACAAGCCGCACGGCGGGACATGGCGATCATCGGGCGATGTCGTCCATCAGCGGGCATCACGCGCGCCTCGCATGGAAAGCGGCCACGGCATTGTCAGCCCGGCGCCGCCTCGGTACAGTTGCGGCGTAAGGCGCGCTCGCACAGCTCGTGTTACGACGCCAGAGCGGACCGCCGATATCAGCCATGCCTGCCGATGTGACTCTGCCGTTGCGCCGCACCACCGACGCCGCAACGATCGTTCGCTCCGCGACGAAGCTCGACGGCATTCAGGCGCTCCGCGCGCTGGCGGCGAATGCCGTGCTGCTCGCCCATCTCACGGTGATCGAGAGGAAGTACAACCACGGCGTCGTGCTGCTGCCGGGCTGGTTCGACGGCGGCGTGTTCGGCGTCGATGTCTTCTTCGTCATCTCCGGTTTCATTATGGCGTCGCTGACCACCCGCAGCTGGACCGGTTTCGCCGGAGCGCGCGCCGTCCGTATCCTGCCGCCCTATTGGTTCTACACCACGCTGGTGCTGGTCGCGTCGCTGATCCGGCCGCAATGGGTCAATAGCGCGCTCGACCAGGCGCCGTCGATCTGGCGCTCGTATCTGCTGATCCCCGGCAGCACGTTCCCACTGCTCGCGGTCGGCTGGACGCTGATCCACGAAGCCTATTTCTACGTGGTGTTCGCGCTGATCCTCGCGCTGCGGCTGCCCTATGCCGTAGCCGTCGCCGGGTGGGCTGGGATCATCGGGGCGGTGTGGCTGCTGTTTCCCGCCGAGGCGCAAAACCAAGCGAGCTTTCCGATGCTGGCGCTGGCGGTCAATCCGCTGACATTCGAATTCATCGGCGGCGTCCTCGTCGCCCTCGCGCTGCGACGCTTCGGTCCTCGCTATCCCGCTGTCGTGCTGGCGGTCGGCGTCGTCGCGCTGCTCGCGAGCATCGGCCTCACGCCCGACAGGATGTCGCTCACCTATAGCGACGGGCTCTGGCTGCGGATTGGACTGATTGGTCTGCCCTGCGCGGCGATCGTGTACGGCATGGCGGGGCTGGAACTGCACCAGCGCCTGGGGCTGCCGTCCTGGATGATGCGCCTCGGCGACGCGTCGTATTCGACCTATCTGGCGCACGTCCTGGTCGCCTCGGCGATCGGCCGCGCCATGGTGGTGCTGCCGTTCGGCGGCGTTGCCTACGAGGTGATCCTGCTCGTCGCCTGCATGGTCATGGCCAATGTCGTCGGCCTGTTCAGCTTCCGCTGGCTCGAAACCCCGATGATCCGTCTCGGGCGGAAGCTGGTCTAGCCGGCCGCCGGCATCGGCGCGGCGACTTACAGGCCGCGTTCAAGATGTCCGAATGTGGCTGAGCCGATGAGGCCCGGGCTTACTCGCGCGCCCGGCATCGCTCAACGCCCGCAATTCCACACCGGCCCAATCGGCGTCTGCGTCCAGCACGGCCCGATGCTGCCGCCATTGTAGCGGCCGCGATAGAAGCCCGGCCGGCCGAGATAGCGCCATTCGCCGCTCCAGCCGCCGTTCCAGCGATAATACTCCGGCGTCCGGTCGATGTACCACGGCCGCCGGTGCATCATGGCGAGCTGCTCGCGGTTGAGCTTCTGCATGAACAACGGCACCGAATTGCTCGGCGGCTGCACATAGCCGGGCAGGAAGCCCTGACTCTGCGCCCGCTTGGCCTTCTTGGGCGAAGCCGCCGATGCGGTGAGGGGAACGAGCGCGAGCGCGACGGCGAGCGTGAGGGAGGTGAGGCGGGTCATAGCGGGTGAGTTTAGAAACCATCAGTCGCGGCGGCTACTCAAATCTTCATCCGGAAGCAGTCCAATGCCGCAGTCCGACACACTGAGTCTAAGCTGCATGGCGCCGGATGGTGCTTTGTCAATATGACAAAAGACGAGGCAAGGTCGGTCTTTTGTTTCTATCGTCCAAGCGAGACAATGCCTTCGTGATCTACCTATCTGAGGGCAGACTGGGACAGAAATCTTGGATAGCCTCTCAAAATGAAACGCAACTATTATGAGCATCAGACAGTCCGAATATATTGCAACTGTTCAGCGCCTTACCAAGCTATTAGGCGAACTGGATTCCAACAAATCACGACCGCTGGCGGACGTCGCTAATACTTACAGGAAGGCAACAGAAGCGATCTGCAAGGCGATTGTATTGGGCGCGACAAGAGAGCCTGGTGAGCAATTGGTCAAGCTAGTCAGCGACGCCAAGCAGGTCGTTGAATTCAGAGAGGGGCCAGGCGAAGCGAAGATATTTAGATTGCATGCAGACTTCCTTAGAGATGTGGGTAACTTATTTTCCCATGACGGACCGGCGAGCTCGGTACAAGTCACTCGCGAGCGTCTAGACGAGCACTTAGTGGCACTTATTCGGATTGGCTTCTTTGGAGAGAGCGATTTAGACCCACCCGAATTGCCAGACTCTTTTCGGCATTTGTTGTCCGAAAGAACGCTTAAGAAGCACGAATTTGAAGAAATTCGATCTGAAGTTGTGGTGAGACTATGCTTTCCTCGGCAGGAGGTGGTGCCGCTTCTGTCACGAAAGGAGAGCGCCAGTCGCCTCTTTTACGATTATGTAACCGTAGATCTTGGCGGAGGTTTATCGCGCGGTTTTCTATTCCTGAGATCTCGAAGCGCAATTGAACGGTGTCTCGTCGATCTGCTGAATGAGCTCGGCAATCGGCCGCCGGATAGCCTGTCGATCGTTACGCCTCGCGTTTACCGAAACACCGGCGACGCCGTAGATCGAAAGAAGTCGATCGGCGACATTATCGAAAGCTTGCGGAATCCATGGCTTCTTAAGAGGCAGCCGGATGTCGTCTACTTCGATGAATTTGTCTGGAAAAACTGCCTGCCCGACGCCGTTCGTAAGATTCAGACAATGCAATCTGAAGTTCCCTCTTTTATTCCTCAGACTCTGGAGCCGCAACTTCAAATCAGCGTCGGAGATCGCAATATCAGCTCAATCGATTCTATCAACTACACACGGTTAGTTCTCGATGAGGCGCATAAATGTAACCCGGTTCAGGTCGTGACTGGGCCGGCAGGGATCGGTAAAACAACGTTCTGTGATCACGTGCATAGCTTCGTAAATTCGAATCGCCAGAAGAAAGTTATTTTCATCTCGGCTACGGACTTCAGAGATATCGCGACACACGATCCAGTTACATCAGTGTCTGACCTATACAAGCTTGCCGTAACAAACAGCTCGATAGGGGATGAGGCCTCAGTTGAAATTCAGAACTTTGAGATCAACCTGTCATGTGGAAATTTTGTCCTAATTATAGATGGATTTGATGAGCTTGAATCTCACCTAGGAGGTAGTCTCATATTCGATCGCTTTATGGAATCTTTGCAAGAGTTGGAGGACTGCTTTCATCGCGTCTTCGTTATCCTTACCGTCCGTGATTACGCAATCGAACGATTTGAGCGATTGAACTATGTTTCTGTGCTTCGACTTAGGGGCTTCACAAAGAACGATACGGATCGATACTTCAGCAATCGATTAGGCTCCCAAGACATCTCGACAGCTCAGCGCTTATTGGCTGAGTTTCGCACTACAAAGGCGGATAAAGGCGAGGCTATCACCATTCCCCTCTACGCATCCCTTATTTGTGATTACTTATCTGAGGATCCCGCTACCGAAAAAATATCCGAATATTCAGGATCTAGCTACTTCGAGTTTGGTGGTCCTTTAGATGTGCTGGTTAAGAAAATAGTTGATCGAGAGATAGTTAAACAGTCGCTAGGTGCTATTAAGTCGGACGATTTCTTCGAAATCATGATTGATATTATTCGTTCACCTCAAATGTCGATCACAACAGAACTTTTGTCTGACTATGTTCTTCTATGCGGTCGTTTAGATGGTGGCTTGTCGTCAAATAAATTGCACAGCAATCCATTCTTGCAGTACACGGACGGGGCGGTGAAGTTTAAATACGATTCTCTTGCGAATTTTTTCAAATCGCGTCTTCTCTATAGAAGGATTCGTGATGGTGTCTTTTCGGTCGGCCCTCCATTGGAATTCATGGCCGATCTTTACCGGGGGCAGGGGCCACTATTTGAGGAGCTTCTCAAGGTGCTTCCTCCAAAGATTTACTCTCGGTTGCCTTCAGCTCGTCGGTGGTTCGGTGATCTTCGGCGCTTAGCAGAAGGAGACGCAGCTTCTGGTGTAAATTTTAGACGAGCAATTAGCGGATTTATTCATTGGACAACCTTCGATGACCAAACGAAGTCGGACAGGCGAGAAACTTTAACATATTTATTCTCCGGGAATATCTGGGAGAAATTTACTATCTTTGAGCGGTTCTCGCCACTCGATTTGGAGGGGGTAATTATTTACGATGGCTATTTGGAGAATTATTCAAATATTGTGAATTGCGAATTCGGGAGCGCGAAGAAGGTTTTTCATCGCTCGTGGATAGACTTCAAGGAATCGGCCATTCCAGAGAAGATGGACAAAGAAATATTCGCTGCGGATTGCAGCTTTGGTCCCCTCCTGCAGTCGTCTTTCGAGGCGAAGGATGTCGCTGATGAGACGGAATTAGATGTTATTCGAGACAACCTGATGAAGGTGCTAAAAGTCGGCTTTCGCGGAAACGCCTTCGTATGGAAGAGCGCAGGCTTATATAAGAATGCAGTAGTTCACGGAAAGCATTCTCTGAACGATTATATTGACTTATTACTGGATAATAAGGTGCTAATTGAGGAGCCCTCACGATCTGATCACGGAACAGGCTATCGCGTCTCCAACAGTTGGTATTTGGATGCAAAAAAACTTATCGAGGATCGAAATCTGACGTCCAAGATGAAAAAGATAGTCAATGTCCTTCGATAAAGGGGGGATTGGTATAGCATTTTTATGTCTCGTAGGGTGAAGCCACCTCTCACTCCGCCGCCTCGTCCGCCTTCCTCTTCTTCGCAACCGCCGCTGGCGGTTTCTTCTCTAGCACCGGCTTCAAGAACTTCCCGGTGTAGCTCCTCGGCGCCTTGACGATATCTTCCGGCGGGCCCCAGGCGACGATTTCGCCGCCGCCGTCGCCGCCTTCGGGGCCGAGGTCGATGACCCAGTCGGCGGTCTTGATGACTTCGAGATTGTGCTCGATCACCACCACGCTGTTGCCCTGGGCGACCAGCTCGTGCAGCACTTCGAGTAGTTTCGCCACGTCGTGGAAATGCAGGCCCGTCGTGGGCTCGTCCAAAATATACAGTGTGCGGCCGGTGGCGCGCTTGCTCAGCTCCTTGGCCAGCTTGACGCGCTGGGCTTCGCCGCCGCTGAGCGTGGTGGCCTGCTGGCCGACATGGATGTAGTCGAGGCCGACGCGCTGCAGCGTCTTGAAGGTCTCGCGGACGCGCGGCACCGCCTTGAAGAAGTCGGCGGCTTCCTCGACCGTCATGTCGAGCACGTCGGCGATCGACTTGCCCTTGAACAGCACTTCGAGCGTTTCGCGGTTGTAGCGCTTGCCCTTGCAGACGTCGCAGGTGACGTAGACGTCGGGCAGGAAGTGCATCTCGATCTTGATGACGCCGTCGCCCTGGCAGGCCTCGCAGCGGCCGCCCTTGACGTTGAAGCTGAAGCGGCCCGGCTCGTAGCCGCGCGCCTTGGACTCGGGCAGGCCGGCGAACCACTCGCGGATCGGCGTGAACGCGCCGGTGTAGGTCGCGGGGTTGGAGCGCGGGGTGCGGCCGATCGGCGACTGATCGATGTCGATGATCTTGTCGATGTGCTCGAGGCCTTCGATGCGGTCGTGCGGCGCCGGCGGCTCGCTGGCGTTGTTCAGCTTGCGGGCGATCGCCTTGTACAGCGTGTCGATCAGCAGCGTCGACTTGCCGCCGCCGGACACGCCGGTGACGCAGGTGAACAGGCCGAGCGGGATCTCGGCCGAGACGTTCTTGAGATTGTTGCCGCGGGCGTTGACGACCTTCAGGGTGCGGCGATGGTTCGGCGGCCGCCGCTCCGGCACCGGGACGAACATCTCGCCGGTGAGATATTTGCCGGTGAGCGATTTCGGGTTGGCCATCACCTGCGCGGGCGTGCCTTCGGCGACGATGTGGCCGCCGTGGGTGCCGGCGCCGGGGCCGATGTCGAGCACGTAGTCGGCGAGGCGGATGGCGTCCTCGTCGTGCTCGACCACGATCACGGTGTTGCCGAGGTCGCGCAGGCGCTTGAGGGTGTCGAGCAGCCGGGCGTTGTCGCGCTGGTGCAGGCCGATCGACGGCTCGTCGAGCACGTAGAGCACGCCGGTGAGGCCGCTACCGATCTGCGAGGCGAGGCGGATGCGCTGACTCTCGCCGCCGGACAGCGTGCCGGACGAGCGCGACAGCGTCAGATAGTTGAGGCCGACATCGAGCAGGAAGCTCAGCCGCTCGCGGATCTCCTTGAGGATGCGGACGGCGATCTCGTTCTGCTGGGTGTTGAGCAGGCCGGGGACCGCGGCGAACCAGTCGCCGGCGCCCTTCACCGACAGCTCGGAGACTTCGCCGATGTGCTTGCCGCCGATTTTGACGCTGAGCGCCTCGGGCTTGAGGCGATGGCCGTGGCAGGCGTCGCATGGCACGTCGGAGAAGTATTTGCCGAGCTCCTCGCGGGCCCATTCGCTCTCGGTTTCGCGGAAGCGGCGCTCGATATTGGTGACGACACCCTCGAACGGCTTCTTGGTGTCGTAGGAGCGGACGCCGTCCTCGTAGGAGAACTTGATCTCGTCATCGCCGGAGCCGTACAGCAGCGCGTTCTGGACCTTCTTGGTGAGGTCCTTCCACTTGGTGTCGAGCGTGAACTTGTAGTGCTTGCCGAGCGCGGTCAGCGTCTGCAGGTAGTAGGGCGAGGACGACTTGGCCCACGGCGCGATCGCGCCCTTGCGTAGCGTCAGCTCCTTGTCGGGCACCACCAGGTCGGCGTCGATGTGCTGCTCGATGCCGAGGCCGCCGCATTCCGGGCAGGCGCCGTAGGGGTTGTTGAACGAGAACAGACGCGGCTCGATCTCCGGAATGGTGAAGCCGGACACCGGGCAGGCGAACTTCTCCGAAAACAGGATGCGCTCGGCGCCGGTCTTGTCGTGGATCTTGGCGACCTTCTTGTCGGCCTTTTTCTTCTTGTCGGTCTTGGCGTCGTCGGCCGGCTCGTCAGCGGCCGGAGCGGGAGCAGCCGCGGCTGCGGGCGCGTCGGCAAATTCGATCACCGCCAGGCCTTCGGCAAGCTTCAGCGCGGTCTCGAAGCTTTCGGCAAGGCGCTGGCCGATGTCGGGACGGACGACGATGCGGTCGACGACGACGTCGATGTCGTGCGGGAATTTCTTGTCGAGCGTCGGCGCTTCTGCCAGCTCATGGAAGGCGCCGTCGATCTTGACGCGCTGAAAGCCCTTCTTGAGCCACTCGGCGAGTTCCTTGCGGTACTCGCCCTTGCGGCCGCGCACCACCGGCGCCAGCAGATACAGCCGCGTGCCTTCCGGCAGCGCCAGCACGCGGTCGACCATCTGCGACACGGTCTGGCTCTCGATCGGCAGGCCGGTGGCGGGCGAGTAGGGCACGCCGACACGCGCCCAGAGCAAGCGCATGTAGTCGTAGATCTCGGTGACGGTGCCGACGGTCGAGCGCGGGTTCTTCGAGGTGGTCTTCTGCTCGATCGAGATCGCCGGCGACAGGCCGTCGATCTGGTCGACGTCCGGCTTCTGCATCATCTCGAGGAACTGTCGGGCATAGGCCGACAGCGATTCGACGTAGCGGCGCTGCCCCTCGGCGTAGATCGTGTCGAACGCCAGCGACGACTTGCCGGAGCCGGACAGGCCGGTGAACACGGCAAGCTTGTCGCGCGGGATGGTGACGTCCACGTTCTTGAGATTGTGCTCGCGGGCGCCGCGAATGGTGATGGCGGTGCGGCTCGAGGCTGCGGGCTGCTGTTGCGGCGGCTGACGCTTCGCCTTGATCACTTCATCCATGCAGGGGGTCCAGACGCGAAGGGCGCAAGTTGGGCGCGGCCGGAGCAGTCAGGCCATCACCCGTGTGAGCTGAGCCTGGAACATAGGAAGAACGACAAGCAATTTCCAGAGCCGAGCTGCGACCATCAACCAGATTGTTGCCTCACGGTTGCATGGATGGCAGTGGAGCATCGCCCAAAACGGACCGAGATCCGCGCAAACGAAAAGGCCGGCGCGAGGCCGGCCTTTTGTGTCTCGGAATGTGTGTTTCCGAATTTGTGTCTCGGAATGTGGCGAAGCTTAGTACTTCGCGACGATCGGGCCGCCCCAGCGATAGTTGATGCGGGCGGTGACGATATCGGCGTCCTGCTTGATGCGCTCGACCGCGGTGTTGGTGAAGGTGACGTCCTTCTTGTCGAGGAACAGGTGATCGTATTCCACCGCGAACGACCAGTTCGGGGTGAAGCCGTATTCGAAGCCGGCGCCGACCGCCGCACCCCAGCGGGTCTCCGACGCAGTGCCGCTGATGGCGCCGCTCGGCAGAATGAAGCTGTACTTGTCGCTGACGACTGCGGCGCCGCCCTTGGCGTAGAGCAGGGCGTTGTTCCAGGCGTAGCCGACGCGGCCGGTGAACAGGCCGAAGGCTTCGATCTTCGACTGGTTGGTGGCCGGGCCGAGAAGGCTGACGTTCGAGCCCTTGAAGTCGGCCCAGTTGCCCTGCGCTTCGACGCCGAACACCCAGGCGCCGACCTGCCAGTTGTAGCCGATCTGGCCGCCGGCGGTGGCGCCCGACGCATCGTGCGAACCTTCGCTGAGCAGGCCGGGAGTGTAGAAATCCCAGCTCTTGCGGCTGGTGCCCCAGCCGCCGTTGGCGCCGATGTAGAAGCCGGACCAGTTGTAGAGCGCGACAATGACCGGCGGAGCCTTGGTGTAAGGACGGGCCGCGAGGTCGGCCGCCATCGCAGGCGCCGCACCCAGAGCGATCAATGCCACAGTGCCGAGCAAAAGCTTTTTCATCGTAATGACCCCGGTTATCCCCTGAGCGGCTGCGTCCCCCGCAAAATGCCGCCCGGCGCTAGCGCCTTTTTTGAATTGACCATGGAACTATAGCCGGTTCCGCGAAAAATGCCGTCTCCGAAAAGTCACAGTTGCGGACCAAGTGAGACCGCGAAACGCCCTGATATTCCAGCAATAATCGGCAGCTTGCGGGCATCGAAATACCGATCGAAACCATCCTCGGCGCGGTCCGGCTTTCGCGGCAATCCAGAAGTCCCTTTGCCATCGGCATTTCTGGTCTTGGCGAGAACAAAGCTGGAACGTATATGTAGGATCCCGGTGGATAACGGGGCTGTGCTGCCATCCGAGGATGGGCGGCGGACGGCGTAAGCGCTATCGGGACAGATGGAGTGCCCGGCCGGGCGGGCCGCGCGGTGCGCGCAGGCGATTCGAATTTGAAGGAGACGGCGATGGCGGGAAGCGTGAACAAGGTGATCCTGGTCGGGAATCTCGGCGCCGATCCCGAGATCAAGCGGACCCAGGACGGGCGGCCGATCGCCAACCTGCGGATTGCGACCTCGGAGAGCTGGCGCGATCGCGCGACCGGCGAGCGCAAGGAAAAGACCGAGTGGCACCGCGTGGTGATTTTCAACGAAGGGTTGTGCAAGGTCGTCGAGCAGTACCTCAAGAAGGGTGCGAAGGTTTACATCGAAGGCCAGTTGCAGACACGCAAATGGACCGATCAGAGCGGCGCCGAGCGTTACAGCACGGAGGTTGTGCTGCAGAACTTCAATTCGGTGCTGACCATGCTGGACGGCCGCGCGGGTGGTGGCGGCGGCTACGGCTCGGATGATTCCGGCGGAGACTTCGGCTCCAGCGGCCCGTCGGGCGGCTACAGCTCGGGCGGCGGCTCGCGCCGTCCGGTCGCCGCGACCGGCGGTGGCGGCGGTGGCCGCGCCAACGACATGGACGACGATATTCCGTTCTGAGGTTGTCAGCGGGTGGGGGACGTGCGCGGCCGCTCGGGCAACCAGGCGGCCGCTGCCGTTTGGAGCCGAACCCCTCTTAGTCGCTGAGCAGCGCGTGGCCGAGCAGCAGCTGGCTGGCGGCGAACAGGGTGCCGAAGATCCGCTGGTTGTGACGGGCGAGCCAGCGCGGCAGCCAGATGTCGAAATTGTCGGCGCGGTCCTCGGTGTAGCGTGCCGCCACGTTGGTCAGCGGGCAGCGCATCCGGTTCAGCAACAGCACCAGGACTTCGCCCCAGACGAACAGGCTCATCCACAGCGCGGCGATGAGTTCGCCGCGCAAGGTGGCGATCGGGATCAGTACGATCGAACTGGCGAAGAACGCCCAGATCGCGGTGTGCGCAGCGCGCACGGCCGTCAGTGCCCGGGCGCGGCTGTGCGCCGTGCCGGCCGGCATGGTCACGCCGCAGCCTCGACGTCGGGGATCCGAGTCGCGAGGATCTTGTCGATCCGTCGGCCGTCGAGATCGAGGATCTCCAGCTCCCAGCCCTGATACTCGAACTTGTCGCCGATGTTGGGCAGGGCGCCGTAATGCTGCAGCACCAGACCGGCGACGGTGTGGTAGTCGCGATGCGCCGGGACCGAGACCGGCAGCAGATCGCCGAACTCGTCCACCGGCATCCAGCCGGCGATCAGATAGGAGCCGTCCTCGCGGCGCACCGCAGCCGGCTCGGGCGGGCCTTCCTCATTGCCGAACGCGCCGACGATGGACTCCAGAATGTCGGCCGTGGTGACGACGCCTTCGAAGGCGCCGAACTCGTCATAGATCAGCGCCATGTGCACCGACGACTGCCGCAGCGTGGCGAGCACGTCGCGGGCGTCGGCCGAGGACGGGATCACGGGCGCGTCGCGCACCAGGGCGCGCAGATCCGGCTTGTCCCCGCGCAGATAGACTTCGAGCAGATCCTTGGCCTGGATGATGCCGATCGGATCGTCGCGGTCGCCGTCGGTGACAGGCAGGCGCGAATGCGGACTGTTGAGGAAAGCCGCGCGGATCTCCTCCAGCGAGTCGCCGAGATCGACCAGATCGACCTCCGGGCGCGGGGTCATCACGGCGCCGACCGGCCGGTCGCCGAGCCGCATCACGCCGGCGATCATCTCGCGTTCGCCCGGCTCGAGCACGCCGGCAGTCTCGGCCTCGAGCACCAGATTGTGGATCTCCTCTTCGGAGATCTTGTCCTGCATCACGCCGCTCTGGCCGAGCAGGCCAAGGATGGCCTTGCCGGAGAAGTCGAGCACGAACACCAGCGGCCGCGAGATCTTGGCGATCAGCGCCATGGCCGGCGCGACCTTCGCGGCGACGGCCTCCGGATTGCGGAGCGCGACCTGCTTGGGCACCAGTTCGCCGACGATCAGCGTCGCATAGGTGATCAACGCCACGACCAGACCGAAGCCGAGAATATCGGCGAACGGCACGGACAGCGCGGTGAGATACTCGGTCAGCCGCTGGCCGAGCGTGGCGCCCGAGAATGCGCCGGACAGCACGCCGACCAGCGTGATGCCGATCTGCACGGTGGAGAGGAATTTGCCGGGGTCTTCGGACAGTTTGAGCGCCTGCTTGGCGCCGCGGACGTTCTTCTGCGCGAGCAGGGCCAGCCGGGCCGGACGGGAGGAGACGATCGCCAGCTCAGACATCGCAAGCAATCCGTTGGCGACGATCAACGTCACCACGATTGCCAATTCCACCGATAGCATGGCGCCTGCGCCGCCCCCTTTGCTGGTTACACCTATGCTTGAGATAGGGTGTCGCTGGGCCGAACGGAACCGGCGCGTGCAGCTTTATCTCGTGGGGGACGGTTCCTCCGTCTTCGCCTCGTTCCACAGCGCGTCCATTTCGGCCAGCGTGGCCGTCTCCGGAGACTGGCCGCGCGCGGCGAGGGCGCGCTCGATGTAGCTGAAGCGGCGTTCGAATTTGGCGTTGGTGCCGCGCAGTGCCATCTCGGGATCGGCGCCGGTGTGGCGGGCGAGGTTGACCAGCGCGAACATCAGGTCGCCGGTCTCCTCGGCCATCTCGGTCTTGTCGCCGCGGTCGAGCGCCGCCTCGATCTCGTCGGCCTCCTCGCGGATCTTCTTCAGCACCTCGCGCGGATCGTTCCAGTCGAAGCCGACCTTGGACGCCTTGCGCTGCAGCTCCATGGCGCGCGACAGCGCCGGCTGCCCGGCCTTGACGCCGGCCAGCACCGAATTCGCCGCCGGCTCGACGTTGCCGCGGCGAGCGGCGCGCTCGGCCTTCTCCTCGGCCTTGATCTGGTCCCACACGCCCTCGACATGCGACGGCGTGATGTTGCCGTCAGCATCGGCGAAGACATGCGGGTGGCGGCGGATCATCTTGCGGGTCACCGCCTCGACCACGTCGCCGAACGCGAAGGCGCCGCGCTCCTCGGCGATCCGGGAATGAAACACCACCTGCAGCAGCAGGTCGCCGAGTTCGTCGCGCAGGTCCTCGAGGTCGTTGCGCGCGATCGCCTCGGCAACCTCGAACGCTTCCTCGATCGTGTAGGGCGCGATCGTCGCGAAATCCTGCTCCAGGTCCCACGGGCAGCCGGTGCCCGGCGTGCGGAGCTGGGCCATGATTTCGATCAGGCGGGAGATATCGCGGGAAGGGGTCATGGCAACGTCCGGAGTGAGGCGGCGATGTCCTCCTATGCCGCAAGCGTGCCCGGCGGCCCAGCGAAAATCACCGTGATTTGGCGGCGGCGGCGCGCGGTGCTAGAGGCAGCCGCATGACCGAACCGCATTCCGACCAGACCGCGCTGGTGCTGTTCTCGGGCGGGCAGGATTCCGCGACCTGCCTCGCCTGGGCGCTGTCGCGCTTCGCCCGCGTCGAGACCATCGGCTTCGAATACGGCCAGCGCCACGCCATCGAACTCGATTGCCGGGACAGGCTGCTCGACGGCTTTCGCGCCATCAATCCCGATTGGGCTTCGAAGCTCGGCGACAGCCACACGCTGGCGATCCCGACACTGAGCGCGATTTCCGACACCGCGCTGACGCGGGACGTCGCGATCGCGATGGGGGCCGACGGCCTGCCCAATACCTTCGTGCCCGGCCGCAATCTGATCTTCCTGACCTTCGCGGCGGCGCTGGCCTATCGCCGCGGCATCGCCGACATCGTCGGCGGCATGTGCGAGACCGATTACTCCGGCTATCCGGACTGCCGCGACGACACCATCCGCGCGCTGCAGGGCGCGATCAGCCTCGGCATGGCGCGCGACGTCAAGCTGCACACGCCGCTGATGTGGCGCGACAAGGCCGCGACCTGGCAGCTTGCCCACGACCTCGGCGGCACCGCGCTGGTCGACCTGATCCGCGAGGATTCTCACACCTGTTATCTCGGCGAACGCGGCGCGCGGCACGATTGGGGCTATGGCTGCGGCGAATGTCCGGCCTGCGCGCTGCGCGCCAAGGGCTGGCGCGAGTATCAGGCGAACGCGGGCTAGCTCGCGCAGACGTCATCAGCATCATCCCTGCGTATGATAGCATCCGGCGCGCCGATCGCGATGATCGCGTCATCATCGGCAAGCCAAGGGATGTCGTGCTGCCCACTCGATTCAAATCACGCGCTCCGGCGCAGCTCGGCTTCGCGGCGCTGGTGCTCGTCTGGCAGGCGATTACGCCTGTCGCGGCAGCGGATTGCGACGCAGATGCGACGGCCTCGGCACAGGGCCGGTTCAAGGCCGTCACCGCTTATTTCGACAACGAGATCGCCACCGGCAAATTGCCTGGCGCGGTCGCATTGGTCGAGCAGCGCGGCCATCCGCTGTATCTGCAGTGCTTCGGTTTTCGCACCTCCGCGCGGGTCCATCCGATGACGCCTGACACTTTGTTCGCGCTGCATTCGATGACCAAGCCGATCACCAGCGTCGCCGCGATGGTGCTGATCGACGCCGGCAAGCTCTCGCTGCAGGATCCGGTCTCCAAATACATTCCGGCTTTTGCCGACGTTCAGGTCGGCGTCGAAAGCGTAGCGAACGGCAAACCGGCGCTGAAGCGCGTGCCGCCGAACCGGCCGGTGACGGTCGAAGACCTGATGCGCCACACCTCGGGCATCACCTACGGCTATATCGGCGGCGAGCTGATCCGGCAGGCCTATACGGATGCGAACATCTTTGCCGGCGCCTTCGACAACGCGACCTTTGCCGAGCGGATTGCGCGGCTGCCGCTGGCGCGGCAGCCCGGCACGCTGTGGCGCTACGGTCATTCCACTGATGTGCTCGGCCGCATCATCGAGATCATTTCGGGGCAGACGCTGTATCAGTTCGAGAAGCAGCACATCTTCGATCCGCTCGGCATGACCAGCACCAAATACGTGCTGGAGACCGACGCCGAGAAGGCGCGGATGGCGGAGCCGCGGCCGGACGATGTCGTGCTGAACCGCGCCGAGCATCTGCGCCGGGCGCATCCGGAATGGCAATCCGGCGGCGGCGGGCTGGTTTCGACCATCACCGACTACGCGCGCTTCGCCCGCATGATCCTAAACGGCGGCGAGCTCGACGGCCGGCGCTATCTCAGCCCGGCGGCGTTTACGGCGATGACCACGGATCACATCGGTCCGGGCTCCGGCGTCGAACGCGATTACTTCTATTTCCCGGGCGACGGGTTCGGTTACGGCTACGGCTTCGCGGTCCGCACCGATCCGGGCGAAGCGAAGCCGCCGCCTCCGGGTTCGCTCGGCGAGCTGAAATGGGATGGCGGCGCCGGCACCTATTTTGGCGTCGATCGCCAGCTGGGACTGATCTACATCCTGATGGAGCAGACCGAGACGGAGCGCGGCCGGGTTGGCCCGGCGTTCAAGAAGCTGCTCTACGAGGGACTGGCGGCGAGCGACTGAAGCAGCGCGCGGCGCCCCGCGAAAGTCGTCCACGCCGACAGCGCCATACGGCCCTTGATGCTCATCGGCCTTTCCAGCCTCAGCAGTGGCTCCGCCTCGCAGCCGAGCCGCTTCTTGTAATCGTAGCCGCCGGCGCCGAGGTCGAGCCGGCGCACGCCATTCTCGATCAGCCAGCGGACGATTTCGCTGACCAGCACGATGCCCGGCGAACATCGATCCCATTCTCCGCCAAGATGCGCCAGCCGCACCGCGGTGCAGGTCTGCTGATGCAGCAGGCTGTAGGCGATCGCCACCACGGTCCCGGACGATTCCAGCACCGACAGCATCGCGAACCGCTGCTGTGCGCCATGCGCAAGGACGGTGCGATAGAAGTTCGAATAGGCCGGTCGGTCGAGCACGTAGCGTCTGCCGCGCGCCGTAATCCTGGCCCGCTGCAGATCGTCGAGCCGATCCAGCAGACTGCCAGCCTCGGCCGGATCGGTGATCATGCGCACCCTAAATCCGCCATGCGCGTCGAAGGCGCGGTGATGCTGGCGCAGCGCCTTGCGGAACTTGCGCGGCCGCGCGGCGAGGTAATCGTCCCAGGTCGCCGGCAGCAGGGCGACATTGCGGACCGATCCGCGTGTCGTGTTGGGCAGCAGCGCGAGCGGATTGATGCGTCCGTTGGCAGTGCGCGGCAGATTGCACAGCCGCACCACATCGACCGGCGGCACCGCGGCCAACGCCGCGTCGAATGCTTCGGCGGCCGCGGCCGGCGTTTCCGGCGCGGCGGGGCCGAGCAGCGGAAATCCATAGTCCGAGACCGAGAGGTCGGCGAACTCGACCAGCGTGACGCCGTAGAACCGGCGCAGCACCAGCGGCAGCAGCATCGCGATCTCGCCGCGCGCGCTGTCCCGGACGGTCACCAGCAGCGGCTCGGCGTCGGCCGACGGACCCAGCACGCTGAGCCAGGGAGCGAGCCAGTTCACGGATTGAAACGGCGTCACCGCCGACTGTGGGCCGAGCGCCGTGACGCGTGACAGGAACCGGCCGACGTCATCGGAGCATTCCGCCACGTAGCGGTCAGCGGTTCTCGCCGCCCATCCGATGGACCGTTCGCACGTCTCAAGCTGCAACATCGACCTTCAACTCACCGCGCCCACCGCCGCCGCCGAACCAAAGCGGGGCCGATCCACAATGACCCATCGATGTGCCGAGATCGTTGATGCCGGAGCCGTTGGCGCCGCTTTTGAAACATCAACCTTAACGGCGGCGGCGCAAAACCGCTCAACTTGTCGGAAATCCGAAATGCGCCGCCAGTGGGCTTAGGAGCGTGCCCCGAAATCGTCCGGCGTCAGCTCGATCGGCCGGCCGTGCGGCGTGCGGTCGGCTGCGCGATCCCAGGCATCGCGATACTGCGCCTGCGTTTCCGCGCTGGCCACGCCCTTGACGGCGATCATCCGCTCCAGCGTCGCGAGCCAATGCTGATAGTACGTATCGCCGGTGTCGGGATCGCCGCGCTGCTGCGCGCGGGTGATCTCCCCGGCGAGCTCCGCCGCCCATTCGGGCCAGGTGAACAGGCCGCGCGCGTGCAGCGTCACCGCCATCGCGAACGCATGCGCCTCCCACGGCTCGCGAAACACCGGGCCTTCGTCGTCGCGTGGCAGACCGGGCAGGGCCGCGAGCGCAGGAGCGCTGATATTGGCCGTCATCACGCCGGCTCCAGATAACTGTCCCAGGCGTCGACCGAAACGCGCAACGACGGTTCGGCCTCGTCTCCCCAAATTTCGCGGCCGTCGAACGTCACGGTGTACAGCCACTGCGGCTGCTCGCCGTTGCCGAGCGCGTTGCTGTCGGGGAAGACGTGCGCGCCGTGCAGCAATTCGACGACGCCGACATGGCCGCGGACGTAGCGCGGCAGCCGCGTGTGCGTGCGTGGGTGCATCGTCCTGGCGCGCACGCGATCGCCGACCTTGAAACGGGCCGGTGCTGCGGTCGGGCGATCGGTCGGCCCGCCGCGCGCGAGCATCGGCGCGACCTCGTCGGCGCGTAGCGGAGCCAGGTTGCGGCGGGGATGCAGCGGCCGGCCCGCGCTGATCTCGTCGGGCGTCACCAGACCGCGCTCCGCCATCAGCTTTTCGAGGCCGGCGATCCAGATCTGATAGTAGCTCTTCGACAGATAGTCGGCCGGCGAGCGGTTCTCGCGTGCGAACCGCGTCATGTCGAGGTTCCAGCCGCCGTGCCGTGCCATCGCCAGAGTCAACGCGAAGGCGCGGCGTTCCCATGCCGCGTGAAACACGGGTTCGTTGGGCTCCGGCACCACGGGGCCAAAGCCGTCCATGCCGCCCATGTCGTGCGCGCCATCCATCAGGCGATCTCCGCCGGCGAACGGGCGAGGCCGGTGCCGATCATGCTGTCGCGGGTGACGAGATCGGCGAGGCGATCCTCACTGAGGCCGTCGCTGCCGTCCGGGCGCATCGGCACCACGAGATAGCGGATCTCGGCGGTCGAATCCCAGACGCGGATGGCGGTGTCGGCCGGCAGCGTCACGCCGAATTCGGCCAACACCGCGCGCGGTTCCTTGACGGTCCGCGACCTGTAGGCCGCCGATTTGTACCAGACCGGCGGCAGGCCGAGCACCGACCACGGATAACAAGAGCACAGCGTGCACACGACCATGTTGTGGGTCGCCGGCGTATTCTCGACCGCCACGACGTGCTCGCCCTGGCGGCCGGTATAGCCGAGCTCGGCGATCGCCGCCGTGGCGTCCTGCAGCAGCCGCTCGCGATAGGCCGGATCGCTCCAGGCCTTGGCGACGACGCGCGCGCCGTTGCGCGGCCCGACCTTGGTTTCGTAGGTCTCGATCAGCACATCCAGTGCCGCCGGGTCGACGTAGCCTTTCTCGGTCAGGATGGTTTCGAGCGCGCGGACACGCAGTTCCGTTTCCGACAGTTCTGAATGGTCGTGATCGTGGGAATGGTCGTGGTGATGATCATCATGTGCATGCATGAGGCTGAGGATAGGCGGAAGTCCAGCGAGCTGTCGAGCCGGGACTCTGCTATTCCTCGGCCATGACACCGTTCACACGCGCAGTCGTCCTGATCTGCCTTGCTCTCACTGGCATCGCGTTGCTGATGTCGGGGGAGGCATGGGCGGCCAATGGTGCTTATGCGGTCGACGCCACCGACATCTCCGACCTCGGTTCGTGCAAACTGGAGAGCTGGCTTTCCAGCGCGACCAATACCGACTTTTCGGCGGTCGCCAACCCGTCGTGCGTGGTCGGGCTCGGGCGACCGGTCGAACTGACGTTGCAGACCAACCGCGCCCGTAGCGACGGTGACTGGTCGACGACGCTGTCGCCGAAAGCAAAGACCGTGCTGGTGCCGACGGCGATCGGCCGTTTCGGCCTCGCCGTCGAGGCCGGCGGTTCGATCGATGCGGCGAGCGGGACGGGCACCGTTGCGTTCGTGACGCTGCCGGCAACCTACCGGCTGTCGGAAAGCATGCGCGTCAACCTCAACAGCGGCTGGTACTGGGACCGCATCATCGATCAGCACTACCTCAGCTACGGCGCCGGCTTCGACTGGAAGTTCACCGACACGCTGCAACTGACGCTGGAAGCGTTCGGCATCTCAGGCGCGCCTGACACCGTCGGCAAGGTTCGACCCCGCGCGCAAGCGGGCGTGCGCTGGCGGCCGAACGAGATCTTCTCGCTCGACCTGATCGTCGGCCACAACATTACCGGCGAGAACGCGCGCTGGATCACGCTGGGCACCACGATGCGGTTTCCCGACGCGTTCAAATAGGCCGCCCCTGCGCCGCTTGGCGGCGCCGCGAAATTGGCCCAACATGCGCAAAACAACATGGGAGCGCGCGTTGGGAGAGTTCGTGACGATCGAGCGGGGGCTCGGACCCGAGGGCCGTATCGCCGTGGTGCGGTTCGACCGGGGGGACGGCATCAATGCGCTGTCGCCGGAGGCGATGCGGCAATTAACGGATGCGGCGCGCAGCTTCGAGGACGATGGCGGCACCTCGGTCGTGGTGCTGACCGGCAGCGCCAAGGCATTCAGCGCCGGCTTCGATCTCAAGGACCCGGAGGGCCGCCGCCGCGCCGAGATGGATCTCGGCGCGCTGCGCCGGCATCTCAAGCTCGGGCCGCGTCTGACGCGAGCGTGGCAGGAGATGGAGCAGATCACCATCGCGGCGATCGAAGGCTTCTGCGTCGGCGGCGGCGTTGCGCTCGCCGTTGCGCTGGACTTCCGGGTGATGGCCCGCAACGCGCATCTGCGCGTACCGGAGATCGGGCTTGGCATGAACATGAGCTGGCAGAGCGTGCCGCGGATGCTGCATCTGATCGGTCCGGCGCGCACCAAGCAGGCGGTGATCCTCGCCAACGACAAGATCGGCGCCGACGAGGCTTACGCTTGGGGACTCGTCGAGCACCTGGCCGAGCCGGGGCAGGCGTTCGCGGTTTCGATGGCGCTTGCGGAGAAGATCGCCGCGCAGCCGCCGATGTCGGTGGCGATGACCAAGCTCACCGTCAACCGATTGGCGCATGCGCTCGACGATCTCGCCAGCCACATGGACCTCGACCAGTTCGCCCTGGCGGGCATGAGCGACGATCACAAGGAGGGCGTCGCCGCTTTCCTGCAGCGCCGCAAGCCGACGTTTCACGGCAGATAGGTGGGAGTGCGGCACGAACCGGCATCGTCCCGAGACGGAGGAAAGTCCATGATCACCACCATCGTGCAGTTCGCGCTGACGGAGCCGGTCAGCCTCGAGGAAGCGGCGAGGCGCTTCAAGAGCAGTGCGCCGAAGTACCAGAAGATGCCCGGGCTGATCCGCAAGTACTACATCCGCTCCGAGGATGGCCGCACCGCGGGTGGGGTGTATCTGTGGGAGAACCGGCAGGTGGCCGAGGCTGCCTACGCAGGTGAATGGCGCGCGCGGGTGGCGCAGCTATACGGCGCCGAGCCGGTGATCTCGTGGTTCGATAGTCCGGTCATTGTCGACAACGCCGCGGGCGGCGCGATCACGACAGCGGCGTGACGTATTGACGGCGATCAGGAGCTGAGTGCGCCGCCCAGCGCGGCGCCGAGGCCCAATACGAGACAGCCGCCAGCCGCATAAGCGAGGTACTCGGGATGATCGCAAAACAACGGCGCCGTCCCGCAGGCGCTGACGGCCCATAAGGTGCCGTAATAGAGCTGGCCATGCGCGTTGGAAAAGACCGCCGCAGTCGCTCCAAAGATGACCGCGAACAGGATGAAGAAGACCGCCATTGGAGGGGCTCGGAATCGGGAACCGGATGGAACCCACCCTGCGGCATCCCGGGAACCTGATCAATGAGGAGGAATCCGGGTAGCGCAGCGGCACTGCACGCGTGGTGCGAACAATCGCCTGATCGCTGCTATTGCCACATCCGACGCATGCGCGCGCCGATATCGACCGGCGGGGCCTTCCGGGTCGGATAACCCGGAGTCGCAGAGGCCTTCGGCCAGCTCACGCGCTCGAAGGCCGAGAGCAAGCGGTCGGGGATGAAGCGGCTGCGCGACGCATAGACGTGGCGGTCACCCATCGCGTTCTGACCGTGGGTGAAGAAGCGTTGCGGCACGACGAGATGCAGATCGTCCTTGGCTCGCGTCATCGCCACGTAGAGCAGGCGCCGCTCTTCTTCGATTTCCGCCGAGGTGCCGGTGCCGAGGTCTGACGGCATGCAGCCGTCGACGACGTTGAGCACGAACACCGACTTCCATTCCTGCCCCTTGGCCGAATGGATCGTCGACAGGATCAGGTAATCCTCGTCCAGCATCGGCACGCCGGCCTGATCGGACGTCGCGTCCGGCGGGTCGAGGGTCAGTTCGGTGAGGAAGCGCTCGCGCGACGGATACCCCGAGGCGATCTGCGCGAGCTGGACCAGATCGGCGCGTCGCGTCTCGGCGTCCTCGTGGATGCGATCGAGATGCGGCGCATACCATGCGACCGCGCGCTCGATCTCCATCGGCCAGCCGGCTGCACCGCTGCGTAGTTCCCCGACGGCATCGACGAAGCTGCGCCAGTCGCCGGCGCGCGGCGGGGGCGGCAGATCGGCAAGGGCGGCCAGCGGATCGGCGGTGCTGCCGATTGCATCGAGCACCTTCTGCGCGGAGGCGGGGCCGACGCCCTGCATCAGCAACAACACGCGGAAGCCGGCGACGCGATCGCGCGGGTTCTGCACGAAGCGCAGCAGAGCCAGCATATCCTTGACGTGCGCCGCGTCGAGAAACTTCAAGCCGCCGAATTTGACGAACGGGATGTTACGGCGGGTCAGCTCGAGTTCGAGCGGAGCTGAGTGCGAAGAGGTGCGGAACAGCACCGCCTGCTGCTTGAGCGTGATTCCGCTCTCGCGATGCTCGAGCACGCGCTCGACAATGTAGCGCGCCTGATCGGCTTCGTCGCGGACGCCGACGAGCTGCGGCGGCGAGCCGGCGGCGCGGTCGGTCCACAGGTTCTTGGTGAAGCGCTCGCGGGCGAGATCGATGACCGCATTGGCGGCGCCGAGGATCGCCTGGGTCGAGCGATAGTTGCGATCCAGCGTGATGAGACGGGCGGGCGGGCTGAACGCCTTTGGGAAGTCGAGGATGTTGCGCACCGTGGCGGCGCGAAACGAATAGATTGCCTGAGCGTCGTCGCCGACCACGGTGAGGCCATGGCCATCCGGCTTCAGCCCGAGCAGCACCTGCGCCTGCAGCGCGTTCGTGTCCTGATACTCGTCGACCAGCACGTGATCGAACCGGCCACCGATCTCCTCGGCCAGATCGGGCTCGCTCATCGTCTGCGCCCAGTACAGCAGCAGATCGTCGTAATCGAGCACGTTGTGGCGCTGCTTGGCGTCGACATAGGCGGCGAACAGCTGCTTCAGCTCGCTGGCCCAGCCAGCGCACCACGGGTAGTTCGCGCCCAGCACCTGATCGAGAGCCTGCCCGGCATTGACGCAGCGCGAGTAGATCGACAGGCAGGTGCCCTTGGTCGGAAACCGGCTCTCGGTTTTCGAGAAACCGAGGTCGTGCCGAACCAGGTTCATCAGATCGGCGGAGTCTTCGCGATCGTGGATGGTGAAGGCCGGGTCGAGCCCGATCCGCTCCGCGTGCTCGCGCATCAGGCGCGCGCCTATGCCGTGGAACGTACCCGCCCAGTTCAGGCCGCCGGTCAGGGCGCCGGCACGATCGCCCATGACCTTGCGGGCGATCCGTTCGACCCGCTGGGTCATCTCGTTGGCGGCGCGCCGCGAGAACGTCATCAGGAGGATGCGGTAGGGATCGGCGCCGTTCAGCACCAGATGTGCGACGCGGTGGGCCAGCGTGTTGGTCTTGCCGCTGCCGGCGCCCGCGATCACCAGCAGCGGCGGGCAGGCTGCCGCGCCGACGCCGTGCTCGACGGCACAGCGCTGCTCCGGATTGAGGGCGTCTAGATAGGGGGCGGGCAAAGACACGAATCAGCGCCTGTCGGGATGAAGTCGGACGCTCCCAGATTCCTGCTTTGTTCGCAACGTCGTTGTGCGTGCCGACCCACTGAGCGGCTGAGGTGCCTTTGGGCAAACCACGCTGCGGAAAAAATGTCACACGGCACCGGCTATGCTGCCGCCGATGTTGAGCTATGGTTCGCTGGCGGTCGGGGGTGGTCCGCGGCCGGTGGAGGCGATGGCGTCGACGACGCCGCGAGCAGAGGGGAGCTGGATAGTGCGAGGATCCATATTTGCTGGAGCTGCGATCGTGGTGATGACCTCAGCGAGCGCGATGGCACTCGATCTCGACACGGTGGCCATCGAAAGCGGTAAGCTGGTGATCACCGGCAAGACCACGAAGCCCGGTCAGGAAGTCGAGGTCGTCGGGACTGGCGACAAGGTCAAGAGTTCCTCATCGCGGCGGTTCAAGTTCTCGCTCAGCTACCTACCCGACACCTGCAAGCTCGATCTGAAGGCCGGCGACGAGATGGCCAAAGACCTGATCGTCGCCAACTGCGGACCGCGCGGCGCCAAGGGTGACACCGGCCCGGCTGGTGCGGCTGGTCCTGCCGGCCCCGTCGGTGCCGCAGGCCCCGCGGGACCCGCTGGCCCGAAGGGCGATGCCGGTCCGGCTGGTCCTGCAGGTCCGGCTGGTCCGGCCGGCCCTGCTGGTCCCGCGGGCCCGGCTGGTCCCGCAAGTGCAAAGGGCGATCAGGGCGAAGCGGCGCCGAAGAACTAAGGCACAGAGAGAACGGCTTCGGCCGCCTGATGGCTGTCCAGCGTCCACGAGCGAACGCTGCACAGCCGCTGGCGGCCGAAAGCATGGCCGGTTTCCTACTTGTCCTCGTGCGGCCGCGCCAGATCGCCGTCAGGGCTCTCGGCGATATCCCGGAACATCGCGGCGCGCGCCAACAGCATCAGCGTCACCGGCGTGGTGACGGTGACGAAGCCGAGAATCAGCACCTCGTGCAACAGCGGGCGCATCTGGAGCAGCGAAAAGAACAGCATCGAGGCGCCGCAGATCAGCGCGGTGCCGAGCGAGGTCCCGAGCGTCGGGGCGTGGGCGCGCTGATAGAAGCTGCCGAGCCGTAGCAGCCCGAGCGAGCCGATCAACGTAATGCCGGCGCCCGCAAGCAGCAGCAGCGAGACGCCCCAAGCCGCCCAGGCCGGAAGTTCCGCAGCGTGACTCATTCGATCACCTCGCCACGCATCAGGAATTTCGCCAGCGCGACGGTGCCGACGAAGCCGAGCAGGGCGATGATCAGCGCGGCCTCGAAGTACACGCTGCTGCCGGTGCGGATTCCGATCGTCAGCATCAGCAGCATGGCGTTGACGTACAGCGTGTCGAGGCCGAGCACACGATCCTGCGCGCGCGGCCCGCTCAGCACCCGATAGGTGGCGCAGCCCATCGCGACGACCAGCATGACCTGCGCAAGTCCGATCGAGACGGTCAAAACCAAGCTGCTCATTCGAAAATCTCCAATAGCAGGCTCTCGTAGCGGCCCTTGATGCGCTCGACCCATTCGTGCTCGTCGACCAGATCGAGCACGTGCAACTGCAGGATTCCGGAATCGCGATTGAAGTCGATCCACAACGTGCCGGGCGTCGAGGTGAGGATGCACGCCAGCACCGCGAGGCCTTGCCGGCTGCGCATGTCGAGCGGAATGTCGACGAAGCCGGAGGTGATGTTATGGCGTTGCCCTCCGAGCACGATAGCGGCGACGGCGAGATTGGAGCGGATCACGTCGACCAGCACCAGGGCCGTGAGCCGCACCATCGCCGCCGGATTGCGCACGTGCCCCGCGTCGGGCTGCAACTGCCGCAACAGCCAGCCACCCATTACGGCGAACAGGCTGCCGAGCAGGATCGGGCCGGGCGCGATGCTCTGGCTTAGCCACAGCCACATCGCCAGCAGGCACAACGAGATCAGCGGGAACGGCAGCAGCTCCTTCATGAGCCGCCTCCGGTCTTCACCCGTGTCTCCGCCGGCGCCAGCACGCTGTGTGTGTAGGCCGCGGGGGCGTGAAGCTGCTCGGCCGCGCCCTGCATGTAGCTCATTGCCGCCCGCGGCTGCAGCGTCAGCAAGGCGCAGCCGAGCAGCAGCAGCGCGATCGGCACGATTTCGACCAGCCGCACCCGCGGATCGGCGCGCTCGGTCGGCGTCCACAGCGTGCGAATGCCGGCGCGCGTCAGCGCGATCAGCATCGTCAGGCCGGACAGCATCAACAGCGCCAGCAGAGCCCAGTGCAACGCCGGCATCCCGCCCGCCGTATCGTCACCGAGCAGCGCCGTCAGAATGGCGAATTTGGCGATGAAGCCGGACACCGGCGGCAGGCCGGCAATCACCGCCGCGCAGCCGACGAAGCACCAGCCGAGGATTGCCATCGAGGCGGGAATGACGAGGCCGATCTCCTCGGCGTCCGGATCTTCCGGCGCATCCTCGCCATAGGCCTCGCGCGTGACCGCCAGCATGTCGGCGCCGGGGTCGCGGCCGCGCTCCAGCAGTTCGATCAGCATGAAGAACGCGGCGATCGCAAGCGTCGAACTCACCAAATAGAACAGCGCCGGCGCCGTCACGGCAGCGCGGTCTGCCGCCGCGGCGACCGCCACCACGGTGCCGGACGACACCAGCACCGCATAACCCGCAAGCCGCGACATTTCCTGCGATGCCAGCGCGCCGACCAGGCCGAAGATGATCGTGGCGATGCCGGCCGCGATCAGCCAGTCGTTGCCGAACAGCGCCGACGCGCCGCTGGCCGATCCGAAGAACAGCAGCGACAGCCGGAGCAGGATGTAGACTCCGACCTTGCTCATGATGGCGAAGATCGCCGCGACCGGCGCCGCAGCGGCCGAGTAGGTGGTCGGCAGCCAGAAGCACAGCGGCCACATCCCGGCTTTCACCATGAACGCCACGCCGAGAATGGCGGCGCCGGCTTCCAGTAGCGCGCGATCCTGCGCCGGCACCTGCGGGATCCGCAGCGCCAGATCGGCCATGTTGAGCGTGCCGGTGACAGCGTAGATCAGGCTGACGCCGATCAGGAACAGCAGCGAGGCAGCCAGATTGATCGCGATGTAGTGCAGGCCGGCGCGCACCCGTGCCTGGCCCGAGCCGTGCAGCACCAAGCCGTAGGAGGCGGCCAGCAGCAGTTCGAAGAACACGAACAGGTTGAAAAGGTCGCCGGTGAGAAACGCGCCGTTCAGGCCCATCAGCAGGAACTGGAACAGCGAATGGAAATGCGCGCCGCCGCGGTGCCAGCGCGCCAGCGCAAAGGTCGCGGAGGCGAAGGCGAGCACGCTGGTCAGCGCCACCATCAGCGCCGACAACCGGTCCACTACCAGCACGATGCCGAACGGCGCCGGCCAGTTGCCGAGTCGATACACCGCGATCGGCGCCGCGGCGCCGGCCGTGGCCTGCGCGTCCGCCGCGTGCATCAGAAGCAACGCGACGATGCCGATGATGACGATCGAGCCGAGATTGGCGGCGGCCTTGATGCTCTGATGCCGTTCGTCGATCAGCACCAGCGCAGCCCCGACCAGCAAGGGCAGCAGGATCAGCAGGATGATGAGATGGTCGGTCCAGTTGATCATTCGTGTTCCCGGCCATCGACATGGTCAGTGCCGGTCAGGCCGCGCGAGGCCAGCAGCACGACGAGGAACAACGCGGTGGTCGCGAAGCTGATGACGATCGCGGTGAGCACGAGCGCCTGCGGCAGCGGATCGGCCAGCAGGGCCGGATCGCCGGCCTGTCCCTTCTCCAGCACCGCGGCGGCGCCGACGCGGAGCCGGCCCATGCTGAAGATGAACAGGTTGACCGCGTAGGACAGCAGCGCAAGACCGATGATCACCTGGAAGGTGCGGGGCCGCAGCAGCAGCCAGACGCCGGAGCCGGTCAGCGCCGCGATGGCGAGTGTGACGATCAATTCCATCACTCGGCCTCCGGCGTGGCGCGGGGCGCGGGCGGCTGGCGGTGTGCGCGGATCGACTGGTGCGCCAGAGCGATCAGCATCAGCGTCGTGGCGCCGACCACCAGGGCGAACACGCCGAGGTCGAACAGCGCGGCGCTGGCGAGAGGCACCTTGCCGATCCAGGGAATGTCCGCATAGGCGAAGGCCGACGTCAGGAACGGCCGTCCGACCGGCAACGCCGCCGCACCTGTCAGCAGCGCCAGCAGCAGACCGACGCCGATCCAGCGCAGCGGATGCACGCGCAGACGTGCCTCGAGCCAGCGGGTGCCGCCGGCCATGTATTGCAGGATCAGCGCCGCAGCCATTGCGATGCCGGCGACGAAGCCGCCGCCCGGCTGGTCGTGACCGCGTAGCAGGAGATACATCGCCGCGATGAAGATGAACGGGAACAACAGCTGCATGATCACGGCCGGCACCGCGAGATAGTCGGCAGCGGTGTCGCCGCGGTTGCGTCCGTCGCGCGCGTCGTCCTGCGCATCCTGCAGCCGCTGCTGCTCGGGAAGGTCGACGCTGTCGGCGGCGGGGCGGAAGCGGCGCAGCAGCGCAAACACCGACAGCGCCACCACGGCCAGCACGGTGATCTCGCCGAGCGTATCGAAGCCGCGGAAGTCGACCAGGATGACATTGACGACGTTGGTGCCGCCGCCGTCGGAATAAGCGTGCCGCACGAAGAAGTCCGAGATGCTATCTGGCGCGGTGCGGGTCATCGCCGCATAGGCCAGCAGCGCCACACCGATGCCCGCAGCGCTCGCCACAGCCATATCGCGGAGCCGCTGGGTGCGGAGGAGCAGGCTGCGCTCCGAGGTCGTCTCGCCGGTCTCGAACTGCTTCGGCAGCCAGCGCAGCCCGAGCAGCAGCAGCACCGTCGTGACAATCTCGACGCCGATCTGGGTCAGCGCCAGGTCCGGCGCCGAGAACCAGACGAAGGTAATGCAGGTCGTCAGTCCAGCGCCGCCGATCATGATGAGCGCGGCCAGCCGATGAAATTTCGCGACCGCGGCGCCACCCAGCGCGCAGGCGATCCCGACCGCCCAGACGCCCGCCAGCGCCGGCTCGAAATTGTCGAATGCGACCGGAGCGAGATTCATCCCACGCAGCAGCGCGGGCCAGCTTGCGGCGACCAGCGCCACGCAGACCAGCAGCAGCAACTGCGGCTGCAGCCGGCGGGTACCGATCACCCGTTCGACCGCGCGCGCCCAGCGCCACGACACCGTCACCAGCACCCGGTCGAAGATCCGCTGTGTCTTGAAGCGGCCGTTGAACAGCGAACTCGTCAGACCTTCCTGCAGCGGCTTCCGCAACATCACGTACAGCAGCACGCCGCCGACCAGCGCGATCACGCTCATCAGCAGCGGCCAGTTGAAGCCGTGCCAGACGGCGAGGCTGTAATACGGCGTCGCCGCGCCCAGCACCGACTCGACGGCGACATGCAGGAACGGTCCGATCGTCAGCGACGGAACGATGCCGACGACCAGGCAGGTCAGCACCAGCAGTTCGACCGGAAAGCGCATCCAGCGTGGCGGCTCGTGCGGCACGCGGGGCAGGTCGACCGGCGGCGGCCCGAAGAAGACTTCGCGGATGAAGCGCAGCGAATAGGCCACGGTGAACATGCTGGCGAGCGTGACGATATACGGCAGGGCGTCGTCGAGCAGCGAGCCGTCATGGGTCTCGATGGTCTCGGCGAAGAACATCTCCTTGGACAGAAAGCCGTTGAGCAGCGGCACGCCGGCCATCGCCGAGGCGGCCACGATCGCAAGCGCGCCGGTCTTCGGCATGAACTTCCACAGCCCGCTGAGGCGGCGCAAGTCGCGAGTGCCGGTTTCGTGGTCGATGATGCCGGCCGCCATGAACAGCGACGCCTTGAAGGTCGCGTGATTGAACACGTGGAAGATCGCCGCGACCAGCGCCAGCGGACGGTCGAGCCCGATCAGCAGCGTGATCAGCCCGAGATGGCTGATGGTCGAATAGGCGAGCAGGCCCTTCAGGTCGCGCTGGAACACCGCGAGATAAGCACCGACGATGAAGGTGATGAGGCCGGCACTGCCCACCAGCCACAGCCATTCATTGGAGCTTCCCAGCACCGGCCACAGCCGCACCAGCAGGAAGACGCCCGCCTTCACCATCGTGGCCGAATGCAGATAGGCCGAGACCGGCGTCGGCGCGGTCATCGCGCGCGGCAACCAGAAATGGAATGGGAACTGGGCGCTCTTGGTGAGTGCCCCGAGCAGGATCAGGATCAACGTCGGGACGTAGAGCGGATGGCTGCGCACCTGAGCGCCGGCCGCCAGCACCACGCCGAGGTCGTAGCTGCCGACGATATGGCCGAGCAGCACAACGCCGGCAAACAGGCACAAGCCGCCGGCGCCTGTCACCGTCAACGCCACGCGTGCACCTTCGCGGGCAGCGACGTTGTGGTGCCAGTAGCCGATCAGCAGGAACGAGAACAGGCTGGTGAGCTCCCAGAAGAACACCAGCTGGATCAGATTGCCCGACAGCACGATGCCGAGCATCGCGCCCATGAAGCCCTGTAGAAACGAGAAGAAGCGCGGCACGGGATCCGACGGCGACATGTAGTAGCGCGCATAGAGCACCACGAGCGCGCCGATCGCCGTGATCAGGCACGCGAAGGCCCAAGCGAAGCCGTCGAGCCGCAGCGTGAAGGTCAGTCCATATTGCGGCAGCCAGGCCATCTGGTGACGGACCGGCGCGGCGTCGAGGCCTGGATACAGCAAGAGCAGCAGCCCGAGGCAGCCGAGCGCCACCAGAGCGGCGAGCCACGCCTCGGCGTTGCGGGCGTTAGCGGGCAGGAGAGCGGCAACCAGGGCACCGGCGAACGGAAGGAGAAGGACCGCAAGAAGAAACTCGTTCTGCGGCATCCCGTCTCCTTTCGATCCAAATTCGTCGTGCGCGGCCCTTTCGGCGACGTTCTACCCTGTCTTTATGGTGGCGACCGGCTGTCGGGGCAAGGGCGGTGGGCCGCCGGTGGCGCGTCCGAGCAACCCTAATGACCGAATCGCGGCTTGTGCGCTTTCCGCATTGCGACAAATTGCGCCATAAGATGTCGCCGGAAGTCAGCCTGACGAATGCTCTCCCGCAGCGATGCGGTCGTATTCAGCGCGGATTTCGTGCTTGCCGTAGATGCGCTCGAGCCTGCGGACGGTGAAATGCCCGCGCGCGATGTCCTGGAAATGATCGATGAACGCGTAGTTGACGGCAGCCCCGCCGATCGCGCCGGCGACCGGGAGAGCTTGCGCCGCGACTTTTTGCGAGACCACGATGCCGAACCGCGCAGCCACCTGGGTCACGAACTTCAGCAGGATCGGCGCTCCCTCATTCACCAGGCCTCGCTCGGCGATCAACCGAGCTGCTTCGGTCACCGTCTTGGCGAGGACGGCTCGGGTTGCAAAATACCCGCTCTCCGCGGCGTCCGTCGATCCCGCGCGTCCGCCCAGCGCGAACACCTCGACGCAGGCGAGGGCGGTTTCAGGATCGCTCGGGTCTTCGCCTTCGCTTCGTGCGATCTCCGCGATCGACCGCAGCATGATGACCGTGGAGATCGGAAGCTCGAGCGGAAGAGCCGCAAACCCGAACGTGCCGCCGATCGCCCCCGACATCGCCGCGAGACCGCGATGCAGGCGCTCGGACCCCGACGCGCGCGACGCCGGCAGGGTGCGAAGTGCAACCTTGAGGGCAGTTTCCAGACCTTTGGACGTGGCTGCCGAGATCGCCTTGGTGGCTGCAGCGGGAAGCGCGAAGCCGATCAGTTCGACGGGCTTGCCGGCCAGACTGGTCAGCCGGCCCGCGAGGCTGGGATGTTCGAGCAAGCCGACGGCGCGTCGAAGTGCGTCACGATCGTATGCGGGCAGTTCATTGACTTCTTCAAGGGACAATTCGATCGATCCTGCGGGTTCCTGGGAGAACGAAACCGGGCAGGCGCGGTTCCCGCATGGAGCGATGATCGCAGCATCAGCGCAGTTCTCAAGAGGGTCGCGGGTGGCTCACCGGTTGTGTCGGATCGGTCGCTCACACGCACTTCTCCTGCATGCCGCGACCGGCACGGCATGGTAGCAGCGCGGCCCCGGAGTGCCTATCTTCGTCGGCAATGGCAAACGATGATCTCAAGGCCTTCGTCGAGGGCCACCAGCGGCTGTTCGTCCTGACCGGCGCAGGCTGCAGTACGAACTCCGGCATACCCGATTATCGGGATGCCGACGGCAGCTGGAAACGGACCCCGCCCGTCCGGTTTCAGGCCTTCGTCGCCGAGGATGCCACCCGGCGCCGCTATTGGGCGCGCAGCATGATCGGCTGGCGGCGCTTCGGGCAAGCCAAGCCGAACGACGCCCATCACGCGCTGGCTCGGCTCGAGGCCAGAGGTCACAGCCGGATGCTGCTGACGCAGAATGTGGACCGCTTGCATCAGGCCGCGGGGAGCAGGGAGGTCGTCGACCTCCATGGACGGCTCGATCTGGTTCGCTGCATGGCCTGTTCGGCCACGCTCCGCCGTGCCGAATTTCAGCACGAACTCTCCCGTCTGAATGCGGCCTGGACCGACCTCGATGCCGCGGCCTTGCCGGATGGCGACGCCGAGCTCGATCATCAGGACTTCTCGTCCTTCGTGGTGCCAGGCTGTCCAAGCTGCGGTGGCATGATGAAGCCCGACGTCGTGTTCTTCGGCGAAGCCGTTCCAAAGGACAAGGTCGCCGGAGCGATGGAGAGTCTCGGCCAGGCCGACGCCATGCTGGTCGTCGGCTCATCCCTGATGGTCTATTCGGGATTCCGATTTGTGCAGGCGGCTGCAAAGCTCGGCATCCCGATCGCGGCGGTCAATCTGGGCCGGACTCGTGCGGATGAGCTCCTCGCCCTCAAGGTCGAAGATCGCTGCGAGGCCGCGCTGTCGTTCTTGCTGTAGCCCAAGCACGTGCGATCTGCGTGGTGATTGCGGAGTGCAGTCGCTGACGCACCAGGGCGGCGCGTCCTCGAGCCCATCCTCGACTTAAGGATGACTACGTAAGTGCGCGCCCTGAATTGTGCGGCGGGATCGCGCGTGCTTTACGAGCCAGTGGACCGGTGCCTCTCGCCAGAGAGGTGAAACGGGAATGCGGTGCGGGGCTGTTGCCCCAATGCCGCGGCTGCCCTCGCAACTGTGGGCGGATTGGAGCGTCCTCGATGCCACTGGCCTGCGGGCCGGGAAGGCGGTCGTCTCCGTAAATCCGCGAGCCAGGAGACCGGCCGGTCCTTGTGAAACTCGTTCGGCGATGGGCCGACAGAGGACCGACCATGAAGATCTCAAATGCGCCGCGTAGCGGCGTTGAACGTCGTGCGCGCTGATCGGGCGGTTCTGCCGATCCTGGCGTGCCTCGTCGTCGTGCTGTTTCTGCTGTCGCTCGGCGTCGGGCCGGTGCGGCTGTCGCTCGGCGCGGTGATCACCGCGCTGTTCGGCGGCGGCAGCGACGCCGAGCGCTCGATCGTCCAGGACATCCGCCTGCCGCGCGCGATCCTCGCACTGTCGATCGGTGCGATGCACGGGCTTGCCGGCGCCGCGCTGCAGGGCCTGCTGCGCAATCCGCTGGCGGCGCCGTCGCTGTTCGGTGCACCGCAGGCCGCGGCGTTCGGCGCCGTGCTGGTGATCTCGCTCGGCCTTGCCGACGCGCTGTCGTTCCTGCTGCCGCTGTCGGCGATCGGCATGGCGTTCGTCTCGGTGTTCATGTTGATAGCGGTGGCCGGGCGTAGCGCCAATCTGCTGCTGCTGATCCTCGCCGGGCTGGCGCTGTCGAGCCTCGCCGGCGCGGCGACCTCGCTGGCGCTCAATCTCGCATCCAATCCGTTCGCCGCGCTGGAGATCTCGTTCTGGCTGCTCGGCTCGCTCGAGGACCGCAGCTTCCAGCACGTCACGCTGGCACTGCCGTTCATGGCCTGCGGCGCGGCGCTGCTGCTGACGCGCGGCGAGGCGTTTCGTGTGCTCAGCCTCGGCGAGGAGGCCGCGCAGAGCCTCGGCGTCGACGTCGGCCGGCTGCGGCTGCAGGTGATCCTCGGCGTCGCGCTCGGTGTTGGCGCTGCCGTCGCCGTGTCCGGGACGATTGGCTTCATCGGTCTGGTGATCCCGCATCTGATGCGGCCGCTGGTCGGGCACGATCCGGGCCGGTTGCTGTTGCCGAGCGCATTCGGCGGCGCGGCGCTGCTGCTCGCCGCCGATATCGCGGTGCGCCTGATCCCGTCGAGCAGCGGCATCAAGGTCGGCGTGCTGACGGCGCTGATCGGCGTCCCGTTCTTTCTCTATCTGGTGGTGCGCGAGCGCCGCGCACTCAGCGGCAGCATGGCATGATCCAGGGTAATGACTTCGTCGCCGATGGGCTGCGGGTCAGTCTCGGCCGCCGTGTGCTGGTGCAGCCGATCTCGTTCGCCCTGCCGCGTGGCTGCCTGGCAGCCGTGGTGGGCCCCAGCGGCGCCGGCAAGACCACGCTGCTGCGCGCGCTTGCGGGACTCGTACCAAGCGAGGGCCGGGTGCTGCTCGGCGGCCAGGATGTCGCCCGCATGCCGGTGCGGCAGCGCGCGCGGCAGCTCGCTTATGTGCCGCAAGGTGAGGCGGTGCATTGGCCGCTGCCGGTGCGCGACGTGATCGCGCTGGGCCGTTATCCGCATGGCGGCGCCGATCCGCGCCGCCTGCAGGCGGGCGACTACGACGCGGTGAGCCGCGCGCTCGACGATGTCGATCTCGCGCCGCTACAGCATCGCCCGGTCACTGAGCTTTCCGGCGGCGAGCGGCGCCGCGTCGCCATCGCGCGGGCGCTGGCGACCGCCGCGCCAGTGCTGCTCGCCGACGAGCCGATCGCCTCGCTCGATCCTTACTTCCAGCTCTCGGTGATGGCGCTGCTGCAGCGCCAGGCTCGCGCCGGCGCGCTGGTCATCGTCGTCACCCATGACATCGGGCTGGCGGCGCGATTCGCCGATCAGGTCTTGATGCTCCTCGACGGCCGGCTTGCGGCGATGGGGCCGCCGAACGCCGTGCTGGCGCCGCCGAAACTCGCGGAAGTGTTTGCGATCGACGCCTATCGCGCCGATCACGAGGCACAGCCCGTGCTGGTGCCGTGGGCGATGCGGAGCGCGTGATGCGGAGGTGGTTGCTCATGGTGGTGATCAGTTGCGCCGGGCTGATCGCCGCGCCATCGGCCACGGCGGCCGCGCGGATCGCCTCGATCAATATGTGCACCGATCAGTTGCTGCTCGGGTTGGCCGATCCCGACCAAATCGTCGGGCTCGGGCCCTATGCGCGTGATCCGCATCTGTCGTGGCTGGCGAAGCAGGCCGAGCGCTATCCGCGGCTGTCGGGAGAGGCCGAAGACCTTCTGATACTTGCGCCCGACGTCATTCTGGCGGGACGCTACGGAAAGCGGGCGACACGCGACATCCTGCGCGCGAAGAACCTGCGGGTCGAGGAGTTCGACACGCCGCGCAGCATCGACGACGTCAAGGCGCAGATCGTGCGGGTCGGCAGGCTGGTGGGGCATCCTGAACGCGCCGATGCGATGATCGCCGAGCTCGATCGCGCGATCGGGCGCGCCAAGGCTGCGGCGGCAAGACATCCTGCGCGGGTGCTGGCGCTGTCGCGGCGCGGCTGGGTGACGGGCGGCGACAGCCTGCTGAGTTCGCTGCTGAAGACCGCGGGTCTGTCGAACGCTGCTACTGATCTCGGCTACGCCTATGGCGGTTTCGCATCGCTGGAGACGATTGTCGCGGCGCGGCCCGATCTGCTGTTGCTCGCCGAGGATCAGCCCGCGGCCGAGGACCAGGGCAAGGCGCTGTTGCTGCATCCGTCGATCCAGCGCGCTTATCCGCCAAGCCGCCGCATCGTCATTCCGGAGCCGCTGACGATCTGCGGCGGCGCGATGTTCGCGGTGGCGCTGGACCGGCTGGTCGCGGCGATCGAACGCATCGACCACGCGGGGACGCTGCCGGTGGGCGCGCGGGCCAGTGACTAGATGAGGATTTGCGCCTGCGAGCCATCGATCAGCTACTCATCGCTCGGACGTAGCGTCCTTGATCCGTTTGGGATCCTGCGCGCAGCCGTCCCAGATGCGCGGCTTTTCGAGCCAGCGCTGGATGAATTTCCAGGAGCGGCGATAGCCGTTATGCGGCAGCGTGCAGGCGCTGCAATCCTTCCGCAGCAGGCCGTTGCGATCGGTGAAGACCTGATAGGGCCCCGGGCACTCGTAGGCGATCAGGGGGCAGTAGCAGAACAGGCAGTTGAACTCGCGCTCGACGCCCGGATGACACGGCAGGAACGGGCAGGCCGCGTTGGTGAAGCCCTTGAAGGCTTCGTTGGTCGTGGTGTCTTTCGGTTCCATGGTGGCTCGATGACAGACGCCATCCGAGCTGGGCGCAGACGCAGCTGCGCGTGCGGACGGCGATCGACGCCGTGGTGCGGCGTCAGCACATATCTGGGGGGAGGCGGCGCATTCCGCGCCCGGCTGATGCCGATCAGTTCGCCGTTGTCATCGCGAGCTCCTGCTATCGACCCACCGTCGATCCGGGTTGAACAACGCCTGCGGCCGGTCTCCTGGCTCGCGGATGTGGTCCGGATCGCCTTCCCGAGTCGCATCGCGACGCAGTGGCATGCTGGTCCGGACAGATCCGCTTACAGTTGCGGGGGCAGCTGCGGCATGGGCGATCTCTCGCCGCACCGCATTCCCAGTTTCACCTCTCGCACGAGAGGCACCGTAGGCAGCACAAAGCACAGCACGCCGCGCGGCGACGTGCAAGACCAAAGCGAATGCTCTCGTTTGTTGGTCGAACTAAGCCGAGCGGCCGAGCGGCAGTTCGAACGGCGGCACCTCGCCGTCGACCTCGCGGCCGCGACCAATGCCGGCGATGGCGTCGACCATTCGGCCGTTGCGTGCCAGCACATCGTCCGCCAGCGCGACCATCAGCTTGTTCGGCGTTGCGGTTGGGGAGGCGCGGCGCAGCGCATCGGCGATGATCACTTCGTCGCCCGGTGCGCGTTCGCACGCCATCACATAGGCGGCGGCCGGCGACCGGCTGACGCCCATCCAGCAATGCACCAGCACGTCTTCGTCCGTACTGCAGCCGCGCGCGAACTCGATGATCCGGCGCACGATCGCATCGTCCGGCGCGACGTGAACCGAACCGGCGACATCGACGTCGTTGAACGCAAGGATCAGGCGGTCGGCCGGCAACCAGCTTTCATCGAACACCACGCGCTGCCACGGCGCCATCAGGGACAGCGATCGCGCCGGGCGGCGCTCGGCGACAAGGCGAGGGGCGTGATCGAGCGCGCTGACGATGATCATGCCGCGTCCTATCCGGCAGCGCGCCACAACCGTCAAGCCGGCCGCGATCACCTCTTCGTCGTGCTCACCCACGACGTCATCCGATCTCTTCCAACCGAGTGCCGCCATGACCGTCGACGTCGATGACCTGATTTCCCGTATCCGCTTTTCCGCCCGGCCGGACACCGGCCCACGGTGCGCCCGCGCGCTGATGATCCAGGGCACCAGTTCGGACGTCGGCAAGAGCATGGTGGTGGCGGGCCTGTGCCGGGCCTATGCGCGGCGCGGCCTCGCGGTGCGTCCGTTCAAGGCGCAAAACATGAGTAACAACGCCGCCGTCGCGGCAGATTCCGATCTGCCTTCGAGGCCGGACGGCAAAGCGCCGCGCGGCGAGATCGGCCGCGCGCAGGCGCTGCAAGCGCGGGCCTGCGGCGTGCCGCCGTCGATCCACATGAACCCGGTGCTGCTGAAGCCGCAGAGCGAGATCGGCGCGCAGGTGGTGCTGCGGGGGCGGGTGCTCGGCAATTGTCCGGCGCGGGTCTATCACCATATGCGGCAGCGGCTGATCCCGGCGGTGCTCGACAGTTTCGAACGCGTCGCCGCGGATTCGGATCTGGTGCTGGTGGAGGGCGCCGGCAGTGGCGCCGAGGTGTATCTGCGCGCGTCCGACATCACCAATATGCGGTTCGCCGAGGCCGCCGATCTGCCCGTCGTCTTCCTGTCCGATATCGACCGCGGCGGCACCATGGCGGCGCTGGTCGGCAGCTACGTGTTACTAAGCGAAGCGGATCGCGCGCGCGTGGTTGGTTATCTGATCAACAAATTCCGTGGCGACTTCTCGCTATTCGAGCCGGGCTGCCGCACCATCACCGAGCAGACTGGCTGGCCGTTTCTCGGCGTGCTGCGCTGGTTTCCCGGCGCCGACCGGCTGCCCGCCGAAGATTCGCTGGCGCTTGAGCGCGCCGCCGCGGCCAGCCGCGGCCGGCTGGGACGTCGACATCCACGCCCACGTCCGGCGCGGCGGCCGCGTGGTCGGGCTGTGTGCCGGCTTCCAAATGCTCGGCCGTGTCGTCCGCGATCCGCTCGGCCTCGAAGGTCCGCCCGGCGAGACGGCCGGGCTCGGCCTGCTGGAGATCGAGACCGAGATCTCTGGCGACAAGCGCCTGGTCGAGATCGACGCCCGCGACCGCCTCAGCGGCTGCCGGGTCACCGGCTACGAAATGCACATGGGCCGGACCACCGGCGCCGGCCTGGCGCGGCCGTGGCTGACGCTCGACGACCGCGCCGGGCTTCGGCCCGAAGGCGCGGTGTCGGCTGACGGCCGGGTCGTCGGCGGCTATCTGCACGGCATCTTCGGCGGCGACGATTTCCGGTCGGCCTGGCTGGGGCAGGTCGGCGCCGCGACCTCGGGTCTCGATTTCGAGCGCCGCGTCGAGGATGCGCTCGAGACCTTGGCCGACCATTGCGAGAGCAACCTGGATCTCGACGCACTGTTGGCGCTGGCGCGATGACGAACGACGCCGTCGCGATCGTCCGACCATCGCGGCGGCGCGGCCATCAGGCCGTGTGGCTGTCGGGCTCGAGACAGTTGCAGCTCGGTGTCCGGCCTAGTTGGTGTCCAGCCTGGAGAGTGGTCGAGACCGAGGAGGCCGTGCGCTTGGCGATGCCGAGGCCTCGTTCGAATGCCCCACAGCCATATCCGTAATTCGCATAAGGTATATTATGGAATATATAGATTTATAAGAAAATGCCATAAACTTGCGCGGGCTTTCGAATGTTCGCCGCGCGCGGTGCCGTGACGGCACGCCGGCAGCAAGCAGCTTTCGTCGTCCGTCCGCGTGTTGCTGTCGGATTGATCTCAGCTTCGGTTTGCGATGCCGCTCCGTGCCAATGTCGTAGCCGTCTCGGCCTGATGATGACGTGGAGCGTTTCCGTCGGTCATCTCATCCAGCCCGAGCCACGCTCGCGAAGCCTCGCGATTCTCTCAAGCCGGTCGTTCGCCGTTCACGCTGGGCCCGCTCACGCAGTCCTGCGGCCGGCGCTCCGGGCTTCCGGCGCGATCCGCGACACCGTCTGGACAAGTCCCATGGCCGCGGTCCGCCGGACGGAAATCGCTTGACCGGCTGGGCCGAAATGATGACCAAAGGCGCGTCGACTTTTCGGATCGGGTCGCAGAAAACAAGAAGCGTTATTGGAGGAAGCCAGATGAGCATTTCGCGCAGGACGATGTTGAAGGCGTCGGCGGCTGCGGCCGTCGTCGGCGGCGTTGGGGCGCCGTGGGTGGCGCGCGCGGCGGAGGCCGAGTTCGTCTATAAGTACGCCAACAACCTGCCCGACACCCATCCGCTCAACGTCCGCGCCCGCGAAATGTCGGCGGCGATCAAGACCGAGACCAACGGCCGGGTCGATCTGCAGGTTTTTCCGAACAATCAGCTCGGCTCCGACACCGACATGCTAAGCCAGATCCGCTCCGGCGGCGTCGAGTTCTTCACGCTGTCCGGCCTGATCCTGTCGACGCTGGTGCCGGCGGCCTCGATCAACGGCATCGGCTTCGCGTTTCCGGACTACGACACGGTGTGGAAGGCGATGGACGGCGAGCTCGGCGGCTATGTCCGCGGCGAGATCGGCAAGGCCGGCCTCGTGGTGATGGACAAGATCTGGGACAACGGCTTCCGCCAGACCACGACCTCGACCCGGCCGATCACCGGCCCGGACGACTTCAAGGGCCTCAAGATCCGCGTGCCGGTGTCGCCGCTGTGGACCTCGATGTTCAAGGCGTTCGACGCCGCGCCCGCCTCGATCAATTTCAGCGAAGTGTATTCGGCGCTGCAGACCAAGGTGGTCGAAGGCCAGGAAAATCCGCTGGCGATCATCTCCACCGCAAAGCTCTATGAAGTGCAGAAATTCTGCTCGCTGACCAACCACATGTGGGACGGCTTCTGGTTCCTGGCGAACCGCCGCGCCTGGGAGCGGCTGCCGGCTGATCTGCGCGAGATCGTCGCCAAGAACATCAACGCCGCCGGCGTCAATCAGCGCGCCGACGTCGCCAAGCTCAATGCCGGCCTCAAGGACGAACTCGCCACCAAGGGCCTGACCTTCAACCAGCCGACCATCGGGCCGTTCCGCGACAAGCTGCGCGCCGCCGGCTTCTACGCCGAGTGGAAAGGCAAATACGGCGATCAGGCCTGGTCGCTGCTGGAAAAGTCCGTCGGCAAGCTGGCCTGACCGGCGGCGGCGATGGCGCACGCCGGGGCCGACGCATTGGCCGTGGACTCGCTGCATCCGCCGGCGCGCAGATCGCTGGTCGGCGCGCTGGAGCGGGCGTTCGGCCTGATGGTGGAGATCCCCGCGGCCATGCTGGTGGTCGCGGAGGTCGTCGTGCTGTTCGCCGGCGTGGTGTCGCGCTACGTGTTTCACAGCCCGCTGATCTGGTCGGACGAACTCGCCTCGATCCTGTTTCTGTGGCTGGCGATGTTCGGCGCGGCGGTCGCATTCCGGCGCGGCGAGCATATGCGGATGACCGCGCTGGTGGCCAAGGCTTCGCCGCGGCGCCGCGCGTTTCTCGATCTGGTGGCGATCTGCGCCGCGCTGGCGTTCCTGCTGCTGATCGCGGCGCCGGCCACTGAGTACGCTTACGAAGAGAGCTACATCACGACGCCGGCGCTGTCGCTGGCCAACAGCTGGCGTGCCGCGGCGCTGCCGGTCGGCACCGCGCTGATGGCGGCGTTCGCGCTGCTGCGACTGATCCGGTTCGGCGACTGGCGGCTGGTGGGTACAGCCGCCCTCACCGTCGCGGTGCTGATCGGCGCGTTCTGCTTGGCGCAGCCTCTGCTCAAGCCGCTCGGCAACATCAACCTCCTGATCTTCTTTGTCGGCGTCGCCGGCTGTTGCGTGTTCGCCGGCGTGCCGATCGCGTTCGGATTCGGCCTGTCGATCTACGGCTATCTGGCGCTGACGACGCGGACGCCGCTGATGGTGCTGGTCGGCCGGATGGACGAGGGCATGAGCCATCTGATCCTGCTGTCGGTGCCGCTGTTCGTGTTTCTCGGTCTGTTGATCGAGATGACCGGTATGGCGCGCGCGATGGTGGCGTTTCTCGCCAGCCTGCTCGGCCATGTTCGCGGCGGCCTGCATTACGTGCTGGTCGGCGCAATGTATCTGGTGTCGGGCATTTCCGGCTCCAAGGCCGCCGACATGGCCGCCGTCGCGCCGGTGCTGTTTCCGGAGATGAAGGAGCGCGGCGCCAAGCCGGGCGATCTCGTCGCCCTGCTCTCGGCCACCGGGGCGCAGACTGAAACCATTCCGCCGAGCCTGGTGCTGATCACCATCGGCTCGGTCACCGGCGTGTCGATCTCGGCGCTGTTCACCGGCGGCCTGCTGCCGGGCGTGGTGCTGGCGATCACGCTGTCGGCGCTGGTGTGGTGGCGTTATCGCGACGAAGACCTCAGCCACATCAAGCGCGCCAGCGGCGCCCAGATCGGCAAACTGCTGGTCATCGCCCTGCCCGCATTGGCTCTGCCATTCGTGATCCGCGCCGCCGTGGTCGAAGGCGTCGCGACGGCGACTGAAGTCTCGACCATCGGCATCGTCTATGCGGTGCTGGCCGGCCTGCTGATCTACCGAAAGTTCGACTGGAAGCGGCTGCTGCCGATGCTGATCGAGACCGCGGCGCTGTCCGGCGCGATCCTGCTGATCATCGGGACCGCGACCGGCATGGCGTGGGGCCTGACGCAGTCCGGATTTTCCCGGTCGCTGGCGGCGGCAATGACCGGGCTGCCCGGCGGCGCCGGCACCTTCCTGGCGGTGTCGATCGTCGCCTTCGTGATCCTCGGCAGCGTGCTCGAAGGTATTCCGGCGATCGTGCTGTTCGGTCCGCTGCTGTTTCCGATCGCGCGTGCCATCGGTGTCCATGAAGTGCACTATGCGATGGTGGTGATCCTGGCGATGGGCATCGGATTGTTCGCACCGCCGTTCGGCGTCGGCTATTATGCGGCCTGTGCGATCGGCCGGGTCGATCCGGCCGAGGGCGTGCGCCCGATCTGGGGCTACCTGCTGGCGCTGATGGTCGGCCTGATCATCGTCGCGGCGGTGCCGTGGATTTCGATCGGATTTTTGTAGGTGCCGCGGGCTCGGACGGAGCGGCGCCACGTCAAGTGAGAGGCAGTCATGAGCGCTCCGCAAGGTCATTACAGCATCGGGCTGGACAAGACTCCGGCCAACTACGTGCCGCTGTCGCCGCTGAGCTTCCTGGAGCGCTCGGCCAACGTCTTTCCCGACCTCACCAGCGTGGTCTATGAGGGCCGGCACTACACCTGGAAGGAAACCCGCGCCCGCTGCCGGCGCTTCGCGTCCTGGCTGGTGCGCAGCGGCATCGGCCGCGGCGACACCGTGGCGGTGATGCTGCCCAATGTGCCAGCGATGGTCGAGGCGCATTTCGCGGTGCCGATGGCCGGCGCGGTGTTGAATGCGCTGAACATCCGGCTCGACGCACCGGCGATCGCATTCCAGCTCGAGCATGGCGGCGCCAAGATCATCCTGGTCGATCCGGAATTCTCCGCCGTAATCGCCGACGCGCTGAAGCTGATGAAATCGCCGAAGCCGCTGGTGATCGACGTCGACGACAAGATGTTTCCCGGCAGCCACCGCATCGGCGAGCTCGAATACGAATACGCGGTCGCCTCCGGCGATCCGTTGTTCACCGGCGAGCGGCCGCAGGACGAGTGGGACGCCATCGCGCTCGGCTACACCTCGGGCACCACCGGCAATCCGAAGGGCGTGGTGACGCATCATCGCGGCGCGTATCTGAACGCCGTCAGCAACATCCTCGCCGGCAATCTCGGCACGCACCCGGTGTATCTGTGGACGTTGCCGATGTTTCACTGCAACGGCTGGTGCTTCCCGTGGACGCTGGCGGCAGCGGCTGGTGTCAACGTCTGCCTACGCAAGGTCGACCCGGCCAAGATCTTCGAGCTGATCCCCAAGCACGGCGTCACTCACATGTGCGGCGCGCCGATCGTCTACAACGCGCTGATCAACGCGCCGGACGCGCCGAAGGGCGCAGCCGCCAAGCCGGTCGTCGGCCTGATCGCCGGTGCCGCGCCGCCGATGGCGGTGCTGGCCGGCGCCGAGACCATCGGCATCAAACTGACCCACGTCTACGGCCTCACGGAAGTCTACGGCCCCGCTTCGGTCTGCGCCGAGCAGCCCGGTTGGGACGATTTGCCGGTCGCCGAGCGCGCCAAGCTGAAGCGCCGGCAGGGCGTACCCTACCCGCTGCAGGAAGCCGTCACCGTGCTCGATCCGGAGACGATGCAGGAAGTCCCCCGCGACGGTGAAACCATCGGCGAGGTGATGTTCCGCGGCAACATCGTGATGAAGGGCTACCTCAAGAACGAGAAGGCCACCCGGGAAGCGCTCGAAGGCGGCTGGTTTCACACCGGCGATCTCGGCGTGCTCGATGCCGAGGGCTACGTCATCATCAAGGACCGCTCCAAGGACATCATCATCTCGGGCGGCGAGAACGTCTCCTCTGTCGAAGTCGAGGACGTGCTGTACAAACACCCGGCGATCCTGTTCGCCGCCGTCGTCGCCAAGCCCGATCCGAAATGGGGCGAAGTGCCCTGCGCCTTCGTCGAACTGAAGGACGGCGCCAGCGCCACCGAAGCCGAGATCATCGCCTATTGCCGCGAGCATCTCCCCGGCTTCAAGACGCCGAAGAGCATCGTGTTCTCCGCAATCCCCAAGACCTCGACCGGCAAGATCCAGAAATTCATGCTGCGCGATCAGGTGAAGTCGGCGAAAGCGATCAGCGAGTAGTTAGCGCCTTTAGACCCGCCTTTGTCACTGCAGGACTTCGCGCTGTTCTATCTGCGCGGCATCGCACCGCGCGAAGTGAAGAGCTCGGACATCTATTGGGGTGCCTTGCCCTGGGTCGCGATGCAGCTGATCCTGGTGCTGATCGTGATCATGTGGCCGCATCGGTGACCTATTGGATCGACCAGACCAAGGTCGACACCACCAACGTGAAGATCGACGTGCAGATGCCCGACCTGCCACCGCTTTCGTTCGAACCGTCGAAGTAGCAAGGCGTCCGATCATCCCGAGCGACGCGCAACCTCACACGTCATTCCGGGACGCGCGAAGTGCGAAGCCGGAACGGCGAGGCCAAATGAGTGATGGCCGATCGACTGGGCGGCTCAGGCGCGCCTGCTCTGCCTATTCAGCTTGAAGCGGCTGTCCTTATCGACCTGCTCCATCTGATGACGCAACATGCGGAGCTGGGCGATCCCGGAGGCACGCGCCAATTCGTCGGCCGGGACCGGCCGGGAGAAGTAATAGCCTTGGAAAGCCGAGCAGCCGCGCGCCAGGAGATGCCGGACCTCTTCCTCGCGCTCCGCACCTTCGGCCAGCACATTGATGCCGAGCCCGCGCGACAGCGCGATCAGCGCGTCGCAGATCGCCTGGCTTTCACCCGAAGCATCGACGTGGCTGACGAATTCGCGGTCGATCTTGAGCTTGTTGAACGGTAGCTTACGCAGATAGCTCATGCTGGCATAGCCGGTGCCGAAATCGTCGAGCGCAATACCGACACCGAGATCGCGCAGCGCGGTGAACACGCGCCTTGTATGTGCGTGATCGGCCATCGCGGCCGTCTCGGTCAGTTCGATCTCGATCCGGTCGGGACTGATGCCGGCCGCGTCGATCGCGTCGCGAACATGCGGGACGAGATCCTTGTCGAGAAACTGGCGCGCCGACAGATTCACGGCGAGGCGAATGCCGCCGAGTTCTGAACTCGACCAGTCGCGAATCTGCATGCAGGCGCGCGACAGCACCCAGAGGCCGATCGGCTGAATCAGATCGGTCGCTTCAGCCAGCGGAATGAACTCCGCCGGCGAAACCATGCCGCGCTCCGGATGGTGCCAGCGCAGCAGCGCCTCGGCCCCGATCACGCGCTGATCGGCGACATCGACGATCGGTTGGTAGTGCAGATCGAGCTGACCGTCCGGCAGTGCCCGGCGCAGATCGTGCTCGAGTTCAAAGCGCGACTGAGCCGCGCGCGTCGCCGCGGCCGAATGAAGGACGAGCGGTGCGGCTGGCCCGCTCTGCGTCGCAGCGGCGGCCGCAGCGTCGAGCAACTGTTCGGCACTCCGGCCGTCCGCCGGATAAAACGCCAGGCCGGCTTGCAGCGTCGGTTCCAACACGATGGAGCCGAGTGCGATTTCTCCCGCGGACGACTGAATGACGTTGCGGATTCGAAACGCGAGCGCAGCCTGCGCGTCGGGCATCTCGCTGGCGGTGCCTAGAATCGCCAGTTCGGCACGGCCGGCTCGCGCCAGCATCTTGCCCTCGGCGACGAACGAACCAAGGCGTCGCGCCAGAATGGCGATGGCGCGTTCAGCAACGCCGTTGCCGTAAGCGGCCTTGATGCGCGCGTAGTCGGAGAGTCGGACGACCACCAACGCCACGGCGGCGCCCTGCTCGATGTTCTGGTTCACCGACGCCAGCAACTGCTTGCGGTTGGGCAACCCGGTCGCTTCATCGACATGCTCGAGCCGATCCAGGGTTGTTTCGAGATGATCGATTGTCTCCGCGGCACTGGCCATCAGACGGCCCGCCTCGTCGGTGTAGTGGCGCGGCAGCTCGCCCGGATGGCGATCGCGGCGAAAGCCCTCGAGCACGTTCGCAGTCAGGAGCACTGGACTTAACAACTTGTTCAGCACAAACAGCGTGAGCCCGGTTCCGGTGAGGGTCGCCAGCAGCGTCACCACCAACGTCCCTAAAAACGTCCCCCAATGGCTCGCATTCAAGGCGGCGATGTAGAGGACGAGTGCCAGCAGCGGCACGTGGATGCCAACGAAAGCCACCAACATGATCTTGAATCGGTAGCTCAGCGCTCCGATCCGCGACATTCTGTCATAAAGCCAAAGGTCCGGCACATCCTTCTCCGTGCACATCCGCATTTGGCGAACTATGCGCAGAGAAACTGTTATCAAACAGCGAACGACCGTCTCTCGGCTGACACTTGTGCGGACTTGACACGTATCACGTTGCGCGAAGAGCGGAGTGGCGTCTCGCAAGAGGTGAGTTAGCCTCAAAGCCATGCAATGCACAGGTGGCTTGTCGTGCGTAGTTCCGTCACCGGAACCCGTACTTGACTACGCCGCCTTTGCGGACGTGCAATCAGCCCGCGATCTCCAGCCGCATCCCGTCGAACCCCGGCACGACGCCGTCCGGTAATTCCTTCCGAAGCGTGTCATAGTCGATGTCGGCGTGCATGTTCGTGATCACCGCGCGCGTCGGCTTGAAGCGGGCGATCCATTTCAACGCTGTCTCGATGTTGAAGTGGCTGCCGTGGTGCTTGTAGCGCAGGCCGTCGATGATCCAGAGATCGAGGCCTTCGAGATGCGGAAAGCTTTCGGCCGGAATGTCGTGAACGTCCGGTGTGTAGGCGGCGCCACCGATGCGGTAGCCGAGCGCCGGGATATCGCCATGCTGCACCAGGAACGCCGACAGCGATAACGCGCCACCCGCTCCCTCGATACTGCGGCCCTCGCCGGCCTCGATCGGATGCGCATCGAGGATCGGCGGATAGGAGCTGCCAGGGGGCGTCTCGAAGCAATAGGCGAAGCGCAGCAGCACGTGATCGGCGGTCGACTTGTTCAGATACACCGGGATCCGACGCCGCATCGCCATCACCACCGAGCGCAGATCGTCGATGCCATGGGTCTGGTCGGCGTGCTCGTGGGTGAGGAACACAGCGTCGAGATGATCGACGTCGGCATCGATCAGTTGCTCGCGCAGATCCGGCGAAGTGTCGATCAGCACACGGGTGATGCCGTCCGGCGTGACGCGCTCGGCAAGCAGCGAGCAGCGGCGGCGCCGGTTCTTGGGATTGGACGGATCGGCGGCACCCCAGCCGAGCGCCGGGCGCGGCACGCCCGCCGACGAACCCGAGCCGAGGATAGTAAGCGTCAGCGTCATGCGGCCTCCGTCGCGGGGTGGATCAGGCCGCGGCGGACGCCGGGACCTTGCCGAACAGGCGGAAGAAGTTCTCGGTCGTCTGCCGTGCGATCTCGTCCAGCGTCACACCGCGCGTTTCGGCGAGCACCTTGGCGGTTTCGACGACGTAAGACGGCTCGTTGCGCTTCCCGCGATATTTGCCGGGGGCGAGATACGGCGAGTCGGTCTCGACCATGATGCGGTCGGCCGGCAGCTCGGCAGCGAGATCGCGCAGCGCCTGAGACTTCTTGAACGTCAAGATGCCGGTGAACGAGATCAGCAGACCGAGATCGATGGCTTTCATGGCGAGCTCGCGGCCTCCGGTGTAGCAATGCAGCACCGCGCGAAAAGCTCCCTTGGCCATCTCGTCTTCGAGGATGCGGCCGCAGTCTTCATCCGCCTCGCGGGTGTGGATCACCAGCGGCAGCCCGGTTTCACGCGCGGCGGCGATGTGGGCGCGAAAACCCCGCTCCTGCGCGTCGCGCGAGCCGTGCTCGTAGAAGTAATCGAGCCCGGCCTCGCCGAACGCGACCACTTTCGGATGCTGCGCCAGATTCACCAGCTCATCGGCGCTGATGCCGTCTTCCTCGTCGGCCTGGTGCGGATGGGTGCCCACGGAGCAGTACACGTTGGGAAATCGCTCGGCGATCGCCAGCAGGTCGGGGAGCCGCTTCACGCGCGTCGAGATCGTTACCATCCGCCCCACCCCGCTCGCCTCGGCGCGGGCGACGATGCCGGCGAGATCGTCGGCAAAGTCGGGGAAGTCGAGATGACAGTGGCTGTCGACCAGCATCGGCATCAGTCAGTCGCCGGCTCGACATAGCGCGGGAAAATCGGCGCCGGTGCCGGCAGCTTCGTGCCGGGCACGATCCGCGTCGGCAGCGCCGCGAAGTCGCGGGCATCCGCGGCGACGCCGAGGATGTCGAGCAGCTTGGCCGCCGAGGCCGGGATCGCCGGCTGGGCCAGGATCGCGACCTGCCGCAGCACTTCGGCGGTGACATAGAGCACCGTCTTCTGCCGCGCCGGATCGGTCTTGGCGAGCGCCCACGGCGCTTCGCCAGCGAAGTAGCGATTGGCTTCCGCCACCACCGCCCACACCGCATTCAGCGCCTGATGGATCTGCTGCGTCGCCATCGCGCTGCGCGCCTGCGCGATCATGCCGTCGGCCATCGCCAGCATCGCCTTGTCGGCCTCGCTGAACTCGCCATGCGCCGGCACTTGGGCGTCGCACTGCTTGGCCACCATGGTCAGCGAGCGCTGCGCCAGATTGCCGAGGTCGTTGGCGAGGTCGGCGTTGATGCGGTTGACGATCGCCTCGTGATTGTAGCTGCCGTCCGAGCCGAACGGCACTTCGCGCAGGAAGAAGTAGCGCACCTGATCGACGCCGTATTGGTCGGCGAGATTGAACGGGTCGACGATATTGCCGACCGACTTCGACATCTTCTCGCCCTTGTTGAACAGGAAGCCGTGGGCGTAGACGCGCTTCTGGATCGGGATGCCGGCCGACATCAGGAATGCCGGCCAATACACCGCGTGGAAGCGGATGATGTCCTTGCCGATGACATGGACGTCGGCCGGCCAGTAGTGCCAGTTGGCGTCGCTCTCGTCGGGGAAGCCGACGCCGGTGATGTAGTTGGTCAGCGCGTCGACCCAGACATACATCACGTGCTCGGGATCACCCGGCACCTTGACGCCCCAGTCGAACGTGGTGCGCGACACCGACAGGTCCTTCAGCCCGCCTTTGACGAAACTGATCACCTCGTTGCGGCGGGCGTCGGGCCCGATGAAATCCGGCTGGTCCTCGTAGAGCTTCAGCAGCTTGTCCTGATAGGCCGACAGCTTGAAGAAGTAGCTCTTCTCCTCGACCCATTCGACCGGTGTGCCCTGCGGACCGCGGCGCACCTGGTCGTCGCCGACGACGGTCTCGTCTTCGGCGTAATAGGCTTCGTCGCGGACCGAGTACCAGCCGGCGTAGCTGTCGAGATAGATGTCGCCGTTCGCCTGCATCCGCTTCCAGACTTCCTGGACCGAGCGGTGATGCTGCTCTTCCGAGGTGCGGATGAAGCGGTCGTAGGAGATACCGAAGCGGTCGTCCATGTCGCGGAAGCGGCCGGCATTGCGGGAGGCGAGCACGTGCGTCTCGACACCTTCCTTCTGCGCCGTCTGGATCATCTTCAGGCCGTGCTCGTCGGTGCCGGTGAGGAAGAACACATCCTTGCCGTCGAGCCGCTGGAAGCGAGCCAGCGCGTCGGTCGCGATCGCCTCGTAGGCGTGGCCGATATGCGGCGCGCCGTTCGGATAGGAGATCGCCGTGGTGATGTAGAATGACTTTCGCTGCGCCATGTGCGCGGACGCCTTTCAATGAACGATCGTTTGAGAGCGGCGGCGAAGACCATCAGCCGGCAGATCACGGCCGAAACGGCGTCAGCGCACCGCCTCCGCGAGCTGCCCGAACACCGAGAAAACCAGCGGCTTGCGCTCGAGATTATAGGCTTCGGTGTCGCGCGCGGCGCGGCCGATCTTTTCCCACACCTCCGCCAACCGTGCAAGGCGCGGCAGTTCCGCGTTGGCGTCGCCGGTGCGCAGCCGGCCGGCGACCCAGCGATCGATGCTGTCGACGAAGGCCTGCAGGGAGACGCGATCGGTACCGCCGATCGCCTCGCCCAACGCATGCAGCGCGCGCGGGTCGACATTGGGGAGGCTGTCGAGCAGCGCGGTCGTCTTCTGGTGCAGCGTCAGCGCGTCGCCGCCGAGCAGCGTCAGCGCGCGCGACACGCTGCCCTCGGACGCGGCAGCCGCATCGGCGAGCTTCGGATCACCGGCCTCGAGGTCCGTTGCCGCCACCGCGGCGCGGATCACGTCGTCGGTCGCCAGCGGCCGCAGCATCAGCTTGCGACAGCGTGACAGGATGGTCGGCAGCACGCGCGCCGGCGAATTGCTGATCAGCAGAAACAGCGACCGCTGCGGCGGCTCCTCAATGACCTTGAGCAGCGCATTGGCCGAGGAGGCGTTGAGATCATCGACGGTATCGACGATACAGACGCGCCATCCTTCGACCGCGGCGGTCGAGCCGAAAAAGCCAATTGTCTCGCGCGACTCGTCGACGGTGATGACGTTGCGCAGCACACCCTTGTCGTTGACGGAGCGCTCCAGCGTCAGCAGTCCGCCATGGGCTTCGGCGGCGACGTGGCGCACCACCGGATGCTCAGGATCGAGCGCCAGCGTCGCAGCGCCCTGCACCGCATCGGCCTGCGGATCGCGATGCGCGAGAACGAACCGCGCCATCCGGTAGGCCAAGGTCGCCTTGCCGATGCCCTGCGCGCCGCCGATCAGCCAGGCATGGGCAATCCGGCCGCTGCGATAGGCGTCCAGCAACGCCTGCTCGGCGGCGGCGTGGCCGAATAGTGCCGTGGTCTCGCGCGGCGGTCTGGCGGCGATTTCAGCGGTCCCTTTACGCGAACTCATGCCAATCGCGCTTTCGACTTGGATTTGGTTGTCTTCGCACCGGGCTTGCCCTTGTGCTTGCTGTTTGGCTTGGCCTGCGGCCAGCCGAGCAGCCGGTCCTGCACCGCCAGCCAGATCCGATCGGCGACGAGCTTCGGCTCGCCTTCCGCATCGATCAGCACGCAGCGTTCCGGCTCGGCCATGGCGATCTGCCGATAGGCGTTACGCAGCTTGCGGTGAAAGTCGGCATTCTCGCCCTCGAACCGGTCGGGCGCCGCATTGCCGCGGCGGACCGCGGCTCGCTTCAGTCCAATCTCGACCGGAATGTCGAGGATCGCGGTGAGGTCCGGCTTCATCGCCCCTATCGTCACGTCCTGCAAAGCGTTGAGCAGTGCCGGGCTGACGTCCCCGAGCTTGCCCTGGTACACGCGGGTCGAGTCGTAGAATCGATCGCACAGCACCCAGACACCGCGCGCCAGCGCCGGTTCGATCAGCGTACGGACATGGTCATCGCGCGCAGCGGCGAACAACAACGCCTCGGCTTCCGAGCCGCCGATCAGGCGACCGATTCCCGACAGCAGCAGGTGCCGGATAATCTCTGCGCCGGGCGAGCCACCCGGCTCCCGCGTCACCAGCGTCGCCTGCCCCAACTTCTCGAGACGTTCGGCGAGCAGCTTGATCTGCGTCGACTTGCCAGCCCCCTCGCCGCCCTCGAAGGTGATGAAATGGCCGCGGGATGAAGCGGTTTGTGAGGTTTGCTCAACCATTCTCAGAGCTTTGCCATGCCGGCTCGAAACACTCCGATGACCAACTCGCTGGCGCCATCCATGGCGCGCCGCATCGTCGAGCCTGTCGGATTCGCCTCCGCGGCCTGCAGCGGGATTTCGACCGCGAGATTCGGCCCGCGCCACACCCTCACCACACCTATCCGGCGCCCGGGCTCGACCGGTGCCGCGACGGGGCCCGTATAGACGATCCGCGCGATCAGCTTGTCGCTCCCGTTCTTACGCACCATCACCCGCACCGGCTCTGCCGGCGTCAGCGGCACATAGCGCTTCTCACCGCCAAACACCCGCGCGTAGCCGACAGTTGCATCGGAGGCGAACAGCGCGCGCGACTCGAAATTGCGGAAGCCCCATTCCAGCAGCTTCTTCGCCTCCGTGGCGCGGTCGTCGATGTCGTCGACGCCGTTGACCACCACGATCAGCCGCATGCCGTTCTGCACCGCCGAACCGACCAGACCGTAGCCGCCATCCTTGGTGTAGCCGGTCTTGAGGCCGTCGGCGCCGGGCATCAGATTAAGCAGCGGGTTGCGATTTGTCTGGCGGATCTTGTTCCAGGTGAATTCCTTCTCGCTGAACAGCTTGTAGTAGTCCGGGTAGGTCAGGATGAGGTGACGCGCGAGCCGCCCGAGTTCGCGCACGCTCATCTTGTTGGCGGGATCCGGCAGGCCGTTGGAGTTGGCGAAGCTCGATTGCGTCAGGCCGAGTTCGCGGGCCCGCTTGGTCATCCGCTCGACGAAAGCCTGCTCGGTGCCCGCGATCCCTTCGGCGAGGGCGATGCAGGAATCGTTGCCGCTCTGGATGATCGCGCCGTGCAGCAGATCGTCGACCGAGACGCGGCTGTGAATCTCCGCGAACATCGTCGAGTTGCCGGCCGGCGCGCCGCCGCGCCGCCAGGCGTATTCGCTGATCTTGTATTCGTCGGTGAGCTTGATCTCGCCTTTCGCCAGGAGACTGAAGACGAGTTCGACCGTCATCAGCTTCATCATGCTGGACGGCGGCCGCAGCTCGTCGGCGTTCTTCTCGAACAGCACGCTGCCGCTCTCTGCGTCGATCAGGATCGCGCTCGGCGCCTCGGTCTCGTAGCCGCCGACGACTTCTTCCTTCTTGGCGCCCTGAACGCTCTGGTTCGCGGCGAGCACCGGACCCGCGCCGATCGCCATCGCCAGCACGCCGGCCAACAGCGCGCGCCACGATGACGCGCGGCGCAAGCGAGGACGGGACAGCGACGTGAGCAAAGCCATGCGACAAGTTCCGGGAGCGATGTCGAACAACACGTGCGTTCTCGCATCGAGATCGGACAGCATGTCGCGGCCCGTTTTCAATTGTGGTGACGCGGGATCAATCCTATCGTGAGCGTCGCTGCGCTTCCACATAAACTCCAATCAATTCAGGGCGGAAACGGCATGGAATCGACGAGGACCGTCGCGGTCAACGGGATCGAATTGTTCTTGCGCGAGCAGGGCCAAGGACCGCTGGTGCTGCTCTGTCACGGCTGGCCGGAGCTATCCTATTCCTGGCGCCACCAGATCGGTGCGATCGCGAATGCCGGTTTTCGCGTCGTTGCTCCTGATATGCGCGGCTTCGGCCGCTCGAGCGCGCCGCAGCCGATCGAGGCCTACAGCATTTTCGATCTGGTCGGCGACATGGTCGCGCTCGTCGCCGAACTCGGGGAAACCCGTGCGGTGATCATCGGCCACGATTGGGGCGCGCCGGTCGCCTGGCATGCGGCGCTGTTCCGTCCGGACCTTTTCACCGCGGTCGCTGGACTCAGCGTGCCGCCACCGTGGCGCGGCAAAGGCCGTCCGCTGGAACAGTTGAGTGCGGCAGGCGTCACCAATTTCTATTGGCAGTACTTTCAGAAGCCCGGCATCGCCGAGAGCGAATTCGAGCGCGACGTCGCCGCCACCGTGCGCGGCATGTTGTGCGGCGGTTTCGCCGACCCAGGCCGCTCGCTGTTCATTCCGGAGGGCCGCGGCTTTATCGGCCGCTCGGCGGCGACGCTGCCGCTGCCGGACTGGTTGAGGGAGACCGAACTGGCCTACTTCATCGAGCAGTACAAAAAGAGCGGTTTCCGCGGCGGCTTAAACTGGTACCGCAATATCGACCGCAATTGGGATCTGACCGCACCGTGGCAAGGCGCCCAGATCCATCAGCCATCGCTGTTTATTGCCGGCGCCAATGACCCTGTGATCTCCGACAAGATGAGCGGCAAGCATCTTGCCGCGATGGACCGTGTCTTGCCGAACCTGAAGCGCAAGCTGATCATCGACGGCGCTGGCCACTGGATCCAGCAGGAAAAGCCGTCCGAGGTCAATGCGGCGCTGATCGACTTTCTGAAACAGGTGACGTGACGGGCGCGACCGCCCGAAAGGCGTCGCGGACTGGCTCAGTAAAGTCCGCGCGCCGACAGCAGGTTGCCGATCTGGTCGTCTGAGCGCTGCGGCGCCGCGCTCTCGCGCGGTTCGGCGGACGCATAGTTGCCGTCGCTGTCGTACGACACCATACGGGTATTGCGAGCCAGCGTGCGGCCGTTGTTGCGGGAGCTTCGCGAAGCCGAGATTTCGGACGTGGCGCTGACCGAGGCTACATCGGCTGAGGTATTGCCCAGCGAATAAGGACGGCCTTCGGGCATCGGAACGTCGCCGCGAATAGCACGGCTCGCGATCCCGCCACCTTGCATGTCCGGCACGAACGGACGCGCCGACGCCACCCGCACCGTCGACGGCGCCGGGGCTGGTTCGTTGGTGCGCAGCGTCGCCATCAGCTGGCGGTCGTCGGAGCCTTCGAGCGGCGCGCGGCCGACATATTCGACGCGGACGCGTGCAGTTCCTTTATGTTTGAATTCAAGAAGTTCTGCGGCTTTGTTAGAAACGTCGATGAGCCGGTTGCCGTGATACGGGCCGCGGTCGTTGATGCGCACGACCAGCGAACGGCCATTGCTCAAATTGGTGACGCGCGCGTAGGACGGGATCGGAAGGGTCGGATGTGCGGCGGACAGCGACGCCATGTCGAACACTTCGCCGTTGGCAGTCAGCCGGCCGTGGAAGTCGGTGCCATACCAGGAGGCCAAGCCCTCGGCGCGGTAGTTTACGTCTTCCTGGGGCACGTAGACCCGGCCTGCAACAACGTAAGGCTTGCCCACCCGATACGTCCCGCCGCCCTTCGGCACTGGCTCGCCCAGACCGACAACCCGGGGACTCGACGACACGCCGTATTTCGGATCGACTCGGCTGAAGGCCCCGTTCTGCGCGCAATTGGCGAGAGCCAAGCACGCACCAGCGGCGGCAACGACGCGCGCGGCCCGGCCAAACGAATCTCGCTCGCGAATCCCCATAGATCCCCAAATATCATTACCGTGGTAAGCCGCCCATTCCGGACTTGCCCGAGCCACGACGTCGCCACCGGCCCACAACAGCAGCGACCAGTGACCATATCGCAGAGCGATCAAGGCGAAAATGGGGTGACCCGTCACATGGTTAACGGAGGCCTTCTGCTGCCCGCGGCGCAGCGCGGCTCCCGCACCCGCTTGCGTCGCTGGCGATTTGACGGAATGCTCAGGCGCTCATCAGAGGAATCGTCCGTGACCATCCCAGTTCTCGATCGGATCCAGGCTCGCAACGATCTCGCCTGGGCGATCGCCATCGGCGGCATCAGCACCGTCGCGTTCGGCGCCCTGCTCTATACCTCGTGGCATTTTGCCGGCACGCTGTTCCTGATCTTTGCCGGCATTCTGTTCGGTGTGTTTCTCAACGCACTGACGGAGCTACTCGGAAAGGCGGTCGGCGGACCACATGGCGCGCGGCTGGCGCTGGTGTGCTTCCTGCTGGCTGCGATGTTCGTCGGCATCTCGGTGCTGGGTGGCAGCACGATCGCCCAGCAGGCCACGGCGCTGTCCGGCACCATCAAGACGCAGATCGTCAACGTGAAGAACTTCCTGGAGCATCAGGGCGTCGACACCAGCTTCATGGAGCTGAACGCAGGTCTCAACGCCGCCAACACGGCCAACGCCGGAAGCACTGCTGCCGAGTCACAGCCGGCGCCGCAGCCGCGCAACCTGCCGAGCGCCGGCGAAATCGCTTCAGGAGGCGGCGCGATCGTCAGTCAGACGCTCAAGCTGATCCTCGGCACCATCGGCGCCGTCGGAAACTTCTTCATCGTGCTGTTTCTCGGCCTCGCCTTCGCGGCGCAGCCGGACGTGTATCGGCGCGGCCTCGAGCGCGTCGCGCCGTTGCGCTATCGACCACAAGCCAGCGCCATCGTCAAAGACACTGGCGAGATGCTGAAGCGGTGGTTGCTGGCGCAGCTCATCACCATGACGGTGGTGTTCGCCGTGACCGCGACCGGGCTGTCGCTGATCGGCATCCCGGGTGCTTTCATCCTCGGCATCCAGGCCGGGCTGCTGGCGTTCATCCCGACAGTGGGCGCGATCCTCGGCGGCCTGATCATCGTGCTGGCGGCGATCGCATCGGGCTGGTTTGCGGTGCTGAGCGCCTTCCTGCTGTTCCTCGGCGTGCATGCGCTCGAAAGCTACATCCTGACTCCGTTGATCCAGCGCCAAGCGATCGACATCCCGCCGGCGACGCTGTTCGCGATGCAGATCCTGCTCGGCATCGTGTTCGGCCTGTGGGGCCTGGCGATGGCGCTGCCGCTGATGGCAATCGGCAAGGTGGTGATCAATCACCTCCGTGCCGAAGGTCCGGGGCCCGACGTCGTGACCAGCGCCCCGCCGATCGTGTTGGCGCCTAGCCCGGAATCGTAACGACCGTGTTGGTGTGCTCGACCTCCGGGGGCGCCGCGAAGAAAGCGCTGACGAGGCCGCGCCATTCGGCGAAGTTTTCGGAGCCCCGGAAATCCACAGTGTGGTTCTCCAGCGTCTCCCACTTCACCATCAGCCGATAGCGCTGCGGCTTCTCGATCGAGCGATGCAGCTCGAAGCCGTGGAAGCCCTTCGAGCGGCCGAACGCGGCGCCCGCCTTGGCCACGGCGGCTTCGAAATCGGCTTCGCTGCCCGGCTTGATGTCGATCTGTGCAATTTCGGTGATCATGCGCGGCGTCCCTCGCTGTTGTCTGAGGGCAAGAGCCTTATCGCAGCCCGCGCCGCAATTGAAGCGGACGAGTGGACGACGGCTCAACTTGGCCGTCGTGGCTGTTCGCAACGGAGGGGGAGGCCTTAAGCCTCGTTACGCGCCGATGCTCATCGCATTGCGGGCGATCACCTGCTGGCGCGGCTCCTGGCGCTGTGCGGCCCGGCGACGGCCCTGCTCCAGCGACAGGGGTTCTTCGACCGTCGCGACCACGCGGTTCCGGCCGCCGCGCTTGGCTTGGTACAACGCCGTGTCGGCGGCTGCGAGCAGCACCTCCAGCTCGATATTCGCCGGTCCGCCGGCGATGCCGATGCTGACCGTGGTGGCGATCGGCGCGCCGTCGACTTCGAGGCCACAATTCTCGAATGCCTCGCGGACCCGCTCAGCGGCGGTCATGGCCTCATCGATCGAGCACGGCAACAGCGCCGCGAACTCCTCGCCGCCGATCCGGCCGCACAAATCCGACATGCGCAGCGAGCCCGAAACGATGGCGGCGAACAGCTTGATGACCTCGTCGCCGGCCGGATGTCCGAACCGGTCGTTGATCGACTTGAAGTGATCGAGATCGAAGATCATTACGGTCACGGGGCGCCCCGCCTCGGCCTCGCGCTCGATCATCCGCGCGGTCGCTTCCGAGAAGCCGCGGCGGTTGAACAATCCGGTCAGCGGGTCCAGCGATGCGGCGGTCTTATGGGCGCGGACGGTGCGCTCCGACACCAGCATGAAGATCACGAACACAGTGCCGACGGCGTACAGCACGAGCTCGATCGCGAAGATCAGCACCCAGATGTTGTTGGAGGTGCCGATACCCTGCGTCGGCAGCAGCTCGGCCAGAATGATCGGCAGCATCAGAACGGCGCCGTGCAGCAGCGGCACCAGCATCGCCGGCCATTGCCGCTTCATCGTCTTGCGACGCTCGGCGAACAGCTGGCCCGCCGTAAGCGCCGCGTAGATCGCGACCAGGCCGGCCCCGATTGCAACGCGGAGCGACGATAGCTCTTCCGGCAGGCTGACGACCGCCGCGGCCCAGGCGATCGCGCCGAGCACGAGTCCCGGCCAATTCGGCTTCAGCCCGTGAAAGACCCGCGCGGCATTCCATACCATCCCGCAGGCGATGAAGCCGGCGCTGGCGAGCGACAGCACCACGATCTCCGGGACGTAAGGACTGAGAAACTGCCACTGCGCCACCGCTGCGGCCCCGAGCAGATAGGCACAGCCCCACCAATTCAACGCCCGGATTTTTTCCTGCCGTCCGAAGTACAGCAGCATTCCCCCAAGTAGCGTGCAGATCAGCGTCGCAACCAGGAATAACGTCGAGAAATCAAGCGACATGATGCGAATTTCCAGGCGAGTCGAGTGAGCAGTCTGCAACGCGACGGATGTGCGGAAGTGCCCCGTATCTTTTCCAATGTCGTTGCACCGCGTTGAAATCGCGTGTGTGCAAAGCCTCGCTTTGACGGCGAAATTTCCAAAAATGCAATGTAACGGCGGCTCGCGAAGCGGTCGGCGAGCGTGGCACAAACAAAAAGGGCGTCCCGGAGGACGCCCTTTGCAGAAAGTCGATGACGCGAAAGATCAGCGCTTCGAGAACTGGAAGGAGCGGCGGGCCTTCGCCTTGCCGTACTTCTTACGCTCGACGACGCGGCTGTCGCGGGTCAGGAAGCCGCCCTTCTTGAGAACACCGCGCAGCTCCGGCTCGAAATTGGTGAGCGCCTTGGAGATGCCGTGACGAACCGCACCGGCCTGGCCGGACAGGCCGCCGCCGGCGACGGTGCAGATCACGTCGTACTGACCGGCACGCGCCGCGGCGACCAGCGGCTGCTGGATCATCATGCGCAACACCGGGCGGGCGAAGTAGACCTCGACCTCACGCGAATTGACGGTGACCTTGCCGGCGCCCGGCTTGATCCAGACGCGTGCGACCGCGTCCTTGCGCTTGCCGGTCGCGTAGGCGCGGCCCTGCTTGTCGACCTTCTTGGTGTAGGTCGGCGAGTCCGTGCCGGCGACAGCGGTCTTCAGCGCGCCGAGCTGATCGAGAGACTGAATGGTTTCGGACATCTTATGCAGCCCTCGTGTTCTTGCGGTTCAGCGCGGCGATGTCGACCTTCTCCGGCTGCTGAGCTTCGTGCGGGTGCTCGGCGCCAGGATAGACGCGCAGATTGCCCATCTGGACACGGCCGAGCGGACCACGCGGGATCATACGCTCGATCGCCTTCTCGACGACGCGCTCCGGGAAACGACCCTCGAGGATCGCCTTCGCAGTGCGCTCCTTGATGCCGCCGATGAAGCCGGTGTGGTGGTAATAGACCTTATTGTCGCGCTTGCGACCGGTCAGCACAACCTTGGCGGCGTTGATGATGATGACATTGTCGCCGCAATCGACGTGCGGCGTGTAAGTCGGGAGATGCTTGCCGCGCAGCCGCATCGCGACCAGCGTGGCGAGCCGGCCGACCACGAGACCAGTGGCGTCAATAATGACCCACTTCTTCGTGACTTCGGCGGGCTTGGCCGAAAACGTCTTCATGAGAATTGATCCATGACAGGGGGAAATTCGGCGCGATGCACCGGACTTGGCGCGCTTGTAGATAACCCCCGGGCCGTCGTCAATCCCCGCTGGTCCAGAATAATCTAACCATTTCAGCTAGTTGCAAATATGGTGCTATAATACCCTCAAAAAGATCAAGTCATTGGAATGGAATAGGTCGACGTGACATGGGCAATCGGGTCCGGCGACGTCCCCGACAGCAGCGACACCTCCCCGACGGCCAGCCGCTTGCCGAGCTTCAGCAGCCGCGCCACCGCGACCACGTCCTGCCCGGGTTGGCCCTTGCGGAGGAAATTGATGTTGAGATTGGTGGTGACGGCCAGTGCGACCGGGCCGATGGCCGATAGCAGCACCACGTACATGGCGAAGTCGGCCAGAGCCATCAGCGTCGGCCCTGAGACGGTTCCGCCGGGGCGCAGCATGCGGTCGCTGTAGCGTTGCCGTAACAGAGACGTGCGACCATCCGCGGATTCAATCGCGATGTCGCCATGGCTGAACGCCTGCGGGAACTCGCGATTCAAAAACGTTTCGAGTTCGGCTACGCTCATTCTCGCATGTGTCATGTCGTTCCCGCCCTGCTCTCGCTTCGACGGGTTTGTTACAATAAGGTGACGCTCGTTCCCAGCGCTGGATTCCCCTTCGGATGATTTCATGACAGCCCTGCCCGTCATCGCGGCGACCGCCCCGTCGCCGATCCTGCTGCGCGAAACGATCGACGGTGGTGTCGCGGTGCTGACGCTGAATCGGCCCGCCGCCCGCAACAGCCTGTCGCTCGAACTGATCGCCGATCTGCACGCCGCTCTGGATCTGATCGCGCGAGACGATGGCGTCCGCGCCGTCGTCATCGCCGCCAACGGCCCGGCATTCTGCGCCGGCCACGATCTCAAGGAGCTGACCGCGCATCGCAACGATGCCGATCGCGGCCGCGCCAGCTTCAGCCGGACGATGACCGCCTGCAGCGCGATGATGCAGGCGATCGTGCTGCTGCCGAAGCCGGTAATCGCGGCGGTGCAAGGCATCGCGACCGCGGCCGGTTGTCAGCTGGTCGCGAGCTGCGATCTCGCGATCGCTTCGGAGCAGGCCGGCTTTGCGACGCCGGGCGTCGATATCGGCCTGTTCTGCTCGACCCCGATGGTGGCGCTGTCGCGCAACGTGCCGCGCAAGCAGGCGATGCACATGCTGCTGACCGGCGAGCCGGTCCCCGCCGCCGAGGCGCGTGCGATCGGCCTCATCAACAACGTGGTGCCGCACGGCACCGAACGCGACGCGGCGATCGCGCTCGCGCAGAGAATTGCCCGCAAGTCGTCACACACCATCAAGGTCGGCAAGGAAGCGTTCTACAAGCAGGCCGAATTGAGCCTCACCGACGCCTACCACTACGCCTCGCAGGTCATGACCGACAACATGATGGCCCAGGATGCGGAGGAAGGCATCTGCGCGTTTCTCGAAAAGCGCGAGCCGGAGTGGAAGGACAAGTGAGCAACCAGCACGAGCCTCATCCTGAGGAGCGGCCGCAGGCCGCGTCTCGAAGGATGATAGACCCAAAACTCATGGTTCGAGACGGCGCCTTCGGCGCCTCCTCACCATGAGGACCTCGGATATGTTGAGCAGATGAATCACGACAGCTACCCCGACAACTACATCCGCCAGATCCTCAACGGCGTGAAGACGATCGCGATGGTCGGGGCGTCGCCGCAAAATGTACGGCCGAGTTACTTCGCGTTCAAATATCTCGCGGAGCGCGGCTACGACATGATTCCGATCAACCCTGGCCAGGTCGGCAAGTCACTGCTCGGCAAGCCGTTCGTGGCCAGCTTGCGCGACATCGAGCGTCCGGTCGACATGGTCGATATCTTCCGCGCCTCCGCGCATGTGATGCCGATCGTCGAGGACGCGCTTGCGCTGGTGCCGCAGCCGAAAGTGATCTGGATGCAGCTCGGTGTTCGCAACGACGAGGCCGCGGCGCTTGCCGAAGCCGCGGGGCTCAAGGTCGTGATGAACCGCTGCCCGAAGATCGAATACGGCCGGCTGTCTTCTGAGATCTCGTGGATGGGTGTCAATTCGCGGACGCTCAGCTCCAAGCGTGCCCCCGCTCCGGTCAAGGGCATGCGCCTGTCGCTCGATCGCACCAGCCTCGCGGGAGCCGATACCGTCGCGTCGGATCGCGCCGTGCGCGAACGCGGCGAGAGCAACTAAGGAAGCAATCGCCATCGACCTTGCTTGACCTTCCGCCGGGTTGCGCTCAGATAGCGGGAAACCATCAGCCCAATCGACGGAGGATCGACCATGACCGAACGCAGCCCGGGATTTGCCACGCTTGCGATTCACGCAGGCGCGCAGCCGGATCCCACCACCGGGGCGCGGGCGACGCCGATCTACCAGACCACGTCCTTCGTCTTCAACGATGCCGACCACGCCGCCTCGCTGTTCGGCCTTCAGGCGTTCGGCAATATCTACACCCGCATCACCAATCCGACGACGGCGGTGCTCGAAGAGCGCGTCGCGGCGCTCGAAGGCGGCACCGCCGCGCTCGCGACCGCGTCGGGTCATGCGGCGCAGCTCGTCGCGCTGCAGCAACTGTTGCAGCCCGGCGATGAATTTATCGCCGCGCGAAAACTCTATGGCGGCTCGATCAATCAGTTCACCCACGCCTTCAAGAGCTTCGGCTGGAACGTGGTGTGGGCCGATCCGGACGATTTGCCGAGCTTCCAGCGCGCCGTCAGCCCGAAGACCAAGGCGATCTTCATCGAGTCGATCGCGAATCCGGCCGGCAGCATCACCGACATCGAGGCGATCGCCGAAGTGGCGCGCAACGCCCACGTGCCGCTGATCGTCGACAACACGCTGGCGACGCCCTATCTGATCCGCCCGATCGACCACGGCGCCGACATCGTCGTGCACTCGCTGACCAAGTTTCTCGGCGGCCACGGCAACTCGCTCGGCGGCATCATCGTCGACGCCGGCACCTTCGACTGGTCGAAGGACGGCAAGTATCCGATGCTGAGCGAACCGCGCCCCGAATATCACGGCCTGAAAATCCAGGAGACGTTCGGCAACTTCGCCTTCGCGATCGCCTGCCGCGTGCTCGGCCTGCGCGACCTCGGTCCGGCGCTGTCGCCATTCAACGCCTTCCTGCTACTGACCGGCATCGAGACGCTGCCCCTGCGGATGCAGAAGCATTGCGAGAACGCCAAGGCGATCGCCGAATTCCTGTCGACCCACAAGGCAGTGTCGGCGGTGAATTACTCGGGCCTGGCGTCGAGCAAGTACAACGCCCTCGCCCGCAAATATGCGCCGAAGGGCGCCGGCGCGGTGTTCACCTTCAGCCTCAAGGGCGGCTATCAGGCCGGCGTCGATCTGGTCTCCAACCTCAAGCTGTTCTCGCATCTGGCCAATGTCGGCGACACGCGCTCGCTGATCATTCACCCGGCCTCGACCACGCACAGCCAGCTCGACGATGCGCAGAAGACCGCAGCCGGCGCTGCGCCCGACATGGTCCGCGTCTCGATCGGCATCGAGGACAAGGAAGACCTGATCGCCGATCTCGACGAGGCGCTGGGCGGCTGACGCCGCGGCGTCGCGGGGGATCGGCGATGATCGGCCATTTCGAATCGCGGCGGCTCGAGCAGCTCAGCAACACCATCTTCGGTGTGGCGATGACGCTGCTGGCCTATCAGGCCCCGCGTGAGAAATTCGCCAGCGCCGATCCGCAGTGGCATGAGATCTGGCACCTCTACGGTGCCTTCCTGTCGACGCTGCTGCTCAGCTTCATCGTCGCCGGAATGTTCTGGTACAGTCACCAGCGCAGGCTGACTTATGCGACCGACGCAGGTCGCATCGAAGTGCTGGTGAACCTGTTCTTTCTGCTGTCGATCATCGTGCTCCCGGTGACCTGCGGCCTGTACGGCAACAACTACGACTCGCCCAACATCACCACGCTCTACAGCTTCAATCTGCTTATGATTTCGCTGTTCAACACGGTGCTGTGGGCGATCGCTGTCGCACGCAAGCGCGACTGGCTGACGTTGATCACGCCGGCCTCCGCGCTCGTGGTAATGAGCGCCGCCTTCGTGGGATGCCTGATCGACCCGCATTGGCCGAAATTCATCTGGCCGCTGGCGTTTCTGTCGCCCGCAATCAGCGCATGGATCGAGAGGCGGCGTTAGCTGCCCGAGCAGCGCGACAGGGCAACTTTTAAGGCTCGCCGAACGGCTGCGAAGTCCTCATCTGGGCATGCCGACCTTCGTCAGAGGATCGGGGGCGACAATGGTTTGGCCGCCGCGGTTATCAAACGACAGGCGATGCAGACCCATTCATTGCAGACTGGATCTGCATGCCGAGGAGGAAAAAGCCGGAGCTAAGGCAGTCCCGGGTTGACGAGTAGTTTGATGCATTCATCGGCGTTCGAAAGCGCCGAAAAGGCATCAGCCACGCCCCCGCGGCCGACAGTCCCGGAGATGAGCGGCGCGACGTCGCAGTATCCCTCGGCGATCGCGTGCAGCGTGGCGGCGAATTCACCGGGGCTGTAGCCGAACACGAAGCGCAAGGAGAGCTGTTTGTTGATCGCCAGCGATGGCTCGATCGTATCGCTTTCCATACAGACGCCCACTACGATGATCGTCGCCGTGGGCGGTGATTTCTCGATCAGTTGCTGCAGCATGCCCGGCACGCCGACGCATTCGAACACGACGGCATCGCGGACGGTGCGACCCTGCAGAGTAGCTGCGCCAAAACTCGCCAGTGTTGCAGGAACATCAAGAGACTCCCAGCGGTCATGCGGCGAATGCTCGCGGGGATCGATCACTTCGTCGGCGCCGAGCGCCACGGCGGCGGCACGGCGGTGTGGCGAGAAATCGCTGGCGATCACCGGGCCGATCCCCCGCGCCTTGAGCGCGGCGATCACCGACAGGCCCACCGGGCCGCAGCCGATCACAAGCGCCACGCTGCGCGGTGTCAGCGGTGCACTCGCAACGGCATGAGCTCCAACGGCCATCGGCTCGGTGAGTGCGGCGCGGGCTTCATCGAGCCCATTCGGCACCTCGAGCAACAGGGCCTCTTGGAGCACCATCCTTTCGGCAAAACCGCCCGGGAAGCGGTTCGAGTAACCGACAAGCTCGCTTCCCGCGGGGCCGAATGCGGCCGGTACGGAAACCACCTTGGAGCCTGGAGACAGCGTCTTTTTGCAACCAGGCCCGTAATCGAGGACTTCGGCGCAGAATTCATGGCCGAACACCACGTCCTGAGTGGAGTCGAGGTTGCCTCGTCCGCCCGCGCGGCGGGTGAGCGCAATCATGTGGTCGAGGTGATGGAGCGCGTGAAGGTCCGATCCGCAGATCCCGCACACCAGCGTCTTCACCAACACCTGGCCCTCGCCTGGCGTTACTTCGGCAATGTCCGTATCGACCAACCGGCCGGCGCGCCTGACGACAGCCTTCATTGTGCCTCTCCCGCCAAGGCGGCCATGACACGGGGTAGATTGGGTTGTCCGGTATGCGCGGTCAGTCCGCCATCGACGGGCACTGAGACTCCGGTGACGTAGGACGCGGCATCGGAGGCGAGAAAGACGATGACCTGCGCGATCTCCGCCGCACTTGCGAACCGGCCCAGTGGCACCCGATCTTCCCAGTCGGAGCGGAGTCCCGGAATGCCTTGAATCCCGGCGAGGATCGGCGTGTCGACCGGACCAGGGCAGACCGCATTGACCCTCACCCCATCGCGGGCATGATCAATTGCTGCAGTACGGGTCAGATTGATGACGCCGGCCTTGGCGGCATTGTACGCCGCGAAACCGAAATCACCGGCCATGCCCGAGGCCGAGGCGGTGTTGACGATTGCCCCGGCCCCCTGCGCCACCATCACCGGCAGCACGGCCTTGCACCCGAAAAATACCCCGTCGAGATTGATCGCGAGGACCTTCCTCCATTCCTGCACCGGCAGTGCAGCGATCGATGACAGGCTGCCAATCCCGGCGTTGTTGACCAGCACATCGATCCGCCCGAAGGCCGCCACAGCGCCGTCGATCAGCGCTTTGACCGCGTCGAAATCGGATACATCGGTGGCGATGAACCGTGTGCGTTCGACTCCGAGTTCAGCGACCAAAGCACTGCCCGCGTCCGCGTCGAGATCGCCGATCACCAGACTCGCACCTTCGGCGTGAAGCAATCGTGCGGTTGCCGCGCCGATCCCCGACGCTCCACCTGTGATGACCGCGACTCTGCCACCAAAGCGCGTGCGCTCATTCATCCCTTGTCCTCCCAGTTCGATGCTTATACTTATAGCGCACTATAATAACAGCGCCGCAGACGCTGCAACAGGGAGGACTATGATGGCTGAACACGATCGCCTGGTCGGCGGACAATTGCTGGCAAAGACACTGAAAGCCGCCGGTGTAAGCCAGGCGTTTGCGTTGCACGGCGGACATCTCGAAGCGCTACTGAAAGGCTGCATCGAGGAAGAAATCGCATTGATCGATTTCCGTCACGAATCGTCGGCCGGCCATGCCGCCGATGCGTATGCGCGTGCGACCGGAAAGCTGGGGGTGTGCATCGTCACGGCCGGGCCAGGCTTCACCAACGCGCTCTCGGCGATGACAAATGCGCAGCTCGATGGCTCACCGGTGCTGTTCATCGTCGGCGCCCCGCCGCTGCGCGAGGTCGAAACCAACCCGCTCCAGGGCGGGATCGATCAGGTTGCGATGGCCCGGCCGGCGGTGAAATGGGCGTTCTCGATCCCCAGCACAGAACGCATCGCCGATCTGACCGCGATGGCCATCCGCAAGGCGATGACGTTGCCGCGGGGCGCTGTGCTGCTCGAAGTGCCGATCGACGTGCTGCACATGAGCGTCGCTGCTGAGCGCGCCACTCCTCCAGCCGGCGCCAGCGTCAATCCGCGCCCCGCGCCCGCGCCGGACGAAATCGCGCGCATGGCGGCACTCCTACGGGCGGCAAAGCGCCCTGTGCTCATCGCAGGCAATGGCTCAGCTAATCGCGAGACTGCAGCCGCGCTGTGGGCGCTGTGTGCCAGGGTGCCACTGCCGGTCTTCACCAAGTCGTTGGCGGCTGGGATCCTGCCGCCGGACCACCCTTGCAACGGTGGCGCTGCGGGCAATCTGGCCTTGCTGCCGATGCTGGGAATCGATCAGCCAGATCTGGTCATCCTGTTAGGCGGCAAGCTCGGTCTACTTCTTGGCGGGCGTTCGGGCGCAATCGTGCCGCACCGTGCAACCTTGGTGCAGATCCATGGCGATGCGGCGGAGATTGGCCGAATCCGTGATGTCGATCTGGCAATCCTGGCGGACTGCGCCGAGGCGGCGCGCGCGCTCGACGCCGCTTTGCAAGGCGACCGATTCCAGGAGATGGAGGCTTGGCGTACGCAGGCTGTTTCGGCGACCGGGGTTTTCGCAACCATGTTCCCCGAACTGGAGACCGCGCGAGGCATCCATCCGTACCACGCGGCCTGTGCGGTGGCTGAAGCGGCTGGGCCGGGTGCGACCTATGTGTTCGATGGCGGGGAAGCGGCGTCTTGGGGCGCTGCGGCAGCGGTCGTCGATCGACCGGGAGCGGTGCTCAGTCACGGTTATCTGGGCTGCCTGGGAATCGGGCCGGGTTTCGCGATCGGCGCGCAGCTCGCTTCGCCGGAACGCCGGGTGATCCACCTGACCGGCGATGGGGCGCTGGGATTCCACTTGCAGGAACTCGACACGATGGTGCGCCATCGCTTGCCGATCGTCACCGTGGTTCTCAACAATGAAGTCTGGGGAATGTCGATCCACGGGCAGCAAATCATGTTCGGCAACAACTATCATGTGATCTCGAAGCTTGGCGGAACGCATTTTGCCGACATCGCTGGCGCGTTCGGCTGCCATGCGGAGCGTGTGACCCGGTTTGCCGACCTCGCGCCAGCGCTGGAGCGGGCCTTCGGCAGTGGCGGCCCGGCGTTTATCGAGGTGATGACGGATGCCGACGTGGTCCATCCCGTTACGGTGGCGATGCTTGGCCAGGTTAAGGAAGGCAGCAAAGACGTGTTGATTCCCTATTACGAGAATATCCCGGCAGACATGAAATGACGCTATCGGCGAGCACCCTCGAAACCCGGCGGCGCGTGCTGGTTGCTGCCGCGCACGCGCTGATCCGCGAATCCGGCGGCGCCGGGTTTTCGATGGTTCAACTCGCCAAGCGCGCGGGAGTCAGCCCCGCGACGCCCTACAATCTGATCGGATCAAAGGCGGACTTGTTGCGGCTCGTCGTGCGCGACGAGTTCGCCGCGTTCGAGGCCCGCCTCGCGACCCGCGCTCCGGGATCGCCGCTTGCCCGGCTTGAGGCGGCGATCGATCTGGTGGTGAAGCATTACTGCGCTGAACCCGCATTTTATCGGGGCCTCTACGCAGCGATGCAGGGCGAGCACGCCGCCGAACTACGCGGGATGATGGTCGCCGAGGGGCAGCAATTGTGGTGCGCGATGGTGCGTGGGGCCATCGATGCCGGCGAACTCGAGCGCGTCGTGAATGACGAGGCATTTACCGCGGTCCTGCTGCGCGCGATCGCTGCGACCACGGAGGGCTGGCTGGCGGAGAACTGGAGCATAAAGCAATTCGCGCAACAGATGTATCTCGCCACCCGCCTGCTGCTGCTGGGAGTCGCCGGCATAAGGCTGCGCGATCGGATCATCGCCGAGCTTGCGCCATCGCATCAGCCCGCTAAGCCCAAGAAGCCGACGAAAAAGAGCTCGAAGTCGTAGCCGCCCTCGCGAGCACCCCTGTTCAGACCGGCGTGGTGGAGACTGCAATTTGGTCTGCTCGGCGATCCAGCGTGGCTCGACTCTCACGAGTCGCGGTCAGCCGCTCAGCCTGCAGCACCGCCAGCGTCAGCACCACCAACGCCATTGCCTGATGCGCCAGAGCGAGGTCGATCGGCGCGGCATACAGCACGGTGAAAATGCCGAGCGCGGCCTGAGCGGTCAGCGCCAGGAACAGCAGCACCGCCCCGCGAGCTGCGGCCCCTGCTCCCGTCCGCAGCGCGTCGATCATATGCAGCGCCGCCAGTGTCCACAACGCATAGGCCAGCATGCGGTGATCGAACTGCACGGTGAGGTGATTGTCGAACAGGTTCTTCCACCACGGCGTCTCGAACCACAGTCGCGCGGCATCCGGGATCAGCACGCCATCGATCGTGGGCCAGGTGTTATAGAGCCGGCCTGCGCGGAGGCCGGCGACCAGGGCGCCTGCATAAAGCTGCACGAATGTCAGTCCGAGCAGCGCCACCGCGGTCGCCTTGAGACGCGCCGGCGCGGCGGCGCGTCTCCGGCCCGACAGCCGGCGCAAAGTCCAGACGATCGCGGCGTAAATGATCAGCGCCAGCGACAGGTGGGTGGCGAGCCGCACTTGCGACACTTCGGTCCGCTGCGATAGCCCGGACGCCACCATCCACCAGCCGACCGCGCCCTGCAGCGCGCCGAGGGCAAAAATTCCCCACAACGCCCGCTTCCATTCCGGCCCGATCGCACCACGCCAAAGGAACCACAGGAAGGGCAGCAGATAGGCAATGCCGATGACACGGCCCAGCAGCCGGTGGCTCCACTCCCACCAGAAGATGGTTTTGAACTCGCCGAGCGTCATGCCGGCGTTGAGCTCGCGATATTGCGGGATCTGCTTGTAGCCGTCGAACGCGGCGTGCCATTGCGCATCGGTGAGCGGCGGCAACGTGCCGGTGATCGGCTTCCATTCGACGATCGACAGCCCGGACTCGGTGAGCCGCGTCGCGCCGCCGACGAGCACCATCACGGCGATCAGCGCGGCCACCAGAGTCAGCCAGATCCGGACGGCGCGAACACGGGACGGACGAGGTGCCGCTGCTGCGGTCATAAAGCATACCTTGAACGGATTTTGGCGCTCCTTATAGTCCCGGACGCTTCGGCGCGCAAAGCGCCCGGAGGCCGCATCAAGCGCGTGTGACCTGGACGAAAACGACCGCCATGAACATCCGAACCCGAAAACTGATCGGAACCATCGCGTTGCTGCTGATCGCGATCGTGTGGTCGCTGACCGCGATGGCGATCGCGCAGGCACCGGTGATCGCGGATTCGAAATGGCTGCAAGTGGTCTATTACGTGGTTGCGGGGCTGGGCTGGGTCCTGCCGGCGATGCCGGTCGTCACCTGGATGTCGCGGCCCGATCCTCAATAACGCCGCCCGAGCCGCGCGGCGGCATCCGGCATCAAACCCGATAGCAGCACACGCAGCGCCCGTAATGAACAGCGCCGGCCGTCCCAGGCGATCCGCGGCAGCATCTGCGGCATCGGTGTCGTGCCGGGGCCGATGACGCCCGGAATTGCGCTGACGGCACTGACATAGCCGGCCTGTCCGACGATCCGCACGTCGCGAGCCGTGAAGCTGCCCGGCTCTCCATAAGGATACGCAAAATGCACGGCGTCGCGGCCGAGCGCGGCGCGCAGCACGGCACCGCCCATCGCGATCTCGCGTTGCGCGACCGCATCGCCGACATTGGCAAGCCGCGGATAGTTCACCGTCGCGCTGCCAATCGTCGCCTTGGGATCGGACGCCAGCCGCGCCAGTTCTTCCCAGCTCATCACCGCTTCACGCGTCAGCCGAACGACATCGACGCCGTAGCGCGCGCACAGGTCATGAACCGCGGACGCGAGATCCTGCGGCGGCAAGGAACGCAGCCAGCTTCCGAGAAAACGGAACACCCGATACTTGTCGTCGACCGTCGCGGTGTCGAAATGGCGCTCGGCGTGATCGATCACCAGCCCGACGCGATCATGATCCGCGATCACCTGCTCGAGCGCCATCCACCAGGCTTCGCCCAGTCCGTCCGGAAACGCCGTCGGCAGATACACCGCAAACGGCGCGCTGTGCCGTGCCAGCACCGGATGACCGTAAGTGATCAGATCCCGCGAGCCGCCGTCGAAGGTCAGGCAGACGAACCGTCCCGGTCGCGGCTGGGCGAGACGCGTGAGGACCTCGTCCGGGGAAACAACGTCGCAATTCCAGCGGCGCAGCGCGCGCAGCAGCCGGTCGAGAAATTGCGGCGTGATCTCACGGCTGCGGAGCGGCTGGAACTTTGCCTTGCGGGTCGGCCGCACCCGTTCGAACCGCAGGACGACACCGCAGCCTCGGCCGCCTGCCTGCGCGAGGCGTGCGAGCCCGCTGAAATAGGCGAGTTCGAGCCTTGTCGCCGCCCACAAGCCATCTGCCGACAAGGTTCGTCCCCCGGTCTCACGGCGCCCTCCTGCCCCGTTTCATCTCAGCCCATTACGGTTTGTTGATCTTTATTTGTAAAGGTCCGCGGGTTCTGAAAGCTACAAAGAATTAACTAAGGGAAGCTCGCCGATGGCGACGACGGCCGTGCTGAGCAAAGGCCGATCCACGGACGAGGTCGCAACGTCGGTGCTGCCCGGCCGCATCGCCTCTGTCGACGTCGTCCGCGACATGGCCTCAGCCGAGCCGATCTGGCGCGTGCTGGAGCAGCCGGAACACTTTTCGACGCCCTATCAGCGGTTCGATTTTCTCAACGCATGGCAACGCCATGTCGGCGCCGCCGAAGGGGTCGAACCTTTCATCGTGATTGCGAGCGATGCTGAACGTCGGCCGCTGCTGCTGCTGCCGCTCGGCCTCGAGCGCCGAGCCGGCATCCGCATCGCCAGCTTTCTCGGCGGCAAGCATCCCACCTTCAACATGCCGCTATGGCACCGAGAGGTAGCAAAGACCGCCGACGCAAGCGAGATCGCGGTCCTGCTCGCAGGCCTGCGCGCGCAGTGCGGCGCCGACGTGCTGGCGCTGCGCCAGCAGCCCGTGTGCTGGCGTGATATCGCCAACCCGTTGGCGCTGCTGCCGCATCAGCCCTCGGTCAACGACTGTCCGGTGCTACGGCTCGACCCCGGTACGCCGCCGACCGAACGGATCAGCAACTCGTTCCGCCGTCGCCTCAAGTCCAAAGAAAAGAAGCTGCAGGCGCTTCCCGGCTATCGCTATGCGCACGCAACGAGCGATGACGACATCGAGCGCCTGCTCGCCGCATTCTTCAAAATCAAGCCGATCCGCATGGCGGCGCAGAAGCTGCCCAACGTGTTCGCCGATCCGGGCGTCGAACAATTCGTCCAGCAGGCTTGCCTCACCCGGCTCGCAGCAGGCGGTCGCGCAATCGACATTCACGCGCTCCAGAGCGACGACGAGATGATCGCGATGTTCGCCGGCGTCGCGGATGGCGAACGCTACTCGATGATGTTCAACACCTACACGCTGTCGGATGCGGCGCGCTACAGCCCCGGCCTGATCCTGATGCGCTCGATCATCGATCACTATGCAGAGCAGGGCTATCGCCGGATCGACCTCGGCATCGGTTCGGACGACTACAAGAAGATGTTCTGCAAGGACTGGGAGCCGATCGTCGACAGCTACGTGCCACTGTCGCAGCGCGGCCGGATCGCGGCGCCTGCGCTGGCCGCGATCGCGCGCGCCAAGCGCATGGTCAAGCAGAGCCCTGCCCTGAAGCAGACGGCGCAGAAACTGCGCGGCGCCCTGCGGTTCGAGAGTGGCCGCTCGAGCGGCGAAGCCGCATCGAACTAATCTCGCCTCTTGTACATAACACAATGCCCGGCACGAGGCCGGGCATCACGAGTTCAAGTCATTCGATCGGCGAGAGCCGACATCACGCCGCGGCGGTGTGCTCGCCGGGCGATGTCGCATCGTCCGGCCGCGGAGCCGCGGCGACCATTGTGACTTCCGAGAAGCCGACCGCCTTGAGCTGTTCGGCCATCCGGACGCGTGCGTCCGTCGTCATGGTCGGCGCCGGCACGACCACGGCCTGCGCCTGGGCGGTCAGCAATTCGGCGGGAAGATCAGCCGCCGTGCCCGCATCGAGCAGCACGTGGTCATACACCCGCAGCAACGCGTTCAACGCCAGGACCAGTCGCGGCGATTGCAGGAGCGTACGATCGAAGCCTGGTCGACCGGCCGTCACCAAGTGCAATGCGCTGCTGCGGTCGCGCGTGATCACCTGGCCGAACGAAGCCTCTCCCTGCATCAACTCAGCGAGGCCCGGCGCTGCAGGATCGGCGGACGCCGACTGCAACATTGCCGACGATTCCGACAGGTCGATCAGCACCACCTTGGCGCCCTGCGCGAGCCGCCGCGCGAGAGACAGGGCCGTTGCGGTGACGTTGTCGGTCAGCCCGGTGCCAAGCACAGTGATCTTGTGGGCCGCCCCGCCCGCACCGCGCAGCCGCTGCGCAAGTGTTTCAACGTCTGCGGTCGAAGCCTGGTGGTCGGCGGGACTCTCGTGCTGAGCGGCAACGGGTGCGGCCGCAGGCTGAGTTATTGGGGCTGATGGGGCAACCACTGCAGCCGACCTCGCCGGGACGAACTCCGGCTCAATGGCGGGAGCACGTTCCGCGAGGGTCCGCGGCTGTGTCATCCGCAGCAATTCGCCGGTTGCGATCGTGCCGGCGCTCACCACCAGCGTGGCGAGCGTCGCGATCAGCACGATCGGCAGCTTCTTCGGATAGGCCGGCGTGTTCGACACGATGGCGCGGGAAATGATGCGGCCGTCGGCAGGGGCCTGATCGATAGTTTCGCGGGTGGTCGCTTCGCGATATTTCGCCAGATAGGTTTCCAGCAGATCGCGCTGAGCCTTGGCCTCCCGCTCGAGCGCGCGGAGCTGCACATCCTGGCCGTTGGTCGACGATGCCTGCTTCTTCAACTGATCGAGGCTGGCGGTGAGACTATCGACCCGGTCGCTGGCGATCCGCGCGTCGTTCTCGAAGGAGCGCGACAGCTTCATCGCTTCGTCGCGCAACTGGCGATCGAGATCGGCAAGCTGGGCCTTCAATTCCTTGATCCGCGGATGGTTGTCGAGCAACGTCGACGACTGCTCGGCGAGCTGGGTGCGCAGCATCACGCGCTGCTCGGACAGCCGGCGGATCACATCGGAGTTCAGGACGTCCGAGGCCTCGATCGGTCGGCCGCCCTGGAGCATCTCCTTGATCATCTTGGCTTTCGATTCGGCGTCGGACTTCAACGCGCGCGCGTTGCCGAGCTGGGTATTCAGCTCGCCGAGCTGCTGGTTCGACAGCGTGGTGTTGTTCGTGCCGACGAACAGGCTGGACTTCGATCGAAAATCCTCGGCCTTGGATTCGGCATCGGCGACCTTTTTACGCAGCGACTCGATCTCGCCGGATAGCCATTGACCGGCCGAGCGGGCCTGCGTCTGCCGCGCATTTTGCTGCAGCACCAAGTAACCGTCGGCGATCGAATTGGCGACACGCGCGGCGAGTTCCGGATCGCGGGACTGGAATTCGACCACGATCACCCGCGACTTGTCCACCGCATAGGCGGTCAGCCGTTCGTAGTAAGCGTCAAGCACACGCTCTTCCGGTGTCATCGAGAACGGATCGCGTCCAATCCCGATCAGGGCCAGCAGCGTCTTCAGCGGATTGATCCCCTGCAGCACGGGGTCGAATTCCGGGCGCTCGGCGAGCTTGTTCTTCTTGATGACTTCCATCGCAAGTTCGCGCGACAGCAGCAGTTGCACCTGGCTGGTGACAGCTTCGGGATCCAGCGCATTGCGCTGCTCTTCCCGCTCGCCGTTGGGGCGCAGGAAGATGTTTTCGCGACCGTCGATCAGGATGCGGGCTTCTGACTTGTAGCGCGGCGTGATCAGGTTGACGACGGCGAGCGACAGCACCAGCGCCAGCAGCGTGGGCGCGATAATCAGGTGCTTCTTGCGGGCGAGTGCACGCCCGATCAGCCGGAGATCGATGTCGCCATTCGTCGGAGCGGCGATGGCCGCGGCTGGCTCCGGAGAACGCTTGATGATCGGCTCATGCGGAGTGGAGCGGCTGAACAGCGGTTCGCGGACGGCCGCCTTGATGCGTTCCGCCCTGGACCGCGGCGCTGTCACCGATGTGGCCACTAAAGCGTCGTCACGAACGGCCGACTTGTCTTTCGTTCGACGCCAGAACGCGAAACGCATTGCACACTCCTACTTGACGCGACTGACTCGACCATCGGCCTCGTGATGCTGCGATTACATTCGATTAAGGTTGCCGGGCGGTTAAAATCCCACTCCCGGAGCGCAGAAAACGAGTAGCGCGACACTCTGCAATCATGAATTGTTAACTACGAAAGCCCTTAATATGAATCGAGTTTTTCTCTTCGGATCAGCGTCGTGATGCGTCATTTCCCTTCCGGCCCTCTCCGCCCAGCCGGCGCCCGTCGCGTGCGCTGGACGGCGGTCGCGCGACGCGAAGTCCGCGTCTTGCGTGGTTGAGATGCCCCCTTCGCCGGAGCAGCCATTGCGGATCGTCCACGCGGTGCGCGCGCCCGTTGGCGGAATCATCCGACATATTCTCGATCTCGCCAACGGCCAGGCCGACCGCGGTCATCACGTCGCGCTGATCACCGACAGCCTCACAGGCGGCGAGCGGGCCACAGCGGCGCTCGCCGAGATCGCGCCACGGCTCAAGCTCGGCGTGTATCGGATGCCGATCCGGCGTGAACCGTCGCCAGGCGATCTGTGGATGTGGGGACGTTTCGCGCGGCTCATCGCCGAGCTGAAGCCCGATGTGTTGCACGGCCACGGCGCAAAGGCCGGCGTTTTCATGCGGCTGGTGCCGAAGCCGCCGCATGCGATCCGGGTCTATACGCCGCACGGCGGCTCGCTGCACTACCCGACCTCGACCGTCAAGGGCCAGATCTATAGCCGCATGGAGCGGCTCCTGATGAATCGCACCGAACTGTTTCTGTTCGAGAGCGAATTCGCGCGCGCCACCTACGAACGGATGATCGGCAAACCGGAAGGCCTGGTCCGCTGCGTCTTCAATGGCGTCACCGCCGGTGAATTCGATCCGATCCGACCGGCCGAGGACGCGACGGACGTCGCCTATGTGGGCGAATTCCGCAAGATCAAGGGCGCCGACCTGCTGATCGACGCGATCGCCCGGCTCCGTGAGCAGGGCCGCGCGCTGACCCTCACGCTCGGCGGTGACGGCGAGGAAACCCAGGCGCTGCGCGCGCAGGTCAAGCAGTTGGGCCTGATCGAAGCCGTGCGCTTCAGCGGGCACGTGAAGGCGCGCAGCGGTTTCGCCCGCGGCCAGCTCCTGGTGGTGCCGTCCCGCGGCGACTCGATGCCCTATGTGGTGATCGAGGCCGCCGCCGCCGGCGTACCGATGGTTGCGGCGAATGTCGGCGGAATCCCGGAGATCTTCGGCCCCGAACACGCCGCCGCGCTGTTCGCCCCGAACAAACCCGGCGCAATGGCTGCGGCGATCCGGTCCGCGCTGGACGACTTGCCGGCGGCGCGCGAGCGGGCGCGGCTTCTGCGCGAGCGGATCTTTCTGCACTTCTCCCAGAAGGCGATGGTCGAGGGCGTGCTGGCCGGATACCGGGCTGCCTTCGAACAACCCTGAGTCGGCAGTTGCGCTAACGTTTTCTTGCCATTTTACGTTTAACTGCATGGCGGGGGTGTCTGCGTGCGGCTTTGTCGCGCGCGATGTGACAATGGAATCGCGACGTGGAACCGATCAGCGCACGCGCCATGATCGAAGCCGCCGCAACTGCGGCAGCTCCTGACCCGAACCGCCCGATGGTGGAGCGGCGCAAGCGGCTGTCGCCTGCTGCGCTCGCGGTCGCCAATCAGAAGGTGCCTCCCGCTTACTCGTCGATCGTGATCACCGGTCTGGTCCGGCTGGTCGAATTCGTGTTGATCGCGACCGTCGGCATTGTCCTGTATCTCGGCTATGTCGCCCGGCACGACGGCGTGCATTGGGAATACATCGTGGCCATCCTCGGGATGACGGTGGCCGCGCTGATCGGCTTTCAGGCGGCCGACCTGTATGAAGTCCAGGTGTTTCGCCGTACGCTGAACCAGATGACGCGCATGATCTCAGCGTGGACGTTGGTGTTCCTGCTGTTCATCGGTGCCTCGTTCTTCGCCAAGCTTGGAGGCGAAGTCTCCCGGGTTTGGCTGTCGTCGTTCTTCCTGCTCGGACTTGGCGTGCTCATCGTCGAGCGCCTCATTCTGCGCAACCTGGTGCGGCACTGGGCCCGTCAGGGTCGACTGGACCGCCGCACCATCATCGTCGGCGCCGATGAGAACGGCGAGAAGCTGATCCGCGCACTCAACGCTCAGCAGAACGACGATTCCGACATCCGCGTGCTGGGGGTGTTCGACGATCGCAACGATGGCCGCTCGCTCGACACCTGCGCCGGTAGCCCGAAGCTCGGCAAGATCGACGATATCCTCGAATTTGCCCGCCGCACGCGCGTGGATCTTGTGCTGTTCGCACTGCCGATCTCGGCCGAGACGCGCATCCTGCAGATGCTCAACAAGCTCTGGGTGCTGCCGGTCGACATCCGGCTCTCGGCCCACACCAACAAGCTGCGCTTCCGTCCCCGCGCCTATTCCTACGTCGGCAACGTGCCGACGCTCGACGTGTTCGAGGCGCCGATTACCGACTGGGATCAGGTGATGAAGCAGCTGTTCGACCGCGTGGTCGGCGGACTGATCCTGCTCGCCGCAGCCCCGGTGATGGCGCTGGTGGCGCTGGCGGTGAAGCTCGACAGCCCAGGTCCGGTGTTGTTCCGACAGAAACGGTTCGGCTTCAACAACGAGCGGATCGACGTCTTCAAATTCCGTTCGATGTATCACCATCAGGCAGACCCCACCGCCTCGAAAGTCGTCACCAAGAACGATCCGCGCGTCACCCGCGTCGGCAAGTTCATCCGTCGCACCAGCCTCGACGAACTGCCGCAGCTGTTCAACGTGGTGTTCAAGGGCAATCTGTCGCTGGTCGGGCCGCGCCCGCACGCGGTCCAGATGAAGCTGCAGAGCCGGCTGTTCGACGACGCCGTCGATGGCTACTTCGCCCGTCATCGCGTCAAGCCGGGCATCACCGGCTGGGCCCAGATCAACGGCTGGCGCGGCGAGATCGACAACGAAGAAAAAATTCAGAAGCGCGTCGAATTCGACCTGTACTACATCGAGAACTGGTCGGTGCTGTTCGACCTCTTCATCCTGCTGAAGACGCCGTGGGCGTTGCTCAAGGGCGAGAACGCGTACTGAAACTCTTCTTTTCCGCCGCCCTCTCCGCGAGTCATTCCGGGGCGCGCGTGGCGCGAACCCGGAATCCATACGCTGTAGCGTCAGCTATAGCGCTTGGAGGTCGTTACCCTAGTGCACGATCGCAAACGCGGGGGTTATGGATTCCGGGTTCGCGAGCTGCGCTCGCGCCCCGGAATGACGACCGAGAGGCTGTTACTTCCCATACGATACGTCCATGCCCGCCCGCACGTCCGCCTGGATGCCGTAGGGCGGGATCGGGTAGCGGAGGCCGTTCTTGGCGAGCTGCTTCATCCCGTCGATCGCCTTGGCGAGATGGGCGGGTTTTAGCGCCATCAGCATCTCCTCGTCCGGCACGCCGCCGTAGCGGCGTTCGGCGAAGCAGGGCAGCGACAGGCTCGGCTCGCCGGTGGCGAGCGCCCTACCCCAACTGTCGGCGCAAGCGGTCTCGCCGACCACGCCCCAGTCGAACTTCTTGTAACCGACATACTGCAGGCCGTTGATCAGGATGATCATCTGCCCGGGCGTCGCATAGACGAGGCAGATGTCCGGCGGATCGAGCCGACCGCTCGCGAGCGGCGACACCGCCATCGCCTGATACTGGCCGAAGGGAACGACGTCGAGCGCGTGCTGGCGCTTGGCGGCGTCCTCCGCTGTGCCGTGCCAGACGCCGACATAGGATTGGCCGGACAGCCACTGCTCGTCTTGCGGCGCCAGCCCGATCACTGCGCGGCACTGCGCGCCGACGAGATCGGCGGCGGTGATGCCGACGGTCCAGCCGAGCCGTGACGCCATGCTGACGATCTGGTCCGTGGTGTGAATCGCATTCGGCCGACGGATCTTCGGGATCGCCTCCATCTCGGCGGCAGTGGCGAACATCTTCATGCCGATGACGGTGGTCTTCAGCCGCAGCAGCGCGTTGAGGTCCGCGACCATCGCGGCGTAGTCGATCGACTGCGGCGGCTCCGGCGTCATTCCATCAGACATTGATCTGCATCCCCACTTCGACCGCGCGTCCGGTCGGGATCCGAAAATAGAGGCTCGCATCGTCGGCCCACTTCGCCATGTTGGCAAACAGCAGGCTCTGCCAGCGCGGCATCTCCGACGGCGTCGCCGGCCGGATGACCCGGCGCGACAAGAAGAACGACGTGTTCATGATGTCGAAATTGAAGTCACGCCCCTGGCAGCCGGCGATACCCTTCGGCACGTTGGGGCTTTCCATGTAGCCGAAGCGCAGCGTCATCCGCGAAAACCGGTCATTGACGATTTCGGTGCTGGATCGCTCATGCTCGGGGACGCGCGGCACATCTTCGGTGATCACGCTGAGAATCACATTCTTTTCATGAAGCACTTTGTTGTGCTTGAGATTGTGCATCAGCGAGGTCGGCGTCGAGTTCGGCGAGCCTGTCAGAAACACCGCGACGCCGCGCACGCGACTGATCGACGACGATCCTGAGATCGAGGCGATAAAGTCGTTGAGATTGACTTCCTCACGGACAGTCTTGCGGGCGACGATCTTGCTGCCGCGCCGCCAGGTAATCATCACCGCCATCAGCCCGCCGCCGATCAGCAGCGGAATCCAGCCGCCCTCGAAGATCTTCAGCATGTTGGCCATCAGGAAGATCAGATCGACAGCGATGAACGGCGCGATCACGAGCGCGGCGACGGCGGCAGACCAGTGCCAGCATTTGCGCATCACGAAATACGCCATGATGCTGGTGATCACCATCGTGCCCGTCACCGCGATCCCGTAAGCCGAGGCCAGCGCGCTCGAGGATTTGAATGCGAAGACCAGATACAGCACGGCGATCAGCAGCAGCCAGTTGACGCGTGGAATGTAGATCTGGCCTTTCTCCGTCTCCGAGGTGCGGCGGATATCCATCCGTGGCAGCAGGCCGAGCTGGATCGCCTGCTGGGTCAGCGAATAGGCGCCGGAAATCACCGCCTGGCTGGCGATGATCGTCGCCGCGGTGGCGAGGCCGACCATCGGCAACAGCGCCCACTCGGGAAACAGGAAGAAGAACGGATTTTCCAGCCGCTCGGGATGATGCAGCAACATCGCGCCCTGCCCGAGATAGCAGAGTGCCAACGCCGGAAACACCACGATGAACCACGCCACCCGTATCGGCTTGCGGCCGAAATGCCCCATATCTGCATACAGGGCTTCGGCGCCGGTGACGGTGAGGAACACAGCGCCCAGGGCGATCAGGCCCGCGCGGCCGTGATGCAGCAGGAAGTCGATGCCGTAGAGCGGATTGATCGCGTTCAGCACGCTGAGATCGCTCGCGAGATTCATGACGCCGCCGACCGCCATCACGCCGAACCACAGCAGCATGATTGGACCGAACCACGCCGCGACCGCAGCCGTGCCGCGGAACTGCACGACGAACAGGCCGATGAGGATCGCCATCGCCAGCGGCAGGATGAACGGATCGAACGCCGGCTCGACCAGCTTCAAACCCTCGACCGCCGATAGCACCGAGATCGCCGGGGTGATGATCGCGTCGCCGTAGAACAGCGCCGCACCGGCCATGCCCAGCAGTGAGATCGCCGCGAAGCGCCGGTGCATCACGTGCTGCAGCAGCGCCATCAAGGTCAGCGTGCCGCCTTCGCCGTGGTTGTCGGCCCGCATGATCAGCAGCACGTATTTGAGCGTGACGATGACGATCAGTGTCCACAGAACCAGGGACATCACCCCCAGCACCATCGCAGGGGTCAGCGCTCCGCCGGCCGAGGCCGCCGTCAGGCTCTCCTTCAGCGCATAAAGCGGGCTGGTGCCGATGTCGCCATAAACGATGCCGATGGAACCCAACGATAGCGTCAGGAATGAGCTTGGCCGATGCGTCGGTGTTGCGGTCGGCGGCGCGATGACGGCATCACTCATGGAAAGGGTCCTCGAATAGCAGCATCATTGTTTGCGTCAGCTATATTTCAAGACGATGCTCGTGAGTATCACCTCGCGCTGCTACCTGGCAGAAACGCCTCTGAACCCGTGGAAGATGAATGGATCTTTATGGGTCCCTTATGGCTCGCGCTGCGTGCAGGTCATCGGGCCCCCACAACCAGACTACCCCAGCTTCCAGCCGACCTCCGTCGCGAAACTTTGATAGAAATCGAGTTCATAGGCTCGCTCCGGGGTCGACCGCACGCGCTGATCGAGCAGGTGTGCGTCGTCGCCGACCAGGATGCGCCAGCACTCCGCGCGGACACCGTCCAGAATAACGCGCGCCGCCGCGGCGGCACTGGTCGGCGCGTCCTCGCGGAAACTGCGTGCACGCTCCCGGGCCATCGCGCGGATGTCATCGTCCGACAGTTGCCCTTCAGCGATGCCGCCTGCGCGCATCCGGACGCGTGCAGCCGCAATCTCGTCGGCGCTGAGGTCTTCGCCGGCATCCCCGACCTGGATTTTGCGCGAGTTTGCGACGATCGAGGTGCCGATGTGCCCGGGCATCACAACAGAGCATTTCACGTGCGACGCGTTGAGCCGCAGGTCGGCGATCAGCGCTTCGGAGAAACCCTTTACGGCGAACTTCGCGGCGCTGTAGGCGGTGTGCGGCGTGGTCGGACCGATCGACGCCCAGAAGCCGTTGACGCTCGAGGTGTTGACGATATGCCCCTCGTCGGCCGCGATCAGCATCGGCAGGAAGATCCGCGTGCCGAGATAGACGCCGCCCCAGCAGATGTTGAAGGTGCGCTCCCATTGCTCGCGGCTGTTGGTGATCATGCTGCCGCCGCCACCGATCCCGGCATTATTGAAAAGGAGATGGATGTGTTCGGTGCGGTGCTGCGCCGCGACCTCGTCGCGGAAGCGGCTCATTTGGGATTCGAGCGCGACATCGGCGATGTGGGTCGTGACCCGCAATCCCTGCGGCAGCCCGTCGGCTTCACACAGTTCCCTGGTTTCGGCCATCGCTTCCGCAGAGACGTCGCACAGCGCCACATGACAGCCTTCGGCGACGAGTTGACGGGCGAGCTCACGCCCCATCCCGGTGCCGCCGCCCGTGATCACGGCAATCTTGCTGGCAAAGTCCCTCATTGCCGCGTCTCCCATCGCTGTTTTTGTCGCGCCGCGGTTCGAGCCGCAGCTTGGCATCAGCATAGAGGGCGCAGCGCCGGCAAGTCCATCGCCCGGCTCATGCGATCCCGCCGAGGCGCCGTTCGTCGTCAGGTGCGTTCCTGACAGCTCCGCTGCTTCCGCACCCCGCGGAATCGGCCTAAACTCGTGCTTTCATTGGTGTTCGAGGAGCGTGACCATGCTGGCAGCCACCTTTCAGACCGCGGCTTTCCTGTTCCTGCTGCTGGTCGCGCTTCTGGTCGTTGCAGTCTTCATCGCGTTCACGGCTCCGCCGGTCGGCAAGCTGCCGCGCCCGGGCCTGACCACCGTGCTGCTGTATCTCGCCGCCGAACTTGCCGCATTGGTCGTTGCTGTCTGGCTCGTGGTGCAGGTCAGCGAGCTGGAATTGCTGCCGGTGCTGATCGCGCTGGCGATCGCCGCAGTGGTGTTCGCACCGCAGCTCGTCGCCAGGATCCCGCTGCCCGCGGTGGTGACCGGCTTCCTCGGCAAGAGATAGTCGAAGAGATAGCCAACGCCACAACCCGCTTCAGCCAGTCGATCGGCTGACGGGCACTCCCCGGCTTGGTTCTGACAGCCGCCCTCCTCGCGAGGGCGGTTTGTTGTTCGAGGGCCTTCCGACGCGCTGCAGTCTCTCGGATGTCAGCGACGCACCCGGCCGATCGTGCCGGCGACGATCTGCATCGCGACGCCCGCGAGCCAGCCGGCCAAAATCAGGCCGGTCCATGCCAGATGCGGTTCGAGATGCAGCACCACCATGATGACGGATGTGAACGCGGCCAGCGTCGCGCAGAACGTGCCGACCGCGCTGAGGAATTCAGCGGCGTCGACCTTGCCGCGGTTATGCGGGTCGCCGTTCTCGCCGTGGAATGGCAGCGGCGGAATGTCGATGCCGAGATAAAAACCGATAGTCCCCACGACCATCATCGCCAGCAGGAATGCAACGGTCGTCAGCGCCCCGATGCTGGTGCCGACATGAGCGCCGACGAACAGTCCGCACGCCGCGCCGGCCAGTGCCAGGCCGCAGCGCTCGAGAATGTGGGCCGCCTTACGCACCCGCAGCCGCATCGATCGAACTCTCCTGACGGCGTGAAGGCCGTAACGGCTAAGCTAGTGCACGATCCCCGAACGGAACACCCATTTGGAGATCCCTCCTCTATATGACATTTCGATAAATCGGAAAAGCCGCCGCGCACCCCGGCAAACGCCCAGCCCCCGTCGAATTCGATCGGTGGACCGAGCCCGAGTTCCTCCACCCTCCCTGCCGTGGAGGCGCGCCGAAACCGCGACACGCCCCCGCCAGGTCCTGGTTAGAAGTTGAACGTGCTCGAGACCAGATAGGTGCGCGGCGCGCCGAGACCGATCGCGCTGCCGCTATAAGACGATGCATAGTAAGCCACGTTTTCCACATTCTCGATCGCCGCACGGATGACGATCGGCTTGCCGTTCCATGGCGACAGGAAGGTGTAGCGCGCGCCGAGATCGAACCGTGTCCACGCCGGCAGCACTTGCGTGTTGGCAGCGTTGGCATAGGTCCAGCCAGTGTGGACCACACGGCCCGTCAAGGTGAAGCCATCGACGCCGGGCACGTCGACCTCGGCGCCGAGGTTGACGTTGACCCGCGCCACACCCGGCGCCCGGTTGCCGTCGTTGAGGCCGCTGGCAGTCTTTTCCAGCACGCCGTCGATGAAGGCGCCGCCGCCGAGCAGCCGCAGGCCGGGAGCCAGTTCGCCGAACACGTTGATCTCGGCGCCGCGGTTGCGCTGTTCGCCATCCGCCGACAGCGTCAGCATGCCGTTCGCACTCGACGCGATCGCGCTCGGCTGCTTGATCTCGAACAGGCTGCCGGTGACGCTGATCTTGCCCAAATCCACCTTCACGCCGGTTTCGACCTGCTTGCTCTGGAACGGCGGAAACACCTGGCCGATATTGGCGTAGCCGGCCCCCACGGTCGTGCCCGGCTGCAGCCCTTCGATGTAGTTGGCGTACAGCGTGACGTTCGACATCGGCCGGATCAGCAGCGCATAGGCCGGGCTCCAGGCGGCGCCGTCCTGACCGGTGGTGATGCCGGTGATCAGGTCAGTGGAGCTGTTGCTGACGTGCTGGCGGCGGACACCGACGACGGCCTGCACGCCGCCGTTCAGGATCGACATCGTATCCGCGGCGCCGACGCTCCACTGCTTCAGGCTGACCGAGCTGCGGCTCGGAATCGAAAACACCGGCTCCGGGATCGGCTTGTAATTGTAGATGTTCGAGCCGACGAGACTGCTGGCGCCGAGATAGGAATTCTCGTTGGGACGATCGAACACGCCGTAGTTGACCACGAATTTGTGGTTGATTGGGCCAGTGTCAGTTTCACCGCGGAGGCCAACTTCTCCAGTCTTGGCCGTGAAGGTCTGCTCGCCCCCGAACGGCCGCGAGCCATAATCGCCGGCCTGGTTGATGATTGTCGGCGACAGGAACTTGAAGTCGATCTTGGCCTGGTGATAGCCGGCGGCGCCGTACACCGTCAGCCCCGGCGAGACGTCGGCTTCGGCCCGCACAGTGACGAAGGTGTCCTTCGGCTTCCAATACGCCCAATCCGGAATCGCGTTGGAGTTCGCCGCGGGTGCCGGCGGTAGCGGCACGACGTTGGGCTGGAAACTGAAGAACCGGATCGGCGGATTCAGATTGTTGGCCTGATAACCGACGTCGGCCGAGACGCGGACGTTTTCGCCGCGATAATCGAGGCCGAGCACGGCGTTGCCGAATTCGCTGCTCTGGCGGTCGAACGGCGTCTTGCCGTCGCTATAGCTGCCGTTGAAGCGGATGCCCCACTCCTTGTGCTCGCCATAGCGCCGCGCCACGTCGGCCTGCAGTCCGAACTGCGAGCGCGACGCATAGGTCGCGGTCAGCTGGGTGATGTCGTAGTCCGGCGCCTTCTTGCTGACGAGATTGATGCTGCCGCCCACGGCGCCGAGCGGCGAAATGCCTGTGAGCAGAGCGGTCGGCCCCTTCAGGATTTCGACCCGCTCGACGAAATTGGCACCGACGCTCCAGAACGGCGCCATGCCGTACATGCCGTTCAACGCGAGGTCGCCGACATCGTAGTAGAAGCCGCGAATGAAATAGCCGTCCTGTCCGCCGCCGGCGGACGTCACCGCGCGCACCGATGGATCGTTGGCGACCACGTCGCGGATGGTGCGCGCCTGCTGATCCTGCATCAGCTTCGACGTGTAGCTGGTCTGGCTGAAGGGCGTGTCGAGGATGCTGCGATTGCCGAGAAAGCCGACTTGTCCGCCGCTGGCGACCTGACCGCCCGCATAGCTCGCCGGCAGCACGCCGAGCGTCCCGGTGGACGGTGTCAGATACGGCACGGGAGGCACCGCGGCCGGCGGCCTGCTCTCCCGCCGCGCCACGACGCGCCGCGTCGTGCCCGCGCGGTTGCTGGCGGCCGGCCGCGTCGCACGCGGCCGTTCAGCCCGCGGCGCCTCGACGGTGACGGCGGGTAGCCCGGTTTGCGCGACGGCGGCAGTCGATAGGAAATGCAGCGAGATCGCCGCGAGCAGACCGCTGGCACCGGACCGGCGAAGTGTTCTTGTCATTGTAAGCCCCCGCTATAAACGAGGTTCGCCTACAGCATCACTGATCGCGATTCATCGTGAGCAAGCTTGGAACGTCTCAAAGTCCCGACGCTCGGGTGCGCGGCAGCCGCGCGAGAGCGCTCATGTGCGATGGTATGAGGTGCTTATGCGAATGAGAAGTTTTGTCGATTTTGAGCCTGCTTAGTTCATTCTGTCGCAGCCAACTGCGGCGCGGCTCGGCAGTACTGCATGGCGGTGGACTGCACATGCTGGAATACCTCTAACACCCTGTGCAACGGTCTCCCGCAAACGAGCCCGCGTTGTCGGCCAGCGGCTGCGCGCTGCCGCCATCACGAACGGCTCGCAGCAGGCGAAATTGCACGTTTGTGGAGCAATTGCGCGTCACATCGTGATGAAGATAGTTATACAACGCCTTGAAATTACTCACCATTGTAGGGATTTACCGGATTGCGCTCAATTTGGTTTGCCGACAGGTTGCTGCGGTTTCCTGGTGAGGAGTCGCGCAACGGCCGGACAGACTCTCTTTGTCCGCCGCCGTTGCGGCATCACCTCTGACATTCCTGGAGAGGTCCCGGAGGACAGCGTGTCCGCCCCGACGCATCCTTTGCCTGATGAAAGGACTACCCTTGATGGCTACCCCGACCGCGGAGCTCGAAGCGCTGCTGATGCAGCGATCGATGTCCGACCCCGAGTTGATCGCTGCGACCGAAGCAGCAAGCGACTACCGCATTCTGCCCGACGCCAACGTGATCAAGATCGGCGGTCAGAGCATGATCGATCGCGGCCGCGCCGCCGTGTATCCGCTGGTCGACGAGATCGTCGCGGCGCGCAAGGACCATACCTTGCTGATCGGCACCGGTGCCGGTACCCGCGCGCGGCATCTGTATTCGATCGCCGCCGGCCTGAACCTGCCCGCCGGCGTGCTGTCGCAGCTTGGCGCTTCTGTCGCCAGCCAGAATGCGGAGATGCTCGGCCAGCTCCTGGCCAAATACGGAATCTCGTCGGTTGGCGATGCCGGCCTGTCCTCCGTCCCGCTGTATCTGAAGGAAGTGAATGCGGTGGTGTTCTCGGGCATGCCGCCCTACGGCCTGTGGATGCGTCCGTCCGCCGACGGCGTGATCCCGCCGTACCGCACCGATGCCGGCTGCTATCTCGTCGCCGAGCAGTTCGGCTGCAAGGCCATGATCTACGTGAAGGACGAGAACGGCCTCTACACCGAGAACCCGAAGACCTCGAAGAACGCGACCTTCATTCCGAAGATCTCGGTCGACGAAATGAAGGCCAAGGGCCTGCAGGATTCGATCCTGGAATTCCCGGTGCTCGACCTGTTGAAGGCTGCGCGCCACGTGCGCGAGGTCCAGGTCGTCAACGGCCTTGTGCCGGGCAATCTGACGCGCGCGCTGGCCGGCGAGCATGTCGGCACCATCATCACCGCGAACTGAGGATCGACCATGGCTGATACCAACCACATCAAGCACGTCGCCTCGCCGCTCGCGCGCCAGACGCTGCTCGACAACAACCTTACAAGGCCGGTCGCCGGCAAGAAGCCGATCCGCATCCTGCCGTGGCTACAGGTCGTGAAGATCGGCGGCCGCTCGATCATGGACCGCGGCGCCGAGGCGATCCTGCCGATCGTCGACGAATTGCGTTCGCTGCTGCCCGAACATCGCCTGCTGATCCTGACCGGCGCAGGCATCCGCGCGCGGCATCTCTACAGCGTCGCGCTCGATCTCGGCCTGCCGGTCGGCACGCTCGCGCCGCTCGCCGCCAGCGAGGCCGGCCAGAACGGCCACATCCTGGCAACGCTGCTGGCGCCGGAAGGCATCTCCTATGTCGAGAAGCCGACGGTGGCGAACCAGCTCGCCATCCACCTCAGCGCGGCGCGCGCCGTGGTCGCGAGCGCCTTCCCGCCCTATCACAACCACGAATTCCCGGGCGCGCGGCTGCCGCCACACCGCGCGGATGTCGGCGCTTTTCTGCTCGCCGACGCGCTGGGCGCCGCCGGCCTCACCTTCGTGGAAGACGTCGACGGCGTCTATGACATCGACCCGAATGCGCCCGCCGGCGACAGTGCGCTGATGATGCGCGAGACCAGCTACGCCGATCTCGCCAAGCACGACGGCACGCTGCCGCTCGACCGCGCGCTGTTCGACGTGATGGCCAATGCGCGCCATATCGAACAGGTCCAGCTGGTCAACGGCCTCAAGCCCGGCCGGCTGACAGCGGCGTTGCGCGGCCAGCACGTCGGTACGCTGATCAAGACCGGCGCCCAGCCGGCCTGAGCTCCCGTCCCAGGCAAGCGCGCCGGATCCGTCCGGCGCGCTTTCATCCCGCATTGCATTTGCTATCCTGAGCGCGGCCGGCGCCGAAAGCGCTCGCCACGTCACAGGAACGAGGGTTCCGACCGGATACAATGCGGCACGCTTCGCGCGGCCGCAGGTTGGAGTCGCATCATGTCGATCGCCCTCGCTGGGATCGCCCTCCGGCGAACAGCGCTTGTCTGCATAAGTCTTGCAGTGTGGATGAACTTCGCCATGGCGGCGAAGCCGAGCGGCTGCGCGGCCTTCAAATGGCCGGTCGATCGCGAACGGGCACTCCTCAGCGCCGCCGACCCGACCGAACTCGCTTCAGGCGCCGAACTGCCAGCGCCGCCGGCAACCGCAATCGCATTGTCGCTGCGGCCGGGCGCCGACGCGGCCTTGCCGACCCCGCCCGAGCGTGCCTCCGCCCCGGATCGCTTCGCCGGCTTTGTCCGCATCAGGCAGGTCGAGAAAGCCGGCCTCTACACCATCGCGCTGGCGAGCGGCGGCTGGGTCGATGCCGTGCAGAACGGCCACCTGCTGAAGCCCGCCGAGTTCAGCGGAGCCACCGATTGCGAGGGGCTCCGCAAGCTGGTGCGCTATCGGCTCGCGGCCGGTGACCTAACGCTGCAGTTCAGCGGCGTCGGGGCGAACGCCATCCGGTTTGCGATCGTCCCGGCCGATTGACTGGGCGAACTGTTGCCAAGGTCAGCTTGGTCGTAATTGCCCCTACCAACGATAACGTAGCGTGCCGATGACCGTCCGCCCCTGGCTGAGATAGCAATAGCCGGCGTTGCACACCGCGATCTGCTCGTCGGCAACATTGTTGGCGTTAACTGAGGCCTGGAATCCGGCGAACTGCCGCCCGAGCTTCGCAAGATCGTAGCGCATCGCCAGGTCCACCAGCGTGTAGCCGGCGTTGCGGTCGGTGTTCGCATTGGAGGTCCAGGTCGAGTCGATGTAGCGCACCCCTGCACCGACTCCGAAGCCGTCGAGCGGTCCGTTCAGGAAGGTGTAGTTGAGCCAGGTCGAGGCGGTGTGCCGGGGCGTCACCGCGGGCACCTTGTTGAGTTCGCTCGCAACGGTGGTCTTTGTGATCTCGGCATCCGCGAAGGTGTAAGCCGTCACCGTCTCGAGCTCCGGCGTCAGCCGCGCGCGGGCTTCGAGCTCGACGCCCTGGACGTGGATCTCGCCGACGGAAGCGTAATACGCGACGCCGTTGACATAGCCCGCCAGTTTGGCGGCGTTCTTCTCCCGGAGGTCGTACACGGATGCCGTCAGCAGCACGTCCGGACGCGGCTGATACTTCACGCCTCCCTCGAACTGCTCTCCTTCGGACGGAGCCAACACGCTGCCGTCGATCGCCATCGAGGTCGATGGCTGGAACGAGGTAGCATAGCTGACATACGGCGCGACGCCGTTGTCGAAGTGATACAGCAGCCCGGCGCTATAGGAGAACGCCGCATCATTGCGCTGCCCGGTGACCGCATTGGTGTAGGTGTTGATCCGAGTTTGATCGGCCCAGTCATGGCGCCCCGCGAGCGAGAGATGCCAGCCTCCCATCTGCATCTGGTCCTGCACATAGACGCCGACCTGCTGCTGCGTCGCCCGAGACCCCGAGCTGTAAGCCGGCGTGGTGCCGCCGATGCCGTAGGTCGGGTTTGTGATGTCGAGTGCGTAAGCGGCCAGCGCGCTGCTGTAGCCGAGCTTGAAATCCCAGACGTTGTGGTCGTAATTGACGCCGGTCAGCACCTTGTGCGTCACCGGACCGGTGACGAAATCAGCCTGCAGCGCGTTGTCGGTCTGCCAGCTCGTCTGATCGTCACCGACCGCATAGGCTGCGCGATTGTAGATTGGGGTCGTCGCATTGGCGAAGCTGCCGCTGAGATAGCGCGACTCGGTGTGGAGCGAACCAAACCGGGTATGCTGGCGGAAAGTGAAGACCTCGTCGAAGCGATGCTCGATCTTGTAGCCGAGCTGCGCCTGCGTCAGCCTGAGATAGTCATAGGAGGGATCGCTCGAACGCAGATACTGGCCGTTGACGGTCAGCAGCTTGCCGTTGCGATTGAGCGCGGCGACGCTCGCATCGCTCTCGTCCTTCTGCCCAAGCGCATAGGCGGTGATCTTGGTGTCCACGGTCGGACGCCAGGTGATCGATGGCGCGAGCAAGAGCCGTTGGTCGGCAACGTCGAAATTGGTATTGCCCGTCCGGGCGACGCCGACCAGGCGGTACAGCAGCGACTTGTCGGGATTGGCCGCGCCGCCGATATCGAACGCCGTCTGGAAGCGATCGAACGTGCCGGCCTGCACCGCGATCTCGTTGACCTGATTTTCGACCGGAAGTTTGGAGCGGCGATCCACCAGACCGCCGGGTACAGACTGGCCGTACAGCACCGCGGCTGGTCCCTTGATGATCTCGACGCTGTCGAGCTGATATGGCTCCGTCCGGAAGGTCGAGAAGCCGGCCGGATATTGCTTCAGCCCGTCGCGGAAGTCGCCGAGCGTGGTCGTGGCGAAGCCGCGGATGTAGATCTGGTCGAAGCGCGGATCGTAACCGTAAGCGCCAGTGGTGACGCCGGCCGAATACCGGACCGCCTCGGGGATGCTGGTGACGCCGCGATCGTCGAGCTCCTTGCGATCGATCACGCTGACAGAGCGCGGCGTGTCGATCAGCGGCGTGTCGGTCTTGGAGGCGGAACTCGACGTCCCTGCGACGTAGCTATGACTGCCCGCATAGATCCGCTCGCTGACCGACAGGGTCGGCGTCGGCGCCACTTGCCGGACAGGCGACGACGCGCGGGTTGCTCGTGCCGTCCGCGCCGTCGCCCGCGCGGGCCTCGCCGTCGCGTTCCGCGCCCGTTGCGATGGCTGCGGCGCCTCGACCGTTACGGCGGGCAGATGCGATTGCGCACGTGCGCCGTGCGACAGGTCGGTCGCCAAAGCCAGAAGGCTGACCGTGCAAAGCAGTGTCGCCTGCTTCGTCGCTTTTCTTGATCGTACGTACATGTCCACACCCCGATGATGCTGCTGGCGTTCCAGCGTCATCGGCCGTGTAGCCTCTCACGGATCGTTACGCACGATCGGAAAAGATAGAATACATCAAGAGAAGTGACTGTGGGACAGCAACATTTTGAAATGTCGGCGCGACGATATGTCCCGCAGTCATCGATTAGAATTCCTCCTGAGAGCCGTCGGCGAAACGAGCAACCCTAAAGGCACGGCTTGTTCTCAGTCGTGCGGCATCAGCACGCGCTCCGAGCGAGGTTCCGGCTCGGGCGCGTGCGATGCATGCGGCTGTGTCGGGGCATCGACGACAGTCGCCTCCCCGTGCTGGGTCAGCGGCCGGTTGCCGGCGAGCGCACGAAGCAGCACGTAGAACATCGGGGTGAAGAAGATGCCGAACGCGGTGACGCCGATCATGCCGGCGAACACCGCGACGCCCATGGCGTGGCGCATCTCTGAACCGGCGCCGGTCGAGGTCACCAGCGGCACCACACCCATGATGAACGCCATCGAGGTCATCAGGATCGGCCGCAGTCGCAGCCGGCTGGCCTCGATCGCCGCCTGGATCGGCTTGCGCCCGGCGAATTCGAGTTCGCGAGCGAATTCGACGATCAGGATGGCGTTCTTCGCGGACAGTCCGACCAGGACGATCAGTCCGATCTGCGTGAAGACGTTGTTGTCGCCCTTGCTGATCCAGACGCCGAACATCGCGGCCAGAAGGCCCATCGGCACGATCATGATGATCGAGAGCGGCAGCGTCAGGCTCTCGTATTGAGCGGCCAGCACCAGGAACACCAGTAGCAGCGCGACCGGGAACACGATCAGCGACGAATTGCCGGCGATGATTTCCTGATAGGTCAGCTCGGTCCATTCATAGGACACACCCTTCGGCAGCGTCTCCTTGGCGACGCGCGCGACCGCGTCCTGCGCCTGCCCGGTCGAGAAGCCGGGAGCCGCGCCACCGCTGACGTCCGCGGTAAGGAAGCCGTTGTAGCGCATCGCCCGCTCCGGCCCCGCGCTCTCCTTGACGCGCAGCAGCGTCGACAACGGGATCATCTCGTTGCTGTCCGAGCGGACCTTGAGCTGCCCGACATCGTCGGCACGCGCGCGATACTTGGCGTCCGCCTGCACGCGCACCGAGTAGGTCCGGCCGAACTTGTTGAAGTCGTTGACGTAGAGCGAGCCTAGATAGATCTGCATGGTGTCGAAGATCGATGTCACCGGCACGTTGAGCTGCCGCGCCTTGGTGCGATCAACGTCCGCGTAGAGCTGCGGCACGTTGATCTGATAGCTGGTGAACAGCCCGGCCAATTCCTTCTGCTGCGACGCCTTGCCGACGAACGCCTTGGTGGCCTCGTTCAGCGCTTCGTAGCCGAGGCCGGCGCGATCCTCGATCTGCAGCTTGAAGCCACCGATGGTGCCGAGGCCCGCGACCGGCGGCGGCGGGAACATCGCGATGAAGGCATCCTGAATGCCGGCGAACTTCTTGTTCAACGCCAGCGCGATCGCATTGCCGCTCAGCGCCGGCCCCTTCCGATCGGCGAAGTCCTTCAGGCCGATGAAGACGATGCCGGAGTTCGACGAATTGGTGAAGCCGTTGATCGACAGGCCCGGAAACTGGATCGAGTTCTCGACGCCAGGCTCCTGCTGGGCGATCTCGCCCATGCGGCGGATCACCTCCTCGGTGCGGTCCAGCGTGGCGCCGTCCGGCAATTGCGCGAAGCCGACCAGATACTGCTTGTCCTGACCGGGCACGAAGCCGCCCGGTACGGCGTGGAACAGCCAGCCGGTAACGCCGACCAGCACCAGATACACCGCCATGCCGACCGCCCTGCGCGAGATCACCCGCTTCACGCCGCCGCCATAGGCTTCCGAACTTCGCGCGAAGAACCGATTGAACCGGACGAAGAACCAGCCGAGCGTCTTGTCCATGAACCGCGTCAGCGCATCCTTCGGCGCATCGTGGCCCTTCAGCAGCAACGCCGCCAGCGCCGGCGACAGCGTCAGTGAGTTGAACGCCGAGATCACCGTCGAGATCGCGACCGTCAGAGCGAACTGCTTGTAGAATTGTCCGGTCAGACCGGTGATGAAGGCGAGCGGGACGAACACGGCGACCAGCACCAACGCGATCGCGATGATCGGTCCGGTCACTTCGCGCATCGCTTGATACGCAGCCTCCTTGGGGTCCAATCCCCGCTCGATGTTGCGTTCGACATTCTCGACCACGACGATGGCGTCATCGACCACGATGCCGATCGCCAGCACCAAGCCGAACAACGTCAGCGCGTTGATCGAGAACCCGAACACGTGCATCACCGCGAAGGTGCCGATCACCGACACCGGCACCGCGATCAGCGGAATGATCGAGGCGCGCCAAGTCTGCAAGAACAGGATGACGACGAGAACGACCAGAGCGATCGCCTCGAGCAGCGTGTGAATCACGGCTTCGATCGACGCCCGGACGAACTGTGTCGGGTCGTAGACGATGTCGTAGGACACGCCGTCCGGCATGTTCTCCTTGAGCTCCTTCATCGTCTTGCGGACGTTGTCGGAGATCTGGATCGCATTCGACCCGGGCGACTGGAAGATCGGGATCGCGACGGCGGACTTGTTGTTGAGCAGCGAGCGCAGCGCGTAATCGGCGGCGCCGAGTTCGATCCGCGCGACGTCGCGCAGCCGCACGACCTCGCCGTTGTCGCCATTCTTGACGATGATGTCGCCGAATTCGTCTTCGGTCTGCAGCCGGCCCTGTGCGTTGATCGAGAGTTGCAGATCGAGCCCCGGCTCGCCCGGCGAACTGCCGACCTGCCCGGCCGCCGCCTGGACGTTCTGGGCCCGGATCTCGCGCACCACATCGCTCGGCGACAGGCCGCGCTCGGCGACCTTCTGCGGATCGAGCCACACGCGCATCGAATAGTCGCCCGAGCCAAACAACTGCACCTGGCCGACGCCCTCGATCCGCGCCAGCCGGTCCTTGACGTTAAGCACCGCGTAGTTGCGCAGATACGTCATGTCGTAGCGGTCGTTCGGCGACATCAGATGCACGACCATGGTGAGGTCGGGCGCGCTCTTGATCGTGGTGACGCCCAGCGCGCGCACCTCCGCCGGCAGCCGCGGTTCGGCTTGAGACACGCGGTTCTGCACCAACTGCTGCGCCTTGTCCGGATCGGTACCGAGCCGGAAGGTGACGTTGAGCGTCATCCGGCCATCGGTCGTCGCCTGGCTGCTCATGTAGAGCATGTTCTCAACGCCGTTGATCTGCTCCTCGATCGGCGTCGAAACCGTTTCGGCAATCACCTTCGGATTTGCGCCCGGATAGTTCGCCGTCACCACGATCGTGGGTGGGGCGACTTCGGGATATTCGGAGATCGGCAGCACCGGCAGCGCCAACAAGCCTGACAGGAAAATCACCGCCGACAGCACGCCGGCGAAAATCGGACGATCGATGAAAAACTTGGAAAAATTCATGGCTGTGGTCCGTCTCGATCCGTCTGTGCGCGGGGCGCAAGGGTCCTGGCGCGGCCGAGACGTCGGCCGCGATCCTGTCGATTACCGAGGAAGAGAATCGATCCCGCCTCGTCGGCGGGATCGCCAATGGTTAGTTCTGCGCGACGGCCTTGCCGGTCGTCATGCTCGCGCCATCCATCGCGACAGTCTCAGGCTTGATGGTCGCGCCCGGCCGCACGCGCTGCAGGCCATTGACGACGATGCGCTCGCCTTCCTTGAGGCCCGAGGCGACGACGCGCATGCCGTCGACCGAAGCGCCGAGCGTCACTTCGCGATATTCGGCCTGGTTCTTGGCATCCACCACCATCACGAACTTCTTGTTCTGATCGGTGCCGACGGCGCGTTCGCTGACGAGCAGCGCGGGCTCCGGCTTGGGCTGTCCCATCGACAGCCTGGCGAATTGACCCGGCATCAGCCGTCCGTCGGCATTGTCGAACACTGCGCGCACCCTGACGGTCCCGGAGCGCGGATCGACTTGGTTATCGACGAACTGCATCTTGCCTTTCACCGGCGTGGAGCTGGCACCGGTCGTCATTTGAACCGGGATGCGGTCGATCGCGCCGGGGGTCTTCTCGTCCGCCAGCGTCTTCAACGCGCGGGCAACCACCTGCTCGTCGGCGTTGAAGCTTGCGTAGATCGGATTGACCGAGACCAGCGTGGTGAGCAGCGGCGAGTTCGGCCCGGCAGCGATCAGGTTGCCGACGGTGATCTCGATCTTGCCGACGCGGCCTGAAACGGGGGCGCGAATCTCGGTGTAGCCGAGATTGAGTTCGGCGGTCTTCAACGCCGCCTCGGCCGTTTTCAGGTTTGCCTCCGCCTCCCGATAGGTATTGAGGCGGTTGTCGACCTCGCGTTGGGTGATGGCCGAACTGGACAGTTGCTGACTGCGCTCGAAATCGGCCTTGGTGAAGACCACCCGGGCGCGCGCCGCGGCCAATTGCGCCTGGGCGCGATCCACTTCAGCGGCGTAGAGCGCGGGATCGACCACAACGAGAAGATCGCCCTTGTTGACCAGAGCGCCTTCGCGGAAACGCACCTCCTGGACGGCGCCTGCGACACGCGACCGGATTTCCACCCGCTCGATCGCCTCGAGTCGGCCCGAGAATTCGTCCGACGGCGTCGTGGCTTTTGCTTCGACGAGAGCGACCGACGCCGCCACGGCGGGCGGAACCGGAGATGCCGCCTCCGCCTGAGCCGATCCGGACCGGTCGATCAGAACCGCTCCGCCGGCCAAAGCGGCCGAAATCGCCACAATCCCCGCACCCATCTTGATGTTTCGAGCGAAAGTTTCGACCATCGTCATTCCCCATTCAACCGCAGCGGGCTTGCTAAAAGCCCAGCAAATTCAGTAACTCGTGCGCACAACGACAGCGTAATGAAGGACCAGAATACCACGCTGCGGTGCACATATCCATACCGTCCGGTATAGATGGACTATCGACATCCACTGTCAAGAGACTTATCTACCGTTTGGTAGAAATCTCTGGAGGCGCTTGCAATGGCCATGGGACGACCTCGCGAATTCGACGTCGATGCGGCGCTCGACCTCGCCCTGCACGTCTTCTGGCGCAAGGGCTATGAGGGCACGTCGATGTCCGACCTGACCGAGGCGATGGGGATCACCAAGCCGAGCCTCTACGCCGCGTTCGGCAACAAGGAAGATCTGTTCCGGAAAGCGCTGGATCGCTATGTCGACGGACCTGGCGGCTACTACCAGGCCGGCCTGCAAAAGCAGACTGCGCGCGAAGTGGTGGAGCACATCCTTTTTGGGGCCGTCGATGCCATGAGCGACCCTAGCAATCCGGGCTGCCTCGCGGTGCAAGGCGCACTCTGTTGCGGCGAGACGGCCGAGACCATCAAGCAGGAGTTGGCTGCGCGTCGTGCGAAGATCGAACAGGATCTGCGAGACCGTCTCGCTCGGTCGATCGCCGAAGGCGACTTGCCCGCCGACGCCGATGCCGGCGATCTCGCCCGCTATGTCTCGACGATTCTGCAAGGTATGGCCGTTCAGGCCGCCGGCGGGGCGTCCCGCGATCAGCTCCGCAAGCTCGCCGATATGGCGATGCGCAGCTGGCCGCCGATGTGAGGCACTAATCCGGGATCCGGCCCGGCGATCATGTCGCGTATTTCGCCTCGCTGGCGTCCGTCTCGAACCATGAGACAATCGTGTTGCACAACCGGGCCTTCGCGGCGCCAAACCGCGCGTTTGTGCTCGTCCGACCGGAAGCGAGCCATGCCGATTAAACCAGCACCTGTCGTGGGCCGTTCATTGACCCGCCGTTAACATTGGCGCGACGATATTACCGCGCCGCGTCTTGTTGCCATCGGCTGTTAGGAACTCGCGACGTATGGTGCCGCGGATGATCGCCCCTTTGTTCGCCAGGTTCCTGCACGCCGATCCGCGGATCCGCCGCGAATTGGTGGAGCTGCTGTACACGTCGTTGCCGCAGGTTGTGGCGATCGGCGGCACCTCGGTGACCGGCGCGGTCGCGTTGACGCTGATCGATCGCGATCCGGGCTACGCGATCATTTCAGTTTTCATTCTGATTACGGCGGTTGCCCGCATCGTCTCGCTGCTGCGCTACAAGGCGCGGGCCGCGGAGTTCAGCGAAGCCGACGTCGTGCGCTGGGAGGTGCTTTACTGCGTCGGCGCCTCCGCCTTCAGCCTCGCTCTCGGTGCACTGTCGTTTCGGGCGTTGTGGCTGGGCGATGCGCCCGGCGCCTGGATCGCCTTCGGTCTGTCGATGTCTTACTGCGTCGGCATGGTCTCGCGGGCGGCGATCCGCCCCTGGATCATCTTGACGGCGTCGGCGATGCTGCTGATCCCCACCATGGTCGCCGGCCTGCTCCGACCGGAACTCGCCTACAACATCGGCGCCGCCATGCTGGTGCTGTTCTGGCTCACCCTGCGCGAAGCATCCAAACATCTCAGCGCCGCTTTTACCGAGCGGCTCGAAGCCAAACATCGGCTGTCGCGCCAGGCGACGCATGACTTCCTGACCGGCCTGCCGAATCGCGCCGGTTTCCTGACCGCGCTGGCGGGGATGACCGGAAGCTTCACGCTTATCGCGATTGACCTCGACGGCTTCAAGCCGGTCAACGATCGCCACGGTCACCACACCGGCGATGATCTGCTGCGCCAAGTCGCCGGGCGTTTGCAGGCCTGTGCCGGCCCGACGGGTATGGCGGCGCGTTTCGGCGGCGACGAATTCATGCTGCTGAAGCCGATCGCCGAGGGCGATCCAGGCCGCGACGAAGCGCTGGCGCTCGCACGCTCCGCTGTGTTTGAGCTGTCGAGGCCGTTCCTGCTGTCGGACCTGCCGGTGCTGATCGGCGCCAGCGCCGGGCTGGTGATCAGCGATGGCACCCTCTCCGCCAATCCGGCCGCACAGCTCCTGGAGCGCGTCGATCATGCACTCTATACGGCCAAACGCGCCGGCGGCGGCTGTGCCTGGCTGGATACCGAGGACTGCAACGATGCGGGGGAAAGCACCCCGGACATGACGCGCGCCGGCCTGTCGGCCGCCTAGCTCGCCCCGGGCGGGCGCGCGACATTGCAAGGCGCCGATCGAAACCTGGCTCTTGCAAAGCGCCGTAGCGTCGCCATTGTTTCCCACTCACCCGCAACGACAAGACATCATCCGGAGCTGCCGATGACCGACGCCCCCTACACGCCGCCCAAAGTCTGGACCTGGGACAAGGAGAACGGCGGCAAATTCGCGTCGATCAATCGCCCGATCGCCGGCCACACTCACGACAAGGAACTGCCGGTCGGAAAGCATCCGCTACAGCTCTATTCGCTGGCGACCCCGAACGGCCAGAAGGTCACCATCCTGCTCGAGGAACTGCTGGCACTTGGTCACACTGGGGCCGAATACGACGCGTGGCTGATCAAGATAGGCGACGGCGATCAGTTCTCGTCGGGTTTTGTCGAGGTCAATCCGAACTCCAAGATTCCGGCGCTGCTCGATCGCTCCGCGAATCCGCCGATCCGCGTGTTCGAGTCCGGCTCGATCCTGCTCTACCTTGCGGAAAAGTTCGGCGCATTCCTGCCGACCACGCCTGCCGGACGTACAGAGTGCCTGAACTGGCTGTTCTGGCAGATGGGCAGCGCGCCGTATCTTGGCGGTGGTTTCGGCCACTTCTACGCGTATGCGCCGGAGAAGTGGGAGTATCCGATCAACCGCTTCGCAATGGAAGTGAAACGGCAGATGGACGTGCTGGATCGCCGCCTCGCCGAAACGGCTTATCTCGCGGGCAACGAATACACCATCGCAGACATCGCGGTCTGGCCGTGGTACGGCGGGCTTGCCAGCGGCGCGTTGTACGGTGACAGCGCGACTTTCCTGGATGTCGCCAGCTACACAAACGTGCAACGCTGGACCAAGGCGATCGCGGAACGCCCCGCAGTCAAACGTGGCCGCATGGTCAACCGTGTCTCGGGGGATCCCTCGACCCAACTTCACGAGCGCCACGATGCCGGCGACTTCGACACCAAGACCCAGGACAAGCTGGCCGCGGCGAAGTAATCAGCACGAGGCTGTAGAAACGGGGAGTCGGAAACCGACAAACTGTCCTCCGTTATTCTGGGGCGCCAGCATAGCTCGCGAACCCGGAATTCGGAGGTTGGTGGTTCGTCCCTCTCCGGTCATTCCGGGACGCGCTGCACAGCGGCGCAGGCCCGGAATCCATATCCCCTGGACTCTCGATCGCGCCCTGATGTCCGCCGCGCTACGCCAAAGCGGATGCTGCGGCGTATCGATTCCGGGCTCGCGCTAAGCGCGCCCCCGAATGACGGTGGATGTCCTAAACACTATGCCTCGGCGCGGCGACCTTACCCCGCGTCGTGGCGATTCCCATTTCGAAGCTGTCGGCGATGCGGCGGGCACGGATGATGAAAGCGGCCGCGACGTCGGGCGCGAACAGTTCGGTCGCGGTCGCCTCGAACAATTTCAGCCAACGGTCGAAGTGCGCTGGCTCCAGGCCGAGCATCAGATGCGGCCGCATCGGTCGGCCTTCGTAGCGGCCGGTCTTCAACAGCATCGACGACCAGAAATCGCTGATCTGTGCGATGTGATGGTCCCAATCCGCGACGGCACGATTGAAGATCGGGCCGATCTGCTCATCCTCCCGCGCACGCGCGTAGAAGGTGCGAACAAGCAGGTTGATCTCGGCTTCGGTGATGCTGTGCATGGCCTGGATGTAGGACGCGATAGCGCCTCGCTCAATATGGCGGTTTGACCTTGGCGCGCTGCGCTTTGGCTGCTTCGGCCCACCAGGCCAGATCTTCGGCGAAGCGCGGAAATGCACGCGACAGAGATTTGCCGCCCTCGCCGATCGGCGCGCCGCTGTCGTCCAGCGTCTGCGCGATCGGCCCGACAGCCAGCGAGGATGAAATCACCACCATGCCCATTTCACTCAGCGTGCCGTGCCACGCCGTTGCGGCGCGCACGCCGGAGAACCGTCCGGCCGAGTAGCTGGCAATCGCGGCTGGCCGCCAAAACCACTCCTCGAGGAAATGGTCAGTGAGATTCTTCAGTCCGGGCTGAAAGCCCCAATTATATTCGCCGGTGACAAACACGAAGCCGTCCGCACTGCGGATCTTCTCGGCCAGTGCCTCCATCGTTTCCGGCGCTTCGCCTTCGGGATATTCCTTGTACATCCGGTCGAGCATCGGCAGCCCGATCGCCTTGGCGTCGATGAGTTCGACGTCATGGCCGAGCTGGCTCAGTTCGGTGACCAGATAGTTCGCGAGACGAATCCCCATTCGGTCCGCGCGATAGGATCCGTACAGGACGAGCAGGCGAAGAGACATCGGCGAAGTCCTCATTCAAAACCGCTGCACGCAACGCGCGTCCCACGATGGGTTCTAGATGCGCTCGACGAGGTCGCCGATCCGCACCGTTCCGCTTTCGAGTATCCGCGCGGTGATGCCGCCACGCCCCCGCACCGCGTTATAGCCCCCCGCCCCCAAGGCCTCTTCCATCCGGCTGCACGGCGCGCAATCGCCGGAGCCTTCCAGCAACGCCGTGCCAATCCGGAAGCGCTGGCCCCTGAGCGCGGCGAGATTGATCCCGCGCGTCACGAGATTTCGACGCAGCAGATGCGGCGTCACCGCGTCGCGACCGAGAAACGCCGCGATGGCAACGAGATCCTCTGCTGCGATCAGCGTGACCTGCCGGGGCCCATTGTGGGTGGTCCGATAGCGATCGCCAGTGATACCCGTCTGCGCGATCAGAGCCGCTTCGTCCGGCATCGCCATCTCGGCTTGCCGCGAGGGGCGCAAACCGATCCATTCCAGTCGCCCGGCACGTATCGGTGCGGCGATCAACCGGCCAACCGGCGTATCGGGAGACATCGTCATCATGCGGTCGGCGACAAGACCGCGGACCGGATATCGTTCCCGCTCAGGTCTTCGGCAGTTTCGGAATCGCGTCGGCGAAGCCGTTGTAGCAGGCCAGCCGCTCGTCCTGCTCCTTGGTGAAGCGGCAATCGGCCACTGCCTTGGCGGCCGGCTGCTTGGCGCCAGGCTTCATGGTCTTCGGCTTCGGCGGGTAGATCGCGTCGTAGCAGTCCAGTCGCTCCTTGCTGTCGTCCTCGATCTCGAGACAAGCCTGCAACTGCGCTGCAACTGAAGGTTTGGCGGACTTGGCCTGCTTTGCGGCTCCGTCCGATTTCGCCATCTTGTCGCCGCGTGGCTTGACCTGCACTAGCGGCCGATCGCCGACCATCGGCGGACTGCTCGGCGTGTTCGCGCTCTGCGCCAGCGCCGCGCTCGAAGCCAGCAGCGCGACCATGACAACCATCGTCCTCATCGAGATCCCCATCGAATGCGCTCACCGGCACGTCGCGCCGTGGCGGTTGTTCATCAGCGACGCTACGTCAATCCGAGCGCCGAGGCGGCGTCAAGCGCATTGCCCGGCGCCCGGCTGGAGTTTCCACGGGCACCAAGCTCGACCGCTCGATTGCGGCAGGTTTGCGGCAATGGAACCGTGGCGGTCACCCGCTGGAAAGCGGGCGGCTTCTGCAGTACTCATTCGGCATGAGAACCGTGCTGATTGCCCTCCTGCTCGCCGCCGCGGTGCCGGCCGCCGACGCGGCTGACGACAAGCGGCCTTCGCCCAAGCCGACGCCGCTCCCGAAACAGACGAGCGGCAATCCCTGCGCCGCCTATGGCCCCGGCTTCGTGCAGGTTGAAGGCGGTAGCACCTGCGTCAGGGTCGGCGGTGCCTTGGAGGTCGGGGTCGGCGGCAGCAGCCGGCGCTGACGTCGTCCCCGGGCAATCACTGGCCTCCTCGGGATCACATCAGGGCGAACTGGCGCGGTTGTGACTGGCGTCATTAGGCGGAATGCCGATGATCGCCGGATGACAAATTTACGACAAGCCAAGCCGACTCCCGACGATATCCCCAGCTTCACCACGCATCAGCTGGTCCCGCTGGCGGGTCTGGCGCTCGTGCTGGCTGCGCCAGGGCTGGCGATCCATTTCAGCCTGCTGCCGTTCGCCTACCGGATCCATGCGCTGCTGGTCGTTTCCGGGCTGTGTATCGGGCTGTGCGTCTGGGCCGGAGTGTCGTTTTCAGAGCTCGGCTTCGGTAAGCCGCATCAATGGCGGCACTGGCTCGGCTGCGCAGTTCTGACGCTGGCGATTGCCGCAGTGATGTTGCTGCAGACCCAGTTTTTCACATTCGACGCCAAACCGCCGGCGTGGCTGAGCTTCGCGCCATTCTACGTTCTGGTCTCGAGCCCCTGCCAGGAAGTGGTGTGCCGCTCGATCCCCAAGCTCATCACGGATCGGCTGTCGCGCGGCGGCTGGGCCTATGTGCTGTACTCGGCGGCGATGTTCTCGCTGATCCACCTCTGTTACGGCGATCCGGCGCTGCTCCTCAACACGTTCCTGCTCGGGCTGGTATGGGGTGCGGCCTATCTATGGATGCGCAACATCTGGCCGTTGATCGTGTCCCACGCCGCCATCGGCACGCTGGCTTTCGCGCTGGGGCTGGCCTGAGCGCGAAAGCGATTCGCGCATCACCGGCCGCCGATCGACGCGACGCGGCCGATCTGCACTCGGCAAAGCGCGATCAGATCTCGAGCTGCGTGCCCAGCTCGACCACGCGATCGGTCGGGATCTTGAAGAAGGTCGTCGCCCGCGTCGCATTCAACGTCATGAAGGTAAACAGACGCTCGCGCCACAGCGCCATACCGGGATTGAGGCTCGGCACGAAGGTCTCGCGGCTGAGGAAGAACGAGGTCGACATCATGTTGAACTCGTGCCCGAACTGCTTGCACAGCGCGAGTGCGGCCGGCACGTCGGGCGTCTGCATGAAGCCGTAGCGAATGATCAGACGATGGAAGCCGTCGCCGATATCGGTCATCAGCACGCGCTCGCTGTCCGGAACGTAGGGCGTTTCCGCGGTCATGACCGTCGCCAGCACGACGCGCTGATGGACGGTTTGATTGTGTTTGAGGTTGTGCAGCAGCGCCGGCGGCACGCCGTCGGTCGCAGCGGTCAGGAATACCGCCGTCCCGCGGGCACGTGACACATTTGGCCCAAGCGCGCGCAGCACAACATCAAGCGGCACCGCCTGCTTCTTGAGTTGCTTGCGCACGAGGGCGCGGCCACGCCGCCAGGTCGTCAGCACGGTGAACGAGATGAAGCCGATGAACAGCGGGAACCAGCCGCCCTGCGCGACCTTGATGATATTGGCGGCGAAGAACGCGAAGTCGACCGCCAGTAATGTACCGATCACCGCGATCACCAGCGCCATGTTCCAGCGCCACAGCAGGGCCATCACGAACGACACCAGGATCGTGTCGATCATCATCGTGCCGGTGACGGCGATGCCATAGGCGGCGGCCAGGTTGCTCGATGACTGGAAGCCGATCACCAGCGCCATCACGGCGAGGTACAAGGTCCAGTTGGTGAACGGGACGTAGATCTGCCCCGCCTCCTCGCCCGAAGTGTGCACGATCGTCATGCGCGGTAGTAGGCCGAGTTGGATCGCCTGCCGGGCTACCGAATAAGCGCCTGAGATCACCGCCTGCGACGCGATCACCGCCGCTGCGGTCGCGAGCGCGACCATCGGCATCACCATCCAGTCCGGCCCCATGCGGAAGAATGGATTCTGGATCGCGCTCGGATCTTGGATCAGCAGCGCACCCTGGCCGAAATAGTTCAGCAGCAATGACGGCAGCACAAGACCGAACCAGGCCAGCCGGATCGGAAAGCGACCGAAATGCCCCATGTCGGTGTAGAGCGCTTCGCCGCCGGTGACGGCGAGCACCACCGAGCCGAGCGCATAGAAACTCATCAGCGGATGTCGGAACACGAACTCGAACGCGTAGATCGGACTGATCGCTTCGAGGACGCCCGGCGAGCGGACGATGTTGGCGATGCCGAGCACCGCAAGCGCGACGAACCACAGCGTCATCACCGGACCGAACAGGCGTCCCACGAGCCCTGTTCCGCGCGACTGGATTGCGAATAGTCCCGTCAGCACGACGGCGGTGATCGGCACGACATAGAGCTTGAGATCCGGCGTCACCACCTCGAGGCCTTCGACGGCGCTGAGCACCGAAATCGCCGGGGTGATCATGCTGTCGCCATAGAACAGCGCCGCGGCAATCACGCCAAGCATCATCAGCGGATAGTGCACCCGGCGCCCGCGTGTCAGTTCGGTCACCAAGGCCAGCAACGCCAAGCTGCCGCCCTCGCCGTGGTTGTCGGCACGCATGATGATGATCACGTACTTCACCGTGACCAGCAGCATCACGGTCCAGAACACCAGCGACAGCACGCCGAAGATATTGTCCGGGGTCACCGCGATCGGGTGATGGCCAGCGAAGGTTTCCTTAAGCGCATACAGCGGACTGGTGCCGATGTCGCCGAACACGACGCCGATCGTGCTGATCAGCAGGCCGACGCTGCTTTTGTGCTGGCTCATTGCTCGCCCTCTGGGCCGATCTGCCGGCCGACCCGGACGTCAGGCGCCGGCCGCACGATGTCGACACCGCGATCCGAACAACGCACCGGCCGTCCCTGCCGGCCGGCGTCCGATTCCGATCCCGCGTTTCTATTCATAGGCGCCGTGCTCTGTTGTTGACCTGGATCAGACGCGCCGGAACAGACAGGCGACCACGCCGACTGCACCAAGCCGTCTTCCGAATTCGTTCGCTAGCAGATTTTCAAGTCAGGACGGAGTGCCCCGGAAGCTTCCCGGAAAGACCTTAGAAGCACAGATTGGTCACAAGCTTCCCCTGCTTGTCCTTAATCGAATACGGGCAGTCGGCACGTTTCAAAGCTGCGGCAGCGTCGGCGTTGCCGAGCGCTGCCGCACGTTCGTAGAATCCCTTGGCAGCACCCGAATCCTGCGGACCGCCCCGTCCCGCCTGCGCGAACGCGCCCATGCGCTCCAGCGCTCCGGGATGTCCTTGCGCCGCAGCCTTTTCGAACAGCGCGCGCGCCTGGACGTCATCCTTGGTTCCGCCGACGCCCTCGGCCAGCATCATGCCGAGCTGATACTGCGCCTCGGCGTTGGTCTCGGCCCCCTTGGCGAGCAGCGCGCGAGTTTTCGTCGGATCGGACGAGCCGCCGCCGCCGAGTGCGGCGAGATTGCTGATGCCGCGCGGATTGCCGGCCTCGGCCGCTTTCGCGAACAGCTCCCTCGCCTGAGCCTCATCCTTGGCGACGCCGGCCCCGGTCGCATAGGCGACGCCGAGCTCGACCATCGCCGACGTACTGCCTTTGGCGGCGGCTTTCCGAAAGGCCGCGAGCGCATCCGCCGGCTGGCGGTTGGCCGCGTAGGCTCGACCGAGCGCATACATCGCCCGGCGCGAACCCGCGGCCGCCGTGCGGCAATATTTGATCGCGGTCTCGATGTCGCCGGCTGAGATTTCGGCTACGCCCTTGACGCTCGCCGGCTTGTCCGGATCGGCTGGATCCGCCGCGATCCGATCGCACAGCACCAGGTCGGCGGACTGTGACAAGGCCGCCGAGGTCGGAACCACGACCATCAAGGTCCACAGAGCCAAAGCTCGAGGCAAGGCTCGCGCGATCGAACGCACAATCCCTATCGTCATCGTATGTGGTCCCCTCGGCGCATCGGTTGGCCGGCGGCAATCTAGCCGCATCGTCCCGGCGCTTCAAACCGGCCGGCCGCATCAAAGCCCGTCCGGGCTCGATCATCAGGCGATCTCCACCGCCAAATGCGGAACCTTGGGTGGCGCTCCTCGTTCACGCAGCACGCTTCACGAGGACAATATCGATGACGATTTTGAAATGGGCTCTCATCTTTCTGGTGATCTCGGTGATCGCCGGCATCTTTGGCTTCACTGGAATCTCCGCCGCTTCCGCTGATCTGGCGCGCATCCTGTTCTACATCTTCGCAGTGATTTTCATCGTGCTACTGATTCTCGGATTCACGATCTTTAGAGCCTGAGGTTTCCACGAAGGGCAGCTCCGCGTCGGTCGCTGACGCAGAGCTGCCATGAATGGTTGTTACGTTTGATCTGTCGCAATCGCGGATGGTCCATTTCGACCAAGGTGATACGTCCGCGCGCCGATTTTATATTGCATTGCAACATCGGCTCCACTACGTATCTCCGCAATAAAAAATTGGGGCGGGTCGATGAGCGAAGACTGGAATACGAAGTATGGCACGCGTCGCGTCAGGCGCGATCCGCCGACGCTCGAAGAGGCAATCTTCGCGGCGATGGGCATTACTGACGATGTCGAATCCCAAGCCGAGATCGCTGCATCGCTGATGGGCCTCCCGATCGAGCAGGTGCAGAGCGAAGTACGCAAGGCCGGACGTGCCGCGGCGCGCACCACACGGGTGATCACCGGCGAGCAAGGTAGTCAGCGCTCTGTCGTCGTCGAGCGGCGTGTGTCGCGCCGAATCGTCGGCAACGACAAGCGAATCTGAGCGGCAGAGACAGGAGCCTCGGCACCCTGGATTTCTCAGTCCGAAGAACAAACGCCGCGGGCATCAGCGCGCGGCGTTATCGTTTGTAAGATTGTGTTGTCGAGACGAATGCGCGGCGCCGCTCAGGCAGCGCGTCCGAGCCCCGACATTCTCAGAAACAGATTCCAGCACGCCTGATTGAAATCAATCAGCGCACTCGCAGCGCCGGCCGGGATTTCGATCGTTGGCGCGTCCACGCGCGGCGCTTCCTGATTCAAGTCGATCGTGCCGGTCGATTCGCCCTGACGGAAGGTCAGATGTGCGCCGAACTTGTTGGCGAGTGCCCGCATCGCCTGGTTCTGCGCGCCGGTGGTGATGCGCAGATTTTCGTAGCCAAGCGACCGAGCCACTTCCATCAACTGCTTGAACAGGATGCTGCCGATGCCCTTGCGGCGCAGATGGGCTTCGACGCTGAACGCGATTTCCGGCAGCGAGTCGGTCGACAGGTCCGGCTGATGCAGTTCGGCGGCCGCATGAACCGAGCCGTCCTCACCGAAAAACGCAACGATGATGGTGCCGTCGCCGCCGCATTTCATGGCGTAGCGGTCGATAAAGCCCTCGTCCGCATAGCCGTTGAAACGATCGCGCCGGCTCTCCGCGTCCAGCCGCAGCAGGTGGTCCCGCAGCAGCGGCAGTTCCTGGTTGATCAGCGATCTGATCGTCCCTTTGGACCCGGTGAGGTCGGCGATGAGAGCGTCGTACATAGGTTCATCTCCTTTGGGGGACGACCCTCAAGGAGGCGTTCGATTCCCTAGACCAAAGATATATTGTGCAACGCACAATAATATTCAAGATCAAATGGCTCAACTGCCAGGGAACGACCGGCGTCAAAGCCATCGAACATTGCTAAAACTTCATAAATTCAAGCTGTTTAACAAACCTTGAGCGAGCGCAAACAGACTCACCAAACGGTGCTTTTGCACCGCACTCTAGGGATGATACGGAGGCTGCCCCGCAAGGGTGGCGGTATCAAAGAACCATCTGAGTCTGTGTGACGAGGGCCACCAGCCGCCCCTCCTCGGTTTCAATCCGGGTCTGCCAGACCTGAGTCCGCCTTCCCCGATGCACCGGCGTCGCAATAGCCCGAACGGTGGTGCCGGCTTTCGCCGCGGCCACGAAGTTGGTCTTGCTCTCCAGCGTCGTCGTGCCCTTCGAATCCGGCGGCAGGTTGATGAAGGTCGCCGTCGCACCGACGCTGTCGGCCAGCGCCATCACGGCACCGCCATGGATCGCATCGCCGAGCGTGCACAGATCGGGGCGCACCACCATGGTGGCGACCACCCGCTCAGCTCCCGCCTCAACGAACTCCACGCCCATCAGCGCCGCGAAAGGCAGCGGCCGCGACCTGATCATGTCCAGCGGCGTCATCATCCCTCCTTCGGCCCGCGTCTGATCGCGCGGGCTCATCGTGTTGGCCGGCAGCAAAAGAGCCTAACTCCCGGCGGTTGGTCGGCAATGACCTCCGAGGTTATTGCGCCGGCTCGACCCCGCACCATTCGGCGATGAACAACGCGGTCGCCTTGGTCGACTGCCGCAACGAGTCGAGGTCGACATACTCGTTGAAGCCGTGCATCGCCTCGCCACTGGCGCCGAAGCACAGGCTGGGAATGTCGTAATTCAGCCCGTAGAAGCGGGTGTCGGTCAGTGCCGTGAACACCAAGTCGGGCGTCGCACCACCGTACACGGCGTCGTAGGCCTTGCCGAATGCCGCCTCCGGCTCGGCCGAGTTGGTCAGCTCGTAGCCCTCCGAGAGGAAGCCCGACCACTCCACCTGCGGCGGATTGTTCGACAGGAAGCGATGGTCGCGGGACGCAGCAGCGACGCAGGCGAGGATCTCGGCCTGATGGTCGGCGATCGACCACCCCGGCAGCACCGCGATCCGGCAGTCGACATCGCACCACGCCGGCACGCTCGAAGCCCAGTCGCCACCCTTGATAATGCCAGGGTTGAAATTGATTGGATGCGCCAGCGTCTTGAAATGCGGATCGCTTGCCGCCCGCCGATTCCACTCCTCCTCGAGCTTCTCCAGCGCTGCGATGAGGTGATAGGCCGCAGTGATGGCGTTAGAGCCGGAGCCTGCGGTGGCGACATGCACTGGATAGCCCCGCACCCGGAGCCGGAACCAGATCACGCCGACCTGAGACCGCACCATCTTGGCGCCGGTCGGCTCGGGGATGAAGCAAGCATCGGCCCGGTAGCCGCGCTGAAGAGTCGACAGCGCGCCGACGCCGGTGCTCTCCTCCTCGATCACAGACTGGAAATGGATACGCCCGGTCGGCCGCAGGCCAGCGGCCTTGATCGCGTCCAGCGCATAGAGAGCACCGATGGTGCCCGACTTCATATCGCAGGCGCCGCGACCGTAGAGCCGTCCGTTCTTCACCACAGGATCGAACGGCGGCGTCTCCCACATGTCGATCGGCCCGGCCGGCACGACGTCGCAATGTCCCTGCAGGATCAGCGAACGACCGCTGCCGTTGGTCGGCCGGTAGGTGCCGACGACCGTGCGGGCCTTGGAGAAGTCGTGCTCGATCGGACCATAGCCCCGCAGATCCTTCAGATCGTCGAGATTGATGTGCCAATCGTCCACCTCGTAGCCGCGCTGCCGCAGCAAATCGCCGATCATGTCCTGGCACGGGCCCTCGGCGCCGCGTGTGCTCGGGATCGCGACGAAGTCTCGGGTGGTGGCAAGCTGGGCGTCGAAGCCCGCATCGACAGCGTCAAGGATTCGGCGTTGGGTATCGGTGACGCTCATGCGGCGACTGCTCCGTTTTGTTCTTGCGTGATCCCGGCGTCGCGATCAAACCACAGTTCGCCAGAATTGCCAGACAGTTTGGCGGCGCCGCGAATCAAGCCATCGTTGCACGTGGCGCATGAAGGAGACCCCATGACCGACATCCGTATTGCCGGCCGCCGTCGTGCCACCCTGTTACTGATGGGGACTCTGGCCCTCGCATCGCTGCCAGGCCCGTCGGCTGCGCAGCAGCTGACGGTGTCGCGCGAACAGGACATCACTGAGCTGCGCCTCGGCCAGAAGATATTCGTCGACGACGGCTCCTGTCCGACCGGACAGATCCTGGAGGTGGTCGGAGCCACTCTCACGTCCGAGGGTCTGGCAAGGACCAGAAAATGCGTGCCGCGCGTGCGACGATGACGCATCGGAAAGCGACGAACACCAGCGTGAGCTGAAGACCGGACTGTGCGGCGTCAGCGCTCCAGATCAGTCCGTTCGCCGACCGGCCGATCGGCCGGATCGAACATGCACTGCAAAGCGGGCTTGGCGATCTTGTCGAAGGTTGCGCTGATCTGTGCCTGCTTCGCCGCCGGAATCCAGTCGTTCTCGATCGTCGGCACGCCACGCTCGCGCATGCCTCGGAGCAACGCCTCGCGCAGGTCGATGTCCTGGACAGCCGCCGCCGCGTGATCGTGCAGGCAACCGCAGACCGCGACGGGGTGCGCCCAGCGGCCAGCCATATGAGCAGTACATGCGCGGATGAACTCCATCCGTGCGTCGGGGACGCTCATCAGGGAGCGCGCCTGCGCCTGTGCGCCGCCCCCCGCAGCCAGCAGAGTTCCAAGGACCAGACCCGCCAAGCGGCACATCATCGGCAACCGACCGATCGAGGAATGGCTCACGTCGCTGTGCTCACTTGGTCCACGAGGCAAGCGAGGCCGTTCCGTCTCGTGCGACGTCCAGTCCATCCCACGATGCGTCCAGATAGGCGAACGTGCCGACACCCGGCATGCTGCCTTCCGACGAACCCGCAACCGACGACGCGCTCAAGACGAAGACACCGGCGAGGATCATGCTCATCGTTCGCATTGGCGCGCACTCCAGTCGGCTTCGGCAGCCCCCGCCGCCTCATGCCGCCGACTGATATCCGGAGCGCGTTTCGCCACCGCTGCGTTCCGGCGAAAAATGGTTTCGTCGCTCCCCTCAATTGTTTCGTTCCCGACGGCAGAACGAAACACTGCGGAAACAATCGTGCCTGGGCTATCACCCAGGGTCATATCCGGACGGCCGCAAATCACCTCGCATTTGACATCATGATGTCATCGCTGCGGGTTAGTCAGATCCAACCGTGAGTGAGGGAAGGCCCGCCGGGGTTGTTACTTCCGATCCGTCTCCGCAGACCCTCGGGTCCGCAAGATTGAATTAACTTGTTCTTGTCGAACTGCTGGCGCGTGAAAGCGCCACCTGCTAGAGGAACAAGCGAAGGCGTTTCGGACCGCTCCAACGAGCGTGTGACCGATAGGTACGCGCGGCAGGGCGATGTGGTCCCAGCACGCGGAAGCGAAACGCTTCACCCGGACATCACGGTTTCAAACGTCGCGAAAGCGGCGATGCAACGTTTTTAGGCGTTGAGCGTTATTTATGTGCTTAGTGGAGGAACAACGATGACAAGTCAGGCACAGGTGGCAAATGTAAAGACCGGCCTGCCCGATAACCCGGCACGCGTGCCTTTGACCGTGGCGAAGCTTCGGAGTGTCGGATTTACCGGTGAGATGGCGCTGCAGAACATTTTCGGTCATCCCGGCACGCAATCGATGCAGCAAGGCTTGGTCCGACTGGTCGGACATCGGGATCTGGCGCGGCCTGTGGCCGCCGACCGCACCGCCTAAACGCGGTCCTCGCCCTCACCAAGACCACGAGACAAAAAAGGAGCGACAGGCGGCCGCCTGTCGCTCCCTTCGATTCTGGGCCTGAAGTGTCGGGCTTATCGACCGCGTGAGGTCACTTGAAGTAATCGCCGCATTTCTGCACGGCCTGGTCGGCGGCACCCCAGGGCATGATCGGCACCGACGACGTCGAGTTCTTCGGCGAGCCTTCGATCAGCCTGTCGGAGTACACCATATAGACCAGCACGTTCCGCTTGGCGTCGCAGCCTCGGACGATCTGCATTTTCTTGAAGAACATCGAGCGGCGCTTGCTGAACATATCGTCCGCCTGCGCCAGCTTGTCCTTGAAGCGGATCGGGCCGATCTGCCGGCACGCCAGCGAGATGTCCGAGACTTCTTCCGCAAGTCCCAGCCAGCCCTTGAAGCCGCCCTTTTCCGGCACGGTGAAGTGACAGGCGACGCCCTCGATCTCGGGATCGTCGATGCCGTAGGTCGCGAGCTTGTCGTTGGGGCTGAGCAGCTTGAAAACCGTCGAGCGGCGGAAGATCAGATCCGGATCGTCCGCGGCGGACGCTGATGTCGCAGCAAACCCGGCCAGAACCAGCCCGGCTAGCGCGGCGCATTTCAAGCGGCTGAAAAGCGATGTGGTGTGACGACGTGTCATCCGTGTCTCCGTTGAAGCTGCAGCCCATGTGGGGATCAGGAAACGCTTGAAAAGATGCCGGCGCACTTCGACTCTGGTTTAACGTCCTGTGAAGCTTTTTTGTTAAGCTTTCATCATATGCGCTGGAAGAGAGCGCCGGCGCAGTGAACGCGCTGGGTGCCTGCGGCACTAATCTGAGATTCCGCTCAAGAGATTCGGGGACCAAGCGTGGGTTTGAAACAGTTGTCGTTTTCGCCAGACACCGCGCCGCGCAGCGGTAAAACCGAACTCACCCCCGGGACAATCTCCAGAACGGCGATGCGCGCGGGGCTGCTGACGGCCGCCGGCGTCTTCGCCCTCACCTCCGAAGCCAATGCGACCAGCTGGTGGTGGCCTGACAACGACACCGCAGTTTACGATACGCCAGCACCACCGATGCCGGCGAAACGCGCGCCCCGCAAGCAGCCGCATTTCGACGGCCGACAAGAGAAGCTGCTCGAACAGCAGACCGCGAAACCACGGGGCCCGCTGCTGATCTCGGTCTCGATCGATCAACAGAAGCTGCGCGTCTACGACGCCAACGGCTTCTTCGCCGAGTCGCCGATTTCCACCGGCATGCGCGGCCATGCGACGCCCATGGGCGTGTTCAGCGTCATCCAGAAAAACAAATGGCATCGCTCCAACATCTATAGCGGTGCGCCGATGCCCTACATGCAGCGCATCACGTGGTCGGGCATCGCGTTGCATGCCGGCGTGGTCCCAGGCTACCCGGCGTCGCACGGCTGCATCCGGATGCCGAACGGGTTTGCGATGAAGATGTGGGGGTGGACCCGAATGGGCGCCCGAGTGATCGTCACGCCCGGGGACATCACGCCGACCAACTTCTCTCACGCGCTGCTGACCACCAAGCGTCCCGCTTTGCCCGAGACCGCGCCGATCGCATCCGATCCGCAGAAGCCGACCACGACGTCGAAATCGGACAAGGCGGCTGCGGCCGAGCCAACACATGATTCGCCCCAGCCGGAGCTGCGTGCCAGCATTCTGCACGAAGAGCCACAGGCCATGGTGAGGACCGCCGACGCCAGCGGAGATTCTTCGGCAGGCGCGGTCGTATCGGACTCGTCCCATCAAGCGACGGCTGCAGAGGCCAAGGCGGAAGCCGAGGCGACGATGGCCCCCGCGATGACACCGCAGCCCGATGTGACGGAAGCCGCAGCCTCAGATACCGCCGAGCCCGTGACGACGGCTTCGGTGACGAAGCCGGCAGAGGCCAAGGCTGGCAATTCTGTCTCAACGGAAAAAGCTTCGTCTACCAACGAGAAAGCGCCGACAATTCAGCCGGCGGATAAAGTCGATGCGGCCACCGACAGCGCGGCTCCGAAAGACCAGTCTCGTCCCATGGAGCCGGCCGTGACGGCTACGCCCGAACTGCCCGCGGCCAAGCGTGGCGGCGGTCAGATCGCCGTGTTCGTCAGCGCAAAAGATCAGAAGCTTTACGTCCGCCAGAACATGACACCGTTGTTCGACGTTCCGGTCACGATCGCAGCCGGCGAACGGCCGCTCGGCACGCACGTATTTACCGCTGAGCTCGCGAAGGACGACAGCGTGCGCTGGACGGTTGTGTCGTTGCCAGCCCCCCGACGGACCGAAGATCCGAGCAATTCCCGTCGTATTAAGAAGGTCTTGCCGGCCGAAGTGAAGACATTGCCGGAACCGGATGGTCCCGCTGCAGCGCTCGACAGGCTGACGGTGCCGCCGGACGCCATGGCCCGTATTGCGGAGGCCATCTCGACCGGTTCGTCATTGATCGTCTCCGATCAAAGCATCAGCGCGAGCGGCGAGACTGGGCAGGGCACCGACTTCATCATTCGTCTGCGCTGACCGTTGCCACTCGGCGAGCCGCCGCGGGCAGCTTGCCGGTTGCAGACGCTGTGGCCGCCGTGCACGCGACGCGCGCGAATCTGCGGGCAACTCACCGCGGCGGGTGAATAACCGTTGCCCGGGCCGCTTTTATGCCTCTACTTTGACCGCAACATGCGAGAGCGTCTGCGGTTTTGACGTGTGTCGAACCGCAAACGGCGACGGAGGACGATGAATATGCGGATCGCGGCAGGCCTTGTGATTGCAGGTGCGGTTTCTCTTAGCGCGATCGGGCTCGCCTGGTCGCAGGGAACGCCGAAAGCAGGCGCAGCCGCACAGCCCGCCCCGTCGGCGGCCGCCCCCGCCCCCGCCCCCGCACCTGCTCCGGTCAAACAGGCCTGCGCCAATCCCGACGCGCTCGGTGTCGGCCGTGTCGTCGAGATCGACACCACCGGTGGTCCGGGCTTCGGCTTCGAACACTTCAAGCAGCTCGACTTCCTGCGCGACAAGGAAGTCGTGCTGACCTTCGATGACGGTCCCTGGCCGGTGAACACGCCGGCAGTGCTGAAGGCCTTGGCCGATCAATGCACCAAGGCGATCTTCTTCCCGATCGGCAAGCACGCCACCTATCATCCCGAGATCCTCAAGCAGGTTGCCGCCGCCGGCCACACCATCGGTGCGCACACCTGGTCGCACGCCAATCTCGCCAACAAGAAGCTGACCGAGGATCAGCGCAAGGACGAGATCGAAAAGGGATACGCTGCGGTGAAATGGGCGCTCGGTACCGCGCCCTCGCCGTTCTTCCGCTTCCCGGCCCTGCAGCATCCGCCGGAGATGGTCACCTATCTCGGCACCCGCAACATCGCGATGTTCTCCTGCGATCTCGACTCGTTCGACTTCAAAGCGCGCAAGTCCGAGCAGGTGGTCGACACCGTGATGAAGAAGCTCGACAAGCTCGGCAAGGGCATCATCCTGATGCACGACTTCCAGCGGAGCACCGCGGAGGCGATGCCTGAACTGCTGCGCCGCCTGAAGGCCGGCGGCTACAAGGTCGTGCAGATGCGGGCCAAGGCGCCGGTCGAGACCTTCGCCAAGTACGATGAAGAACTCGCCAAGAGCAATCCGCTGCCGACGGTCAGTTCGCGGCCGGTCAGCTCGGTCGTGCAGACGATCTCCGAATAAGCGGGCCCTATTTTTGCGTAACTGGATCTCGAACGCCCGATGACGGGCCCATCGACGCTGCAAATCGAAGGCTTCGTCATCGTCTCCGCCGAGGGCAATCTGGCGGACGCCTCTGGCGTGATGCCGGACGCTCTGAAGTTCGAAGGCGACCAACGCTTCTTCGCCGCGGCGCTCGACGGCGCGGCACTGATCGTGCACGGCCGCAATTCGTACGAGGATCAACCCAACTCGCCCTACCGCAAGCGGCTGGTGGTGACGCGGAAAATCACAGGCCTCGCCCCGGACCCCAATAATCCAAGAGCCTTGCTGTGGAATCCGGCCAGTGTCGCATTCGACGAGGCGCGGGCTCAAGCCGACGTCCAGTCGGGCATGATCGCCATCATCGGCGGGCCTGACATCTTCGCGATGTTCTTCGACCGTTACGACACGTTCTGGCTGTCGGAAGCGCCCAAGGTCCATCTGCCGGATGGCGAACCATGTTTCCCCGGTGTGCCGGCACAGACACCACAGCAGCTTCTCGCGAGCCATGGGCTGAGAGCCGCCGGCCGCGTCGTGCTCGACGCCGCCAACGACGTTAGTGTCACACCGTGGCGGAAGTCGTTCGACTAGACGTCGTGAGACGCGACGGCGGTAGGCGTTCCGCGGCCAATTCCAGCGATAATGAACAGCGCGCCGATCAGCGAGAGGTTCTTCAGCGCTGCGATCAGGTTGTTCTGCGCGTCGGCTCCGGTCTGGTTCCAGAAGTCGTGGTAGTAAAAGATCGTCGCTGCAACAAACAACACCAGGATCAGCGAGAAGAAACGCGCACCAAAGTTCAGCGCGATCATCAGCCCGCAGATGAGTTCGGTCGCGCCGGCGGCGATCGCCAGCATCTGCGCGAACGGCATCCCGGCCAAGCCTTCGAGCTGCGACGTGTAGGTGGTGAGCATCTCCGGCACGACGATCTTCTGGGTCAGCTGCGTCGTCGTGGTGAGATCGAGCAGCTTGGAGGCCCCGGTGAAGATGAACAACACGGCAAACAGAAAGCGCCCGACAGACACGAAAGCAGGCATGGTCGACCTCACTGGCAGCGGCGGAAACGCGCAGCAAGTATGAGGAGTCGTCGGCCGCTTTTCAAACGGTCAGATCGCGTACCGATGGCTTACGCACCGCGAGTTGAAGAAAAACGGCCCCGCTTCACGCGGAGCCGCTCTTGTTCCTCAAATCAGTGTCGCGCGTGCATCATATGGGGACGTGCGACCTCGCGCCGTCACGCGCCTCAGGCGAACAGCGTGCGCTGATGCCGCCCTGCTCGTTCCTGCGCTTCGACCACCGCGACGGCGGTCATGTTCAGGATGCCGCGCGAGGTTACCGACGGCGTCAGAATGTGCGCCGGCCGTGCAGGGCCAACCAGGATCGGACCGACCGGCAGCGCGTCTGCCAGCACCTTGATCATCTGGTAGGCGATGTTGGCGCTGTCGAGGTTCGGCATGATCAGGACGTTGGCGCCACCCTCCAGTCGCGAATGCGGCAGGATCATTTCGCGGGCGCTCTGCACCAGCGCGCTGTCACCCTGCATTTCGCCGTCGGATTCGATCTCCGGATGACGCTCCGCCAGCAGAGCGGTCGCCCGCCGCATCTTTGCCGACGACTCGGTCGGATAGCTGCCGAAATCCGAATGTGACAGGAAGGCGATCTTCGGCTTGATGTTGAAGCGCTGCACGTGGACCGCTGCGAGCGCCGCGACCTCCGCCAGCTCTTCGGCCGTCGGATTAGGCCTCACCTGGGTGTCGGCGAGGAAGATCGCGCCCTTGCTGGTGATCATCAGCGCCAGCGCCGCATAGTCGGAGACGCCGGGCAGCAGGCCGATGACGTCACGGACGTGACGCAGATGATTCATGTAGCGGCCGTCGAGGCCGCAAATCATCGCATCGGCTTCGCCGCGGGCCACCGCGAGCGCGGCGATCACGGTCGAATTGGTGCGCACAACCGTGCGCGCCGCCGCCGGCGTCACGCCGGAGCGACCGGCGATATCGACATAGGACTGCACGTAGGAGCGATAGCGCGGATCGTCCTGCGGGTTGATCAGGTCGAAATCCTCACCCGGTTTGATCGACAGGCCGCTGCGCTTGATCCGTGCCTCGACCACCGACGGCCGGCCGACCAGGATCGGCCGCGCCAGCTTCTCCTCGAGGATGGTCTGCACCGCGTGCAGCACACGCTCGTCTTCGCCTTCGGCGTAAATGACACGGACGGGCTGCGCCTTGGCCTTGGCGAACACCGGTTTCATCACCAGGCCGGAGCGGAAGGCGAAGCGTTCGAGTTGCGCGTAGTAATCGTCGAACGAGGTGATCGGCCGCGTCGCGACGCCGGAATCCATCGCCGCCATCGCCACCGCGGGCGCGATGCGCAGGATCAGGCGCGGATCGAACGGGCTCGGGATCAGCGAGCCGGCGCCGAAACCCAGCACTTCGTCGGTGTCGAGCCCGGCCGCCACCGGATCGGCCGGCGGATCACGCGCAAGCTGCGCGATCGCGTCGACCGCAGCAATCTTCATCGCTTCGTTGATCGCGGTGGCGCCGACGTCGAGCGCGCCGCGGAAGATATACGGGAAGCACAGGACGTTGTTGACCTGGTTCGGGAAGTCCGAGCGTCCGGTGCAGATGAGCGCGTCGGGACGCACCTTGCGGACCTCGTCCGGCATGATCTCGGGCGTCGGATTGGCGAGCGCCATCACCAGCGGCTTCTCGGCCATCTGCTGCACCATCTCGGGCGTCAGCACCTTCGGGCCGGACAGACCGAGGAAAACGTCGGCGCCAGGGATCACTTCGGCCAGCGTCCGCTTGTCGGTCTTCTGCGCGTAGACCTCCTTCCAGCGGTCCATCAGCACATTGCGGCCTTCGTAGACGAGGCCTTCGAGATCACAGACCCAGATGTTCTCGCGCTTGGCGCCGAGCGACACCAGGAGGTTGAGACAGGCGAGCGCGGCCGCGCCGGCGCCGGCGGTGACAATCTTGACGTCGCCGATATCCTTGCCTTTCAGCAGCAGCGCGTTCTTGACCGCAGCGCCGACGATGATCGCAGTGCCGTGCTGATCATCGTGGAACACCGGGATCTTCATGCGCTCTTTGAGCTGCGCCTCGATCTCGAAGCACTCCGGGCCCTTGATGTCCTCGAGATTGATGCCGCCGAAGGTCGGCTCCAGCGCCGCCACGGTCTCGACCACACGCTCGATCGTGTCGGCGGCGATCTCGATGTCGAACACGTCGATGTCGGCGAACTTCTTGAACAGAACCGCCTTGCCTTCCATCACCGGCTTGGACGCCAGCGGCCCGATATTGCCGAGGCCGAGCACCGCGGTGCCGTTGGTGACCACCGCGACCAAATTGCCGCGCACCGTGAGATCGGCCGCCTGCGACGGATCGGCCGCGATCGCATTACAGGCCGCGGCGACGCCCGGCGTGTAGGCGAGCGCCAGATCGCGCTGGTTGGCGAGCGGCTTCGAGGCGTGGACCTCGAGTTTGCCGGGGCGCGGCGAACGGTGATAAGCGAGCGCCTGGGATTGCAGATCTTCAGAATTGGACGCCATGCGGTCTCCGGGCGGCTTCGTCGGCACGGGATTGCCGATCCTGCCATTGTCGTATCAGCAGCGGTTGATACCAATTTGTCTCGCGCATGTCCGCTCGTTACGGACATAGCGGTCATCACGCCTACGCAACATCACAAGGTCGCGCTCACACAACCCTCGATACGCCGATGCCCGCGGCACGCGCGGGCATCACGAAATCCGGACCGAGGGCCGCGCTCACTCTTCCTGCAGATTGAGCCGGATGTGCAACTCGCGCAACTGCTTCGGCGTCACCTGCGACGGCGCGCCCATCAGCAGGTCCTCGGCGCGCTGGTTCATCGGGAAGAGCGAGATCTCACGCAGGTTCGTGGTGCCGCAAAGCAGCATCACGATGCGATCGACGCCCGCCGCCATGCCGCCATGCGGCGGCGCACCGTATTGGAAGGCGCGATACATGCCGCCGAAGCGGTCGATCACTTCCTGCTCGCCGTAGCCGGCGATCTCGAACGCCTTCACCATCGCCTCGGGGCGATGGTTGCGGATGCCGCCCGACGCGATCTCGTAGCCGTTGCAGGTGATGTCGTACTGGAACGCCTTGATGGTCAGCGGGTCCTGCCCCATCAACGCGTCCATGCCACCTTGCGGCATCGAGAACGGGTTGTGCGAGAAGTCGACCTTCTTGTCGTCTTCGTTGTACTCGTACATCGGGAAGTCGACGACCCAGGCCAGCGCGAACTGATCCTTGTCGACGAGATTGAGCTCTTCGCCGACGCGGGTGCGCGCGAGGCCTGCGAACTTCACGAACTTCGCCGGATCACCGGCCACGAAGAACGCCGCATCGCCGGCCTTGAGGCCGAGTGCCGCGCGGATCGCTTCGGTGCGCTCCGCACCAATGTTGTTGGCCAAGGGACCAGCGCCCTCGCCGCCTTCGCGCCACATGATGTAGCCGAGGCCCGGCTGGCCTTCGCCCTGTGCCCACGAGTTCATGCGATCGCAGAACGCACGGCTGCCGCCGCCCGGACCTGGGATCGCCCAGACCTGATTGCGCTCTTCCTCCAGCATCCGCGCGAACACCTTGAAGCCCGAACCGCGGAAGTGCTCGGAGACGTCCCGCATCTCGATCGGGTTGCGCAGGTCCGGCTTGTCGGTGCCATATTTGCGCATCGAGTCCGCGAAGGCGATGCGCGGCCAGCCCTTGGTGACCCGCTTGCCCTTGGCGAACTCCTCGAACACGCCGGTAATCACCGGCTCCATCGCGGCGAACACGTCGTCCTGCGTGATGAAGCTCATCTCGACGTCGAGCTGATAGAACTCGCCCGGCAGACGATCGGCGCGCGGGTCTTCGTCGCGGAAGCACGGCGCGATCTGGAAGTAACGATCGAAGCCCGACATCATCAGCAGTTGCTTGTACTGCTGCGGCGCCTGCGGCAGCGCGTAGAACTTGCCGGGATGGATGCGGCTCGGCACCAGGAAGTCACGCGCGCCTTCCGGCGACGACGCCGTCAGGATAGGCGTCTGGAATTCGAAGAAGCCCTGCTCCTTCATCCGCCGGCGCATCGAGTCGACGATGGCGCCGCGGGTCATGATGTTCTGATGCAGCTTCTCTCGGCGCAGGTCGAGGAAGCGATAGCGCAGCCGCACGTCCTCCGGATACTCCTGCTCGCCGAACACCGGCAGCGGCAGTTCGCCGGCCGGGCCGAGCACTTCGATCTCGGTGACGAACACTTCGACCGCGCCGGTCGGCAAGTCCGGATTCTCAGTGCCGCCGGGACGCCGTCGGACCCGGCCGTCCATCCGCACCACCCATTCGGAGCGCAGTTTTTCGGCATCCTTGAAGGCCGGCGAATCCGGATCGGCGACGCACTGGGTAATGCCGTAATGGTCGCGCAAATCGATGAACAGCACGCCGCCATGGTCGCGGATGCGATGGCACCAGCCGGACAGGCGGACGGTCTGGTCGATATCGCTGTCGCGGAGCGCGCCGCAAGTATGGGTTCGGTAACGGTGCATGGAAATCCCGGAAAGGCCGTCTTTGGGCAGAATCGAGCGTCCGCTGGCTTGCGGAGAGGGTCAGGGTTTACCCGAGCGAACCCATCGCGGCAACCAAATGAAACCCATTTCAGGGCCATTTGGCCTCCGCTCGCCCGGCCGGACGCATCGGACATGCCCGGCTGCGATCGACAGCCCGCCTCCAACTTGAAACCCCGCCGTTTCGAGCCGATTGTCCAAGGGGCGAACCATTCCTATCTGGTGACCGATGACCTTCCATTTCCCGTTCGACAACAGCTATGCGGCCTTGCCGGAGACGTTCTTCGCCCGGGTGGCTCCAACCCCTGTGGCGGCGCCCCGACTCGTCAAGCTGAACCGGCCACTCGCCGATCGGCTGGGCCTGGATGCCGATTGGCTCGCCAGCCCGGAGGGCACCGCGGTGCTCGCCGGCGCCCGCGTGCCGGAGGGCGCGGCGTCGATCGCGATGGCCTATGCGGGCCACCAGTTCGGCCATTTCGTGCCGCAGCTCGGCGACGGACGGGCCATCCTGCTCGGCGAGGTGATCGACAAGGACGGGGTTCGCCGCGACATCCAACTCAAGGGCTCCGGCCGCACGCCGTTCTCGCGGATGGGTGACGGCCGCGCCGGGCTCGGCCCGGTGCTGCGCGAATACATCGTCAGCGAGGCAATGGCGGCGCTCGACGTGCCGACCACCCGCTCCCTCGCCGCAGTTTTGACCGGCGAGCAAGTGATCCGCGACCCGATCCAGCCCGGCGCTGTGCTGACCCGCATCGCCTCCAGTCACATTCGGGTCGGCACCTTCCAGTTCTTCGCCGCACGCGGCGATCGCGACGCTGTGAAGGCGCTGGCCGACCACGTCATCGCACGTCACTATCCGGATGCTGCGGACGCGGAAGCGCCGTATCTGGCGCTGCTCGAGGGCGTGATCGCCCGGCAGGCCGACCTGATTTCGCGCTGGATGATGATCGGCTTCATTCATGGCGTGATGAACACCGATAACTGCTCGATCGCCGGCGAAACCATCGATTACGGCCCCTGCGCCTTCATGGACACGTTCGATCCAAAAACCGTGTATTCGTCGATCGACCAGATGGGCCGCTACGCCTATGGCAACCAGCCGCCGATCGCGCTCTGGAACCTGACCCGACTCGCCGAGTGTCTGGTGCCGCTCCTGTCGGAAGACGAGGCCAAGGGCGTCGAGATCGCCCAGACAGCGCTGGGTGGCTTCGCCGAGCACTTCAACACCGCCTACCTCGCGCGGCTGGCCGCAAAGCTGGGCCTTGCCACCGTTCAGGACGGCGATCCGCAACTCTGTCAGGACTTCACGGCGGCGATGGCCCGCGGCCGGGCTGATTTCACCCTCGCGTTCCGCCGGCTCAGCGACGCGGCTGCCGATCCGTCGGATCTCGGCGACGTGCGGGCACTGTTCGAGGACACCACCGCCTTCGACGAGTGGGCGACGCGATGGCGGCACCGCCTCGCCGCCGAGCGGCAGGATGCTACCGCTCGTCAGGACTCGATGCGGGCGGTCAATCCGATCTACATCCCGCGCAACCACCAGATCGAGGCCGTGATCCGGGCGGCGGTCGATCGGGACGATTTCGGGCCGTTCGAAGATCTCCTGAACGTTCTGGCCAACCCCTTCCGGGAACTGCCGGAATTCGCCCGCTATGCGGTCCCGCCGCAGCCCCATGAGGAGGTGCTGCAAACCTTCTGCGGAACTTGATCGGCGCCCAGCGAGCGTGTCTAGTGCTTCGGATTCGATGGCTTTTTGGGCAGGCGGCACCCTGCCGCCGATAACGCCCGAGCCGGTTTTTCCGTAACGCGACAGAGTTTAATGGACCTGATTTCCACCACCGAGCAGCTCGCCAGCGCCTGCGCCCGCCTCGCCGCCTTTCCGGTTATCACGGTCGACACCGAATTCCTGCGCGAGACCACCTACTACCCGCTGCTCTGCGTGGTGCAGATGGCGAGTGCCGACGAAGCCGTGGTGGTCGATACGCTCGCCCCCGGGCTCGATCTCACCCCGTTCTTCGACCTGATGTCCAACGAGAACGTGCTGAAGGTCTTTCACGCCGCGCGCCAGGACATCGAAATCGTCTGGCATCGCGCCGGCATTGTCCCGCACCCGATCTTCGACACCCAGGTGGCCGCGATGGTGCTGGGTTATGGCGACAGCATCGCCTACGACCAGTTGGTCGAACGCATCACCGGTCATCGCCCCGACAAGACCCATCGCTTTACTGACTGGTCACGCCGCCCGCTGACCGACGAGCAGCTGCACTACGCCGTTTCCGACGTCACCCATTTGCGTGACGTGTTCGCCGCGCTCGACGCCGACCTGAAGAAGCGTGGCCGCAGCGACTGGGTCAGCGAGGAAATGGAAGTCCTGACCTCGCCCAAGACCTACGATTTCGATCCCGGCAGCGCCTGGGAGCGGTTGAAGACGCGCGTGCGCAAGCCGAAGGAATTGGCGGTTCTGATGGAGATCGCCGCTTGGCGCGAGCAGGAAGCGCAGACCCGCGACGTGCCCCGCTCCCGCGTGCTGAAGGACGACGCGCTCGGCGACATCGCCACACACGCCCCGACCTCGCTGGAACGGCTCGCCAATCTGCGCTCGCTGCCCAAGGGTTTCGAACGCTCGAAATGGGGTTCTGACATCATCGCGGCCGTTCAGCGCGGACTCGCGCGCGATCCTTCAAGCCTGCCGAAGATCGACAAGCCGCGGAACAACTCCAACGGCGCCGCGACCGTCGAGTTGCTCAAGGTGCTGCTGCGGATGACATCGGAGCGCCATGCCGTCGCCGCCAAGGTGATTGCCACCGTCGACGACCTCGAGCAGATCGCAGCCGACGACAAGGCCGACGTCGGCGCGCTGCGCGGCTGGCGCCGTGAACTGTTCGGCGAAGCCGCGCTGGCGCTCAAGCACGGCCGCCTGGCGCTGGCGATCGAGCGCGGCCGCGTCACCCAGGTCGACCGCACCGCAAGCGCGACGGCACCAAGCGCCGATCAATGATCGTTCGCGCGCAACCCAACCTCTTCCAACTCTTCTTCCTGGTTCGCGGTTCGGTTGTTCAGCGGATCTATCCGCAGGCCCTGTTCATTGCCGGCCTGTCGGCCGCGGTGGTGTGGGCGCATCACGCCTATCCGGGCGTCGTCTCGGACTTCAACAGCGCGCCGTTTGCCGTGCTCGGCATCGCGCTGTCGATCTTCATGGGTTTTCGCAACAACGCCTGTTACGACCGGTGGTGGGAAGCACGGCGCCACTGGGGCGAACTCATCTGCCTCAGTCGCAACCTGTCACGGCAGACGCTTGTGCTGACCGAACACGACAGGGAGGGCCGCTCCGACCGGATGGCTCTGCTTACCCTGGCGATCGCCTTTGCCCAAGCCCTCGTCCTGCATCTGCGCCCGGGCAGCGACGTCAGCAAGGTCACGCGTCACCTCTCGCCGGACCTCCTCGCCCGCTATCAGGCCAGCCGCAACGCTCCCGAGGTCCTGCTCGCCGCGATGCAGGCCGAGCTCGTCGCGCTTCATCGCGACGGCAGGCTGCGCGATATTCCGTTTCAGATGCTGGACCGTACGATCGGACAGATGGCGATGGTGCAAGCGGCCTGCGAACGCATCCGCTCGACGCCCGTCCCGTTCGGTTACACCCTGCTGCTGCATCGCACGGCCTACGTGTTCTGCTTCCTGCTGCCGTTCGGCTTCGCCAACACGCTGGGCTGGCTGACGCCGTTCGCGACCGCCCTCGCCGCCTACACCTTCTTCGGACTCGATGCGCTGGGCTCCGAGCTCGAGGAGCCTTTCGGTCAGTTGCCCAATGACCTGCCCATCGCCGCGCTCGCGGACACGATCGAAATCAATCTGCGGGAGGCTCTCGGTGAAACCGAGCTACCGCCGCTGCCGGCACCGGTCGACTACATCCTGGTCTGACGGCGGGCGCCGCGTCAACGCCGCACGATGCTGCCGGTGCGGCCGACCATCCGGGCAAGTTGTTTGAAGCGGCTGCCGACCCGGTCGGCGACAAGATCGACCAACCTGTGTTCGAACACGAGCATCAGCTTGCGCTCGCTGGTCCGGAAGTGCGTTGCCGGCAGCACGCCCGGGCGCGCCGCGCTGATCAGATGCGCAACGCGGAAAGCCGCGCCGAGCAGCCGCGCACGCTCGTCCATTGCGTGCGTGACCAGCGCGCGAACCGCCGGTGGCGGCTCGTTCTGCTCACTAAAGCCGGCATAGCGATAGAACACCGACAACGCCATGAAGGCGCGCTCTTGGTGGGTGACGTCGCCAAAATTGCCGTTGGTGATCAGCGCCAACGTCTGCTCGCCGCGGTGGTCCGGATGCACGCGCCAGCCGACGTCCGACATCAGGCAGGCGGCATGGCGAAGGCGGCGCTCGCCTTCCGCCTCGCGCACCTTGGCGATCCGGAACAGCCGGTCGGTCCAGTCGATCAGTTCTTCGGCGTGCCGCGCCGAGCGTGACAGCAGCTTGTTGAGATCCTGCGCGGCGCAGATCAACCCGTCTTTTGCGCGCTCTACCGCCGGAAGCTGCTCGTACAGCAGGCCCTCGCGCACGCCGTAGGTCGAAAACACGATGGTCTTCGGCTTCGCGACCTCAATGACGTATTCCAGAACGAGCGCCGCATAGGCGAGGAGCGGTCGGCGCGCATCTGAGACGAGTTCGATATCTGCGAGCTGATTAGTCGCGACCAGCGTGCGTAGCCGCCGCGCGAAGCGGAGCGCTTCGGCGGCCGGGATCGCATAGCCGTGCATTACCTTGAGCTGGTAGCCGCTCTGCGCGATGTGGATGCGTGCCAGCGCACGCCAGGTGCCGCCGACCGCGTAGAAGGTCCGCGCCCGCGCAGCCTTCAGCGGCAAGGCTCCGGCGAGCGCCTCCCTGGCGATCTTCTCGGCCCGCTTCAGGGATTTCTGCGAAGCATCCTGCAACGCCAGGCTGCCGAGCGGCAACGTCACACCCTTGCGCACCTGGTTGCCGCGGACGTCGATCAGTTCGAGCGAACCACCGCCGAGATCACCAACGATGCCGTTGGGCTTGTGGACGCCGGAGATGACGCCGAGCGCCGACAGTTTGGCCTCCCGCGGCCCCGACAGGATCTCGATCGAGACGCCGCAGATCCGCTCCGCCGCAGCGATGAAATCAGGGCCGTTCCTGGCATCACGGCACGCGGCCGTGGCGATCGCATAGACGCGCCCGACCTTCATCACCCGGATCAGAGCGCGGAACCGCCGCAGCGCCGTCAGCGCCTTGTCGACGGCATCCGTCGCGAGCAGCCCGGTGCTTTGCACTTCACGGCCGAGGCCGCACAGCGCCTTCTCGTTGAAAACGGTGATCAGGCTGCGCGCCAGCGCCTCGTACACGACGAGGCGGACGGAATTCGAGCCGATGTCGATCACGGCGACGCTGGCTTCGCGCCTCGGCGTTGGCTTTCTCAACGTCGCCGATCCTCAGGAAGACGTATTACGCTCCGACCGGCGCGTGAGGCGCCGCGGCGAAGATTCCTTGAGCGACTTTCCACGGCCTGACAGACTCGGATTGGTCATGAAGTAGTTGTGCACGTTGAAGGGCTCCTCGCCCTTCCCCACCTTCATACGCGTCGATGATCCGTCGGGCAACAATTGCCAGCTCTGCTCGGTATCCTTCAGGTTCGCCACCATGATCTGCTCGAGAACCTGCTGATGCACGGTAGGGTTCTGCAACGGACACAGGATCTCGACCCGGCGATCGAGGTTACGCGGCATCATGTCGGCCGACGAGATGTAGACAGAAGCCTTGGAGCTCGGCAGGCCATGGCCGTTGCCGAAGCAGTAGACTCGTCCATGCTCCAGGAAGCGGCCGATGATCGATTTGACACGAATGTTTTCAGACAGCCCGGGCACGCCCGGACGCAGGCAACAGATGCCGCGCACAACCAGATCGACCGACACGCCGGCGCGCGACGCTTCGTAGAGCGCATCGATGATGTCCGGATCGACCAGGGCGTTCATTTTGAGCCAGATCGCCGCCGGCTTGCCGTGGCGCGCGAACGTCGTCTCGCCGTGGATATGTTCGAGCATCCGCTTGCGCAGCGTCAGAGGCGAAACGGCCATCTTCTCGATGTCGCTCGGCTCGGCATAGCCAGTAATGTAGTTGAACACCCGCGCCGCGTCGCGGCCGATGATAGGATCCGACGTGAAGTAAGACAGGTCGGTATAAATACGTGCGGTGACGGGGTGATAGTTACCCGTCCCGGTGTGGACATACGTGGTCAGGCTGCCGCCTTCGCGGCGCACGACGAGCGACAGCTTGGCGTGGGTCTTGAGCTGCAGGAAGCCGTACACCACCTGCACGCCAGCGCGTTCGAGATCGCGCGCCCAGCGGATATTTGCCTCTTCGTCGAAGCGCGCCTTCAGTTCGACCAGTGCGGTCACCGACTTGCCGGCCTCGGCGGCCTCGGCAAGCGCGCGCACGATCGGCGAGTTGTTCGAAGTTCGGTACAGCGTCTGCTTGATCGCCACCACATCCGGATCGCGCGTCGCCTGCTGCAGGAACTGCACCACCACGTCGAACGACTCGTACGGATGATGCACGATCAGGTCCTTCTGCCGGATCGCCGCGAAAATGTCGCCGCCATGCTCACGCACACGCTCCGGATGCCGCGGAACGTAAGGCGGGAATTCAAGATCCGGACGATCGACGCGCGTCAGCTGCGACAGCTCGTTCATCGCCAGCACGCCGTCGACGAGCAGTACCTCATCGTCCGAGGTTGTCAGTGCGCGTTGCACGAAGGCGCGCAGCTCCTCAGGCATGGTGGCGTCGACTTCAAGCCGGATCACCGAACCGCGGCGGCGGCGCTTCAGGGCGGTCTCGAACAGCCGGACGAGGTCCTCGGCCTCTTCCTCGATTTCGAGTTCGCTGTCGCGGATGACCCGGAAGGAGCCCTGCCCCTTGACCAGATAGCCAGGGAACAGCCGCCCGATGAACAGCGAAGTCGCCTGCTCCAGCGTGATCAGCCGGACCGACTGGTCCTTCCCGTTCGGCGGCAGCCGGATGAAACGGTCGATCTTGCCCGGCATGCGGATCAGCGCGTTCATCGCCTTGCCGTCCGTGACCCGCGCCAGCTGCAGCCCGATGGTGAAGCCAAGGCTGGGGATGAACGGGAACGGATGAGCCGGGTCGATCGCGAGCGGCGTCAGCAGCGGGAAGATGTTGTGGAGGAAATGATCCTCGATCCATGCCCGCTCCGACTTGCTGCAGTCGCGGCCGTCGAGCAGCACGATTCCATTCTCGGCCAGAACGCCACGCAGGTCACGCCAGATCGCCTGCTGATCGGCCGCGAGCCGCGAAACCGCGTCATTGATCAGGACGAGCTGCTCTGCCGGAGTCAGGCCGTCGGGACTACGCTCGGTTATACCTTCGCGGACCTGCGCCTTGATGCCGGCGACGCGGACCATGAAGAATTCATCAAGGTTGTTCGCAGAAATCGACAGAAAACGGACGCGTTCCAGCACGGGATGGTGCGGGTTGACCGACTCTTCCAGCACGCGGCGGTTGAAATGCAGCCACGACAATTCACGATTGATGAATCGCTCTGGCCCGGCCGCGACCACCGAAGCCGGCTCGGCTTCACCCTTTTTCTCTTCGATGACAATGACTTGATCGGTATCCATGAGAAATCGGTCCAGTGCCGTTGGGAGCAGACGTGCCGGTAGGCGGTGCGGCGAGACAATGCTGCATTCGCAAGACGTTTCCATGACAATGATGGACGAGGCCTGCGGCCCGTCAAGCCGCAGCGGCGGCCAGGTTGCCGCAGATACTCAGGTCTCGCGCAGCACTTCTGCGGCGAGCGCGCGCGTCACCGGACGGCCCAGACGCAGCGCCTCGGTGTCGAGCAGCTCCACCGTCCGCCGCGCGGCCGCGAAGGAGCGATCGATCCGCTTGGCCAGATAGCCGACCAGATTGGCATCGATGCTCATCTGCCGGTCGGCACAGAATTTGACGATCAGCGCCCGGAACAGCGCGTCGTCCGGCGCGAGCAGGTTCACGACCGGCACGGCCCGCAGCCGGGAGCGCAGGTCGCGGAGTTCCGGCGGGAACGCCGACGGCGCCAGCCGCGCGGTGATGAGGACGGAGGCTTCGTCCTCTCGCGCCAGGTTCATCAGATGAAATAGCGCTCGCTCGTCAAAGCTGCCCGGAATCAGGTCTTCGACCACCAACGCGCCGGTTGCGAGTTCTCCCGGCACGTTCGCGGGCGTCAGGGCCTGCGCCGAAGTCGACCGCGCACCGGCCAGTTCGGCCCAGATCGACGCCAGATGGCTTTTGCCACTGCCCTCGGGGCCGACCAGCAACATGATACGGTTCGGCCAGTCCGGCCAGCTTTCGATCAGCTTGAGCGCAGCGGTATTCGCCGTCCCCTCGAGGAAATCCTCGCGGGACAGGCTTTCGGCGTGCGGCAAGTCCAGAGCCAGTTGTCGAGGTTGTACGCGGACTGCCACGGGGTCGCTCCATGCCGGGCCGCTTCACGCGGCCGGCCGACGCGTGTCAGCGACCAGGCTCGATCGTGCTCATGTGCCGCGTCCACTCCACGAGATAGAAGGAGACCGAAAGCAAGGTCAAGACCGTGACCAGTCCCATGAGAATAACGTCGTAGGGCGCCGGCTCGAAACCGAAGCCGAGCGCGCCGAGCACCAGCGCCGCAAACCCGACCTGCGCCACCGTGTTCAGTTTCGAGACCATCAGCGGCTTCATCGGCACCGGCTTGCCGAACAGCCACGAGACGATCACGGCGCCGACGATCATGATGTCGCGCGACACCACCAGGATCACCAGCCAGCGCGGGATCGCCCCCCAAATTCCCAGCGAAACGTAAATCGAAACCAGCAGCGCCTTGTCCGCCAGCGGATCGAGCAGCGCGCCGAGTTCGCTCGCCATGTTGAAGCGCTTGGCGAGGAAGCCGTCGACCGCGTCGCTCACCCCGGCGATGATAAAGATCGCGAAGGCGATAGCCATTTGGTTCGACGCAATCGCCCAGACGATGACGGGCACCAGCAGAATACGAACAAGCGTAATGATGTTGGGTATACTCACGCGACGGTCCCGACTTCCACCCCAGGCCCGGCTAAATCTTTGCAATTTCGGCGATTGCCGGGGCCGGTTGTCTACATAGACCATGGGGGGGCACCTTGCGAGCCATTGCGCGCCGGCGAAATCCGACGTAACCACCCCAAAACCATCGCTCGGACGCGGACAAGCGGGACTTAGGTCTAGCGCGACCGGCGGGGACCATCGGCGGCGGCTTGATGCCGGGCGGCACCCGTGCCGCGCAGCGCCTTTTTCTGCAGGAGCCGGCCATGACCGAGCGCAAGCACGGCCTCACCTACGCCGATTCCGGCGTCGATATCGACGCGGGCAATCGGCTCGTCGATCTGATCAAGCCGATGGTGCGGGCGACCGCACGGGCCGGCGCCGATTCCGAAATCGGCGGCTTTGGCGGCTTGTTCGACCTGAAGGCGGCCGGGTTTAAAGACCCGGTGCTGGTGGCAGCCACGGATGGCGTCGGCACGAAGATCAAGGTGGCGATCGACGCCAAGCTGCACGCCGGCATTGGCATCGACCTCGTGGCGATGTCGGTCAATGACCTCGTCGTCCAGGGCGCCGAGCCCCTTTTCTTTCTAGATTACTTCGCCTGCGGCAAGCTCGACCCGGAAGCCACCGCGGAGATCGTTGCCGGCGTTGCCGAGGGCTGCCGCGAGTCCGGCTGCGCCTTGATCGGCGGCGAAACTGCCGAGATGCCCGGCCTCTATAAGGACGGCGACTACGATCTCGCCGGCTTCGCGGTCGGCGCAGCTGAGCGCGGCACCCTGCTGCCCTCGCCCGACATCGCCGAAGGCGACGCGGTGATCGGCCTCGCCTCCTCCGGCGTACATTCGAACGGCTTTTCGCTGGTGCGGAAGATCGTCGAGAAGTCCGGCCTGCCCTACGACGCGCAGGCGCCGTTCTCACCAGTGATGACGCTTGGCGGCGCGCTGCTGGCGCCGACCAGGCTGTATGTGAAATCCTGCCTGCACGCGATCCGCACCACCGGCGCGATCAAGGGACTGGCGCACATCACCGGCGGCGGCTTCACCGACAACATTCCGCGGGTGCTACCCAAGCATCTCGGCGTCGGCATCGACCTGCCGCGACTGCCGGTGCTCCCGGTCTTCAAATGGCTGGCTGAACAAGGCGGCATCGCCGAACTCGAACTCCTCCGCACCTTCAACTGCGGCATCGGCATGATCGCGATCGTCAAGGCGGATGCCGCCGACGCCGTCACCGAAGCGCTCACCAGCACCGGCGAGAGCGTGCATCTCCTCGGCCAAGTGATCGCCGCCAAGGGCGAGCATCGCGTCGTCTATGACGGCCACCTCGACCTCGCCTGGTGATGCCGTGAGCAAGCGTCGCGTCGCTATCCTGATTTCCGGGCGCGGGTCGAACATGGCCGCGCTGATCGAGGCCGCGGCCGAAGACGGCTTTCCGGCAGAGATCGCCGTGGTGATTTCGAACACTGCAAGCGCCGGCGGTCTTGCGATCGCGCAGCGGAGCGGCATCGAGACGCTGGTGATCGAGAGCAAACCTTTCGGCAAGGATCGCGCCGGCTTCGAGGCCGTGCTGCAGGCCGCGCTCGAACAGCGCAAGATCGAGCTGATCTGCCTCGGCGGGTTCATGCGGCTGTTCACTGCGGAGTTTGTCAACCGGTGGCACGGCCGGATGCTGAACATCCATCCGTCGCTGCTGCCGTCATTCCCGGGCCTCGATCCGCATGGTCAGGCGCTGCGCGCCGGCGTCAAAATCTCCGGTGCCACCGTGCACTTCGTGATCGCCGAGACCGATGCCGGTCCGATCGTGATGCAGGGAGCGGTGCCGGTGCACGATGACGACACCGCAGACGGATTGGCGGCGCGCGTGCTCGCGGTCGAGCATCGCATCTATCCGAAGGCGCTGGAACTCGTCGCGTCCGGCCGCACGCGTTTCGAGGGCGATCTCTGCAAATCGACCTCGAATGGCGTCGACGATCAGGTATTGATCGTTCCGGCGTAGTCTCGGCGTTGCTACGGACTACGGATCGCGCTGCGATTTGCGCAGCGGGAAAGCGACCTGTTAGGAGACCTTCAAATTCTCTGCCGAGGTCTTGCCGCGATTTTCGACGAGATCGTATTCGATCGTCTGGTTCTCATTGAGGGTGCTCAATCCGGCGCGCTCTACCGCCGAGATATGGACGAACACATCCTTGTCGCCCGTGGTCGGGCGGATGAAGCCGTAACCCTTGGTGGGGTTGAACCATTTGACGGTGCCCTTGTGCATCGCCTGTCTCCTGTCTGGACATAAAAAAGACGCGGCGCGCTAACTGCGTGCCACGCCACACACGGCGATCCCGAGGCCTGCTGAATTTCCAAGTCGCAAAACATCAAAGCCGAACGGCCCAACTCCGAATGCACCTCAATTGCAACACGATTTTCCCGCCTTAGCAAGTCTTGCGCGTGCTGCAGAAATAAGCGCCGGATAGTTGCGTTGGTTAGTTGAACTGATTACTTCGGCGGCGCTTCGGCCATGTTGCTCTGCGGCAATCGCGCACGAAGTCTGCTTCATCGGCAAATTTGCCACCGATTGATTGAAAAACGGGCGTCACGCTGCGCATGGTCAGCTCGCCGCGCGAACGCGACGGCCGGTCGCTCTTTCGGGTTCCATCACATGCGACAATTTTGAACACCTGCCGACGTGTTCATGCACCGTACAGTTGACTACTGTCCCGCCATGAATCGGCTGCGCCGGTTCCTTTCGCCCTCCACTCACCCCGCGCGCAAGGAGACCGTCCTGATCGTGTCCAGCGACATTCAAAGTTCCCCTATCCCGGTGAAGAACCGCATCCTGGCGCAGCTTCCGCCGGATGATCTGCTTGCCCTCCAGCCGATGCTCCGGCCGGTCGACTTCAGGGGACGCACCGTCCTGCAGGAAGCCAATCGGCGGGTGGACTACGTCCACTTCATCGAGGAAGGCCTCGTCTCGCAACTTGCCGGTAGCCGGACAGACTACGTCGAGACCGCGATGGTCGGCGTTTTCGGCTATGTCGGAGTTCCGGTGGTTCTCGGCAGTCCGATTGCATCGCAACGCTCGATCGCGTCGATGCCGGGGTCGGCGCTGCGCATCTCGGCGGACGACCTCACCGCAGTGCTGGCGAGCCGGCCACATATTCGCGAGCACCTGCTGCGCTACGTGCAAGCGCTGATCGCACAGAACACCCAGAGCGTGCTCTGTGCGGCACGGCATGAGATCAACCAACGCTTGGCGCGCTGGCTGCTTCTCGCCAACGACCGGATCCAGAGCGACGTCCTCTACATCACCCACGAGCTGCTGGCCGCCAGTCTCGGCGTCCGCCGAGCCAGCATCACCAACGCGCTCCTTCAGTTCGAAACGGAGGGCGTCGTTCAGAAGACCCGTGGCGCGGTCCGCATCATCGATCGCACTGGGCTCGAAAGTCGCGCCTGTGATTGCTACAGCGTCGTTCGTGACGCCTATGCCTGGACGCAGGCGTCCTCCCAGGACGGCCATTCGCATACCGGTTGCAGCCATGGCCATGCAGGCCACGGCGACATCATCGCAGGTACTGCCTGAGTTTTTCCCCGCGCCGCCATGCGGCGCGGGTCCAGCCCGCTTGAGATCAGGTCTGTAAAAGCCTGAAGACGATCAGGTCGGCTTCGCGGCTTCGTCGCCGCCGAGCGAAATCCGCCGCCAGATCGCGCCCGCGACCAGCACGAGCACCGCGCCGCAGAGCGCGAACAGATACTCTCCGACATTGCCCGGAACGGCAAAATCCGTTGCGAGACCGACGGTTCGGAACAGCCGGTCGATCTGCGCGCCGGGCCCGTCGAATGTCATCATCAGCGGATGGATCGCCGGATCTGTTGCGATCACCTCGCCGGCAACCCAGCCGAGCAGCGCCGCGCCGAGCCACACCAGCAGCGGCAGCTTTTCCAGCACCAGCATGATCAGCGCCGCGCCGGCGACGATCATCGGCACGCTGATCGCAAGGCCGAGGATCAGCAGCGGCACGCTACCATTGGCGGCGGCCGCCACGGCGATGACGTTGTCGAGACTCATGACGATGTCGGCGACGACCACGATCTGCACAGCGTGCCACAAATGCTTGCCGGACTGAACGCTGTCCTCGTCGTCGTTTTCGGGCACCAGCAGCTTGGCGGCGATCACCAGCAGCGCCAGGCCGCCGACCAGCTTGAGATACGGCCACTCCATCAGAGTGGCGACGATGCCGGTGAAGATGATGCGGAGAAACACCGCGGCGCCGGCGCCGAGGATCATGCCCCACAGCCGGTGCTGGGCGTTGAGGCCCCGGCAGGCAAGCGCGATCACCAGCGCGTTGTCGCCGGAGAGCAGCACGTTGATCCAGATGATCTTGCCGACGGACAGCCAGAACGCCGGCTGCTGGACGTCGCTTTTGAACTGGGCGACCAGCCCCGAAAGGGTGGCGGGGTCAAAGATGCTCAGAACCCAGTCCACAGTCCCTCACCGCGCTTGAAAAATGGCCGCGGCCGCAATCAGCGGTCCGCGACCATGGTTCGTCACAACGTTCAGCCGACGATTTCGTTGCCGGCGAAGAACTGCGCGATCTCGATCGCGGCGGTCTCCGGGGCGTCCGAGCCGTGCACCGAGTTCTCGCCGATCGACTTGGCGTGCAACTTGCGGATGGTGCCGTCGGCGGCCTTCGACGGGTCGGTGGCGCCCATCACGTCGCGATACTTGGCGATCGCGCCCTCGCCTTCGAGCACTTGCACGACCACCGGGCCGGAGGTCATGAAATCGACCAGCTCGCCAAAGAACGGGCGTTCCTTGTGCACGGCATAGAAGGTCTCGGCCTGGCCGCGGGTCATGTGGATCCGCTTCTGCGCCACGATGCGCAGACCGGCCTTTTCGATCAGGGCGTTGATCGCGCCGGTGATGTTGCGCTCGGTCGCGTCGGGCTTGAGGATCGAGAAAGTCCGCTGAATCGCCATGGAAGGTCCTTGAGAGCTAGGGCTGGAGTGAGTTGCGCGGCTTATATCGGCGCGGCTGCGGTCCGGCAAGCCGGAGCCGGCCGGCGCCGGCAGAATCGTGCCGCCGCCGATATTCGCCCCCTCGCCGGTTGCCTTTGCCGGCCGTCCCGGTCAAAACGCGGCATGCTCACCCTCTCCGACATTTCGGTCCGGATCGCCGGACGGCTGCTGATCGATCAGAGCACGGTGCAGATCGCTCCGGGCGCCCGGGTCGGCTTCATCGGCCGCAACGGCGCCGGCAAATCGACGCTGTTTCACGCCATCCGCGGCGAGCTGGCGACCGAGACCGGCCGCATCACCATGCCGCCACGCTGGACCGTCGGCAGCCTCGCCCAGGAGGCGCCGAACGGCCCCGAGACGCTGATCGAGGTGGTGCTCAAGGCCGACCTCGAGCGCCACGCGCTGCTGGAAGAAGCCGAAACCGCGCACGACCCCCACCGGATCGCCGAGATCCAAACCCGGCTCGTCGATATCGACGCGCACTCCGCCCCGGCCCGCGCCGCCGCGATCCTCAGCGGCCTCGGATTCTCGGCGGCGGATCAGGCCCGCTCCTGCTCGGAATTCTCCGGCGGCTGGCGGATGCGGGTGGCGCTGGCGGCGACACTGTTCGCGGCGCCCGATCTGCTGCTGCTCGACGAGCCGACCAACTATCTCGATCTCGAAGGCACTCTGTGGCTCGAGGATCACCTCGCCAACTATCCGCGCACGGTGATCGTGATCAGCCATGACCGCGATCTGCTCGACACCTCAGTCAACGAGATCCTGCATCTCGACCGCGGCCGGCTGGTCCACTTCCGTGGTACTTACTCGGCCTATGCGGAATTCCGCGCCAACAAGGAAGCGCTCGACGCCAAGAACGCCAAGCGCGAGGAAGCGCGGCGCAAGCACCTGCAGGAATTCGTCGACCGCTTCAAGGCCAAAGCCTCGAAAGCGCGCCAGGCGCAGTCGCGCGTCAAGATGCTGGAGAAGATGAAGCCGGTCACCCGGCTCGTCGCCGACGACGTGCCGGACATCGTCTTCACCCCGCCGGAAAAGACGCTGTCGCCGCCGATCCTCGCGGCCGACAACGTCACCGTCGGTTACGACCCGAAGCATCCTGTTCTGCGCAACGTCACGCTGCGGGTCGACACCGACGACCGCATCGCGCTGCTCGGCGCCAACGGCAACGGCAAGTCGACGCTGGTGAAACTGCTCGCCGATCGGCTCGCGCCGTTTTCAGGTTCGGTGACGCGAGCCGACAAACTCTCAGTCGCTTACTTCGCCCAGCACCAGCTCGATGAACTCAACGAGGACGGCTCGCCCTATGACCACATCCGGCGGCTGATGCCGGATGCGCCGGAGAGCAAGATCCGCGCCCGCGCCGGCTCCATGGGGTTCTCCGGCAAGGCCGCCGACACGCTGGTGAAAAGCCTGTCCGGCGGCGAGAAGGCGCGGCTGCTGCTCGGCCTCGCGACCTTCTTCGGCCCGAACATGATTATCCTGGACGAGCCGACCAACCATCTCGACATCGACAGCCGCGCCGCGCTCGCCGAAGCGATCAACGATTTCCCCGGCGCCGTGATCATGGTGTCGCACGATCGCTATCTGATCGATGCCTGCGCCGATCAGCTCTGGGTGGTCGCCGACCACAAGGTCAAACCCTATGACGGCGATCTCGACGATTATCGCCGCGCCGTGCTGTCGTCGCGCGGCGGACGGCCCGCACGCGATGCCAGGGAGCGTGGTGATAGCAGCGCCGCCGCCAAACCGGCGCAGCCGCGGCCGAAGAAGACCGTGCCGCTGAAGCAGCGGATCGCCGACGCCGAATCCGAGATCGAACGCATCACGGCAATCATCGACAAGATCGACGCTGCGCTCGCGCTGCCCGATCTGTTCACCCGCGACCCGAAGCAAGCCGCCCAACTTTCGACCGCCCGCGCCAATGCCCAGGCGGCGCTGCACAAGGCCGAGGAGCAATGGCTCGAAGCCAGCGCGGCGATGGACGAAGCGCAGGGGTCCTAGCGACGCGGACCGCGCATTGGAATTCAGATTGCTGGCGACGCGCGAGGACGCGCCATAGCTCGCGGCCCGTCGTCAATGTCGAAAAGTCGCTGTAAGGGCCAAAGCCCGCACTGAGTCCCAACGGACTGAGTGCAAATGGTCGGAGCGAAAGGATTTGAACCTTCGACCCCTAGTCTCCCAGACTAGTGCGCTAACCGGGCTGCGCCACGCTCCGATGCCGTTTCGGCCCTGATGCTGTAGCTTCGATTGGGCCGACGCGCAAGGCGGCAGGCGTCAAATGGCGGGTCCGGCACACACGAAACCGGCCGTCAGCCGTCCTTCATCACCGCGTCGAGGGCCTCGCGGCAGGCGATCAGATCCTGCAGCACGGCGCGCAGCGGCGCAAGATCGACGGGCGGCCGCGCTGGCGATGGACGCGCCGCGTGCAAATCCAGCGGCGGGAGTTTCAGCCGCGACGCCGGGGCGGCCATCGCCGGATGATCCTCATCTTCGTCCGCGTCGAGGACCGGGCTGTCAAACTCCGGTTCGTCGAAGGCGGGCTCCTGCCGCGTCTCCTGCCGTGCGGGACGGCTGGGCGGCGGCGCCGGCGCGGCGCGCAGATCCGGCTCGGCCATCGCCGCGTGCAGATCCAGACCTTCGTCCTCGCCCTCGTAATCATCGTCATCGAGGTCGATACCGTGGCCGAGCGCCGGCTCGTAGTCCTCCTCGGCGACGGTCCGGCCGATCGCTTCCTCGACGGCGCCGAAGGTGGCGCTCGCCTCGCTGTCGGCGAGCCGCTGCACCGACTTGATGCCGTGCTCCTTAAGGATGCGCTGGACGCCGCGGATGGTGTAGCCTTCGCCGTACAGCAGACGGCGGATGCCCTTGAGCAGATCGACATCGTCCGGCCGGTAGTAACGCCGGCCGCCCGATCGCTTCATCGGCTTGATTTGCGTGAAGCGCGTCTCCCAAAACCGCAGCACGTGCTGCGGAATGTCGAGCTCTTCGGCGACTTCGCTGATGGTTCGGAATGCATCCGGCGCTTTGTCCAAATGCAGTCTCCTCGTCAGGTGCCCGATGCCGACCCGGCGGACTCGGTCTTGTCCTCAGCCGCGGTGCTCGCCGATGTCGGCGCACCTGCGGTGCCATTGGCGTTGATACGCTGCTTGAGGATTGCCGACGGCTTGAACACCATCACACGCCGTGGCGAGATCGGCACTTCGGTCCCGGTTTTGGGATTACGGCCGATCCGCTGCCCCTTCTGACGCACCAGAAACGAGCCAAACGACGACAGCTTCACCGTCTCGCCCTTCTCCAGGCAGTCGGTGATCTCCTTCAACACCAGCTCGACAAATGCCGACGACTCCGTGCGCGACAGTCCCACCTTCTGGTAGACGGCCTCACATAAATCGACACGTGTAACTGTTCTTCCGGTCCCGGTCATCGCCCGCCCCGCCTCACGGCGAAATGAAAAATCCGTGCTGAAACTAAGGGTTTAACAATCGGCGGTCAACCTCCGCCAACATTCAGAATAGCACGGAACGCGATGGAAACACTGTTAAAACTTTACACGCGCTACTACCAGCGGAGCAGTGCAGCACCCCAGGTGAAGCCGCCGCCCATCGCTTCAAGCAGCACCAGATGGCCCTTCTGGATGCGTCCGTCGGCCACTGCGGTGGCCAGCGCCAGCGGAATCGAGGCCGCCGAGGTGTTGCCGTGACGATCCACGGTCATCACCACCTTCTGCGGTGCAATATGAAGTTTCTGCGCGGACGCGTCGATGATGCGCTTGTTGGCCTGATGCGGCACGAACCAGTCGACGTTGTCGGCACTGGTGCCGCTGGCGTTGAACGCGTCGACGATAACGCCGGTGATCATGCCGACCGCGTGCTTGAAAACTTCGCGCCCTTCCATCCGGAGGTGGCCGGTGGTCTGCGTCGTCGACGGCCCGCCATCGACATAAAGCTTGTGCTTGTGCGCGCCGTCAGAACGCAGATGCGTGGTGAGCACGCCGCGATCGGCCGACGTGCCCCAGCCTTCCTGCGCCTCGAGCACGATCGCGCCGGCGCCGTCGCCGAACAGCACGCAGGTGCCGCGATCATTCCAGTCGAGAATGCGGGAGAACGTCTCCGCCCCGATCACCAGCGCGCGCTTGGCGGAGCCGCCGCGCAGGAAGTTGTCGGCCGTCGCCACCGCGAACACGAAGCCCGAGCACACCGCCTGAATATCGAAGGCGACGCCGTGATGGATGCCGAGCGCGGCCTGGACCTGCGTGGCGGTCGCCGGAAAGGTGTGGTCCGGAGTCGAGGTCGCGAGCACGATCAGATCGATCGACTGCGCGTCAACGCCGGCATTGGCGAGCGCCGCCTGCGCGGCCTTGGTGGCGAGATGCGAGGTGTATTCGCCCTCGGCGGCAATGTGGCGCTCCCGGATGCCGGTGCGCTGCACGATCCACTCGTCGGAGGTATCGACCTTCGCGGCCAGTTCGGCGTTGGTGAGGACCCGCTCCGGTAGATAAGCCCCGCAGCCCAGCACAACCGAACGTACCACAGTCACGAGACAGCCTCCTGAGCGGGCGGCGTCGAGACCAGCGCGCCAGCTTCACGATTGAGCGTTTGATTGATCTTGGTCAGGAGATCGTAGCGGACCATGTCATAACCAACATCGACCGCATAGGCAAAGCCGTCGGCACTGGTTCCACCGTGGCTCTTGACCACGATTCCGTTAAGACCCAGGAAGACGCCGCCGTTGGACTTGTTGGGGTCCATCTTCTCTTTCAGCGCCTTGAAGGCGTCGCGGGCGAACAGATAGCCGATCTTCGAGCGCCAGGTCCTGGACATCGCGGCGCGCAGATATTCGCTAAGTTGCCGAGCGGTTCCTTCCGCGGCCTTCAGCGCGATGTTGCCCGAAAAGCCTTCCGACACGATCACGTCCGCGGCGCCCTTGCCGATGCCGTCGCCTTCGACGAAGCCGATGAATTCGAACCGTCGGGAATCCATCGCCCGCAGCAATTCGGCCGCCTCGCGGATCTCTTCGCCGCCCTTGATCTCCTCGACGCCGATATTGAGCAGGCCGACGGTCGGGCGTTCGAGATCGAACAGCACGCTGGCCATGGCGGCGCCCATCACGGCCAGAGCCTTCAAATGGTGAGCGTCGCCGCCGATGGTGGCGCCGAGATCGAGCACCACCGAATCGCCGCGCATTGTTGGCCAGGTCGCGGCGATGGCCGGACGGTCGATGCCGGGTAGCGTACGCAGGCAGAATCGCGCCATCGCCATCAGCGCACCGGTGTTGCCGGCGGAGACGGCAACGTCCGCGTCGCCCTTCTTCACCGCCTCGATCGCCTGCCACATCGACGATTTGTAGCGACCGCGCCGCAGCGCCACGCTCGGCTTGTCGTGCATCGCCACCGCGACATCGGTGTGAATCACCCGCGCAGATTTTCTCAGCGCAGCATGTGCGGCCAGCTCTTCTTCGATGGAGGCGCTGTCACCGAACAGCAGAAATTCCGCATCGGGGTGTCGGCCGAGCGCGATCGCGGCCCCTGGCACCACGACCGATGGACCGAAATCACCACCCATGGCGTCCAGTGCGATTCGAACCTTCTGGGGCATGCCGTTCCGGAAACCCGTTCGCTTGCGGCCTGAAGCGCTTGGCCGCGACTTGGAAATGCCCTGAGGCACGAAATGTCCAGGCACTTGGCGTGCAGCGCCGCACGCCTGATCGGGCCGGACAATAGCCGTTCCCGGCTCCGATACAACATCTTGACCGGGCAGATTTAAGTCGCATTCCGGCATGCGGAGAACACAGTCGCAATTGCGAATCCTGCGCGTTGGCGCGATCTCCGTCCGCTACTCGCCTTTCGGCTTACGCGCCGGCTTGGTCGAAGCCTTCAGCGCGCCAAGTGCGGCGAACGGATGCTCTTCGGGATCGTCCGCCTCGACGACCGGTTCGAACGATGCGTCCGGCTTGCGCGGATACGGATCGATGCCGAGAAACAGCGCATCGGCAGCGACCCGGCCGAGATCGATCACACCACGCTCGATCGCCTCCGGTGGATCGCCGGGATCGGGTTCGCCGTCGTCGTCCACGGTCTCGGACAGTTCGCGAATCTGCTCCGGCGGCACGAACATCAGGTCGACCGTCTCGTCGATCTTGCTGTCGATCGGATCGAGCGTCACCACGCAGACCTGCCCGACCGTCGCCTGCACACGCCCGGTGACATGCACGCGCCCACCGCTCAGAGGCGTCAGGTCGAAGCTGGCCTTCGCCGAACTCACGTCGCGCAGATCACCCAGCGTCGCCAGCGCGGCGCGCACTGGCTCGCTCGCCTCGATCTGCCGATGCAGCCCCGCGTCCGGAATCTGCATCACCACCACCGGCTCGCGCCAGGGATTGTCGCCGCTCATCTCGATGTCCTTCGTCTCAAGCAGAGGCCGGCGCGGCAAACCGCAACTCGCCGCTGCGCAATTTGGCCGGCTCGATGCCGTCCAGCGTGTCGATTGTCTTCCGGACATAGGAGGCCAGCCGGCGCGCATTTTCAATGTCTGCGCCGTCGAGAACGTTCCGGTTGAGTGCGATCGCCAGCGCCTCGTCGCCTTCGGTCATCGCCAGGTCGTAGGCGGCGGAGCGACCGTAGAATGCTTCGCCGAAGGCCTGCATGCGCTTGGGCACCGACAGGTCGCCGACCCCGAGTTCGCGCAGATTGGCGTCGAGATCGCTGCAGAAATAGTCGAACAGCGCCTGGGCGAAGGTCGAGGCGTCCTGAACCGCCCGAATCCGCCGCAGCACCAGCCAGAGATGGACGACGATCATCTCGAATCGGCCATTCACCGTGTCGGCGACGCCATATTGCTGGTAAAACGCCGGTTCTCGGGCTTGCGCCACGATCATGCCATAGATCGCCTCGATGGTGCCGCGCGACGGCGTCCGGGGCGGACGGAAGTGGTTGAACGGCCAGATCATTGTGGGTTCCTGACGCGGGCCCTTCGGGATTGCAATCCGAATGCCTGCCCGGTACGTCAACGCCTTGCGCGATGCAAGGGGATGGAGCCTGCTTTCGGATGAGACATTCGATCGAACGAAGCCGTCGCGGCGGCCTGCGCGCGGCGGTCCGTCGTGCCATCGGCCCGGCGCTCGCGCTGGGACTGCTCGGTGCCGGCCTGTCGGCCTGCACCTCTGAGCAATTCCAGAAGGGCTACATCCTGCCCAACGGCGCGCTCGAACAGATTCCGATCGGCGCCAGCCAGGATCAGGTGCTGATCGTGATGGGCACGCCGTCCACCGTCGCCACGCTGAACGGTGAAGTGTTCTACTACATTTCGCAGCGCTCGGAGCGCCCGGTCGCGTTCATGCCGCAGAAGGTGGTCGATCAGCGCGTCATCGCGATCTATTTCGACCAGAACCGCCAGGTCCGCCGTATCGCCAATTACGGCCTGCAGGACGGCAAGATCTTCGACTTCATCAGCCGCACCACGCCCACCTCCGGTCAGGAGATGAGCTATCTGGCGCCGCTGTTCAGGCTGATCAGTTTCCGTTGAACGGAAACTGATCACGACGCCGACGCGTCCGGCGGGGATGATCGAGCGCCGCGACAGCGCGGCGCTTGCCGGTGTGGGCCCCCGCCTCTAGGCTTCCTGAAAATACAAGCCTCAGGGAGTCAACGCCGTGACCTACCTTTCGCGCCGCCGTCTTCTCGGCGGAGCCGCCGCTCTGTCCGCCGCCGCCATCCTGCCTCGCCGCGCGCTCGGTGACTGGAAGCCGACCGAAACCATCCGCATCATCGTGCCCGCCGCTGCCGGCGGCTCGACCGACGTGATGGGCCGCCTGCTCGGACAGCAGTTGCAGGCATCTTGGGGCCAATCGACCGTCGTGGAGAATCGCTCCGGCGGTGGCGGCACCATCGGCACGGCCGAGGCCGCGCGGCAGAAGGGCGACGGCCACACCATCCTGGTCGGCAATCCCGGGCCGAACGCAATCGCGTACAGCATCTTCAAGAACCTCAGCTACAAGCCGGATCAGCTGCTGCCGGTCTCCAACATGATCCGGATTCCCAACATCGTCGCGGCGCATCCCTCGACTGGACTGAAATCGATCCCCGAACTGATCGCGTATCTGAAGGCCAATGCGGACAAGCTGACCTGGGGCTCGTCTGGCGTCGGCCAGAGCCCGCATCTCACCGGCGCCTGGTTTTTGCAGCTTACCGGACTGAAGATGACCCACGTGCCCTTCCGCGGCGCCGGCCCGGCGCTGCAGGCGGCGCTCGGCGGCGACATCCAGATTCTGTTCGACAACCTCTATCCGAGCCTGCCGCAGGTGCTCGACGGCAAACTCACCGGCCTCGCCGTCACCACCACCGACCGCAGCGATCAGGCGCCGCAACTGCCGACCGTGCGCGAAAGCGCGCCGGAGCTCGACAAGTTCGATGTGTCGTCGTGGTTCGGCGTCTTCCTGCCGAAGGGCGCATCGCCGGAGATCGTCGCGGCGCTCAACCAGCAGATCAAGCTGGTACTCGCGCGCGACGATGTCAAAAAGAACATCGCCACGATGGGCGCCCGTGCCGACTACGGGACGCCGCAGCAATTCCAGCAGTTCGTCGAGGCCGAGACCGCCAAGTTCAAGGGCATCATCGACCGCGAGGGATTGCAGATGGAAGTGAAGTAACAAAGCGGATCGAACTAACTTACCTCATCATTCAGACGCCGCCTCACCCGCAGCGTCATTTTGAGGTGCCAGCCGTGTCGCGCGCTCGCGCGGCGCGGCTGGCCTCGAAGGATGGGCCGCACGTTCTGTCGCAGTCCTCCTTCGAGCCTCGCTGCGCTTGCACCTCAGGATGACGACCGACCGCGCCGGACGGCCGAGTGCATCCTTCCGCTCACGCCAGCCCCTTTGTCCGCGCCCACTCAGCAATCAGCTCGTTGACGCGGTCGGGCGCGTCCTGCTGTACCCAATGCGAGACGCCGGGCAGTTTGCGCAGGGTGAAATCGGCGACGTGCTGCTCGTTGCCTTGCGTCAGTGCGATGTCGAGCGCGAGGTCGTCCTCACCCCAGATCATCAGCGTCGGCACGGTCAGCTTCGGATGCGTTCCCGCACCTCGTTCCAGCACAGGGAAGTTCGCACGGTAGTAATTGATCATGGCGGTCGCTGCGCCCGGCTCGATCGCGTTCTGCCGATAGATTTCGATCTGCGCGTCGGAGATCTTGCCGCTGTGCTGGCGGAACATTTGCGCGAGCGGCTTGCCGAGCTCGCGCGTCATCAGCCATTCCGGCAGCCACGGCAGCTGGAAGAACGCGACGTACCAGGACTTGCGCTTCTGCCGCCAACCATCGGCCAGCACCCGCGCGAAGACGTCCGGATGTGGTGCATTGAGGATGATCAGCGCGTCGAGCGCGAGCTTGCCGCGTAGCGCCGTCTGCCAGGCGATGACGCCGCCCCAGTCATGTCCGATCAAAATCCTGCGGCGGCCGCCCAGCACTGCAAACAGCGCAGCGACGTCGTCGGTCAGGTGATCGAGATGATAGGCGGCCTTGCCCGTCGGCCGCGACGAGCCGCCATAACCGCGCAGATCCGGCGCGATGGCGTGCCAGCCGAGACCGGCCAGAAACGGCAGTTGCCGCGACCACGACTGCCGCGCCTCCGGGAAGCCGTGCAGCAGAATCGCCGTTGTATCGCCCTCACCCGCTTGGTCGGTCGCGAAGGTCAGGCCATTGGCGGCAACCGTGGAGGTGCGGATCGAGGGCGCCACCGATCAGCTCGACTTGTTGATCTTCTTTATCTTGGCGTCGGTGGTCTCGATGGACGATGCCAGCTCGAGAATCGCCTTCGACAACAATTCGATCGCCTCCTTCTGATCCTGCGACTTCGACGCTCGCAGCGCGTAATTCTTGGCGGACGACAGCGACATTCGGTGGCTCCTCATTGGCATTCGAACCGCGCCAACCATCCATGCTTCGGAGCGCCGCGCAAGGGTGTGGCTGCTTGCCATGAGCCGCGCCACCAAACGAAGAGCCCCGCGATTTGCACCGCGGGGCTCTTGGCGAAATGTCTGCCTTGGCGCGACGACCAGGACCGAGACCTACTTTTCTTGCTCCATCGTCACCGCGACGCTGGCGTTGGCCGACAGCCGGACCTTGTCGCCTTCGACCTCGGCCACCAGGCCGCCGTCGATGAAGTGGTGGTGGCCCTTGTGGCTGCCCTCGCCGCTGTCCTTCTTGGTCAGCTTGATGCGGCTGCCCTCGACCTTGTCGACGGTGCCGACATGCGCACCGTCGGCGCCGATGACTTCCATATGCTCTTTGATTCCGCTTACGCCGCTCATGCGAGATTCCTTCCGAGAGTTGGGCACGGTTAACGCCCCCGGTTCCGATAGGTTCAATCGCAGGTGCCGCCCGAGTCCCCTTGAAACGAAAACCCCGCGGCTCGCGCCGCGGGGCTTTGTTTCAACCAACTGCCTCGGCGCGTCAGTGCGCCAGGATCGCCAGCAGCAAGAGCGCCACGATGTTGGTGATCTTGATCATCGGGTTCACGGCGGGGCCCGCCGTGTCCTTGTAGGGGTCGCCGACGGTGTCGCCGGTCACCGCGGCCTTATGGGCATCGGAGCCCTTGCCGCCGTGGTGGCCGTCCTCGATGTACTTCTTGGCGTTATCCCAGGCGCCACCGCCCGAGGTCATCGAGATCGCGACGAACAGGCCGGTGACGATGACGCCGAGCAGCATCGCGCCGACCGCCGAGAACGCCGCCGACTTGCCGGCAGGCCCACCGCCCGCGATCGCGTAGATCGCGAAGTAGACGAAGATCGGCGACAGCACCGGCAGCAGCGACGGGATGATCATTTCCTTGATCGCCGCCTTGGTCAGCAGATCCACCGCCTTGCCATAGTCCGGCTTGTCGGTGCCCTGCATGATGCCCGGCTTCTCGCGGAACTGACGACGCACTTCCTCCACGATCGCGCCCGCAGCGCGGCCGACCGCGGTCATGCCCATCGCGCCGAACAGATACGGCAGCAGACCGCCGAACAGCAGGCCGACCACGACGTAGGGGTTGTTCAGCGAGAAGTCCGGGGCGACGCCGACGAAGTAGGCGTTCTTGCTGGCAATGAAGAACTTGAGGTCTTCATTGTAGGCTGCGAACAGCACCAGCGCGCCGAGACCGGCGGAGCCGATCGCGTAGCCCTTGGTGACCGCCTTGGTGGTGTTGCCGACCGCGTCGAGCGCGTCGGTGGCCTTGCGCACTTCCTTCGGCAGGCCGGCCATTTCGGCGATGCCGCCTGCGTTGTCAGTGACCGGGCCGAAGGCGTCGAGCGCCACGATCATGCCGGCCAGCGCCAGCATCGTGGTGGTGGCAATCGCGATGCCGAACAGGCCCGCGAGGCTGTAGGTGATCAGGATGCCGGCGATGATCACGATCGCGGGCAGCGCGGTCGATTCCATCGAGATGGCGAGTCCCTGGATCACGTTGGTGCCGTGGCCGGTGACCGAGGCTTGGGCGATCGACTTCACCGGACGGAAGTCGGTGCCGGTGTAGTACTCGGTGATCCAGATGATCAGGCCGGTGACGGCGAGACCAACGACGCCGCACAGGAACAGCGACATGCCGGTGTAGGCGACGCCCGGCAATGCACCGAACCCGACCAGCCAGTAGATCGCGCCCGCGACGCCGAACAGCGACAGCACGCCGGTGGCGATCAGGCCTTTGTACAGCGCCCCCATGATCGACTGCGAGGCGCCGAGCTTGACGAAGAAGGTGCCGATGATCGAGGTGATGATGCAGATGCCGCCGATGGCGAGCGGCAGCGTCATCACGTTCTGCAGCTGGGTCTTGTCGGCCGCGCCGAAGAAGATCGCGGCGAGCACCATGGTGGCGACGGCGGTCACCGCATAGGTCTCGAACAGGTCGGCCGCCATGCCGGCGCAGTCGCCGACGTTGTCGCCGACGTTGTCGGCGATCGTGGCCGGGTTGCGCGGATCGTCTTCGGGAATGCCGGCTTCGACCTTGCCGACAAGGTCACCGCCGACGTCCGCACCCTTGGTGAAGATGCCGCCGCCGAGACGGGCGAAAATCGAGATCAGCGAGGCGCCGAAGCCGAGCGCGACCAGCGCGTCGACCACGGTGCGGCTGTTGGCCGCCAGACCCGCGAAGTGGATCAGGTAGATGAAGTACAGGGTGACGCCGAGCAGTGCGAGACCCGCGACGAGCAGGCCGGTGATCGCACCCGCCTTGAAGGCCAGTTCGAGGCCGCCGGCGAGCGAGGTCGTCGCCGCCTGCGCGGTGCGAACGTTGGCGCGAACCGAGACGTTCATGCCGATGAAGCCGGCGGCGCCCGACAGGATCGCGCCGATGGCGAAGCCGATCGCGACCAGAACGCCGAGGAAATAAGCGAGCAACGCGAAGATCACCACGCCCACGATGGCGATGGTCATGTACTGGCGCTTCAGATAGGCCTGCGCGCCTTCACGCACCGCGGCGGCGATTTCCTGCATCCGCGCGTTGCCCTGGTCTGCAGCGAGTACTGAAGACGTCGCCCACGCGGCGTATACGATCGCAAGAGCTCCGCAGAGCACGATCACCCATAAAGCTGTCATTCCCTGATGCCTCAGTCCCGAGTTTCACCCCCGTGCCTGCAACGCGGGAGCGATGCGGGCGCGCAACAAGATGGCCTGCCCTCTTCCCGGGGCAGCCTCAAATCGGTGCGAACCTTGCCGCAATCACGGGTGCTCTGCAATCGCTGCGAATGGATGAACGCGGGCTTTTCCCGCCGCCTCGGACCAATTCCAGAATGACCCTCAGCTTGCGATTACCTGTCACTAACCGTCAGAAATGACTGTACGACAAAGCTGTCAGCGAAACTTCACAACCATTCGCATCGAGCCATTGCGGTGCAGCAGTTCCGCTTGCTGCAGTGCCGATGACTGCGACCGGAACTGATGATCGTTGCGCCGCAGCAAGGAAAGAGTCGAGCTGATCTGCTGCGACGCCGCAAAGTAATTCGTAGTCATCGCCACCGCTGAGAATGCGTTGCAGTGCAGCGGCGCTGCTGTTGATCATCCGGTGCGCCGCCAATGACATTGGGACGGCCGTCGCATCAAGCACGGCGGTGACGCCGGAGGCGGCGCACATCTTGGCGAGATCGCCCGCGAGGCCGTCGGAGACATCCATCGCCGCGCGGGCATGAGCGCGCACTGCCTCGGCCAGCGCCGAGCGCGGCTGCGGCTCGCGATAGCGGCCGATCAGGAAGGCGCGATCCGCCTCGCTCGTCGCGACAGCCCGCCCCTGCAGCAAATCGAGCCCGAGCGCCGCATCCCCGATCGTCCCGCTGACCACGATCCGATCGCCGGGCTGCAGGGCGTCGCGGCGAACCATCGTGCCGGGCGGCACCCGGCCGAAGGCGGTGACAGAGATCATCATCGGTCCCGGAGTCGACACCGTGTCGCCGCCGAGCAGCGGGCAGCCATAGGCGAGCGAGTCGGTGCCGAGGGCTTCGGCAAATGGCGCGAGAAACGACTCATCGGCGTTACGCAGGGCCAGCGTCAGCAGGAAGCCGGCCGGCGTCGCGCCCTTGGCGGCGAGATCGGACAGATTGACCCGCAGCGCCTTGCGGGCGATCGCCGCCGGTGGATCGGTTGGCAGATAATGCACGCCCTCGACGATCGCGTCGGTGGTCAGCACCAGGTCGCTGCCCGACGCCGCCAGCACTGCCGCGTCGTCCACCAGCCCCCGCGCGCCCGGATCGGTCGCGAGCGGCTTGAAATAGCGGGCGATCAGGTCGTCTTCACCGGAGGGCATGGGCATCCACACGCTGCAGTCATTCCGGGATGCGCCTCTATTTGGGCGCAAGCCCGAATTTAGGCGCAGGCCCGAAATCCATACGCCCTGCAGTGGTTATGGATTCCGGACTTGATCGCGTCGCTCGCAATCCGGACTGACAACCGAAATGCGGTCGGATCGATTACTTCGTAAACTCATCCGCGCGAAACTGCCGCGCGATCTGATCCAGCACGGCGTTGACCATACCGGTTTCGTCCGGCTCGACGAAGGCGTGCGCGACATCGACATATTCGGAGACGACGACGCGCGCCGGGATGTCCTTGCGGTGTTCGAGCTCATAGGCGCCCGCACGCATCACCGCGCGGATGATGGCGTCGATCCGCGCCAGCGGCCAGCCCTTGGCCAGCGCCTCGTCGATCAGCGGATCTAGCGTCTTCTGGTCGCGCACCACGCCGGAGACGACGTCGCGGAAGAACGCAGCCTCGGCCGGCAGGTACTGATCCCCCTCGACCTCGTTGCCGATCCAGTGGCTCTCGAATTCGGCGAAGGTGTCGTCGATGCCGGCGCCGCCGATGTCCATCTGGTACAGCGCCTGCACGGCCGCGAGCCGCGCTGCGCCACGCCGGTTGGCCTTGCGCTCGCCGGCTTTGGGCTGCGGCCGAAACGGTTTGCGGGGTTGCTCGGCCATCGTCAGGCCTTTGCCAGCCGGCGCTTGATCCGCAGCATCGCCAACGCGGCGCGCGCGGCGTCGCCGCCCTTGTTGAGATCGCCCGGCTTGGCGCGTGCCCAGGCCTGCTCGTCATTGTTGACGGTGATGATGCCGTTGCCGAGCGGGAATTTGCGAGCGACGCTGAGGTCCATCAGCGCACGCGCCGATTCCATTGACACGATCTCGAAATGGATGGTCTCGCCGCGCACCACGCAGCCCAGCGCGATCGCCGCGTCGTAGGGCTTGCCGGCGGCTTCCGCGGCATCGACCGCGATCGCGACCGCGGCGGGAATTTCCAGCGCGCCGGGCACGGTGAGCACGTCGTGCGTCGCGCCGGCCGCCTTCAGCTCGGCGATCGCGCCTTCCAACAACGCGTCCTGGATGTCGTCATAGAACCGCGCCTCGACGATCAGGACGCGCGCGCCCGAAATGTCGGTCTGGTCTTTCAAGGGAGCGCGCCGCGCGTCTGCCATGGGTGTTTCTTCTTCGATCCGTTTGCTGTCACTCGGCCGGCCCGGACCTCATCCTGAGGAGCGGCCGTCAGGCCGCGTCTCGAAGGCTGAGCGCCACGGTGCTCGTGGTTCGGGACGGCGCTTCGCGCCTCCTCGCCATGAGGGCCCGGGGGTTGTAGGCGGAGGCCGGGGCAAAGCCAAGCCCGCCAAGGCCGATGGTGCCGCCCTGCCGCCTATTTCATCTCGCTCAGCCGCGCCGCATAGCGCGCCATCAGGTCGACTTCGAGATTGACCGCGCTGCCGACCTGCCAGCCGCCCAGGATGGTGGCGGACAGCGTGTGCGGGATGATCAGCACCGAAAACCGCGTGCCGTCGACAGTATTCACGGTCAGCGAGGTGCCATCGAGCGTGACCGAGCCCTTGGCGGCGATGAAGCGCGCCAGCTCGCGCGAGGTCTCCAGGGTGAACCGCGCCATGTCGGGCAGCTCTTCGCGCGCCACGATGGTGGCGATGCCGTCGACATGACCGGTGACGATGTGGCCGCCCAGCTCGTCGCCGATCTTCAGCGCGCGCTCGAGATTGAGCTTGGTACCGGCCGCCCAGGCGTTCGCGGTAGTCTTGGCCAACGTTTCGGCGCCGGCATCAACCTCGTACCAGGTGGTGCCGCCCTCGACGCCCGACCCGACCACGGTCATGCAGATGCCATTGCTGGCGATCGACGCGCCATCGACGATCGTCGATTGGTCGTAGGTGCAGCGGATGCGCAATCGGTGCAGCTGGCCCTGAGCGACCGGCTGGACGGTTTCGATCTCGCCGATGTCGGTGACGATGCCGGTAAACATGGAGGCCTCTCAGGTCCGGTCGTAAATGGCGAGCGTGTCGTCGCCGACGCGCTCGGAGCTGCGTTCGCGCCAGTCCGGCGCATCGGTGATCGCGGTCAGCGGCAGGCCGTCCAGCGCGGCGACGCCGCCCTCTCCGATCGGTGCCGGACCGCGCAGCAACCAGATCTCGTCGGCGAGCCGGCCGGCCACGATCGCGCGCGCGACCTGCGCGCCGCCTTCGACCAGCAGCCGCGTCACGCCCCTGTCCGACAGCGCGCGCAGCACCGCCGGCAACGACAGGCCGGGCGTGTCGGCACAGTCCGCCACATGGATGACCTCGGCACCGGCGGCGCCGAGCCGCATCGCGCTGGCGGCTTCGGCGATCTCGGACGCCATCAGCCACAGCGGCGTCTGCCGCGCCGAGTGCACCAGCCGGCTGTCTCCGGGAATCCGCAGGCTGCGGTCCAGCACCACACGGATCGGCGATTGGGCCGCCATGCCGGGCAGCCGGCAGGTCAGCTGCGGGTCATCGGCCAGCACCGTGCCGATGCCGACCAGGATCGCGTCCGATTGCGCGCGCAGCAGATGCACCCGCGCCCGCGCCGCCTCGCCGGTAATCGCCACCGGCTTGCGCCCTGCGGCGGCGATCTTGTCGTCGGCCGAGACGGCGAGCTTGAGCACCACATGCGGCCGCTGCTCTTGGACGCGCAGCAGATGCCCGGCATGGTCGCGCGCGGCCTCCTCGGCACACAGTCCGACCTCGACGGCGATGCCGGCGTCGCGCAGCCGGGCATGGCCCTGGCCGCCGACCAGCGGATTGGGATCTTCGATCGCCGACACCACGCGGGCCACGCCAGCCGCGACGATCGCGTCGGCGCAGGGCGGCGAGCGGCCGTGATGCGAGCATGGCTCGAGCGTCACGTACAGCGTCGCGCCGCGCGCGGCCTCGCCGGCCCGGCGCAGCGCCTCGACCTCGGCATGCGGGCGGCCGCCGTCCTGAGTCCAGCCGCGGCCGATGATGACGCCGTCCTTGACCAGCACCGCGCCGACCGCCGGATTGGTCCCGGTCCGGCCAAGCCCCCGGCGCCCCAGCGTCAGCGCCAGCTGCATGTAACGGCGATCAGCGGCGGCGCTCGGCGACGCCTGCGCTTTCGCAGCCTTCTCGGCGGCCAGCCGCGCGCCGTATTGTTCTTCCAGAATGCGGAAGATCATTTGCGGACCAGCGCCGGCCGAATCTCGTCCTCATTGGTGAGTTCGCCCAGCACCGCCTCGAAATCCTTGGCCTCGCGGAAATTGCGGTACACCGAGGCGAACCGCACATAGGCGACGTCGTCGAGCTTGCGCAGGTGATCCATCACGATCTCGCCGATCGTCTCCGACGAGATATCCGCCTCGCCACCGCTTTCCAGCTCACGGACGATCGCCGAGACCATCTGCTCGACCCGGTCCGGCTCGACCGGCCGCTTGCGCAGCGAGATCTGCACCGAGCGCACCAGCTTGTCGCGGTCGAACGGCACGCGGCGGCCGTTGCGCTTGATCACGGTGAGTTCGCGCAGCTGCACCCGCTCGAAGGTGGTAAAGCGGAAATTGCACGCGACGCAAACCCGCCGCCGCCGGATCACCGAGGAATCCTCGGTCGGCCGGCTGTCCTTCACCTGGGTATCGAGGCTGTTGCAGTTCGGGCAGCGCATCGCTTGTCCCCTCGCGTCATGCCCGGGCTTGACCCGGGCATCCATCGCTTCTTCACAAGAAGATGGATTGCCGGGTCAAGCCCGGCAATGACGGTCTTACTGATAGATCGGGAAGCGATCGGTCAATTCCTTGACGCGCTGCTTCACCGAGGCTTCCACCAGTGGCGCGCTGCCATCCGGAGATTGCGCAATCGCATTCAACACTTCGGCGATCAGGTTACCAACCTGCTGGAACTCGGCAACGCCGAATCCGCGGGTCGTCGCCGCCGGGGTGCCGAGGCGCAGGCCCGAGGTGACGAACGGCTTCTCCGGGTCGAACGGGATACCGTTCTTGTTGCAGGTGATGGCCGCGCGGACCAGCGCCTTCTCGGAGACGTTGCCCTTCAGCCCCTTCGGCCGCAGGTCGACCAGCATCAGATGATTGTCCGTGCCGCCCGAGACCAGATCGAAGCCGGCCGCGCGCAGCGTTTCCGCAAGCGCCTTGGCGTTTTCGACGACGTTCTTCGTGTAGACCTTGAAGTCAGGCTGCAACGCTTCCTTGAACGCCACCGCCTTGGCGGCGATGACGTGCATCAGCGGGCCGCCCTGCAGGCCCGGGAAGATCGCCGAGTTGAACTTCTTAGCCAGCGCCTCGTCGTTGGTCAGGATCAGGCCGCCGCGCGGGCCGCGCAGCGACTTGTGGGTCGTGGTGGTGACGACGTGGGCGTGCGGCACCGGCGAGGCATGGACGCCGCCCGCCACCAGCCCGGCGAAGTGCGCCATGTCGACCATGAAATACGCGCCGACGCTGTCGGCGATCTCGCGGAAGCGCTTGAAGTCCCAGGCGCGCGGATAGGCCGAGCCGCCGGCGATGATCAGCTTCGGCTTGGTCTCCTCGGCCAGCTTGGCGACCGCATCCATGTCGATCATCTGGTCCTCGCGGCGCACCGTGTAGTGCACCGGCTTGAACCACTTGCCGCTCATGTTGACCGGAGCGCCGTGGGTGAGATGGCCGCCGGCGGCGAGGTCGAGGCCCATGAAGGTATCGCCCGGCTGCAGCAACGCCAGGAATACCGCCTGGTTCATCTGGCTGCCGGAGTTCGGCTGGACATTGGCGAAGTTCGCGCCGAACAGCTTCTTGGCCCGCTCGATCGCCAGATTCTCAGCGACATCGACGAATTCGCAGCCGCCGTAATAGCGGTTGCCCGGATAACCTTCCGCATACTTGTTGGTCATAACCGAGCCCTGCGCTTCCAGCACCGCGCGGCTGACGATGTTCTCGGAGGCGATCAGCTCGACCTCGTGGCGCTGCCGGCCGAGTTCGCCCTTGATGGCGGCGGCGATCTCGGGATCGGCCTGCTCGAGCGAGGCGGAGAAGAAGCTGTCGGGCGCGGAGGCGGTCTTGGCTGATGTGCTCATGGGAAAAGTCTCCACCGCCGCAGCCGGGTCCCGGGTGCGAGCGGTTACAGGATAGCGGTTCGGAAGCGGCGGGTGCCGCATAGCACATCCGGACCGCCCGGCCAAGGACGCCGCCACCATTTGCGGCCATGCGCCCCACTCAGACCCAGATATGGTGGATGTGAGGCATTTGCAGGAGGGGTCGGTCTCACCGCCGGCCCGGCCCGCGCTCGCCCCGCCGGTCGGCCGGTTAGATCCGGAACAGCGGCTGCAGCAGACGCGCCCAGGCGTTCTTGAAGCGCAGCGGCGCGTCGGTGACGGCGAGACAGATGCAATCCTGATCCGGGCCGGCATGCGGCTGGTGCTCGGTCTGCTCGTCGGTTTCGGCCACGTCGCCGCGCACCAGCACCACGCCCTCGTCGCAGAGGCTGCCGCTCAGCACCAGGGTCAGCTCGCGGCCACCATGGCTGTGAGTCGGCACCTTGGTGCCGCCCTGGAATCGCAGCATCCGCGCCTGCGGACGGCAGCCGGGAATGTCGATCACGATCTGCTGCACCCGCGGCGCCACCCGCGTCCAGCGCAGCGTGTCCAGATCGCCGCCGAGATAGCTGCGCAGCGGCTCGGGGATCACGATGTCGGATACCGGCAGACCATGGACCGGCGCCGGCGCCGCCACGGGTTCGGCCCGGAGCCGGGACAGCACCGATTGCATCAGCCCCGGCGACAGCTCCGCCGCCGGCAGCGCTTCGAGTAGTTCGCCGCCGACGGCCTCGGCCGCTGCGCTGCGCGCACGGCAATGCGGGCACAGCGCCAGATGCGTGGCGACCAGGAGGCTGGAGGCTTCGTCCAGCGTGCCGGCGGCATAGCTCAGCAGCAGATCGTCGCCGATATGGTGGCGCGCGCTCATCGCCCGGCTCCGGTGCGGCCGTCGAGCGCCGCGCGCAGCTTGCCGAAGGCGAGACGGATCCGGGACTTCACCGTCCCGACCGGCAGGCCAAGATGCTCGGCGATTTCGCCGTGGGAGCGGTTCTCGTAGAAAGATAGCATCAGCACGCTCTTCTCGTTGGCGGACAGTCCATTCATCACCTCGCGCACGGTCTGTTCGATCTCGGCGCGTTCGAGCAGCCGGTCCGGCGGCTCCTCGTCGTCCGGGATGAACGCGGGATCGTTGGGATCGAACGACGGCCGCCGCGCCTGGCGAAACCGGTCGATGCCGACATTGCGGGCGATGGCGAAGATCCAGGTCGCCGCCGAGGCCCGGGCAGGATCGTAGGCCGCGGCATTGCGCCAGACCGACACCATCGTCTCCTGCGTGATCTCCTCCGCCAGCGCGGGATCGCTGCCGCGCCGCGAGAAATAGGATTTCAGGCGCGGCGCGAAATGCCGGAACAGCTCCTCGAACGCCGCCTCGTCCTGCGCGGCGGCGATCCGCACGATGCAGGCGGACCACGGGTCCGCGATCTCCGAAGGGTCGCTCCGCAGCTTGTCCATGGCGACCAGTCCATTCTCGCGCGACGATCGGCCGAGATCCGCCCATTGATCGAGCGGCCCTGCCCCGGCGCCGAACCTACCGACCGCGACCGCAGGATGCATTGCGCCTTCCGTCGAGGCGCCCGACCGTCGAGATGCGAGGCCGCGCAGACCGGGCGGGTAGTTGGCAACGACTCCGTCATCGCGCGTCTGTGCTCTCATCCGACGATCGCCCGTTCGCTCCGGTGCGGCCCGCGCCTGGCCCCGACGTCATGACGGTCACGGACTAAGCGCGACCAATTTATCCGGCCGTGGCTCGATACGTTGCGGCCGGGCGTTTGGATCACAGCTGCCGACGAAAAAACGGCCGCCCGGGCTGCGGCGAAATGGCCTCGCGGAGTCACGCGGCCGTGACCGGCCTGCAGTGATCCACGCGTCGTGGCGCGCCGTAGTGAGGGCACTACCAACCCGGAGGAGGTCTGCCATGACGTTTTTCAGCAAGCTCAGCGCGATGGAACGTGCCGCGATCGGAGCCGCCCTACTGATGACTCTCGCCCCGCTGGTGCCCTACGCCATGCTCGGCTGACGCCCTGCTCGGCTGAACGCCACCAGCCTGACTTGCCGACGGTCGCGCGCGCCTGACATCGCGCGTCCGCCCCTGTCGATCGGCGCCGTCCCCGCGCCGATCGACTCGCGGCGCACCGACATCAAAGTCGGTGCGCGCGGCGGTGTCCACGTCTCGTCAGCTTCAGGTACTCGGGCACTCGGCGACGCACAGGGCCGATCTTGCCTCCGTCTCGAGCCGGATTGGTTCATTCAAGCGATGACGCGCTTTCAGCAGAGTGGCTGGGGTAAAGCCAACATTCAGACCCCACCGCCGCAGCCGTAGCCGTAGCCCGCATGAGCGCAGCGACATGCGGGGCAAGTTTGGAAGCGAAGGTCAGCATGACCATCAAGAGGCCGCTGCCCCGTCACCCCCACGCCATCCGATACGCCCCGCCCTTCTCCACACTCCGCCGAAACGCCGGCCGGGTGTGCATGCGATCGATCCAGGCGGTCAGCTGCGGGTATGGGCCGAGCCTCCCGAACGAGCCCGCGACCTCGGCGACGAAGCTCATCATGATGTCGACGCCGGTCAGGTTGTCGCCGACGAAATACTCCCGCCCCTTCAGCGCGCCCTCGATGAAGCCGAGGTGGTTGGCGATTTCGCTGTCGATGCGGGGCTGCAGCGGGGCGGCGGCGTCTTTCAGGCGGCTGGTGTAGAGCTGCAGCATCAGCGGCAGCATGGCCGAGCCCTCGGCGTAGTGCAGCCATTCCTGATAGGTCTCGAAGTCGCGCGTACCCTCGGCGGGCCGCAGCGTGCTGCCCTGGGCGTACCGGCGCAGGATGTAGTCGACAATCGCGCCGGACTCGACCAGCGTCAGGTCGCCGTCGGTGATCACCGGCGACTTGCCGAGCGGGTGCACGGCGGCGAGTTCAGGCGGCGCCAGCCGCGTGACGGCGTCGCGCTGATAGCGCTTCAGCTCGTAGGGCGCGCCGATCTCTTCCAGCAGCCACAGGATGCGCTGCGAGCGGGAGTCGTTGAGGTGGTGAAGCGTCAGCATGGCGATCTCCGGGGAAGCTGCGGGGCGCTGACGCGCCGCCGACTGGGATGGGAACGTCGTCGATCTCTGGCGCTGTCCGGATTGCGCCTGCCGGCATCCGGGCGACGGACCGCTCGGGGAGCGTACAGACGCCTTACATCGTCTCCTGCTTGGCGCCGCATTCCTTGCAGACGTAGGCGACGCGGGTGACGCCCCTCGGCGCCTTGACCTTGTTGGGCGCGCCGCATTTGCCGCAGGTGGCCATGATGACCGTGTCGCCCTGCTTCACCGTGACGTTCTTGTTGGCCATCGCCTCGCGCATCAGCCGTTCGGCCTCTTCGCGCATCGCCTTCTTGTCCATGCCCTGCCCTTGTTGCTGCATATCCGACGCGCCTTGTAGCCTACCGGTGCGGCGGCGCCGCATGAATTTCGCCGCCGGCTGTGAAATCCGGTTGACAGTCGGTCGGTCCCGGATCGGATGCCCACCGGGCGACATCACTGCAGCGTCTGCAGCTCCTCGCGGGTCTCTTCGAGCAGCGGCAGCTGCTGCTTGGCGAAGCGGCGGATATCGTCATTGTCGGGATGCAGCAGATATCGTCGCAGCAGCCCGATGGCGTCGTCGATGTCCTCGCGCTGCTTGGCCAGATAGTCGCTCAGGAAGGCCTGCCCGACGGCCCCCTGCAGCCCCGCCAGCTCGTTGCGACGGACTAGGCTGGGGTCGGTGGCGAAATCGATGTTGAGAAGCCCGAAGGTGTTGAGCCGCACGATGGCCGCCTCGCGCTGCTGGGCCCGCGCCGCCTGCTCGGCCGCGAACTGCCGCACCCGGTCGGTACCGCGGGTCTCGGCGAGCGCCGCCGCGCGAAGCTGGACCATGTCGAACTCGTGCAGCAGGCGCAGCACGTCGTGCGCATTCGGCGGCCAGTCGAACAGCCGCTTGACGCCGAGGTCTTCCAGTAGCGAGCGCTTGCGCGGGGTCTCCGAGCCGGCGATGGCGCCGGCAAAAACGACGATCGCCGGGAGGATTGCAACCAGCCCGGCGACCAATCGGATCATTGTGAACCTGCCTCAGAGGCCGGTGTAGCCCGCCTTCACCGGATCGTTGCTGCCGTCGAGCTCGCGCAGATAGACAAGCCCGCAAACCGTCAGGCGATTATCGTCGGTCTCGCCGGCTTCGAACAGCGTGCGGATATAGTTTTCCACCTTGACCTTCGCCTGGTCGGCAGCTTCCTGGCTGGTCAGCAGACCGTAGGTCTGGATCACGCGGTCGATGGCTCGTTGCATGAAATGCCTCTCTTCTCAGGCCGCGATCTTGGCGGCCTCGAAAATGGAAATCGCCTTGTTGGCGAGCTTGATCGGATGTCGTTCGCCGCGATGAAACATCTGGACGATGAGCTGCAGCAAAGCATCGTGAGTCGCCGAGGTGTCGGCGATGACCCCGCTGCCACGAAGGTAGTTCGCGGCGATGTCGTAAGCTCGGCCGATTACGTCGACATTCATGGTGTACCCGTCCAGACTTTGCAGCTTCTCCGAGGATAATAAGTTGCAGCGCGGCGAAAAGTTCCGCGCGGCTCGAAAAATCGGCAGATCTCGAAGAGCCACGTGCAAAGCGGCCAGGCAGCAACAAAAACGGCTCCCCTTGCGAGGAGCCGTTGACGACAGATTGGCTGTAGACTGACCTGGAGGGCCTACGGGGAGCGCGCGTGCCTGTCTTCCTCGGACAGTCCGGCTTGTCGCCGGTTCGACGTCGGCGCGCTCCCGGATCGGAAATCAGAGGCGATACAGGATCTGGTCGGTCCAGAACCGCTCGAGACGGTGCAGCGACTTGTTCAGGGTGGCGAACTCCTCGCTGGAGATGCCGCCGACCTGCTCCACCGTCTTGACGTGCTTCTGATACAGCGCGTCGACGATGTGGCGAACTTCCTGGCCCTGCGCGGTCAGACGAATCCGGACCGAGCGGCGATCGACGCGCGAACGCTGATGATCGAGGAAGCCGAGCTCGACGAGCTTCTTCAGATTGTACGACACGTTGGAGCCGAGATAGTAACCGCGCGTGCGCAGTTCGCCGGCCGTCAGCTCCTTGTCGCCGATGTTGTACAGCAGCAGCGCCTGCACCGAGTTGATATCAGCGCGGCCGCGACGATCGAATTCGTCCTTAATGACGTCGAGCAGCCGGCGGTGCAGCCGCTCCACCAGAGTCAGGGCCTCGAGATAGAGCGGCTGGACCGGCGCTTGACCTGCAACTGCGGGCGCGGCGGTTTCGGCTGCCGTGGCGACGGCTTTAATCATGACACTTCCCCTGTCGTCTTTTTTGATCGACTTATTCGACGAAACTTGTGTCTCGTCTGATAGGTCCACCTTAAGGGGGTGCTTTGAACATCAGCTTAAATAAGACGATAAAGAGATCATGAATTTAAGACAGTGAATCGTGGATTAAGCCCGCAGATCGGGCACTTCTCGCAACGTTTCATTGACGGATGAGGGCCGATTCCGTGCCCTCATCGCCCCGCTTGTCGCATTTGAGAACAGCTCCGTTACAATTCGAAAGATTCCCGTAACGGACGTGACCGAACCCTTTAAGGTGACCGGAACCTTACCTGCGACAATTCTCCGAAAATCTTACGCGACGCCGCGCGTGCGACCTTCCCAATACGGCGCGCGCAACACCTTGCGGTCGATCTTGCCGAGGCCGGTCACCGGAATGGCGTCGACGAAGTCGATCGATTTCGGCGACCACGGCGCGCCGCGCTTGTCTTTCACATGCGCCTGCAGTTCGGCCGCGTCGTTGTTGGCGCCCGGCTTGAGCACCACGAAGGCCTTCACCGCCTCGCCCCATTTCTCGTCGGGCACGCCGATCACGGCGGCGGACGCGACGGCGTGATGCGCCATCAGCGCGTCTTCCACTTCGCGCGGATAGATGTTGAAGCCGCCGGAGATGATCATGTCCTTGGTGCGGTCGACGATGTACAAGTAACCGTCCGCATCTTTCACGGCGACGTCACCGGTGTGCAGCCAGCCGCCGCGAAACGCTTCGGCGGTCGCTTCGGGCCGCTTCCAGTAGCCGTCCATCACCAGCGTGCCGCGCACGCAGATCTCGCCGGGCTCGCCGATGCCGACCTCGCGCAGCTCGCTGTCGAGCAGCTTGACGTCGACCAGCGGATTGGGCCGACCGCAACTGCCGAGGCGGCCGGGCTTGCTGTCGTCGTGATCGATCTTGCGCATCGTGGTGATGCATTGCGGCGCTTCGGTCTGACCGTAGAGCTGCACGAAGATCTTGCCGAAGATCGCCATGCCCTCGCGCAGCCGGTCCGGCGACATCGGCGCGGCGCCGTACACGATCATGTCGAGCGACGACAGGTCGTGGCGTGCCCTCACCTCCTTGGCGTCGATCAGCGCGTAGATCAGCGTCGGCACCAGGAACACCGCGGTGATCCTGTCTTCGGCGACGACGCGGCAATACGACTCGATCTCGAAGCCGGGCACCAGCCGGGTAAAGCCACCGCGCATCATCACCGGATAGACGGTGACGCCGGCGGCGTGGCTGATCGGTGTCGCGGCGAGATAGCGGATCTCGGCGGGCCAATCCCAATCCGCATAGAGCAGCGCCGCCATCGTGGTCAGCGCGCGATGCGGGATCATCACGCCCTTGGAGCGGCCGGTGGTGCCGCCGGTGTAAGCCAGCCACGCGATGTCGGAGGTCACGCTCTCGTCGACGAGCGGCGCGGGCTCGACGCTGGCAAAGCCGTCCAGCAGGTCACGTGCGCCCTCGACCGCGCCGAACGACAACAGATGCTTGAGGGCGGGCACGCGGGCGCGGATCGCGAGGCCGCGCGCGGCGAACTTGCCGCTCTCGACGATCAGCGCGTCGATCTCGGCGTCCTCGATGATGAAGGCGTGGTCGTCCTCGGCCGCCATCGGATGCAGCGGCGTGTAGCGCAGGCCCATCACGGTCGAGGCCGAGATCGCCGCCCACGACTCGGCGCGGTTCGACGACAGGATCGACAGCGCGCTGCCTTTGGTCAGCCCGACGCTCCGAAACAGCGCGATGAAACGGCCGACCGCCTGGCCGAATTCGCGATAGGTCCAGCGCGTGGTGTCGTCGGCGATCGCCGGCCGGTCGCCGTAGCGCGCGATGGCGTTGACGATCAGGCTGCCGCCCGTTCCGCCGGAATGAAGCTGGTCCATGGTGCCCTCCCCTTGAGTGTTGTTCTTGGTTGATTGCGAGTGGCCGCGCGGCCTTCGGCGCGTCGCGGAGGAGATCAGGCTATGGCGGCCGTTCGCGCGCCGCCATCCAGGCGAGCGCCAGATAGGCCGCGAGCAGCAGCGCCTCGATCGAGACGATCAGCAGGCTGCCGCCATAGATCGCCGGAAACATCAGCTCGATCACCGCCATCGACACGACGGTGGTGAGCCAGACGACGGCGCCCCACGGCGTCGCCAGCCACAGACCGATCGCCGCGACCAGTTCGATCACGGCGAAATAGACGGTCGCGGTCTGCCACGCCATCGACTGAACTTCGAAAGCGTCGTCCTCGCCGCCGATGAAGCCGGTGATCTGCGCCCAGTGATAAAGTCCCTTGCAGATCGAGATCACCGCCATCACGCGCAGGAACAGCACCAGACGCTGGGTCCAGTCGTTCTCGTGCTGCTCGTCGCGCTCGGGCGCGATCGCGGCGACTCCGACCGCGGGATCTCGCGGCGGCTGTTCGCGCGACGTGGGTTGGATCTCGGTCATGCGGCTCCTGGCCCGGGGTGGTCGATGCAGCGTGCGGCGGGAGTCTTGGCCCGCCGGGACGGCAAAATCAATCGCCTGTGATCGCGCTTGCTGCGCTGCGATTGCGCCAAATCAACAGCGCAGTGACGCGGCAATGTCAAAATGCTAGCTTGATGCTCCAAACCGGACGCCTGCAGGGAGAGTTGGCACAATGGCGATTAAATTCGGCCGTCCTATCGAAGTTCGCGAACCCGCCCTCCGGCCGTCCGCCCCGTCGCTCGACCTCACCGTGCGCCCGCGGCGCAATCGCAAGACCGAGTGGGCCCGCCGCCTGGTCCGCGAAAACGTGCTGACCACCGACGATCTGATCTGGCCGATGTTCGTGATCGACGGCGACAACAAGCGCGCGCCGATCAACTCGATGCCGGGCGTCGAACGCCTGAGCATCGACCAGGTGGTGCGCGCCGCCGAACGCGCCGCCAAGCTGGACATTCCCTGCATCGCGCTGTTTCCCTACACCGAGCCGTCGCTGCGCGACGAAGAAGGCACGGAAGCGACCAACGCCGACAATCTGGTGTGCCGCACCGTTCGCGCCATCAAGAAGGAGTTCCCCGAACTCGGCGTGCTGTGCGACGTCGCGCTCGATCCCTTCACCAGCCACGGCCATGACGGCCTGATCCAGGACGGCCGCATCCTCAACGACGAAACCGTCGCGGTGTTGGTCAAACAGTCGCTGGTGCAGGCCGAGGCCGGCTGCGACGTGATCGCGCCCTCGGACATGATGGACGGCCGCATCGGCGCGATCCGCGAGGCGCTCGACGCGGCGGGCTTCCTCGACGTGCAGATCATGGCCTATGCGGCGAAGTACGCATCGGCTTTCTACGGCCCGTTCCGCGACGCGATCGGCTCGGCCAAGGCGCTGACCGGCGACAAGCGCACCTATCAGATGGACCCGGCCAACACCGATGAGGCGATTCGCGAGGTCGAGCTCGATCTCGCCGAGGGCGCCGACATGGTGATGGTGAAGCCCGGCATGCCGTATCTCGACATCGTCCGCCGCGTGAAGGAAACCTTCGCGGTGCCGACCTTCGCCTATCAGGTGTCGGGCGAGTACGCGATGATCGCTGCCGCCGCCAACAATGGCTGGCTCGACGGCGACCGCGCGATGCTGGAAAGCCTGCTCGCCTTCAAGCGCGCCGGCGCCGACGGCGTCCTCACCTACTTCGCGCCGCAGGCGGCCGAAAAGCTGAAGAAGCTGACCTGAGCCGCCGCAGCGAGCCGGCGCGAAGCACACCAGCTTCGGGCTCCGACGCGTCGAACGCTTCACCTCCTCATCAATCTGCGTCATGGCCGGGCTTCGTCCCGGCCATTTCCGTTTTGGCGCCCTGGCCGCGCACCCCGCCAATTGCCGCTTTGTAATGTCGCGGCAGCCTTGCGGTGGGGCGGTGCCGTCGCCATGTCGAACCGCGTCGCCATTTTGCAAGCTGGGAGCGGGGTCATGTCTGACTATGGTTCGAACGGACAGAGCGGGTCCGGCCCGAGCTCGGGCTGGCGCAGCAGCGACTCGCGCGGCGGCGGCTACGACCAGCCGGCGGCATTCGATCCCTGGCGCGCTCCGGAGCTGTTCCAGGGTGTGCTGACCAAGCGCGTCTTCGCGTTCCTGATCGACGTCGTGGTGCTGGCGATCCCGGTGATTCTCGCCTGCGTCTTCATCGCGGTGTTCGGCGTGGTCACGCTGGGCCTCGGCTGGACGCTGTTCTGGATCGTGTCGCCCGCCTCGGTGATCTGGGCGCTGGTCTATTACGGCGCCTCGCTCGGCGGACCGCATTCGGCGACGCTCGGCATGCGGGCGATGGGCATCGAGCTGGTGACCTGGACCGGCGAGCCGGGCTACTTCGTGCTCGGCGCGGTGCACGCCTTCCTGTTCTGGCTGTCGGTCTCGGCGCTGTCGCCGCTGGTGCTGCTGGTCGGCCTGTTCAACGGCCGCCGCCGGCTGCTGCACGACATCGTGCTCGGAACCGTGATTATCAACAGCACGGCGCTGGCCGCCGAGCCGGCCCGCCCGTGACGGGTCGCCAAACTGATTGACCGGAGCCGGCCGGAGCGCGATGCTGGACCGCGTTGGACATTGAACGGACCGACGTGACTCAGCACTCGCGCGACACCCCGCAGTTCTATCTGACGGCCCCCTCGCCGTGCCCGTATTTGCCGGGCCGGCACGAGCGCAAGGTGTTCACCCATCTGGTCGGCAACAAGGCCGGCGAGCTGAACGATCTGCTCACACATGGCGGCTTCCGCCGCAGCCAGTCGATCGCCTACCGCCCCGCCTGCGACCAGTGCCGGTCCTGCGTCTCGGTCCGGGTGATCGCCAATGAATTCCGGCCGTCGCGCAATCAGCGCAAGATCCTCGCCCGCAACGCCGACATCATCGGCGAGCAGCGCAACCCGGTGCCGACCTCGGAACAGTACTCGGTGTTCCGCGCCTATCTCGACCAACGCCATCGCAACGGCGGCATGGCCGACATGACCGTGCTGGACTACGCGATGATGGTCGAGGACAGTCACGTCGAGACCCGCATCATCGAGTATCGCAAGCGCACCGTCGACTCCGGCGTCACCGGCCGCGGCGGCGACCTGATGGCCGCGGCGCTGACCGACGTGCTGGGGGATGGGCTGTCGATGGTTTACTCGTTCTACGAGCCCGGCGAGCAGAGCCGTTCGCTCGGCACCTTCATGATCCTCGATCACATCGCCCGCGCCCGCCGCCTCGGCCTGCCCTACGTCTATCTCGGCTACTGGATCGAAGGCTCCAAGAAGATGGACTACAAGGGCCGCTATTTGCCGCAACAGCGCCTCGCCTCCAGCGGCTGGATCCGCATCGACGCATCCGGCGAATACCCCGAGCCGCAGGACTGATATCACCTCTCAATTGTCTGGGCGTCATCCTGAGGCGCGAGCGCAGCGAGCCTCGAAGGATGGGTAGCAAGCACGCGTGGGCCATCCTTCGAGGCTCGCCCTGACGGGCGAGCACCTCAGGATGGCGCGCCGTGCAGATGGCGCTGTATCAGCGGGTAGATTGCGCGATCACCCGGTCGCGAAGTCGAACACCAGCTTCATGTTCAGCGCGATGATGATGAATGCGATCACCGCGGCCGATGCCGAGAGCCAGCGCGGGGCAACGAACACGCCCATCTTGGCGCGGCTGGCGGTGAACATCACCAGCGGCACCACCGCGAAGGGAAGCTGCAAACTCAGCACGACCTGACTGAGGATCAGCAACTGCCCGGTCGCCTTCTCGCCGGCCCACATCGTGACGCCGACCGCCGGCACGATCGCAATCATCCGGGTGATCATCCGGCGCAGCCACGGCGCCATCTTGAACTGGATGAAGCCCTCCATCACGATCTGCCCCGCAAGCGTCGCGGTGATCGTGGAGTTGAGGCCGCAGCACAAGAGCGCGATGCCGAACAGCGTCGGCGCCAGCGTCGAGCCGAGCAGCGGCGCCAGGAACGCGTGGGCCTGATCGAGTTCGGCGACGTCGGTCTTGCCGGCGTGGTGGAAGGTCGCCGCCGCGAGGATGAGGATCGAGGCGTTGATGGTCAGCGCCAGGCACAGCGCCAGCGTCGAGTCGACGGTGGCGAGCTTGATCGCCTCGCGCTTGGACGGGATGTCGTCGCGATAGCCGCGGGTCTGCACCAGGCCGGAATGCAGGTACAGATTATGCGGCATTACCGTGGCGCCGATGATGCCGAGCGCCAGATACAGCATCTCGCTGTTCTTGAAGATCTCGGTGGTCGGCGCAAAGCCGCGGATGACCCCGCCCCAGTCCGGATCCGCCATCGCGATCTGGATGGCGAAACAGGCGGCGATGACGCCGAGCAGCGCCACCACGAAGGCCTCGATCCAGCGGAAGCCGAACGCCTGCAGCGCCAGGACGAGGAAGACATCAGCCGCGGTGATCAGCACGCCGAGCTCAAGCGGAATGCCGAACAGCAGATTGAGGCCGATCGCGGTGCCGATCACTTCGGCGAGGTCGGTCGCCGTGATGGCGATTTCCGCGGACAGCCACAGCGGCCACGACACCCAGCGCGGAAACGCGTCGCGGCAGGCCTGCGCCAGATCGCGCCCGGCCCCGACGCCGAGCCGCGTGCACAGCGACTGCAGGATGATCGCCATGATGTTGGAGATCAGCGCGATGCTGAGCAGCGTGTAGCCGAACTTCGAACCACCCGCGAGCGAGGTCGCCCAGTTGCCGGGATCCATGTAGCCGACGGCGACCAGATAGCCCGGCCCGAGGAAAGCGATCAGCTTGCGGCCGAACGATCCGCTCGCCCGCGCCGGCACGGAGCCGAACATCCCCACAAGCGACGGCTCGCCGCGCGCAGAGCGCCAGCCCGCCGGTCCAGCCTCGGGCTGGAGCGGCAGATCCGGGCGAGGTCCAGGCGTACGTGCGTCCATGTGCTCAGACTGGATGATTTCGATCCTTCTTGCAACTGATTTGCAAAAGCAAGAACCGGGTACCTTTCCATTTGATCCCAGATTCGCTGGGCGTCGGAGGTATTTCGGTTGTGCGCTGCAAATTCAGTGAGCACGCCGGTTGATTGGGCACCGGTCGTCACGCCGCCATCTTGGCACGGCGCCTCTGCCGATTCCCGCTTTTCCTGGGACGTGATTTCGCGCACAACGCCGCCCATGCAGAACCAGTCCAACCAGTCCCTGTCGTTCGGCGGCCTGCTGCGGTGGGCGACCAGGCCCCCGCAGGCCTATGTGGTGTACTTCCTGTGCGTGGTGCTGGTGGGCGGCGCGTCGTTCTATCTCGGCACCATGAAGCCGAACCGCCATCCCGGCCTGGCGCCGCCGCCGGCGAGCACGCCCGCCAAATAGCGTCGTCCGGAACTTCGACGGCGCTGTCGATCGAGGGGATCGGAAACCGGGTGGCTGCCTGACAGGCGGCTTCCTAGGGTGAGGTTGCGTTGATGCCCCCTCCCCACCTCCGAGCCCCCGATGACCGACGTCCTCGACACGCGGCGCCCAACGCGGCTGCCCGCGGCCTTCAATCGTCTCGCCTGGTCCAATCTGGCGGCGCAATCCGCTGAGCAGATCGCGCTGGCTGCAGCCCCGATCGTCGCGGTTCTGCTACTCCACGCCGATGCCGGTGCCACCGGTGCGCTACAGACCGCGGTGACGCTGCCGTTCCTGCTGTTCGCGATCCCGGCCGGCCTGCTGGCCGATCGCATGTCACGCCGCACGCTGATGGTCGTGGCCGAAGCGGTCCGCGCCCTCGCGCTGACGGGCATCCTGCTGCTGCTCGTCACCGGCGGCCTGACGCTGTGGTGGATGGCACTACTCGGTTTTGCCAGCGTGTGCGGCACCGTCGCCTACAGCGTGGCCGCGCCGGCGCTGGTGCCCGCGCTGGTCGGTCAGAGCGACCTCGCCGCAGCCAATTCCCGCATCGAACTCGCGCGCACCATCGCCTTCGCCGGCGGCCCCGCGCTCGGCGGCGCGCTGGTCGGATGGATCGGCGGCGCATCGGCCTTCGGCATCGCCGCGGCGCTGTCGCTCGCGGCCGTGCTGCTGCTGGCACGAATTGCCGAGCCGATACGGTACGCGCCGCCCAAGCGACATCCCTGGCAGGAATTGAAAGACGGCGCGGCGTTCGTCGCGTGCCATCCCTTGCTACGCCCAGTGTTCGTGACCCAGCTCATCTTCGGCACGGCGTCGTTCGCCCTGATGGGCGTGTTCATTCCCTACGGCGTCGGCCACCTGCAGCTCAGCGCGGTCGGCATCGGCCTGACGCTGGCGATGTACGGCGTCGGCATGATCGTCGGCGCGCTGCTGGCGACGCGCGCGATGCGGCGGCTGCCGTTCGGCGTGGTGGTCGCGCTCGGGCCAGTCTCCGGCTTCGCGGCCTCGCTGCTGATGGTGGCGACGATCTACCTGCCGGTCGGCGCGCTGGCCGGGCTGAGCTTCTTCGTGATGGGAGCGGGTCCGATCCTGTGGGTGATCTCGACCACCACGCTGCGTCAGGCGGTGACGCCGGCCCATCTGCTCGGCCGCGTTTCGGCGATCAACATTCTGAGCTACGGCGCCCGGCCGCTGGGCTCGGCGATCGCCGCCCTGGTTGGCGGCACATTCGGCGCCGAGCCTTGCCTGTATGTCGCCGCCGCCGGCTTCGCCCTGCAGGCGCTGGTGATCCTTGCATCGCCGGTCGTCGCCCTGCGGCGACAACCGGATATGATGGCGCAAGCGGCGGCCTGAGCGAGCCGCACGCCGGACTTACTCGATGCCGCGGCCGAACTTGTTCGACTTCGGGAAGCCCTTGGGCGGCAGCCGGCCGGCGTCGGCGCGGTTGCCGCGCCATTCGGCCAGCTCCTTGAGCGTGGCGCTGAACTCGCGGCCTGCGGAGTCGCGCCAGGACAGACCTTCCTTGGCCACGAAGGCGACGATGTCGGACAGCCCGCCGTCCTTGTACTTCTGCAGCCGCACGCCGCGGCCGCGCGTCATCTCCGGCACCTGGTCGAGCGGGAAGATCAGCATCTTGCGGTTGTCGCCGATCACCGCGACCTGATCGGCGCCTTCGCCGACCACCGTCAGCGCCCGCGCCTCGTTCGGCATGTCGACGTTGAGGATCTGCTTGCCCTTGCGGGTCGAGCCGACGCACTCGTCCTCATTGACGACGAAGCCCTGCCCGTCATGGCTGGCGATCAGGAATTTGCGGCCGCCCTTGTGCACGAACACGGTGACGATCGCCGCGTCCTGCTCCATGTCGATGAACATGCGGATCGGCTCGCCATGACCGCGGCCGCCCGGCAGCTTGGCGACATCGAGCGCGTAGAACCGGCCGTTGGTTGCCAGCAGCAGCAGCTTCGAGGTGGTCTCGGCGAAGAACGACTGGCCGAGCTTGTCGTCCTGCTTGAAGTTCAGGCCCGACAGATCCTCGACGTGACCCTTCAGCGTGCGCACCCAGCCCTTGTCGGAGATCACCACCGTGACCGGCTCGCGCTCGACGAAGGCTTCCTCGATCGCGGCGAGATCGTGCTCGGGCGCGTCGGCGAACTGGGTGCGGCGCTTGCCGAGCGGCGTCTTCGGCCCGAACATCTCGCGGACCTTGCGGACCTGCTCGCCGACCTTGGCCCACTGCTCGGTCTCGGACTTCAGGACTGCGTTGATGCCCTTCAGTTCGGCACGAAGCTCCTTGTCTTCCTTCTTGATCTCGAACTCTTCGAGCTTGCGCAAGCTGCGCAGCCGCATGTTGAGGATCGCTTCGGCCTGAATTTCCGTCAGGTCGAAGGTCTTCATCAGCACCGGCTTGGGCTCGTCCTCGGTGCGGATGATCCTGATCACCTCGTCGATGTTGAGGTACGCGATCAGGTAACCGCCGAGCACCTCGAGCCGATGCTCGATCTGCGTTTTGCGATAGTTCGAGCGACGCAGCAGCACGTCGCGCAAATGGTCGAGCCATTCGCGCAGGCATTCGGCGAGGCCGAGCACCTTGGGGATTCGGCCGCCGACCAGTACGTTGAGGTTCAGCGGAATCCGGCTCTCCAACTCGGTCAGACGGAACAGCGACTCCATCATCAGCGCCGGATCGACCGCGCGCGACTTCGGCTCGATGACGATGCGCACGTCCTCGGCGGACTCGTCGCGGATGTCGCCGACCAGCGGCAGCTTCTTGTCGTTGAGCAGCTCGGCGATCTTCTCGATCAGCCGCGACTTCTGCACCAGCCACGGGATCTCGGTGACCACCACGCTCCAGGTGCCGCGCACGCCCTCTTCCTGGGTCCACTTGGCGCGGGTGCGGAACGCCCCGCGGCCGGTGGTGTAGGCCTCGGCGATGCTTTCCTTGGAGTCGATGATGATGCCGCCGGTCGGGAAATCGGGTCCCTTGACGAAGCGCAGCAGCGCCTTCGACTTGGCGTCGGGCTTCTCGATCAGATGCAGCGCGGCGTCGCACAGCTCGGCGGCATTGTGCGGCGGGATCGCGGTGGCCATGCCGACCGCGATGCCCTGCGCGCCGTTGGCGAGCAGATTCGGGAAGCCGCCGGGCAACACCACCGGCTCCTTGGCCTGGCCGTCGTAGTTCGGTCGGAAAGCGACGCCGTCCTCGTCGATGCCTTCGAGCAAGAGGCGCGCGACATCGGTCATGCGCGCTTCGGTGTAGCGATAGGCGGCCGGGTTATCGCCGTCGATATTGCCGAAATTGCCCTGGCCATCGACCAGCGGATAGCGCGACGAGAAGTCCTGCGCGAGGCGCACCAGCGCGTCGTAGATCGACTGGTCGCCATGCGGATGGAACGAGCCCATCACGTCGCCGACGATCTTGGCGGATTTCTTGAACGGTGTGCCGGGGTCGAGCCGCAGCAGCCGCATGCCGTAGAGAATGCGGCGATGCACCGGCTTCAGCCCGTCGCGGGCGTCCGGCAAGGCGCGATGCATGATGGTCGAGAGCGCATAAGCGAGGTAGCGCTCTTCGAGCGCATCGCGAAGCTGCACCTCGTGGATCTCGGCCGGCTCCGGCGGAATCAATCTTTTTCCCATGGCGAGGGGTTATCCCCGGACCGGGACGGGAGCAAGCGCAACCCTGTCGTTTGGGCCTTCCAGGGCCGCGGAACCGGCCGCGCCGCCGTCGAACCGCGCCCGCGCCTGCTCGATGTCCGGGAAATGCTGCTCGGCCCAGCCGACCAGCGCCGTCAGCGGTCCGAGCACGGACTCGCCCATGGCCGACAGCCGGTATTCGACACTCGGCGGCTTGGTCGGAAACACCTGTCGCGACACCAGCCCGTCGCGCTCCAGGTCGCGCAGCGTCTGCGTCAGCATCCGCCTCGAAATGTCTGGAACATCCCGCAACAATGCGTTGAATCGCATCGGCTTTTCAGCCAACGCGATAAGCAGCAGCGTGCTCCATTTGCTGCCCAGATGGTCGAGCACGTTACGCACCGGGCACCGCGCGGCGTCGAAGCCGAGCGCGCGCCACGCCGCATAGCGGTCGGCCAACGTGGCGCGGTGGGCGGCGGTCGCCAGGTTCTGTGCAGGTAACCTTGTCACCGAAAACTGCCTCCTTACGGACGGTCTAGAAGGTCTCCATTATAGACCTACTCTCAAATCAAAACCATCCAGGAGCTCCCGATGTCCGCCTCCCGCTTTCTCGTCACCGGTGCCAGCGGCCAGCTTGGCCGGCTGGTCATCGACGGCCTGCTCAAGACCGTGGCCGCCTCCCAGATCGGCGTGCTGGTTCGCAGCGACAAGGCCGCGGCGGAGTTCGCCGCCCGGGGCCTGCACGTCCACACCGGCGACTACGGTCGCCCCGAGACGCTGACGGCCGCATTCGCCGGCGTCGACCGCGCGCTGCTGATCTCGTCCAGCGAGATCGGACAGCGCACCGCCCAGCACCGCAACGCCATCGAGGCCGCCAAACAGGCCGGCGTCTCGCTGCTGGCCTACACCAGCCTGCTGCACGCCGACACCTCGCCGCTCGGTCTGGCCGAAGAGCATCGCCAGACCGAAGCGGCGCTGAAGGCGTCCGGCGTGCCGCACGCCCTGCTCCGCAACGGCTGGTACACCGAGAACTATGCGGCCTCGATCCCGGCGGCGCTGGGGCACGGCGCGCTGCTCGGCAGCGCCGGCGACGGCCGGATCGCCTCGGCGGCCCGCGCCGACTACGCCGAAGCCGCCGTGAAGGTGTTGACCGCTGACGTGCCGCAGGCCGGCCACGTCTACGAGCTGGCTGGCGACGCCGCCTACACGCTGACGGAGTTCGTCGCCGAGCTGAGCCGGCAGAGCGGCAAGACCGTGGTGTATCAGAACCTGCCGCAAGCGGACTATGAGGCCGCGCTCATCGGCGCCGGCCTGCCCAAGCCGTTCGCCGCGCTGCTGGCTGACTCCGACGCCGGCGCCGCCAAGGGCGCGCTGAACGACGCCAGCGGTGAACTCGGTCGCCTGATCGGCCGCCCGACCACACCGCTCGCCGAGACGATCGCGGCGGCGCTGAAGGCTTAAGAGCCTTCTTCATTGCGAGGAGCCACCCGGATCGGCGCTTGGCGCCGTCCGGGCACAGGCTCATCAGCGCTTTCCGATCAGCCCGCGCACCAGTTCGGACAAGGCAGCCCGCGTCTCCTTCTTGAAGCTTCGGCGCGGAGCCGCGAGCTGCTGCAGCACGATGCCGACCAGCGCCGCCACGAAGATCTCCGCATGCAGCCGCGGCGCGCGCGAGCCCGCCGCGGTCAGCGCCAGTTCGGCGCTGCGCCGCCAGGTTTCGTACCATTCGGCGACGATCGGCCGATAGCGATCGTCGCGGGCTGCCGCCAGAAACGCCTCGTAGCAGGCGATGTGAAGATCGGCCTCGGAATCGAGCTCCTTGGCGTACCAGCCGACCAGCGCATCGATCCAGGCGTCCACATCCAGCGCATCGGTCTGCAAGCTCAGCGCCAGCGCGCGCAGCCGCTTGACCTCGCGCCTCAGCGCGAAGCTCAACGCGGCATCGACCAGCAGATCGCGTGTGCCGAAATGATGCGTGATCGCGCCGAGCGACATGCCGGTTTCGGTCGCCACCGCCCTGTGCGTCACCGCCTTGAGACCGCTGCGCCCGATCAGCCGCAACGTGGCCTCCATCAGAGGACGCTCGCGATCGTTGGTGTCGTCCGCTTCGATCATGCTCATGCCGCCAATATCGGCAAACCGTGCGATCGTCATTGACCGAACATTTGTTCTGTTCTACCGAAATATTGTTCTCGATGTGTAAACGCAGCCTGTCCGACCCGCGCCGCGAAGCGCAAGGAGGCCGAATGCCGACCTACCGCCTGCACTACTTTCCCGAATCCGGAAACAGCTACAAGCTCGCATTGATGCTAACACTGTGTGGACAGAGTTTCGAGCCGGTCTGGACCGACTTCGGCAGCGGCGTCACCCGGACGCCGGAATGGCGCGCGCAAGTCAATGCAATGGGCGAGATCCCGGTGCTTGAGGAAGACGGCGTACGATTGACGCAGACCGCGCCGATCCTGCTGCAACTCGCCGAGCGCTACGGCCGGTTCGGCGGCGCCACCGCGGACGAAAAATTCGAGGTGATGCGCTGGCTGTTCTGGGACAACCACAAGCTCAGCAGCTACGTCGCGACCTACCGCTTCGCCCGCACCTTCATGCCATCGGCCAACACCGAGGTGCTCGCGTATTTCCGCAGGCGGATCGACGACTACCTGACGATCCTGGACTCGCATCTGCGCGAGCGCGCCTTCGCGGCCGGCGACAGCCCGACGATCGCCGACATCTCGATAATGGCCTATCTGTCGTTCCCGGAAGACGAAACCGGCTTCGATCTCGCCGCCAGCCACCCAGCGGTGCGTGCCTGGCTCGACCGGTTGGCGGCCCTGCCGGGCTGGCGCGCGCCCTACGATCTGCTGCCGGGCCGGCGGCTGCCACGCTACGTTTGATCGACGGACCTCGTTCAAGGGATCGCGACCCGCGCCAGCGCTCTCGCCACCGCGTTGATGAACCCGTCGCGGGCATCCGAATGCCCCTGCCCGCGCGGCTCCAGCACGTTGCGCAGCAGGAAGCGGCCGGTCAGGTCGAAGCCGTCGCGCAGGTCCTGACCGGACCAGCCGTCCGCGCCCTCCGCGTCGCGCAGGAAGGCCGGGAGCCGCAGCAGCTTGTCGCGCCACGGCTCGCCGGCGGTGCGCGACACCGCCCCGCCGGATTTCGGCGAGACATAGATCAGGTCGGTCGTCGTCCCGGTCGCGGCGCAGGTCGACAGGTCGAGCCCGAAACCGAGCTCGGCCAGCATCGCCAGCTCGAAGCGGATCAGGTGCGCGGCGGCCTCGCCGACGTCATCGAAATCGTCGAGCGTGCGCTCCAGCATCTCGTAGATCTCTTCATGCGGATCGCGTTCCGGCAGCAGCCGGGCGAGCGACGCCAGATGCGTCACGCCATAGACCGCATGCGACGACGCCAGCATCGTCGCGGCACGCAGCCGCGTGCCTTCGAGCTGGTAGTAGCCGAGATGCTCGTCGAGCCGCGCCCGCCACACCGCCAGCACGCTGTTGCCGGGCTGCAGCAGCGGCCGCATTCGCGACGAGGCACCGCCGCGCACCATGCCGAGATGCCGGCCGTGCTCGCGCGTCAGCAACTCGACGATCGCGGCGGCCTCGCCGTGCCGCCGAACCCCGAGAATGATGCCCTCGTCGCTCCATTCCATAGCGGCGACGCTACAGGATTTCGTCGGTCGGCGCAGCGGCCGAGCCAACCTTAGTTTCGGGGATGACGATATGACCGACGTCGCGCCGGCGATACCGGTTGGGGAGCCGCGAGCGGCGCGACGGCGCCGGAAGAGGCTCGGGGTGAGGACACGGCGCCCCCGGCCTCTTCCAGTCCCATCCGGCCCGCCGGCGTCAGCGCGCCGCCGTTCAGAACGTCCCGGTTCGGATACATGGACTGGAAGGCTGCGGGCTCCTGCGCCGACGCAGATGTGGCCGTGATGATCGCCAGCACTGCCGTCGCGACCAGCGTCTTCCCTGCCGTCATGGTTGTCTCCGTTGGATCGGACGCGCCGTGCCGGAGATTACCGGGCTTTGCACGCCGAAAATTCAGCAGGAAACATGTAGGAGCGATCTGAACCTGCAGTCGGGCACCACTGCTCACATATTCGCGACCAAGCGCCGGCGTTGCAGGTCTGATCGCGGCCGAAGGCTGCGGCCGGAACTCGACAATGCTACCCGGTGAACCAGCCGCGGGCGTCGCCGGTGTAGGACAGATAGATGCCTACGCCGGTCAGCGCGCAGGACGCGATGTCGATCCACAGGCCGGGCTCGATGCCGCTGGCGCTGATGATCTGCAGCAGGGACACCACCGAAAACGCCAGCGACGCGGTCAGCACCGCGCGCGCCCACTTCTTGCGGCCGTGGGCGGCGAGCCAGACCAGATAGGTCAGCAGGATGATCAGCCCGGCCGCGATGGTGTTGGCGGCGGCGACGACGCTCGCCGACATGTCGGCGTCCATGGTGCGGTCCTGGAACGCCACGGAGATGCAATCGAGCGTCAGCGAAGCCAGCAGCAACACTTCGAACCAGTACACGTTGCGCGGGACGCTCGGTGTGGCGTCGGTCATTCCTTGGGAAACTCCAGGCCCATCTCGCGGTAGCGGTCCGGGTCGTTCTCCCAGTCCTCCCGCACCTTCACGAACAGGAACAGATGGACCTTCTGTTCGAGGATTTCGCCGATTTCCCGGCGGGCATCGGCGCCGATCGCCTTGATGGTGGCGCCGCCCTTGCCGAGCACGATCTTGCGCTGGCTTTCGCGCTCCACGAAGATCGTCTGCTCGATCCGCACCGAGCCGTCCTTGCGTTCGGTCCAGACGTCGGTCTCGACCGTCGACTGATACGGCAGTTCCTGGTGCAGCTTGCGGAAGATCTTCTCGCGGGTGATCTCCGCCGCGAGATGCCGCAGCGGCGCATCGGACATCTGATCTTCGGGATAGTGGAACGGACCCGGCGGCACCTTCTCGGCCAGCACGCGGCGCAGATCATCGACGCCGTCGCCGGACAGCGCCGAGATCATGAAGGTGCGCTCGAACGCCAGCTTTTCGTTGGCCTGCTGCGCCAGCCCGAGCAGTTTCTCGCGCGGCACCAGATCGATCTTGTTCAGCACCAGCAGCTTGGGGCGCGCGACGTTCTTCAGATTGTCGAAGATCGCCTCGGCCTGCTCGTCGATCCCGGCGCGGGCGTCGAGCAGCACGCAGACGAGATCGGCGTCGTGCGCGCCGCTCCAGGCGGTCCTGACCATCGCGCGATCCAGCCGGCGCTTCGGCGCGAAGATGCCGGGGGTGTCGACCAGGATGATCTGCGAGCTGCCCTCGACCACGATGCCGCGGATCAGCGCGCGCGTGGTCTGCACCTTGCGCGACACGATAGTGACCTTGGAGCCGACCAGCGCATTGACCAGCGTCGATTTGCCGACATTGGGCGCGCCGATCAGCGCGACGAAGCCGCAGCGGCTGGTCGCTTCAGGCGTCTCGATCGGTTCAGACATCGTTGTTGCCGCCACTGACGCCTTCGCGCGCGAGCATCACCGAGGCCGCGACCTTCTCGGCCGCGCGCTTGCTGCCGCCGACGCCTTCGGCGTCCTCGAGACCCGGCAGGCTGACGGCGACGCGGAATTGCGGATCGTGATGCGGGCCGGTGCGCTCGACCTCGCGATACACCGGCGTCGGCAGGCCCTTGCCCTGCGCCCACTCCTGCAACACGGTCTTCGGATCGCGCAGCGAGCGCGCCGGCTTCTTCATCCGCTCGGTCCAGTTGCGCTGCACGAAGTCGGCCGCGGCCGGATAGCCGCCGTCGAGATACACGGCGCCGATCACCGCCTCGCAGATGTCGCCCAGCACGGATTTGCGCAGCCGCGCGCCGGCGCCCGCGCCGACCGTACCGAGCCGGATGCCTTCGTCGAGATCGAGGCTGCGCGCGACGTCGGCGCAGGTTTCCTTGCGAACCAGATCGGCGAGCCGCTTCGACAATTCGCCCTCGTCCGCATTCGGAAACGCGCGATACAGCATGTCGGACACCACGAGGCCGAGCACGTGGTCGCCGAGAAATTCGAGCCGCTGATAGCTGTCGGCGCGGTTGCGCGCGGATTTCAGCGCGGACACATGCGTGAGCGCGGTGTTGAGCAGCGACGGGTCGGCGAAGCTGTGGCCGATCCGCTGCTCGATCGCGACCGCCGTCGCCTTCGACTTCGCCTTGCTGCGGCGCTTGCGGCCGGCCGGCGCCTCGGCTGCTGCCGGCGGCGTCGGCGCAGTCGGATCGCTGGCAGTCGGCGGGCTGTCGATGGTTACGTCCTCTGTCATCGCACGATCGTAAAGATGCGGCCCCAGCGCACGGCGGTCGGCCAGCGCCAGATCTGCCAGGCGTGCTCGCCTTCGGCGATCGAGAAGAAGATCATCTGCGCGCGGCCGATGATGTTTTCGTAAGGCACGTAACCGACGGCCGACAGCACGCGGCTGTCGGTGGAGTTGTCGCGGTTGTCGCCCATCATGAAGAAATGCCCGGGCGGAACGGTGTAAACGTTGGTGTTGTCGTAGAAGCCGTTATCGACGCAATCCAGCGTGTCGTAGCTGACGCCGTTCGGCAGCGTTTCCTTCCAGCGCTTGACGCGCGCGGTCGCCTCGGAGCCGCAGGGGTCTTCGCCGACATAGTCGTCGAGCCGCTCGCGCTGCACCGGGTTGTCGTTGATGTAGAGCCGGCCCTCGCGCATCTGGATGCGGTCGCCCGGCAGTCCGATCACCCGCTTGATGTAGTCGGTGGAGTCGTCCTTCGGCAGCCGGAACACCACGACGTCGCCGCGGTTCGGATCGGAGCCGAAGATCCGCCCGGAGAAGATCGGCGGCGACAACGGGATCGAGTAGTGGCTGTAGCCGTAGGAGTATTTCGAGACGAACAGATAGTCGCCGACCAGCAGCGTCGCCTTCATCGAGCCGGACGGGATGTTGAACGGCTGAAACAGGAAGGTGCGGATCACCAGGGCGATGATGAGGGCATGGATGACGACGCGGATCGTCTCGCCGATGCCGCCTTCAGATTTCGTACCGGATGTCACGCTCATCGCTTTCCCGATTGCCGTCGCGGTCGCTGCGCGGTGGACGATAGTTCTCAGGTGAAGCGACCCGCTCCGCGATGAGAAACTGCTTGGCGGCGGGGGCCGGAACCGGACTCCCTCACCGTAGACTCGACCCGCCGAGGGTTCCGCGCGGTTGTAAACCGTTGTCGCGGAGCGTGCAATCAACTGTCCGGTCAAAACTCACTAATCCTATGACGAATCAGGGGGTTCTGCGCCGGACGCCGGCCTGCGGCAGGATCAGGCCGGAATTCTGGGGACGGCCGAGATGACCACGAAGGCCTGCGCCAGCGGCCATTCGTCGGTGATCGACAGGTCGATCTGCGCGGTCATGCCGGCCGGAGTCAGGGCGTCGAGCCGGGCCTTGGCGCCGCCCGTCAGCACCATGGTGGGGCGCCCGCCCCGCTGATTGACCACGCCCATGTCGCGCCACCACACGCCCTGGCGGATCCCGGTTCCCAGCGCCTTGGAACAGGCCTCCTTGGCGGCGAACCGCTTGGCATAGGTGGCGGCCACCAGTTTCGGCTGCTGGTCGCGCCGGGCCGCCCGCGCCCGCTCGGTCTCGGTGAAGATCCGGTCGGTGAAGCGCTCGCCGTGGCGCTCGATCACCTTGGCGATGCGGGTGATGTCGATCAGGTCGGAGCCGATGCCGATGATCATGCGGCCGCGACCTTGGCCCGGCCGCGATCCATCGCGGCGCGCATCGCCTTCACGGTTTCGGAAAGGCCGACGAACAGCGCCTCCCCGATCATGTAGAAGCCGATGTTGAGTTCCACGATCTGCGGCAGCGCCGAGATGGTTTCGGCCGTGGCGTAGTCGAGACCGTGGCCCGCGTGGACTTCGAGTCCGGCCGACCGCGCCAGCGCGGCCCCGGCCACGATCCGCCGCCACTCCTCCGCCGCCTTGGCGGGCTCGTCGTCGGTAATCGCGTCGCACCAGGCGCCGGTATGCAGTTCGATCGCCGGCGCCTTCAGCTTGGCGGCCATTTCGATCTGCGCCGGATCGGCCGCGATGAACAGCGACACCCGGACGCCCGCGTCGTTGAAGCGGGCGATCGACGGCGCCAGCGACTCGCGCTGGCCGACGACGTCGAGGCCGCCTTCGGTGGTCAGCTCCTCGCGGCGCTCCGGCACCAGGCACACCGCGTGCGGCTTCACGCCGAGCGCGATCCGCACCATGTCGGGCGTCGCCGCCATCTCGAAATTGAGCGGCCTGGAGATCTCCGCCTTCAGCCGCTCCATGTCGTTGTCGCGGATATGGCGGCGGTCTTCGCGCAGATGCGCCGTGATGCCGTCGGCGCCGGCCTCGATCGCCATCAGCGCCGCGCGCACCGGATCGGGATGGCGACCGCCGCGCGCGTTACGAACCGTGGCGACGTGATCGATGTTGACTCCGAGACGCAGCGGAGAGGCGTTTGGCATGGGGGACCTGCGGGACTAGCGACGAAAGAGCGGGCCGAACGCCGTCATCCGTTGACGCGCTCGACATGGGCCACCACTGCCTTGGCGCGAAGCTGGGCGATGATGGCGCTGAGATGCTTGAGGTCATAGACCTCGAGATCGATGGTGAGTTCGGTGAAGTCCGGCGAGCGCCGGCTCATGTTGATGTTGTCGATGTTGCCGTCGTGCTCGGCGATCACGCTGGCGATCTGCGCGAGGCTGCCGGGCTCGTTGACGTTCTGCACGAACAGCCGCGCCGGGAAACGCTGCGGCGTGGTCTCGTCGATATCCCATTTGACGTCGAGCCAGCGCTCCGGCTCTTCCTCGAATTCCTTCAAGGCCGGCGAATGGATCGGGTAGATGGTGATGCCCTCGCCCGGCGAGACGATGCCGACGATGCGATCGCCCGGCACCGCGCCGCCGTTCGGCGCGAACTTCACCGGAAGACCCGAATGGATGCCGCCGATCGGAACGGCCGGGCCGACCTTGCCGGCCTCGGGCGTCGGCTTCACGCCCGGCTTTTCCGGCTTCTTGCCGCCGAACCGCGCGGTCCGTTCTTCCTTGTAGTCCGGATACATCGCACGGGCGACGTCCGACGCTTTCATCTCGCCGCGTCCGACCGAGGCCATCACGTCCTCGATCGAGGCCCGCGCCAGTCGCGGCAGCGCGCCCTTCAGCTTGTCGTCCGCGTATTCGATCTTGGCGCGCGCGAACAGGCGCTCGACGATGCGGCGGCCGAGGCCCGCATACTGATCGCGCATCGCGGCGCGCGTCGCCCGGCGGATCGCCGCTCGCGCCTTGCCGGTCCGCGCCAGCGACTCCCACGCCGCCGGCGGCGCTGACTGCACGCTCGACGTCAGCACCTCGACTTCGTCGCCGTTCTGCAGCTCCGACGACAGCGGCGCGAACTTGCCGTTGATCTTGCAGCCGACCGCGCTGTTACCAACGTCGGTATGCACCGCATAGGCGAAGTCGATGACATTGGCGGCACGCGGCAGCGCGATCAGCTTGCCCTTCGGCGTGAAGCAGAACACCTGGTCGTGGAACAGCTCGAGCTTGGTGTGCTCGAGGAATTCTTCCGGGTTCTGCGCCTCCGACAGCATCTCGATGGTGTGGCGCAGCCAGGCGAAGGCGTTGGACTCGCGGTTCAGCAGTTCGGTCGGCGAACCGACGCCGTCCTTGTAGAAGGCGTGGGCGGCGATGCCGTATTCGGCGATCTGGTTCATGTCGTGGGTGCGGAATTGCAGCTCGACGCGCTGCTGGCCGGGGCCGATCACCGTGGTGTGCAGCGAGCGATAGTCGTTCTGCTTCGGCGTCGAGATGTAGTCCTTGAACCGCCCCGGCACCATCGGCCAGGTGGTGTGCACCACGCCGAGCGCCCGGTAGCAGGACGGAATGTCGTCGAGCACGACGCGAAAGCCGTAGATATCCGAGAGTTGCTCGAAGCCGACCGACTTGCGCTCCATCTTGGTCCAGATCGAGAACGGCCGCTTGCGCCGGCCGGTCACCTCGGCGGTGAGGCCGTTCTTGGCGAGGTTGGCGGAAAGCTGGGTTTCGATCTCGCCGATCAGATTGCGGTTGCGCTCGGCCAGCGCGTCGAGGCGCTGCATCACCACCGCGAAGGCCTCGGGATCCAGCGTGCGGAACGACAGGTCCTCGAGCTCCTCGCGCATCTCCTGCATGCCCATGCGGCCTGCGAGCGGCGCGTAGATGTCGAGCGTCTCCTCGGCGATGCGCTGGCGCGACGCCGGCGGCACGAAGTCCAGCGTGCGCATGTTGTGCAGCCGGTCGGCCAGCTTGATCAGCAGCACGCGGACGTCGTTGGAGATCGCCAGCAGCAGCTTGCGCAGGTTCTCGGCCTGCTTGGCCTCGCGCGACACCAGTTCGAGCCGCTTCAGCTTGGTCAGGCCCTCGACCAGCGCGCCGATCTCGTGACCGAACAGCTTGTCGATCTCGGTCCGGGTCGCCTCGGTGTCCTCGATCGTGTCGTGCAGCAGCGCCGCCACGATGGTGGCGTCGTCGAGCTTGAGGTTGGTGAGAATCGCCGCGACTTCGAGCGGATGCGAGAAATACGGATCGCCCGACGCACGGGTCTGCTCGCCATGCGCCTTCATGGCGTACACATACGCCCGGTTGAGCATGTCCTCGTCGGTGTCGGGATTATACGAGCGGACCCGCTCCACCAGGTCGTATTGCCGCATCATCCGGGCCCGGGGCGCGCGCGGCTTCGCAGCGGGGGTTGGCGCCGTCACCGCCGGTGCTGCCGAATCGGCCATCGCTTCCATCTGCCTCGACATGCGGCGCCCTGACGCCTTAGCTGCAAACCTCGATCGCGGCGCGCCAAGCACCGCTCGTGCCCTTCAGATCTTCTGGAAATCCGCTTGCACAACAGTAAAGCGTTTTAACCCGATGGGAAGATAGACGATCAGGAAAAGCTGCCATGCCGACCGAGGTTTGATCGAGGGCAAGGCATTGTGAACACCGCGAAAAAACAAACGGCCCGGAGCGATCCGAGCCGTGTGCAGAATTGGGACATCGAGGACGGGGGAACGCCCCTATTCGTCTTCTTCGGGCTGCTCTTCCGGCGGGGCGAGGCCCTCGAGACCCTTGAGCAGCTCTTCCTCGGTCATCCGCTCCAGGGCGACCTCGGTATCGTCGGCATCGACGCTGGCGCCGGCAGAACCGATCAGCGGAACCGTATCCTGCTCCGGCTCGTCGACCTCGACGAACTTCTGCAGCGAGTGCACCAGCTCTTCCTTGAGGTCTTCGGGCGAGATCGTCTGCTCAGCGATTTCTCGAAGCGAAACAACGGGATTCTTGTCGTTGTCACGGTCGATTGTGAGCTGCGAGCCGGACGAGATCATCCGCGCACGGTGAGCCGCCAGCAGCACCAGGTCGAACCGGTTGTCGACCTTATCAATACAATCTTCCACGGTGACGCGCGCCATCGCCAGTCGCTCCGTTCAAAAGGACCAAATTGCGGGTTATAGCGGGTAGGTATAGGTCAGTGGAGGGATGCGCAAGAACCAATTTGTCATTTGGCCGTATCCTGTCACTCTGATAATGACCTTTTTGTCCGGCGATGGGGCGCACCATCTACTGGGACGAACACGGGTCCGACAACAAAAGGCTTCTTTTCAGAAAGAAAAGTATAGAATACCGGCCAACGCTTCGTGCGGTTGAAGATTGTGCCGGCAGCCAATGCCGACGGCTATTCGTGAAATTTTGCCTTTCACGCGCGGTTTTCTGCCGCGCCAAAAGCTCTAACGACGAACACGAGAGATCTGGATGTCCACCTCTGCGAGCAATAAAATCGCGCTCTTCATCGATGGCGCCAACCTTTATGCGACTGCAAAAACGCTTGGCTTCGATATCGATTACAAACGCCTGCTCAAGGAATTCCAGGGGCGCGGGACGCTGGTCCGGGCCTTTTACTACACCGCCATCATCGAAGATCAGGAATATTCGTCGATCCGTCCTTTGATCGACTGGCTCGACTACAATGGCTACACCGTGGTCACCAAGGCGACCAAGGAATTCATCGACGCCTCCGGCCGCCGCAAGGTCAAGGGCAACATGGACATCGAGCTCGCGGTCGATGCCATGGAGCTGGCCGAGCACATCGACCAGATGGTGCTGTTCTCCGGTGACGGCGATTTCCGCTCGCTGGTCGAGGCCGTCCAGCGCCGCGGCGTCCGCGTCACGGTGATTTCGACGATCTCCAGCCAGCCGCCGATGATCGCCGACGAACTGCGCCGGCAGGCCGATATCTTCACCGACCTGGTCGAGCTGCAGTCGAAAATCGGCCGCGACCCGGCCGACCGCCCGCCGCCGCGCGAACCGCGTCACCACGCGCCGCAGTTCCTGCAGCGCTCGGCCGCGATGGCGCCGCGGGGCGGAGACGACGATTTCGAAGACTGAGACGATGCCAGCGCGCGGCCCGCGGGCCGCCGTTCTTCCTTCGATCAATGAACCTGATCGTGACTGCCCGATGTGCCCGAGGCTCGCGGATTTTCGCCGCGAGCATCGGGTGCGCGAGCCCGGCTGGCACAACGCGCCGGTCCCCTCCTTCGGCACGGCCGACGCTGCGCTGCTGATCGTGGGCCTCGCCCCGGGCCTGCAAGGCGCCAACCGCACCGGCCGGCCCTTCACCGGCGACTACGCCGGCGACCTGCTCTACGCCACGCTGATCGAATACGGCTTCGCCAAGGGCAATTATCAGGCGCGCCCCGACGACGGGCTGCGGCTGGTGGGAAGCCGGATCAGCAACGCGGTGCGCTGCGTGCCTCCGCAGAACAAGCCGCTGCCGGTCGAGATCAACACCTGCCGCCGCTTTCTCTCCGGCACCATCGAGACGATGCCCAAGCTGCGCGCCATCGTGCTGCTCGGACGGATCGCGCACGACTCGACGCTGAAGGCGCTGGGGCTGCGCGCGGCGCAGGCGCCGTTTTCCCACGGCGCGGTGCACGAGGCCGGACGCTTCCGCCTCTACGACAGCTATCACTGCTCGCGCTACAACACGAACACCGGCGTGCTGACGCCGAAGATGTTTCGCGACGTATTCGCGCGCGTGCGCGCCGACCTCGACGCCGCCGGCTAGTCATCCTCACGCTGATCCGACGCCGCCGGAGTGGCGTCGACGGGCGCTGGCCGGACGGTATTCCTTTGCACCGAGGCGTCCGCCGCTACCTCCACGGGGGCGGGCCACCATGGCCGGTCCCGGCCGCTCGGCCGGACGACCTCGCTGGTGAAGCCGCCGTCCCTGCCCCAGGTTTGCCACAAGGCCAGCGCGCCGCCACTCGTGAGCAAATCGGCCCCGATCAGCCGCGCTGCGCACTCAGGTGGCGACGGCGCAATTGCCACCACCAGCGCCGCCCGCGTGCAATCATCGGCCACCCCATCGACACGCAGCGACAGCGCCACCAGCCGCCCATCCGCGAGCGCGGCGACGCAGCCATCGGCATCGCACGACACGCCATCGCGCAGCGAAGCCGCATCCGGCATGCGCGAATCCGCATCCGCGGAAAGCCACTCCTTGAGTCTGAACGTATCTGCCGTGCTCTGCATCACGCGCAGCCGCCCATCGGCGCCACGCACCGCGACCTGGCGGCCATCGCCGGCGATCAGGATGTCTGGCTGCTTCGTCATCAGCGCCCAGCTCGTTGCAGCGACGAGGAGCAGCGCGCCGCCGTAGCGGAGCGGCGTCTGCAGCAGGCCGAATAACACGATGCCCAAGGACGCCAGCAACAGTGGCCCGGTGCCGAACGCGGCCATCCGGCCGATGGCGCCGGGCAACGTCGCGACCCACAACGCGACGACGATCATCCAGTCGATGCCGATTTCCATGATCCGCCAGAACACACCGTCGAGACCGAACGGCATTGCGGCAAGCCCGAGCAGACCGGCCGGCATCACCACCGCCGACACCATCGGCATCGCCAGCAGATTGGCGATCACGCCATACGGCGTGATGCGGTGGAAGTGATAGGCGGCGTACGGCATCGTGGCGAGCCCGGCGACCAGCGACGCTAGCGCCAGTGTCACGATCTCGCGCCCGCCCCATAACGCCGCTCGCGCGGCCGCCGAACTATCAGCGCGCGCGAACAACGTCGGCATGCCGATCTGCACCAGCGCGACCAGCCCCAGCGTCGCAGCGAACGACATCTGAAAACTGGGATGGACAAGCGCTTCCGGCGCGACCAGCAGCACGATCAGAGCCGCGATCGCCAACGTCCGGAACGTGATGGCGCGGCGATCGACCATCACCGCCATCAGCACGACTGCCGTCATCAGAAAGCTGCGCTGGGTCGCGACTTCCGCGCCCGACAGCAACAGATAGAACGCCGCCGCAACGAGCGCCGCCGCAGCCGCAACCTTCTTGATCGGAAACGTCACCGTGAGCGCCGGGATCAGGGCCAGCAGCGCGCGGACCACGAAGAACACAACGCCGGCGACGACCGCCATGTGATAGCCGGAGATCGACAGCACATGGCCGAGCCCGGAGATGAACATCGCATCGTTGATCGGCGTGGAGATCGCATCGCGCTTACCGGTGAGCAGCGCGGTGGCGATGGCCCGCTGATCGCCGCCGAGCACGGCGCGGATACGCGCGTCGATTCCGTCGCGCAGGCCCTGCATGATGGCCGCGTAGCGCAGCCGCCAGCCACCCTCGGCCGGCGGATCGAGCGCCGTGATGGCGCCGAGCGCGAAGCCCGAGGCCGCGATGTCCTGGAAGTAGAGATCCCGGCCGAAATCATAAGAGCCCGGCCGCAATGGCGACAGCGGCGGCTGCAGTCGCGCCTTCAGCGAGACGAAGCTGCCGACCGCAGGCGCCGTGCCCTTGCGAACCGAGATGCGGACGCGGTGCAGCGCAGGCGCTCGGCCGGACGCATCCAATTCGGCGATCCGCAGGACGAAGCGGTCGGTGCGTTCGCGCTCTTCGCGGGCTTCGACAAATCCTTTGAGCGCCGCGGACTGCACCGGCTTATCCAGCACCGGATGCGCGATCCGCCACGCCTTCAGCGACACCGTCGCAAAGCCCGCCGTCAACGCGGCTATCAGCAGCACGGCAGGAAACGCGCGGGTCCGTCGCAGGAGAAACGCGGCCGCGGCGAATGCTGTCGCCACGACGCACGCCACCCAGGCGATCGGTTCGCGCTCGGCGGCGAAGTACAGGGCGATCCCGGCGCCGAATGCAACGGGCACATACGGCAACAGCCGCCCCGGCCCGGCCTCAGCCCGTGCCCACTCCCGCAATCGGTCGATGATAACGGGCCAGAATGACGCGCCCCAGGGCGCCAACACGCCTGCCCGCGCGGCGCCGCGGGTCGGCCACGTCCTGACTTTGGCTCGCCCCCGCTCCAACGCACGCACACTCCATCAGGCGCGCATGCAGATTGAGGCAGATCGCGAACGCCGGCAACAACCGCCGGCGTGAACTATCAGCTTTTACCGCCTACTTCCTTGGCGAAGGTATCGCGTAACCCGATAGTACGGTTGAAGACCGGCTTGTCCGACGTGGAGTCCTTGTCGCGAACGAAGTACCCCTGCCGTTCGAACTGCATCGGCTCGGTCCAGTTGCCGGCCGCCACCTCCGGCTCGAGCCGCGCGTCGGTCAGCACTTCGAGCGACTGCGGATTGAGATCGGCCGTGAAGGTCGCGGCGCTCGGCGACGAATTGGCGAACAGCTGATTGTAGACCCGGATCTCGGCCGGCACCGAGTGCGAGGCCGACAGCCAGTGGATCGTGCCCTTGACCTTGCGGCCGTCCGGCGCGTTGCCGCCGCGGGTTTCCGGATCGTAGGTGCAGCGCAGTTCGACGATCTCGCCGGCGTCGTTCTTCACCACCTCGCGGCACTTGATGAAATACGCGTAGCGCAGCCGCACTTCGTTGCCGGGAAACAGCCGGAAGAACTTCTTCGGCGGCGTCTCCATGAAGTCGTCCTGCTCGATATAGATCTCGCGGCCGAAGGTAATCTTCCGAGTGCCGGCAGAGGGATCGTCGGGGTGATTGATCGCCTCGAGTTCCTCGATCTGGCCCTCCGGATAGTTCTCGATCACTACCTTCAGCGGCCGCAGCACCGCCATGCGGCGCTGGGCGGCGCGGTTCAGCTCCTCGCGGATGCAGAACTCCAGCATGCCGACATCGACCACGCTGTTGGCCTTGGCAACGCCGATGCGCTTGACGAATTCGCGGATCGCGGCCGGCGGCACACCGCGGCGCTTCATCCCGGCCATCGTCGGCATCCGCGGATCGTCCCAGCCGGCGACATGGCCGCCGCGCACCAGCTCGGTCAGCACTCGCTTCGACAGCAGCGTGTAGGTGATGTTGAGCCGGGCGAATTCGTACTGCTTGGGCTGCGACGGCACCGGCAGCTTCGACAGCAGCCATTCGTACAGCGGCCGATGATCCTCGAACTCCAGCGTACAGATCGAATGCGTCACGCCCTCGATCGCGTCGGACTGGCCGTGGGCGTAGTCATAGCTCGGATAGATCGACCAGGCCTCGCCGGTGCGCGGATGATGCGCATGGAGGATGCGGTACAGCACAGGGTCGCGCAGATTGATATTGCCCGACGCCATGTCGATCTTGGCGCGCAGGACGCGCGCGCCGTTCGGAAATTCACCGGCTTTCATCCGCCCGAACAGGTCGAGGTTTTCCTCGACCGAACGGTCGCGGAACGGGCTGTTCTTGCCGGGCTCGGTCAGGGTGCCACGGGTCTCGCGGATCTCGTCCTGAGACTGGTCGTCCACATAGGCGTCGCCGTTCCGAATGAGCAGTTCGGCCCAGGCGTAGAGCTGGTCGAAATAGTCCGACGCGTAGAAGACGTTGGAGCCCCAGTCGTAGCCGAGCCAGCGCACATCGGTCTGGATGGAATCGATGTATTCCTGCTCTTCCTTGGTCGGGTTGGTGTCGTCGAAGCGCAGATTGCAGCGTCCCCCGAATTCCTGGGCGATGCCGAAATTCAGAGCGATCGACTTCGCATGGCCGATATGCAGGTAGCCGTTCGGCTCCGGCGGGAACCGCGTCACCACGGTCCGGTGCCTGCCGGCCTCGAGATCGGCCTGGACGATGTCGCGGATGAAGTCGCGCCCTGCCTCGGTCGTTGCGTCTGCCGTGGTCATCAAATCGATCTTTCTTCCTATCGGAACCCGAGGCGGTATCTGCCAAATCCGGGGGCCCGCGCCAACCCCCGAAGGCCGCGCGGACCACTTTAGTTATGCGCCGATCCTGCTATACACCCTGCGCGCCGCTCCGGCGCGTTCCAATCCCAGTATCGAATGACCCGTCCTGTCGTCACCCGCTTCGCGCCCTCGCCCACCGGCTTCCTCCATATCGGCGGTGGCCGCACCGCCCTGTTCAACTGGCTGTACGCGCGCAAGCACGGCGGCAAGATGCTGCTGCGAATCGAAGATACCGATCGTCAGCGCTCGACCCAGCCGGCGATCGACGCGATTCTCGACGGCCTGAAATGGCTGGGCATCGATTGGGATGGCGAGACCGTCTACCAGTTCGCCCGCGCCGCCCGGCACCGCGAGGTCGCCGAGCAATTGCTGGCCGCCGGCAAGGCCTATCGCTGCTACGCGACCGCGGAGGAATTGACGGCGATGCGCGAAAAGGCGCGCGCCGAGGGCCGCACCAAGATGTACGACGGCAGCTGGCGCGATCGCGACCCGGCGGAGGTGCCGGCCGACGTCAAGCCGACGATCCGCCTCAAGGCGCCGCTCACCGGCGAGACCGTGATCGAAGATCAGGTTCAGGGCCGCGTCGCCTGGCAGAACGAGAACCTCGACGACCTGGTGCTGCTGCGCGGGGACGGCACGCCGACCTACATGCTCGCGGTGGTGGTCGACGACCACGACATGGACGTCACCCACGTCATCCGTGGCGACGATCACCTGATCAACGCGGCGCGGCAGAAGCAGATCTACGACGCGATGGGTTGGGAGCTGCCGGTGATGGCGCATATCCCGCTGATCCACGGCCCGGACGGCTCGAAGCTGTCGAAGCGCCATGGCGCGCTCGGCGTCGACGCTTACCGCGCCATGGGCTACCTGCCGGCGGCGCTGCGCAACTATCTGGTGCGGCTCGGCTGGAGCCACGGCGATCAGGAAATATTTACCACGCAGGAAATGATCGACGCGTTCGACCTGCCGGCGATCGGCCGCTCGGCCGCGCGGTTCGATTTCGCCAAGCTGGAAAGCCTCAACGGCCACTACATCCGCCAGAGCGACGATCAATCCCTCGTGACCCTGCTGGAAGACCTGCTGCACTACATCCCGCAGGGCTCGACCATCGCGGCCCGGATCAACGAGACCACCCGCGCCCAGCTGCTGCAGGCGATGCCCGGGCTCAAGGAGCGCGCCAAGACGCTGCTGGAACTGCTGGACAATGCCGGCTTCATCCTCGCGGACCGGCCGCTGGCGGTGGACGCCAAGGGACAGGCGGTGCTGACACCGGAGACCCGCGCCCTGATCGGGCAGTTAAAGGCCGCTCTCGAGGACGTTTCGCCCTGGACGGCAGCGACCACCGAGGCGGCGATGCGGAGCTTTGCCGAACAGGCCGGCCTCAAGCTCGGCGCCGTCGCACAGCCGCTGCGTGTCGCGCTGACCGGGCGGACCACCTCGCCCGGGATTTTCGACGTTCTGGCGGTGCTGGGGCGCGACGAATGCCTGTCGCGACTGGCCGATCAGGCCGCTTAGCGGTTGCAGGAGAGGCCCGCAATCGGGCCGTCTTGCGGTGCACACGGCAATAAGCTACGCATTCCGCGTGTGCTTTTAGGCCAACCAGTCTCGCTCGCATCTTCGGTGCGCCGCCGCTGGTTTCGACAACGACATCGGGGACCACACGATGGACGCAACGACAAACAACAAGACAGCAACGCTTACGGTTGGAAACAAGACCTACGATCTTCCCATTCTGACCGGGACGGTTGGCCCCGATGTCGTCGACATCGCCAAGCTCTACGGCCAGACCGGCATGTTCACCTACGATCCGGGATTCACCTCGACGGCGAGCTGCCAGTCGAAGATCACCTATATCGACGGTGACGCGGGCGTTCTGCAGTATCGCGGTTACCCGATCGAACAACTCGCCGAGAAGGGCGACTTCCTCGAGACCTGCTACCTCCTGCTGTACGGCGAGCTGCCGACCAAGGCGCAGAAGGAAGACTTCGATTATCGCGTCACGCGCCACAACATGGTGCACGAGCAGATGGCCCGGTTCTTCCAGGGCTTCCGCCGCGACGCTCACCCGATGGCGGTGATGGTGGCTTCGGTCGGCGCGCTGGCTGCGTTCTATCACGACTCCACCGACATCAACGATCCGACCCAGCGGATGGTCGCCTCGATCCGGATGATCGCCAAGGTGCCGACGCTGGCCGCGATGGCCTACAAGTACTCGGTCGGCCAGCCCTTCATCTATCCGAAGAACTCGCTCAGCTACGCGGCGAACTTCATGCGGATGTGCTTCGCCACGCCGTGCGAAGAGTACGTCGTCAACCCGGTGCTGGCGAACGCGCTCGACAAGATCTTCACGCTCCACGCCGACCACGAGCAGAACGCCTCGACCTCGACGGTCCGCATCGCCGGCTCGTCGGGCGCCAACCCGTTCGCCTGTATCGCCGCCGGCATCGCCTGCCTGTGGGGCCCGGCACACGGCGGCGCCAACGAAGCGGCGCTGCAGATGCTGAAGGAGATCGGCGATGTTTCGAACATCCCGGACTTCATCGCCAAGGTGAAGGACAAGAACTCGTCGGTGCGGCTGATGGGCTTCGGCCACCGCGTCTACAAGAACTACGATCCGCGCGCCAAGATCATGCAGCAGGTCTGCCACGAAGTGCTGGCCGAGACCGGTCACCACGGCGACCCGCTGCTGAAGGTGGCGATGGAGCTCGAGAAGATCGCGCTCAGCGATCAGTACTTCATCGACCGCAAGCTGTACCCGAACGTCGACTTCTATTCGGGCATCACGCTGAAGGCGATGGGCTTCCCGACCGACATGTTCACCGTGCTGTTCGCGGTCGCCCGCACCGTCGGCTGGATCAGCCAGTGGAGCGAGATGATCGAGGATCCGCAGCAGAAGATCGGCCGTCCGCGCCAGCTCTTCACCGGCGCGACCACCCGCGACTACGTCGAGATCGACAAGCGCGGCTGATCGCTTCAGCCTGGTCGAAAAGAAAACGGCGAACCGCCTGGCGGTTCGCCGTTTTGCTTTGTGAGGCACGCCGCGGTCGGAGCGCGTAACGCAAACTCAGTAGCGCGCGCGATCCGGGAGGTTGCGGAATTCCTGCCAGACCTTCTGCGCGTCGCTCCGCATCATCTGAGCGATCTTAACCTTACGTTTTGCGTACGGCTGCTTCATATCTGCGCCGATGTTTGAGTCGTCGAACAGGTCGGCGTAATCGGTCCACGACGCCGCAAAGAAGATCCGGTCGAGGCGCGCCCAATATGCCGTCGCGTAGCACATCGGGCAGCACTCGCAGCTCGTGTACATGGTCGCGCCGCGCAGGTTCGGCGCACCGACCTTCTTGCAGGCCGCCCGGATCGCGTTGACTTCGGCATGTGCCGACGGATCGTTGTCGCGCAACACGCTGTTGCCGGTCGCTGCGAGAACTTCGCCGTTGCGGACGATCACGGCGCCAAAAGCGCCGCCGGTCTTCTCGACAACGCCCGCCTTACGCATCAGCTCGATCGCCTGGGTCATGTGCTGGCGATCCTGCTCGGTGATCGCAGTAGCGGCCGCCGGCTTGGCCTCCGCGACCCTCGCCCCGACCGGTAACACGGCAGCGCCGAATGCCGCAGCGCCGGTCGCCAGGAAATTCCGGCGATGGACGACGGTGGCCGAAGCGAACAACGCGTCCAGCGACGACGTGGTTTGAATGGGTAGTTTGGTCACTTTGGGTGAGCTCCGGTTGCGACGATACGCGCCCACTCCGATCCGCGCGGGCGCAAATGGGAGCGTCGAGGTTTCCGGACGTTAGGGCCGACTGATTGAGAATTGATTGCAACAACGCCGACGTTACAATCGCAAACCGGCGATCGTCAGTCGTTGCCCATCACGTCCAGCACGATGTCGGCCGCGCGTGCGCTCGGGGTCTGGTCGCCCGTCGACAGGATCCCGTCGATGGTCGCAAACGCGTCGAGCTGGCGCTGCCGTGCGGGCGTGTCGGCGAGTAGTACGCGCAGTGCCGGCGCGAGCTTGGCCGGCACGCAGTCTTCCTGGATAAACTCGGGGACGACGTCCTGTCCGATCACCAGATTGGCCAGGATGACCGTGCCGGGACGTACTACGCGCCGCGCGATCCAGATCTCGACGTTGCCGGCCCGATAGGCCGTCACCATCGGCACGCCGGCGATCGCCAGCTCCAGTGTCACCGTGCCGGACTTCGCAAGTGCCGCACGCGCGGAGCGGAAGGCCGCACGCTTGTCCTGCTCGCCGACCACGATCCGCGGCTGCACGTCCCAGCTTGCGACCGCATCGCGCACCAGCGGCTCCAGATGCGGCGTGGTCGGCAACACCGGGTCGAACGCAACACCTTCACGCCTGAGCTGCGCCAGCGTTGCGCCAAATGCAGCGGCGTGGTGACGGACTTCGCTGCGCCGGCTGCCGGGTAGCACCAGCAACAGCGGCGGCTCGCCGTCGCGGCGCGCCTGCTCCTGGGCATTCGGCCGAAGCGATCCAATTTGCGCCGTCAGCGGATGACCGACGTAGGTACACGGCGGACCGTTGAGCCGGCGATACTCCGTGGGCTCGAACGGCAGCAAAGCCAGCACGTGATCGACGTAGCGGAGCATTGCCCGGGCGCGGCCGGGCCGCCACGCCCACACCGTTGGCGACACGTAGTCGATGATGGGAATCGCCGGATCGCGCGCCCGCACCCGCTTTGCGACACGGTGCGTGAAGTCGGGACTATCGATGATCACCAGCACATCCGGCTTCGCCGCCAGGACGGCATCCGCAGCACGCCGGATCAGCTTCAGAATACTCGGCAGCCGCTGCACGACAGCGGCAAAGCCGATAATCGACAGCTCTTCGATCGGAAACAGCGGGACCAGCCCCTCGCCCGCCATCGTATGGCCGCCGATGCCTTCGATCCGCACGCCATCGCCGAGCCGCGCCCGCAACTCACGCATCAGGGCACCGCCGAGACGATCGCCGGATTCCTCGGTCGCGATCAGATACACGGTCCGCACGCGATCTCGCTGCGACGCGGCCGTCATGAGCGCAGCCCAATCACGAACAGGCCGGCCTTGTCCGCGGCTTCGATCATCGTCTGAGGCTCGGCCACGACGGTGTGGCCGGCCACCACGGCAACGCCGCCGAGTTGCGCCGCGATCAGCCCCTCGATGGTCTTGGGGCCTAGCGCCGGCAGATCGAAGCGCAGGTCCTGCCCGGCCTTCGGCGCCTTCACCAGCACACCTCGGCCGGGCTTGGCGCTGATCCGGCGGTTGGCGCGAAGCTGCGCGACGCGGCGCAGCAGTTCGTCGGTGCCGCCCGTATCCTCGACCGCCACGATATGCCCCTCGATGACCACGCACCCCTGCCCGATGTCGAACGGGCTCAGCGCCGCCAGCACGGCCCTTCCCTTGGCAATATCGGCCTCGACCACGGCATCGGCGGCAGCGCGGGTCAGGCAGCCTTCGGGCATGAGCAGATCGGTGGCGACGTCCTTTAGCCCGAGCAACCGGAAGCCGTAGCGTTCGAACAGATGGCCCACGCCGGTGAGCAGATGATCGTCGCCGCCGCGATAGGCCGCCAGCACCGCCGGCAATACTCTGAGCGCGCCCCAGTCGAGCCGCAGCTCGGTCAGCGACGGCCGTACCAGCGAGCCGATGAAGACCAGATCGCGGCAGTCCTCACGCCGCAGCAGCCGCAGCAGCTTGCCGAACGCGCCGAGCCCGAGCCAATGATGCTGATAAGCCGCGACCCGCGCGGCATCGCAGGCTCCCTTCAGCGCGAACAGCACCGGCGTGACGCCCCGTGCGATCAGCGAATCCGCGACCGCGAATGGCAGCGTTCCGCCGCCGGCGATGATGCCGACCTTGTTGCCGAGTTGCGGGAGAGAGTCCGTCATGACCGGAGCACCGGCCGGTCAGGCGTCGTCGTCTTCGTTGGCGCTCGCGCCACCCTCGCGCGCCATGCACAGCGCGACGCGCTGACCGCGACCGCCACGGCCCTTGATGTCGTCGATGAAACCGACGATCTCGGCGATGGCCGGATCATCGGCCGTGCGAGGGCGTACCCGCTCGAGTCGTTCGGCAAGCGGGCCGGTGCTGTAGAACAGATCGTCGTAGAACGCGCGCACAATTCGCAGCCGCTCCTTGGTGAACTTGCGCCGGCGCATGCCGACGATATTCAACCCGGACAGCTTCGCATAGATGCCGTTGGCAAGCGCGTAGGGAATGACGTGATTGCGCAGACCGGTCATGCCGCCGATCATCACCTGCGGACCGACGCGAGTGAATTGCTGCAGCACCGTCATGCCGCCGATGAAGGTGAAGTCACCGATCTCGCAATGACCGCCGAGCGTCGCCGTATTGGCGAAGATCACGTCGTTGCCGACGATGCAGTCGTGGCCGACATGGCTGCCGGCCATGAAGAAGCCGCGATCCCCGACCCGCGTGACACCGCCGCCGCCGACCGTGCCGGTGTTCATGGTGACGTTTTCGCGGATGGTGCAGCTATTGCCGATCGTCAGCGTGGTCGGCTCGCCCTTGTAGCCGGTCGACTGCGGCGCACCGCCCAGCGAGGCGAACGGATGGATGGTGCAGCCTTCGCCGATCGTGGTGTGACCGGTGACGTTGACGTGGCCGATCAGCCTTGTGCCGGCCCCGATCTTGACATTCGGGCCGATGGTGCAGAACGGGCCGATGACGACATCGTCACCGAGGATGGCGCCGTCTTCAATTCGTGCGGTGGAATCGATGTTGCTCATCCGGTGCGATCAGTCGGCCAGCATCGCGCCGACGTCGGCTTCGGCGACGATCTGACCGTCGACCTTGGCCTCCCCGTGAAACCACCACATCGTCTTGCGGCGACCAGTCCGCGTCATATGGTACTCGACCGTGTCCCCGGGCATCACCGGCTTGCGGAACTTGCACTTGTCGATGGTCAGGAAATACACCGCGCGCGGCTGCTCGGTGCCGGTCACCGACATAATGCCGATCACACCGGCGGTCTGCGCCATGCCTTCGATCATCAGCACACCCGGATATACGGGCCGCTCCGGGAAGTGCCCCAGGAAGGCCGGTTCGTTGTAGCTGACGTTCTTGACCCCGATGCCGCTGTAGTCCTCGCGGATGTTCTTCACACGATCGATCAGCAGGAACGGGAAGCGATGCGGCAGGGTTTTCAGGATGGTGTTGATGTCCACATCCGCGAAACGTATCGGCGATTCCATCAACCCCGTCCTTCATCCCTGTCGTGCTCGGACTGAGACCCGGCCGCCTCCGGGCTGCCGGCCTCGGCCAGCCGCCGTACTGCAAGCATCTCCCGGAACCAGGTCTTGGTCGGCCTTGCAAACATGCCGCCCCAGCGCTCGCCGGGCGGCACACTGTCCTTGACCCCGGACATCGCCGCCACCTGGGCGCCGTCACCGATCACGACGTGGTTGTTGATGCCGACCATGGCGCCCAGCGCGACGTTGTCGCCCAGCGTCAGGCTGCCGGCAAGACCGCATTTCGCGGCAATCACACAATGTCGACCAATTGTTACGTTGTGGCCGATCTGGACCTGATTGTCGATCTTGGTGCCCTCGCCGATCACGGTGTCGCGCAGGCTGCCGCGGTCGATCGTGGTGCCGGCGCCGAGTTCGACATCGTTCTGGATGATCACACGCCCAGTCTGGGGCACCTTGGTGTGACGGCCGGCAAAGATGAAGCCGAAGCCGTCCTGACCGATATGACAGCCGGGATGGATCAGGACGTTGTTGCCGATCAGGCTGTGCTGCAGATGACTTCCGGCCCCAATGTTGCAATCACGGCCGATCTTCACCCCGGCGGCCAGAACGGCACCCGCCCCGACCACCGTGCCGGATCCGACTTCGACGTCGGGGCCGATCACCGCCAGCGGCTCGACGATCACCTCGTCCTCCAGCTTGGCACTCGGGTGGATCACCGCGGTCAGCGCTATACCGGTCGCGCGGAAATCCGGCTCCGGGCGCAGCGCATCGGCGTAGATCTGACGGCTGTAGGCCACGAAGGCGTGGAACGGTCGCCGGCTGCGGAGCACCGCGACATGCGACGGCACCCGGCCCTCGAACCGCGCGCTGACCAGGCAAGCACCGGCCCGCGTCGCCGCGAGTTCGCTTTCGTAACGCAGGTTCTCGAAAAAGGTCAGATGCATCGGTCCCGCCTCGTCGAGCGAGGCGATGCCAGCGATCACGTCGCCGGCACGCGCCGGATCGACGAGCTCCGCCCCCGTCGCCGTGGCAATCTCTGCCAGCGTCGACGAAGGGCGGGTTCTGAAGAATGTTGTCGAGGTCATCCTGCGGTCGCAGTCCGGACCGCGGGACTTAGAACGAAGTCCCGCCGCCGAATTTGAATTCCTGGACGCGGTCGTACTTACCCTTGGTGATCGGGATCGCGTAGTCGAACCGCAGCGGACCGAACGGCGAGGCCCAGATCAGGCCGACACCGACCGACGACCGAACCGTGTTGGTGTCGTCGTAGTTCAGACCAGCGCAGGTACCGATGTTGGTCTGCGTCGCCTTGATACAACCCGGCGCGTTGACTTCGTTGGTGACCGTCCACGACGTCGGGCCCTTGTAGTCGAACAGCGAGCCAGCGTCCGCATAGACGGCGCCCTTGAGCCCGACTTCCTTCGGCAGGAACCAGAACGGCATCTGCAACTCGACCGACGCACCCCAGTAGTTGGTGCCGCCGAGAGCGTCACCGCCGTAGCCGTAGAAGGCGTACTGGCCGATGTCACGCGGACCGATACCGTTCGGAGCGAAGCCGCGGACGAGGTTCGGACCCATCTGGAACTGGTCGAGCATGCGCAGCTGGTTGCCGCCATACGAGCTCAGGTTACCCGCCTGCAGATGGATGATGCCGACCACTTCGGACACCAGCGGCGTGTAGTACTTGGCGTCGAAAGCCGTCTTCAGGAACTTCACGTCGCCGCCGACACCCGCGAAATCCTGGCGGAAATCGACCAGCAGACCGTCGGTCGGGTTCCGGGTGTTATCGAGGGTGTTGTAGGTCAGGGTGTAGCCGACCGAGGACGTCCAGTAGGCGCCGTTCGACAGGCCGATGCGGACCGGCAGCGAGGCCTCGCCGTCGCCGTAGCAGCCCAGCGCGCCGTAGCCCGTCGGATTCGGGTTGCCCGCGTTGATGAACTGCGGCGTCGGGAAGTACCCGGCGGTGCCGAGGTTGTTGTTACAGTTGTTCAGGTACGACGGCAGGGTGATTTCCTGACGGTACAGCGAATAGCGGAGCTGCAGGGTCAGGTCTTCCCGGAGCGCGAAGCCGAGGCGCGGGCTCACGCCGAGCGTCTTGGTGCCGTACGAGATGTAGCTGTTGGCGAGTTGTTCGCGCTGATAGACGTCGAGGCCCAGCGCGACGCGATAGTCGAGCAGATAGGGCTCGACGAAGGACAGCGAATAACCGCGGGCATACTGGCCGTACTGCACGGTCGCCTTGGCGAACAGGCCACGGCCGAGGAAGTTGCGCTCCGAGACGCTGACTTCACCCAGTGCACCGTCGCTGGTCGAGTAGCCGCCCGACACCGAGAAGTCGCCGGTCGACTTCTCTTCGAGATTGACCACCAGGATGACGCGGTCGCTCGACGAGCCCGGCTCGGTGGTGATCTTCACCGACTTGAAGAAGTCGAGGTTCTTCAGGCGACGCTCGGCACGGTCGACCAGCGCACGGTTGTAAGCATCGCCTTCGGAGATGTCGAACTCGCGGCGGATCACATAATCCCGGGTGCGGGTGTTGCCGACCACGTTGATGCGCTCGATGTAGACCCGCGGCCCCTCCTCGATCGAGAACACGATCGAGACGGTGTGCGTTTCGAAGTTGCGGTCGCCACGCGGCCGAACCGTCGCGAAGGCGTAACCACGCCGCGACATTTCGATCTGCATTTCCTCGACGGACTTCTCGAGCGCCTCGGCGTTGTAGAGCGAGCCGACGTTGACGCGGGAATAGCCGCGCATCGAATTGGCATCGAAGTTCGCGATCGTCGACTCGAAGGTCACGGAGCCGACGCGATACTGCTGGCCTTCCTCGATCTTGAAGGTGACCAGGAAGCCCTTCTTCTCCGGATCGTACTCGGTGAGCGCGGCAACGACCTGAACGTCGGCGTAGCCGTTCTTCAGATAGAAGCGGCGGAGCAGATCGCGATCGGCCTCGACGCGGTCCGGATCATAGACGTCGCCCGAACCGAGGAAGCTCAGCAGATTGGTCTCGCGGGTCTTGATCACGTCGCGAAGGCGATAGGACGAATAGGCATTGTTGCCGATGAATTCGATCGACTTTACGCCCGTCTTTGCGCCCTCGTTGATGACGAAGACGAGGTCGACGCGGTTGTTCGGCTGCTCGATGATCTGCGGATCGACGCGGACGTCGTAGCGACCCGAGCGGCGGTAGATTTCGGCGATCCGCAGCGCGTCCGACTGCACCATCGGGCGCGACAGCGTGCCCCGCGGCTTGGACTGGATTTCGCCCTGGAGCTGCTCGTCCTTGATCTTCTTGTTGCCCTCGAAAGCGAGCCGGCCGATCACCGGGTTCTCGATCACGCTGACGACCAGCCGGCCACCGGCCTGGTTGATGCGCACGTCCTGGAACAACCCCGTCTCGATCAGCGCCTTGAGGCCGTCGTCGATGCTGCCCTGATCAAGCCGGCCGCCTGGGCCAGCCTTGAAATAGGAGCGAATGGTATCGGCTTCGACTCGGCGGTTGCCCTCGACCTGGATCGATGAAGCTGACTGCGCGGCCGCAGGCGACGCCGTGAGAACAGCAGTCGCCGTCGTGGCGACCGGTCCGGCGAAAAACACCAGGGCGGCAGCAAGAAGTACCCCCCGCAACACTCGCATTCCAGCATTCATGCGCAACGCGCCCTTGTCATTCCGTTGCCGGCGCGCAGCCCATGCGCCGACAGAATCCCCAACGTGCCTTGCTTGTAGACAATTTTGCCAAACCGGCAAACGTCCTTTCGCAGTGCGATTTCAATTTCATTCCAACACGTTGCCTATCGGCCACGAATTGCATCAGCGTTAAGACGAAGCCAAGTGCAGAATATCGTTATAGGTCGCGAAAACCATCAGCATCAGCACAAGCCCCAACCCAATCCGGAAGCCCATTTCCTGCGCCCGCTCCGACAGCGGACGCCCCCTCACCGCCTCGATCGCGTAGAACATCAGGTGACCGCCATCGAGGAGCGGGACCGGAAACAGGTTCAAAAGCCCGATCGAGATCGACAGCACCGCCGCCAAGTGCAGCAGCGGGGTAAAGCCGATGGTCGCGACCTGTCCAGAGATCTGTGCGATTCGCAACGGACCGCCGAGCTGGTCGGCAGCCTCACGCCCCGCGAACAGGCCGCCGATGTAGGAGAAGGTCCGGTCGATGACAAACCAGGTCTCCTTGATCCCCATCCAGAACGCCGCGGCCGGGTTCACCCGCTCGGTGGTCACCTCGCCGGCCGACGTCGAACGGCTGATGCCGAGGATGCCGAGGCGCTGGACGTTGCCGAAACGGTCCTTGATCTCGCGGAGTTCAGGCGTGGCCTTGAGATCGACCGTCGACTCGCCGCGCTGGACGGTGAAGCTCAACTGGTTGCCCGCCTCGGCGCCGACCGTGCGCTGCATGTCGAGGAAGCTATGAATCTTACTTCCGTTGATCGACAGAATGACGTCGCCCGGCTTGAAGCCTGCGGCCTCTGCGGCACTGCCCGGCTGGATGTTGTCGACCCGCGGCGACGTGCTCGGCACGCCAAACACCGCGAACAGGAAGGTGAACAGAACGATCGCAAGGATGAAATTGGCCACCGGCCCCGCGACCACGATCGCAGCCCGCGGCCCGACCTTCTTGTGATGGAAGCTGACCGAGCGCTCGGCCGCAGTCATCTTGGACAGGGAATCGGTCGACGGCGTCGAGGCTTCGCTGTCGTCACCAAAGAACTTAACGTAGCCGCCGAGCGGGATTGCCGAGAGCTTCCAGCGGGTGCCGTGGCGGTCGTTGAACCCGACGATCTCCGGACCAAAGCCCAAGGAGAAGGTCAGCACCTTCACGCCGTTCCAGCGCGCAACTAGAAAATGCCCAAGTTCGTGGAAGAACACCACGATCGTCAGGACAAACAAAAACGGCACCACGTAACCCACGACGCCGTGGCTCAACGTGTTGAACCCGTTCAGAAAAAGATCGGCCATCCCATTCCTCTCAAGCAGAACCGACGGCCCTGTTCCCCAACTCTCTAGGATGCCTTTGCGGCAATTTGAGGCAAGAGGGTGGCAGCCATTTTTCGCGCGCTATGGTCAACGGCGATGGCATCGTCGGCGCTGCTCAGCGGCGCCAGATTGCCGGCGCGCACCCAGCCATTCATCGTGTCTTCGACCAGCCGGGCGATCGCCCCGAACCGGATCTTCTGGGCGATGAAGGCGGCCACAGCGATCTCGTTGGCGGCGTTGTACACGGTCGTCGCGCCCTGCCCGGTGCGGAGCGCGTCATAGGCTAGGCGCAGCCCCGGAAAGCGCACGAAATCAGGAGCTTCGAAGGTCAATTGACAAATCTTGGCGAGGTCGAGCCGGGCGGCCCGGCCCGGGATGCGATCCGGCCAGCCAAGACAGTGGGCGATCGGAATCCGCATATCGGGGGCGCCGAGCTGCGCCACGACCGAATGATCGGCGAATTCAACCAGGCCATGGACGATCGACTGCGGATGCACCAAAACATCGATCTCGTCCGGTGAAAGTGCGAATAGATACGAGGCCTCGATCACTTCGAGCCCCTTGTTCATCATCGAAGCCGAATCGATGGTGATCTTCTGGCCCATGCTCCAATTCGGATGCTTGAGCGCCTGTGCCAGCGTCGCCTGCTCGATATCCTCGGCTGACCAGGTCCGGAACGGCCCGCCCGACGCAGTGATGATGACGCGGAGAAGCTCGTGACGATTGCCGGAGGCCAACGCCTGATACAGCGCGTTGTGCTCGGAGTCGGCGGGCAGAATCCGCGCGTTCGCCGCAACCGCCCGGCTCATGAAGAAGTCGCCGGCGCAGACCAGACACTCCTTGTTGGCGAGTGCGACCGTGGCGCCGCGATCGACCGCCGCCAGAGCGGGCTTGAGCCCGGCCGCGCCGCTGATCGCTGCCATCACCCAGTCGGCCGGCCGCGCCGCAGCCTCGATCAGGGCGCTCTCGCCTGCCCCGCATTCGGTCGATGTTCCGGCCAGTGCGGCCCGGAGCTCACCCAGCCGGGCCGGATCGGCCACCGCGACGAAGCGGGCATTGAATTCCTTGGCCAGCTTGGCAAGGCCGGAGATGTTGGCGTTGCCGGTCAGCGCCTCGACCCGATACTCCTCGGGCGCGGCACGCAGCAGATCCAGCGTGCTGTCGCCAATGGACCCCGTGGCGCCGAGGACGCTGATGCTGCGGACGCCATCATGGGCGGGGCGGTCGTTTTTCAGAGGGACTGCACTCATCGGATCACCACACCATAAGACCGCGACCAATACCATCCACCGAATCCCGCGCCATCCCGATCAGGGCCGCCAGCGCGACTGCGGCGACATAGCCATCGAGCCGGTCGAGCAGCCCGCCATGGCCGGGAATGATGTGGCTGGAATCCTTGACGCCGAACCGGCGTTTGACGGCGGATTCGAACAGATCGCCGAGTTGAGAAACGGTTGAAAGAATCGCCGCAAGGATCAGCAGCGGAACGATTTTCCCGAAGCCGGCAAGAGCGAAGCCGAACGCCACACCAAGGCTCAGGACGAGGCCGCCAATCGCCCCGGCCCAGGTCTTCTTTGGGCTGACGCGCGGCCACAGCTTGGGCCCACCGATGCCGCGACCGGCGAAATAGCCGCCGATGTCGGTGCCCCACACGATCAGAAAAATCAGCACCAGGGCGACGAAGCCGTGATCGGGATCATGCCGGATCAGCACCGAGGCGATCAGCGCCAGCGCCGCATAGCCAAGTCCGGACGCGGTCCATTGCCGCGGCTGGTCGTTCAGCACCAGGAGGCCGCCAACTCCCAGCACGGCCGCAAGGGCAGCCGGCCCGGGCTTGTCGAACATGAGCCCGATGCCGCAAACCAGCAGCGTCAGGCAGCCGATTACCAGCACGCGGAAATCGCGGGCGGCGCCTACCACCGACAGCCATTCCAGGAACAGACCAATCGCCACGGCCGTTGCGAGCACGGCCCAAATCCAACCGCCCAGATAAGCGATGGCGAGCGCGCCCGGCGCCAATACGACGGCCGCGGCGACACGCAGCCACAGATTCCGGGAGCCCTGCTCGGCCGCCGGCGTGGGCGCCGCATTGTCCTGGCTCACGCGTGTCACGATCCTGTTTTCGCGGCCAAGCCGCCGAACCGGCGTTCGCGCCGGGCATATTCGGCGATCGCCTCTTCCAGCGCCGCCTTGTCGAAGTCCGGCCAGTGAATGGGCACGAACACCAGTTCACTGTACGCCGCCTGCCACATCAGGAAATTCGACAATCGTTGCTCTCCGCTGGTACGGATGATCAGGTCCGGATCTGGAATGTCGGGCGCCTCAAGATAGCGGCCCAGCGTGTCGATATCGATCGTGGCCGGGTCCCGCGTGCCTTCGGCGACTTCCTGCGCCAACCGCTGCGCGGCCTTCGCGATCTCCTGCCGTGAGCCGTAGTTGAAGGCGACCACCAGATTGAGCTTGGTATTGTTGCGCGTGAGTTCCTGCGCCTCGTCGAGCATCGCGCAAAGGTCGCGGTCCAGCCGGTCGCGCTCGCCGATGACCCGGACACAGACCCCGTCGCGGTGCAGCGAGGCGAGATCGTTGCGGATGAATCGGCGCAGCAGGCCGAACAGGTCGACGATCTCGGTCGCCGGCCGGGTCCAGTTCTCGGAACTGAACGAGAAGATGGTCAGATAGCGGATGCCGATTTCGTTGGCGGCCCGCACGACCCGGCGGAGCGCCTCAACCCCGCGGCGGTGGCCTTCTGCCCGCGGCAGCCCCCTCGCCGCGGCCCAGCGGCCATTGCCGTCCATGATGATGGCGACATGCGCCGGAACTACGGGGGGATCCGATCGGTCGGTCGCGGTGGCGGCAGCTTTCGACATACGTCAATTCCCGAAGCGTCATCCCGCGAAGAAATACCCGTTCGACCGCCAGAACTTTCTCGGATCAATAAGTTATGGCAGAGACGATCACAAGGCTCGTTACCAGCATCGTCATCGTCCCGTTGCACTAGGCCCGATTCGCGCACCTTGGCGAATGACAATCCGCCACGTGCGATCCGCAGTTCGAGCCGCACCGGATTGCAGCATGCAATGACCGCGCCGCGACCGTCCCGGCGCCGCGCGACGCGGCGCCGAAAGGCGAGGTTAAACGGTCATGATCTCTTTTTCCTTGTTCGCGAGCAACTGATCGATCTCGGCGATTGCCGCATCAGTCGCCTTCTGAACTTCCTGATCGAGCCGCTTCTGATCGTCCTCGGAGATCTCGTGGGCCTTCTCGAGCTTCTTGATCGTGTCCATTCCGTCGCGGCGGACGTGGCGAACCGCGACCCGCGCCGCCTCGGCGTATTTGTGCGCGACCTTCACGAGTTCCTTGCGGCGATCCGCGTTGAGCTCCGGGATGCGCAGCCGCAACACCGTGCCTTCGGTCGCCGGGCTCAGGCCGAGGTTGGAATCGACGATCGCCTTCTCGACGGCTTTGACCATCGACTTGTCCCAGACCTGCACCGACAACAGCCGCGGCTCCGGCACCGAGACGGTGGCAAGCTGATTGAGCGGCATATGGGTACCATAGGCATCGACCTGCACCGGCTCCAGCATCGAGGCCGAGGCACGGCCGGTGCGCAGACCACCGAGTTCGTGCTGCAGCGACTGCGACGCGCCCTGCATCCGGCGCTTCACTTCATTGATGTCGAACTTCTCGGACTGCATGCCAGTCACTCCTTCCAGAATTCTGATCTCACGTCGCGGCGGCGGTCCGCCGGCGCACTTCAACCGGCCACGACGGTAGCCCTGCCCGCGCCGCCGAGCACGGCGCCGATCGAACCTGCCTCGGCGATGGAGAAAACGATGATAGGCAGCGAGGTTTCGCGGGCAAGCGCGAAGGCCGTCGCGTCCATCACCTTGTAGTTGCCGGCGAGCGCTTCGGAATGCGTCAGTTTGTCGAACCGCTTCGCAGTCGGATCGCGCTTCGGATCGGCGGTGTAGACGCCGTCGACATTGGTCGCCTTCAGCACTGCGCCGGCATCGATCTCGGCCGCGCGCAGCACCGCGGTGGTATCAGTCGTGAAAAACGGATTGCCGGTGCCGCCGGCCAGCAGCGCGATGCCGCCGGCGGCGAGCGTCTCGAGGGCCGCGGCGCGTGTATAGAGATCGCAGACTTCCGGCATCAGCAAGGCCGAGAATGTCCGAGCCGGTTGCCCGTGGCGACGCAACGCCTCGCCGAGCGCCAGGCAGTTCATCACTGTGGCGAGCATGCCCATGGTGTCGCCCGTCGGACGCGACACGCCGCGGGACGAGACTTCGACGCCGCGGAAGATATTGCCGCCACCCACCACCACGGCGATCTCGACGCCGAAGTTGCGCGCGGCGATCAGGTCACCCGCGACGCGGTCGATGGTGGGCTGATCGATGCCGTAGCTCTGGGGGCCGGCGAAATACTCGCCCGATAGCTTGACCACCACACGACGATAGATCGGCTCACCCATGATGCGGTCGCGTCCTCAGCGGGTTCGCTCCCGGCCGGGTGGCCGGGAGTCCGTCACGTGAAAAGCGATTACTTCTGGCCGCTCGCGGCGGCGACTTCGGCGGCGAAGTCACTGGTCTGCTTTTCGATGCCTTCGCCAAGCGCGTAGCGGACGAAGCCGGTGATCTTGATCGGCGCACCGACCTTGCCCTCGGCTTCCTTGACGGCCTGAGCGACCGCCTTGCCCTTCTCGTCGTGGATGTAGGCCTGCTCGAGCAGGCAGACTTCCTTGTAGTAGGTCTTCAGGCCGTTCTCGACGATCTTCTCGATCATGTTTTCCGGCTTGCCCTGCTGACGATACTTGTCGGCCATCACCTCGCGCTCGCGCTGCACCACGGCCGGGTCGAGACCGGCCGGGTCGAGCGCCTGCGGGTTGGCGGCGGCAACGTGCATCGCGAGCTGGCGACCCAGCGCGGCGAGTTCGTCGGTCTTGCCGGTCGACTCCAGCGCGACGATCACGCCCATCTTGCCGGCACCGTCGATCACCGCGCCGTGGATGTAGCTCGCGACAACACCCTGCGTCACTTCGAGCGAAGCGGCGCGGCGCAGCGTCATGTTCTCGCCGATGGTGGCGATCGCGTCCGAAATCGCGCCGGCGACCGTGGACGAGCCGACCGGGGCGGCGTTGATCGCGTCCACGTCGGCGCCGACCTTCAGCGCCACCTGGGCGATCATCTTGACCAGGCCCTGGAACTGCTCGTTGCGCGCAACGAAGTCGGTCTCGGAGTTGACCTCGATGACGACGCCCTTGGTGCCGTCGGTCACCGCGCCGATCAGACCTTCCGCAGCGACGCGGCCGGCCTTCTTGGCGGCCTTCGACAGGCCCTTCTTGCGCAGCCAGTCGATCGCGGCTTCGAGATTGCCGTCGTTCTCGTTGAGCGCCTGCTTGCAGTCCATCATGCCGACGCCGGTGGTCTCACGCAGCTCCTTGACCATCGCTGCAGTAATCGTTGCCATGTCGTAGGTCCTTTGCCTGTCAGTGCGCACCGCACGGCGGGAGCCGACGGCACGCGATCAGGAAGTCATCACAGATTTCGACGACCGGAGCATTTCGCGGTAGCGCGAACGCGGCGCTCCGCCTGAAAATGCACTCGATCGATGGATCAGCGCTGCGGCCGGTGAGCCGGCCGCAGCGTCGCGCCTTATTCCGCCTCGGCGGTCATGCCCTTGGCCTGGGCGACCCAGCCATCGGCGCGACCCGGCAGACCGACTTCTTCGCCGATCTGATGCGCGGTCGCCTGATCGAGCTCGGCCAGCTGCCAGAAGTGGAAGATGCCGAGGTCGTTGAACTTCTTCTCGATCGCGCCGGACACGCCGGTCAGCTTCTTGAGGTCGTCCGGGGTGCCACGCGGACCGGGCAGACCCTGGAAGCCGCTGGTCTGGGCCGGCAGGTCCTCACGGAGCGGCTGCGACGCCGCGCCGATGTCGAAGCCCGACTCGCCCTGGGCGCGCGAGATGCCGTCGATCACCGCGCGGGCGACGAGGTCGCAATACAGCGAGATCGCACGGCCGGCGTCGTCGTTGCCCGGCACCAGATAGGTGATGCCCTTCGGATCGCAGTTGGTATCAACGATCGCCGCGACCGGGATGCCGAGCCGCTGGGCTTCCTGGATCGCGATGTCTTCCTTGTTGGTGTCGATCACGAAGATCAGGTCGGGCAGACCGCCCATGTCCTTGATGCCGCCGAGCGAACGGTCGAGCTTGTCGCGCTCGCGCTGCAGCTCGAGCCGCTCCTTCTTGGTGTAGGCATTGGCGTCGGCCGAGTTCAGCACGTCGTCGAGGTGACGCAGCCGCTTGATCGAGCCCGAGATCGTCTTCCAGTTGGTCAGCGTACCGCCGAGCCAGCGCGAGTTGACGAAGTACTGCGCCGAGCGCTTGGCCGCATCGGCCACGGCGTCCTGCGCCTGGCGCTTGGTGCCGACGAACAGCACGCGGCCGCCCTTGGCGACGGTGTCGCTGATCGCCTGCAGCGCGCGGTGCATCAGCGGCACGGTCTGCGCGAGGTCGATGATGTGGATGTTGTTGCGGGCGCCGAAAATGTACTCGGCCATCTTCGGATTCCAGCGGTGCGACTGGTGACCGAAATGGACGCCGGCTTCGAGCAGCTGGCGCATGGAAAATTCAGGAAGTGCCATAGGTCTATTCTCCGGTTGTTCCTCCGGAAGCGCGTGGGCAACGAGCGATGGGACAGGACAATCCTGCCTTCCGGCCCGGTGCCACCGGACGGCGATTAAGCCATGCTTCCGTGTGAGATGGCGCGCGTTATAGCCGGATTCCCCGATAACGCAAGGTGAACCGGCCTTCCCTGCGGCAAGCTTCGACGACCGCGGCGATCCGGCCGGCCCCACCTGAAAGGTATTCGGGTCGGCCAGATCGCGCTTGCCGGCGCTTCAGCAGTTCTTTTCTTCCGGCCGGCACTTCTTGGGCGGGCCGGCCTGCCTTGGCGGCGGGGCCGCTCGCGGAGGAGCCGGCGGCGGAGCGACGTGAGGCGGCGCCGGCGGCGCAGCCATCCGCGGCGGGGGCGGTGGTGCGACGTGGGGCGGCGGCGGCCGTGGTGCAGGCGGCGGAGCCATCCGGGGTTCCGCGCGAGGTGGCGGTGCGGCGATCCGAGGCTCGGCCCGCGGCGGTGGGGCCGCTATTCGCGGTTCAACGCGCGGCGGCGGAGCAACATGCGGCGCGACGTGCATCGGCGGCGCGACCGGCTTTGCAACCGTCGGCGGCGCAGGACGCGTCACCTGCGGAGGCGCCGGCCTCCGATCCGCGGCATCAGCCGGCGGACCAGGCGGCCTTGCGGGCGTCACCACCGTCGGAGTCCGCCGCATCGCAGCGGCGGCCGCCGGGTTTCCGGTTTCCGGTTTGCCAGCCGTGGCTGCCGCCGGAGGCGGCGATTGCAGCTTTTGTCCCTGGGGTGGCGGCGCTGTCGGCGCGACCGCCTGGAGAGCGGCCCCGCCCGCTGGGCCTGCGGCCGGACCGGTCCGGCCCGCGTTCGGGGCAGCGGGAGCGCCCGGCATTCCCGGCCGAGCCGCACCAGCACCTGGGGTACCAGGTGCCGGCGGCAAGCCCTTGGTACCGGGCACTGGCAGCGCCTGCGCGCCCGGAACGGCCGCCGCTGCGGGCCCCTGCCCCGGCCGTGGCTGATTGCCCGGCGTCCCCACACCCGGCCGCCCTTGGACGGAGCTGGGCAGAGACGTGTTTGGCGTTGCGGACTGCACCGCCGGCGTGCCTTGGATCGCTGGCGACGTCGAGGGCGAAGCCGGCGACGAGGTCGCCGCTGCCGGCTGCGCCAATCGTGGTCCCTGCAATTGCACGCCCGGCCGCGCAGCGAAGCCGCCCTGCGGCACCGTGTTGACGGTGGCGCTCGGCGGCACAGCGGCCTTGCCCTGCTGGATCAGAGCCGCACGCTGCATCACCGCAGCCGGCAGCGCGGCGCCGACAGCGCCACCTGCCAAAGCCGCCGCGGCGATACCAGCCCGACTCGGTGTGACCGACGGTGCCACCCCGGGCGCCGCGACGCCCGGGGCCGACGGCGGAGCAATCAGCGGCGCGGCCGGATTAGCGGCGACAGGCGGCGGCTGGTTGATCACCTGATTGATCACCGTGGTGTTGTGGATGTTGGCGAAGATGATGTTGTTGGGCGGCGGCTGCACATAAACCGGCGGCTGCACGTAAGCGGGGATCGGCACGAACATCGGCCGCGGCAGATAGAACAGGCCGATCGGCGGCGGCGGAGGCGGCAGCACCACGAAATCCGGCGGCGGCGGCGGCAACAAATACACCGGCGGCGGCGGAGGCGGCGCGAAGTCGAAGACCGGATCGCTGAGCATCAGCACCGGCCTGTCGACATAGACGATTTCGTCGGGCGGCGGCGGCGGCACGTCGTAGTCGATCATAGTGAAGCTCGGCGGCGGCTCGAGCGCAGCGGCGAGGATCGCCAGTCGGCGACGCGCGTCCCCCGCATGAGGTCCGCGCGGATAGCGACGCAGATACGACCAATAGGCGTCCGGCGTATCAACCCGATAGGTACGGCGCCAGGTGATCGCCTCGCGTCGCGCCGCAACGATCGCCCTCACCCGCTTGGCCAGCGGATCGTTCGGATAGGCCGCAAGGAAGTCGTCGTAGGCCTGCAGCGTGTCGCGATCGAGGGCGGCCGCATAAGCCTCCTGCGCGCCGAAGTCGCGGATCGGCTTGGAGCGTAGCGTCTGGTCGACAGCAGCGAGCGGCGGCGCGTCCGGCGCACGATCGAAGAACATGAAGTTCGAGTCGACGGTCCGCGTATCCCATGGCAACTGAGCGCCCTTGGTATTTTCGTTGACGCGCAGCCGGACGCGATCGAACAGTTGCGGCAGAGTGAGGCCGCCGGTCCGGATCATCTCGGCCAGCGCCTGGGCATAGACGCCGTAGGCGCCGCGCTCGTCCGGCGCGACGGTCCCGGGCGCCGCATTGAACGCGGTCAGCATCTTCGGGTTCGGCTCGACCATCGCCAGGCCGGAGGCGACCGAGCCCGGCGGGACGAACGGCTGTTCACGCGCCAGATCCAGCACCACGATGCTCGTCTTCAACGGCAGCGAAACGAGCTGGCGCATATAGTCGCCGATCCGCAGCCCTTCGATCGGAATGTCGGTGTCGCGGGTGATCCGGGAGTCGACCGGGATGAAGTAGTTCTCGCCGGCGTACTGCACGCCGTAGCCGGCGAGATACACCGCTGCCACCGTGTCGGGGCCGGCATCCTCGGCCTTCTTCATGAAGTCGCGGAAGGCGCCGCGCAGGGTGTCACCGTCGAGATCGCGGGCGCCACTGACGTCGAAGCCGGCCGCCTGCAGCGTCTGGGCGATCAGGCCGCCGTCATTGGCTGCGGTCGACAGCGGCGCCTTGGCATAGGCGGCATTACCGATCACCAACGCGATGCGCTTTTCCTGCTGTTGGGCGAAGGCGCCGTCCGGGACGGCAATCAGCAGAACGACGAAGGCGGAGACAAGAGAAAGAAGCGGAGAAAGACGCATGATCGCGACCTGATGCATGAGCGCCATCCGCACCTGCGGATCGCCACCGCACGTAGTTCAGCGCGCCGCCATCTGAATGTCACTTGAACAAAACGCGACATCAACAAGGCAGCCGTTGCTGCACTGCGCGCGACGCCCGAACGATACCACTTCGGGTCGTCAACTACAGCGCCTGCACGTCGACGACGCCGGAGACCGCCTTGATGGCGCCGGCGATTTGCGGCGAGACCTTGTAGCGGCCGGGCAGCTTCATCTCGACCTCGGTCTCGAGGTCGAGCATCAGCACCAGCGAAACATCGCCCTCGCCTGCCGATCGGCCCTGCGCCGGACTCGACGGTGCAGCGCCCTCCAGCCGCTTGGCGACCGAGTCGAGGAATTTGGTGTCCCGCAGGAAGATGCGCAGGCCCTTCTGCGCCTTGGCGGCGGCGGCGTCGAGCGGCTCGGCATGCAGAACGCGGGCGCGGACGTCCTCGCCCTGCAGTTCGGCGCCGAGCTGCAGCAGCACAGCGGCGCCCGGCTCCAGCACGTCGCGATACTGCGCCAGCCCTTCGGAGAACAACACCGCCTCGAAATGCCCGGTCGGATCGGACAGGCCCATGATGCCCATCTTGTTGCCGGTCTTGGTGCGCCGCTCCATGCGCGACACCACGGTGGCGGCGACCTTGCCGGCGGTCGCACCGGACTTCACCGCCTTGCAGAAGTCGGCCCAGGACTGTACCCGCAGCCGCTTCAGCGCGGTGGTGTAGTCGTCGAGCGGATGGCCGGACAGGAAGAAGCCGATCGCGTCGTATTCGCGGCGCAGCCGCTCCGACGGCAGCCAGGCTTCGATCTGCGGCAGCACGATCGACGGTGCATCCGGCAGGCTCCCGAACATGTCATTCTGGCCGCTGGTCGCCGCTTCGTTGGCGCGCTGGCACGCCGCGATGATCGCATCGGCCGCAGCGAACACGCGCGCGCGATTTGGATCGATGCAGTCGAACGCGCCGGCGGCGGCAAGGCATTCGATCACCCGCTTGTTGATCGCGCGGGGGCTGACGCGGGCGGCGAAGTCGGCGAGCGAAGCAAACGGCCGGTCGCCGCGTGCCTCGACGATCTGCTGCACTGCCTGCATGCCGACGCCCTTCAGGCCGGCGAGCGCGTAGTAGATGGTGTTTTCGCCGACCTCGAAGGTCGCGCCGGAGCGGTTCACCGACGGCGCCTCGACCTTGATGCCGAGCCGCTGCGCTTCGGCGCGGAATTCCGACAGCTTGTCAGTGTTATTGATTTCCAACGTCATCGACGCGGCGAGGAATTCGACCGGGTAATGCGCCTTCATGTAGGCGGTGTGGTACGACACCAGCGCATAGGCGGCCGCGTGGCTCTTGTTGAAGCCGTAGTCGGCAAACTTCGCCAGCAGGTCGAAGATGGTGTCGGCGGCGTCCTTGGCGACGCCGTTCTTCACAGCGCCGTCGACGAAAATCGCGCGCTGCTTGTCCATCTCGGCGCGGATCTTCTTGCCCATCGCGCGGCGCAGCAGGTCGGCGTCGCCGAGCGAGTAGCCGGCCATGACCTGCGCGATCTGCATCACCTGTTCCTGGTAGATGATGACGCCGAACGTTTCCTTGAGGATCGGCTCCAGCATCGGATGCAGATATTCCGGCTCCTCGTCGCCGTGTTTACGCGCGCAATAGGTCGGGATGTTGGCCATCGGGCCCGGGCGATACAGCGCCACCAGCGCGATGATGTCCTCGAATCGGTCGGGCCGCATATCGACCAGCGCGCGGCGCATGCCCGCGCTTTCCACCTGGAACACGCCGACCACGTCGCCTCGCGCCAGCATCTGGTAACTCGGCGCGTCGTCGATCGGCAGCGTCGGCAGGTCGACATGGATGTCGCGCTGCTTGAGCAGCTTCACCGCGACGTCGAGCACCGTCAGGGTCTTCAGGCCCAGGAAGTCGAACTTCACGAGCCCCGCCGGCTCCACCCACTTCATGTTGAACTGGGTGACCGGCATGTCGGATTTCGGATCTCGGTACATCGGCACGAGATCGCTGAGCGGCCGGTCGCCGATCACGATGCCGGCCGCATGGGTCGACGCGTGTCGGGTCAGGCCCTCGAGCTTCTGCGCGATGTCGAAGGCACGCGCCACCACAGGATCTTCATCGCGGAACGCCTGCAGCTTCGGCTCGCCTTCGATCGCCTGCTTCAGCGAAATCGGCGCGGCCGGGTTCTGCGGCACCAGCTTGGTCAGCTTGTCGACCTGGCCGTACGGCATCTGCAGGACGCGGCCGACGTCGCGCAGCACGCCGCGCGCCTGCAGCGTACCGAACGTAATGATCTGCGCGACCTGATCGCGGCCGTAACGTTGCTGGACGTACTCGATCACTTCGCCGCGGCGGTCCTGGCAGAAGTCGATGTCGAAGTCCGGCATCGAGACGCGTTCCGGATTGAGGAAGCGCTCGAACAGCAGGCCGAAGCGGATCGGATCGAGGTCGGTGATGGTCAGCGAATACGCCACCAGCGAGCCCGCGCCCGAGCCGCGGCCCGGCCCGACCGGAATGCCGTGTGCCTTCGCCCACTTGATGAAGTCCGACACGATCAGGAAGTAGCCCGCGTATTTCATGCGGCTGATGACGTCGAGTTCGAAGGCAAGCCGCTTGCGGTAGTCCTCCTCGGTCGTGTTCGGCGACAGGCCGTGCACGCGCAGCCGCATCTCGAGCCCCTGCTCGGCCTGGTGGCGCAACTCGGCCGCTTCGGCGGCGGCCGCTTCCTCGGCGTTGCTGACGTTGGCGCCGACGGTGAACAGCGGCAGGATCGGCTTGCGGGTCAGCGGCCGGTAGGCGCAGCGCTGCGCGATCTCGACCGTGGACGCCAGCGCCTCCGGCAGATCTGCAAACAGCACCGCCATCTCGGCGCGGGTCTTGAATCGATGATCGGGCGTGAACTGGACACGATCGGTCTCGGCGATCAGCTTGCCGGAGGCGATGCACAGCAGCGCGTCGTGCGCCTCGAAATCGTCGCCGGTGGCGAAGTGCGGCTCGTTGGTCGCGACCAGCGGCAGCCCGATGTCGTAAGCGAGGTCGATCAGACCGGCTTCAGCCCGGCGCTCGGCATCGGTGTTGTGGCGTTGCAGTTCGACATAAAGCCGATCGCCGAACGCCGACGCCAGCCGCTCGCAGCGCTGCCGGGCCAAAGCGGGATCGGACAGCATCGCCAGCGAGATCGGGCCGTCGGGTCCGCCGGTCAGCGCGATGACGTCCTCGGTCTCGCCGTCGAGCCAGTCGAACTTGATGTGCGGCGCCTGATTGACCGGCGTCTCCAGGAACGCGCGCGAATTCAGCCGCATCAGGCTGCGATAGCCACGCTCGCGCGTCGCCAGCAGCACGACGCGGGACGGGAGCGCCAGCGCAGCGTTGCGCGAAGTCGGGTCCTGATCGCCGAAGTCGATCCCGAGCTCCAGACCGACGATCGGCTGGATGCCGCTGCCTGACAGCTTATCGGAGAATTCCAGCGCGCCGAACATGTTGTCGGTGTCGGTCAGCGCCAGCGCCGGCTGATGGTCGGCCTTGGCGAGTTCGGCCAGCCGCGCGATCTTCATCGAGCCCTTCAACAGCGAATAGGCCGAATGAACGTGCAGATGGACGAATCCGGCTTGGCTCATCGCGCGGCGGCTCTCGATAGGACGGGACGGCAGTCGGAACGGCCATCGCGTAGGGTCTGGGGTGAAGGTGCTAGGCCGGCGCGCTCAGCACAGCCGACTCGTCCTTAATGGTGACCCCGGGAGTGCGGCGGTGCAAGCGGCCTCGCCTGCCTTGTCCCCGCTATTGCCGCCGCAGGACCGAGGCTCATCCGCGGTCGCCTCAGAGCTGCGGCAGCACCTGCGCCCAAACCGCCACCATGCCGATGAACAGCGCAATCGACGTCAGCGCCGCAGCTTCCTGAATGAAAATCTTCAACATCGTCCGCCTCCCTCTGACCTTGTGAACATATGTAGAACATAGTTCTTCTTTTGTTCTCACGTCAAGGATGCTCGCGGCGGTGGACATCGAAGGCTTAACGAGTCCTATACGGACATGGCTTGTCCCCGCTTCCCACCGATTGACGGGAACGAGCGCGAAGCGCACGGGTGGGCAGCAGCGGCAGCCCTGTCGACGCCGCACGGGCTCGACGACTGGAGACAATGATGCGCCTTCATTCCGTGATCTTGGCGGCCGGCCTGGGACTGCCTGTTGCATGGTCGTCCGCCGCCGTTGCGCAGCCCTACGACAACTATCCGGTCTGCCTGCGGGTCTATGGTCCGGTACGGTTTGACGAGTGCCGCTACGTCTCCATCGATCAGTGCCGTCCCTCGGCGACGGGCATCGCCGGCCAGTGCATCACCAATCCCTGGTATCAACCTCCGAGCGCACCGGCGCGCCGCCACCGCGGGCATTGAGCCGCTGGCCGCGGCGATACGTCATCGCCCTACTGGCTCGCCAGCGCCCCATCGATTGCCGGGGCGAACGAGCGGTCGACGACATCCTCGGCCTTCAGCGACCGATTGATCAGGCCATTGCGGAAGTAGAGGTCGATCGTCTGCTGTTCGCCCGAAACCACGGCATCATCCACAGCCGTGATCCTGATCTTGGCACGGCTGAGCCAGTTCAACGGGACCGCAGGCGGAATGCCCATCAGCTTGCCCCAGGTGTCTGCGTAGACAGAGACATTGTTCAGCGACCATGCCCGCGCCCGTGACAATCGCTGCAGGAAATCCTGCAGTTCGCCCCGCTTGCTCGCAATCGCGTCCGGGCGCGCAACCTGGAAACTGAGCCCCGGCGTCAGCCCTTCGGCGGTGATCACCCGACGGGAGCCGAACAGCACCTCCTCCTGACTGACATAGGGCTCCCAAGTCGACCACGCGTCCACCGAGCCCTGGCTATAGGCGATCTTGGCATCCGATGGCGCGAGGAACACCAGTTGGACATCCCCAGGCTTCAATCCTTTCGCTTCCAGCGCAGCGAGCACCAGCTGGTGACCGATGGAGCCGCGGCCGGTCGCGATCTTCTTGCCCTTCAGGTCGTCGAAGCTGCGGATCGGCGATTCCTTCGGCGCCAGAATGGCGAGTCCCTCCTGCGTCTGCCGGATCGCCGCGATCGCCTTCACCGGAACGTTGGCGGCGGCCGCGAAGGTGAACGGCGCATCGCCGACCAGCCCGGTATCGAGCGCGCCGGCACCGAGCGCTTCCAACAGCGGTGCCGCTGCGGGAAACTCGCGCCACTCAATCTTGTACGGCACGTCCTTGAGCACGCCGGCGGCTTCCATCACCGCCTGCGAATTGCCCTTCTGATCGCCGACGCGCAGCACGGTCTGCGCCGCGGCGCCGTCGGCCGCGCCAATCAGCAGCGCGGCCGCAACGAGGAACCGGATCATGCCGCCACCGCTTCGCGGCGGGCGACCAGTTCGCGCGTCAGCGGGATCAACTCGCGCCCATAGTCGATGGCATCGACCAGCGGATCGAAGCCGCGGATCAGGAAGATGTCGACGCCAAGCGCGTAATAGTCCAGCAAGGCTTCGGCGACCTGCTGCGGCGTGCCGACCAGCGAGGTCGAATTGCCCCGTGCACCGGTCAGCTTGGCGAGTCCCGTCCAGAGCCGCTTGTCCAACCGCTCGCCCTTCGCCGCCAACGCCAGCAGGCGCCGCGAGCCTTCGTTGGCCGGCTGCCCAGCGCCGCGCTTGAAGCCACTGACCTCCTGCACGGCCTGAGCGCGTGCCAGGATCGAGTCGGCCTTAGCCCAGGCGAGCTCCTCGGTCTCGGCCAGGATGGGACGGAACGACAGGCTGAAGCGCGGCGACGGCCGGTTGTTCTTCGCCGCCGCAGCCTTTACACGGCCGATGATCGACCGGACCTCCTCATAGGTCTCACCCCACAGCGCGAAGATGTCGGCGTGCCGGCCCGCGACCTTGATCGCCGCATCCGATGCCCCGGCGATGAACACCGGAATGCCCTCCGGGCGCAGCGGCTTGATCTGCGAGAAGCCGCCCTTCACCTGATAGTACTTGCCGTCGTAGTCGAACGGCGTGTCGCTGCTCCACTCCGACCGCACGATGTCGAGAAACTCGCTGGTCCGCGCGTAGCGCTCGTCCTTGTCCGGCACGGTGTTGCCGTCGTGAACCAGCTCCGCGTGATCACCGCCGGTGATGACGTTCAGCGAGACGCGACCTTTGGTGAGATGATCGAGCGTGGCGAACTGCCGTGCAAACACCGTCGGGGCCGTGAAGCCGGGACGCTGCGCGATGAACACGTTCAGACGCTGGGTCACACTAGCGATATGCTGACCGACCTGCAGCGGGTCCGGAAGATCGGAATGAAACGCCAGCAGCGCGCGGTCGAAGCCGGCGTTCTCGTGGGCCTTGGCGACGGTCTCGACGTGATCGATGTCGAGCACCGGGCCGGAGCGCACGATGGTCTCCGACGAATTGTTGTTGCCGATGAATCCGATGAATTCGAGAGCCATGCTTCCTCCTTGCGATGATGTCAGATGCCGAGCGCGGCGCGGCCGGCGGCGAGCTTGATGGAATCGTCCTGCGGAGTGTGGACGCGGGCGCACAGCACGTCGCGATAGTGCCGCTCCAGCGGATGGCGGCGCGACAGGCCGTGATTGCTCGACAGCGACAGCGCGGTCTGCACCACCTCAACGGCGTTGTTAGTAACCGTCAGCTTCACGGCGTGCGCGTCGGCGACCGCGACGCCGCCGAGATCCTGTTCGGCCGCGGCAGTCTCGATCAGCCGCGTGTTGACAGCGAGCCGGATCTCGATGTCGCCGAGCGCCTCCTGGGCGCGCGGCAACGTCGCCAGCGCGGCGCCGAGATTGGCGGGTTTACGCTGCTGCAGAAAATCGACCAGCCAGCTTCGCGCCGCTCGCGCGACGCCGTCATAGATCGCGGCGATGAACAGGCTATGGATGGCGTTCTGGGCCGCGTTCGGCGACTGCCACTCCGCCGGCGCACGGACGTCGATCGCATGGTCGAGCGGCACACGAACCTGATCGAAGACGATGTCGTGGCTGCCGCTGGCGCGCTGACCGAGATGGTCCCAGGACTCGAGGATCGTCGTCCCCGGCAGTCCGGCAGGCACCAGGAAGGAGCCCACGCGCGGGTCGGGCTCATCGGTCTTCGCCCATACCAGATAGTGCTTCAGGATCGGCGCACCGGTGGAATAGATCTTCCGGCCGGATACTAACCAGTGGTCGACCTGTCGCGACGCCGTGGTGGCCGGCAATCCGCCCCGTGCCGGCGAGCCCAGCTCCGGCTCGACCCGCAGCGCATTGATCAGCGCCACGCCGCGCACAGACTCGGCCGACAGCTTTCTCGTCAAATGCAGAGGAAAGCGGTCGTCACGTGTCAGCAGATAGTGCTGGATGTAGTGCATCGACAGGACCAGTGCGGTCGCCGCATCCCCCTGTGCGATCAGTCCCAGCACCCGCACCAGTTCGAGGGCGCCTGCACCCTGCCCGCCGAATCCACGCGCGACCGGCAGCGCGAGCAGCCCGGCCTCGGACAGCCGATCAAAGTTCTCGAAGGGAAAGCTGCCATCACGGTCGTATTGTGCGGCGCGCCCCGCAAAATCAGCCGCAAGCAAGCGTGCGCGATCGAGCGGTCCGATTGCCGCATCCATGGCCGTGCCTTTCGCTAACGGGCAGCCGCGATTGATCGGCCACGCAAACAAGCGCAGCCGCGGATCCGTCCGCCCGGTCTTGAGTAAACTGCTCAACCCGCCCGCCCGCTTGCGGGCATCAATAAGGTTGGCTGATGTGACGAATGATGCGGACAGGTTTGATCGAGGTCAATGAAATGGATTTTCGAATGTCGCTCGCAAATAAGAGAACCGTTTTCGATCCCGCCGCCGCCGCAAGGCACTTTGCCTTACCGGCGCGATAACGGACCGTTCGGACTGTCGTCACCGCGCGATGTTGGTCCGCTACGACGGCGTCACTCGCGTGGCCGGAGGCGTCGAGGTCGCCCATGACCGCGGACTGATGTATAGCGATCGCAAGCAGGCTGACGCCGCCGCCGTCGCCGCCTTAACGCGAGAAAGGATCGAAGATGCGAAGCCTGTTCCTGCTCACGCTGCTCGCCGGCCTCGGCCTGACCTCGGCCGCCCAAGCCAGGGACTACCCGGTCTGCCTGCGGGTCTATCTGAACTATCACGACTGGTACGACGAGTGCAGCTACGACACCATGCAGCAGTGCCGGATGTCGGCCTCGGGACGCGCCGCCGACTGCATGACCAATCCGTGGTACAAAGCCCCCGAGCCACGCAAGAAACCGCGCCGCTCGCAGCGGCAGCGCGACTGAGGCGCCGGGACATCTCTTGAATGAGGGGCCGGAGTATAGCGCGTCCGATCGCCATCAAGTCTCCGCGCCCGCACCTACGTCATTGCCCGGCATGACCGGGCGACCCAGTATTCCAGAGCGTTTGCGCTCGAGGCACAGCCGCTCTGGATTACTGGATCATCCGCATTCGCGGTTATGACGAAGGAGTCGTGAAGCCATGCCGGCTTCAGATTCCGGGCTCGCTCGCTGAGGCCAGCGCCCCGGATTGACAGGGCGCAAGTCCCGCCTACTCCAGCTCCACCACCACGCCGTCTTCGATCGACACACGGCGGTCCATGCGGCCGGCCAGTTCCATATTGTGGGTGGCGATCAGCATCGACACCTGGGTGGCGCGGACGAGCTGCATCAGCGCCTGGAAGACATGGTCGGCCGTGTGCGGATCGAGGTTGCCGGTCGGCTCGTCGGCGAACAGCACGCGCGGCGCGTTGGCAACGGCTCGTGCGATGGCGACGCGCTGCTGCTCGCCGCCGGAGAGTTCGGCCGGCCGATGGGTGATGCGGTCGCCGAGGCCGAGATAGGCGAGAATTTCCTTGGAGCGGCTCACCGTCTCGCTGCGCTTCAGGCCGCGGATCATTTGCGGCATCATCACGTTTTCCAGCGCGGTGAATTCCGGCAGCAGCCGGTGCGACTGGTAAACGAAGCCGATGTCGGTGCGGCGGATCTGGGTGCGCTCGGCATCCGACAGCGCCGACGTCGCTGTGCCGCCGACATAAACCTCCCCCTCGTCTGGATGCTCGAGCAGCCCGGCGATGTGCAGCAGCGTCGACTTGCCGGAGCCAGACGGCGCCACCAAGGCAACCGACTGCCCGGCCCACAGCGCCAGCTTGGCACCGTTGAGGATCGTCAGATGCGCCTCGCCCTGGACGTATTGGCGCTTGATGTCGTGCAGATACACGACCGGGATGTCGTCCCCCTGCTCCATCTCCGGCGTCTCACTCATAGCGAAGCGCGTCCACGGGATCGAGCCGCGCCGCCCGCCACGACGGATACAGCGTCGCTAGGAACGAGAGCGTCAGCGCCATGATCACCACCGCGCTGGTCTCGGCGAAGTCCACCTCGGCCGGCAGCTTGGACAGGAAGTACAGCTCTGGCGAGAACAGCTCGGTGTTGGTGACCCAGGACAGGAATTGCCGGATCGACTCGATGTTCATGCAGATCAGCAGCCCCACCGCGAAGCCGGTCAGCGTGCCGACCACGCCGATCGCCGCGCCGGTGATCAGGAACACTCGCATGATCGAGCCCTGGGTCGCACCCATGGTGCGCAAGATGGCGATGTCGCTGCCCTTGTCCTTCACCAGCATGATGAGGCCGGAGACGATGTTGAGCGCCGCCACCAGCACGATCAGCGTCAGGATCAGGAACATCACGTTGCGCTCGACCTGCAGCGCGTTGAAGAAGGTCGAGTTGCGCTGCCGCCAGTCAACCAGGAACACCGGCCGCCCCGCCGCCTCGGTCACCGCCTTGCGGAAGACGTCGATGCGGTCCGGATTGGTAGTGTAGACCTCGATCGCGGTGACGTCGTTGTTGCGGTTGAAGTAGGCCTGCGCCTCCTTCAGCGGCATGAACACGAAGGTCGAGTCGTATTCCGACATGCCGATCTCGAACACCGCCGCGACCTTGTAGGGCTTGATCCGCGGCGTGGTGCCCATCGGTGTCACGGCGCCGCGCGGCGCCACCAGCGTGACGCTGTCGCCGGCGTGCAGCGACAGCTGATCGGCGAGCCGACGGCCGATGGCGACGCCCTGCCCCTCGTCGAAGCCTTCGAGCGAGCCCTGCTTGATGTGGTTGGCGATCGACGACAGGTTGTTGAGGTCGTCGGCGCGGATGCCGCGCACGAACACGCCCGAGGCGTTGAAGGGCGACGACGCCAGCGCCTGGCCGTCGACCACCGGCGCTGCGAGCTTGATGCCCGACACGCCGCTGATGCGGTCGGCAACGTCCTTCCAGTCGGTCAGCGGGCTTTCCAGCGGCTGGACCAGCAGATGGCCGTTGAGGCCGAGGATCTTGTCGAGCAGCTCCTTGCGGAAGCCGTTCATCACCGCCATCACGATGATCAGCGTCGCGACGCCCAGCATGATGCCGAGGAACGAGAAGCCGGCGATCACCGAGATGAATCCCTCACGGCGGCGCGCACGGAGGTAACGCCCGGAGAGGAGCCACTCGAATGGCGCAAAGGGGGGAGTTCGAACTGGCTCAGTCATGCTGTGATCCATGCTCCGAATTTCACACGATTCGGGCTAATTTCAGCCGAGCCGCCCGTGGATATCTTACGGCGCCAACCGGGCAGCCGCCTCCGCCAGCGCGACCGACTCTTTCGATCCGTCGCTGCGCCGCTTCAGTTCGATCTTGCCTTCGGCCAGCCCGCGCGGTCCGACATGGACCTGCCACGGAATGCCGATCAGGTCGGCCGTCGCGAACTTCGCGCCGGCGCGCTGGTCGGTGTCGTCGTACAGCACATCGACGCCCTTCGCGGTCAATTCCTTGTAGAGCTGCTCACAGGCCGCGTCGGTCGCCGCATCGCCCTGCTTCAGGTTCAGGATGGTGACGCGGAACGGCGCCACCTCCTCCGGCCAGATGATGCCGTTGTCGTCGTGGCAGGCCTCGATGATCGCGCCGACCAGCCGCGACACGCCGACGCCGTAGGAGCCGCCATGGATCGGCGTATCGGCGCCATTCGGACCGGCCACATTGGCCTTCATCGAGTCGGAATACTTGGTGCCGAAGTAGAAGATCTGGCCGACCTCGATGCCGCGGGTCTGAAGCCGGTTGGCTTCGGGCACTTCGCTCTCGTAGCGCGCCGCCTCGTGGACGTCCTCAGTGGCCGCATAGACCGAGGTCCACTGCTTGATGATCGGGGTCAGGTCGCCATCGTAGTCCACATTCTCGTCCGGCACCGGCAGGTTCAGGACGTCCTTGTCGCAATACACGCCGGACTCGCCGGTCTCGGCCAGCACGATGAATTCGTGGCTGAGGTCGCCGCCGATCGGGCCGGTCTCGGCCCGCATCGGGATCGCCTTCAGGCCCATCCGGGCGAAGGTCCGCAAGTAAGCAACGAACATCTTGTTGTAGGATTTGCGCGCCGCCGCCTCGTCGACGTCGAACGAGTAAGCGTCCTTCATCAGGAATTCGCGGCCGCGCATCACGCCGAAGCGCGGGCGCTGCTCGTCGCGGAATTTCCATTGAATATGATAGAGATTGAGCGGGAGGCTCTTGTAGGACTTCACATAGGCCCGGAAGATCTCGGTGATCATTTCCTCGTTGGTCGGGCCGTAAAGCAATTCCCGCTTATGCCGATCGGCGATGCGCAGCATCTCCGGACCATAGGCGTCATAGCGACCGCTCTCGCGCCACAGATCGGCGAGCTGCAGCGTCGGCATCAATAGCTCGATCGCGCCGGCACGGTTCTGCTCCTCGCGGACGATCTGCTCGATCTTCTTCAGTACCCGATGGCCGAGCGGCAGCCAGGCGTAGATGCCGGCGGCCTCCTGCCGCAGCATCCCGGCGCGCAGCATCAGCCGGTGCGAGACGATCTCGGCCTCCTTCGGGTTTTCCTTCAGGATCGGCAGGAAGTAACGCGACAAACGCATGGGATTTGCTCAAGAATCAGGGGAAATCTGGTTTGCGCCAGTGAAACCGGATCGGGCAGCAAAACACAAGGGCGCGGCTGCGCAACTTTGCGAAAGACGCCGGTTTCAGCGCGGCTTGTGCGGGGCATAGCATGTGCCGGACCGGGCCGGCACCCGTCTATCGGATCATCACCGGTGCTTCGATGCTGACTTTCTCGAAGTCCGAGATCAGGATGCCGAGGGCCAGCGTCCAGCGCCCCGGCAGCGGTGCCGACATCCGAACCCGCCACGCCCCGTCCGGCTGCCGCTGCGCCTCGGCGCTGGCCGGCTCGATCCCGGCCGCCGGATTGGCCAGCGTGATCGTCACCCCCTGCGCGGCGAGCGGCGCTTCGTCGGGCGTCTGTAGCACGATGGTGAATTCGACGGGCCCAGCGCGGTCCGGCGTCAGCGTTACGCCGGCCATGGCCCGCTCGCCGTGGATGTGCACAAAGGCACTGTCGTGCACGGCGGCAATCGGGCTCGCGGTCCGCGGCGGCGGCGTGAACCGCCATAGCCCCACAACGCCGAGGATGGCGATCACCAGCACCAGCTCGGCCGCGATGCTGGCGCGCAACGTCCGCACCGCCCTCGCCTCGCCGGCCAGCAGCAGCGGCGTCAGCCTGCCCCGGTTCCACAGCGCCAAGCTGAGCAGCACAAACACCAGCGACAGCTTGGCAATCAACACCCGGCCATAATCGCTGTGCCACAGCGCGCCGAGCCGGCCGAGTTCGATCGCGGCGAGCGCGACCCCGCTGATCAGCAGCGCCATGACCGCCGCAGGGATCGCCCGCGAAAACCGTCGCAGCGTCGCCGGGGCTGCGTCACGCCGACCGACAGCGATCGCCAGCGGCAGCAGCGCGCCGATCCACAGCGCCAGACTGACGCCGTGGACCCACGCCGCGGCGCCAGCGAGCACGCGCGGTTCGGCCGTCGCAGCATGGCCGCTGACCGCGAACGCCGTCCCCAAGCTTACGACCGCCCCCAGCGACAGCCATCGCGCATTCCAGCCGCGCCAGCGGAGCGACGCCAGCGCCAGCAAGAAGGCGAGGCCCGTCAGCGTCGCGGCGTCGCCGAACGATCCCGCGCCGCCCGCACGCCACACGGCAGCGTCGCCGATCCGGCGAAGCGACATGTCGAGCACATCCAGTCCCTGCAGGCCGACCGCTCCGACCAGCGCGAGGAGGCCGAGCAGCGCGAAGCTCACGCTCACCGTCCCCGCACCGGCGAGCGGCACCGCGGCCATCCAGGCGAGAAACACTGCACCGCCGACGGCCGTGAACAGCGTCAACTCGACAACGATCCGCGTCCCCCAGATCGCGGCGCGGCGCACTGGATCGTCCGGCACGACGATCGCCGGCAGCGTCGTGCCCGGCGCACCGATCCAGAACGTCAGCGAGCCACCGATCGGGTGGCCGTCAGCCGAGATCACCCGCCAGCTCAGCACGTGGCCGCCCGCGCCCAGTGCAACCGGCGGATTGAAACGCAGGCTCACGCCATCGCGCACAATATCGGTGATCGAATGCGTGCCAGCCTGCGCATCGATCAGCGTGAGCGCGAGCGGCTCGACTGGTTCGTTGAAGATCAGGGAGAGCGTCGCCGGCGCCGTGGCCAGCACCGCCTCGGCGGCCGGATCGCTGGAGACCAGGCTGGCATGGGCATGCGCGAGCGCCGGCAACAGGATGATAACAGCGAGCGCCGTCAGCCAGCTCGGCCAACGGAATTGGAGTGACCGGGCGATCCGCCCGATCACGATCACCTGGTGCGCAGGGCGCGGGCTCACGGCGCCTTCGGTTTCAGCCGCAGCCCCGGCGCCGGTTCTTTGAGGCCTTCAGCGGCCTGCGCGGCCGTCGGCAGCTCGATCCAGCGATGCATGCCCTTCTCGCACTCCTGCACGACCGGGAAGTACAACGTCTTGCCGGCCGCATCGGGCAGCTTCATCACCAGACCGAAAGTGTCGTAGAGATTGTCGGGCAATGGCCCGCCCCGCCACGACACTTCGTCGACCGTCTCGGTGATGGTCTTGCCGTGCAGCTTCGGCTGCTCGCCCTCGATCTTGCGGGTCTTGATCTCGACGGTCCAGCCCGGCTTCATCTGCGGCTTCACCGACAATACACCGTCCGGGATCTTGATCCGGACCGCGACCGTCGCGGTGCCGTCGCAGCCGTGCGGCACGCTGAGCGCCGTCTGGAAGTAATTTCCAGCGACGGATTCATTCGGCTGCAGCGTGACGTGGGCGAGCGCCGCACCTGAACTCAGCGCAGCGGCCATGAAGGCCGCTGTTCCCCATGTAAAATGCGGATGCATCACTTCTTCATCCCATGGCCGCTGTGGTCCATCGTGCCATGGTCCATCTTCATCATGCTGCCGCCCGTGTCGCCCGCCGCCTTGGCGCCGACGCCCTGCACGTCGAACGTCACCTGCACCTTGCCGGCCTTCTCGAACTGCAGCGTCACCGGCACTTTCTCGCCTTCCTTGAGCGGCGCCTTCAACTCCTGGAACATGATGTGATAGCCGCCCGGCGCGAGCCTCACGGTCTTGCCCGGCTCGATCGGCAGGCCCTTCTCCAGCATCCGCATCTTCATCACGCCGCCGTCCATCGACATCTCGTGAATCTCGACTTTGCCGGAGACATCCGCCGTGGCGGACACCAGCTGATCGGCAGCGCTTCCCTTGTTCTCGATGGTCAGATAGCCGCCGGCGACCTTGGCGCCGCCCGGGGTAGCGCGGCTCCAGGCCTGGTCGATCACCAGATCGCCGGCCTTGACCTCGGCGGCTTGAACAGCGGCGGTGGACAGCAGGCTGATGACGGCGGCGGACGCGAAGGCGCGAATAAGTTTGGTCATGGGAGTCCTCGATGAGGTTGTTGAAAGGGTCGCACGGGCCGCGAACGAGACGGCATGATGCGCCCCGTGTCGGCCCAGTCGGAGGATGGTTGTGGAAGAATGCAGCGCGAAGGCTGCGGGCGCGTGACGTCAGGCCGCCGCTGGCGGCGCGCGGGCCTGGGCGTTGGCACTGAGGTGCTGCAGCAGCGGGGCCGCCTCGCGATGCGGCCACGACAACCGGTGCTGGGGCCGATCCAGACTGACGAAAGCCTCGGGCGCGGCAGCCGGAGTCGGAGCGCCGCCGAGGCCGACGGCGCAGATCGCGCAGCAGCCGCCATCATGCGGCAAACCTGTGGCAGGCGCCCCGTCCTGGTCGGCTGCCATCGCGGAGCACAGATGGGCGGTAGCGAGCGGATCAGCGGCCGCGGAGGCGACGAATCGGATGGCGCCGATCGGCGACAGCAGCTGCACCAGCAGCGCGAGCGCGAAGATCGGAATCGTCCGCTTCAGACATCGGCGCATCGCGGCCTGTCCTCCATGGTGGCGCATTAACATGCAGCTTTACCGCTGTCGATTGCGATAGGGCCGATGGTTTCTGCCCCGCACCATATCGAATGCACCCGCCATTCATGCGCAAGTTGCGAGTTTCCGTTCATTTCGCCTACCGCCTTAAATTTGAACATTCGTTGCCGCAAATGGTGACAAGTCAAAAAACTTCGGCTACGAATGATGACAACAGACTTAGCCCTGAGCGAAAGTCTGGGTGGTCCAAGTCTCGGGAGGAACCCTGACGCGCAACAATGCTGCGTCGCCCGTCAAACAAAACAACAAATCCAAAAAATTCGGGAAAATATTAGGGTCGACAAGGTTTTCAGCAGGGCACCCGCCCTGCTTTTTCTTTTCAGCAAGCTGTGCAGCGCTGTTCTACTCGCTCGAGCATGGACCATCGTCGATCGCCGATGGGCTCGCTGAGCGGCTCAGGATCGCGGCAACGATTCTCGCAGATCGCTCACACCGTGACCGAGTGATCCGTCATGCCCTCGGTGCCGAAAATTCGCAGATAGCGCCGCAGGTCCGCTTCGGGGCCCGTGGCCTTGATGGGATTGTCGGACAGCTTGACGGCGGGACGGCCGGCGGCCTCGACGACCTTGCACACCAGCGAGATCGGATCGAGCGCGTTGCCGCCGTTCGGCGCGCAGCCGCGGAAGTCGTTGGTCAGGTTGGTGCCCCAGCCGTAGCTGACGCGGACACGATCCTTGAAGTGCCAGAACGAATGCTCGATCGAATCGATGTCCATGCCGTCGGACAGGATCAGCAGCTTTTCCTTCGGGTCTCGTCCTTCGGCCTGCCACCATGCGATCAGTTCGTCGCCGCCTTCGATCGGCGGCTTGCTGTCGGGGCGCGCGCCGGTCCAGTCGGCGACCCAGTCGGGCGCATTGCGCAGGAACGAGGTGGTGCCATAGGTGTCCGGCAGGATGACGAGCAGGTTGCCGTCGTAGAGATGGCGCCAGTCGTCGAGCACCGTGTAGCGCGACGCCGCAACTTGCTGATCGTCATCGCCGGCCAGTGCCGCATAGACCATCGACAGCTCGTGCGCGTTCGTGCCGATCGCCTCCGAGCCGATTTCCATGGCGACGTGAACGTTGCTGGTGCCGATGAAGGCGTCGCCGATCCCCTCCTGCAGGGCTTCGCAGCACCACCTCTGCCACAGATAGCCATGACGGCGGCGCGTTCCGAAATCACCGATCTTCAACCGCCCCGAGGCCCTCAACGCCTGCAATCGCTCGACCTTGCCCCACAGCTTGGCCTTGGCGCGCGCATAGAGCACGTCGAGCTCGAAACGTCCCATGTTGCGCATCGCCTTGCGGGCGCGCAGTTCGTTGATGATCGACAGCGCCGGAATTTCCCACATCGTGGTGAGCGGCCACGGGCCGGCGAAGCGAAGTTCGTACTGGCCGTCGCGGACTTCGACCTCGTACTCAGGCAGCGCGAAGCTCTCGAGCCACGACAGAAACTCCGGCCGGAAGATCTGCTTCTTGCCGTAGAACGTATTGCCCGCCAGCCAGATCATCTCGCGCTTCGACAGCCGCAGCGTCCGCGCATGATCCAGCTGCGCCCGCAATTCGCCGATGTCGATCTCGTCGGCGATGCGGACCGCCTTGGTCCGATTGATCACCCCGAAGGTCACCGGCGTGTCGCGGTGCTTCATCCAGATCAACTGCAGCATCAGCAACTTGTAGAAGTCGGTGTCGAGCAGCGTGCGGACGACCGGGTCCATCCGATAGTTGTGATTGTGGACCCGGGTGGCGATATCGGTGAAGCTCATCTGGCAAACCCTTGGACGCCGGGGCCAGCGCAGACATGTCGCGCAGATCGAGCCGCCCCCATCGATCCGCTCCCTCGTCCAGAACCACTATCGCGTCCGAACTTAACAGATTTGGAAACTCGCCGCCGAGACGGCAATCCGCGCCATTGGTCTCGGTCCGTGCATGCTCGCGACACCGGCAATACGACGCGCCCTACAGCGGAATGCCCATCAGCTTGACGAGGCGATCGACGCCGAGCCAGCCGGCCCGATAGGCGTAGAGCGCGATCGCGAAGATCACCGCCGAGATCAGCGTGGTCCACAGCGCCTTGCGGACCATCAGCGCCGCGACCGGCGCGCCCGGATCGGTGCCGTCGATCTCGTCGCTGCTGTGTCCAGCCTCCGCGCGGTTGCGGACGCCGAACGGCAGCGCCATGAACAGCACCACCCACCACAGCACGAAGTAGATCGCCAGCAGACTGCCGATCTGGCTGATCATCTCTTACGACTGCTCGATCTCGACCAGCGCACCCGAAAAGTCCTTCGGGTGCAGGAACAGCACCGGCTTGCCGTGCGCGCCGATCTTCGGCTGCCCGTCGCCGAGCACGCGCGCGCCTTCCTTGATCAGCGTATCGCGCGCCGCGATGATGTCCGGCACTTCGTAGCAGACGTGATGGATGCCGCCGTCGGCATTGCGATCGAGAAACTTGGCGATCGGCGAGGCTTCCCCAAGCGGCTGGATGAATTCGATCTTGGTGTTCGGCAACGTCACGAACACGGTGATGACGCCGTGCTCCGGCAGCGGCACCGCGTCGGAGATCTCGGCCTGGAACGCGCCGCCGTAGATCTTGGCGGCCGCGACCGCATCCTTCACCGCAATTGCCACGTGATTGAGCCGCCCGAGCATGACACCGTCTCCGTCGTTTGCTTCTTGTCGTTGAGGTTTCTTGTCGCGTTGTACGGCCTCGGTTCTGATCGAACCAGAACCGAAACTCCAGCCCTTATTTTGTCGCGTAACCGGCGGATCCGGTGTTGCCGCAATGCGGAAAGTCGGCGCTAGACCGTCAGCACATGGACGAAGCAGAGCGGTTTCTTGCCCCAATGCTCCTGGATGTTGGAGCGCACCGTGCGCCGGACGGATTCCGCAATTGCGTCCGGATCGCGCCGCCGCGCCCGCGGCAAGCCTTCAACGGTCGCCACAACGGCGTCGAACACGATGTCGTCGAGCGGCTCGCCGGCGCGGTTGTTCTCCGGGATGCCGATCAGTTCGACTTCCGGATCGTCGACCAGTTCGCCCGCCTCGGTGATCGCCAGCGCCACGAAGGCACAGCCCGCGAACGCCATCTTGCGGCGCTCGACGACCGCCCGCGACTTGTCCTCTTCGAGGATGGTGCCGTCCTTGTAGAGACGGCCGGACGGCAACTGGTCGATGATCGCCGGATCGCCCGGTCCGAGCCGGACCAGATCGCCGTTGCGGCAGGTCATCACCTTCGGCACGCCCATCTGCCGCGCCAGCTTGGCGTGCTCGTTGAGATGCAGCGCTTCGCCGTGCACCGGGATCAGCAGCTGCGGCCGCACCCAGGAGATCATCTCGCGCAGCTCGTCGCGGCGCGGATGGCCGGAGACATGCACGAGGTGATCGCGGTCGGTGATCACCTCGATGCCCTGATTGACCAGGCCGTTGATGATGCCGCCGACCGCCTTCTCGTTGCCCGGGATGGTGCGCGATGAGAAGATCACGCAGTCGCCCTTGTTCAACGTGACCTCGGGGTGATCGTCGCGCGCGATCCGCGCCAGCGCGGCGCGCGGCTCGCCCTGGCTGCCGGTGCACAGCGCCAGCACCTTGTCGGGCGGAAAATGGCCGTAGTACTCCGGACCGCGGAAGGCCGGGACGCCATCGAGGTAACCGCACTCGCGGGCGACGTTCGACACGCGATCCATCGCGCGGCCGACCAGCACCACTTCCCGCCCCGCCGCCCGCGCGGCGTCGGCGACGGCGCGGATGCGGCCGACATTCGATGCGAAGGTCGTCACCGCGACGCGGCCCTTGGCCGACTTGATCAGGCCGGTGAGCGACACGCCGACTTCGGATTCCGACGGCGAACGGCCGTCGCGCACCGCGTTGGTGGAGTCGCCGATCAGCGCCAGCACGCCCTCGTCGCCGATCTCGCGCAGCCGCTTCTCGTCGGTCGGCGGACCCACCACCGGCGTCGGATCGATCTTCCAGTCGCCGGTGTGCAGCACGGTGCCGACCGAGGTGCGGATCGCCAGTGCGTGGCTTTCCGGGATCGAATGCGCGACCGGAATGAATTCGACGCTGAACGGACCGAGATCGATCCGGCCGCCCGACGGCACTTCGGTGATCGGGATCTTCAGCGTGGTGCGTTCGGCCGCGAGCTTGGCGGCGAACAACGAGGCGCTGAACTTGGTCGCGTAGATCGGGCAGCCGAGCTTCGGCCACAGATCGATGATCGCGCCGAAATGATCCTCGTGGGCGTGCGTCAGCACGATGCCGACGAGGTTCTTCTTCTCTTTTTCAAGGAAGCGGACGTCCGGCATGATCAGGTCGATGCCGGGCAGATGCTCCTCGTCACCGAACGACACGCCGAGATCGACCGCGAGCCAGCTGCGCTGGTGGCGGTTGCCGAGGCCGTAGATCGACAGGTTCATGCCGATCTCGCCGACGCCACCGAGAGGCGCAAATGTGAGTTCGTCGGGTCGTGCCATTACGCGGCTCCTGATGACGCAGCCGAGCGGAAATACACGTCCCCGGCGGAGATCGGTACCCTCCTTCCGTCGGCGGTGCGAACGATGAGACAGCCGGTGTCGTCGATAGTTTCAAAAATCCCGTCGATCGTGGCCGATCCGGATTGGATCGACACCGGCTCGCCGAGCCGGGTGGCGCGGGCCAGCCATTGCTTGCGGATCTCGCCGAAGCCCCGCCCCTCGTCCCAGATGCCGCGGATCTCGGTCCAGGCATCCGACAGCGCCGCGAACAGATCCTCGGCGCTGACCTGGATGCCGAGGCCGTGCAGCGATGCGGCGGGATAAGGCGTATCGTCGGGCGCGGCGACCACGTTGGTGCCCATGCCGATCACGACCGCGAGCCGATCGGCGCCGACGTTCTCGGCCTCGAGCAGAATGCCGGTGAGCTTCTTGCCGTCGGCCAGGACGTCGTTCGGCCACTTCAGATAAAAACCGGCCGACGCGCCGCCCCGCGCGCGGGCTTCAAAGCTGACCTGCTGCAGCGCACGCTCGAGCGCGAGGCCGGCGGCAAAGCTGAGCGTCGCGGCGACGCTCGGCGGCACACGCATCACTTCGAGAACGGAGGCGGCGAGATTGCCACGCGGGGCGATCCAGGCGCGCTGCCGGCGGCCGCGGCCGGACGTCTGCTCGGTGGTCACAAACCAGGTCGGACCGCTCTCCCCGGCCCGCGCCCTCGCCAACGCCTCGGTATTGGTCGACCCGATCGAGTCAAAAGCGGCGAGCTTGTAGCCCGCCGCTTCAGCTTTCGTCCCGAGGCGTAGTGCCATCCTAGAACAGCGACTTGGCTGCGGCTGTCGCCGCATTCACCAGCGGCGCCGGATAGATGAAGAACAGCATGTTGAACAGCCCGGCGACCGCGAGGACGCCGCGCAGCTCCAGCCGCACCCGGTCGATGCCCGGGGCCGGCTCGTCGAAATACATCACCTTGATGATCGCCAGATAGTAGTAGGCGCCGATGACGCTGGTGACGACGCCGATCACGGCGAGCGCGAACAGGCCGGCCTTGATGGCGGCCATGAACACGTAGAACTTGGCGAAGAAGCCGGCCAGCGGCGGGATGCCGGCCATCGAGAACAGCAGCATCGCGAAGAAGAACGCCAGCAGCGGGTTGGTGCGCGACAGGCCGGCGAAGTCGCTGATGTTCTCGACATGCAGGCCGTTGCGACGCATCGACAGGATCACCGCGAACGCGCCCAGCGTCATCGCCACATAGATCGAGATGTAGACGATCACGCCCTGCGCGCCTTCGACGGTGCCGGCCGACAGGCCGACCAGCGCGAAGCCGATATGGCCGATCGCCGAATAGGCCATCAGGCGCTTGATGTTCTTCTGGCCGATCGCCGCGAACGAGCCGAGCGCCATCGAGGCGATCGCGACGAACACCACGATCTGCTGCCACTGCGGCACGATGCCGGGGAACGCCGTCAGCGTCACGCGGGTAAAGATTGCAAGGCCGGCGACCTTCGGGGCCGAGGCAAAGAACGCGGTGACCGGGGTCGGCGCGCCTTCGTACACGTCCGGCGTCCACATGTGGAACGGCACGGCCGAAACCTTGAAGCACAGCGCGGCGAGCAGGAACACCAGGCCGAACACCAGCCCGATATTGCCGTCCCTGGCCGCCGCGGCGATGCCCGAGAACTGCACGGTGCCGGTGAAGCCGTAGATCAGCGAGGCGCCGTACAGCAGCATGCCGGACGACAGCGCGCCGAGGATGAAATACTTCATGCCGGCTTCGTTGGACTTGGCGTCCTCGCGGTTGCTGGCGGCGACGACGTAGAGCGCGAGGCTCATCAGCTCGAGGCCGAGATACAGCATGATCAGGTCGCCGGCCGAGATCAGCAGCATCATGCCGGCCGACGACAGCAGCACCAGGATCGCGTATTCGAACATCCGCTTCGACGGATCGGTCAGGTTCTCGGCCGACAGGATCAGCGTCACCGCCGAACCGACCAGCGCCAGCACCTTCAGGAAGCGGGCGAAGTCGTCGACGATGAAGCTGCCGCCGAAGGTGACCAGCTTGCCGGCTGGCAGCATCACCACCAGCGCCCCGGTGACCACCAGCAGGATGACCGCGAGCGTGGCGACCAGCCCGGTGGTGCGCGGGCCGCGATAGGCGCCGAGCATCAGCAGCAGCATCGCGCCGACCACCAGCACGAGCTCCGGCAGGATCGGGACCAGCGAATAACCGGCGATATCGATATTCATAGCGTGCAGTCCTTGCCGGTTACGGAAGCGCGGCTGCCTTCACGGCAGTCACGGCGGCGGCGTATTGGTTGACGAGATGCTGGACCGAGGCGGCCGACATATCGAGCACCGGCTTCGGATAGAAGCCGAACAGGATGGTCAGCACCACGAACGGCGCGAGGATGACGGACTCGCGCAGCGTCAGGTCCTTGATCGAGGCGAGTGCCGGCTTGGTCAGGGCGCCGAACACCACCTTGCGATACAGCCACAGTGCGTAGGCGGCCGACAGGATCACGCCCAGCGCCGCGAAGGTCGCGGTCGGGATGTTGGTCCGGAAGGTGCCGAGCAGCGTGAGGAATTCGCCGACGAAGCCCGAGGTGCCCGGCAGGCCGACATTGGCCATCGTGAATACCAGGAACACGAAGGCGTACAGCGGCATCCGGTTCACGAGGCCGCCATAGGCGGCGATCTCGCGGGTGTGCATGCGGTCGTAGATCACGCCGACGCAGAGGAACAGCGCGCCCGACACGATGCCGTGCGAGATCATCTGGAACACGCTGCCGGCGACGCCCTGGGTGTTGCCGGCGAAGATGCCCATGGTGACGAAGCCCATATGGGCGACCGAGGAGTAGGCGATCAGCTTCTTGATGTCTTCCTGCATCAGCGCGACCAGCGAGGTGTAGACGATCGCGATCACCGAGAGCGTGTAGACCAGCGGCGCGAAGTACACCGACGCATCGGGGAACATCGGCAGCGAGAAGCGCAGGAAGCCGTAGCCGCCCATCTTCAGCATGATCGCCGCCAGCACCACGGAGCCCGCGGTCGGCGCCTCGACGTGGGCGTCGGGAAGCCAGGTGTGTACCGGCCACATCGGCATCTTGACCGCGAACGAGGCGAAGAACGCCAGCCACGCCCAGGTCTGCAGGTTGCGCGGGATGGCGGTGGTCATCAGCGTCGGGATGTCGGTGGTGCCCGCCGTCCAGTACAGCGCCATGATCGCCAGCAGCATCAGCACCGAGCCGAGCAGCGTGTACAGGAAGAACTTGAACGACGCGTACACCCGGCGCGGGCCACCCCAGACGCCGATGATCAGGAACATCGGGATCAGACCGCCTTCGAAGAACAGATAGAACAGCACCAGATCAAGCGCCGAGAAGGTGCCGATCATCAGCGTTTCCAGCACCAGGAACGCCATCATGTATTCGCGCACCCGGAACGTCACCGACTTCCAGCTTGCGAGAATACAGAACGGCATGATCGCGGTGGTCAGGATCACCAGCGGCAGCGAAATGCCGTCGAGACCCATGTGGTAGTTGATCGTGTTGCCGAGCCAGGGCGCCTTTTCGACGAACTGGAAGCCCGGGTTCGACGGATCGAACCGCGCCACCAGGATCAGCGACACCGCGAAGGTGATCAGCGTGGTCCACAGCGAGATCCAGCGCGCGTTGCGGCGCGCGGCCTCGTCGTCGCCGCGCGCCAGATAGACCAGCAGCGCGCCGACCAGCGGCAGGAAGGTGACGACCGAAAGGATGGGCCAGGTCATGATTGAAGCCGACATTACCGGCCTCCCCCGCCGAGCATAAACCAGGTGATCAGACCGGCCACGCCGATCAGCATCGCGAATGCGTAGTGGTAAAGATAGCCGGTCTGCAGCTTGACGACCCCGCGGGTGACGTCGAGCACGCGGGCCGAGATGCCGTCCGGGCCGAGACCGTCGATCAGCATGCCGTCACCCTTCTTCCAGAGCTGGGTGCCGATCCACTTCGCCGGCCGCACGAAGATCACGTCGTACAGTTCGTCGAAGTACCACTTGTTGAGCAGGAAATTGTACAGCAGCGGGTGCTGCGTCGCGAGCTCCACCGGCAGATACGGCCGGCGGATGTAGAACAGGTACGACACCAGGAAGCCCACCACCATCATCACGGTCGGCAGATACGCGATGCCGGCCGGAATGTGGTGCATCTCCTCGATGATGTGCGGGTGCATCTTCAGCGACTCGCGGAAGAACTCCTCGACGCCATGCCCGGCGAACACTTCCTTGAACGGATAGCCGGCCGCCAGCGCGCCGAAGGCGAGCACGAACAGCGGGATCGTCATCGTCAGCGGGCTCTCGTGCGCGGCCTCGTAGTGCTTGCGGTCGGCCGGCTCGCCGTGGAACGTCTTGAAGATCAGACGCCACGAGTAGAACGAGGTCAGCAGCGCCGCGACGACCGTCATCAGGAAGCCGTAGAACGCCATCGGGTTGTGCGACACGTAGGCCGACTCGATGATCGCGTCCTTGGAGAAGTAGCCGGCGGTCAGCGGGAAGCCGGTCAGCGCCAGGGTGCCGATCACCATCACCGCATAGGTGAAGGGGATGCGGTCCTTGAGGCCGCCCATGTGGCGGATGTCCTGCTCGTGGTGCATCGCGTGGATCACCGAGCCGGCGCCCAGGAACAGCAGCGCCTTGAAGAAGGCGTGCGTGAACAGATGGAACATGCCGACCGAATAGGCCCCTGCCCCCAGCGCCACGAACATGTAGCCGAGCTGCGAACAGGTCGAATACGCCACGATCCGCTTGATGTCGTTCTGCACCAGACCGATCGTCGCCGCGAACAGCGCGGTGGTGCCGCCGAAGAACATCACGACCGCCTGCGCGGTCGGCGCCAGTTCGAACAGCGGCGACATCCGGGCGACCATGAAGACGCCCGCGGTGACCATGGTGGCGGCGTGGATCAGCGCCGACACCGGGGTCGGGCCTTCCATCGCGTCCGGCAGCCAGGTGTGCAGCAGGAACTGCGCCGACTTGCCCATCGCGCCCATGAACAGCAGCAGGCAGGCCAGCGTCAACGCGTCGGCGTGCCAGCCGAAGAAGTTGATGGTCTTGCCGGTCAGGCCGGGCGCGGCCGCGAAGATGGTGTCGAAATCGGTCGAGGCGACCAGCACGAAGATCGTGAAGATGCCGAGCAAAAAGCCGAAGTCGCCGACGCGGTTGACGACGAAGGCCTTGATGGCGGCGGCGTTGGCGGACGGCTTTTGATACCAGAAACCAATCAGCAGATAGCTCGCCAGACCGACGCCTTCCCAGCCGAAGAACAGCTGCAGCAGGTTGTCGGCGGTCACCAGCATCAGCATCGCGAAGGTGAACAGCGACAGGTAGCCGAAGAACCGCGGACGATGCGGATCCTCGTGCATGTAGCCGATCGAATACAGATGCACGAGCGACGACACCGTCGTCACCACCACCAGCATCACGGCCGTCAGCGTGTCGACGCGCAGCGTCCACGCCACCTGCAGATCGCCCGAATTGATCCAGGGCAACACAGGGACGCGAAGATCGTGGTGCATGAAGCCGACGTCGACCAGAGTCACCCAGGACAGCGCCGCCGAGATCAGCAGCAGCGTCGTGGTGACGATCTCGGCCAGCCGCGAGCCGGCGGCGGCCGGCTCGACCGGGCCGTGGGCATGATCATCGTGGGCGTGATCGTCGTGACCATGATCATCGTGACCATGGGCCGCGTGGGCATGGGCGTCATGACCATGTGCGCCGTGGCCGTGATCGTCGTGATGCTCGACCGTGTCGCCGCTCGGGTTGCGAGCATGCGCGCCGTAGAGAGCGATGACGGCCGCGATCAGCGCGCCGATCAGCGGCAGGAATACGATAGCCTGGATCATGCGCGCGCCTTCGCTCCGAGCCGGATCGCGTCGCGGGTCAGCGACGGGTGATGGACGATCATGCCCTACCCCTTCATCAGGTTGATATCTTCAACCGCGATCGTGCCGCGGTTGCGGAAGAACACCACGAGCACCGCGAGGCCGATCGCGGCCTCGGCCGCGGCCACGGTCAGCACCAGGAGCGCGAACACCTGCCCGACGATGTCGTTGAGGAAGATCGAGAACGCCACCAGGTTGATGTTCACGGCGAGCAGGATGAGCTCGATCGACATCAGGATGATGATGACGTTCTTGCGGTTGAGGAAGATGCCGAGAATGCCGAGCGTGAACAGCACGGCAGCGACCGACAGGAAGTGACCCAGACCGATCTCGTTCATCGCACCCACTCCGCGGAGTCGCTGTCGGACAGTCCCTGCCCCGGCTTGACCTTGCGCAGCGCCATCGCGGTCTCCTTCGACCGCGCGTTCTGCTCGGCGATGTTCTGCCGCTTTACCGACTTCTTGTGGCGCAGCGTCAGCACGATCGCACCGACCATGGCCACCAGCAGGATCATGCCCGAGATCTGGAAGTAATGGATGTAGCGCGTGTACAGCACGAGGCCGAGCGCCTCGGTGTTGGTGACGCCCGCCGGGATCGGCGCCGTGATCGTCTTGGTGACGGTCGGGGTGATCACCCAGCCGCCGGCCAGCAGCAGCAGTTCGGCGAGGAAGATGAAGCCGATCAACAGGCCGAACGGCAGATATTCGAGGAAGCCCTCGCGCAGCCGGCTGAAGTCGACGTCGAGCATCATGATCACGAACAGGAACAGCACCGCGACGGCGCCGACATAGACCACGATGAGGATCATCGCCAGGAATTCGGCGCCCATCAGCACGAACATGCCGGCGGCGTTGACGAACACCAGGATCAGGAACAGCGCCGAGTGCACCGGGTTGCGCGCGAACACCACCATGACGGCGGCGGCGATCGCGGCGCCCGCGTAGAGATAGAAAAACAGGACTGGCATGGACATGGCGTCAGCTCACCGGTACGGCGCGTCGAGTTCGATGGACTTGGCGATCTCACGCTCCCAGCGATCACCGTTCGCGAGCAGCCTGGCCTTGTCGTAGTACAGCTCTTCGCGGGTCTCCGTGGAGAACTCGAAGTTCGGCCCCTCGACGATGGCGTCGACCGGGCACGCTTCCTGGCAGAGACCGCAATAGATGCACTTCACCATGTCGATGTCGTAGCGCACCGTGCGGCGGGTGCCGTCGTTGCGCCGCGGGCCGGCCTCGATGGTGATCGCCTGCGCCGGGCAGACCGCCTCGCACAGCTTGCAGGCGATGCAGCGCTCTTCGCCGTTGGGATAACGGCGCAGCGCGTGCTCGCCGCGGAAGCGGGGCGAGATCGGGTTCTTCTCGAAAGGATAATTGATCGTCGGCTTCGGCTTGAAGAAATAGCGCATGGCGAGGAAGAACGCCGATACGAATTCCGTCAGCAGCAGCGAGCGCGCGGTTGCGTTGATATTCATCAGGGCCTCATTTCGGCGCGAGCCCGCCAAATTGCAGGACGGCGGCGACGATCACCACCATCGCCAGCGACAGCGGCAGGAACACCTTCCAGCCGAGCCGCATCAGTTGGTCGTAGCGGTAGCGCGGCACGATTGCCTTCGCCATCGCGAACAGGAAGAACATGAACAGGACTTTGAGCGCGAACCAGACGATGCCCGGCACCCAGGTGAACGGCGCGTAAGGCACCGGCGGCAGCCAGCCGCCCAGGAACAGGATCGTGCCCATCGCGCACATCGTGACGATCGCGACGTATTCGCCGAGCATGAACAGCAGATACGGCGTCGACGAGTATTCGACCATGAAGCCGGCGACCAGTTCCGACTCCGCTTCGACGAGGTCGAATGGCGGGCGGTTGGTTTCGGCCAGCGCCGACACGTAGAACACCACGAACATCGGGAACAGCGGCAGCCAGTACCAGCCGAGCATGCCCCACTTCGAGTTCTGCGCCTCGACCACGGCCGTCAGGTTCAGCGACCCGACGCACAGCAGCACGCAGATCACCACGAAGCCGATCGAAACCTCGTACGACACCATCTGCGCGGCGGAGCGCAGCGCCGCCAGGAACGGGTACTTCGAGTTCGACGACCAGCCGGCCATGATGATGCCGTAGACCGACAGCGACGACACCGCGAGGATGAACAGCACACCGACATTGATGTCGGCGATCACCCAGCCGGCGTTGACCGGGATGACGGCCCAGGCCGACAGCGCCAGCACGCAGGTGACCAGCGGCGCCAGCAGGAACACGCCCTTGTTGGCGCTGTCCGGAACCGTCGGCTCCTTCAGCACGAACTTCAACAAGTCGGCGAAGGATTGCAGCAGGCCCCAGGGGCCGACCACGTTCGGGCCGCGCCGGATCTGCACCGCCGCCCAGATCTTGCGGTCGGCGAGCAGGATGTAGGCGATCGAGATCAGCAGGATGACCAGCAGCAACACGCTCTGGCCGATCACGATGAGCAGCGGCCACAGGTTGGTCATGAAGAAGTCAGCCATCGGTCCAGCCTATTCCGCCGCCGTCAGCATCTGGCCGGAGGCGAGACGGGAGCATTCCGCCATCACCGCGGAGGCCCGCGCGATCGGGTTGGTCATGAAGTAATCCGCAATCGCCGGCTTGAGCGGCGCCTTGTCGATGCTGCCGCCCGCGGCGGCCAGCGTGCGCACAGCGCCGGCATCGCCGGCCTCGATCTGGTCGACCCGCATCAGGTGCGGCACGGCGGCGAAGATCGCCTTGCGCAGCGCCGCGAGCGAGTCGTAGGGCAGCTTGGCGCCGAGCGCTTCCGACAGCGCGCGGATGATCGCCCAGTCCTCGCGCGCGTCACCCGGCGGGAACGATGCGCGGTTGGCGATCTGCACCCGACCCTCGGTGTTGACGTAGATGCCCGACTTCTCGGTGTAGGCCGCGCCCGGCAGGATCACGTCGGCGCGGTGTGCGCCGCGATCGCCATGGGTGCCGATATAGACGACGAACGCGCCGTCCGGCAGCTTCGTCTCGTCGGCCCCGAGCGCGAACACGACGTCCATCGCCCCTTGCGTGGTCATCTGCGCCAGGTCTTTGCCGCCCTCGCCCGGCACGAAGCCGATGTCGAGCGCGCCGACGCTGGAGGCAGCCGGATGCAGCACGGCGAAGCCGTTCCAGCCGTCCTTGACCGCGCCGATGTCGGCCGCGAGCTTGGCGGCCGCCGCCAGCAGCGCCGCACCGTCACGCCGTGACGTTGCCGCGGCGCCGATCAGCACGATCGGGTTCTTGGCGTTCTTCAGCGTCTCGGCGAAGGAGTGCTTGCCGGCCGCCAGATCCGCCAGCGTGTCGGCGCCAGCGCCGAGATAGTCGTACGAATAGGTCAGGTCGGCCTGCTCGCCGATCACGCCGATCGCCAGCTGACCCGTCCGCCAGCGCTTGCGGATGCGCGCGTTGAGGATCGACGCTTCCTTGCGCGGATTGGAGCCGATGATCAGCAGCGCGTCGGCCTGTTCGATGCCGGCGATGCTCGGGTTGAAGATGTACGACGCCCTGCCCGCCTTCGGGTTGAACGCCGCGACGCTCTCGGCCGCGACGTTGGACGAGCCGAGCTGGGCCAGCAGCTGCTTGAGCGCGAACATCTCCTCGACCGCGGCGAGATCGCCGGCGATCGCGCCGATCTTCTTGGCATCGGCGCTAGCGACCTTCGCCTTGATCAGGCCGAACGCTTCCGGCCAGCTCGCCGGACGCAGCTTGCCGCCGTCGCGGACGTAAGGCTGGTCGAGCCGCTGGGTACGCAGGCCATCGACGACGTGGCGGGTCTTGTCGGAGATCCACTCCTCGTTGATCGCCTCGTTGACGCGCGGCAGGATGCGCATCACTTCGCGGCCGCGGGTATCGACGCGGATCGCCGAGCCGACGCCGTCCATGACGTCGACCGACTGGGTCTTGCCGAGCTCCCAGGGCCGCGCCGCGAAGGCGTAAGGCTTCGACGTCAGCGCGCCCACCGGGCAGATATCGACCAGGTTGCCCTGCAGCTCCGAGGTCAGCGCGCTTTCGAGATAGGAGGTGATCTCCATGTCCTCGCCGCGACCGATCGCGCCCATCTCCGGCACGCCGCAGACTTCGGCGGCGAAACGCACGCAGCGGGTGCACTGAATGCAGCGGTTCATCGAGGTCTTGACCAGCACGCCGAGATACTTGTCCTCGACGGCGCGCTTGTTCTCGGCGAAGCGGCTGGTATCGACACCGTAGCCCATCGCCTGATCCTGCAGGTCGCACTCGCCGCCCTGATCGCAGATCGGGCAGTCGAGCGGATGGTTGATCAGCAGGAACTCCATCACGCCCTCGCGGGCCTTCTTCACCATCGGAGACTTGGTGTTGATCTCCGGCGGCTCGCCGTTCGGACCCGGGCGGCAGTCGCGCACGCCCCAGGCGCAGCTCGCGACCGGCTTCGGCGTGCCCTTCAGCTCGACCAGGCACATCCGGCAGTTGCCGGCGATCGACAGCCGCTCGTGATAACAGAACCGCGGAATCTCGGCGCCGGCCGACTCGCAGGCCTGCAGCAGCGTGTATTCCGGCGGAACCTCGACTTCCTTGCCGTCGACGATGATCTTGATCATGGCTGTTACTCCGCCGCCACCATATGCGCCGGATCGAGCACGCCCTGGTCGTCGAGCGTGGCCTTGCGCGAGAAATCGTCGATGCGGCGCTCGATCTCCGGACGGAAGGCGCGGATCAGGCCCTGGATCGGCCAGGCCGCGGCGTCGCCGAGCGCACAGATGGTGTGACCTTCGACCTGCTTGGTCACTTCGAGCAGCATGTCGATCTCGCGCTTGTGGGCGCGGCCCTCGACCATGCGGCTGAGCACGCGCCACATCCAGCCGGTGCCCTCGCGGCACGGCGTGCACTGACCGCAGCTCTCATGCTTGAAGAAGTAGCTGATGCGGGCGATCGCGGCGACCACGTCGGTGGACTTGTCCATGACGATGACGCCGGCGGTGCCGAAGCTCGACTTCACCGCGCGGGTGCCGTCGAAGTCCATGATGAGGTCCTGACAGTCCTCGGCCGGGATCAGCGGGCACGACGCGCCGCCGGGGATGATCGCCAAGAGATTGTCCCAGCCGCCGCGGATGCCGCCGCCGTGTTTCTCGATCAGCTCGCGGAACGGGATGCCCATCGCCTCTTCGACGACGCACGGCGTGTTGACGTGGCCGGAGATGCCGTAAAGCTTGGTGCCGACGTTGTTGGGCCGGCCGATCGACGAGAACCACGACGCACCGCGGCGCAGGATGTCCGGCGCCACCGCGATCGACTCGACGTTGTTGACCGTGGTCGGGCAGCCGTAGAGGCCGACGTTGGCCGGGAACGGCGGCTTCAGCCGCGGCTGGCCCTTCTTGCCCTCGAGGCTCTCGAGCAGCGCGGTTTCCTCGCCGCAGATATAGGCTCCGGCGCCGTGTGCGACGTACAGGTCGAACGGATAGCCGTGAACGTTGTCCTTGCCGATCAGCTTGGCCTCGTAGGCCTGATCGATCGCCGCCTGGAGATGCTCGCGCTCGCGGATGAATTCGCCACGCACGTAGATGTAGCCGGTGTGGGCGCCCATCGCGCAGCCGGCGATCAGGCAGCCTTCGACCAGCGTGTGCGGATCGTGCCGCATGATCTCGCGGTCTTTACAGGTGCCCGGCTCGGACTCGTCGGCGTTGACGACGAGGTAGCTCGGCCGGCCGTCGGCATTGTCCTTCGGCATGAAGGACCACTTGAGGCCGGTCGGGAAGCCGGCGCCGCCGCGGCCACGCAGGCCCGACGCCTTCATCTCGTTGATGATCCAGTCGCGACCCTTGTCGATGATCGCCTTGGTGCCTTCCCACTGCCCGCGACGGCGTGCGCCCTTGAGGCCCCAATCATCGAGGCCGTACAGGTTCCGGAAGATGCGGTCCTTGTCGTCGAGCATGGCTTGCGACGTTCCCTGTCAGCGATTCGATTGCATGTAAGCGAGCCCAGCGGCGCATCCCCCGAAGGTGATCGCCCAGATCAGGCTCGACTCGAATGTCGCGCTCAGCGCGTAGCGCTGCAGCACGAAGATGAAGACGGCCGCGACGACGGCGTGCATCGCGATGTAGAGCGGCTTGCTCATCGGTACGATCCCCACGGCCCTGTCCCGGCCGGCTCCCATCGGCGCGATCATGGCGGGTTCTTTTCGGAGGCGTCGGCGGCCGGCGCCTTCGGCGCGGGACGTTCCTGCACGTTGGCGGCCTCGCCGGCCCGCTTCGGCTCGGCGTCGGTCAGCGCCGGGCCGGCGTTTTCATGAGAATCGACGTTGATGCCGCCGCTCTTCAGCGTGGTCGGGCCGGTGCTCGGCGCCGCGTATTGACGGCCGTTCTGCGGACCCGGCTTCGGCGGATTGCCGGCCGCGAAGCCGTCGATCACCTTGTTCAGCAGTTCCGGCGTCAGATCCTCGTAGGTGTCCTTCCAGATCTGCACCATCGGCGCGTTCACGCAGGCGCCGGCGCACTCGACCTCTTCCCACGAGAAGTCACCGTCGGGCGACAAATGGAAGGGATCGTGGTGGATGCGGTTCTTGCAGACTTCGATCAGTTCGCCGGCGCCGCGCAGCATGCAGGGCGTGGTGCCGCAGACCTGGACGTGCGCCTTCTTTCCGACCGGATTGAGCTGAAACATCGTGTAGAAGGTCGCGACTTCGAGCGCGCGGATGTACGGCATCTCGATCATGTCGGCGATCACGCGGATGGCGGCTTCGGGCAGCCAGCCGCCGCTCTGCTCCTGCGCCCGCCACATGATGGCGATCACCGCCGAGAATTGGCGGCCGGGCGGATACTTGCCGATTTCGCGCTGCGCCCACGCGAGGTTGTCCTCGGTAAAGGCGAAGCTGGCGGGTTGCTGCTCTTTCGGAGCCAGACGACGGACGGACATGATCAGTTTCTCATTGCGCGTTTGGCCGCGCTCGCATTCAGGTTTTCAATTCGGGCCTGCCAGAACGCGCTCGCGGTTCCGACGACGTTGTAGCCGACATTCGATGCGACCTTGATCCGGTCGAGGATCGCGAGGTCCACCACGGCCTCGAACTGGTTGCTGCCGGGGTCGTACACCACCAGCTTCAGCGGCGTGTGTTCGAGGATGAAGCGCGACACGGTGTGGGCGCGGTCGCTGCCGTGTTCTTCGCAGAGGATCGCGGTGTCCGCCTGCAGCAGCCGTTCGCCGCCGCGGATCGCGTCGATCTCCACGCCCTCGACGTCGAGCTTCACCAGATACTTGCCGTCGATCGCGAGCTGGCCTTCGTCGATCAGATCGTCGAGGCGGATCACCGGCACTTCTTCACCCACATCGTCGTTGCCGACGATGCTGAGCGCTTCGTGCTTGGTGCCCGACAGCCGCGCGGTGCCGCGCGCCGAGCCGATCGCGCATTGCATCGTTTTGAAACGATCGCCGTTGACCGCGGCGTTGTTCGCCAGCCGGGCGAAATTGGCGCGCGACGGCTCGATCGCGAGCGTCCGATGCGCGCCGAACGGGCGGCTCGACACCAGCACCGACCAGTAGCCGTAATTCGCCCCACAATCGACGAATGTATAATCGACGTCGGCCGAATGGGCGAACAAAAGGTCGAGCTCGATCTCGTAGCGGTATGAACGCTCGAGCAGCTTGCTCCAGTAGCCGTCGCCGTAAGGGAACACGAAGGTGGCGTCGGGGTTGAGCTTGATCGCGATATCGCGCTCCGGCAGCGCCTTGCGCATCAAATTCGCCGCGGCGTTGTAGCCGCGATACGAGAACGACGACGAAACGCGGGCGCCCATCACCAGCGCGCACGCGGCCATGCGCTCGAGGGCGGTCGCCCCCTCGAGAGCGCCGGTCGCGCGGTCAAACTGGATGGGCGCAGGTGCGATCACCGATCGACCTCTCCGAACACGATGTCGAGCGAACCGAGGATGGCCGACACGTCCGCGAGCAGATGACCGCGGTTCATGTAGTCCATCGCCTGAAGATGCGCGAAGCCCGGCGCGCGCACCTTGCACTTGTACGGCTTGTTGGTGCCGTCCGAGACCAGGAAAACGCCGAACTCGCCCTTCGGCGCCTCGACGCCGACATAGACCTGACCGGCCGGAACATGGAAGCCTTCGGTGTAGAGCTTGAAGTGATGGATCAGCGATTCCATCGAGCGCTTCATCTCGGCGCGGCGCGGCGGGAAGATCTTGTTGTCGTCGACGGCCACGCGCCCCTGCCCGTCCGGCGCGCGCAGCTTGGCGATGCACTGCTTCATGATCTTGACCGACTGGCGCATCTCTTCGACGCGGATGCAGTAGCGGTCGTAGCAGTCGCCGTTCTTGCCGATCGGAACGTCGAATTCCATCTCGGCGTAGCACTCGTAGGGCTGCGCCTTGCGCAGGTCCCAGGCGGCGCCCGAGCCGCGCACCATCACGCCGGAGAAGCCCCACTTCCAGGCGTCGTCGAGCGAGATCACGCCGATGTCGACGTTGCGCTGCTTGAAGATGCGGTTGTTGGTCAGCAAAGTTTCGAGATCGTCGACGGTCTGCACGAAGTTGTCGCACCAGACGTCGATGTCGTCGACCAGCTGCTTCGGCATGTCCTGATGCACGCCGCCGACGCGGAAATACGCCGCGTGCATGCGGCTGCCGGAGACGCGCTCGTAGAACATCATCAGCTTTTCGCGCTCTTCGAAGCCCCACAGCGGCGGGGTCAGCGCGCCGACGTCCATCGCCTGCGTGGTGACGTTGAGCATGTGCGACAGGATGCGGCCGATCTCGCAGTACAAGACGCGGATCAGCTGCGCGCGGCGCGGCACTTCGATGCCGAGCAGCTTCTCGGTCGCCAGACAGAAGGCGTGCTCCTGATTCATCGGCGCGACGTAGTCGAGCCGATCGAAATACGGGATCGCCTGCAGATAGGTCTTGGCCTCGATCAGCTTCTCGGTGCCGCGATGCAGCAGGCCGATATGCGGATCGACGCGCTCGACCACCTCGCCGTCGAGCTCCAGCACCAGGCGCAGCACGCCGTGCGCCGCCGGATGCTGCGGACCGAAATTGATCGTGAAGTTGCGGAGACCAGCGGACTCGGTAGCAGCGTCAGCCATGGCACGAGCTCCGCGCGTCTGCGAACGATGAGGAACGAGCGATCAAGGCTTCACTCCCGCCTTCTCGTCTCCCGGGAGGACCGGATAGTCCGCGCCTTCCCAGGGCGAGAGGAAATCGAATTTGCGGAATTCCTGGTTGAGCCGCACCGGCTCGTACACCACCCGCTTCTGGTCGTCGTCGTAGCGAACCTCGACGAAGCCGCTGAGCGGAAAGTCCTTGCGCAGCGGATGGCCGTCGAAGCCGTAGTCGGTGAGAATCCGGCGCATGTCCGGATGACCGGTGATGACGATTCCGTAGAGGTCGTACACCTCGCGCTCGAACCAGTCGGCGCCCGGAAACTCGCTGATGATCGACGGCACCATGGTGGTCTCGCCGACCTGCCCGACCAGACGGACCCGCTCGTTCAGCGTCGGCGACAGGAAGTGGTACACCATGTCGAACCGCAGCTCGCGACCCGGATAGTCCACCGCTGTGACGTCGATGACGCTGATGAACCGGAAGCGAGGATCGTCGCGCAGCACCCGCACGACATCCACCACCTTCAGCGGATCGATCGCAATCTCGAGCTGGCCATGCGCGACCGAGTGACCGATCGCGGCGCCCGGCAAGGCGGCCACGATCGTCTGACCAAGGGTGTCGAGCCCGTTGTCGTCCATGAAGCAGCCTTCTTAGCGTTCGATCGTTCCGGTCCGGCGAATCTTCTTCTGCAGCAGCAGCATGCCGTACAGCAGAGCTTCAGCGGTGGGCGGGCAGCCCGGCACGTAGATGTCGACCGGGACCACGCGATCGCAGCCGCGGACGACCGCGTAGGAATAGTGATAGTAGCCGCCGCCGTTGGCGCACGAGCCCATCGAGATGACGTAACGCGGCTCCGGCATCTGGTCGTAGACCTTGCGGAGCGCGGGGGCCATCTTGTTGGTCAGCGTGCCCGCGACGATCATCACGTCGGACTGGCGCGGCGACGCACGTGGCGCGAAGCCGAAACGCTCGGCGTCGTAGCGCGGCATCGACAGCTGCATCATCTCGACCGCGCAGCAGGCGAGACCGAACGTCATCCACATCAGCGAGCCGGTGCGCGCCCAGGTGATCAGGTCATCGGTCGCGGCAACGAAGAAGCCCTTGTCGGACAGCTCGCGATTGACGTTCTGGAAGAACGGGTCATCGGCACCGATCGGCTTGCCGGTGTTCGGATCGATGATGCCGCGCGGCGCCGGCGCGATCAGCGGCTGAGCACCGACCGGAGTGGCCGACGGCGTCTGCTGCATCGAGGCTGGACTCAATCCCATTCGAGCGCACCCTTCTTCCACTCATACGCGAAGCCGACAGTCAGCACGCCGAGAAACACCATCATGGACCAGAACCCGGTCACGCCAAGCTTCCCGAAAGCGACCGCCCAGGGAAACAGGAACGCGACCTCGAGATCGAAGATGATGAAGAGGATCGCGACCAGATAGAACCTCACATCGAACTTCATGCGAGCATCGCCGAAAGCGTTGAACCCGCATTCATAAGCTGAGAGTTTTTCCGGATCTGGCTGCTGATAGGCGACGGCGAATGGCGCCACCAAGAGCACAAAGCTCAGACCAGCCGCAACCACAATAAACACGACGATTGGCAGATAACTCGGCAGAATGCCGCTCATTACCGTTCCCTATCCCGCGGTTGTGCACCGCCGCAGACTCGTTTGCATTTGAATTGTTCTACCTCCGCTTAGCGCAGTGCAACAGGGGGCGCAAGACAAGCTGTGTTGACAACGAGGTAACGGCCTATCCGGACAAGACATGGGTTCTCCCGGACACATGCTCAAATCGCAGTTCACACCTTCAAAGCGACCTTCCCGCCACGCTGCTGGGCGGAGCGATCCGGCGGGTCGTATACCAGTCGGAAACCATACCCGAAGCCGACGAAACCATTTCCCGGCCCGGCGAAACTATCCTGAAACACACGCCGCCTAAGAGTCCGAACGTCGAAGCAGCAGCAAGCTCTTCGCGGAGGCGGCAGATGAATCATTCAATTCATTCAGCGGATCGCGCGACCCACCTGAAGATCGTCGTGGTGGCTCTGGTTGCCGGCATTGCGGTGGCGGCGCTCGGAATTTCGGCGCGCGTCGGAGCCGACTACAGTCAGACGGCCCACGTGGTGAAAGCCACCAAGCAGATCACGGTCACCAGCTCCGAATCCTCGACGGTGAGATAGGCGCAGCGAAGCCTCTGCGCATCATCCCTCACAGAGCGTTGACGGCGGCCGCCCCACGGGCGGCCTTTTTGTTGCGCGAGCGGCCCGCAGCCTCACCCGCCCCGTGCAGGCGCGCTCAGACTCCTGCGGAATGGCGATCCCCAATTTCTTGGCAACGTGCTGAATCAAGTCCGAACGACGAAACCAGACGATCGCACGCCGCGCGCTGAAGCCGGCTGCGTGCATCGACGTCGTCACCACGCGCATGCGTGAGCTCGGCTCAGAGCGTATCGAACACCGATTTGATGGGAATTCTGCGGGTCTCGCCAAACGCCTGATCTAACGAGGCTAAATGGCGCGAGAGACGGGGCTCGAACCCGCGACCTCCGGCGTGACAGGCCGGCGCTCTAACCAACTGAGCTACTCCCGCGTGGTTTGCGTCCCGCGCAGGCGGTCGATCTACCGGGGCCTCATCGGCAAGTCAAGCCGATTACGCAGAGGTTGTGGGTTAGCGTGTGCGGCATCGTGGTTGTCCTTTGCTTTCGGTGCTTTTTGAACAGCCGATGCGAAAAATGCACTGTTTTCAGGGGAAACAGCGTATGCAGGCGCCACCCGAATCGTTTAAGGCCTGCTACGTCTTAGTTTCCTAAGCCGCAACAAACCCCGGAGGGCTAAATATGGCGAAGAAAGCAGTCGCGAAAGCCGCGACCCCCACGACCGTCACCCTGAAGCATCTCGCCGCGGCGCTGGCCGAGGAGCACGAGCTGTCGAAGAAGCAGACCGAAGCGATCCTCGGCGACATGGTCGCCCGCATCACCAAGCACCTGAAGAAGGGCGAGCGTATCCGCATCGTCGGCCTCGGCATCCTCCAGGTCCGCAAGCGCGCCGCCCGCACCGGCCGTAACCCGGCCACCGGCGAAACCATCCAGATCAAGGCCAGCAAGAAGGTCGCGTTCCGCGCCGCCAAGGAACTCAAGGAAGCCATCTAAGGCTTTCGATTCGACATTCGCGATCCCGGCCAGCTGCTCTGCAGTAGCCCGGGGTCGCGTCCCCCGAACGGTCCGATCCTTCGGACGTTTGAACGTCTGCGATCCCAGGGAAGTGCGTCCAGAGTGACCAGGCCGTGAGCAATTCACGCGACAGCATCGCCTTCAGCCACGGCGTCGCAGAGCGCTTCCTGCGCTACGTCACGATCGATACCCAGTCCGATCCCGCCTCTCCCACCTGCCCCTCGACTGAGAAGCAGAAGAATCTCGGCGCCCTGCTGGCGCAGGAGCTGCGTAACCTCGGCCTCGCCGACGCGCATCTCGACACGCACGGTTACGTCTATGCGACGATCCCGGCGACCACCGACAAGCCGAATGTCCCGGTGATCTGCTTCTGCTCGCATATGGACACCTCGCCCGATTGTTCAGGCGAAGGCGTCAAGCCTCAGATCGTGAAGAACTATCAGGGCGGCGACATCGTCCTGCCGGCGGATCCGAGCCAGGTCATCCGATTCGCCGAGCATCCGGCGCTGGCCCAGCAGATCGGCCACGATATCATCACCACCGACGGCACCACCCTGCTCGGCGCCGACAACAAGGCGGGACTCGCCGAGATCATGGACGCCGCAGCGTTCCTGATCGCGCATCCCGAGATCAAGCACGGCACGCTCAAGATCCTGTTCACGCCGGACGAAGAGATCGGCCGCGGCGTCGATAAAGTCGATCTGACCAAGCTCGGCGCCGACTTCGCCTACACGATGGACGGCGAGACCGCCGGCAACATCGAGGACGAGACCTTCTCGGCCGATGGCGCGGTCGTCACCATCACCGGCGTCAGCGCCCATCCGGGCTTCGCCAAGGGCAAGATCGAGCATGCCATCAAGATCGCCGCCGCGATCGTTGAGCGGCTGCCCAAGGACACCTGCTCGCCGGAGACGACCGAAGGCCGCGAAGGCTTCCTGCACCCGATCGGCATCACCGGCACGCTCGAACAGGCCACGCTGACCCTGATCGTCCGCGACTTCACCGAAGCTGGCCTGCAGGAGAAGGAAGCGCTGCTGCAGCGAATCGTCGATGAGGTGATGCGCGGCTACCCGCACTCCACCGCCGTGGTCGAGATCAAGCAGCAGTACCGCAACATGAAGCAGGTGCTCGACCGCCATCCCGAGCTGGTCACCAACGCCCGCGACGCGATTCGCCGGGCCGGCCTCGAGCCGGTCACCACCGCGATTCGCGGCGGCACCGACGGTTCGCGGCTGTCGTTCATGGGGCTGCCCTGCCCCAACATCTTCGCCGGCGAGCACGCCTTCCACTCCCGACTCGAATGGGTCAGCCGCCAGGACATGGAAGCCGCGGTGCGCACGATCGTGCATCTGGCGATGATTTTCGAAGAGCGGGCGTAACGGCAAGCCGAGCCGTCAGCCTCAATCTGCCTCGGCTCCTTCGGCGTCCGCCACGAATCGAGGCCGCTGCTTTCAGCCCCTCCCGCGGCGAAATGATGAGACGGCCGAGCTCCCTCGGGCGCTGCCGCACGGCTGCGATTCCGGCCGATCCTGATGACGTCGTTCGCCTTCATCTTCGGCATGCTGCCGCTGGCCTTCGCGTCGGGCGCAGGGGCCGGTGCCCGCACCTCGCTCGGCATCGCCGTGGTCACCGGCATGCTGGCTTCCACGGGCCTCGCCGTCCTGTTCGTGCCGGCGTTCTTCACCGTGCTGGAGCGGCTCGGCGCGGCCCGTCCTGCCGCAGCCGAGACCAAAGCGGACTGACGCCGCCGCTTCAGTTCGCCGGCGTCGCCGGTTTGGTGCGCTTCGCCGGGGCCGGCTTGGCTACGGTCTTCTGAGTGCTGTCGCTGCGAACGCCGCCCCACGGATCGACCGGGCCGGTGGCGTTCGGAACGTTGCCGAGCGACCGCTTATAGGCACGCTCCGCCTGCTTCTCGGCCTCGATCTCGGTCTGGGTTTTTTCCTTGTCAGGATCCCCATACTTCTGCACCGGAGCAGCCGATTGAGCGTGCGCGGCCCCGCCCAGCAAGGCGAGGATCACGATGGCGCAGGCTATTCTCATGCGGTCCTCCCACCAGGAATGCGTCTGCATAACACCGTACACGCCCGGCACCAATCGTATCGGGCGATGGACCGCGGCTCGAGCGTCAATGGTATCCAACACAGGGGAAACGCGTGGTGGGCGGCGAGAGATTCGAACTCCCGACCCTCTCGGTGTAAACGAGATGCTCTAACCAGCTGAGCTAGCCGCCCGCCCGGCTTGTTTACTGCCGACAGCGTCGGCGACGCAAGCCATTGACCGCCGCGCCGAGCGACTGCAGAGGGACCCGATCGCCCGTCCTTCAGAGGTCGATCCTAGCTCGCCGGATTGCCCGGCAATTGCTCGAGCCGGCCGAGCCAAGGCAGCGCCGACTGGCACCAGATCTGCCGCGCCGGCGGCAATTCGGCGCGCTGACGAATGCTGCCCCAGCGGATCACGAGATCGCCGGCATCCGACTCGGCGCCGCTGGTGAACAGCGAGGTCCCGCAATCCGGACAGAAGTGCTGCAGCCGGACAGTGCCGCTGTCCGCAGTCTTCGCGTAGATCTTGGGTGTGCCGGCGATGCGCGCATCCGCGCGGTTAGCGCGCACGCTGACCCGAAACGCCGAACTGCTGAAGGTCTGGCAATCCGTGCAGTGACAGATGCCGACCCGCTGCGGGTCGATGGTCGCGACGTAGCTGATGCGCCCGCAATGACATTGGCCATCAATCTGCATCGGGCTTCTCCTTGTCTTGGACGATGATGCGCCCCGGAGCAGCGGGTGTCACCAAACGCAAAACGGCGCCCCGCAGGGCGCCGCTGATTGCGTGATTATGCCGGGACCGCTCAGTGGGCAGTGAGACCGCCGGGGGCTTCGTCGCCGTCCTGGCTCTCCGGCTTGCCGGTGAGCTTGGCGGGCTCTTCTTCCCAGACGATCGGCACCGGCGCGCGGGTCAGCGCGTTGGCGATCACTTCGTCCATCCGGGCGACCGGGATGATGTTCAAACCACCCTTGATCGCGTCCGAGATCTCGGTCAGGTCCTTGGCGTTGTCCTCGGGGATCAGCACCGTCTTGATGCCGCCGCGGGCCGCAGCCAACAACTTCTCCTTCAGACCGCCGATCGGCAGAACCCTGCCGCGCAGCGTGATCTCGCCGGTCATCGCGATATCGCGCCGGATCGGAATGCCGGTCAGCACCGACACGATGGTGGTGGCCATCGCGACGCCGGCCGACGGACCATCCTTCGGGGTCGCCCCCTCGGGCACGTGGACGTGGATGTCGCGCCGCTCGAAGAACGGCGGCTCGATCCCGAAGGTGATCGCCCGGGAGCGGACGTAGGACGCCGCCGCCTGGATCGATTCCTTCATCACGTCGCGCAGATTGCCGGTCACCGTCATGCGACCCTTGCCCGGCATCATCACGCTTTCGATCGTCAGCAGCTCGCCGCCGACGTCGGTCCACGCCAGACCGGTGACGACACCGACCTGATCGTCCTTCTCGATCTCGCCGAAGCGGAACTTCGGCACGCCGAGATATTCCTCGATCGCCTTCTCGTTGACCTTCACCGTCTTCTTCTTCGACAGCATCAGGTCCTTGACCGCCTTGCGGGCGAGCGTCGAAATCTCACGTTCGAGATTACGCACGCCGGCTTCACGCGTGTAGCGGCGGATCATCAGCAGCAACGCTGCGTCGTCGATCGACCACTCCTTCGAATCCAGCCCGTGCTTGGTGAGCGCCAGCGGGATCAGATGCTTGCGGGCGATCTCGACCTTCTCGTTCTCGGTGTAACCCGCGATCCGGATGATCTCCATGCGGTCCATCAGCGGCCCCGGGATATTCAGGGTGTTCGCCGTGGTGATGAACATCACGTTGGACAGATCGTAGTCCACCTCGAGATAGTGGTCGTTGAACGTCGCGTTCTGTTCGGGGTCGAGGACCTCGAGCAGAGCCGATGACGGATCGCCGCGGAAATCGGCGCCCATCTTGTCGATCTCGTCCAGCAGGAACAGCGGGTTCGAGGTCTTGGCCTTTCTCATCGACTGGATGATCTTGCCGGGCATCGAACCGATGTAGGTCCTGCGGTGACCGCGGATCTCGGCTTCGTCACGCACGCCGCCGAGCGACACGCGCACGAACTCGCGTCCGGTCGCCTTCGCGATCGACTTGCCGAGCGAGGTCTTGCCGACGCCGGGCGGGCCGACGAGGCACAGGATCGGGCCCGACAGCTTGTTGGCGCGAGACTGCACGGCGAGATACTCGACGATGCGCTCCTTGACCTTCTCGAGACCGTAGTGATCGGAATCCAGCACGGCCTGCGCCGACTCCAGATCCTTCTTCACCTTGGACTTCTTGTTCCACGGGATCGACAGCAGCCAGTCGAGATAATTGCGCACCACCGTGGCTTCCGCGGACATCGGCGACATCTGGCGCAGCTTCTTCAGCTCGTGCTGCGCCTTCTCGCGTGCTTCCTTGGTCAGCTTGGTCTTGGCGATCTTCTCCTCGAGCTCGGCGAGTTCGTCCCGGCCCTCGTCGTCGCCGAGTTCCTTCTGAATCGCCTTCATCTGCTCGTTGAGATAGTACTCGCGCTGGGTCTTCTCCATCTGGCGCTTGACGCGCGAGCGGATGCGCTTCTCGACCTGCAGCACCGAGATCTCGCTCTCCATCAGGCCGAGCACCTTCTCCAGGCGCGCGGTGACCGACAGCGTCTCCAGGATGCCCTGGCGATCCGCGATCTTGACGGCGAGATGCGAGGCCACGGTGTCGCCCAGCTTGGCGAAGTCGGTGATCGACTGCACCACGCCGACGACTTCGGCCGAGATCTTCTTGTTGAGCTTCACGTAGCTCTCGAAATCCGACACGACCGAGCGCGCCAGCGCTTCCGCCTCGACGCTGGTCGCATCGGTGTCGGCGAGCGACTTGGCAGTGGCTTCGTAGTACTCGGTGCGATCGGTGTAGTTCTCGACTTTGGCGCGCGCGAGGCCTTCCACCAGCACCTTCACGGTGCCGTCGGGCAGCTTCAGCAATTGCAGCACGCTGGCGAGAGTGCCGATCTCGTAGATCGAGCCCGGCGCCGGATCATCGTCGGACGCATTCTTCTGCGTCGCCAGCATGATCAGCGCGTCGTTCTTCATCACCTCTTCGAGGGCGCGGATCGACTTCTCGCGGCCGACGAACAGCGGCACGATCATGTGCGGGAAGACGACGATGTCGCGCAGCGGAAGAACTGGATAGGCGTGGCTTTCGCCGTAAACGATCGTCGGCCTGGGTTTGGTGGCGGTCATGGCCCGTTCCTTTCGTTGTGCCCCCTTGCCCGTGGCCCGCCCCCCGGCGCGGCCACCACAAGGTGCCGAGTGTACCGGCGCGTTACGGCCGGCTCAGGCCCCACTCGTCCGGATTTGAAGGCGAATCCTGATAACGCTTGTCATCGCCGTGACCATTAGGTGGCTATCACCCGGGGGGGTGTCAAGTCGCGGAGAAAGCCCCGGTTTGTCGGGCATAACCGCACAGAGCGCGCGGCATCATGCGAGACGAAAACGGGCTGCCGGGAGGTCCCGGCAGCCCGAATGTCTTGGCCGTATCGCGCGGAGAATTCCGTGCGACGGCAGGTCGTCATGCGCTGGCGCTGCTCTCGGCCGCACGGTCGGTGCGGTCGGCGTAGATGTAGAGCGGCCGCGCCGTGCCATCGACGACCTCGCGGGAGATCACGACCTCCTCGACGCCTTCGAGGCCCGGCAGGTCGAACATCGTCTCGAGCAGGATGCTCTCGAGGATGGACCGCAGGCCGCGGGCGCCGGTCTTGCGCTCGATCGCCTTGCGAGCCACCGCGCCCAGCGCCTCGTCGGCGAAGGTGAGCTCGATGTTCTCCATCTCGAACAGACGCTGATACTGCTTCACCAGCGCGTTCTTCGGGTCGGTCAGGATCTTCTTCAGCGAGGTCTCGTCCAGATCCTCCAGCGTCGCCACGACGGGCAGACGACCGACGAATTCTGGAATCAGGCCGTACTTCAGCAGATCCTCGGGCTCGACGTGACGGAAGATCTCACCGGTCCGGCGATCTTCCGGCGCGAGCACCTGCGCGGCGAAGCCGATCGAGGTGGTCCGGCCGCGCGACGAGATGATCTTCTCGAGACCCGCGAAGGCGCCACCGCAGATGAACAGGATGTTCGTGGTGTCGACCTGCAGGAACTCCTGCTGCGGATGCTTGCGGCCGCCCTGCGGCGGGACCGACGCGACGGTGCCTTCCATGATCTTGAGCAGCGCCTGCTGGACGCCCTCGCCCGACACGTCGCGGGTGATCGAGGGATTGTCCGACTTGCGACTGATCTTGTCGATTTCGTCGATGTACACGATGCCGCGCTGCGCCCGCTCGACATTGTAGTCGGCAGCCTGCAGCAGCTTCAGGATGATGTTCTCGACGTCCTCGCCGACATAGCCGGCCTCGGTCAGCGTCGTCGCATCCGCCATCGTGAACGGCACGTCGAGGATCCGCGCCAGCGTCTGCGCCAGCAGCGTCTTGCCCGAGCCGGTCGGACCGATCAGCAGGATGTTCGACTTCGCCAGCTCGACGTCGTTGTGCTTGGTCTGGTGGTTCAGCCGCTTGTAGTGATTGTGGACCGCAACCGAGAGCACCTTCTTCGCATGGTTCTGGCCGATGACGTAGTCATCGAGGACCTTGCAGATTTCCTTCGGGGTCGGGATGCCGTCGCGCGACTTCACCAGCGAGGATTTGTTCTCTTCGCGGATGATGTCCATGCACAGTTCCACGCACTCATCACAGATGAATACCGTGGGGCCGGCGATCAGCTTGCGGACCTCGTGCTGGCTCTTTCCGCAGAACGAGCAGTACAGGGTGTTCTTGGAGTCGCTCGTACCGACCTTACTCATTTCGTTCTCCGTCCGCGGTTCGGTCTTCTCTGGCATCCGCGTCTACCGGTTGGACCCGACAGACCCGGTATAAATGGAGCAAATTCCGTACCAGAAAAGGCCCCCCGCACTTCTGTGGCCGCACCAATCACGGCCGCTTCGAATCCCCCAAACACTTTCGTCGATCAGGTTCAGCCAACCATGCTGTCAGCCGTCTATCAAGATTTCACTAACCGCGCCCCGAGCCGGAGCGCGTGACAATAGCGTGATTTGCGGCGGTTGCGCGAGCCTGCATCCTGAAAACAGGGCAGAGTTGCGGGATTGCCACGGAGGCCGGCACGAAACCGGAACATCCGGTCCGCGGCTTGGGGCAATCACGAGGTCCCTGCCCTGATTGGCCGATCAGGTCGCCTTGACGGCCGTCGTGGCCTCCTCGGCCCGCTTGTCGATCACCTTGTCGACGATACCGAAATCGCGCGCCATCTCGGCGGTCAGGAACTTGTCACGTTCCAGCGCGTCCTCGATCGCCTTGTAGGTCTGGCCGGTGTGGTGAACGTAGATCTCGTTCAGCCGCTTCTTCAGGTTCAAAATCTCCTGCGCGTGCAGCATGATGTCGGTGGCTTGGCCCTGGAAGCCGCCCGAGGGCTGGTGCACCATGATGCGGGCGTTCGGCAGCGAGAAGCGCATGTCCTTGTGGCCGGCGGCGAGCAGCAGCGAGCCCATCGAGGCTGCCTGGCCGGTGCACAGCGTCGAGACCGGCGGGCGGATGAACTGCATGGTGTCGTAGATCGCCAGGCCCGACGTCACCACGCCGCCCGGCGAGTTGATGTACATCGAGATTTCCTTCTTCGGATTCTCGGCTTCCAGGAACAGCAGCTGCGCCACGATCAGCGTCGACATGCCGTCTTCGACCGGGCCGGTCACGAAGATGATCCGCTCTTTCAGGAGGCGCGAGAAGATGTCGTAGGCCCGTTCGCCGCGGTTGGTCTGCTCGACCACCATCGGCACGAGGTTCATGTAGGTTTCCAACGGATCGCGCATAATTCACCTGAGGGTTGTCGAAGACGACAGCGCGCGAGCCTCAAGGCCGGTTCAGACCGGCTTCGCCGCGGCGATCGTCCCGTGATGCAGGACGTGAAAGCGAGTGCTCAGATATGGGCCGATTGCGCGGCGACAAGGGTGAGCCCCGTTTCTGAGCCGAGTTGATACTGATTCGGAGGCCTACGGCAAAACCGCCGGGCGGTTTTTGCCGCCGAATCGCAGCGGTTTCGCCTCGCATCGTTAACAGGGCCATGACGCGAAACGGCCGCCGCGACGTGTGTCGCGACGGCCGCTGGAGCCGGTGGGAATGCTGACCGATCAGGCCGCGGTCTTGTCGTCGTCGTCCTTGTAGAGCTCCTCGCGGGTGACCGGCTTGTCGGTCACATTGGCGAGCTCGAGGATGTAATCGACCACCTTGTCTTCGTAGATCGGAGCGCGGAGCTGGGCCAGCGCCTCGTTGTTGCTGCGATAGAAGTCCCAGACTTCCTTCTCGCGGCCGGGCATCTGCCGGGCGCGCTCGATCACGGCGCGGCTGACCTCGTCGTCGGTCACCTGGATCTTGTTCTTCTCGCCGATCTCGGAGAGCACTAGGCCGAGGCGAACGCGGCGGTCGGCGATCTTGCGATATTCCTCGCGCGCCGCTTCCTCAGTGGTCTCCTCGTCGGCGAAGGTCTTGCCGTTCTGCTGCATCTCGGCGTTGATCGACTGCCACATCACGGCGAATTCCTGCTCCACCAGCGACGGCGGGGCTTCGAACTTGTGGGTCTCGTCGAGCCGGTCGAGCAGCTGACGCTTCACCCGCATCCGCGACGCGCCGGCGTACTCGGCGGCAAGACGGGCCTTGGCGGCTTCCTTCAGCTTCTCGAGCGATTCCATGCCGAGCGTCTTGGCGAACTCGTCGTCGATCGTGGTCTCCTGCGGAGCCTCGACCTTGGTCGCCGTGGTCTCGAACTCGGCCGGCTTTCCGGCCAGCGTTTCGCTCGCGTAATTGGCCGGGAACGTCACCTTGATGGTGCGGGTCTCGCCCTGGGCGATGCCGACGAGCTGGTCCTCGAAGCCCGGAATGAAGCTGCCCGAGCCGATCACCACCGGGATGTCCGAGCCGGTGCCGCCGTCGAAGGCGACGTCGTCGATCTTGCCGACGAACGACACGGTGACGCGGTCGCCGGTCTCGGCCTTGGCGCCCTCGCCCTTGTCGCTGTACGCACGGTTGGCGTCGGCGATGCGCTTGATCGCGTCATCGACGTCGGAATCGCTGACCTCGACCACCGGCTTCTCGACCGAGAAGCTCTTGAAGTCGGCGAGTTCAAAGGTCGGCACGACCTCGATCGCAACGGTGTAGTTCAGGTCGGACTTGCCGGCGAGGATATCCTCGACCTCTTTCTGGTCCTGCGGCATCGTGATCTTCGGCTCGGTGGCGAGGCGGAAGCCACGCTCGGCGAAGATGCCGTCATTGGTCTCGCGCACCAGCTTGTCGATGGTCTCGGCGGCGACCGAACGGCCATAGACGCGCTTGAGGTGGCTCACCGGCACCTTGCCGGGGCGGAAGCCGTTGAGCTTCACCTTGTCCTTCAGGTCGACCAGCCGAGCATCGACTTGCGCGTCGATATCCGCAGCCGGGACACTGACCTGGAATTCGCGCTTCAACCCGTCGGCGACGGTTTCCTTGACCTGCATGGCGTCGATCTTCTTCTTCCGTGTGATCCAGCCGCACGGCTGGAGGTGTCGAGTGTTGGGATGCGCGGCGGCAGCCTGCACCGGTGGTTTGGCGAGCGCGTGTCCAGACGGACCCGACTCGCCGGAAATTCGTCATGAGCAAGAGCACTTGCGTGGTGCGGGCGGAGGGACTCGAACCCCCACAACTTTCGTCACTGGAACCTAAATCCAGCGCGTCTACCAATTCCGCCACGCCCGCGAAGAGCATCATGTCCGGCCGCGATGCCGCGGGCGGCGGGCTTATAACATGACAAATAGGTCGCGCATCAAGAAAAACCCGCAGTTGCATCATGCCGCGTCCGGCTGCCGCAGTGGACAGCGCGGAGCGGACGTGGTCCGCATTGCCCGATGACGCAAGCTCCCGATTTTGTCTCGCGCCGCACCCTGCTCGCCGGTCTCGGCGGACTGAGCCTGGCCAGTGCGCTGCCGCGGCCCGCCAGCGCCGCCCGCAAGACGCTGACGCTGCGCGCGGCGTCCGAGCCCGTCGTGCTCAAGGCCGGCGCCGAGCCTGTCGCCCGCCCGGCGCTGCTGTGGGCCGACAAGGCGGCGCTACAGCGCGGCGACGAGCTCACGGTTCGCTTCGAGAACGCCCTGCAACAGCCTGCGCTGCTGACGTTTCGCGGCCTCGACGGCGCCGCCGCGGCCGAGCCGTTGGTGACACGCCGGGCGGTCCCTCCCGGCGGCAAGGACGAGTTCACGGTGACGCTGCGCTCCGCCGGCACGCTGCTCGCCGACCTGCGGCTCGGCACTGACGGCGCGCCGATGCCGGTGCTGCCACTGGTGGTGCAGGACGACAAGCCGTTGCAGGTCGACGGCGACGAGGTGGTGCTGATCGAGGACGCCCGGCTCGGGCCGAACGGCGAGCCGCTCGCGCCCGGCACCGACGCCGGCGATGCGCCGTGGCTCTACACCATCAACGGCAAACCCAGCGCCGACGTCCCGCTGCGCGCCAATGGCCGGTTCAGGCTGCGCTTCATCAATGGTTGCCAGCGCAATGTGATCGCTGTCAGAATCGACGACTACGACGTCCGCGTGATTGGCCTCGATGGCCAGCCGGCCGAGCCCTTCCTGGCCCGTGGCGGCGCACTGGTGCTGGCGCCCGGCGGCCGCGTCGATGCGCTGATCGACGCCACGCGCCCGCCCGGCTCCTCTTCCGCCGTCACCCTGCTCGATGGCGGCAAACCCACCCCGCTCGGCCGGCTTGTCACCTCATCCGAGTCCCCGCTGCGCGCTGCGCCACTGCCGACGCCAGCCACCCTGCCCGATAACGGCCTGCCGGCCCAACTCCCGCTCGGCTCGGCCCTGCGAGTCGACCTGCCGCTCGGCGCGCTGACGTCGGGACAACTCGACTGGTTCGCGCCGGACAAATTCGCGCCCGCCTCCGGCCCGGCCTTCCAGGCCAAGCGCGGCCGCACCGTGGTGCTGGCGCTGACCAATCGCGCCACCCAGCCGGTGGTCTTCCATCTCCACGGCCATCATTTCCGGCTGCTGGACCGGCTCGACGACGGCTGGAAGCCGTTCTGGCTCGACACGCTGGCCATCGACGCCGGCCAGACCCAGCGCATCGCCTTCGCAGCCGAGCATCCGGGCCTGTGGCTGATGGGCACGTTCGCCGCGAAATGGTCGGCGCCGCGACTGGTCCGCAGTTATCTCATCACCTGAGATTCAAGTTCCAAGCTCAAGCGATTCTGGAACTTTACGACACCGTCAATACTCGACACCGAGCTCGTCATAGATCCGCCGGGTGACCGCCGGCATCGTCTCGGTCAGGTCCTCGGCGATCAGGCCCGGACCGGCCTCGCACGCCGCCTCGCCGTGCATCCACACGCCGATGCAGGCCGCTTCGAAGGCCGGCACGCGCTGCGCCAGCAGCCCGGTGATGATGCCGGTCAGCACGTCGCCGGCGCCGGCGGTCGCCAGCCAGGGCGGCGCGTTGAAGGCGATCGCGGCGCGACCGTCCGGCGACGCTACCACCGTGTCCGGTCCCTTGAGCAGCACTACGGCCCCCGAACGCTGCGCGGCTACACGCACGCGTTCGAGTTTTGATCGAAGTGGATTTTTGTTGCTCATATCACTGAACAAGCGCGGAAATTCGCCCTCATGCGGGGTCAGGACAACCTGTGGATTGGAACCGGATTTGATCGCCTCGAACAACGTCTCCGGGCCGCCGGCAAACACCGTCAGGGCGTCGGCATCCAGCACGGTCCCGGCACCGGCGGCGAGCGCCGCCAACACGTTGCCTCTCGTGCGGTCATCGACACCGGCCCCCGGCCCGACCCCGACCGCGTTGAAGCGGCGGTCGGTCAACATGCCGGCCAGTTCGTCGGGCGTATCGATCGCCCGCACCATGACCGCCGTCAGCGCTCCCGCATTGACCGCCAGCGCCTCGCGCGGCGAGGCCAGCGTCACCAGCCCGGCGCCGGCCCGAAGCGCGCCGCGCGCGGCCAGCCGCGCTGCGCCGGTCTGATACAACTCACCGGATATGACCACGGCGTGGCCGCGACCGTATTTGTGCCCGTCCGCGCGCGGTACCGGAAAATGCTCGCGCCACAGGTCCGGATCGTTCTCGAAGGCCTGCGGCCGGATCTCGTCCAGCACCGCCGGGTCGATGCCGATATCGACGACGCGCAGCTTGCCGCAATACAGCCGGCCCGGCACCAGCAGATGTCCCGGCTTGCGGCGGAAGAAAGTGACGGTCTCGCGCGCCTTGATGGCGGCGCCGAGCACCGCACCGGTCGCGCCGTTGATGCCGCTCGGCAGATCGACCGCCAGCACCGGCACGCCGCTGGCATTGACCGCCTCGATCATCTCCAGCGCCTGGTCTTTCACCGGCCGGTTCAATCCGGACCCGAACAGCGCATCGATGATCAAGGCCGGCGTCCCGATCGACTGGGTCAGGAACGGCAGCAGCGGCCCCTTCCACTCCCGCGCCGCCAGGGCGGCGTCGCCCTTGAGCGCCTCGCGATCGCCGAGCAGCATCACATGGACGGTGCGGCCGAGTGCCACAAGCTCGGTCGCGGCGATCAGGCCGTCGCCTCCATTATTGCCCGGCCCGGCGATCACCAGGATCGGTCCGCTGTCCGCCAGATCGATCGCGGCCTGCGCCACATGCCGGCCGGCGTGCAGCATCAACGCGAAGCCGGACGACCCGCCGGAGATCGTCAGCAGGTCCGCGCGGTCCATTTCAGCGGGCGTCAGTAATTCCATGCCCAATTCCCGGCACTCTCGCCTTACACGCAGGCAGTAAAAGCTATTTCCTCGGCTTTTCAGGCCCTCTGACTGCCTGCAAAATAGGCTGCGCGCACTCAGATTAATCAGACCTGCTCGTCCGGAGCCACCAAAGTCTACGCCGACGCGGACTTAATAATCTGATAATGCTCTACAATCAGCCATCCCGGCAACTTGGCATGGACCCTGCTTTTACGGAAGCCATGTTTCGATCCCTCGCGCTCGCCGATCCTGGCGGGGTCAGCGCGCGACCGTCTCCGGCTCCGGGCCCTGCCCTGACCACGGACGGAGCTGCTTGCCCGATCGGCCCGCGGTGTTATCGATCCACTGCGCAGCGCCGCGCAATCTGGCATAGAGTTGCCGTCTCAAGGCGTGCAATCTCACGACGTGGGAAGTCCGGGGAGAGTCTAAGTGAAGAAGATCGAAGCCATCATCAAGCCGTTCAAGCTCGACGAGGTCAAGGAAGCGCTTCAGGAAGTCGGATTGCAGGGCATCACCGTGACCGAGGCCAAGGGCTTCGGCCGGCAGAAGGGTCACGCGGAACTGTATCGCGGCGCGGAATACATCGTGGACTTTCTGCCCAAGGTGAAAATCGAGATCGTGATTGCCGATGATCTGGTCGAGAAAGCGATCGATGCGATCCGCCGCGCCGCCCAGACCGGCCGCATTGGCGACGGCAAAATCTTTGTTTCAAACATTGAAGAAGCCGTTCGCATCCGAACGGGCGAATCCGGACTGGACGCGATCTGACCACCCGGCCTATCACCCTCCATTGACCGCATCACCTGGCGGCCCTTTTGGGCCGCCGTTTCACGACGACCCGTAGCACAAGGGGTACTCATGACCACCGCCAAAGAAGTCCTGAAATCCATCAAGGACAACGACGTGAAATACGTCGACCTGCGTTTCACCGATCCGCGCGGCAAGTGGCAGCACGTCACCTTCGACGTCTCGATGATCGACGAAGAGATCTTCAGCGAAGGCACGATGTTCGACGGTTCCTCGATCGCGGGCTGGAAGGCGATCAACGAGTCCGACATGACGCTGATGCCGGATCCGTCCACTGCGACGATCGATCCGTTCTTCGCAGAGACCACCATGGTCATCACTTGCGACATTCTCGAGCCGTCGACCGGCGAACCCTATAACCGCGACCCGCGCGGCATCGCCAAGAAGGCCGAGGCCCAGGTCAAGGCGCTGGGCGTGGGCGACACCGTGTATGTCGGCCCGGAAGCCGAATTCTTCGTGTTCGACGACGTGCGCTATTCGGCGAACCCGTACAACACCGGCTTCAAGCTCGACTCCTCGGAACTGCCGACCAACTCGGACACCGAGTATGAAGGCGGCAACCTCGGTCACCGCATCCGCACCAAGGCCGGCTACTTCCCGGTTCCGCCGCAGGACTCGGTGCAGGACATGCGCTCGGAAATGCTCGGCGCGATGGCCCGCATGGGCGTCAAGGTCGAGAAGCACCATCACGAAGTCGCTTCGGCCCAGCACGAGCTCGGCATGAAGTTCGACACCCTGACCCACATGGCCGACCAGATGCAGATCTATAAGTACTGCATCCATCAGGTCGCCCACATCTACGGCAAGACCGCGACCTTCATGCCGAAGCCGGTGTTCGGCGACAACGGCTCGGGCATGCACGTGCACCAGTCGATCTGGAAGGACGGCAAGCCGACCTTCGCCGGCAACAAGTATGCCGACCTGTCGGAAACCTGCCTGCACTACATCGGCGGCATCATCACCCACGCCAAGGCGATCAACGCCTTCACCAACCCGTCGACCAACTCCTACAAGCGTCTGGTCCCGGGCTATGAGGCGCCGGTGCTGCTGGCCTATTCGGCCCGTAACCGCTCGGCCTCGTGCCGCATCCCGTATACCACCTCGCCGAAGGCCAAGCGCGTCGAAGTCCGCTTCCCGGACCCGATGGCCAACCCCTACCTCGCCTTCGCGGCGATGCTGATGGCCGGCCTCGACGGCATCAAGAACAAGATCGATCCGGGTCCGGCGATGGACAAGGACCTCTACGACCTGCCGAAGGAAGAGCTGAAGCAGATCCCGACCGTCTGCGGCTCGCTCCGCGAGGCGCTCGAGAACCTCGACAAGGACCGCGCCTTCCTCAAGGCCGGCGGCGTGTTCGACGACGACTTCATCGACGCCTATATCGAACTGAAGATGGCCGACGTCGCGCGCTTCGAAATGACGCCGCACCCGGTCGAGTTCGAGATGTACTACTCTTACTAAGCGGCGCGCCGGCTAACCCCGGCTCGTGCCGAACAACGAAGGCGCTCCGCAAGGAGCGCCTTTTTTGTTGTGAGTAGACGCAACTCGCTTTGTCGTGGCGGATGCAGGTGCGCCGTTCGTGGTTGCGAGCACGGCTCAGTTCGTGATTGCGAACGCAGCCCCATTCGTCATTGCGAGCGCAGCGCAGCAATCCAGCTCCGGGCACGACGCTGGATTGCTTCGTCGCTTCGCTCCTCGCAATGACGAGAGTTGGTGTGGAGACAGCAGGGCGCGCAACGTCCCCGTCAGCGGATGACCGGAACGTGCCGCCTACAATGTCTCGTCGTCGTCATCGTCGCCGCGTTCGGACGGACCGGAGATGATCTCGTTGCGCAGGCGCTCGAAGCGGCGGCGGGTGCGGCGTTCGCGGGTGTCGATGAAGGCGATGGCCTCGGCCCGCGAGAACGGACCGGCGACGATCGGCTGCGACGTGGTGCCGATCGTCTCGTCAACATAATACCCCTCGTCGCCCTGCCGCACGCTCCATTTGAAGCGCAGCGCGTCGAGCGGACCGGGGCCATGGCGAGTCAGTGCACTCAGATCCTCAGTGCCGTCCTCGCGCAGCGTCACCGGCAGTTCGGGGGCCTGGGTCATGGTAATTTCGACGATTTCGGTCGTCGCGATCTGCACCGAGGTAACACGACCGACCGCGTCGACGATCTCGCCGTCAATCGCGCCGTCTGCCTCTGCTTCGTCGTTGCCCGCCTCTGTGGCTCCCGTGTCAGCCACCTCCGCCGCCGCGTCCCGCCCCTCGCCCTCTGGCGATGCGGCAGGCTGTGCGGCCTCCGTGGCATCGCCAGCAGGTGCGCCATGGTCCGGCGCATCAGGCCGGCCACGAGCCTCCGAAGACGCTTCCTGTGCGTCGTCGCCGGTCACCTTCGGCTCCGGCCGTGCCGGCTTCTCGAAGATGCTTGCGATCACCGCCAGCGCGTGATCGGTCGGATCGTTGCTCGTCAAGTCTCAAACCCCTTACTCTCACACTACGAAATGACGCCACAGGCACCGCGTCAACGCCGACCTTGGTCGTTTTGTTTCAGCAAAACAGAATAAAAGCCGGAGCCAGGCGAATCGTTCCGGCGAGGCGCCGTTATTCGCGTCGCAAACGGCGCGCGCCGCACCCGCCGCACGGCCCCGATCGCGGACCAATCGGCAGCTACGCGCAGACCGGCGGCCGTCGGTCCTTCCACGGCCGCTCCTGCTCGAGCTGCGAGGCCAGACGCAGCAGCGTCGCCTCGTCACCGAATCGTCCCGCGAACATCATACCAATCGGCAGCCCGCTTGTGGTCCACGCCAACGGCAGCGACATCGCGGGCTGGCCCGACATGTTGAACAGGCTGGTGCCGGGAACGTAGCGGCGCAGCAGCGGACTGATGCCGGACAGGTCGCGCGCCATCGTATCGAGCTCGCCGATCTTCAGCGGCGGCAGGCACAGCGTCGGCGACAGGAAGACGTCGATGCCCGCGAAGAACTCCGCGAGGCTGCGCGAGATCTGATACGCTTGAAGCTGAGCAGCGCAGTAATCGACTCCGCTGGCGCGGCTGGCATTGGCTGCGCTCGCCAGCGTCAGCGCTTCGAAATCCTGGTCCGTCACCTTGCGCCCGAGCGCCTGCTCGGCAAGCCGCACCGATAGTCCGGTGTTACTCGCAACGATCGCGGCAATGACGTCGGCAGGGTCGGCCGGCAGTTTCGGCGCGCGCTGCTCGACATGATGCCCGAGGCCTTCGAGTAGTTTCGCGGTGTCGCGCACCGCCGCCGCGATCTCCGGATCGATCGCATCGCCGTAGGTCGAGACATCGGTAAAGGCGATCCTCAGCCGGCCCGGATCGCGGCCGACCTCCTGCGCGAACGGCCTCTCCGGCGGCGGTGCCACATAGGGGCTGGTCGGCTCCGGCCCGTGCAGCGCGTCGAGCATCACCGCGCTGTCGCGCACGCTGATACTCACCACATGGCCGCAGGCGAAGCCGCCCCAGCCCTCGCCGCGATCCGGACCGATCGGATTGCGCGCTCGCGTCGGCTTGAGGCCGAACACGCCGCAGGCCGACGCAGGAATCCGGATCGAGCCGCCGCCGTCGCTGGCATGCGCCACCGGCAGGATCCGCGCGGCGACCGCCGCCGCCGCGCCGCCGGACGAGCCGCCCGACGAGTGATCGAGATTCCAGGGATTGCGCGTCGGCCCGTGCAGCCGCGACTCCGTGGTCGGCATCAGGCCGAATTCCGGGCTGGCGCTCTTGCCGTAGATCGTCAGTCCCGCCGCGACGAAGCGCGACGCCAGCGTGCCGGTGTGCGGCGCAACGAAGTCCCTGTAGACGCTGGCGCCGAACGTCGTACGCGTGCCGGCGAGCAGGTCCAAGTCCTTGAGCACGAACGGCACGCCGGTGAACGGCCCGTCCGGCAGCCCGGCTTCGATCTGCTTGCGCGCGTGATCATCGTGACGGACCACGACGGCGTTGAGTTTCGGATCGAGCGCGTCGGTCCGCGCGATCGCCTCGTCGAGCAGCTCACCGGCGCTGACCTGCTTGCTCCGCACCAGCTCGGCGAGGCCAACGCCGTCGTAGTTGCCATACTCCTTGAACGCCATCGTCGGCCTCCCTTTGTTGTTATCACCCACCTCGCCCCGTCATTGCGAGGAGCGAAGCGACGAAGCAATCCAGAACCCCGGTGCACATCGCTGGATTGCTTCGCTTCGCTCGCAATGACGGCGAGGCAGACGTCCGCGCAACTAACTCAGCACATCCTGATTGACGACATTCGCGGCGATCGGCGCGCCGTCGAGCGCGCTCAGCATGTTGCGCGCGGTCTGCTCGCCCATGCGGTCGAGCGCCTCGCGGGTAACGCCGGCGACGTGCGGCGCGATGATGACGTTGGGCAGGTCGAACAATTTATGACCCGTCGGCGGCGGTTCGACTTCGAACACGTCGAGTCCGGCGCCGGCGAGCTGGCCTGCGAGCAGCGCGTCATACAACGCCTGCTCGACCACGATGCCGCCACGCGCCGTGTTGATCAGATAAGCGGTGCGCTTCATCTTCGACAGCCGCGCGGCATCGAAGAGGCCGGTGGTCTCCGCCGTCTTCGGGCAATGCAGGCTGACGAAATCGGCGCGCGGCAGCGCGGCGTCGAGATCGCTCACCGCCTCGCAGCCGGCCGCCTCGATCGCCGCCGCGGGCACGTAAGGATCATACACCAGCACGGTCATTTCCATCGCCAGGCAACGCTTGGCGGTGCGGGTGCCGATGCGGCCGAAGCCGACGATCAGCACCGTCTTGCCGAACAGGTCGAACGGCAGCACGCCGAGCCGCGTCGCCCATGCGCCGGTCTTCACCAGCGCGTGCAGCTCGGCGCCGCGCTTGGCCAGCGTCAGCATCATGAACAGCGCCTGCTCGGCGACCGAGGGCGAATTCGCGGTGCCGGCCGTCATCAGCGGCACCTTGCGCTTCGACAGCGCCGGGACATCGACCGCGTCGTAGCCGACGCCGATCCGCGCCACGACGCGCATGTCCTGGGCCGCATCGAGTTCGCGCTCGCCGAACCGCGTCGCCCCGAGCGCAACGCCGTGCACCGGCGCGTGCGCCCGCAGCAGCGCCTCGAAATCCGCCGCCGAGATCAGATTGGAGAATTCGATCACCTCGATATCGCCGCGCTCGGCGAGCAGCGCCCGCCCCCGCTGCGACAGCGATTCCGTCACCAGCAGTTTCGTCGTATTGGTCGGCATGTCGCTCCCCGGCGCTTACCCGCGCCTTTTGGCTCGTCCGACTTGTTGGCGCGGACGCATCTGTTGTCCGGCCAGGACGCCGGTCGGTTCATGTAACAGGCGCATGACAGCCGGGTCCACCGCCAATCTCGTCATGCCGCCGTGCGCCTCTCGCCGATCGTCGCTGCGATGCAGTTAGTTGCGCGCGAGCGCGGGGTGTCGGACTCGCGCAGATGCCGCCCAGCAGCTGCCGCTAGCCCCGCGTCGCCAGCGTCACACCGGCCAGCACCATCACCAGCGCGGCGATCTGGCCGAGACCGAGCGGCTCGCGCAGCGCGATCGCGGCGGCCACGACGCCGATCACCGGCACCGCCATGGTGCCGATCGCCGCCACCGACGCGGGCAGCCGCTGCAGCGCGGCGAACCAGCACAGATAGGCGAGACAGAACTGGATCAGCGTCAGATACGCCAGACACGCCCAGCCATAGGCCGACAGCGCGTCGAGATGCGGCACGCCAAACGCGAAGCCGATCGCCGTCACCGGGATGCAGCCGACCCCGATCTGCCACGCCGCCGAGGTCGCGCCCGGCAGCGCGATCGGAAACCGCTTCAGGAAGATGGTGCCGAGCGCGAAGCCGACCGCACCGGTCAGCGCCAGCGCGACGCCGGGCAGCTTCGCCGTGCTCGCCGCGAAGCCGTCGGCGCCCATCAGCGCTGCGATGCCGCCGAATCCCAGCACCAGCGCCAGCGTGCGCTTGACGGTTAGCCGCTCGCCGAGCAGCGGCCACGCCAGCAGCGCCGTCCACACCGGCATCGAATAGCCGATCACCGCGGTCTCGCCGGCCGGCATCCAGAGCAGCGCCAGCCCCATCACCACCATCCACAGCGTGACGTTGAAGAACGCCGACACCAGCAGGCGCGGCCACAGCGCCGCCGGGACGCGCAGATCGTCGCCGCGCGCCCGCGCATAGGCGAACAGCAGCAGCGAGCCAATCAGACCGGGCACGCCGCGCGCGGGCAGCGGCGGCCATTCTGAGATGATGTATTTGGATACCGGCCAACTCAGGCCCCAGGCCAGCGAGGTGACGGCGAGCAGGACGAGACCGCTGGTCGCGACGCGCGAGCGCGCGGCGGCGGAAGGAGTGTCGGACATGGGATCACCCGGCAGGACGATGGCCCGCAGCATGCCGGTATTGGCCTCCCGTCACCACCCGAAAAACAGCCCCGCGCGCCGTGCCGCCTGAGTCGGCCATGGCAACCCCTCGGAGCGAAAAAATACCTGCCCTGTGAACAGCGGGCGCAGCCGATTTCCACCGGCCCGAGTGTGATTTTTTCGTTTCGGATTCCGTGAGGACTCACCGATACTTGGCGGCATCAGGACGCGGCGCTGCCCCCTGTTTTCCACCCCTTTCCACCATATTTAGTATTTGATTCAGGAACCCGCACTATTGCTTGACGGGTCGGACGGAGTCGCACTAGCTTTGGGCCTGTCGCGAGCGGGTGGTTTCGTGTCCCGCCGGACATTCCCAGAAGGGTACCGAACCGGCCACCTCCGTCCCGCATCAGCGGCATCGGGGTGTGGGCTCATCTGTGCCCGAAACCGGCTGTACGGGCGCAGAAAAGACGAGCCGCAACACGGCTCGCATTGAAGCGTGAGGCGTTATTGGGACGGACCCGGATCGGCTACGATCCAGGCCGCGGCCCTTGAAAACAGAGTGAGCCGGACCACGGCTCGCATGGCGGACGAAACGTCCGCGACCAACAACTTCGGGCCCAGCGGGGTCCGGCATCGAACGGGGCATCAGATGAAGATCGAGCGGCGCTACACCACGGACGGCCAATCTCCCTACGCGGCGATTCAGTTCCGGCTGACGACGAGCGAGATCCGCAATCCGGACGGCTCGGTGGTGTTCCGCCTCGAGAATGTCGAAGTGCCCGACAGCTGGTCGCAGGTCGCCTCCGACGTGCTGGCCCAGAAGTATTTCCGCAAGGCCGGCGTCGCCGCGCGCCTGAAGAAGGTCGAAGAAGAGACCGTGCCGTCCTGGCTATGGCGCTCGGTACCCGACACCGACGCCCTCGCCGCCCTGCCCGAGGCCGAGCGTTTCACCTCCGAGCATTCCTCCAAGCAGGTGTTCGACCGCCTCGCCGGCTGCTGGACCTACTGGGGCTGGAAGGGCGATTACTTCTCGTCCGAGGACGACGCCCGCGCGTTCTACGACGAGCTGCGCTACATGCTGGCGTCGCAGATGGTCGCGCCGAATTCGCCGCAGTGGTTCAACACCGGACTTCATTGGGCCTACGGCGTCGATGGTCCCGGCCAGGGCCACTACTACGTCGATTACAAGACCGGCAAGCTGACCAAGTCGAAGTCGGCCTACGAGCATCCGCAGCCGCACGCCTGCTTCATCCAGGGCATCGAGGACGACCTCGTCAACGAGGGCGGCATCATGGACCTGTGGGTGCGTGAAGCTCGCCTGTTCAAGTACGGCTCGGGCACCGGCTCCAACTTCTCGCGGCTGCGCGGCGAAGGCGAGCGGCTGTCGGGCGGCGGCAAGTCTTCCGGTCTGATGAGCTTCCTGAAGATCGGCGACCGCGCTGCCGGCGCCATCAAGTCGGGCGGCACGACCCGCCGCGCCGCCAAGATGGTGGTGGTCGATGCCGACCATCCGGATATCGAGGCCTATATCGACTGGAAGGTGAAGGAGGAGCAGAAGGTCGCCGCCCTCGTCACCGGCTCCAAGACCAACCAGAAGCACCTCAAGGCGATCCTGAAAGCCTGCGTCAACTGCCAGGGCTCGGGCGACGACTGCTTCGACCCGGAGAAGAACCCGGCGCTGCGCCGCGAAGTGAAGCTGGCGCGCCGCGCGCTGGTGACCGACGCGATGATCAAGCGCGTCATCCAGTTCGCCAAGCAGGGCTACAAGGAGATCGACTTCCCGATCTACGACACCGATTGGGATAGCGAGGCCTACCTCACCGTCTCCGGCCAGAACTCCAACAACTCCGTGTCGCTCAAGGACGACTTCCTGCGCGCGGTCGAGACCGATGGCGACTGGCACCTCACCTCGCGCACCGGCAAGAAGGTGATGAAGACGCTGAAGGCGCGCGAGCTGTGGGAGAAGATCGGCTACGCCGCCTGGGCCAGCGCCGATCCGGGCCTGCACTTCAACACCACGATGAACGACTGGCACACCTGCAAGGCGTCGGGCGACATCCGCGCCAGCAATCCGTGCTCGGAATACATGTTCCTCGACGACACGGCCTGCAACCTCGCCTCGGCCAACCTGCTGACGTTCTACAACACCACCACGGCGACCTTCGATCTCGACGCTTACGAGCATCTGTGCCGGCTGTGGACCATCGTGCTCGAAATCTCGGTGCTGATGGCGCAGTTCCCGTCCAAGCAGATCGCCGAGCTCAGCTACGAATTCCGCACGCTGGGTCTCGGCTTCGCCAATATCGGCGGCCTGCTGATGACCATGGGCCTCAGCTACGACTCCAAGGAAGGCCGCGCGCTGTGCGGCGCGCTGACCGCGATCATGACCGGCGTGTCGTATGCGACCTCGGCCGAGATGGCCAAGAAGCTCGGCCCGTTCCCCGGCTACAAGAAGAACGCCGCGCATATGCTGCGCGTGATCCGCAACCATCGCCGCGCCGCCCACGGCGAAAGCCGCGGCTACGAGGCGCTGTCGGTCAACCCTGTGCCGCTCGACCATGACGGCTGCCCGATCCCCGAGGCGATCGCGCACGCCAAGCGCGCCTGGGATCAGGCGCTCGAGCTCGGCGAGCTGCACGGCTATCGCAACGCCCAGACCACGGTGGTCGCCCCGACCGGCACCATCGGCCTGGTGATGGATTGCGACACCACCGGCATCGAGCCGGACTTCGCGCTGGTGAAGTTCAAGAAGCTCGCCGGCGGCGGCTACTGGAAGATCATCAACCGCGCCGTCCCGGCGGCGCTGCGCGTGCTCGGCTATCCGGAAAGCCAGATCGCCGAGATCGAGGCCTACGCGGTCGGCCACGGCTCGCTCAGCAACTCCCCCGGCATCAACGTCTCGACGCTGAAGGCCAAGGGCTTCACCGATGAAGCGCTGGCGAAGGTCGAGGCCGCGCTGCCGACCGCCTTCGACATCAAGTTCGCCTTCAACAAGTGGACCTTCGGCGAGGACTTCCTCAAGGACACGCTGAAGATCGAGGCCGAGCAGATCGCCCAGCCGAACTTCGACCTCTTGGCCGCGCTCGGCTTCTCCAAGCGCGAGATCGAGGCCGCCAACATCCACATCTGCGGCGCCATGACGGTCGAAGGCGCGCCGCACCTGAAGCCCGAGCACTACGCGGTGTTCGATTGCGCCAATCCCTGCGGCAAGATCGGCAAGCGCTATCTGTCGGTCGAGAGCCACATCCGGATGATGGCCGCGTCGCAGCCGTTCATCTCCGGCGCGATCAGCAAGACCATCAACATGCCGAACGACGCCACGGTGGAGGACTGCAAGTCCGCCTACATGCTGTCGTGGAAGCTGGCGCTGAAGGCCAACGCGCTGTATCGCGACGGCTCGAAACTGTCGCAGCCGCTGAACTCGCAGCTGATCGCGGACGACGACGAGGACGAGGATATCGACACCTTCCTCGACAAGCCGATGGCGGCGCGCGCCGCCCACGTCTCCGAGAAGGTGGTGGAGCGCCTGGTCGAGCGCATCGTGGTGATGCGCGAACGCGAGAAGATGCCGGATCGCCGCAAGGGCTACACCCAGAAGGCGGTGGTCGGCGGCCACAAGGTCTATCTGCGCACCGGCGAATACGACGACGGCCGCATCGGCGAGATCTTCATCGACATGCACAAGGAGGGTGCCGCCCTCCGGTCGTTCATCAACAACTTCGCCATCGCCGTCTCGCTCGGCCTGCAATACGGCGTGCCGCTCGAGGAATATGTCGACGCCTTCACCTTCACCCGGTTCGAACCCGCCGGCCCGGTGCAGGGCAACGACTCGATCAAGTACGCGACGTCGATCCTCGACTACGTGTTCCGCGAGCTGGCGGTGAGCTACATGGGCCGCTTCGACCTCGCCCATGTCGATCCGAGCGAGACCGGCTTCGACGCCATCGGCAAGGGCATCGAGGAAGGCAAGGCCCCGGAAGGCACCGTCGCCCCCGCCTCCGCCACCAAGTATCTGTCGAAGGGCCTCACCCGCTCGCGCACCGACAATCTGGTGGTGATGCGCAGCGCCCCCGCGTCGGCCCCCGCCGCCGCGACGACCGACGCCCCGCGCAGCGGCGGCAGCCACACCGTCACCGCCCTCGCCTCCTCCCGCATCGGCGACGTCCTCGAAGGCGCCACCGCGCTGAAGCAGGAAGCCGACCAGGACCTGTCGCCGACCGAAAAGCTCGAAGCCCTGCAATGGAGCCGCGCCGGCGCCGCCCAGGCCCAACCCGTCGCCACCAAAGCCGAACGCCGCGCGGAGGCGAAGGCGCGGGGTTACGAGGGGGACTCGTGCAGCGAGTGCGGGAATTTCACGCTGGTGCGGAATGGGACTTGTATGAAGTGTGATACTTGCGGAAGCACGACGGGGTGTAGCTAAGTTAGGGTTGCACGTCGTGTAAATGCTCGCATAGGATGGCCGGATTCGGCCAAAGTGCGCCGCAAATCACCCCAAAGATGAGCCGCACCCGGTGCGGTGACGAAAAACCCGCCGGAAACGGCGGGTTTTTCTCTTTGACTTTCATTGTAGGTACGGTGCCGCCAACCTCACTAATGATCCCCACACAAGATCGACCTTCCCCCCAATTGACCGTTACGATCCTCGTATAAGATCGAAACATTTTCAGAAGCAGCGAGATTGGCCAGCACCCGATCGCTCCACCGCCCCTTGACCAACTGAGCGTCGGAACGAGTGGACGTCGTAGTCGGAACGATCCCCTCGAGAGGCGCAGCAACTCGATGAGTTGGACAACCTCTTCTACCTTCAACGGCTTGGCGACCTTGCCGACGACCTAGGCCTTCAAGCATTTCGAGACTCGACCGCGCTGCTGTACGATCTCCGAAGGAATTCCGCCGTCCAAGGACGATCGCAGAGCTGCGAATAGTCTCCAACCTCCTAACGAAAACCGAGCATCGGCGCCCTTTCCTTTCGCGGCCAGGATTACATCCCCATTGGGAAGGGTCGCGAGGACGCGTCTGGGAGACCCGCACAATCGCCTGAGCTCAGTGGGTGTGGGTCTACCTCCTCGACCACAATCCGTCGCTCAAACGGGTCTATTGCAACAGCCTTCACGGTACTGAAAGGCCGACGCGGACGGTTCTGCGATGTCGCCTAGGGCCAAAGGCACGGCGCAATCCTAATCTTGACTTATATCGGCTATTATAGTATCTATTATTTCCAGATATTGGGAACAGAGGCTATGGATATATCCCTTAATTTAAGCTCCCCCCAAGACGTTGCCTCCGAGATAGCGAACCGCGCAAAGCAGCGGCGATTAGAGGCTAACCTAACCCAGTCGGGGCTTGCCGCCCGCGCTCAAGTCAGCTTGGGCACGCTGAAGCAATTCGAGCGCACAGGCAAATCTTCCTTAGAGTTCCTTATAGCCATCGCGTTCGCTCTCGGCGCCGAACAGGAATTCGAGGGCCTGTTTCCTCCGAAGCCGCACAGGTCGATCGAGGATGTGATTTCCAAGCCTGTCAGAATTCGGGGACGCAGAAAGTGAAGAAGCCGAAGGTCCCAGACGGAAAGCCACCCCAAGGCATCCAAAAGTTGGGGGTGTCCCTCGATTTCTACGGCGAAAAGATCGACGTAGGAACATTGGCATGGAGCAAAGAGGAACGCCGGGCGTATTTCGAGTACCACCCCGATTTCGCCGCGAGGCGCCTCAACGTATCTCCATTCAAGCTTCCTGTCGGCGACGGAGCAAAGCCGGCGCCGAATTCACCGTTCGCCGGGCTGCACGGCACGTTCAACGATAGCCTCCCCGACGGTTGGGGCCGCCTGCTCCTTGACCGTCATCTGCAGAACCTCGGATGCGACTTCAGGCTCCTCACGCCTCTTGACCGCCTGGCATACGTCGGCCAGACCGGCATGGGAGCGTTGCGCTACATTCCCGATAATTCCCCTAGCAAAGCCGCCGGCGACGCCGTCGACCTCGATTGGCTTGCTGGGCAAGCTGAAGCAGTCCAAGGCGAGGTCGACGAAGCCGACGTGGATCGTCTGCTCGAAATCCAAGGTGGCTCCGCCGGCGTCCGCCCCAAGATTATGGTCGGCTTGAATAGCAAGACCGGTAAGATCGTAGCTGATACCGGCACCGATCTTCCGGAAGGCTTCGAAGCTTGGCTGGTAAAGTTCAAATCGAACGTCGATCACTCCGAAATAGGAAAAGAAGAGTACGCCTACTCTCTTATGGCGAAGGCAGCCGGCGTCGTTATGCCCGCCACTAAGCTCATAAAAACCAAGAAGGGCAGCTATTTCGCCGTCCAAAGGTTCGACAGAACCGAGGGTGGGAGCGCGCATGTACAGACGGTGAGCGGGCTGTTGGAGGCCGATCATCGGGCTCCGTCCATCGACTACGATACGCTGCTGAAAGTCACGCGACTTCTGACGCGCGACGAGCGACACGTGCGCCAGATGTTCGTCCGGATGATCTTCAATGTCCTCGCACATAACCGAGACGATCACGCGAAAAATCACGCTTTCCTGCTCGCGAAGGATGGAGTTTGGCATCCGACGCCGGCGTACGACCTCACGCTCTCGGAGGGTCCTGGGGGCGAGCACAATCTAGCTGTGAACGGTGAAGGGAAGAACCCGACCAAAAAACACATTCTGAAGGTTGCGCAAAATGCGTCGATTTCGCAGGCGAAAGTTGAACAGTTCTTCGAACAAGTTCAGCATGCCATAGCTCGATGGCCCGAATTTGCAAAAGAAGCCGGATTGACCGAGAAACGTCTGCAGGAGATCGACCGGCTGCTGAACAAGCGTGGATCCGGTGCCGCTTAGGGCGGCGACATTTCTCTCTATGTAGCTAACATTGTTTTCTGGATACCACGGTAATGGCCTATGAGATAGATTTTCATCCTGTCGGGTCGGGGGCCAACAGCGGCGACGCGATAACAATGCGCTACTGGACGGGCGCGGAGTGGCGCGTGATCGTCATTGATGCAGGGTTCCAGGAAACCGGCGAAGCAATCGTCGAGCACGTGCGGTCGGTGTACGGCACGAACACGGTTGAGCACGTCGTCAGCACGCATCCGGACAACGATCACATCAGCGGTCTCCGCGCAGTTATCTCGCAACTGAATGTGCAGAACCTCTGGATGCACATTCCCGAATACCACGCGAAAAACATGATGGACTACTTCCACGATCCTCGATGGACGCTGGAGGGTCTCACCGCGGACTTGCGGCGCGCCTACCCGATAGTCAGCGAAATCCGAGACTTAGCTCTGAGCCGGGGCACTTCGCTTCACCCTCCGTTTCAAGGCGCGAGGATCGGACCCTTCATGGTGCTTTCGCCGACGCAGGCCATGTACGAAGGCCTCCTTCCCCAATTCCGCGATACTCCCAAGCCCGCGCAGCAACTCCTCGTCCTCCTGGGGCATTGGCTCACGGGAATTGGGCGACGCGTGGCGACAGAGATCCGGCGCATCATCGCGGAGGACCTGTTCACCGAGACTCTCCGCGAAGGCGGCATCACGGCGGCGGAAAACGAGTCCAGCGTGGTCTTGTACGGTCAGATCGACGGTCGAAACATCTTCCTGACGGCAGACGCAGGCTTGAGGGCTCTTGGTGCTGCCGTGTCGTACGGAACCGCCATCGGTATTCAGTTCGGTACCGCTCTGAACGTATTCCAGGTCCCGCATCACGGCAGCCGCAACAACATCTCCCCTGCACTGCTCAATCGGATTGTCGGAAATGTTTCGGGGTTCGGATCAAGAAGGTCGATTGGTTGCGTCATCTCAGCCGGGCCCGAGGATGAAACTCATCCGCGACAAGTCGTAGTGAACGCGCTCTTGCGTCGTGGCGTCGAGCCCCAGGACACGAAGAAAGGCATACTTCTTTTCAATCACGGCGTTCCGGATCGGAAGGGTTTCAGTCCTGCACCCACCTTGGAGTTTGCCACGAGGGTGGAAGCCTATGACTGAGACGGTGTCGACGCATTCCCGGCCAAGATCCGAAAGGTGACTTGCGGGGATCGTTTCTTCCCCCGACGGTCACATCGCGACTAAGTGCTGTTCGAGTTGCATGGCGATCGGAACTGGCAGCTTTTTTGAACCTGCGTTGCAACGTTGGCAACTGAGGCATACTTGAGTGTAATCGGCCTGCCGCTCTCTTTCGGCGTGAACAGAGCGCGGCGCGCCCTTGGTTTTAGATCAGAAACCCGAGCAACAGCGCGTTCTTTAACTCATGAAAAGCAAGCGTCAAAACGCCTTCGCCTCAAAGGAATTTCCGGCAACACTCTTTCGACCTCCAGACAAACGGAGCGATGACTGGCCGGATGAGCCGGATGTCCGACGGGCTGTGACCTACTTTCGCGACTTTATTGGCCAGGACGAGTGGAAGAAGCGGCGCAATGCTGCGGCCAATCGCCTGTACGCGGCGTCGCTGGGTCGCCTAGATGAGACCGACCGCGGCAGATATTTCGACGAATCCGACGTATTAGGCTGGTATCTCTTCCTGGCCGAGGCCTTCATCGATCATGTTTGGAATTTCGAGCCGACGTTCGGATCGCGGGTAGTGCCGGTGTTCAAGGCGATCGGGCGCGGTCTCGATCTGCTTCTTTCGGTCGACGGTGTCGAAGAACGGGCACGTCGCCTGGTCATTAGTGAACGGCGTCAACCAAATGGCGGGCTATTCGAGCTGCTCGTCGCATCCGCCTATCGCTCGTCGGGCGCACGGGTAAAATTCGTACCTGAGCAACGCGGGCTGGGCCGGACATACGACATGGACGTCGAAATCGGCTCGCGCTCCTTCGCGGTCGAGTGCAAGCGCTTGGAAACCAGCCAATACGGCGAACGGGAACGAGCCGCGATGCGCGAATTATGGCGCCCCAGCGCGACAGGGTTTTCCCAGAATGAGCAGAGCGCATTTTGCGATGTCCATTTCCGCATCCCTATCGATCGGGTGCCACCCGCCTATCTGACCGAGAAGTCGCTCGAGTGGCTCCGGTCCGACATGCCTTCGCTGCTTTGGAGCGACGATATATCGTATGGCGCGATGGGCGAGCTCGATCTCGATCCGTTGCGCGCGGTTCTCGACGGTCACCATGTGCTCGCGTCGAGCTCGCGTATGCTGGAGCTGCTCTCGGGCCGCTACGTGAGGCACGCCAATTACATTCAGTTGAGCCGCTTGAAGCTCGCGGAAAACCCGAGATATGTGCGCGAGTGCGATCTTGCCGTGCTGCTCCGTTGGGAATCGGCTTCAACCGAAGCCATCGATGCGAAGGCCCGCGACATTACGACGAAGCTATCGGAAGCCAACGACCAACTTCCTGCGGGTCGCCCCGGTATCGTTCACATCGGCTTCGAGGCCGTTGAAGGAGACAACGTAGAGCGCACACGACATCGGAAAATCATCGAGCGAGCGCAGGCTTTCGATCCACGGGGAAAACCTCTGGAGTACGTGTATTGCCATTACTTCGTACCCGAAAGCCCGCCTGACCAGGCGTGGGCGTTCGACGAGACGCTCCAGTGGGTGGGCATCGCGCCGACCGGTTCTCATCCCCTCGGAGAAACCATGCTGATCCTTCCGGCCGAGGGCGTTCGCGAAGGACCTCACTGGCGTTGAAAATCAAGGACCAGGGTGGTGCAGGCAGCGCGCCTCCGGCCAGTATCTGAGCATCAGGACAATCATTTGCTGCGCAGCCGGGCCGCGAAGCGCTGAAGCGCAACCTGATCGCGATCGGTCATCAGAAAGCCGCGCAATGGATAGTCTTCCGTGCCTCCATGAAGGACCCGTCGATCGTCGATCTGCGACACCAGGTAGGCGAACGGTGGGTTGAAGCGCCGGAGTGGCCAGCCGGAGGCCGCATGCAATTCTTCCGCATCGACGGTGCCGGCCCCAGACTTGCCGAGGGCAAGATCGACGAGCGCAACCACGTCCGTTTCAGGAGTGCTTTGCCCGGTATGGGGATCGAACGTGATAAAAAGCTCTGCGGTGGTGAACATCCGCGGAAGCCGTGCGGAAATTATCGAGTTCGTTCTCAGATAGCCATCGCTTTCAAGCTCGGCGACGGCAAACGCCAAATCTTCGAGGTTGGATTCCGGAAACGCGTCGATGAGGTCTTGCTCGGGAATGAAGGAGTCGAAGCCCTTTTGGGACTGTTCGGATACCCACAATCCTATCCGGGTCGCCAATGGCCCGAGTTCGCCGATGCTTAACTCGGGCTTTTTCTTTGCTGGAGGCGCGATCAGCGGAGTGCTCAGCCTGTCCTTAGCCGACGGCGGAGCTTCGCATGCAGCGAGCCATCCGTCGAGACCGTCGATCACCAACTGACCGATCGCGGCAAATTGCAGGATGTCGTCGCCGACCAAGGGTATGGTTTCGCCCAATCGGGCCTCAGCGGCATGTTCGGCGAACTTCGCGTCGGCCACGCCGAGATTGTGTCCGATGACATGGCGCTTCTGGATGTTAAGCGTCAGGACGGCAAGAGCGTCCGCCGTCAGAGTCCCGAACGGATCGAAGTCGAACTCGGCGAAGCGCTTGCGGCCGCGCTCGATGTTCTGAAAGTCATTGGCGACCGGCTTCATCGGCGCGCCATCGGGCGGCCTGGTGGTCTTCTTGTACAGGTATACCGTCTTTAAGGTCGCTTCGAAGGCCGTCAGTACGTCTTCATGGGCATTGCCCATCATCCTATATGCGAGCTCACGGCTTTCCGAGCCGAGTTGGCCCGCGAGTTCGACCTGCTCCCGGACCAGCGCGATTTCCCGTGCAAAGTGCAGGTGAATATTGGGCGCTCCGCAATCCGGACAGAACAGGGAGATGGCGTAAACGCCATAGTCCCGGCCGCACTCGTCGCATACCAACTCACGGAGAAGATCGTTTCGCGCGAACCGCGGTGCGGGTTTTGGCGACGGACGTGCGCCAGTCGTCACCTTGAGGAATTTGTTACCAGCGTTTTTCCGGGCGAGTTCATCGAACATGCCGTGGATTGCCGCCGCAGCGTCGGCGTGAAAGGCATGAGCGACGATTTCCTTGGCAGCTGCGAGGTCGTCGGGATGCGTAAAGTTCCCATCATCGTCCAGAACACCACTATACGGACAGACTGTGCCTGGCGTACCGGGAGCGTGCGTCATGCGGGACGTCAGGGCTTCGGGTAGAGTGAAATCCAATACTCGGTCGCCCAGAAGGAAGAGGCGCGGATGTGCGTCTTCGTTGGGTGAATACCGGTACACCCGGCCATCCGGCGTCTTCGGTAGCGGAATGCCAAGCGTCAAGTTGTTACCAGAACCACCCGTCTTGTACTTCTCCAAATTCCGCAAGCGCATGAGTCCACCTCGGATAGCTGATCATTGAGCCGATGGATCGACGCGAGGAGATGCATCTCCTCCTCGCGTTTGAGATCATGATTCCCCGCCTTCCGAGCGAGTCTGCCGGGACCTGGTTTCCCCGGTCGCGGTCGATGCCCGCCGCGGACGTTTTCCGGATGCCGCCGCCGTCGGCTGAGCGGTAGCCGGCACCTCAAGCGTATCGCAGCAGGCCAGCAAGGCCCGTGCGAACTGATCGCCGGCGTCCCGAACCCAATCGTCGCGTACGACGGTCAACCAGGCCGTCAATGCGACCAGATCGACGCAGATCGCTCCGATTGCTGCGGGCTTGATGGCCGCCAACGCCGCGAGAAGTGCCGACAAGGAGAAACTGGACACGGCGGGGATAGTGTTTTCGTGGCGCCAGACGACCGTGAGAACCGAAATCAGAAGAGCCGCCAAGCAAGCGGCGATGCCTATCGGTTTCAATCCGCGCAGGTTCCTGCGAAAGCCGTATTCGGCATTCTCCTTCTCGACGAGCGGATAGGCTTTCCCACGGCAACGCTCCTGAAGCCACTTCACCCCCGATGCGTACATGGCGTCCGCGGCCTTCGGATCCGCCCTCTCCTGTTCCGGGCTTGGCGTGACGAACAACGGCACGTTCTTCGCGAAGAACGCGTGGTATCGGGCCAACGCCGGCGGCGGAAGATGTTCTTCCCGATGGCGCAGCCAGATCGTCGATGGCCAACCTCCCCATTCAGCCAGGAGACGCTTCTCCACCTTCTTGCCGCGCGATCTGCTCAGGACGCTCAAGCCATACAGGAGCCCGCAGGACGTCGCGATGGTCACCAGCGTGGCGCCCCAGCTCGAGGTGACCAGCCGAGGAAACCACGCGATCGCAGTGAGGATGATCGGAAACAGCGTGAGCAAACCTGGAAACAGGCGGGCCTGTCGTGAATAGGAATCGAAGAGCTTCGAAATATCGATCATCGGATCGCCTCTGTGCAATCTTGGGTGCTGGACGGCGACAGGTCCGGAGAACTCGGATTCTTCATCTTCCCACCTTGACTACGGCGCTGTGTGAGCTGGCGGCCCCGGACAAGGCTTCAGCGGTGAAATGCACGTATCCAGCCGGAGTGTGGATCAGCATCAGCAACGGAAAATGCTGGCGGATCGAAAGCAGTGCGGCGGTGTTGACGTCCTTCCCGGACGGGCCGCTGGGGACGAGATGATTGTGCCAGGTCCCGAGCGCGTAGAGTGCACCACCAGATCCTTCGATCAAATCTTCCAACATGGGCCTCAGTCCCTCGGTGCCCAGCACGAACTCGTCGCGCGAGAATTTGCTGTCGGACGGCGCGGGCATGGTGCCTACGACGTGGAAGACGTTGGCGACGTCAGAATATCGGCCAACGATGATGCCGCCCGTCTCCGAGCCACAGCGCGCAGCGACCTCTCGCCGGATCGTGTCGTCGACCTCCGGACTAAGGCGCACGACGCTGTCCGTGCCGTCGCCTACGACGATACGCGGCCGGATATCCTTTCGATGCCATATCTGGTTCAGCCCATCGGCAGCCAAACTGCCGACCAGCACCTCGCCGGTCTCGGGAAGACCGTCACGTTGGAGCCGGCGAATATGCTCGGACATCGGCGCCGCGAACGAGGACAAGCGGCCGTCCGACAGCGGCATCGTGATGGCCGCGCAGCCCTGACCGATCGCGATCGCTTCGGCCTTCGTGTTGAAGACCTCGTTCCTGAGGGTGGGATCCGAATGGATCAGGTGATAGGCCTCGCAGATCAGATCGGTCGCCGACGGGTTGGCCTCTGGCCCCTCTACCGACATCAGGCCGACGCTTCCGATGCCCAGCATGCATGCCTCGACCACCCGGGGCCTGTCGACCGTGACTCCAGGCAAGACCAGCGCCTCGCGCACGCTTGCGGAGCCGGTCGTATCTACTAGTGCAAAGCTGTCTCGGGCGACCAAAGGGGCGATCGATTGGTCATCGAATGCGCGCGCGACGACATCCACGACGTGCGGCACCGTCGGCTGCTTGAGGGTCGCGAGTGCCTCGGCTAGGTAGTGCGCCTTTGGAATGGACCAGAAGCTTTCGACTTTCGTGTCGGAGGGAAGCGTGGCGTAGCGCGCGAAATTGTGAGGTTGCAGGATGCCGTCGTCGATGAGGGCCGCGGGTCCCCGTCCGGACCTGGCGAGATGAACGGCGAGTTTGGATCCGATGCTTCCGCATCCGAGGAGCGTCCAGGGACGCAGTACCTGCCCGTCGTCGCCCGCAGCGCGTCGCAGCAATTCGGGGGATATCTCATCTCGGTGCGTGGCGGTCCTGACCAGCTTGCCGCTGCCTGACGAGAGCGCCTCACCGCCGCGCAATTCCAAGACGTAGGGGCATATCTCGATCGGCGAAGTCGTGCCGATCACCTCGAACGGGCGTCGCGCCAACAGAATGACGGCTATCGGTTGCTTCTCCTTCAATTTCGATTGCGAAACCCGCCCCTGCAGGATTCCGAGCTTCGGCTCCAGGAATTTGCGGCAGCCCAGTTCGGCAGCCCGCTTCAAGAGCTCGTCAATTGTCGTGACCGTTTCCGGAAGATAGCGGTCCGCCACGAACGGCCGACCGGTCGGGAGCTTTCCCGGCCACGCGACCAAGGCATTGGTGATGCCCCTTCTCCCTCGGGCACCGACCGGCTCGAACCACCACTGATCGGCCATTTCGGGCCGCAGCGGCAATTTTTCTCCTGGCGGAACCTCCATTCGATAAGTGACCAGTTCGCCACGATCGGAAGCGTAGTACCAGGCCGCGAAGACAGCGCAGCCGCCGTCTCTGGTGGGCAAACCCGTCAACCAGGTCGGATCCGCGACGATCACGTCGTCGCTCCCGTCACGCCGCACCGGCTCCCAGCCGTGCTGTGGATCGATCAGCTGCGCCATAGCAGCCTTGTCTAGCCAGTCGACCAGTTGTTCGAAAAGGCCGCCTATTCCGCGAACCCGCAGAACCTCACGCGGCGAACCGGCGACGAGACACGGTTCAGGTGGACCGCCGTTCCTCGAGGGCTGAATGTGCGGATGACTGCGATTGAAGTCCGCGCGGAGGCGGATAAGCGGCGCCCACAAGGGATATCCTGCCGTGAAGATGAACGTCACGGGCTCGACCGCGCGGACGCCCGACGGGCTCTCGCCCGCAGCCCTCCATGCGTTCGGGAGTTCGGTCCGGATCTCCACTATGGCTCGGATGGCGTCGTTTCCTTCGATCCGTTCGGCGGTCACCCGTTCGACGGACGGGTGAGCCTCGATCAGGCGCAGCGCCCGTCGGACGGGTATAGGAATGTCGTCTGCCGCGGAGATCGCCGCCATCGGCTCATCCGTGGGCGAGCGGCTGGCTTCCGATACCGGTACCGGCGGCGACGCTGACGGCGACCGCAGCGCGCTTGATGCGCGGTCCGGCCGAAGTGACCTCTATCGCCAGCGGGTCGTCGCCCGGACTATCGGCAACGCACTTGAATTCGCCCTTCACAGGATCGAGGATATCGACGTATTCGCGCTTCGCACGGATGCATGGCGGATCGTTCTTGTCGTCCTTGATGATCTTGCTGCTGGCCACGATCAGCGCGCCATCCAGCGGCTGCCCGAGAGCGCTCCGGGCGGGCTCGGACACCTTGGCTTTCTCGCCCTTTTCGGACCAGCTATCGTAGGAAAGGCTGTGCCACGAACAGTGGTGCGGAGCGATCAGAGCGTCGTACTGCAGACGCTCGGGCCACTTCTTGTTGCGCTCCCAGATGAGGTCCCAGATCGCGACCTCGGCGTCGCCGCCGAGAAGGAAGCGCCCGCGGGTGACCTTGGACACCTTCAGGTCCAGGCGCATGATGACGCTGGAATTGTTCTTCGTCAGCACCTCCTCCTCCGCTTCGTCGTCGGCAGGCATCGGCGCCAGCAGTCGCGCCTCGAAGGAAGTGTCCTGAACGCCGCAGATCTTCGAGAACACCTCGTCGACCTTCACCAGGATTTCCGTCAGGTCATCGGTCTTGCCGTCGACGTCCTCGCCCAGGATCAGGATGCGGTTGCCGTCCTGGGCGGCCCGTTCCTTCTTGAACCTGTTGGCGCGGCGGCGGGCCTCGTCGCGCCAAGCCTCGGCGTCGGCGCAAAGGACATGATCCTCATCCTTCGCCTTCGCCCGGCGGAACACGATCGGCGAGGACCACATTTCACGGATGATGATCTTGTCGTCGGCCTTCACCCAGGTCGACGGGTCGCCGAGATGGAAGTGCTTGACCAGGCCCCGGATGTGGTCGGCGTCCGGATGGGTGTTCAGAAAGCCATCGACGAACAACCTCCCCTTATCGTCCCGATCGAGCTTGTTCCGGAGCTGTTTCCCAACGTTGGGGGTGTCGTCGTCATCGTCGTCGGCCGCTTCCCGGATGTTTATGTCGGTCAGGATCCGACGACAGGACTCGGTCTCGAACAACACCATGTCGCCGTTGTCGACTTTGAAAAGTGATGCTTTGACTGCCATTCCCATCCCCCTGATTCAACGATCGAAAGGTCGGTCGCGACTCCTTGACCGATTGCAGATCGATCGGGCGCAATTAAGTAGATATGACGGCAATTTGGCCACGCAAGATATGCTACCGAACTGAATATAATCCACTATATATATGAAGTTGTTAAAGTTTTAGGCCCATGGAACCAGCTTTGTTCACTTAGTGTTCTTGGGGGATAGCGCCGTCTTTCAGGGGGCAACGGTCCATGGAAGACCGGAGATTACGAATTCCTGGATCACGCCCTGGTACATCCCTGCCATGGCGCGGAGCGGCTCGAGCAGGAGCTGCGGCTGAAGGGTCTGCAGGTCTCCGCCCGCGGCGTCCGCGGGGTGTGGCAGCGCCATGGTCTGCTGACCAAGCACGAACGCCTGCTGCGGCTGAAGAAGACCGCCGCCGAGCGCACCATTGAACTGTATGAGGAGCAAACGAGACTGCTCGAACGGCTCTCTCCCGAGTTTTGCGAGCGCAGATAACGCGTGCGATTATCGACGCGAAATACAGTCCACAGATAGCCGCCCGATGCGAGCACTTCGTTCTTGAAGGGCGCGCCATTCGCACGTTCCCACCAGGATAGGGAAGGAAGTAACCGACGAGCCGATGTCCAAGCACGGTGTGCACGGACGCATCTCCTGTTTCCAAGAGCGGTAATACGCTTTGATGCCGCCTGGCAACGCTTCGGAGCGCGGAGATACATACCACGAGCCGCGCAGAAGCATCATTTGGCCGCGATAACCGGCCTGAACTTCCGGACCGCACAGTGGATCGAGATTGTTTCTTGCTGCCTCATTACTCCAAGACTAGCATCGACAAGGTTGCCGCCTACTTCTGAAATAGATACACCTGATTGGAAGATGCGGAAGTATTCCGACTAAGTCGAGGTCGCGTTCGTCAAAACGGCTTTGGCCATTGTTGGCGCCCCCTTGATCAGTGCGGCATTTTGATCAGCCCACTGCTTCCGTGCGAGCGACCTCGGGACGGCCTCTCGTAACTTGCCGCCGGCGATGTTCTTGACGAAGTCGGCGACATCCATCGGATCAATCTCCTCCATGGCGGCTACCTTCTCGAGGATCGGAGCCACTTCCTCGCCTTTCGTTTTCGGCAGGATCAAGCCGAGATCGTGGACTTCGCATTCGAGACCAGCCATCGACAGCACTGCACCAAAGACGGCCGTCGCCTGAGTACAGCGCCAGAGGAGCAGATGCAGGTCGGCTTCCTCCTGCGCCAGGGTGGTCGTTTCGAGATCCCAGTCGAGGAAGGTCTTCCGGCCCGCCGACAGCAGGTCCCTTCCGCTCTGGTCGAGATAAGCCGGGACATCGTCGTCTTCGTAGACCGCCCTCATCTCCGCGATCAGCCGGTCATGCGCCGGTTCGAAAGTATTCCGTTCGAACCGAGGAACGACACCTCCGCGATGCGGAGCTAGCAAGAGTGTTTGGGTCTTTTCGTCGATCTCGCGTACGATCCACCGCTGCCCGGCGAATACAACGAGGCTGGCGATGCTCACGGGGTATGAAATCGGTAGCACGGTCAGCCGAATGACGGTACTCGTGGTCCCTCCTCCCACTCGATACCCGCGATTTCGATCAACTCATCGAATGTCGTCGCGGATGCCGACGCCATCTCCAATGCTTCAATCTCAGAGGGCCTTGAAGATGTCATCGCCCAATTCATAAAACTGATCGGGAATGGACCTCGGACTTTCGTTTTCAGAGTCTCTACTCGTTGATAAATCAATCCAGCGTCCTGGCGACCATCTTTGACACCTTGCGAATGTCCCTTTGCGAACATCGCACGAAAGATTGGATCATCCGTAACCATTTTTGCCATTTTGGCATCGAGCCTCCGTAGGATCTTCTCTTCTCGGCATCGAAGAGAAGCTACGCCGATGCAATCGACAAGAGCGCCGATCTGATCGCCATCCGGTGGATTGTCGATAGCCCACCGAACAATTTCAGTCAGATAGGCCTCCTCATTGAGGATGCCTCGCGACAAAAGTCCGAGAACTGCATAGTTAAAGTTCTCGCTATTCAGCATTGACCAAGCTTCATGCTCGCCAGCATCAATTACGCTGAAGCGGTTCGTGATGGCGCCAACATCGGTTCTCTCGAATACTTTCCAAGAGATCGGAGCGTCGCCCGTGTAATAGTACAACTGGAAGAGGCGTATTCGATAGTCATAATAAATCGAGATGTAAGTAGCATACTGCATCATACGACCTGCCATAACTCGAGCGTTATGACGGGTCTGTTGCTCGACGTGAATGATTGAATTCTCTCCGACCCACGCGATTTTATCGGCACGCCATAGTTGCTGAGACGGGCGAAATTCTTCCTGAAGCCAAGTTATTGGTTGATGGACATCATCGGCATTCCAATCACTGGTATTTAGCTCGTTCGCGTCAAATGCCGCATTGTCCTTACAAAGCTGCAACAAGACGCCCGGCTTCCCCAAAAGAGTCTTGATCAGACGATCGAATGGGCGGTTTTCGTCGTCCATCAGGACATCTGAGTATCGATTGTTGAGAGGTAGAGAAATGGTCGGTCTCCTTATTCCGATCTCCGCGGCCTCGCTTTGAAGAAGTGCTCGCTGCGCTATAAAACCGACGGCCATGTCAACGAAGCGGTATCCTTTGCCCATCGCGAAGACGTTCGGATCTTGATATGATCCGAACGGTCCATATAGAACTTCGACCGGTTCGCCAATGAACTCGCTGGGGTTTCCGTGAAAGTCTCACTCGCTCGTTTGAATGAAGCCCGAGAACTCCGCAATATCGCGCTCGCCCTGATCGACCGTCATGGATCGAGCGTTGTCCTCGTGGACAGGGACAGGAAGATCAAGACCCGCCAGATCGAAGTTGGTGACCTCCAGATCACGCTGAGAGCGCCGATGGGCGAGCACATCCTGGACGTCTATCACGGCCGAAAGGTCTTCAGTGTGAGCTGGAATGACGTCGATATGGTCGAGGTTGTCGCCTTCAAGCCCGGGGACTGGCGTCAACTCCTGCTCTCGCTTGGCGACAACGCATCGGCATTTCCGAACGCTGGCGCGCCCCAGAATGTTGCAGTCGACAGCGGCTCGGCCTTTGGTTACCCGCGAGTTCCTCAAGAAGCGCGTTGAAACGATGATTACCGAAGTATACGGGATTGCGAATCTCCCCCAGCAATCGGCCCCAAGTGGATCTACCTCCCCAAACTACACTAGCGACTCGACGACGCTATCGCCCCGCGTCAGTCTCGTCTTCTACCGTTTTTCCGAAACACTGCTCTCGGCCGAGGTCGTCGAGCGCACTGACGGAGCCAGAGTTACGGCTGCTTCATGTTGGGCCGGTTACTCTCGACAGCAGGTCACGTAAATTCATCCTGATCCGGGCCTCTGCCTCAGCCTTGGTTACCGACCACAAGCTGGCTAGTTCAATGGCCGCGACCTGAACGTCGGCGGGCGTCAGTGGACGTTTGCCGCTGCGGGCAAACGGTCCGTCCGTCTCGGTCAATATGCGATCCCTCGGCATTCCCGCGGCAAGCGCCTTCCCCTTTTCGCTCCGAAGCATGGCGGGTCCGACCGAGAACCAGCAGTCAAGTGATATTGCCGACTTCAACTGACCTTGCGAGCCTGAGAACCAGTGCAAGACGGCGGTATGGCCACACTTGTGCTTGCGTAGACTTTCAATGACGGCGTCCGCGGCGCCGCGGCTGTGAATGGTGAAGATCCGGCCCCCGCGGTCCTGGGAACATGCCAGAATTCGGTTGAAGACCTTGAGCTGGATTTCTGAGTGCTGTCTGTGCGCGGGCGATCCGTCGAGCCCAATCTCGCCGACGTAACGTGTTTCATCCAGCAGTCGCTCAAGCAACGACACCTCGTTGTAACGCTCGTGAGCAAGTTCGGGATGCAGGCCAAGCGCAGTGCGGATATGGCGCTTTCCCTTCGCAAGGGCGGCCGTCTTGGGCCATGCCTTAGGCGTCGTCGTGACCGATAGCACATAGATGCCAGCCTCTTCGCACGCCACTGCCACTTCCTGCGGATTCTCGAACAGGTCAAGATGGCAGTGGAAATCGATCAAACGGCAAATCCTTCGGAAGCAAGGTAGCGGCGGAGCTCTTCCATGCCTCGTGCCGCAACGTCGATGTATTCTTGTCTGTCCTGCGCTGCGAGAGGCAGCGGCCCGGCGTTCATGACGTATCGCTCCATATCGCCACCTCGAACGAGAGCAGCTTGTACGGCAATCAGGTCATCCCGACCACCCTCGTCCGTCATGACCGCATGCAGATCGGGGTATTGATAATCCGTGCCATCAGAGACGCCGGCGGCGTGAAATGAGGCACGTCGAATGAGACAGGGAACGCACCTACCGCACTGCTGGTTGCGTCGTTTCCACTTTCCGCATGAAACGGTCTCCCTGGCGAAATCGGAAAACTTGTGTCGAGCCGCATTCGCCGCGGTCATTTCGCCTTTCGTAAGGTGTCTATAAGGATTAGAAACCTCGACCGGAATGCCTGCGCCATCAAGCAGGGCCTGAATGCTTCCGAGGAAATGCGGATGCGCCGTTCTGGTGCTGTGCGATCCCAAACGACGGGGCGTCAGTGGCGGGTTCAGTGCGATTAAACCGTTCTCGCAGACGAAAAGGTTCGCTTTCGCCATCCTGCGATAGCGTGCAACCGCCTCTGCGGCCAACGTACCCAGAGCAAGGAACTGAAAGCTCCTCGTCCTCTGACTGTCGTCGTCTGCCCCTGCCCAGGTCGGGTAGCTATTTACTGACATGCGTTCGCACGTACTTGGCAACAGTTCGGCGATGACGTCCTGTTTGTCGGCATCGCCCTTCGAAGCATGGCTCACGAGGAGCGGACGCGAACCACGACCAAGCAGATCCAGTGCGCCGATCGCGCTATCCAGTCCACCTGAAAAGAGCGAAACGCAATCTACGTTCGCAAGATTGACCACCCGATTGCGAGCCCTGATCTCGGATACTGGAGGCGGGTCCATGCCGCCACGCGTGAACTCGAAATGCCAAAGATCAGAACTCAGAAATCGAAGCGTGGACTCCAGAAGCGGCTTTAGTGGAATCCATTTATCGGGGTCACTGAGCGGCAGATGCATTTCGAAGGTACGTCGCCAACCGTCGGGTTCGTCCGCACGCAGGATAAACGTGTCGGCCGCGGTCACCGCCATAGCGATGGACAGAAGATCCATAACGGCGCGGGTGGGCTGCAACAACAAGCGGGTAGCCGCGTCATACGCTTGTGCGCCGACCGTACCTACGTGCGCGTAGGGAGGGCTCGATCCGTATAGCCAAACATGGACGTCATCATCGGGCTCGACTGGGATCGCCTCGCGATCAATGTGAAACACAAACCGGCTCATGGGTATCTTTCCCACTCGCGCCAAACTTCGTCCATGGCCGCGCGCTCAAGGGTACGAAACTCTTCGCGCGTCGCTCCAGCGAGGCCTTCCGCGATTCGCGGACCAAAATGCTTGTCGACCACCACGCGGATGAGCTCGAGAAGATCCGCCTCTGTCTGTGTGGCATGCGCGGCATCCGGGGCGTGATTCCAGGCATCCCCAGCGGCACTTGTGATCTCGATAAAGAGAATTCGACTGAAAAACTCGACCATGATCTGAACGAGAGCGTCCGGCGTGAGCATGGACGGATCAAAAACGCCTGCCTCCGGCAACACTTCTGTAATGGCCTCTTGAATAGCGACAGTGATGTGGTCGGCATCGATATTCTCAGGTGCGAGCGCACGAGCGATCTCTTGCGCGGCAACGTTGACCGGTTGTCCTACCAGCGACGAGAAATCGACGCCGCTTGGTCCTTGGCCGGTACCGCCGGCGCCGATGTTTGCAAGGGTTTGGCCGAGAGTCGCACCCGAGGTGTACGCCGCCCCAAACCTGCGCGGTCCAACCGCCGCGCCAAGCGTCGCATCGCGGGCATACCTCCCCAGAGCGGACGAAAGACCAGTCGTTCCGCCACTCGCCACCGCGCGCCCGAATTCAGTACGGAATCCGCGAAACCGCTGTCCCTCCGGCTCGGGCAACGGCTTGCCGGGCTCGTCGTCCACTCCAGGCGGTACCAATGGAGATGAGTTCTTGGGGCCCTTGCTCGATCCGGAAGTGCCCATGACCTACCCTTTGTACCAATCTTCGCTGGACAACATGCTTCGCAGCCATGGCGGGCATGACGGGAGGTCATTGAAAAACCGGATGGCAATCTTTGACGCATCGGGGGAAGCGCGTGCGAGCAGCACCGCGCCGCGGACATCTGCCCGCACCTTTGACCAATCCGAGTTCTTCCGCATTTCTGCCACGAGCGCATCCATGCCCACGACCTCATGTCCGCCCTTGAGCGTTAAAACCGCCGCGATGGCTGCCTGAGAGGACATTGTCGGAGTTTTGAGCAAGGTTTCGACGGCTTGGGTGACATGAGGCGATACTGCTGCCGATGCGATCCTGACGGGAATGGTTTCCCGTGCGAGATAGACAGCAGGCTTCAGGTCAAGTCCGGCCAGTTTGGGCTCAAGCCTTGCCCAATCCGATACGAAAGCGAGGTGCGGGTGCCATTTTTCCGGCAACAACGCCTTGTGGTCCTCGATGGGTTCGCCGTCCTCAATCGGTTGGAGAATCTGAAGTTTCCCGCCCGGCGCGGCGTTGATCGCGTTATGCAATGCTTCGGTCGCCGAAGAATCTACGCAACGCTCGAAAAGCGCTAGCTTCGCGATGATGGCTTCGTCGAGCGGCATGCTGCGCTTCCGGGCGATGGCCGCGCGCATGCGGACCACGTTCAGAAGTCGCTTCACGATGCGGGGATTCCCAAGAACGCGTTCAGAATGGGCGAGTAGCGGCGCCATGCGATCTCCCATCTCGAGGGAGCGGCGGAGCGTGTCATCGCCTTCCTTGCCGACGCTTTTGAGGACGTCATCGATCTTGAATGGCTCGTCCTGCGTCCAAGATCTCCGCAAACGGTCGATGAGGAAAGCTCGCACGGTTTCGCGAAGTTTCGGATCGGCACAGGCGCTCTGGAACAGGAGCAGAGATAGATAAGCACGAACTTCCTCAACACCGACACGAGGAACGCGCACTGGGATCTGGATGAGTTTGTCGAGATAGTCGGTGACTTGCTTTTCGCCTGGCTCCTTGAAGTGCCGCGCCACCGCATGCCGGATCATGTCTTCGTCTGCGCCGATGACGAACGCCGTTTTCGGCATGAACAGAAACAACCGAACCGCTTCCAATGTTTGGATCGCATTCTCGGGCAGGCAACGGTCGAGATTGTCGATGAATACGACCAGCGTCTTCCCCAGCCCGTCCAGCACTTCGCTAAAGTCTTTCCGGAATGCGGCGATTTCTTCGGGCGGCCCCTTCTCCGAGACGTCGTTGAGTAGTCCCGACGCCTGATCCTTGACATCGGCGCCTGCCTTCTTGATGGCCTCCAAGTCTTCCTTGTCGGCCGTCCCTCCCCACAGATCGCGCACTCCTTCTAGCCCACGTGTGATGAGGCCGAACGTCGGGACTCCGGCGGCGAGCGCCCCTCCTTCCACCAGAAGCCCGAGAGCCCTCAGCTTGTTGATCCTGCCGAAAAGCGACATCGCCTTGGACGTCAGCGGAGCCGGCGCAGCCTTGACGAGTTCGTCGGCGATGACTGACATCAACGCAGCGCGCGCGTCGTCGAAGTCCTGATAAAGCCAAGCGTCAAAGTGGATGACGAGGTACTTGTCTTTAGCCTTCTCGAGCTCGTTGGCCACAAGCCGAAGCGTGCTCGATTTGCCGACGCCCCAACTTCCGAAAACGCCAAGCGACATGGGAAGCAAGTCGGGGTTGCCGATCATCTCGGCAATCAGCTCTGCAACTTCGGAATAATTCAGAAAATCGATATCAGTATCGGTATCGGCCCACATGCAAATTCCTAGTCAATCGGATCGATCAAAAGAACGCGCTTATGGGTCGATTTTAATCGATTCTCTGATTGATACCACAGGCTGAGCCACTGCATCTTCGTCTTAGCGATGGTCTCACCGAAGCTGACCTCAGTTCGACCGGCGAATTGGACAATTTTGAAGGCCCGAACTTCCTCCGGGCGCTGACGCCTAGTAATTGGCGACGCCCCGCTCCACGGTACAATTTGGGGTGATCAGAGAGGCAGTCCGAATTGCGGTTCGGCCCCGTCCTCGGACTGCAGCGACGACAACGAGACACCAAGAAGCCGAACGGGTTTCGGCAGAGGCATCGCAGCCTCGAGCAGCCCGACCGACCGGGTCGTGAGGGCTGCCCGACTTGACACAGGGCTGGCCAACGTTCTGCTTCTTGAGACGATCTCAAAGTCCGAGAACTTGATTTTGAGAGTGACAGTCCGGCCTCGATTGCCGGTCCTCTCGCAATGCCCCCAGACCTTGTCGATCAGGGGTTGCAGCTCCGCGACCATCGCCTCGAATGAGGTCAGATCTGAGGAGAAGGTATTTTCCGCACCGACCGACTTACGGATGCGATTGGCGCGAACCGGCCGCTCATCGACGCCGCGCGATATCCAGTAGTAGTAAGTTCCGGCCTTGCCAAAATGCCCCTGCAGGAATTCGAGGGTCTGATTTCGAATGTCCTGCCCAGTTCGAATGCCGAGCGCGTTGAACTTCGCCGCAGTGGCCGGGCCGATGCCGTGGAATTTGCCGACGGGCAGGCTCTCGACGAATGTAGGTCCCATCTCCGGCGAGATGACGTATTGGCCGTTGGGCTTGCGATGATCGGAGGCGAGCTTGGCCAGGAATTTATTATAGGAGATGCCCGCAGAAGCGTTGAGACCAGTCACCTCTTTGATCTTGGCCCTGATGGCGAGTGCGATGTCCCGTGCCAGGGGGATGTTCTGAAGGTTCTGCGTCACGTCGAGGTAGGCTTCATCCAGCGATAGCGGTTCGATGATTGCTGTGTGCTCCGCGAAGATCTCACGGATCTGTTGGCTGATCGCCTTGTAGACCTCAAAACGCGGCTTCACGAAAATCAGGTCGGGACACTGCCGCCTCGCGGTGACAGACGGCATCGCCGAACGCACGCCAAACTTGCGAGCTTCGTAACTTGCGGCCGCAACGACGCCGCGCTCGCGCGAGCCACCGACTGCGACCGGTTTTCCCCGCAGCGCCGGATCGTCCCTCTGCTCGACCGAGGCGTAGAACGCGTCCATGTCGACGTGGATGATCTTACGATGGGCGGCTGAAGTAGAGGGTTCGGTCATGGCGTCAAACGGCGGGCATCTCCCCGTCCTTCTTCACACCCCGGGCAACGATCCGCAGTGCACCGTCCGGCAGCGGGCGCTGCAGCTTCAGAGCTTGCTCCTGAGAGGCAGACAGCCATGTCTCGACCTCGGCAGGGGTTGTCAGGATGACCGGCATCGCTTTCGGATGGATGGCGCCGACCTCAGCATTCGGTTCGGTAGTCAGGAACGCGTAGAGGTCGTTAGTCGTCTCGCCCTCTTTCACCTTTCGGACCGAAGTCCAGGTCGTCCAGATGCCAGCGAAGCAGGCGAGCGGACGGGTCTCCTCGAGTGCGAACCAGATGTCGCCGCCCTCAGCCTTGTTGAATTCGCTGAAGCTATTGAACGGGACCACGCAGCGGTTTTCAGAACCCAGCCACCGGGTCCAGTGTTTGGACTTCACGTTGCGGATGTTGGTCGTCCCGCCATCCGGCTCCATCCTCAGCACTTCGTTGAAATCAACGGTCTTCCCTTTGGCTCGCAGCTTGTCCGCTCGCTTTTGGGCGTTGTCTAAAAGCGCCTTCGCCGATGACGGCATGCCCCATCTGGCGGTGACGAGTTCGCGGCCGCCGACCCCGTTCCGGATGATTGGAGCCTTGTAGTCCGGAAATACGCCGGGCATGGGCGCGAGGTTGCCGACCTTCTGGCTGACGACACGGAAGAGCGCGGTGATGGCCGCCTGGTTGGTGGTGATCGAGTAGAGATTGCACAAGGTCAGGTCTCCGGATCTGCATGCCGTGCGCGCTGCGCCAGCTGAAGTAGCGTCGTCGGCGGCCGCTTTCCTGCCTTTGCGCACTTGCTGCAGCGAAGGCGACTGGCAAGGTCATGAACGCAGGTCGTCGACGGGTGACGGAGTGCTGCCAGGTCGACCTCATTCGGTGTTCTGCACCGTGAGCATTCAATCTCGATCCAGCAATAGCCGCCGTTCACGGCTTGGTCGATAGTCGGTGACGGATCGATTGGGCCGCCGACGGCCCACATCCTCTCGTTCCAGCTTTCACACAGCAGGCGGTCGGCTTGCTGGATCAGAGCCTCTCCCCTCGCCCGCATCTCCGCCGATTGGGCAGCTAGGAGGGTGGTCACCGCGCGCGCACGGCCCAGCTCCTTCTTTAGCGCCTTCCGGTCGCCTCCGGAGAGTGGCGTAGGATGGTGCTTCGGCGCCATCGGGACGGGTCAGCGCGTCTCGACGGACGGCCAGCAGCCGTCGTCCTCGTAGCGCCCAGTCCTGGAGTCGCACGTGCCTTCCAGAACTCGTCTTGCGATGGCCTTCAATGCAGTCCCAGCGCCGTACAGCCGCCCGGCGTCGGCGGTGCCAATCTCGACCAGACGGCTGCAGCGACGGCATGAAACGCGAAGCGTGGCTAAGGCGACCTCCGATATACTGCGGTCTGCGATCGATGCTGGTGGAGCCTCCTGGGCCCGTGCGTCGGCAAGGATGGCCCTCCAGTAGTCCTCCGGAAGATTCTCGTCAGGCCGGAGGTCGCCCACACATCCCCTACGCGCGGCCTCTACCGCCAGCTTTTCCATCTGTCGGGGGGTGGGCATTCGCCAGCTTGCGGGTCGGTCGGACATGCGCCACCATAGAACATATCGCGAACATCCGTCGAGTCCGCACGTACGCTTCGCCGATTGTCTTAGTGCGGCACGAGCAAATCCCTCAAATCTGCAAGCAACCCGAAAGGGAATGTTGCGGGGCCATGTTCCATGGGTCCAAGGACGCAAAATTGACTTCTGCCTCCTCCCGGCCCATCGAGATGAATCTCCTAAATCTGCAATCGACCGTGTGCGCGATTGGCGATGTCCACGGACGTTCTGACCTCCTGGAGTCTCTCATCAAGTTCATAGACGAGCATTCGGCCGAAACTCGTCGTTGCCCCCGTGTCTACTTCCTGGGCGACATCGTTGATCGCGGGCCGGACAGCCGTGGAGCGATGGATATCGTATGCGAAACACTCAAGCGATGGCCGGAAAGCCGTTTGCTCCTGGGAAATCATGATTTCATGTTTCGTGATGCCTTGACGGAGCAGAGGTTCGTCGAAGATTGGTTTATGCGTGGAGCAGCGACCACGTTCACCTCGTATCTCGGGTACTCAGGCCGTTTCACGTTCGATCACCTCAACGAGATCAAAGAACGCTTTGAAAACCACTTGGAAGTCTTGCAATCAGCGTCGTTCAGCGAAGTTCTAGGGCGATATCTCTTCGTGCACGCCGGTATCGATCCGAACCGGCCAACCGATGATCAGAAGCTAAGCGACCTGCTCCAAATTAGAGGACCGTTCTTGGATCACGTCGGCCGTCTCTCGCACGTCGTGGTTCACGGCCACTCGCCGTTAGCACCGCCACTTCCCGTTGCGACTGAAAACCGAATTTCGTTGGATACCAATGCGGTGTATACTGACGTACTTACGATGGCGTTGATCGACACCGACAGCAATAGAATGGACTTCTATTCGACTGATCAGAGTGGTGCAGTGAGGGCAACAGCTCCTCTCCTCGTCGATAGAGGACTCGGCGTTGCCTGCAATTGTCCGACGCATCAGAAGGTGTATTGAACACCATTGGCCGAAGGCATGCGTGGTGGGAAAGCTTGCCTTACAGACCTCTTCCAGACAAAAGCGGACGTCCGGCCTCTTTCGGACGTCTGCCGTTTGGCGCTTCTGACCCGAAGCCGACAACAGACGTTGCCCAGCCCCGGCGTCAGCGCCAGTCGGTCGAGCGGTTCGGCTATGTCGATAAGCCGATCATCCAGCCGAACGGCCAGTTGATCGGCGGCGAGGGGCGCTTAGAAGCGCTCAGGCGGCTGGCCTGGGGTGTAGTTCAATGCCGCGTCGTCGCGGGCCTGAGCTCGGCCGCCTACAAGGCACTCGCGCTGGCGCTCAATCGCATCTCCAAAAATTCGGGCTGGGACGACGACGTTTTTGCGCGGGCTGCTCGTCGAAACCCAGGGCGACGGCGACAACCTGCTCGATCTCGGCTTCTCGCCCGGCGAACTGTCCAAGCTGCTCGACGAACTGGCCGAGTTGGAGGTTCGCGAAATCGAGACCTGCCCGGTCGACGACGAATTCTGGATCAGCATCCGCGGGCCGCTCGTGCACCAGGCGCAGCTGCTCAAGGCGCTGCAGGACGCGATGAAGCCGTTCGACGGCGTCGCAGTCGAACTCGGGACAATCGGCACGAGCTGATTACTTCGAAAACGCCCTGCAATCCAATTTTTCCATAGTCAGGAGGATTGGATCCGACAAATCCGGCTTCATTTCCGCGCGGTACTTGTTTACGAATCGGATCGCGAGTTCAGCACAGGTCTTAGCAATAGGATTGAAATAAACGGAGGCCTCTGTTCCTGTGCCACCGCTCTCGCCACGCCCAACTGCCGAAAGCTGCCCTTTCTTTTGGTAGAAAGACAACTGATCGAAATATTCTGACGGGATGGTTGCGATCGAAAAATCCCGCGCGACTTCAAGCGAATGCAACTTATTGATGCCGGAAGATTTTGCCTCACTAAACTGATTTTGGACCGCTGCGTTTTGCGAATTTGACCCTTGTGCGTTCTTGGGCAACGGCGCCTTCGGCTGAGACGGTGGAGCTAACGGCGCCCTAGGTATCTTTCTTGGAGCAATCGCCGTAGGTCCAATCTCAGGAATTCGATCGTCGAAAACGTTAGGAGGAGGCTTCTGATCATCTGCCCAATCTGGCAGCTTACTTGGAGTGACCGTGTTTCGGACTTTGTTCTCAACCACGATCGAAATCATCTGAGTTTCTACCTTGTCGATCCTCTGTTCGAGCTTGCCGAGCTGATTGTTGCTAAGTGAAATGTTGTGACTGAGTTCATCGAGAGAAGACTGGCACCTTGATACAACGCCGCCAAAGCCAATCACTGCAATCACCGGCAGGATCGCCTTCCAGCCATTGCCGCCGAAAAAATTGGCTATCGACGCTGCGATATCCTTGTTCGCCTTCAGAGTATTGTCTTCACCGCCTTGAGTCGTATTTTCAGGCAATCGCAACCCCGAGTCAAAAATCCCGCGTTTCTAATAGTTTACCTATCCAAAATTTTGCGCGCCTATACAACGAATGGCGTAGGCGCTAGCTAAGCCAGTAGGCTGGAACTACGCAAAACATAGAAATTCTACAACAACATCAATCAACTATTGTGAGATCCGATATACGCTAATTCTGGGGCAAAGGTCGACAACAACGCCCCGCGCCGTCCGCGGCAAGGTCGCAATCCGACAGAAAGTCCTGGACGCGATCGTGCATGACGCTGCGGTGTTCGATGGCTTCGCCGGCTCCGGCGAGATGTTCTCGGCGGTCTGGCGTGAGGCCGCCCCTACACCGGCTGCGATCTCAAGCCGCAGCACGACGGTCGGCTGATGTACTGAGCCGACAACACCCGCGTGCTGCGCGTCATCGACCTCGGCAAGTTCACGATGTTCGATTTCGACACACGGCTCGCCCTGGCACTCATGCTCAATAAGAGACGTCCGCGTCAGACCGCTGCGAGACGTCAAGGCACTACTTCAATAGTCCGCTTCTGGCCCTTTGCGGCGCTCCGTCGAATGACCGCTTTCGGAGCATTTCCTCGCAAGAAAGTACAGAAGGCACGCTCCTGAGCCTAAGCTTCTGAACAGTCTGCGGCCCAGCTTGTCATCGTCGTGGCGAACGACCGGCCAAACAAAATCGTTAGCACCACGGCCCGCTCCTGCCATCTCAATCGACTGAATGCCCAGATGATTGGTTGGCTTGCCGAGTATCAGATCGCTCAGGCGAACCTGGAATACAGGCTCATTCACGGGTTCGTCTAGGTAATGTCGACATGGCCAGCACCCCACACAACTGCGTCGAACCGTGCCGCTTGCATCGCCGTCAAATTCGACACCACAATCATGCAGCCGTCGATTTACAGTTTGCTAATCGATGCGATGGTGTTCATGGATTCGGGATACAGAATGACCTACTCCCATATGGAAGTTACAGGCGACCTCTCTAGAAGCTTAGCCGAAGATCTCAACATTTATGGCAAGGTTATTGACATGGAGGTTGTCGATTTGCCCGCTGATAACAGGCACTTCGCCGTCGCGTTCGTAGCTTTGCGAATGCGTGAAATTCCATATCCAGTGGAGGGTGTAGTTTGCTTACTCAAAAGCTATGGAGAGGCGACCCCAACCGAGTGTATGGTGGATACCGTTTTCGAGAGCGAAGGGCCTTCAGCTTGTTTCTGTCCAGACAGAATTCTTAATCAACTGAGCCCAACCCAAGACATCGTCTCGTTATCATGGCGACAACGCTGCCGTGCGCTGCGTGACTGGGACAGTGAACGCTGGGCCGATGAATTGCTTGACGACCTTCCACAACTCTACTGAGTTGAGCGGCTCTTGGGATTTAATACAGCTCGACTAGCCAGCTTCAATGCATAGTGCAGATGAGGATTGAACACATATTCGAGTGGTCAACAGCGATACTCCGCGGATCGCGCCAACTGGAATAGTGGGTCGCCCAGGTCCGCGGATTAGCGGCCAGCATCATCGTTCAACGCGCGAGCCGTGCCTCCCTCTTTTGAGCGCTTTCCCTGCCGTTTCGGATAGATCGGCATCGCTCGGATGCATCCCTCGAGATGCGTCAGTTTCTCATGACCTTGGTGCTTAACAGCCGATGCATGTCCCAGTGTCCGCCCTCCCTAGCCGCTTCAGTCTCCCGCCTCCTCGGCCGAACAAGCCATTCGTCGGTGTCCGGATTATACAGTCCCGGCAGCCGCATATGATCGTTGATCGCCAAGAAGTCGGACACATTAACAGTTACCACTGTCGCATTCATGGCGATGGCGGTCGCCGCAATCTCAAGATCCCGCCCGATTCTTGCGGGATACTTACCCGGATTAGGCGCGAACACATTCTGTAGCTCTGGTACTATTGATAGATCAGTGAAAACATCGATGATGTGGTCGTTGAGCGCAATGATGCGCGGTCGCATCGCTAACAGGTTATCGAACCAATTGCTGAGAGCGTCTGCCCTAGCACTCTCGCCCTTCGAAGACAGGATTTTGATCCCCCGCCGAATCTCAATCACTGTGCATTGTGCAACGCACCAGTTTCGCGGTCGTAGACGATGACACCAATCGAGCACCGATGGCGAAGGCCGAGGCTTGGAAAGGTTCGACAGGACGTTGGTATCGAGGAGGTAAAGGGGCATTCGGACCGCGAATCTCGGTTCCCGAATACCATCTTCCACCACGGCTTGAGAAATGGTTAACGATCTCTAACCCACCGCGCCCTTCCGCCCGCTTTTCTCGGATAAGGGTGGGAGAGCTCCGTTTATCCAACGAATCCTTTCGTGAAAGCCTCAGACGCTCTAATCTGCGTGGATTCGAGGGTTAGCCGCTTGAAAAGACCGCACCAGCACATGTGGACCGAAGCCGAGGCGGTTGCGAACCCGCGCAAATTGTTTGAGGCCGTCTTGTCGGATGGACCACAACGAGTTCGTCTGCCGAACCAGGCAGACATTATCCTGACCCTCGAGCAATCTGACGAGGACGCGGAGAAGAGTCTGGCCGCCCTCCTCAAGCGCCCCAATTATCCGGAGGGCACGGATTAGGTAAGCGAACAGCGCTTGCTCGATAACTCACGAAGGCGACCACACTGCTAAGTCGCACCGGACCCGTTGGAATCGACTTCCCGCATAGATGACGTCATATACGGATTTAGGTCAGGGGAATGTCCCTCGATCGTCAACACCCCGCGTCTAAAGCTCGGCAGAACCACACCGTGCAGTCTTCGCAACTTCACCGAACGGAGGGATGCAGTTCGAGTATTCAATACTTCTCCGCTCTTGCAGCTTCAGGAGAATGCACCATTCATCTGATTTCTAGCCACTCCGAACACGGCCTTCTGTTGGCCCAGTTTCATGGCTTCCAAAGCCGTCTTTCCGCCGAGTTCGGGGTGTGCAGTCCTCAGGAATCGATAGACTAACCAGGGCTCCCTTCCGAGGACTTCGAACAGTTCGGATAATCCAGGCAACGGCATCCCGGCATCCGTAACTTGCCAACTCGGATATCTGACACCGCGGGTCGCCCCTTGCAGTCCAAGAATCTCGCCCCGCCCTCGCCTGACATTGACCGTCTCGTGCGAAGCTCCGATGAGAGCGCCGAAGTCGCTCCCGGTCAGCATGTCGTCGCCTTTCAGAATTTCTGCGATCTTGAACCTTCCGCGATCTCGGGCAGCTGACAACGATGCTTCCAATGACGAGACATTCAACGAAGCAAGGGTGACGAGGCTGCCGATCGCTTTCGCGCTGCCGTCTGGCGACACCTCCACCGTGAAGCGAACGGGTTGACCGACCTTTTTGGCCTTCTTCGCTCCAGCTGAGTACCATTTGAAAAATTCGACGCTCACACACTTCTCGATCGATCTCGGATTCGTTTTCGCCGAGATCTTCTGCTTCTTTCTGGGGATGACGATTTGTGCGGTACCCATTCCTCCATCCGGGCTGACACGCACTTTTCTGCGCTTCTTCGTTGCGCTCACTGCGCGATCTCGTTCCCGTGTTTGCACCATAACGAACCTCCATCACTCGACATCGCATCGAACTGCAGGGTCGTCAAGTTCGTCAGGTTCACCAGATGATGCCAGTCGAGCTATCGCTCTCTACAGGCGGCCGAATATCGTCCTCGCCGTTGGGGCTGTCCGCCGAAGCGGACGGTCCATGCGCAGTCTGCTTCCGAAATGGTCACGCTTCCAGAACCTCATTCTTTCCGCAGCGAGAGACAATCGTGAGTGTTGTTACTGCGTATCTTGATTGAAGGTCTAGACAAATCTGGATCACCACCTCCTCTTTCGCACCTTCTTTCTTGCATCAGAGGTCGTCGGTGTCTTTGGCGAAAGGTCTTCCGCCCTAATAAAATGGCCACGGAGCCATCCGAGCATGTAGCTTGACAGACCGGGGCGACCCCGACACCAAGAGATTACTGCGGTCAAGATTGGTATCCAATCGTCCTTCCGATGTTCAAGAAGAGCAGAAAGCCCAAGGCCGGTCGCTGCTTGGGCCTTTGGTTCAGGAAGAAATGACGTGGGCGGCCACAAGAATTCCAAGAATTCTTCGAATACTAACATATGAGACTGCATATCCGCGTTTGGACCAGCGAACATCGTCAGAACGGATTTGAGGTTAGGAAGCCCGCTTTCGTCTTTTAGAGCGATCAAGAACAGCAACCCGCTGGTAACAGATAGATGCCCGTGCCCGTAAGTTGCCAGACCAACGACGCAACCTGCGTAATCTGACGGACTCAGCTGGTTCATTTCGCAGGCGGCCGCAAGAGCAGCCTGAAGCCAAACGCCGTTACAACCAATGGCAAACTTTGCAATTTGGCGGTATCGCATATCATCGGAAATAATGACAAATTTGGAATCCGCTGCGAGAAGAGCAGCATCCAGAAATCGACTTCCGCCCACCTTGAGGAGCAGCTCTGCATTCTCCGAAAGCATATCAGGCATAATCACTGAGACCACGTCGCAGTTCTCATCGATTATTTTCCGGACCCGCTCAAAATGAGCGATCTGCCTATCGCGAAATTCGTCTGTGATCTCGTCACGATAGAAAATCCCGTCGCGATACTCGACGGTCATCTGCTGCTTCCCTCGGCCTTCCTCCGCACGTTCGAGCATCCGCTCGATCATTTCTATTGTGGCGCTCGGTGTCTGTAGCCTTCCGAAGAACGTTTTGAGAGCCGGAAGCGCTCCCGTATCGGCCGCCACCCACGCAGTGTATGGGTCAAGAACCGCTCCCTGTCCTCGGTGACGCTTTGCCAACTGCACAGCATTAGTGAGCTCTTCCTTGTCGCCGCTGCAGGTGACAATCTGGCCTCCAAGCTGCCGAATGTACTGAGCAAAGCCGACGACCCCACCACCCTGCCCGCGAGCAGCGATAGCAAGCGGGATGGAGTTCTCCCTGTATAGGCGAACTCGATTGGCATTTTGCTCAGCGCGCCGCCGGATGACGTCCAGGACGGCGTCTACGTTTCCTTCGGCTGCATTGAAGCGGACGAGCCCTGGATTGTCTGGAAAACGAGTCTCAAACTCCTCCAAAACCCTATGATGGAGATGGAGGTATTTGCTACGTACCTCAATCACTGTCCAAACCAGCGAGGAGCCCACCCCGGGTCTTTCAAGTTCGACCGTTTGCCCCCTGGTCAGCCCTAGAAAGCGCGGCGCTATTCCAGAATTTGGCGAAAGCACCCTTATTCCGAAGAAATCGCCACCATCATCAATGACAAAATCCTGCTGCTGACCATCGGAAGCCTTTATCGAGAGATGAGTTCCGACGCTTACAGACGCGGCTTCGAACATCGGGTTTGATTCAAGCATCATGCCCAACCCGGCATAGCCGAGAACCACGCCTGCGTTTTCAGAGTTTCCGCGAACGAGGTCATAGGCAACCGGATATGCTCGCTCTGGATGTCCGTTCATGGACACTTGCTGTGCGATTGCCATAATGAATTCTGGCGGGCCTACCAGACTTGGTAAATCGACTGCGTTCGACAATGCGAGAGCACCCGCTTTGTCATTCGAACGAACGAGAGCTTGCATCAGCCGCAGAACGACAAAAACATTCGTTGGATCTTTAACATGGAGACTGCGAAGGAGCTTTATCGCTTCGGGCAGCCGACCGACATCGACCAACACACTGGCGTGCGCTTGCTTGATGGTATCGATGTTGCGCAATTTGGGGGGAAGCTTGTCAAAGAAGGCGATGTTTCTCTGACGATGGGGGTGTTCATTCGCGTGAGCGACCGCCAGTCGTTCATAGTCGCGCTCAAACCCTTCTGGTGGAAGATGCCCGTCTAAAAGATCAATGACGCACGTGGGGGCCTGCGACTTCTCGGCGAAGCTGGCTAGCATCAGCCTTGTTGCAATGTGGGAGTCGTTCTGTACCGCACCGACGGCCGCTTCGAAGGCGACCTTTGAGAGATCATCAAGACCAAGGTGTTTCGCAACTTGCGCGATGAGGGTCAGGCCGCGCGGATTGTCTCGATTGCCTTCGATGAGGATCGCGATCGGCGATGAATCGATTGCGCTTCCGTCGACAGGCCGTCCACTCTCCATGATCGGCGCCAGAGCAATTGCGATCTCTACAACACCTTTCTCAACATCTGGAATAGCTCCCTTTTTGAAAAGATCAGCTGCCCGGCCCCATTCGTTGTTTCCCACTGCGATAATCCCGGCGTGGAATGCCAGCTCGGGATCATCAGGCATCAATGAGATCAGCCGTGACGCGAGCTTCATCTGATCGAAGCTCATAGCAATCATAACCGCATTCCGAACAATATCGGCATAGGTAATTGCCTCATCGGCTATACGCTCTGCTAGAGCGACAGCCTTCTCTCGATCATGAAGAAGCCGATACGCGATCATCGCGTTTGCTAACGTCTGCGGCGCGTCATCGAGACGGCTCTTCAGACGCCAGGGCTTTGCTTGCCAATCTGCGTCGAGGACCTCAGCAGCGTTCCTCAGCTGCTCGCGTTGATCGTCGCGATAGATCTGGGTGCGTTGGGCGGTCTCGTCCCGCAAAATCTCCTCAACGTATGAGGCGGCAGCCATGACCTGCAGGTGCTTAGACTCAGGATATCGTTCCAAGGCAGAACGGGTCCAGTTCCACCAAGCTGGACATTGGTTGCGAGCGCGCAGAAAGACGGCTTCAGCGACCGCCATCGGCTCTTTGTCTCGAAGAGCGTCTGGAATTCCGTCGAGCCCGTCGGTTACGCTCGGAACGCTTGCAGCAATTTGAGGTAGATAGGATGCGAGAGTATCGTTCTCTGGATCGGCAGCGAGCCTTTCTCTTCCGAATTTATACGCTTCTTCTGCGTCTCCACCGAGCCACAACGCCAATGCGCGGTTTGCGATCGCCCGACGATCTTCGGGAGCCTCTTCATAGGCTTCAAGTAACCATTTGACGGCTTGCTCCGCATCACCTTGTTCAAGGTGCTGAATGCCGATGTTCGCCTTTGCCCGAAAGCGAATTATCGGACTTGCATCATTAGGCAAGCTATCGAGAAAGCTTTGAAAAACCTGCAAGTTGCTTTTCGGATCGGAGCTCTTGGCATTGTCTCTTAGGCGGTCGAGTTGATCGGAGAGATATTGTTCATGAGCAGGGACCGGAGCGCTATCAAGGCCACCCGAGAGATGCGGCACACCCCGGCTGTCCAAGACCCGATGCATCATAGCTTCGAGCTGGCCAACGTCGGCACCGATGTTGGTCGTGATTTGAACAACTTCTCCAGCGCTTGCGCTGATCTGAACGCTGCTGGATTGATCCGTGTAGGTAACCGGCGCGCTGTTCGGACCGGAAAGCGCGCCGGTTATTTTCCCGGGTCTTTCCCGGGATTCATCCGTATGCCTTCGATTGTAACGTCTTTATCAGCCTTCACCTTCACCACGACTTCGCTGGCGTTGTGAACCTCGCGAATGAAAGCACTTCCTCCAGCAACGATGTCCAGACCAACACGAGCGTGGGCTGCGGATGATCCAGCGACGTCCTCCTTGAGGGCCTGAACCAGAGCCTTCACGAATGGCTCGATCTGGGATGCTTCGTCGGCCTCAAGGGTGCCACCAACATAAACTTCAAGGTCGTTCTTACCTTGCTCTTGCGTGGCGGGATCTTCGAGTTTGGCAAGCGCCTTGGTCGCCCGCGGGCCAAAGAGTTCACCTACCTTCTCCTTGAGATTGCGGTAGGCGTCCTTGGTACCTTCCTTGACCAGTTCTGTGCCTGCTGCGGCCGCACCTGCCAGAAGCAGTGTCGTTAGAGTGATCGGATCAGCCATAATGTTTCCCAGCTACCAAAACGGTGTAGCAATCCCACGCCAAGCGATTGAAGATCATCACAAACTGAAATCGACTTCAGCAGAGTCTGACATCAGTCCACCTTTGCATAGTGGTCAATTGATCATTTCCGGGGAAAAGCTTGGCCCAAAAATTCCTCGTTGACATCGGCACAAAGTTCGCTATTTGTTCTCGTCATGTCAAGCGCGTTCACCAGCCCCAACATCTCCAGAAAGCGCCTCCAGCGCACCGCTGAGCCGCGCTTTTCTTACATACGCTGATACCCACGACGCCTCGCTTTTGAAGGTATCGCGGATACCGCCCAATTTGTTTGGGGGACTAGCGTATCATGTCCAGACCTCAGCGCTCTGACTACCAACAGCATCAGCTCTCGAAGCTTCTTCAGCGCACCCGTGATGAGGCTGCAGCTCTCTTCTTTGCTCCAAAGAGCACGATGCGGTGCATCGGGCCTGCGATCTTTCGGACGCGATTAGCGCGCGACGTGGGTTGCTTGCTCGACGTCGATCCATCGGTGACGTCATGGACGTGCCTGCCGCTGGTTCTGAGCCATCGGATCCACCACCACGTCCCAGATTTCTTGGTGACCAGGCCGGAGGGCGTAAGCCTGCTCGATGCCCATCCATCGCTTGTGAAGCGGCCCCCTCCTGACTGGCTCGGCGAAACAGCTCAGGCGATGGGCTACAAATACGAAAAGCGCGAGGAAGCCGAGCTGCGTGGCAGCATCAGGCTCGAGAACGCCCATGATCTTCTTCAATACGCGGGTTACAGAGCATCGCTTGGCGATCGCATCCGTATCCTCGCCCTTCTGGAAGAAAACGGCTCGTTGCCGCTCTCAAGCTGCCTGGAGGCCGTTCGGAGCGGGCATGACGCGATAGCAGTCATCGCTTCGCTGGCGCTGCAGCGCTTCATTGAGATCGAACTCGACGACGCCCGCATCGGCCCCAGCACCATGGTCTCCCGCTTCCGCGGCTGATCCCTTCCTTCTTCTCCGACCACCTTGACCGAGCGCACCTCGTGCGTCCGGAAGCAATGGAGCACGTCATGTCGTATTTGGTCACCGGTCGCATCCCCGTGCCAGAGCTTCAACCTGATATCGAGCGCCTACGTCGTCTGGTAGAAGACCTTGAACGCATTCGGCTTGGGGACCATCCCAGCTCGGACAGAATTGCCAACGCACCGATCTTGAACTCCTGGGAAATGGCCCACCGCCCCGATCTGTGCCTCACCGGTGTCGTCACTGGTCACCCGATCCTCCATAACGACAAAGAAATTCACACATCAGCTTTGTGGGTGATTTCCCCAGTCCTTGGATACGCGAGGACATTCTCGCGCCTGTATCGGCTTGGAAGTCCTTTCGCCGATCCAAGTCTCCATTGAGCGTGTGGATCTCCGGAGACAGCCATGAACCTGAGAGATCTTTCAAGATCGCGCGTGGTTTCACGTCAACGCACGACTGACGTGGGCGTAGCAGTCGCGCGGCAACTGCTGGTTCGATCCCTGCGCCAGAACCGTATGCATCACGTACTGGTCGGGTGCGTTTCCGTTGTTGGCTTCGTCCTGCGCAATGCTGCCGATGGCGAGACTTTCGAGGAGGCAGCGCGCAAGCTCTATCGCAATCCAGATCGAGCGAAGCGGGTCATCCGGCCGGAGATCCTGAGTTGGAGCAGTGAGGCATCCGTTCGAAAAACTCGCGAAAATGACCTCGGCAAGACGTTGGCCGGAAATGATCACGTCATCGGCTTCGCCCACGACGAGGACGCTTTTCCGCTGGCGTTTCGCCTTGCAGCTGATGGGATCTTGTCCCTCCCCATCCCTGACTTATCGGCCCTTAAGGCAGCCTCCCGCGCAGCCGGAATTCGTGGCCTAGCCGACGAAGTTCTGGCCACTGCTGTGGGAGAGCCTCTCGCCTTGGTAAGTATGGTGATCAAGCCAGGTCGAAGCAGGCTGCACATCCAGCGGAGTCTCAGCAGGGTCAAGAAGGACCAACTCGCGAGAAGCTCTCAGAGGCGATCATCCGTGGTGACCATGCCGAGCCTGGACGATCTGCACGGACTTGGCGAGGCAGCTGTTTGGGGCCGCGAACTTGCAAAGGACCTCGATGACTATCGGGCCGGGCGATTGCCATGGGCTGATGTCGATCGCGGCGTCCTGGTCTCTGGTCCAACCGGTACAGGCAAGACGACCTTCGCACAGGCTCTGGCTCGAACCTGCAGGGTTCCAATCCATATCCACTCGCTCGCCCGTTGGCAGGCGGCTGGGTACTTGAATGACCTGTTGAAGGCCATGAGGAAAGCCTTCCGAGATGCCATTCTAAATGCACCTAGCATTCTTTTCGTCGACGAGATCGACGCCTTTGGGGATCGAGAGACCCTCGGGGGAAAGAACGAGCAATATACCCGCGAGGTGATCAACGCCTTCCTGGAATGTCTCGATGGCGTAGACGGGCGTGAAGGCGTGGTGGTGGTCGGGGCGACCAATCTCCCGGCCAAGATCGACAAGGCCATTCTGCGGCCGGGGCGTTTGGGAAAGCAGGTCAAAATCCCTCTACCCGACCTCGACGCTCGCATTGGGATTCTGCGCCACCATCTCCGAGGCGACTGCGTCTATGCCGATCTGGCCGACATCGCATCTCGCCTGGAGGGCGCTTCCGGAGCTGTGATCGAACAGGTGGTCCGGGACGCGCGGCGGAAGGCTCGTTCTGAACGGCGTCCGATGGCGTTTGCCGATCTTCTGCACGGCCTTCCGGTTCGGATCATGCAGACCGCAGAGGCCTTCCATGAGGCCTGCATCCATGAGGCTGGCCACGCCATGGTTGGCTACCTCCTCGCGGAGCTCTCCGGAAGTCGTCTAGTCGAAAGCCACGTCTGCCGGGAGGTGGGTCTGGACGGATCTGGTGGTCGCACCGTCATGAAACAGATCCCGGGCCGCAACCTCGGGAGAGAGGCATATTTGGCTCAAATCACCATCCTTCTCGCAGGCCTTGCAGCCGAGGAATTCGTACTCGGGCACTACGCCGATGGCGGCGGCGGGTCCGAGGATTCAGACCTCCGACAGGCGACGCTCGTCGCGGCGACAATGGAAATCTCGCTAGGTCTTGGTGAAAGCCTCGTTTATCTTTCGTCCCGGCGACCAAACGATGTGATGGCACGCCTACGGAAAGATTCATTGCTCAACCAAATTGTCGCGAAAACACTGAACGAATGTTTCGAGAGGGCCAAAAACATCCTTGCCAAACACACGGCTGGGCTCGGCGAAATCATCCGGCTACTGAGCGAACGCCAAAAGATCTCTAAGGCAGACATCGAGACCCAACTGCGTTCTATTTGAACTCAACGGTCCTTTCTGCCGTAGATAGAACAAGAACCTCTGCTCGAGCACACTTCGGCCAGACGAAACTATTTGTTCGAGTGTTTCTTCAGTTCCTGCCGGGCAATTTGGTTGCGGTGGACTTCGTCCGGACCATCGGCCAGACGTAGCAGCCGTGCGGTCGCGTACGCGGCCGTGAGGCCGAAATCGTTGCTCGTACCGCCGCCGCCGTGCGCCTGGATGGCCCAGTCGATCACCTGGCAGGCCATGTTCGGCACCGCGACCTTGATCATGGCGATTTCAGTCTTGGCGACCTTGTTACCGACGGTGTCCATCGCATGGGCCGCATTGAGCGTGAGCAGCCGAGCCTGCTCGATCATGATGCGCGATTCCGCGATGCGCTCCTGAGTCACGGTCTGCTCCGAGACCGGCTTGCCGAATGCGACGCGGCTGGCCGCACGCCGGCACAGCCTTTCCAGCGTTCGCTCAGCGAGCCCGATCAACCGCATGCAGTGGTGAATCCGCCCCGGCCCCAGGCGGCCCTGCGCGATTTCAAACCCGCGTCCCTCGCCCAGCAGTATGTTCGACACCGGCACCCTTACGTCACGAAAAACGACTTCGGATGCGCGGTCGGGAACGCCGTAAAAACCGAACACCGGAATCGGACGAAGCACTTCTACGCCTGGCGTGTCCATCGGCACTAGGATCATGGACTGCTGCTGATGCCTGTTCGGATTTTCAGGATCGGTCTTACCCATAAAGATGCAGATCTTGCAGCGCGGATCGGTGGCATTGGTCGTGTACCATTTGCGCCCGTTGATGACGTAACTGTCGCCGTCGCGCACGATGCGGCTCTCGATATTAGTGGCGTCGCTGGACGCTACCGCGGGTTCGGTCATCGCGAAGCACGACCTGATTTCCCCGGCCAGTAGCGGTTTCAGCCAGCGCTCCTGATGTGCGGCGGTCCCGTAGCGCGCCAGCACTTCCATATTTCCAGTGTCTGGAGCCGAACAATTGAACACTTCGGGCGCGAGATGCGACCGGCCCATCACTTCGCACAGGCTGGCATATTCGAGATTGGTGAGACCCGCTCCGTGCTCGCTGTCGGGCAGAAATAGATTCCAGAGCCCCTGCTCGCGCGCGAGCGGCTTGAGTTCCTCAACGGTCGGGTAGACCTTCCAGGGGCCGAGCTCTTCCGCCTCTTGGTAGAAACGCGCCTCGTTCGGATAGATGTGACTGTCCATGAAAGACAACAGGCGGTCTTTGACGGCGGTGACGCGCTCGGACTCGGGGTAAAGCATGGGTTCTCGCAAGGGGCTTGATGGCTGCGGGCGGGCACGCCTGCGTTCAGTGGATCGCGGCGTACATGATCTTTTCTTCCGTCGCCTCGGACGCAGGCATCTCCTCGACGATCCGTCCGCCGCGGGCCACCAGCACGCGATCGGACAGAGCCAGCACTTCGGGTAGATAGGAGGAAATCACGACGACCGCCTTGCCGCTCTTGGCGAGATCGCGGATCGACGCATGGATCTGCGGGATGGCGCCCACGTCGACACCGCGGGTCGGCTCGTCGAAGATCACTAAGGACGGCTCCTGCGCCAGCGACTTTGCGACCACCACCTTCTGCTGGTTGCCGCCTGAATATTCGATGATCTTCAGACTACGCTTGAGCGCTGAAATCGAGAGCGCCTTCACCCAGCGGTCGGCGACTTGCTTGCGCTTTTTCAGCGAATAGAACCAGCTGCGGCCCTTGGGCGAGGCGAGATAGCCGAGATAAATGTTGTCGTCCGCCGTCATGGTTTCGAAGAAGCCGTCGAGTTTGCGGTCTTCGGTAATGTAGACGATGCCGTCGCGGATCGCCTGGCGCGGCACGCGATAGCGGATCGGCTTGTCGTTGAGATAGACCAGCCCGCCACGCAGGAAGTTGCGTTTGCGCGCTCCGCAGATGATGTGGGCAATTTCGGTTCTGCCGGAACCGACGAGACCCGCGATGCCGACTACCTCACCCTCATAGACCGAGAACGACATGTTCTTGACGACATTGCCCATCGTTACGTTCTCGACGGCTAGCACGCGCTTGCGCTCGGCCGACGTTTCGGCCGGCGCCGCTGGAAGCGCCGCGTCACCGGCGATTTCGGCGGCCGCGTAGTGGCTGCTGGCCACGTCGCGGCCCACCATCATCCGGACGATTTTCGGGCGATCAAGTTCGCTCGCGGGCCCGGTATGCACCAGCTTTCCGTCGCGCAGGATCGTGATCCGGTCGGCAATCTTCAGCGCTTCCTCCAGCGCATGCGAGATGAAGATGACGCCGACGCCCTTCGCACGCAAACTGTTCAGAAGATGAAAGAGATGCTGGATTTCTTCCGGCGTCAGGCTGGCCGTCGGCTCGTCGAACACGATCACGCGCGCATTGTGACGAACGGCGCGCGCAATCTCCACCATCTGCCGCTTCGCGGTGCCGAGCGTTTCCACTAGCGCGAGCGGATCGACATTGAAGTTCAGGGCCTGTTGTGACTGCTGCGCGGCGATGTTGATCTTGCGGTAGACGGTGAACCACTTCTCCATCCCGAGTTCGAGATTCTGGGCCACGGTCATCGACGGGACGAGGCTCGTTTCCTGGTAGACCATTGCCACGCCCTGCGCCAACGCCTCGCCCGGCGACGAGAACGATACCTTCTCGCCGCCGAGATAGTAGTCGCCGGAGGTTAGCTTGATGGCCCCCGCAATCGCCTTGCACAAGGTGGATTTGCCGGCGCCGTTCTCGCCCAGCAAGGCATGGATCTCGCCGGGACGGAGCGTGAAGTCGACCTTGTCGATCGCGTGAACGCCGCTGTAGACCTTGCTTCCTGCGGCGATTTGCAGGACCGGAGCAATCTCGATAGAGCTCATGGCGTCCTCCTACTCGGACACGGGGCCGGTGGGCAGTCTGATCAACTTGCCGTGCCCTTTCGACACGGCGAGGACCTGCCCCGCGGGATCCGCCAACGCCGCCGTGATACCGTGCACCTCTCCGGACGCACGGCTGTGATAGCTCTCGCGCGCCGCACCGTCCTTTCCGATGCGGGCCACAAGGCCGTAAGACCGCGGCGGCGCCCAGGGTTTCTGGATGCCGAGCTTTTTGATCCGCCCGATCTGCATCGCCTCGCGATAATCGGCCGTGCCGCCGAGCCGCGGACCAATCCACAGATGCGGCTCGACGGCTTCGAGCATCCGCATGCGGAACGCGTCCTCGCGCAGCACGAACTCCATCAATTGCGTGCGCAAGCCGAAGAACGCGAGCCAGTAATCGCCCCGCGAGCCGCGCGAGATCCGGCACGGATAGCCGGCGAAGTTCGTCACCAGGGTGCGCTGAGTTCCTCCGTCGAGAGCCAGCGCGCTCAACCGATGCGCCCAGGCCTCTGTGACCAGCAGGCTGCGGCCGTCATGAGACACGACGAGTCCCGCGGGCCAATCGAGGCCGTCGGCCATAATGCGGGCATCTGAAAGTTGTCGATCGCAGACAATGATCCGGCCGGATGGTGCGCGCTTCTCGAGCAGATCCCGGTGCCATTCGGCGGCGGGATTGTGCCGCGAACCATCGGCGATATAGATCAGGCCATCGTCTGCGATCGCCAGCGCAGTCACGGATTGCAGCTGCGCGCCCGCCACGCTCGTCAAGCGCGCGGCTATCTCTCCCTCTGCCGTCAGGGACACGATCCCCATTCCTGACAAAGCGGCGACGAGTCCTGTCGACCCGAACCACGCCAGAGCGCCGACCTCCACGTCGAACGTTGCGAACGTGCGTCGATCAGCGAAGTCGGGACCGCGGCACGCCTGAATGGTTCGACCGCTCGACACATAAAGCGTGCCGCTGCTGTCGAGCGCGAGCGCGTCCGGAGCGTCGAATGGCTCGCCGAGAACAAGCGCGCGGTCGAGGCGCTCGTTCGGTGAGAAGTTTCCATCCAGCACTGGGATCGCGTGAACATCGCGATTCGGATGGAAAATGCGGTCGATGATGTCACGCGCCAGAGACATACTTCGCCCTCGCTGCAGAAATCCGATGGACGTTGCTCGCTTCGGCGTCAGGATCACTGTTGACGCTCGACGCCCAATAGGACGTCCAGCCGGTCCAGTTGACGTCGGCGTTCGGCAATTTCACACGACCAATACGGTTGTTCTCGAGACCGCCGATGTAGAGATAGCCTTTGTGTTCGCGCATCGAGGTGATCGTCGGATGCGAACGCCCGCCCGGATCCCAGAGTGATTCCAGGACGCGGCCGGTATCGTCGAACTTGATGACGCAGCCGTTGTTAATGCCGGGGCACATCCACTCGTCCGGCGGGATCTGCTTCACCATCCGCGTGCGGAAGGCAGGGTCCGCCATCGCCAAATCGTAGACCGGCGACCTTATGCCCACGAGCGCGAGCCAATAGGTCCCGTCGGAGGCGCGATTCACGTTGTCCGGATAGCCCGGCAGATTGTCGACCAACAGCTCCAGCTGGCCTGCCTTCTCGCCAGCGATCCAGTAGCGATAGATGCGGCAGAGCCACGTCGAGACCCACAGCACCGAACGACCGTCGTGAGACACGCATACGCCGTTCGGGAAGGCCAGATTTGACAGGACGGTGTTGGTCTTACCCGTCGCCGGATCGTGGCAAACGATGCGCCCGTTGCCCCGCCCTTCGAAGCCGTCCAGCGCCCAATCCGAAAGGTCGTAGCGCGTGGTCGCGTCGCTGAAATAGATCTTGCCGTCCGGAGCAACGTCGAGATCGTCGGCGAGCCACAGCCGCGAGTCGTCCTTGAAGCGATACCAGGTCCGATTGGTCTCGTCGGTGACCTTGAACACGGTGCGGTCGGGTTTCACGCCATAGACGCCCATGCCGGCTACGCAGACCAGAATGTTCTTCTCGCGGTCGAGCGCCATCCCTAGCGGTCGGCCGCCGATACGAGCGAATTCCTCGCGTACCTCGTAGTCCGGTGCGAGAAACCGGATGATCGAGCCGTTCCGATTCACCGTGTAGAGATGATCGTCCTCGTCGAGGATGATGTCTTCCGGCCCCTCGATCTTGTCGAGCGCGATTGCCTCGGCATTCTTCAGCCGATCGTTTTCGGCGAACACGGTGCCGCTGTCCCGCGCGATCGAGGCCGGCGGCTCGAATTCCACCAACGACGGCGTCACGTAGATCTTCTGCAGCAGCTTGCCCTTGTTCTTCACGAACTTGACGTTGAAGGCCACGGCCGCGAGCAGGATCGCACCGATGATTGCGGTCGTCAGGCTGCCGTGCGTACCGAGCTGCACCAGGCCGTTGATCAGCAGAAAGATGATGGCGGCACCCATCAGCGCCCGGCTGATGGTGCCGCGTCCGCCCGACAGGCTGATGCCGCCGAGCACCGCAGCAGCGAGCGCGTTGACTTCCCAGCCGACGCCGGTGTCGGTGCCAGCGCTGTTCTGCCGGGCGGCGTAGAGAATGCCCGCCAGCGACGCCATCATGCCGGACAACACGTAGGCCATGAACAGCGACCATTTCACGTCGATGCCGGCATGGCGTGCCGCTTTGCGGCTGGAGCCGACAGCCATGATGTGAACGCCGGACCGGATCCGCGTGAGATAGAAGTGAGCCACGACGCCCACGACGAGCAGGCAGACCATGTTGATCGGAATCCCGAACAGGAAGCCTCCGCCGAGATAATCCCACGCCGCGCTGTCCGAGGACGCGCCGGCCAGTTCGACAGCGTATTGACCCGTAATCTTGTTGTAAGCCGCGCGCAGGATGATCAGCACCACCATCGTGGTAAGGAACGGTCGCGTCTTCGCATAGGCGATCAGTCCACCGTTGATCGCGCCGATCAACGCCCCCCACCCCATCACAGCGACGATCGTGAGCGGCAGCGGCCACTCCAGGACCATGAGGAAATACAGCGTCAGGAAATCCGCCATCGCGAAGACGGCGCCGACCGAGAGATCGAGCCCGCCGGAGAGAATGGAAATGGCCATCGCCATCGCCACGAAGCCCTGCTCCGGAAAACTGCGCATCAATTGCTGAAGCTGAGGGATCGACGTGTAGCCGGGGATCATCACGATGAACGCGACGAACACCACCAGCAGCAGCGTGAACGGGACGATCGGCTCCATCCAGCGCTTTTCCAGGAGCTCACCGAGCAGCAGCTGGGGCGAAAGGCGATACCACAGACGTCGAAGGGACTTCATGAGCGACGGACTTTCGGACAGCGGATGCCGCTCCACAGCGGAACGGCATCCGTGGCGTCGGGACAAAGCTGAGAGAACCGGCTATTCCTTCGGCACGACGAAGCAATACTGACGGTCGTCCTTGCTGGAGACCCAATAGTTCGTCGTGTAGTAGGCGAGCTGAGTCGTCCCAGCGGGCCGGTTGTCCTGCAGCAGGGTCAGCACCGCGTTGGCGATCGCTTCTCCTTGCGTATCGGCGCGGTAGGACAGGTTCTTGGTGAACAGGCCTTGCTCCACCATGTCGCAATCCGCGGGCTGACCATCGCTTGCAACGAAGATCTTCACCTCGCCCTTCTTGCCGGCATTCTTCACGACCTGAGCCGCCCCCACCGTCTGAGGACCCCAGACGCTGAAGATCCCGCACAGGTCAGGGTTCTGCTGCAGCACATTGGTGGTGATGTCGGACGCCTTGTTGGCGTCCCAATTAGTCGGCTGTGAGGACACGACCTTGATCGACGGGTCGGTCTTGAACACCTCCATCGCCGCCTTGACCATGTCGAGCGAATAGGCCGCGGTCGCTTCGCCTTGAAGGATCGAGATCTTGCCCGATCCCTTGCCGCCGCCACACGCTTTGATCACTTCGCCGGCCAGCATGCGGCCGAGCTTCGGCACGTCGGCACCGACATAGGCGTCGGTGAGCTGGTTCGACGCCATGTTAACCTGGATTACCTTGATGCCGGCGTCCATCGCCCGCTTCAGCTCGCGCGCCAGCAGAGTCGTCGTCGGATTCTGCACGATAAGCACATCCGGCTTCTCGTTGATGAGAGACGATACCGCCTGCAGTTGCACGTCCGACTTCATGTTCGGATCGCGCGTCACCATCTTGATTCCGTAATCGTCGAAGTGGGCTTTCATCACGCGAGTCCACTCACCCTCGAGAACGCCCATCCACACCGGCACCCAGGCGACGGTCTTGCCCTTCACCGCTTTCTCGAATTTCTGAAGCAGTTCGGCGCGTGGATCGGCAGCGCTTGCATGGCTGCTGCCGAACATCATCGCGGCCGCCGCCAACGCGAGCATTCCCGGGCGCAGGCGCCCGTGTTCGCCGTTCTTTCTGATCATTGTCGTCCTCCCGGTGCTGTCATTTTTGTTTGGATCGGGCGGCACTAATCGCCCTGTTTGGCCGTCTCTTCGTCGCGCGGATGAATGTAGCTGTCGAGAACGATCGCCAGCAGAAGCACCGCGCCCTTGATGATGTCCTGGGTCTGGATATCGAGATTCATGATCGTCATCGCGTTCAGCAGCACGCCGATCAAAAGCGTTCCGGCAATCACGCTGAGTACGTTGCCACGGCCGCCGACGAGGCTGATGCCGCCGAGGACGACGACCAGGATGACGTCGAAGATCATTGTGGATTCGACGACCTGCAGGTGCATCAGCGAGGTCGATCCGACCATGATGATGCCACCGACATAGCCGATGGTCGCGGACAGCGCGTATTCAATCATGGTGAGAGGACGCGTCGCGATACCGGACATCCGCGCGGCCTGGGCGTTGTCGCCGTGCGCGTAGATGAAGCGCCCGATCACCGTGCGCGACAGGAACAGATGCAGCAACAGCGCGCAGATCGCGAAGGCGATCAGCGGCACCGGTACGCCGCCCAGTACCGTTCCGCCGAGCATGAGCAAGAACTCGTGCCCCGGCTGCAGGAACACCTGGTAGTGCGGGACCACCAGCGCGCGGGTGAGCCCGAGCACCAGCAGACCGGATGCGAGCGTTGTGAAGAGCGGCGGAATTTCGATCACGGAGACGAAATAGCCGTTCATGACGCCGATCAGGATGGCGAGTACGAGACCGAAGGCGATAGCTGCGGCCGGCGGCCAGCCGCCGTTGATCAGGGTAACCGCAATCGCACTCGAACAGGCCAGCGTCGCGATTTGTGACAGATCGATACCCCGGCCGATCACAACGACGGCCATGCCGAGCGCCAGGATGCCGAGAATCGAGATGTTGCGGGCCAAGGTAAACAAATTGCCGAGCGTGACGAACCCGGGAAGCGCGGCGCTGAGCACGACGAACAGCGCGAGAGTCACGCCGAGAACGATCAACGACTGACTTGGCTTGAAAGGCGCACGACGGCGTCCGCCGGCCAACGCTTCGCTGGACACGTTCCCCTCCTGGTCCTTCGGCCGAGCGCTCGAACGATCAGTCGCGCGAACGGCGTTTCCTCACGGGGCAGTTCGCCCTCTGTGCCTGCAGCTCTCGCCCAGCCACTATTGTTAGTTGCATATTATTTGTTATAACAAAAACATCATAAGGTTCCGAGCATGTCAATAACCATTCGCAGGCCGTCGGACGAGGACCTTCAGTCCCACCCCTTCGGCCGCCCGATCTCGAAGGAGAGCGTGAGCCAGCAGGCCTATGCGGCGATCCGAGATTCTTTGATGCGGAGTCGTCTGAAGCCGGGGCAGAAGCTGGTCGCACGGCAAGTCGCGGATGAACTCGGCATCAGCGTGACGCCGGTTCGCGAGTCGCTGCTACGTCTAGCGTCCGAACACGCGCTGACGATCGACGAGCGTGGGACAGTGATCGTGCCGCGGCTGACGCGCGCGCGCTGCATCGAAATTCGGGATCTGCGCCGCCTGCTCGAAGGCGAAGGTGCCGCCCGTGCAGCCGAGCACGCGACGGAAGCCGATTGTGCGAATCTTGAGGCGATCCACGCCCGTTACATCGAGACAGAATCCGCGCGCGACTATGCAAGGGCGCTGGTCGAAAACGAAAACTTTCACTTCGCGGTCTGCCGCCTAGCGCAAGCGCCCGCCCTGTTTCGGCTAGTCGAAAACTTATGGATGCAGTTCGGCCCCATCCTATCGGCGTTGTACGACGGCACGAGCCGACCGTTCCACGGCCGCAAGCACGGCCATATCGCCATCATCGAAGCACTCAAGGATCGCGATGCAAAGGCCGCCCGCCACGCGATGAGCCAGGACATCCTGATCGGAGGCGCCGCACTGCTGGAACGATTTTCGGACTGATCGCAATATCGAGGCTGCACGCCCCCATTTTTTGCATTTCACCCACTAACCACTTCATTCGCCCTTTCATGAGAACGGGCGCATCAGACAAGTTGAACGCATATTTGCGAATGACCGTTAACCATTGCAAATGACCGATTTCGGGAAGATCTTTTCAAGTCGGGTTCCCTCGGGTACTTAACCGCACACCAAGCAACGACTTGTTTGGCCGTGTTCGCCGAGGCGAGCATAGACTGCATCTGGATCAGTGGATCCATCGGAGCCAGAGGAGGCGAATTATGTCGATTTTTGCGCAAGCCTCCTGCCCCAGCACTCCTTTCATCGCTTTCTCCTCCATATTCGGCTGATTACCCTGCGCTCCGGCGCATCGTATTCGGTTGAATGGAGCCCAATGATCTCCTCGACTGGGCTAGACGTCGGACGCCAGCGCTTCCGACTAGGAGAATCGCTGTGCCTTTCGCTTCCCTCCAGAGCCAAATAATCCGCTGAACTAGTCGACATCCGGCAAAGTCTCGGCACGGTCGGACGACGTGTTTCGCGTCCCAGCCGGACATCGCGCACCGTCCTCCCGGGTCTCTCAACCTCCGACATCTCACCGTTCAAATGGGCGCACATAGGCGCCCATCGATGGAGCTCGTCCTATGACCAGAGCAAAGACCTCTCGTCTTCACTACCCTCTCGCCCCGTTGCCCACGACTGAAGATCAGACTCTCGGTCCGTCCACCTCCATGGCCGCGGTGGACAGCGCCAACGGGAGCTCGCGGATAGGACGGCACTAGCACTTCGAGCCGATGTCGGCACCGCTTGGCGCCCGCCTTCTGCTTCCCGCGCAAGTCGACGCCCCTCTCCTTCCTCGAGATCAACAAGCGGTGCTCTCGTGAATCCGTTGCTAAATCGCGAAATCACTTACGAAAGCTCGCTGGAGCGCGACCTTGCGTACATCCTTCTGGCTCATCCGCACGTGGCTGACGTTCAGGAACAGGTTCCGGTCGACTACGACGACAAAGGCATCACGCGGAAACACACCGTCGACTTGGTCGCTACCCTTAAGAACGGAACCAAGACAGCGTTCTTCGTCAAGCCCATGAAGCGCGTCAACTCGAGTGGCATCGAAGAAACGGTCGATCTCATCAGAGAGCAGGCCCCGGAACGTTTCGCTGACAACTACGAGATCCGTACCGGCGAACACATCACCCGAGTTCGCGCTGAAAATGCCCGGCTGATCCATCGTGCTCGAAGAACGCGGTGCGAGGAAGACATCGCAATCATTGCAAAGGTCACAACGACCTTGCGCGGCGCAGTAACGATCCAAACGTTGCTCGCAGCATCGCTGAACAACGGTAACGGCTTCTACGCAGTGGTCTGCCTGATCGACGATCGCATCCTAGATCACGTCGGCCACGGCCTAATTACCTACAGCAGTCTCGTAAAACCCCACCGGCCACCGCAGGAACACTCATGAACACTCTCCCCGCACAACAAGCCGCCTCGCTCTCGCCCCCCGCCGTGCCTCGATTCAGATTCGATCCGACCGACAAGGTCACGATCAAGGGCGTAGACTACGTCCCGACGTCCGCTGATCAATTCGGACATGTATTTCGTCGGGTCGACGATCCCGCAGTCTGCGAGTCCTTTACTCATGGAGAGATCGATGAACTGAGAAAGGAGGATGGCTGGGTACACTGCCGCGGCTTCTTCAGTTCGAGCAAAGCACGACTCCGTATTGCCAAATCGACAACTTTTGTTAGCGATCTCCCGTCAGCGCAAATTAAGACGGTGCTATTTCAGAAGACGTTTTGCGATCGCTTTTTGCAAATGGCGGCCGATGGCCTTGCTACCCGTTCAGACGTCTCGATGCAGCGTGCGGTTGACAACATTCTGAACGAACTGATCAGCTCACAACTGAGCGACGGTCGGTGCGGAAGCGAAGACTTGACCGTGACGCGCCCGCCTAGCCCTCGGACCCTTCGGCGCTGGCTCAGCGCATACGCCGCATGCGCTTGGGATACCATGGCACTAGCCCAGAATTACGGTCGGTCTGGCAATCGCTTTCCGCGCTTTGGGAAGGACGAACGCGAGCTGATGCAGGAATACGCGGAATTGTATGCTAGCCGCCTACAGCCGAGCAAACGATCGCTGTTGAGCGACCTTCATGGAAAGATCGTCGAATTGAACAAAACGAGGAAGGTTACCGGCGAGCGGCTGCTTAAGTTTCCGAGCCGGGCGGCGTTTGAGCGTGTAATTAGCCGCCTTGATCCGTTCCACGTCTACGCTGGTCGTAAAGGACCGGAAGCTGCCCGTAAAAAATTCTTCATCGTCCAAAGTGGCCTCTCCGTCACGAGGCCGCTCGAGAGAATCGAACTCGACGAGAACCGAATTCCGCTGCAGACGTTACTAACCGACGCAAGACTTTGGGACCGGCTAACGGATAAACAGAAAGCACTGGTCGAGCGTCGACGCCTTTGGCTGTCGACTGCCATCGACACGGCAACCCGGTGCTGTCTGGCAGCGTTGATCATTGAGAATCCTTCTGAGGCAAGCGCAATCGCGACGCTAGAGATGGCGGTTAATGACAAGTCTGCCTACGCTTCTGCCGCCGGGTGCGTGTCTCCTTGGGACGAGGGAGGCACCCCCGAGGGCATCGGAAATGACGCCGGTGCTGGATACAAAGCTTACGGATACCGCGCCGCTGGATGCGATCTTGGCGCTGACATGATGTTTCCGACGACAGGTACGCCGCAGATGCGTGGCAGACAGGAGCGCTTCTATCGGACCGTCCACACTGGCTTCTTTGCGAAGTTCGATGGTCGCACGTTTGAGAACGTACTCGCGAAGGGAGACTACGACTCCGAAGCGAACGCTGTTTTGGATGCCTCCGAACTCGGACGGCTGCTCGTTCGCTGGATCGTCGACGTCTATCACAACACGCCGCACTCAGGTCTTGGCGGGGAAACGCCTCGGAATGCCTGGCTCCGTCTGACTAAGATCTTCCCAGTAATTCCGCCTCCCGACAAAGAGGTCAACCGGCATATCTTCGGCATCACTCGTGAATCCCGGATCGGCAATCATGGCGTACGATTCCTCGGACTGCATTATCAGTCCCAAGAATTGCAGCGCCTTCGCCGGAAGACTGGAATGAAGCCAGTTCTTGTTCGAATTGATCGGAATGATCTGGGTCGGATTTCGGTGCGACCCAAGCCCAGTCTCAACGACACCTCCGATCAAGGTTGGATTTCCGTCGACTGCCTGGCGCCCGGCTTTAAGGGAGTATCCGTCGAACATTGGATGCGTGCAGCGAGCGTTATCCGCCGCAAACATGCCGATATGGCTAAAGTTAGCGAAGGCGTCGTGCAACAAGCATTGCGAGATATCGCTGAATTCTCACAGGCGGCGGCTAAACGCGCAGGCATCGCTCCGCGTCTCCTGACCTCTGACGACTTCAACAAGTTTGACCGCGACGTTGCCCGAAACTTTGAGTTTGCTCGCGGCTCCGAGAACGCACCCGCGGTCTTGGAAGTGTCGGCCGAGAGCAACGTCGTGGAAGGGGCTGCCGAACAGCCGGTACAATCTCCTGAAATCCCTGACGAAGACGGCGACGAAGCGTGGTTTGTGGAGGACTGACTATGAGCGACATTATGTCCACCATTGTCGAAACTGAAGATCCGATTGCGCGCATGCGGCGCCTCCGCTCCCAGCAACGATCGACGGTAAGTACCACGATGACGCAGCTGCAGTCTGCGTATTTTGGTACTGAACGGGACAAATTGCTCGACGAAGAGATCAGCGCCCTAATTGACTCCTTCCTCGAATTTGAAGCAGCCGAAGGCAGCCGCCGTGTCGGGCGTCTTCGGGAAGGCCGCGCCCTTACGGTTACCGGAGCTTCGGGAGCGGGTAAATCGCGTGCGCTCGACCGCGTGTTCTTGAAGCGCGAGGAATTTACGGGGTACGGACGGGCGGAATCCGACTGCATGCTCGTATCGGTGACGGCGCCCTCGCCCTGCACGTTGCGTCTCCTGGGTGAAAGCATTCTCAAAGCTTTAGGATACCCGTTGACTCGAAAGCTTGATGAGAACGTCGCCTGGGATCTCGTTCACAAGACCCTAGAACTCAGAAGGGTTCGATTCCTCCATATCGACGAGCTTCAGCACGTCCTTCAATCGCGCAATTCCGTCGAGATCGGCAAGTTGCAGGACACGCTGAAGGGATTATTGCAGGACAAGAACTGGCCCGTTTGGCTAATCTTGTCTGGTCTGCCGAGTGTCGCAGCTTTCTTAGCCAAGGACATTCAAGTCCGTCGTCGCACCAGACATGTTGTGTTCCGATCACTGAAATTCCCGGATGATATTCCGATGGTGCGTCGGCTCATCGCCTTCTACGCGAAGGACAAAGGGGGCCGCGAGTGCGCGATCGCACAGGACAATGATTTTATCGGACGCCTTATCCACGCGGCCAACGGTAGTTTCGGTGTAGTGATCGAACTCATTCAAGACGCTGTCGGAAATGCCCTTCGCTTAGGTGATCCCAATATGTTGACCGAGCATTTTGCCGCGGCTTATGCGGCGCGAACCGGCTGCATTCGGGAAAACAACGTCTTCGTCGTCGCTGAGGACTGGGACCTCATCGATACCTCCGGGCTCGATGACATCGAAGAGCCTCCGCCTGAAGGCGATTCCGGGGAAAAGCCCAAGAAGAAGACTAGAAATTCCAAGAAAGCGTAACGGAGTATCGCGTGAACTATATTCATTCCAAGATTTCGGCGACTCTTCGTGATGGCGAGTCACCTATGAGCTTCAGCTCGCGAGCCGGTCAACTCTTGGGCCGAACCGCCCGTGATTTCTGCCTCGACATGGGCTTCTCGTTCCAAGCACTAGTTGACGGCGACCGAGGCGCCCTCGGAAGAATTGCAGCTTGTTGCCGAGTCGACCTGAGGCGGCTTTCGGATGCTGCGATTGTCAAAGTCGGAGACCGTCGCTACCGGATTCGCCAGCAGGAGGTCGTGCGGGACAGCCTGGCAAGGTCTTCCATGCGCGTCTGTCCTGTCTGCCTTCACGAAGACCTCGAGTTTTTGGATGGTCCGAGAGACGTACGCCCCTTTGGGCGCACTCTCTGGCAGATTGGATCGATCAGAACCTGCCCTCGACACAATGCCGCCCTCGTTCAAGTTGTCGAAGACGATAATCCGCACCGCGTGCATGATTTCGCTCTTCTCATTAAGCCGTCGCTTGATGCGCTGCCTGAACTCATTCGCGCATCGAAAGAGCGCCCCCTCTCCGGATTGGAAACTTATCTCTGCGAGCGCCTTCTCCATCCGGAGCAATTGCAGCCCCGCTGGCTAAATCGGCTGCCATTCTATGCGGCTGCAAGAGCGTGCGAAATGCTCGGGGCTGTAGCTTCCCGTGGAATCCGCTTCTACGCCAACTCTCTGACGGAAGACGATTGGCACGCTTGCGGCGGTCGCGGTTACGAAATTGCCGGGAGTGGCGAGGACGGCATTCGTTCGTTGCTCTCGGATCTTCAGGACTCGTTTCGAGCGACCAAACACGACTGGGGACCACGGTCGATCTTTGGTCGCCTCTACGAATGGTTGGCGCATGAAAATTCGGATGAGGCGTATGATCCTCTTCGCAGCCTCATCACCAGGCATGTGACCGACACCATGCCGGTCGGCCCTGGAGACGAGATCTTTGGGAAGCCGGTCGAATTTCGCACGCTGCATTCGCTGCACTCTGCATCGCTGGAGTTTGGCGCGCATCCCAAACGGCTTCGGAAGCTTCTGCTCGCCGCCGACGTCATCAAAGCGGATTGCTTGGATCGATCGGACGACAGGATCCTCTTTGAAGCCGAGAGTGCCCAGCCGTTTCTCGAGCGCATTGAGGGTGCGATGTCGCTCAAAGAGGCAGGCAAATACATCAATGCCCCTCGACCTCATGAACGGCTGCTCTTCGAGGCGGGCTTCATCCAGCCGTTCATCAAGGGTGGAACCGACCGGTTGAAGAACCATGCGTTCGCCAAGCAGGACCTGGACGCATTTCTCGCCCGTCTGCTCGATGGATCGCTCGAGAGAGACCAGGGCGGTCGCTTGCTTCCGATTCCTGACGCAGCCAGGCGCGCCAACTGTGCGGCAATGGAGATCGTAAGGCTGCTCTTGGACGGATCCCTCGAAAGTGTCGCGCGACGGCCAGACGTATCCGGATATCTTTCGGTTCTGGTGGATCCGGTTGAGGTTGGCGGGCACGTCCGCGGTCCTGAACTGCACGGCTTGACGCTGCGAAGCGTGGAAAAACTTCTGCGTACGTCCTCAGCAACCGTGAAGGCCCTGATTAAGGGCAACCATTTGCCCTCTGGAGAAATGCTCAACCCGGTGAACCGCTGTCCTCAAACATACGTCCGCGAGGACGCCCTCAAGGATTTTATGGAAAGGTTCGCATCTATCGACGTCCTCGCCAGAGAGCTCGGGACCAGAGGACACCTCCTCCGTCCGCGACTTGACGCGATGACGATCGACCCGGCATTTGTGCTCTCCGATGTCAATGTTCCCTTCTACGACCGGCGAACACTTCCAAGGACCTTGAGCGAGACGAACGCCTCTCACACCTAGACGCCGCAGTCTCACCAACTCACACTCCATTCATCAAAAAGCCCCTCGCTCACCGGAAATCGGAAGCGAGGGGCTTTTTGATTCCGGCGACACCTTCACGTTGCTCATCACTTTCCGTCCGACAACGAATGAGCCATCGCCTGGAAGACCGATCATGCATAGTTTGCCGCAGCTGAGGCGTTCTATGAGTAGCTAAACTGCGGCATTCCAATGCGAGCATTTGGCTTGCGCTGCGGCACTTCCGAGAATTCGGCTGAGCATTTTCAATTACTTACGAAGTGCGCTGCGGCATCCTTTGGCTACCTCAACACGTCGACGCATGACATGAGAGTCGAATTTCTGCCCAATCGGAAGTGAACTTTCGCAAGTCACGGAGGCGGCACCTAGTGCCGTCTCCGTCAACTAAAGCCGAACAAAGCATGAATCACCGATAAGCTTACTGCCTCTGACGCTCCCGACGTCGATCCAAGAGAAGGCTTGCTGATGCATCTGGTTAGAGCCCGCGTTCAAAATTATCGCAGCATCCGCGACACAGGCTTCTTCGAGGTCGAGCCCGGCAAGACCATAATGGTCGGCCCAAACGAGGCTGGGAAGTCAGCGGTCCTGCAGGCCTTGCAGCAGATCAATCCGCCCGGAGGCGTCAGAAAATTTGAGGTGCTTAGGGACTACCCTCGCGCCCTCTACAACGACATCACGACGAAGAAGGTCGATCCTGCAACAGTTATAGTCGCGACAGCTGCCTTCGCCTTGGACGAGGAAGACGAGGCACTGATCGAGCAGGAGTTCAGAGGCAAACAATACGTCTGCTATCGGTACATCGATAATAGCTGGAACCACTCGTTTGCCGACATCGCAATCCCGACCTTCGGCTGCTTGCGGAAGGATTTGGCACGCCTAGCCGCCCATATCGACGAACGTGCTCCAGCGACACCGGAAGGGTCCACGCCGAAGGAGACAGCGACCGCCGCAGTCGCGCGGATGACAACGGCATGGCACGACAGCACAGTCCTATATTCCAAGACCGCCGAGCAACTTCGGGAATGGCTCGATAAGGCCATTACCCTGATCGACGAGGATGACCAGAAGGAAGAGGAGCGCCTTGACCGTCTGCGTGCCGCAGCAGGTTATCATGGCCGCTACTCGGCAGCGCTCGCGACGATCAGGAAGCGGTTGCCGGTCTTAGTCTTGTTTAGCAACTACTTCCGCGTCAGGCCTGTCATCCACTTGGCCCATCTGGCGCAGCGCCTAGCTACGGGCGTACTCGACGACGAACAGTACGACTACGGCAACAGCTGTCTGCTCAGCCTGCTCGGCTTCACGGCGCAAGAACTGTCAGATCTGGGGCGGGCGACAGAGCCGAATGCATCTAACCCGCAGGAACTGAAGGATTACCGCGACCAGCTCGATAAGCGCAGTTACCAGTTGAATGCAGCCAGCGTCCGGTTGACGAACGAGATTAGACGAGTTTGGAATCCTAACCCGGAGCGCGCAGAGGCCGACCGGCTGAGAGTCGTTGCAGACGGCCAGTATCTCAAGGTCGTGGTGGAAGACGACCTCGGCGTCGAGATCGAACTCGACCAGAGGTCGGAAGGCTTTCAGTGGCTGGTGTCCTTCTTCGTCGTGTTCTTCGCCGAGGCAGCAGACAAGCATGAGAATGCGATTCTTCTGCTGGACGAGCCAGGGCTGAGCCTTCACGCCCTCAAGCAGCGGGACTTCAGGGACACGGTCTCCAGGCTCGCGGAGGGCAACCAGACGATCTATTCCACCCATTCGCCGTTCCTGGTCGGGCCGGACGAGCTCGACCTAGTCCGAGTGGTGGAGATGAACGACAGGAAGGTCGGCACGAAAGTTCATACGACTGTAACCTCGACCGATCCCGCGGCGCTTCTTCCGCTCCAGGAAGCATTGGGATACGACCTCGCCCAAAGCCTGTTCGCGAACCAGCGCAACCTGATCTTGGAGGGGCTGACTGACTTCTGGTATGTGGAGGCTACGGCTGCGCTTCTGGCCGACGCTGGCGTCGTGCGGCTTAACGACAAGATCGCTCTGGTCCCCGCCAACACCGCCAGCAAGGTCATCTACTTCGCCACAATCCTGCACGCCAATGGGCTGAAGGTCGCGGCATTGCTCGACTCAGACGCCGCCGGCGACCAGGCCGCTAAGCAGGAAATCCTCGTTCACACGTTGGGCAACAAGGGCATTCTCCGGACCAAAGATCACCTGATCGGCGCTGTTCCCAAGGCCGAAATCGAGGACCTGCTCCGGCAGACGCTGGTCCGAGTGGCGAAGGAGGCCTGTGGCTGGGACATCGCGAAGGAGGCCGCGGCGCAACCCGACAGGCCACTCGTCGATATCCTCGACAAGGTCTCGGGGTTCTCCAAATACAAATTGGCGAAAGCATACGTCCGCTGGACGCGAGACCATTTGGCATCCGATCTGACTGAGGACGAGCGGAAGCAGTGGAAGAAGCTGATCGACGCGATCAACAGCGCACTGAAGTAAGTCGCTCGACGATGGAACGTCCGCTCTCCACACATCGTAAGCGAGCGTAGCCCGGATGCAGCGAAGCGAAATCCGGGGTCTTGAGCTGATCGAGACGCCGCACCCGGATTGCGCTGCGCTTCATCCGGGCTACTGATCATCACTCCGCCGCCGCCCTCTGCGCCTGCGGCCTGACGAACGCCACCACCGCGTCGGCGGCCTCAGCAAGCGTAGCCCGGATGGAGCGAAGCTTGATCCGGGACCTTGGGGGTGCCGAGGGCTCCCCCGGATTGCGCTTCGCTCCATCCGGGCTACGGGACTATTCATGAACGAGCGTGGAGCCGTAGGACAGATTAGTGCAGCGTAATCCGCTTAGTGCATCGTAATCCGCCGCTCACCGCGCGGCAGCGCAGTACGCTTCGCTCTTGCGCCCTATGAATTGTGAGAGTCGCTGCATGCGAAGATTCCTCGACTCCGTGTCTCGCCGGTCCGTCGTGCTGCTGGGCGCCTTGTGCCTGATCGTGGCGATCGTGCTCGTGGCGGTCCAGCTCCGCAATTGGGGCTTCATCAGCTCCACGCACTATCTTGCCTGGGCGGCATTCGCGATGAATCTCGGCGTGTCTGCCCTTGGCCTGCTGACGCCGGAACGCCTCTGGTGGATTGCGAATGCGATCCTGAGCGCTCTCGCGATGCCTCTGATCGGAGCCTCGACGGTTCCCACCGCGATCGTCACACTCGTCCAGTTGTTCTGGAACTGATCTCCGCAGAAGGCGCAGCCCATCGGGTGGATGAGCGCAGCCCCATCCGCCGATCGACCTCGACGGCGCCATCCGCTTCGCGATTGCGCCGGACAGCCATCCACCCGTGAACCATCTCCCCCACCCGCGCGTCTCACCATGAGCTTTGCTCGCGCCGGTGCGGCAGGGTTCGGCCGGACGCTGTCGCGCCGGCGCCCGCTCTATGGTTGCGGAACGACCGGCGCCTATCGGGAGATCTTCCATGCGTCTCGCTTTTGCCGGCACGCTGGTGCTGGCCGTCTCGTTGTCCTCGGCGGCGTCGGCGGCCGAGGTCCGGTGGATATCGACCAAGGCACCGCTCGAACTGCTCGGCATGCCCGCCGGTGAGGAAGAGGCTGACGATGTGCTGCGCCTGACCTGCCTGAAGGGCGGCGCGGTGCAGGTCGGGCTGGGCGGCTACAAGAGCCTCGGCAAGGGCAAAGGCGAGCCGCTGAGCGTTACCCTTGCCAGCGCCAACGCTTCGGTGACGTTGAAGGGCAAGTCCACGCTCAGCAAGAATTCCGAGATGACGGGGGCTTACGAACTGCGCGCCGATCTGGCGGCCGGCGAGGTTGCGGCCCTCACCAGCGTGCTCACGGACGGCACCGCGATCCGCGTGTCGGGGGCGATGAAGGACACCTGGTCGGCCAAAGGCCTGAAAGCCGTCGCGCAGGGATTCATCGCGGGCTGCGCCAGGAACTAGCCAGCACGCCTAGCCGGGATGAAGCAAGCGTCGTCCGCAAGAGCGCGGCGACATGCGCCGTTCGGCCGGGCTAAAATGTCCCGCATCTCGCCGCACTCATGCGGCACCTTGCCGGATGCTTCCCCCGACGCGGGCCGATTTGAAGGACACTGCCGATGACCGAGACCACGACTGCCGACGGCCCCCGGCCGCTCGCCGAGATCGCGAGCTATCATGCGCACATCTACTACGACCCGGCGGCGACGCGGCCCGTGGCGGAGCGGCTGGTCGGGTGGATCGGCGAGCGGTTTGCGGTGCAGGTCGGGCGCTGGCACGACGTCCGGGTCGGGCCGCATGACGGCGCGATGATCCAGATCGCGTTTGCGACCGAGGTGTTCGCCAGTCTGGTGCCGTGGCTGATGCTCAATCACGGCGGGCTGAGTATTCTGGTTCATCCCAATACGACGAACCCGCGGCGGGACCATACGGCCGATCCGTTCTGGATCGGCCCCGCGCTTGCGATCCATGACGACAAGCTGCCGACCGAGGCGACGGCCGAGTCCGCGCCGCTGGTGAACACCACACCACATCTGTCGCCGTAGGCGTAAGCATAGCCCGGGTGAGCGCAGCGATACCCGGGGTCTTCGCGCTGCGGAGAGGCTGCTCCCGGATGTCGCTGCGCTCATCCGGGCTACGCGACTACGCGACGGGTCGCTACGGGACGGCGCGCCTACGCGCCGCGATGCACCGTCCGGTCGCGCCCCTCCGCCTTCGCCCGATACAGCCGGCTGTCCGCCATCTTGTACAGCGCGGTCCAGTCGCCGGCCTCGCGGAGCGTCGCGACGCCGAAGCTTGCCGTCACCAGCCTGTCGCCCAGATCGGGAATGCGGCCCTGCGCGATGGTCTTGCGCAGCCGCTCGGCGCAGTCGGTGGCGTCGGTCAGCGAGGCGTCCGGCAGGAACACCGCGAACTCCTCGCCGCCGAGACGGCCGACGAGATCGTGTTTGCGCGCGGTGCGGCGCAGGATCGCGCCGATCTGCTTCAGCACGACATCGCCGACGTCGTGACCGAAACTGTCGTTGATCGATTTGAAATGATCGACGTCGCACAGGATCAGCGCCGCCCCTTCGGGCGCGCGACGCATCGGCGCCGCGATCTCGGCCTCGAAGCCGCGGCGGTTGAGCAATCCCGTCAGATGATCGAGATCCCGTTCGCGGCGCAGATCGTCCATCACGTCCGACACCGCCGCCGCCAGGATGGCCATCGCCAAGGCAGCGCCGAGCACGGCGATCGACAGCTGCAGCGTCTGCCAGAACACCGAGTCGGCAAAGCCGAGTGGACCACCTGACGGAGCCGACACGCCGACCGTGAACACAGTGCGGGGAAAGAAGTGCAGCCCGAACAGCAGCAGCGTCCAGAACAGGATGCGATCGACCAGCCGGCCGCTGCGCAGGCGCGACAGTCTCAGCGCGGCGACGCACAGCAGCAGCCCGTAGCCGAAGTTCTGCACATAGATGCGCGCCAGCAGGCTGCGATCGACATAGAAGAAGTAATACAGCGCCAGCGAGAACGCGGCGAAGATCGCGACGTCGATCCACACGCCGAACGCCCTGCCCGACCGGATCAGCACGCCTTCGACCGCCGCGATGACGGCGCAGGTGTAGAGCGCGCCCGACACCATCGCATTCAAACCGGTGTCGCGCGGCACGTACAGGATCTGGCTCGAGGCGCCGAGCGCGAACAGCGCACACGCCGCGGCCAGCACGCCGAGATACGGCCGCCGGTCGTAGCTCCACGCCGCCAGAAACGCCAAGCCGAACACGCCGATGATGCCTGGCCCGATCAGGGACAGCGTGACTCTGACAACCGAACCCTGCATCTCGAACGTCGCGACCCCACCCATTGAAGCCCGCGTGTTGTGCCGCGATCCCCTGTCTAAATCCACACCACGCACGGCGCAATTTTAGCAAAGTGCCGGTCCTCGGTGGGTCAGGGCACGCCGCGCCGTGCCCGCGTCCGGCGTCCCGGCGCGGAGTCCTTGCGCGACGGCGCGCCGCGCTTCGCCCAGCCGACGAAGCAAAGACGCGGATCGCCCTGCTTGACAATAGTCCTATTGTGATTATAGTCCGCACCGTCCTGTCCGTGAGGGGCGCTTTCGCGAGGCGTCGGTCAGCGGGACAGATCGGCGGGCCGGGTCACCGGTCCGGAACGATGGTTCGAGGACGCCGGCCCTGTGCCGGGGGAGTCGAATGGACGCGGCGTCCTGCGCGTTGCGGTTCGCACCCGCACGTCCGGGAGGCGTCGGGGACCCGTCCGGGCCTACTACGAGGCTCTGCGACTTGTTAGTTCGCTGGACGTGGGCAGGCGAAGGCGGCGTAATCCGCCGGATCAGTGGGGTTTCATTACCCTTGCCTGCTCCCGGAAGCACGGGCCCGACAGCCTAAAACCGCCGCGGTGGGCGCGCCGGAAGGCGTTGCGCGATGGTCCGCAAAGCCATCGCGAACCTCACCACCTTTGCGCCGACGGCGCGCCCCCGCCCCTCGCTGCGAAGCGACGGGTGCACAACTCGGGCTCCTTGGAGCCGCGAGACCGATCGCGCGTGGCTGTCCGATCCTTGAAGGACGTCGCGCAGCGGCGCGATCAGTTCGGCGGATGGCGACGCCCGAGCGCGGTGATACTCGGCTCATTTGATACGCGGCTCTGCAAGCGACGCCGTGCCAGCGCACGCACGATGAATAGGAACGTCGCGCAGCGCAGGCGGTTGAGCCCGCACGCGCCGAGCCCCTTTCACAGAAAGTTTGCCATGTATCACCACGTCAAAAAGCTGATGTTCACCGTCCGCGTCGACGAACCCGACGTCCGCTTCGGCAACATGCTGCTCGAGCAATTCGGCGGCGCCAATGGCGAGTTGGCGGCCGCGATGCAGTATTCGATTCAGGGGCTCAATTGCGAAGATCCGGATCGCAAGGACCTGCTGATGGATATCGGCACCGAGGAGCTCAGCCATCTCGAAGTCGTCGGCTGCCTGGCGCGGATGCATCTAAAGCCGTCGAAATTCGACCGACAGGCTGCCGAGGCCGATCCGTTGATCGCCATCGCCGGCGGCGGCGGCGTCAATCTGTTCAACTCGCAGGGCAATCCCTGGACCGCGGACTATCTGAAGATTACCGGCGAACTCGACGTCGATCTGCGCAGCAACATTGCCGCAGAGGCGCGCGCCAAGATCGTCTACGAGCGGCTGATCAATTTCTGCGACGATGCCGGCACCAAGGACGCGCTGCAATTCTTGATGACGCGCGAAATCACCCACATGAAGGCGTTCGCCGCGGCGCTCGAAAGCATGAAGAAGCCGGCGTTCTCGATCGGTGCGATCGCGCCGACGCCGGGGCTGGTCGATCAGTACTTCAACGACTCCACCGGCAGCGGCGACGAAGGCGAGATCGATACGCGCGGCCCGTGGAACGAGGGCGGCGACTGGGAATACGTGTCCTCGCCCGCGCTGCAGCAGCCCGTCGGTGACGACGCCGCGACGCCGATCAAGGCCGAAAGTGCGCCCCCGCCGGGCGACGAGGAGATGAACGACCTGCTGGTCGACGAGCTGCGCGACATCCTTCACGCCGAGAAGCAACTGCTGAAGGCGCTGCCCAAGATGACGAAGGCCGCGCGCTTCGATCGGCTGCGCGACTTGTTCGAGCTGCATCTGCAGGAGACCGAGCAACAGGTCGAGCGTCTCACCGAATGCCTGTCGCTGCTCGGCGCGCCGGCGCGCGCCAAGCCGTGCAAGGGCATGATGGGTCTGGTCGAGGAAGGCCAGGAGGTGATGGCGGAAGGCGAAGCCAAGTCCGATGCCGCCGCCGATCTCGGCCTGATCGGGGCCGCGCAGCGGGTCGAGCACTACGAGATCTCCGCCTACACCACGGCCAAAAACCTCGCGCAGCAGCTTCGGCATTCTGCGATCGTCGCGCTTCTCTCCGCGTCGCTGGCCGAAGAGCAGAACGCCGACCAGCTGCTCAATCAGGTCGCCCGCACCCTGATGTCGGTCGCCAAAATGCCGGCCGCGATCGAGCAGAGCGAGGTCGACGAAGAAGCCTGAGACCGAGCGGAAGCCGGCGCCCCGCGCGCCGGCTTCGTAGCTTCGTAGCCCGCGTGAGCGCAGCGATACGCGGGACCCCACGCCTCAGAATTCCCGCATGTCGCTTCGCTCATGCGGGCTACGGGCTGCAACCATCAACGAGTCGCGCCGCGAATTCGTTCGAATTGTCACATCGCCAACGAGGATCTTGTAAAGCTCCGACTTGTAAGCTCTCGCTCAACAGCACAGCTATCAAATGATAGGTGTATGGTGCAGCGAGGGAGTGATCGATTTGATGGACGCCGCGAAAACCCTCTCCAGCTGCAGTCTCGCTCTGGCGCTGGCTTGTCTGGCCCAGCCCGCCCTCGCCCAGCGCTACGAAGCCCGCGAGGGTGGCACCTATCTGCGCTATCTCAACGACTCCGAAGCGGGCGAGCCGCGGGCGAAGCCGCCGACGCTGCTGATGAGTTTCGGCGGTGAGCCGGTGCGTGCGGTGATGGACACCGGATCGACCGGTATCGTGGTCGCGGCCTCCAGCATTCCCGACATCGACAGCCTGCGGCCGCTCGGGCCCGGCACGCTGACCTATTCGAGTTCCGGCCGGATCATGCGTGGCCGCTGGGTCGAAACCAGCGTCACCATCGCCGGCAGCAACGGCCAGAGCGTCACCACGAAGCCGATCGCCGTGCTCGCGGTCGAGCGGATCGACTGCGTGCCGCATCCGCGCAATTGCGAGCCGAGCGATGCGCCGCGCCACGTCGCCATGCTGGGCATCGGCTTCGCGCGCGAGGGCGACCATCAGAGCCAGAGCACGCCCGACAAGAATCCGTTTCTCAATCTGCCCGGCATGGGCAGCATGGCGGCGCCCGGCGCGCTGCGGCGCGGCTATGTGGTGACGCGCGCCGGCGTCCATGTCGGGCTGACCGAAGCCAACACCCGCGGCAACTATCACGTCGTGCAGTTGGGGCGGGCGGCGGACGGGCTCGATTGGGACCCATTGCCGGCCTGCATCGCGGTCGACGACGGCACACCGGCCTGCGGCACCGCGCTGATCGATACCGGCGTGTCGGTGATGTATCTGACGCTGCCGCCGGACCGCGAGGCAGACCGCACGCAGGAGGGCGACCGGGGCGGCAAGACGCTGGCGCCCGGCACGCGGCTGTCGATCCGCTTTGGCGACGCCGCAGCAGATCGCCCGCCGGGCTATGGCTTCGCTGCCGGCGACACCGCCAATGCGGCCGCGCCCGAGCGGATCGTGCTGGTCGGCGGCGCAAACCGCCCGACCTTCGTCAACACCAGCGTCCACGCCCTGAACGCCTTCGACTATTTGTTCGATGCCGATGCCGGCGTCGTCGGCTTCCGCATGATCGAGCGCTGACACCGCTCGCCGGGTCGGCAAAGGCGCGCAGCGCCGTGCTCCCATCCGGCGGCGCTCTCGAACCGTCGCGCGTTAGGCACGCTTCACTTGCGCACCCGACGAGACCGCTGCACCACGCCGCGTTGCGCTCCTCCCTGCCGCATGCGATCCTGCCCGGCATGACCGCAACCGGTGAGACCTCGTCATGACCACCGCGCTCGTGTTCGGCGCCACCGGCTTCATCGGCGCGCAGCTGCTGCGCGGGCTGCTCGACAGGCCCGACACGACGCGGGTGATCGCAGTCGTGCGGCGACCGCTGACGCTGAGCGATCCGAAGCTGACGGTGCTGATCGGCGATCGCGAGACCCTCCCCGCATTAGCCGCGCAGCTCGTCGCCGACGAGGTGTTCGTCGCGCTCGGCACCACGCGCAAGCAGACGCCCGACGAGGCGGCGTATTACCGGATCGACCACGACTATCCAGTCGAGGCGGCGCGCATCGCGCGCCACAACGGTGCACAGGCGGTGTTCCTGGTCTCAGCGGTGGGCGCCGACGCGGCGTCGCGTTCGTTCTATCTCCGCACCAAGGGCGAGACCGAGCGCGACGTCATCGCGTTGGGCTTTCCCCGCACCGCCATTTTCCGGCCGTCGATGCTGGTCGGCCAGCGCGCCGAGCACCGCCCGCTGGAGCGGCTGTTCATCGGCCTGTCACACCTGCTCAACCCGGTGCTGCTCGGCCCGGCCGATCGGTTTCGCGGCATCGACGGCGGCGACGTTGCGCGGGCGATGATCGCGGCGGCGCGCAGCGACGCGCCCGGCGTTCAGATCCTTCACTGGCGCGAGATGACGGCGCTGCTCGGCCGCTGACGTCGCGAATTGCCGCTCGCACCGAGCCGCTACGCCTTCAGCCGCTTCTTGTAAGCCACCGGGTCCATGTCGCGGATGTCGACACTGAGGCTGGTGATGTCCGGGCAGTGCTCGACCAGGGTCCGGCGCAGCGCGATGCTGAGCGCCTCCTTCTGCTCCGGCGTGCGGCCCGCCAGCATGAACACCACGAGATGGACGAAGCTGTCGCGCTGGCCGGCGACCAGATAGTCGTCGAAGCCGCGGGCGCGCACCTTGATGTCGGCTGCGTTCATCACCCCGGTCGCCGCGGCGGTGACGGCGATGTCCTCCATCAGGCGCGCGATGCGGTCCCGGCCGAGATGATCGGCCGAATAATCCATAATGAGATGCGGCATCGCCTCTGCTCCGTTTCACGCGCGTCGTTTGTTGCGGCCTTCTTTGGCGGTCACGCCGGCGCGGTCAAGGCCCGGCCAAGAAACAGGCGGCTCGCCATGTTGCCGCCACCTGGGCGATATAACGAACCGCGCGCCGCTGCGGGAGCGGCGCCGAAGACAGGGTGATCGTTGCAGTCATGCATCAGGTGATTTGTGTCGTCGTCCTGCTGGTGCTCTCGTTGACGCTCAACGCGCCGGTCGCGGCCAGAATGGCCGGTGACGGCAATTGGGGCGAAGGGCTCGGGATCCTGGTCGGTCCGGTGATGATTTTCTATATAGTGCATGCGCCGATCTATTACGCGGTCCGGCTGGTGCGCGGGCCGGCGCTGGCAAGCTTCGCGGGATCGAAGCTGAACTACTTGGCCGCCTTGATCGGCCTCACCGGCATCCTCGGCACGCTCGCGCAGCGCGTCCCGGCGACAGCCTAGCGCGCGCCTTACCCAACGCCGAGATCGTGGATCTCGGCCCGCATCTCACCGGCCGCGATCTCCAGCGTCGCCACGGTGATCGGCAGCTTGAAGCGGCGGCGGCCTGCGCTGCCGGGATTGATGAACAGCACACCGGCTGCCGTCTCGATCTTCGGCACGTGCGAATGGCCGCTGATCACGACGTCGATGCCCTCCGCCACAAGATCGATGGCGAGCGTCTTGCGGTCGTGCAGCACGTAAAGCGTCCGGCCGGCGACGCTCAACCGCTCGGTCTCGCGGTAGGCGCGCGCCCAGCCGCCGCGGTCGATATTGCCACGGATCGCCGTCACCGGCGCCAGCGTCCGCAGCGCCTCGATAATGCCCGGATCACCGATGTCGCCGGCATGCACAATGGCATCCACGCCGGTCAGGCGGCGCACCGCTTCCGGGCGCAGCAGCCCATGCGTATCCGAAATGAGGCCGATCACTGCCATTACAGCTCCACCAGTAGCGCGTCCGCACGCGCGGCGCGAGGCCGACGCGGCGCCTCTCGACGATATTCCCAAACAGACTCTGATCCGCATCGTCCTGTCCGTGAGGGGCGCTGTCGCGAGGCGTCGGTCAGCGCGACAGATCGGCGGACCGGGTCACCGGTCCGGCACGATGGCTCGAAGGAGCTGGCGCTCGTCAGCGATGGCGCATGCCCGCGAAGTAACAAATTTCAATCACAGCGACGTCGAGCGACCCTGGTGCAGCTTCGTCCGGGAGCGAACGTTTAGCTCCCGGCTGGCCAGCAAGCCGCCCCACATGCAGTTTTCTCGGATCAGCCCCGTCCTGCATGAGGGCGATCAGGCTTGATCGCGCGTACCGATCCCATTAGTTGAAACCTCGAGCATCGCACGAGGGCTCCGATGATCACAGATGCTAATCATCCGCGCGATACGACGAGCCCGGTCTCCGCGATGCGCCGGGAGTACCCGGACAAGCACGCTCTACCGATGCACTCACACGCCCATGGGCAGCTGATCTTTGCGACGACGGGGGTCATGGAGATCACTGCGAACGACAAGCTATGGCTGGTGCCGCCACAGCGCGCGGTGTGGATGCCGCCCGGCGTCGAACACCGGATGCGGGCGCGCGGCCCGGTGGCCCTGCATACGCTGTATGTCCGTCCCGATACCTGCCCGGCGCGCTTTGCCGACCAGCCTCTTTCGGTTCCGGTGTCCGGCCTGCTTCGTGAGCTGATCGTGCGGATCACCGCGCGGCCGGAGCATTGCGACATCAACGGCCATGGCAGCCATATGGTCCCTCTCCTGCTGGACGAGCTTCGCGCCACGTCCGAGCCGCCGTTGCATATGCCGAACATCGTCGACTGGCGCCTGGCCCGCATCTGCGAGGCCATATTGGCCGACATCGGCAACGATCTAAGCCTGGAAGAATGGGGCCGCGTGGTCGGCGCCTCGACACGTACGCTGGCGCGCTTGTTCAGGTCGGAACTGGGCGTCTCCTTCCGCACCTGGCGGCAGCAGGCCCGGGTGCTGGCGGCCGTGCCGCGTCTGGCAGCCGGCGAGCCGGTGATCGTCGTGGCCGCGGACCTCGGCTATGAAACGCCGGGCGCTTTCACCGCGATGTTTCGGCGGCTGACGGGATGCAACCCCAGCCGGTATTTCCCACGATAGCGGATCGACGTCCCGGCCACATCGCGATGCGCAGCCCTTCCTGTTGCATCTGCGGAGCGCTCGCGTCGAGCTGAAGTCGATGCGCTTCTGAATCGACTTTCTCTTCTCAGTTCGCGACGAGCAGGACAATCGCCGCCACTTTCGGACGGCTATCTCGTTGCTTGGGCCCGCCGTCGCGATCGAATTGTCCGGTTCGGCGCAGAAGATGTCCGGTCCCAGGAAGAAACGGAGGCGCGCAACCAATAGCGTGGGGCCACAAACTGATGTGGGAGTTTGGATGTGAGCAAGTTGATCATTACGGCTGCCGTCAACGGCGGGATCACCGGCCGCGACAAAAATCCGAACATTCCCTACACGCCCGAGGAAATCGCCAACGCCGTCTATGACTGCTGGAACGCCGGCGCGTCGATCGCGCATATCCATGCCCGCGGCCGCGACGGCGCGCCGAGCTACGATGAAGCCGTGTTCGAGGAAATCGTGGCGCGGATCCGCAACCGGTGCAACATCCTGATCAATCTCAGCACCTCAGGCTTCAACCTACCTCCCGACAAGGAAAAGCGCGTCGCCTGGAATCATCTGAAGCTCCGTCCCGACATCGCTTCGTTCAATTGCGGCTCGCTCAATCACGGCAGCAAGCCGTTCATCAATCCTCCCGCTCTGGCGAGAGAGTTGGCGAACGACATGCAGACATACGGCGTCAAGCCGGAGGTCGAGGTCTATCACTGTGGCATCATCGGCGAAGCCCAGGCCCTGGTGGACAGCGGTCATCTGACTGCTCCGCTGAGCTACAACTTCGCGCTGGGCATTCCCGGCGGCGCGCCTGCGACCTGCAAGAGCCTGCTGCATCTCGTCGAGAGCATCCCGCCTGGAAGCCATTGGTCGGCGCTGGCGATCGGCAAAGGCCAGTTGCCGATCAACCTGCACACCATGCTGCTCGGCGGCCATGTCCGCACCGGCTTCGAAGACAACGTCTATTATCGCTATGGCGAGCTCGCCAAGAGCAACGCCCAACTGGTCGAACGCATTGTCCGCTATGCGCAGGACATCGGACGGCCGGTGGCGTCGTCCGCCGAGGCGCGAGCCATGCTGCGCATCGCCCCGGTCAAGACGTTCGAGGAGGCCTGAGGTGTCCGCAAGCTTTCCGTCGCTGCGTTTGCGGCGCCTTCGCCGAACCGAAACTCTGCGCGATCTGGTTCGCGAGACACAGATATCGACCGACGATCTGATCCACCCGCTGTTCATCGACGAAGGCATCGACGAGCCCCACGCCATTCCGACGATGCCCGGGCTCGTCCGGCTTCCCGAACGGCAACTGGCGGAGCAGATCCGCCAGCTCGCGCGGGACGGCCTGAAGGCGGTGATGCTGTTCGGCATTTCGCACCACAAGGACGCCATCGGCAGCGACACCTGGAAACAGGACGGGCTGGTCGCGCGGATGGTGCGGACGGCCAAGCAGGCCGCCCCGGAGATGATCGTCATTCCCGATCTTTGCTTCTGCGAATACACCGACCATGGCCATTGCGGCGTGGTCGACGACGGCGAGGTCAACAACGACGCCACCCTGGCCAATCTCGGCAAACAGGCCGTCGTGGCGGCCCAGGCCGGAGCCGAGATGGTCGCGCCGTCAGGGATGATGGACGGCCAAGTCCAGGCCATCCGCGTGGCCCTCGACGCCGCTGGCTTTCAACATGTGGCCATCATGGCCTATGCGTCGAAATTCACCTCGGCGCTCTACGGACCGTTTCGCGTCGCCGCCGACTGCGGCCTCAAGGGCAACCGGGCCGGCTATCAGCTCGACCCGATGAACCAGCGTGCGGCGCTGCTCGAGGCCCGTCTGGACGAGGCGGAGGGCGCGGACTTCCTGATGGTCAAGCCGGGCCTGCCCTATCTCGACGTGTTGTCCAAGATTCGCGAGGTCTCCCTGCTGCCAGTTGCGACCTACCAGGTCGGCGGCGAATACGCGATGATCAAGTTCGCGGCCCAATCCGGCGCGATCAACGAGCGCCAGACCGTGCTCGAAACGCTCGGGGCCTTCAAGCGCGCCGGCGCCGACGTCATCGTCACTTACTTCGCCCACGACGTCGCGCGCTGGCTGAATACGTCGACTGACTCGGCGGGATTGTAACGGATCACGACGGCAGCCCGAGTTCTGGCCGCGGCTTCCACCGGGATCACGACGCCCTCGTGAGATCTCGCAGCAACGCTCTCGCCCCCGCCTGGACTCGTCCCGCCGGCGTTCTGAGTTCTTTGCCGCGGCACAAGTCGCGCACCGTCGCAACGTTTGCTCCCTACACCCATCAGTATAGTTACGCCGCTCCCTGTTCGCTGCGATGCTGCAGCAACACCAAGATTGACAGGGGTGCCGATATGTCCTTCTCGCAACCGAGCCGACGGCCGTCCGACATGTCCGTCATTGATCCGGCGTGTCATGAGATCGCACGGCTGATGGCGGTGATGGGACACGACTTGAAGCAGCCGCTGCAGATCGCGATGCTGTTCATCGAACGCGCGCTGCAGGACGATCTCGCGACGGCGGCGGCCCAGCGGCTCTCGGTCGCGATGAAGGCACTCGGCCGTCTCGATCTCGAACTGAGCGAGCTGGCGTGCGCGTCGCAATATCGGACGAGTCCCGACGCGCTCGAGCAGACCGTCGATCTCGAGCAGGTTCTCGGCAAAGTCGAGCGCGACTGGACCGAGTATGCCGGCGCGACCGGCGTGCAACTCATCATCGAGAAGCCCGCGACCGCCGTGCGATCGAACGGCCCCATGTTGCAGACCATCCTGCGCAACTTGGTCGGCAATGCCATAAAGTTCTCGCCACGAGGTAGCTGCGTGTCGGTGCGCTGCGAGGCCGACGCGCGCAGCGTGACCGTCGAGATCACCGACACCGGCCCCGGCATCTCGGAAGCCGACCTCCGCCGGATCTTCGATGCCTTTCAGCGCGGCGACAAGGTCGGCGACACATCGGGCCTTGGGCTCGGTCTTTACATCGTGCGCGAGACCGCCCGCCTGCTTCGTCACCCGATCACCGTGCGATCGGTCGAGGGCGAAGGCTCGACCTTCGCGGTGGTCCTTCCGCGCTGTCTCGATTGACCAGAGCACGCTGTCGTCACGCTCAGTCGGACGGGTTGCAAACTTGCCAACAAGCCGCGCCGTGATCGCCGTGCTGCCGAAGCCGCTGCAACCCAACGCCTTGATCGACCGGATCAAGCACGCGCTGGACCGCGACGCCTGAGACTGCTCCGCCGATCAGTCGAGCAGCCTGCCGCGGGATGCGTTGAGCACCCTGCGATGCCCGGCAACTCAAGATGCCCCTGTCGCCGCCGACCGCCATCACCACAGGTGCCGGCGGATTGCTAAAGAGCCTTCAGCGCCGCAACCGATCGGCTGCGGCGCTGATAACTCGCCATCAATAGCCGAGCGCCAGACCATCCTTGCGATGATCCGAGGCGCCGAGCAGGACGCCGCGTTCGCGGTCGATGCGGATCGCCTGGCAGCCGCCGATCGCCTCCTCGGTCCAGCGCGTGGTGTGTCCCCGGCGCTGCATCTCGTCGTGGATGTCCTGGCCGATCGTCGTCTCCAGCGCCAGCGCACCGTCGAAGCAGAAGCTGCGCGGACGCTCGGCCGCGGCCTGGATGTCGAGGCCAAGGTCCAGCACGTTCGAAATGAAGTTGGCGTGCCCCGCGGCCTGATAGTGGCCGCCCATCACGCCGAACGGCATCACGGCCTGATCGCCCCGCATCAGCATGCCGGGGATGATCGTGTGCATCGGCCGCTTGCTCGGCGCCAGCGAATTGGGATGGCCCGGCTTGGCGCGGAAGCTCCAGCCGCGATTGTGCAACAGCACGCCGGAGTTCGGCGCGTAGATGCCGCTGCCGAACGGATAGAAGATCGAATTGATCAGCGACACCGCGTTGAGGTCGCGATCGACCACCGTAACGTACACCGTGTCGCGATGTTCGGTGTCGAGCCACGGCTGCGCCTCACCGGCGCGATCCATCGTGATCGCCTGCCGAATCCTGCCGATGACGGCGTCCGACAGGAAGCGGGCGGGCTCGAGCGGGCTGGTCGCAGGATCGCAGAAATACGCGTCGCGCGTCGCATAGGCGGCCTTGGTGGCTTCGGCGAGCAGATGAATCCGATCCGCCTCACTGAGCTTGCCGACCTCGTAGCCTTCGAGCACGCGCAGGATCATCAGCGCCGCGAGACCCTGCCCGTTCGGCGGACATTCCATCACCGTATAGCCGCGATAATCGGCCGAGATCGGCGTCACATCCTCGCTGCGGTGCGCGGCGAAATCATCGACGCGATGAGCGCCGCCAAGCTTGCGCAGCACCGCCACCATTTCCTCGGCGACTTCGCCCTCATAGAAGCCGGCGCGGCCTTCCCGCGCGATCTTGCGCAGCGTCGCGCCGAGCCGCGGCTGCGAGCGCACGTCGCCGATCTCCGGCACCTTGCCTCCGGGCAGAAACTGCGCAGCGGCGTTGGGATCGATCTCGACGCGCTCGCGAAACCGCCGCCAATCCGAGGCGACGCGCGGCGTGACGCAGAAGCCCTGCTCCGCGGCCTCGATCGCCGGCGCCAGCACATCGGCCAGCGGCAGGCTGCCGTGGCGCTCCATCAATGTGCACCACGCGTCGATTGAACCCGGAATGGTGACGGCTTCCGGCGATGTCGGCGGGATGTCGCGCGAGTCACCACTTGCATACTTTTCCGCGTCGGTCCCGGCCGGGGTGCGGCCGGAGCCGTTCAGCGCGATCGGACGGCCACCGCGCGGCGCGATCAGGGCGAAGCAATCGCCGCCGATGCCGGTCATCTGCGGCTCGACCACGCCCTGCACCGCGACCGCGGCGACCGCGGCATCGATCGCGTTGCCGCCACGACGCAGGATATCGACCGCCGCCAGCGTCGCGCGCGGATGCGACGTCGCCGCCATGCCGTTCTGCGCCACCGCAAGCGAGCGGCCGGTCTTGTGAAAATCGCGCATTCTTCGTTCCTTGTTGAATTCAGTTCGTGGCTGATAGCGCCGGAAACAGCGCGCGGCAAATCGGGCCATGCCAATCCTGCAAGGCCGATGCCGGAGCTGCGGCAATGATGGCCACCGCCGCAACTGCACCGAGTATCAGGCCCGCGCCGATCGCAATCGGCGGCCGCAGCACCGCCCCGGTCCCGCGATGATGACGGCAGCTGCCTTCCGCCGCGCCCCCGGAGCCGCGCAGCACGACCTGCACGGCGCCGAGCAGCAGCGCAATCAGACAGCACATGCAGGGGTCAGCCGGCGTGGCAGCAGGAGCTGCCGCCGTTCGCCTCACCATGCAGCACGCTGCGCGCATTGCGCTCCGGTGCGATGTCGCTGGCCGCATTGGCGGCGAAGAAGCCGACCGGCTTCATCGTAAAGCCGGCATATTCGACCGGCATCACCGGGAAATCCTCCGGCTTGCAGATGTGGGTGTGGCCGAAACTGTGCCAGACCACGATGTCGGCATTCTCGATCGGGCGGTCCTGCGCGACGTAGCGCGGCAAGCCGTCGCCGCCGGCGTGGACGTTCGGATAGTCGCCGCTGGCGTATTTTTCGGCCGGATCGAACGCCGTGACCCAGACGTGCTTGGTGGCAAAGCCGCCGCGCTTGCGCACGTAGCTCTCCTCCTGTGCCAACATCAACGGGCTCGGCATGACGACGAGCTTGTAGGACGGCGCATTGCCCACGGAGTTTTTCACGTTCGGATTGCTGATCTTCCAGAACCGTCCCGTCTCGCCATTGGCGACCGCAGTGCCCTCGCTTTCCTTGGTCATCACCCGCGTGGTTGTATCGAACACGTTGCCGTACGGATTGTCGGGACCGAACGGCCGCGGCACGAAATCGTGCTCGGTCACGGTGTTGCCGCCGCCGTCGAGGTCCATGTGCATCCGCACGTTGAAGAAGTGCTGGTGGGTCGGGCCGCCAAGATTGTCGTCGACCATGCCGCCCCATTTGTAGCGCTCGCCCGGCTGCACCGCGGTGGTCTGAATGATGCCGGTGAGCTTGGCTTCGAGCTGAATGGTGCCGTCCTGATAAAAGTACCAATAGAAGCCGTAGTCGTAGTTTCCGACGGTCGCGAAGAAGCTGATCACCAGCCGCCGCGAACGCCGAACCTCGAACAGGCCGTTGCGAAATTCGTAGTGCTTCCAGAGGATGCCGTAATCCTCCTCATGCATGCAGATCGCGTTCTTCATCACGAACGGCGCGCCCTTGTCGTCGGCGGCCGGCACGTCGAAATAATGGATGTGACCGAGGCAGTCACAGCCGAGTTCGAGCGCATTGGCGAGCATGCCGAGGCCGTACTCGCCGGCATCGAAGGCGGACTTCCAGAAGTGATTGGGATTGGGATCGGCGTACGGCACCACCATTTCGGTGACGCTGGCACGATGAATCATCGAACGCTTCCGCTCGCCGTCTTGATAGCCGAGCTGATGCAGCACCAGGCCTTCGCGCGGCGTGAAGCCGACGCGGAAATTCCATTTCTGCCACTCGACGTTCCAGCCATCGACCTTGAAGCTGGCGCCCTCGGGCTGCTCGATGTGCAGCGGCTTGATGTCGGTGCGCGGATTTTTGATCTCATGCGCGCCGTAGTTCCGCTTCTTGCGGGGGATCGGAACGATCGGATCCTCGTCGAGCAGATCGACCACCTTGCCGGCGATCAGGTCCACCACGGCGACGACACCTTCGATCGGATGCGCGTAGGCGTTGTCCTGCGGATGCTCGCGGAAGAAGCTGGTGGCGCGGACGATGCGGGCGCCGCGTTCGAATTCCTTGTCGAAGAAGCCCGAGGAAAACGGATCGACCTGCACCAGCTCGATCTCCGCCTCGCTCAGACCACGGCGCTTCATCGCGGCGCGCCAGCCGGGATCGGCCTTCACCACCGCGTCGGTCTTGTAAAACTCTTCGAGCATCACCGGCGGCTGGCCATACGGCGGCTGGCTGTTGGGCTGCACTTTGCGCGACAAGATGGTCGACGACGCGACGTCCACGATGTGCTCGGCCGCCTCGCCGTTCGAGACATCCAACGTCAGCACGAAGGCACGGCGCGGCAGCATGGCGCCGGCATCGAATTCGCGCAGCTCCGACTTGAGAGGCTCCTCGAGCCGCACCGTCGGAAACCGGCAATGCTCCGGCGATGGCGCAGCGTCCCGCACGACATTGCAGACGGTCGCGATCTCCGTTTCGGTGAGCGGGTCCAGTGGATGAGGCGCAGACGCCTTCAGCGCGGGCTCCTGCGGTCGCTCAGTAGCTTCAGACATCATCTGGGACATGGTTGGCTCCATCCTGATCCGGTCGTGTTACATTCAGACTGTGGCGAGCGCGCGGAACCGCTCCTGGCCGGGAGCGGCCGCGAACAGGGCGCGTGTGTAGTCGTGCTGCGGGTGCTGCATGATCCCCGCGGTCGGGCCGCTCTCGACAATCTCGCCGTGACGCATCACCATGATGCGATCGCAGAGTTCGGCGGCGACGCGCAGGTCATGAGTGATGAACAGCATCGCCAGCCCGAGCCGCGCGCGCAGATCCGCGAACAATTTGAGCACCTGGGCCTGAACCGTGACGTCGAGCGCCGAGACGGACTCGTCGGCGATCAGGATCTGCGGTTCGCTGACCAGCGCACGGGCAATGCAGATCCGCTGGCGCTGGCCGCCGGAGAATTCATGCGGCAGGCGGTCGAAGATATCCGTATCCATGCCGACGAGTTCGAGCAGCGCCCGCACCTTCTCTCGCGCAACTTCGGCGGGCACGCCGAAATTGACAGCCCCCTCGATCAGCGAACGGCCGACCGGAAGGCGCGGATTGAGCGAGCGATACGGGTCTTGGAACACGACTTGAATGTAGCGACGCTGCAGCCGCAGTTCTTCCTGACCGGCCTTCGAGATGTCACGCCCCATCAGCAGGATCTGCCCTGCCGTCGGCGTCGCGAGCCGCGCGACACAGCGCGCGAGCGTCGACTTGCCTGAACCGGATTCCCCGACCACGCCGAGAATTTCGCCCTGGTTCAACGTGAAGCTCGCGCCCTTGAGCGCATGCGTCGTGGTCGATGCACCGAACAGCGACCGTCGCCCGTACACCATCTCGACATTGCGAACGTCGAGAACCGGTGCCGCAGCCTCGGCCCGGGTTTCCCCGGACGCCTTTCCCTTCGGAACGGAGTCGATCAGCAACCGCGTATACGCCTTCTCCGGCGACTGCAGAACCTTTGCAGCCGGCCCGCTTTCGACCAGTTCGCCGCGCTGCATCACCACGACCTGATCGGCGATATCCGCGACGACGCCGAAATCGTGCGTGATGAACAAAACACCGATGTTGCGGCGCTCGACCAGCGACTTGATGAGGCCGAGGATCTGCTTCTGTGTCGTCACGTCCAGCGCCGTGGTCGGTTCGTCGGCGATCAGCAGCGACGGTGACAACAGGAGAGCCATCGCGATCATCACGCGCTGGCGCTGTCCGCCGGACAATTGATGCGGATACGCATTCATCACCCGCTTCGGATCGCGGACCAGCATATCCTCGAGGGTCTTCAGGATCAGGGCATCGAGTGCACCGCGCGACATCGGCGTCTCGCCGTGAAACTCCACCACCTCGGCGAGTTGCGACCGGATCGTCATCACCGGGTTCAACGCCGTCATCGGCTCCTGGAAGATCATCGCCATCCGGCTGCCGCGCAGTTTCCGCAGCCGCTCAGGATCGGCACCCAGCAGTTCCTGCCCGAGCAGACGGATCGAACCGGCCCGCGCCGTCAACGCGTCGGGTAGCAGCCCCATTACGCTGAACGACGTCACGGACTTGCCCGACCCGGACTCTCCGACGATGCAGGCGATCTCGCCCGGGCCGATCTCCAGGTCGAGACCGCGCACGATCGGCTCGGCGGATGGATCGTCGCCACGGCCGACGACGAGGCCCTGGATGGTGAGAACCGGTTCGGTCATTTGAGGCGCCCCACCGACTTGGCCAACCGAGGATCGAGCAGATCGCGCAAGCCATCGCCGATGCGATTGATCGCGAACACGGTCAGCACGATGCACAGACCGGGCAACAGCATCAGCATCGGCTTGACCTGGAACACCAGGCGCGCGTTCGCCATCATGTTGCCCCAGCTCGGCACCTCGTCGGGCATGCCGATGCCGAGGAACGACAGCGAGGCTTCGATCAGGATCGCCGACGACGCGATAAAGGTCGCCTGTGCAATCAGGGGGGCGAGCACGTTCGGAACCATGTGCCGTGCGATCAGCGTCGGCGTCCGCGTGCCCATGCTGACTGCCGCCTCGATGTAGGGCTCCTCGCGCACGGTCAGCACGATGCTGCGCACCAGGCGCGCCACCCGCGGAATTTCAGGGATCGCGATCGCAATGCAGATCGTCACCAGGTCGGCCCCGAGCGCGCCGATCATCGCCACCGCAAACAGGATCGCGGGGATCGCCATGACGCCGTCCATTGCGCGCATCAACAGCCCGTCGATCCACCGCACCGCGCCGGAAATCAGCCCGAGCAGAGCGCCGAACACCACAGCGAGCAGCGCAACGACGCCGCCCACCAGCAATGAAACCCTGCTGCCATAGATCAGCCGGCTATAAACATCGCGGCCGAGATGATCGGTCCCGAGCCATGCCGCGGCGCTCGGCGGCTTCAGCCGCAGACGCGGCTGCACAGCCGCCGGATCGACCACACCGAGCGCTCCGGCAAAGATCGCGATCAGGATCAGCGCGCCGAGCACGACCAAGCCGAACAGCATGGCTTTGCTGCGGAAGATCGCCGGCAAGGAACGCGCGCGTGTCCGTGCGGCGACCGGCGATGCCGTGGCGATCACACTCATGACAGCGAAATCCTCGGGTCAAAGGCTGCGTAGCTGAGGTCGATCAGAAGGTTGATCAGCACGTAGACGCCCCCGAACACGATAATGACGGCCTGGATCACCGGATAGTCGCGCGCCATCACCGAGTCGACGGTGAGCCGACCGAGCCCGGGCAGATTGAAGATGCTTTCCGTGATCACCACGCCGCCGATCAACAGCGCAACGCCGATACCGATGATCGAAACGATCGGCACCGCGGCGTTGCGCAGCGCGTGCCGGAAGATCACCACCCGCTCGGGAAGCCCCTTCGCGCGCGCAGTGCGCACATAATCGTCGGACATCACCTCGAGCAGACTGGTCCGCGACACCCGTGCGATCAGCGCGACATAGACGAAGCTGAGCGTGAGCACCGGCAGCGTCAGATGCCACAGGAAGCGGCCGAGGCCAGCCGACAACGGCGCGTAGCCCTGGACCGGGAACAGCCCCGCCTGCATCGACAGCACATAGATCCACACGTAGCCGACCGCGAAGGTGGGGACCGCGAAGCCAGCGGTCGTCATCACCGAGGTCAGCTGATCGACGATCCCGCCGCGCCGCCAAGCCGCGTAGACTCCGAGCGGCACGCCGATGACGACAGACACCAGCATGGTGAGCAGCGACACCGCGATCGTCGGGGCCGTATGCTGACCGATCAATCGCAGCACCGGCGTGCCCGACACGATCGAGGTGCCGAGATCGCCTTGCACGACGTGCCAGCCCCATTGCAGGAACTGCACGATCAGCGGCTGATCGAGGCCGAGCCGCGCCCGGATGGCCGCGATCACTTCGGGCGACGCATTGTCGCCGGCGAGTTGCGCCACCGGATCGCCCGAACTGATGCGCAGCAGCACGAACGCGATCAGGGCGACCGCAACCAGCACTGGCACCGTCGCTGCGACGCGCCGCCCGATGAGGAGCAGGACCCGCACCTCACACCTTCTCGACGTTCCAGAACAGCGGCGCCGGCGCGGCAATGATGCCGGTCAGCGCCTTGGAATGGCACACCGGCTGCTTGATCAGGCCGCCCGGAATGTGCGTCACGACCTCGTAGGCGCGGGCCTGAATCGCGTCGGCGGTCGCCTTCTGCGCCTCCGGGTTCGGCTCCATCGCGAACTTGGCCCGCAGCGCCTCGACCTCGGCATCCTCCGGCCAGCCCGGAATGCCGCTCGCTTTGCCGCGGGTGTCGATCAGGGTGTTGGTGAGCGGATTCATCAGGTCCGCCGTCGTCGTGACATAGTGATAGACTGACCAACCGCCCTGTGCCGCAGCATCGGTCTTGGCGCGCCGCGCCAGGATCGATCCCCAATCCATCGTCAGAACCTGGACGTTCATGCCGAGCGCGCGCAGCTTCTGCGCGGTCACGGTCGACGAGCCGTACAGCATCGGCGAGTCGGTGCCCTGCATCATCACGACCGGCGCACCGTTGTAGCCGCCCTTCTTGAGCAATTCCTTGGCGCGCGCGAGGTCCGGCTTGCCGTTCCAGCCGGACTCGGAGGCGAACGGCGTGTTCGGCCCGAACATCGCCGCGCTGGGCTGGTAGTAATCGGGGTTGCCGACCTGCGCCTCCAGCCAGTCGACCTGATCGCTGGCGTACATCAGCGCCTGCCGGGTTTCCGGTCGATTGAACGGCTCGGTCAGCCAGTTCATCCGCACCACCGACATGAAACCGAGCGGATTGTAGTCGGCGACCACGAGCTTCTTGTCCTGGGCAAGCTTCGGCAAAAGATCGTGCGGCGGTGCTTCGAGGAAATCGATCTCGCCGTTCGATAGCGCATTGGCCGCGGTCTGCATGTCCGGCATGCTGATCCACTCGTAGCGATCGACCTTCACCACCTTGCCGCCGGCGAGCCCGTCCGGCGCTTCGGCGCGCGGCACGTAGTTCGGATTCCGCTCATAGGCGGCGCGGCTGCCGGGCTGGAATTCGGATGCCAGGAAGCGGAACGGCCCCGACCCGATGAATTCGGTGACCGGCTGCTCGGGAGGCTGCTGCGCGAGCCGAGCCGGCATGATGAACGGGAAGATGCTCGCCGGCTTTGCCAGCGTCTGCAGCACTTGGCCGTAAGGCGATTTCAGCACGATCTGGAAGGTGCGCTGATCGACCATCCTGAACTCGGCCACATAACCCATCATGCGACCGCCCATCGTGTCGCGCTTGCCCCAGCGCTGCAGCGACGGGACGACGTCGGCCGAGGTGACCGGGGCGCCGTCGTGGAACGCCAGCCCCGGGCGCAGCACGAAGGTGTAGGTCAAGCCGTCCGAAGAGACCTCGTGGCTCTCGACCATCTGCGGACGGACCTGAAACTTCGAATCCATCGCGAACAGCGTGTCGTAGATGTTGAGACCGTGATTGCGTCCGGTCCATGCGGTGTTGATCACCGGGTCGGTCGCGCGCAGCGGTGCGTGCATCACGGCGCGGATCGTCTTGGACGAAGCTCCCCGCGCGATGGTGGGCATCATCCCGGCCGCCAGACTGGCGGCACCGGCTTTCAGGATCGTGCGGCGATTCAAGGTCGTCAGCATGGAGAGCTCCTGGTGCAAATCGATTGATTAGGATGCGGCGACATGCGCGGCGATCGCGCGGTAGGCCGCAAGCCAGCGCAGGTCGAGAGCGATGTCCATCGCCTTCGGATGCGTGGCGAGCTTGACGATGACGGTGTCGGTTTGAACGTCGACGTAGATCCACTGGCCGTGGATACCGATTGCGGCAAGGTCGCCGCGCGCGGGATCGATCGTGTACCACTTGCTGCGATAGCGGGCGCCGGGGAAGATCTCGGCGAGATCACCATCGGCCCAGGCCTGCGAGTCGCCGTTAGTGTGAATGTCGTCGATCCACCAGCCGGGCACGACCTGCCGCCCGGCGACGTTGCCGCGGCAACGGATCATTTCACCAAACCGCACTAGATCGCGTGCGGTGGCCGAGATGCCGCCCGCGCTGCGCGACGCCCCGAGCGCATCCAACGTCATCGAGGCGTTCTCGGCCGCCCCCATCGGCTGCCACAGATACTCGGACAGGATCGCCGGATAGGAGGCGCCGCAAGCGCGCTCGTAAACCCAGCCAAGCACGTCGGTGTTCGGCGATACGTAGTGAAACACCTTGCCGTGCGGCTTGCCGCTCGCAGGCATCCGGGCGAGCAGGCTACGCTGATCAGTAACCTCCACTCCGGGCGGAGGCAGATCCCAGCCGGACGCATAGCGATAGCGGGCCACATCGCCCGCTGGATCTTCGTAGTTCTCTTCGAAGGCAATGCCGACCGTCATGTCGAGCAGATGGCGCACGGTGCAGCCGTCATAGGCGGAGCCTTTCAGCTCCGGCAGATAGCTCACCACCTGTGCATCCGGGTCGATCAGACCGCGCCCGACAAGTACACCGCCGAGCGTGCCGGCAATCGATTTGCTCACCGAGCAAATCAGATGCGGCGTGGCGGCCGTCATGCCGTCGCCATACCATTCATGAACCAGCGCGCCGCGATGCATTACCAGCAGCGCGTCGGCGAACGTCTCCTGCAGGGTCGCGGAGACGGAGGTCTCGGTGCCGTCAGGCGCCACGAAACCAAGGCCGAGGATCTCGCGCGGCGCCATCGGCAGCGGCGAAGCCTGATCCGCGCGGCGGATCTCCGCGGTCGGAAGCAATTCCCTGACGTGGGTGAAGCCCCACCTGATGGCTGGGAAGGTTCTCCAATTGGCGCGGGTCACCTGCGCCTGCGGGGCAGCAGGGCTGCCGCGCATGATCTCGCTCGGTCGCATCGTCAACTCCCGGCGCTGCGGATTTTGATACCGTCCAAGGGGACGACTGCAGCGCGCGAGAGGTATCTGAGCCCACCGACCGCGATGGGCGTTATCGAAAATCGGCAAATCTTTAAACGATCACGCCCGATGGGTTCGGTTTTGGCGTAAATCTTGCCTAATGTCAGCAGATGCAAAGCACCGCTGCTCTATCGCCACCTACATCAACCGCCGGAAATTCGGCCGCGTTGCCGCGCGGTGCCGAAGAAAGCCCGCGTTCGCAGGTCTTGCAGGCGAGCAGCACCGACGTCGACGAACATTGCGCGAGCCTTGGCGCCTGGCGACTTGCTTACGATCAGATCAGCGCCGGCGCATTTCGCGGCAGCTTCGCTCTGCTGTCGCTTCCCCGTGTCGAAGTATTTCGAGAAAACACCAGCCAGCAGGTCCGGCAATACGGTCAGCTTGGCGTGGATCGGTTCGGCATCGCCCTGCCCTGGCAAGCCAGCGGCGAGGTCAGCTTCAACGGCGTCAGTATCACGCCGACCCGAGTGATCGCCTGCTTCGATGCCGAAGTCGACATGTGCACGCCGGAACAGTTCGAATTGCGGGGTGTGGTCACAAGCGCCAAACTGGTTGAAGAACTTGCCGACACCCTCCGCATCGCCCTGCCCCAGGATGCTTGGCACCAACTCCGCGCTATCGAGATGGAAACTGCTGCACTGCAGCGGCTTCGGCAATTATTGACCGACGTCTACGACACGCTCGCCGCCTCGCCGGACGCATTTGACGAACCGTCTCTGTTTCAGGCGATCGAAGACGCAGTCCTGGTGGAGATCACCGACATGCTACCGACAGCGCGGCCGTGCGACGAGGTGCGCAGCGCTGCAGCGCGCAAACGCACGGTCGATCGCGCTTGCGAGCTGATGCTCGCGACCGGCGACGAAGCCGTGTCGATCCTCGATGTCTGCAGGCATGTCGGCGTCAGCCGGCGAAAGCTGAACTACTGCTTTCAACACGTGCTGGGCACTACGCCGATCGCCTATGCACGTGCGGTCCGGCTCAACCGCGTACGGCGCGACCTTAAACACTGCCGCGATCCGCACACCGGCGTCTACGATGTCGCCGCCAGCCACGGCTTCTGGCACTTCAGCCAGTTCTCACTCGACTACAAGCGGCACTTCTGCGAGCTGCCGTCGGAAACTCTGCGCCGCGGCCGCGCGGCGTAGAGATGACGGTCTATTGGCGACGCCGAGATTTGGACTTCGGCTGCGCGACAGGCTCCTGCGCCCGCTCGATCGAGGTCAACCGCCCGGCAGTGAACGTATAGATGCCGGCCCGCGGCCCCTTCGAATAGGTCAGCACCGCGACTCGGTCGCCGCGCGGATTGGTCGAGAGGCTGACATTGTCCGGCGTACCCATGCCGCGGGCGACATCGCATTCGGTGTGATTGAGCGCGACCGTACCGCCGCGGTTGGCGGCTGCATCGGCTTCCGCGCCCGGCTGCGGCATGCCGGGGCACGCGCCATCGGCGCTGATCAGGTCTTCCGGCGTCACCGGCTTGTCCGGCGTCAGCGGCGGCGTCTCGATCGAGATGTTCTTGATGAACACGCGGCCAGGGCGCGAGAACCATTCGGCATCGCGCGAGAAATAATCCGACGCGTTCGAACAGCCCGCGAGCAGCGGCGCCGCCAGCACCAGCGAGAGCATCACTGGTCGGCAGGAAAGCTTGTGTTGCACGATTGATCTTATCCCATCCCGCTGCATCAGCATCCGTCCAAACATCGCTTTACGGCACCACCGTGACCGGCACGGCGTAGTGCGCGGAAAGCTCCAGTCTATCGTTAACCGCGTCGGCGAGACTATTGCCGACGCTGCCATCGTCCTTCCGCGTCGGCCTGCCAATAGGTCACATCGAAGCCCCGCGCCTTGCACTGCTTCCAGGCGTCGCGCGCCATGGCGACGGCATCGTCGTCGTCGCCATCGAACAGCAGCACCATGCGGTCGTAGCTCTCCGCGTCGGCCGGCAGCGCCGCGCTGTCGAGCAGGAACCGCACCGATGCGGCGTTCGGATTGCTGTCCTCCGCCGTCAGAAGGATCGGCTGCTGTGGCGCGTCAGGGACGCGCCACGTGGCATGCGGCAGGAACGAGTCGTCGCGATAGGTCCACAGATGACCGTCGAGCGCATCCGCGCGCTCCTCCGACCCCGCCTGCACGACCACCCGCCAGCCACGCGCAAGCGACTTCTCGAGCAATGGCGGCAGCACCTGCTCGATCGTCCGTCCCTGCAGATGATAGAACAGCACTTCGGTCATCGCGTCCCGCGGCTACTTCTTGGCTTCGTAGTACTCCGCAACGAGCGAGTTCAGCAGCCGCACGCCGTAACCCGAACCCCAGCTGCGGTTGATGTCGGTCTTGGGCGCGCCCATCGCGGTGCCGGCGATGTCGAGATGCGCCCACGGGGTGCCGTCGACGAAGCGCTGCAGGAACTGCGCCGCGGTGATCGAGCCGCCGTTGCGCGAGCCGGTGTTCTTCATGTCGGCGAACTGCGAGTCGATCTGCTTGTCGTATTCCGGGCCGAGCGGCATCCGCCACACCTTCTCGCCGGTGGATAGACCAACTTCCGTCAGGCGCTGCGCCAGTTCGTCGTTGTTGGAGAACAGGCCGGCGTGGTCGGTGCCCAGCGCCACCATGATGGCGCCGGTCAGCGTGGCGAGATCGACCATGAATTTCGGCTTGTGTTTCTGCGCCACGTACCACAGCACGTCGGCAAGAACGAGGCGGCCTTCGGCGTCGGTGTTGATGATCTCGATGGTCTGACCCGACATCGAGGTGACGATGTCACCCGGCCGCTGCGCATTGCCGTCCGGCATGTTCTCGACCAGGCCGATCGCGCCGATCGCGTTCACCTTGGCCTTCCGCGCGGCGAGCGCGTGCATCAGGCCGACGACGCAGGCCGCGCCGCCCATATCCCCCTTCATGTCTTCCATGCTGGCCGACGGCTTGATCGAGATGCCGCCGGTGTCGAAGCAGACGCCCTTGCCGACGAAGGCGATCGGCTGTTCGCCCTTCTTGCCGCCGTTCCAGCGCATGATCACGGTGCGGCCGTCATGGGCCGAGCCCTGCGAGACGCCGAGCAGAGCTCCCATCTTCAGCCGGGTCATCGCCGCGACGTCGAGAATCTGCACCTCGACGCCAAGCTTCTTGAGCTGCGCGGCGCGCTTGGCGAACTCGTCCGGATAGAGGACGTTCGGCGGCTCGTTCACGAGCTCGCGGGCAAGGATGACGCCATCGACGACGTGGCTCTCGGGGGTGAAGGCCTTCTTCGCCGCAGCGACATCCGCGACCGCGATCGACACCGCAGTGTTGACCGGCCCCCGCTCGTCGTCCTTCTTCTTGGTCTTGTAGCGGTCGAACTTGTAAGCGCGAAGCCGGATGCCTGAGGCAATCGCCGCAGCCTGCTCGGGCTGCATCGCGGCGGCCGGCAATTCGGCGATCACGGTGATGGCGGTGTCGCCGCTGCCGATCTTTCCAGCGATCGCGCCGCCCAGCTTCAGAACGTCGAACTCCTTCAGATCCGTCGCCTTGCCGGCGCCGATGACGATCAGCCGGCCGACCTTCAGCCCCTCGGGCGCCAGCACATCCAGAGTCGAGCCCGACTTGCCCTTGAACTGGCTGGCGGATGCGGCCCGCTTCACGGTGGCGGCGGCAATGCCCAGCGCCTTGCTGGTGGCCGATCCGAACTTCAACGCGTCGTCACAGAACACGACCAGCGTGCCGCGGACAGCAGCAGAAAACGGGACGAAGCCGACCTTGACGGCGTCGGACATTGGCATTCCTCCAAAAAGGCGGGCCGTGACGAAAACGGCGGGGTGCAACGTGCTGTTTTGGAGCCCTGCGCCCTCAAGTCAAGCTGACATCTGCGTCATGCTGTTGTGTCGCGTATAACAATCAGGCGATTCTCTTCTCAGCCGCTCTCAAACGCCCGGACCGGGAACGCTCGCGATTGCCGCAAGACGGTGCAGAGACACCTCCATCCAGCCCCAAAGCGTGGCGCCGGGGGTACAGTCGGGCAAGATTAACCATGTCCAGAAGCCGCCGCCGGTCAGCCATTTTGTTGACAGATCAGATAGATGGTAATGTGATCGTGGGACAGCCCGCGAGGTTGGCCGCCTGGGGAGGACTCGGTTTCGGGTCCTGGCGGCTCATCCCGGGACAGGGGAATTCGCCGGCCGATGGGCTCCATCGATAGCTATATTTTCCGCACGACCCTGACGTCGTTTGCGGTGGTGATGGCCAGTCTCACCGGCGTGATCTGGATTACCCAGGCTTTGCGCGGCATCGACCTAATGACCAGCCAGGGCCAGACCATCCTGACCTTTCTGGGCCTGACCGGCCTCGCCGTTCCCGTCCTGATTCTCGTGATCGCGCCGATCGCACTGATGATCGCAGTGGCGCACACGCTGAACCGCCTGGCCACGGATTCAGAGATCATCGTGATGAATGCCGCCGGCCTGTCGCCGTTGCGGCTGTTCCGCCCTTTCGTTTACGCCACGCTCGTAGTGTCGGCGATCGTCATCCTGATCGGCGCCTATATCGCGCCCGACGGCCTGCGCCGGATCGCGCGATGGGACAGCGAAATTACCGCGGACGTGCTCGCCAACGTGCTGCAGCCGGGCCGCTTCGCCCAGCTCGAGCAGAATCTCACCATCCGTGTCCGCGAGCGGCAGCCCGGCGGGCTGTTGGTCGGCGTCTTCATCGACGATCGCCGTGATCCCAACGACCGCGTCAGCATCATTGCCGACCACGGCACTGTGCTGAAGAACAGCGAAGGCTCTTTCCTCGTGCTCGAGGACGGCCATCTCGAGCGCTTCCAGGCCGGTCAGCAGGAACCGGCATTGGTGGCGTTCAGCCGCTACGCGTTCGACATGTCGAAGTTCTCGCGCGCCCGCGATGTCGCCTACGGCATCCGTGAGCATTATCTCTGGGAACTGATGTGGCCCGACCCTAACGATCCGCTGCTGAAGCAGTTGCCGACGCAATTCCGTTCGGAAATGCACGACCGGCTGTTGGCGCCGATCTATCCGTTCTTCTTTGCCGCCGTAACCTTCGCGTTCCTCGGTCTCGCTCGCACCACTCGGCAGAGCCGCAACTTCTCGATGATCGGTGCGGTGCTGTGCGCCTTCGTGGTCCGGCTGGCCGGCTTCGCGCTGTCGGTCATCGCCAATCAGACACCTTATGTCGCGGGTCTGCAATATCTGTTGCTCGTCATTGCCATCGCCGTCAGCGTCTGGCTGATCCGCCGGAACGTCGTGATCGAGCCGCCGGCCCGACTGGTCGATGCCCTGAATGCCCTCACTGCATCCCTGAGCCGGCTCGTCCGGCGTCCGATGCCGGCTTGAGGTGCCCGTGATGGTTTTGAACACGCTCGGACGCTACCTCGCCGCCCGGTTCGTCATCTCGGCGCTCGGCGTATTTTTCGGACTGTTCGTGCTGCTGGTGTTCGTCGACTACATCGACCTGCTCCGGCGCGCCGGCGGTCTTGCGGTCTCGGCGCTGACCATCGCGCAGGCTTCGTTCTATCGCGTGCCGCAACTGCTCGAGCGGCTGCTGCCGTTCTGCATCCTGATCGGCGCCATGACCTGCTATCTGGCACTGTCGCGGCGACTCGAACTGGTGATCGCACGGGCGGCTGGCCTTTCGGCCTGGCAATTCATCTCCCCGGCGCTGTGGAGCGCGCTCGCGCTCGGCGTCTTCGCCAGCGTCGTGTTCAATCCAATGTCAGCCTACATGCAGGAGCGCGCCAAGCAGATGGAAGCCGAGCTGTTCGGACAGGGCTCCGGCAGCTTGCAGGACGCCAACGGCTTCTGGATGAATCAGGTCAGCCCCGAGGGCCAGGCCATCATCAACGCCGCCCGCAGCCAGCAGCAGGGCGCGGTGCTGTCCGGCATCAGCGTGTTCCGGTTTGAGCCCGACTTCCAGTTCAAGGACCGAATCGAAGCCCGCGAAGCCGTGCTCGAACCGGGCTATTGGCTATTGAAAGACGTGCGACGCTACACGTTGGATGACGCTCCGGTACAGCAGGACACCCTCAAGTTGCCGACCGCCCTTACCTTGGCTCAGGTCCGCAACAGCTTTGCCACCCCCGAAAGTGTGTCATTTTGGCAACTTCCGTCATACATCAAAGCGTCAGAAAGCTCCGGCTTTGCGACGTCGGGGTATCGGCTGCAGTACCATAAGCTCTTGGCAAAGCCGTTTTTGCTGGCTGCGATGGTCATGCTAGCTGCTTCTGTCAGCTTGCGATTCTTCCGTTTCGGCGGCGTGCAAAAGATGGTTTTGAGTGGCGTGGGGGCAGGCTTTCTGCTCTATATCCTGTCGAAAGTGACTGAGGATTTGAGCAAGGCTGAGTTGATGCATCCGCTTGCTGCAGCGTGGTTGCCCGTGTGTGTGGGCGGTCTCGCTGGATTTCTGGCCTTGCTGTACCAGGAGGACGGGTAGTGGCCATGATCGCCGCCCTCCGCGATTTGCTGCCGTTTTCGCGGCGGTGCACCATCGTGCGCCGTAAGCGATCGCTCATGGCTAGCTGCGCGATTCCGCTCGCCGTTCTGCTGCTCGCCGGCGCCGCCGATCTGGCGACGATGTCGTCGGCCGACGCGCAGGGTTACACCTACAATCCGCGCCCTGCCCGCCCGCGCCCGCCCCAGGCGGCGAACAACGGGCAGATGCTCGTGCAGGCGACCGAGGTCAATTACGACTACAACAACAAGCGCGTGTCGGCTGTCGGCAACGTGCAGATGTTCTACAACGGCACCTCAGTCGAGGCCGATCGCCTCGTTTACGACCAGAACACCAAGCGTCTGCGGGCCGAAGGCAACGTCCGGATGACGGACGCGACCGGTCGGATCACCTACGCCAACATGCTCGATCTCAGCGACGACTACCGCGACGGTTTCGTCGATTCGCTGCGCGTCGATACCGCCGAGGATACGCGGATCGCGGCGTCGCGCGCTGACCGGACCGACGGCGACTACAACGTGTTCCAGAACGGCGTGTACACGGCCTGCGCGCCCTGCAAGGACAATCCGAAGAAGCCCCCGCTGTGGCAGGTGAAGGGCGCGCGGATCATCCACGATCAGACCGACAAGATGCTGTATTTCGAGAACGCCCAGCTCGAGTTCTTCGGCGTTCCGATGGCCTATCTGCCGTACTTCTCGACTCCCGACCCGACGGTGAAGCGGAAGACCGGCTTCCTGATGCCGTTCCTGACCTCGAACAGCACCTTCGGCGTGGGCTTCGAGGTCCCGTTTTATTGGGCCCTCGCCCCTGACTACGACCTGACGTTGACGCCGCGCATCACGACCAAACAGGGCGTGCTGATGCAGGCGGAATTCCGCCAGCAGTTGCTGAACGGCGCCTATCAGATCCGCGCATATGGCATCAGCCAGAGCGATCCGTCGGCATTCGCCGGCCAGCCAGGTGATCGCAATTTCCGCGGCGGCGTCGATACTCAGGGCCAGTTCGCGCTCAACGACAAATGGGTATTCGGCTGGGAAGGCGTTCTGCTGTCAGATCGCGCCTTCTTCCTCGACTACCGGCTATCGCAGTATCGCGATAGCTGGGGCACCTTCCTCAATCAGACCACCGAAGCGACGTCGCAGATCTATCTGACGGGCGTCGGCAATCGCTCGTACTTCGACCTGCGCGCCATTCACTATCTCGGCTGGGCGGCGGCCGACATTCAGGGGCAGATCCCGGTCATCCACCCGGTGCTCGACTATTCGAAGACGCTCGATCACAACATCTTCGGCGGCGAGTTCAGCTACAAGACGAACTTCACCAGCCTGAGCCGCCAGACCGCGCAGTTCGACCCGATCACCACGATCGCGAACACGTCGGGGCTGTGTCTGAACACGTCGGCCGACCCGGCCGCGCGGATGCCGTCGAGCTGCCTGCTGCGTGGCATCCCCGGCACCTACACTCGCGCGAGTTTCGAAGGGCAATGGCGCCGGTCGTTCACCGACTCCTGGGGCCAGATCTGGACCCCGTTCGCCTCGCTGCGCGCCGACGCGATCGACTCGTCGATCTCGAACCAGCCGGGCGTGTCCAACTATCTGCCGGTCGGAGACACCCAGGCGTTCCGGGTGATGCCGACGGTCGGACTGGAATATCGCTACCCGTTCATCAACGTGCAGCCGTGGGGCACCACGACGATCGAGCCGATCGCTCAGGTCATCATCCGGCCCAATGAAACCTATGCGGGCAAGCTGCCGAACGAAGACGCGCAGAGCATGGTGTTCGACACCAGCAATCTGTTCAGCGTCGACAAGTTCTCCGGTTATGACCGGGTCGAAGGCGGCGGCCGCGCCAACGTCGGCATTCAGGCGACCACGCAGTTCGATCGCGGCGGCGCGATCAACGTGCTGTTCGGCCAGTCCTACCAGTTGTTCGGCATGAACTCGTATGCGGTGAAGGACATCACCAATACGGGCCTCGATTCCGGCCTCGCCACCCCCCGCTCCGACTATGTGGCGCGGGTGTCCTATTCGCCGAACTCGACCTACAAGTTCACGACCCGTGCGCGGTTCGACGAGGCCACCGGTGCCGTCAATCGCTTCGAAGCCGAGGCCTCGGCCTCGTTCAATCGCTGGTCGATCAGCACCATCTACGGCAGCTATGCGGCACAACCCGATCTGGGCTTCCTCACCCGCCGTCAGGGCATCCTGACGACCGGTTCGGTGAAGGTGGCGTCGAACTGGGTGGTGTCGGGCGGCGCGCGCTGGGACCTTGAGGCGAACCGTATCAACCAGTATATCGTCGGGGCCGGTTACGTGGACGATTGCTTCGTCCTCGCCCTGAACTATGTGACCGGTTACGCGTACACCAACTACGGAACCACGCCGACGCTCAATCACTCGGTAATGCTGCAGATCGGGTTGCGCACCATCGGAATGAGCGCGATGCAGCAGAGCGTATCTGGCGGGTCGAGCGGCCTACAGTAACGCCGGGCCGCCGGGGGGAACCCCATTCCGAACCAACTCACATCGGCTGGGAGGCACACGCGACCCATGACGACGAAGCTTACCTTTCGCATTCTCATCGCCGCGCTGTTCTGCGCGGCGATGACGGGCGGCGGAACCGGCGTCGCGCGCGCGCAAAGCGTGGCGGTCATGGTCAACGGCGAACCGATCACCACTTTCGACATCGAGCAACGTTCCCGCCTGGACAAGCTGTCGCATCAGTCACGCACCCGGCAACAGATCCTGGACGAACTGATCGATGAGAAAGTGAAGATCCGCGAAGGCAAGAAGTACGGTGTCTCGCCAAGCGATTCCGACATCGATTCGTCGTTCGCCAGCATGAGTTCGCGGATGCGAATGTCGCAGGACCAGATGACGAAAATGCTGGCCGCTCAAGGCATTCGCCCCGAAACCCTGAAGTCCAAGATCAAGGCCGACATGGTTTGGACCAGCCTGGTGCGCGGCCGCTTCAAGGACAGCCTGCTGGTCGGCGAGAAAGAAATCCAGGCGCAACTCGCGGCGACGGGCGGCGGTGACAAAGGCAGCACCGAGAGCTTCGAATATCAGATGCGTCCGATCGTGCTGATCGTGTCGCGCAGCTCTGATGGCGGAGCGATGGAAGCGCGCCGCAAGGAAGCCGAGTCGCTGCGTAGCCGTGTGCAAAGCTGCGAAGATGCCGATCGCATTTTCAAGGCGCTGCCCAACACCGCGATCCGCGGCATGGTCGTGAAGACCTCAGCCGACTTGCCGCCGGCGCTCCGCGAGGTCCTGGACAAGACCCCGGTCGGTCAGCTGACTGCGCCGGAAGCGACCCGGCAGGGCATCGAGATGGTGGCGCTGTGCGGGCGCAAACCGACGACCGCCGACACGCCCAAGAAGCGTGAGATCCGTGACAAGATGTTCGCCGAGAAATTCATGGCGAAGTCGAAGGATTATTTGCGTGAAGTGCGCAATGCCGCGATGATCGAATATCGTGGCGTGGACGCCGGCCGCTCCGGCCGCTGACAAACGGTCCCGCCGCCGAACGGCGGACGGATACGACATGACCAAGCCCCTCGCGCTGTCGCTCGGCGAACCGGCCGGCATCGGCCCCGACATCACCATCGCAGCGTGGCTGCGTCGCGACGCGGCGCAGCTTCCGCCGTTTTATCTGCGCGGCGATCGTGACTGCATCGTGCGCCGCGCACGCGCGCTCGGCGTCGAGCTCCCTGTCGCCGAGGTCGCAATCGAAGACGCATCCACAGCCTTTGCGAGCGCCTTGCCCGTCGTGGCCACCGGCCTCGCCGCAACGGCCGAGCCCGGCAGGCCGGACGACACCAGCGCCGCCGCAGCGATCGGCGCGATCCGCAGCGCGGTCGATGATGTTCGCAGCGGCCGTGCGGCGGCGATCGTCACCAATCCGATCGCCAAGAGCGTGCTATACAAGGCCGGATTTGCGCATCCCGGCCACACCGAATTCCTCGCCGAATTGGCCCGCGACGGCGGCGCGACACCGCAGCCGGTGATGATGCTGTGGTGCCCAAGCCTCGCCGTCGTGCCGGTGACAATCCACGTCTCGCTGCGCGATGCGATCGCGCAACTCACCACCGAGATGATCGTATCGACGGCGCGCATCGTGGTGCGCGACCTGCAAAGCCGCCTCGGCATCGCCGCACCGCGGCTGGCGATTGCCGGCCTCAACCCCCATGCCGGCGAAGACGGCTCGCTGGGCACCGAGGATCGCAGCATCGTCGCACCGGCCGTCGAAATCCTGCGCCGCGAGGGCATTGACGCGCGGGGGCCTCTGCCCGCCGATACGATGTTCCATGCCGCGGCACGCACGCGCTACGACTGCGCGATCTGCATGTATCATGATCAGGCGCTGATCCCGATCAAGACCATCGCGTTCGACGAAGGCGTCAACGTCACGCTTGGGCTGCCGTTCGTCCGCACCTCGCCCGATCACGGCACGGCGTTCGACATCGCCGGCACCGGTCGCGCGGATCCATCCAGCTTGATCGCGGCCATGAAGCTCGCGGCCCGGATGGCGGACGCATCGCGCGGATGAGCGGCATCGACGACCTGCCGCCGCTGCGCGATGTGATCAAGCGGCACGATCTCGCCGCCAAGAAATCGCTCGGCCAGAACTTCCTGCTCGACCTCAACCTGACCTCCCGCATCGCGCGTGCCGCCGGCCCGCTGGACGGCACCACCGTGATCGAGATCGGTCCGGGACCGGGCGGACTGACGCGTGCCCTGCTCGCGGGCGGCGTCCGGCGCGTGATCGCCATCGAACGCGACGAGCGCGCCCTCGGCGCGCTGGAGGAGATCGCCGCGCATTATCCCGGGCGGCTCGACATCGTCTGTGCCGACGCGATGGAGTTCGACCCGCGTCCGATGCTGGGGGACACCCGGGCGCGGATCGTCGCCAACCTCCCCTACAACATCGCGACCCTGCTGCTGATCGGCTGGCTGTGCGCCGAGCCCTGGCCGCCCTGGTACGAGATGATGGTGCTGATGTTTCAGCGCGAAGTCGCGCAGCGCATCGTGGCCCGCGAGAACGACGATGCGTTCGGGCGGCTGGCGGTGCTGTCGAATTGGCGCTGCGAGACGAGCATGCTGTTCGACATTGCCCCCTCCGCCTTCGTGCCGCAGCCGAAAGTCACCTCCACCGTCGTGCGCCTGACTCCTCGTGTCGCACCCGAGCCGTGCGATCGCGCCGCGCTCGAGCAGGTGGCCGCAGCCGCCTTCGGACAACGGCGCAAGATGCTGCGGCAAAGCCTGAAGTCGCTCGGCGTCGATCCGGCGCGGTTGGCCGCGGCTGCCGGGGTCGATCCGACGCGGCGCGCCGAGACCGTCCCCGTCTCGGGCTTTGTTGCCATGGCCAATGAATTGGCCGATATACGGAACCACAAGAACACATCCTGAAGGGAGAGAAGCCACCATGACGCAGATGCGCCGCCAGTCTCTGGTGCAATTCGCCGCCCCGCTGTGCGAGACCATCATCGACACGCCGAAGCCGCAAGGCCGCGAAGTGCTGGTCAAGATCGAGCGCTGTGGCCTCTGCCACTCCGATCTGCACATCCAGGACGGCTACGCCGATCTCGGCGGCGGCAAGAAGCTCGACACCACCCGCGGCATGACGCTGCCCTTCACGCTCGGCCACGAAATCGCAGGCGTCGTCGCCGAGGTCGGCCCCGATGCGCCGAAGGAACTGATCGGCACCAAGAAGGCGGTGTTTCCGTGGATCGGCTGCGGCAAGTGCCGCGACTGCCTGGCCGGTGACGAGAATCTCTGCGCCAAGAACCGCTTCCTCGGCGTGTCGATCGACGGCGGCTTCGCCACGCACGTTCTGGTGCCGGATGCGAAGTACCTGCTCGACTATGATCCGCTGCCGACCAATGTCGCCGCGACGCTGATGTGCTCGGGCATCACCGCCTATGGCGCGCTGAAGCGTCTGGTCGATCGGCCGCGTCAGCGCAACCTGCTGCTGATCGGCCTCGGCGGCGTCGGCATGATGGGCCTGTCGCTCGCGCAGGCGATGTTCAAGCAGCCGATCGCCGTCGCCGATCTCAGCCCGGCGGCGCGTGAAGCGGCGCTGAAGAACGGTGCGTCGGTTGCTTATGATCCCTCCGAGCCCGACGTCGCCAAGCGGATGTTCAAGGAGACCGATGGCGGCTTCGACGGCGTCGTCGATTTCGCCGGCAACGACAAGTCGATGAACTTCGCGGTGAGCACCGTCGCGCGCGGCGGCAAGATCGTGGTGTCGGGCCTGATGGGCGGACAGTTCTCGCTGCCGATGGTGCAATGGATCTACAAGCGGATGACCGTCGAAGGTTTCATGGTCGGCACGCTCGAAGAGACCAAGGAACTTCTGGAGCTGGCCCGTGCCGGCAAGGTCAAGCCGACGCCGATGAAGGAAGAGCCGATGCAGGACGCGCAGAAGTGGATCGATCAGCTTCGCGCCGGCAAGGTCGTCGGCCGCATCATGCTGGCGAACTGACGCCGCGCGTCTCGACACACACTCAACTGCATTGCGGGTTCCACAGGCCCGCAATGCAGGCCTCAATTGCCAAACACCCACCGGATTTGCGGCTTATTGCGACCCCATTTCTTGCGGAGAACACGGAAAGCTAAGTTTCCGTTACCGCATCACGATCGGGGGATGCCATGCGTCAGCGAACCGCCAAGCTCCTTTGCACCACTGGCATCGGGCTTGCCGCAAGCCTCGCCTTCACCGCCATGACGGCGCCGCGCGCCGAGGCGCGTGAATGCCTCGCCGCTCCCAAAGGCCCGGCTCCTGCCGGCAGCCATTGGTTCTACCGCACTGATCATGCGAGTAAGCGCAATTGCTGGTACGTTCGCGCGAAGGACGGCTCATCCGCCGCGACAGCTTCCTCGGCCTCTGCGACTGACGGCAACGAAGCTTCGTCTTCCACTCCGGCAGCGTCCGGCGACGCGGCTTCCACCGATGCGCCAACGGCACGCGCTGCTGGCGCGAATGCTGCCCCCAAGCTCACTCGAAACGCAACGACGCCGCTGCATGCTTCGGTCGCCAATGCACGCGCCGAAGTGTTGTCGCCTCCCGAACCCGCTCCGCTCCGCGATGCCGCCGCGCAGGACTCCACCTCGCAATTTCCGGCGCCGTTGCCTGCGGTCAGTGCTGCAGCTCCCTCGCAAGATGCAGCGGCCTCCGGAGCGCCGCAGGCCGATGCCGCGCAAGGATCGTCGATCGATCAGCGCTGGGCCGATGCCCATGCCAGCGATGCGACGGCGGCCGCAAATGCGGACGCTTCAAGCAAGCTCCGCACGGCAGCGCAGGCCGCCGTGGCCAAAGGCGGCACACCCGCCACCGCGGCGATGGCCACAGCCGGATCGGCCGCGACGCTGATCGCCGCTTTGCTCGCAGCGCTCGCGCTTGCAGGACTGATCGTCGGCGGAATTTTCAAGTTTGGACGGCGCGAACCGACGATCCGCCGAGATCTCAATGGGCGCCCCGACATCTGGAGCGCGGCAGCGAAGCCCGCCTCGTCCGATTTCGTGACGGATCGGATCACCCAGGATCTCGATTTGTCGCCACCGATGCAGCCGGTCGAACCGCCGTCGTGGATCCAGGCGGCGCGTCAGCGTCAGACGGCCGCTATCAGCGAAGGCAACGAGATCGAGGAATTGCTGGCGCGAGCGCAAAAACGGCCGGCAGCCTGAGGATCACCAAACAGCAACGGCCGCGGCATCATCCGCGGCCGTTGTCGTTTCAACTCACCGTTCGAGTTCGCGGCGCATGTCGCGCACGAAGGCATCGATGCCGATCTGGCGCTCGCGCTTGAGCTGCTCGGCGCGCAGGATCGCCTTCACGGATTCGAACGCGATGCCGACATTGTCGTTGACCACGATGTAGTCGTAAGCATCGTAGTGACTCATTTCGTCGCCGGCCTTCTTCATCCGGCCGTGAATGACTTCGTCGGAATCCTGAGCGCGCGTGTGGAGGCGATGTTCCAACGCCTGCACAGAGGGCGGCAGCACGAAAACGCTGACGACATCGTTCGGGGCGTGGCTGCGGAGTTGCTGCGTGCCCTGCCAGTCAATGTCGAACAATACGTCACGGCCGGCGGCCAGCGCCGCTTCCACCGGCGCCTTCGGCGTACCGTAACAATTGTCGAACACGTTGGCCCATTCGAGGAATTCTCCGGCCGCGACCATCGCGTCGAATTTTGGCCGATCGACGAAGAAGTAATCGCGTCCCTCGACCTCACCCGGCCGCATCGGCCGCGTTGTCGCCGAAACCGACATCTGCAGGCTGGCCGCTTCCTTCACCAGCATCCGCGACAGCGTGGTTTTGCCGGCGCCCGAGGGCGAGGACAGCACGAACATCAGTCCGCGCCGTTCGACGCCGTTCAAGCTTGCTGTCGCCGCGTCCGTCATGCTCATTCCAGATTTTGTACCTGCTCGCGGAACTGCTCGACGACGTTCTTCATCGCCAGTCCGGTGTTCGTCAGTTCGAGGTCGATGGATTTGGAGCAGCAGGTGTTGACCTCGCGGTTGAACTCCTGAGACAGGAAATCCAGCCGGCGGCCGACCGCCCCGCCCTTGCTCAGCATCTCGCGCGCCTGCGCGACATGCGATGCGATGCGATCGAGTTCTTCGCGGATGTCGGCCTTGGTGGCGAGCATGATCGCTTCCTGATGCAGCCGGTCGACATCGAACCGGTCCGACGTTTCCAGAAGCGCCGCGACCTGCTCGGACAAACGCGCCTTGATCGCTTCCGGCTTGCGGCCGGGCGCGGCCTCCGCCTTCTTCGCCAGGCTTTCGATTTCGTCGAGCCGCTGAGTCAACACCGCGCCGAGCGTGGCGCCTTCGCGCTTGCGCATCTCGATCAGGCTGGCGAGCGCCTGCGCAAACGATGCGACGACGGCGGTGCGCGCGGCCTTGTCCTCGGCCTCGTCGGCTTGCGGTTCGGAGACTTCGATCACGCCCTTGATCGCCATGAGACCGTCGATGCTCGGCGCAACCGCGTCGACGCGGCTGGCGAGTTCGCTCGCCACTTTGAGCACCGAGGTCAAGACCTCCTCGTTGATCCGCACCGTCGACCCGGCATCGGCACGCTTGACGGTGAGATTGGCGTAGACCGTACCGCGCGACAGCGCATCGCCGGCACGCTTGCGAAGGTCGGCCTCGATATCGTCCCACCCCTGCGGAATGCGCAGACGGAAATCGAACCCCTTGGCGTTGACGGACTTCAATTCCCACTCGAACGAATACGGGCCGCTGCTGCCGTGGCTACGCGCAAAACCCGTCATGCTCGACAACGACATCGGTGGCCGACTCCGCAGATACTGGTTTGAGACTCGCGCCGGACGCGCGCGGCGGACCTTAGCCGATCAGGCCGGGCGAAGGAAACAGCCGCGCGGCTAATCCTGGTCGGTGGCGCCGGGAGTAGCCGCGGGCGCGGCCCCGTTCGCCGGAGCGTTGCGGGTGCGCTTCTTCTGCGCCCCGTTCTTCCCGGCCTTCGGCGCGCCAGCAGGCGGCGTCGCCGCCGACGCGTTCGTGTCCGGCGCTACAGCCGCAGGAGCCGCAGCGGGCGCGGAATCCTCGGCCGGTTCGACCGTGTCGTTCTGGGTCTGGCGTTCCTGGGCGCGCAGCTTCGCAACGTTCTTCAAATGCTGATCGTAACTATCACTGAACGCGTGACCTCCGGTGCCGTCGGCGACGAAGTACAGATCGCGCGTCCGGGCCGGATTGGCGGCGGCTTCGAGCGAAGCGCGGCCCGGATTGGAAATCGGTCCGGGCGGCAGCCCCTCGATTACATAGGTGTTGTACGGGGACGGCTGAGTAATCTCGCTCCGTTTGATCGGGCGCCCAAGCGTTCCTTTGCCGCCGACCAGACCGTAGATGATGGTCGGATCCGACTGCAGTTTCATCTTCCTCTGCAGCCGATTGACGAACACCGATGCCACGCGGGTCCGCTCATCCGGCTTACTGGTTTCCTTTTCGATCAGCGACGCGAGCGTCACCAACTGCTCCGGCGTCTTGACCGGAATATCCGGATTGCGGCGCTCCCAGACTTCGCTGAGGACACGTTTCTGCGCCTGCTGCATCCGGTTGATCACCTGCTCGCGCTGGGTCCCGCGGGGAAATTTGTACGTCTCCGGCAGCAATGTTCCTTCGCGCGGAATTTCACGCAAACCGCCGGTGAAAATGTTGTTCTCGGACAGGCGCGCGACGATCTGCTCGGACGTCAGCCCCTCCGGAATCGTCACCGCGTGCTGCACCACCTTGCCCTCGACGATGGTGCCGATCACGTCGCGCAGGCTGGCGCTCTTCTGAAACGCGTATTCGCCGGGCTTCAGATCGGCGCGCGCCTTCAGCGCCAGCACGCTGCCGATGAACACCCAGCGATTGTTCTCGATCACGCCCTCTCGCTGCAGGATCTCGGCGATATCGCCGAGGCCCGCGCGCTGCGGAATGTTGACGACCTTGTCTTCCGTGAGCGGCCCCGCGGCTTCGATCTTCTGCTTGCCGTAGACGTAGATCCCGCCGGCGCCGAGCATGACGATGAGCAGGATGGTGATGATGGCGTTGCCGACGATCACCAGCGGATTGCGTGCATGATCGGATCGCTTGGGTGGCGGCGGAAGTTGCTCCGGTTCGAGCGCCGCGCGCGGGCTTCTCGGCGAGATCGGCGGCCTTTCACTCATCGGTGCAACCTAATTCCTGTCGTCTCGAGGGAGGTCCCGTGCAAGATCGCACCATCACGTTCGAGATCACGACATTCGCGCAGGAGCCTGGACTTGAATCAGTCCAAGCCGTTCGGGACCGGCCGATCATACCCCCAAATCATCGAATGTCGTAGCATTTAGCAGGGATTACGGCGAAACGTTGAAACACGGTCGCAGCGCGTCAGTGAGCCACGCGCTGCAGGATCAACGATGCGTTAGTGCCGCCGAAGCCGAAAGAGTTCGACAGCGCGACATTGATCTCCCGCTTCCGCGGCTTCCATGCCACGAGGTCGATCGCGGTCTCGACCGACGGGTTGTCGAGATTGATCGTCGGCGGCGCGACGTTGTCGCGAATCGCCAGCACGCTGAAGATCGCTTCCACAGCACCCGCGGCACCGAGCAGATGTCCGATCGACGACTTGGTCGACGACATCGACACGCGTGACGCGGCGTTGCCGAGCAGGCGCTGCGCAGCGCCGAGCTCGATCTCGTCGCCGAGCGGCGTCGAGGTGCCGTGAGCATTGATGTAGTCGATATCCGACACAGAGATGCCCGCACGCTTGAGGGCAGCGCCCATGCAACGGAACGCGCCGTCGCCGTCGGAGCTCGGCGCCGTAATGTGATACGCGTCACCGCTCAGTCCGTAGCCGATCACTTCGGCGTAGATCCGCGCGCCGCGTGCCTTGGCGTGCTCGTACTCCTCGAGCACGACAACGCCGGCGCCCTCGCCCATCACAAAACCGTCGCGGTCCTTGTCGTACGGACGCGACGCCTTTTCGGGCGTGTCATTGAAACCAGTGGAAAGCGCACGGGCAGCGCAGAAGCCGGCCATCGCGAGGCGGCTGATCGGAGATTCGGTGCCGCCCGCAACCATCACGTCAGCATCGCCGAGCGCGATCAACCGCGAAGCGTCACCGATCGCATGCGCGCCCGTCGAACAAGCAGTGACGACCGCATGGTTAGGCCCCTTGAGCCCGAACTCGATCGACACGTAGCCGGAAGCAAGATTGATCAGGCGGCCGGGAATGAAGAACGGCGAGATCCTGCGCGGCCCCTTTTCCTTCAGGAGCAACGCGGTCTCGGCGATGCCCTGAAGACCGCCGATGCCGGATCCGATCAGCACGCCGGAGGCGCAGCGCTCTTCTTCGGTCGACGGATGCCAGTTGGCATCGTCCAGCGCCTGACGCGCCGCACACATCGCATACACGATGAAATCGTCGACCTTGCGCTGGTCCTTCGGCTCCATCCACTGATCGGGATTGAAGCTGCCATTGTTGCCGTCGCCACGCGGAATGATGCAGGCGATCTGGCTCGTCAAATCGGAAACGTCGAAAGCTTCGATCTTGCGAGCGCCGCTTTCGCCGTTGAGGACCCGGTTCCAGGTCGCATCGACCCCACAGCCGAGCGGCGAAACCATGCCAAGGCCAGTGACGACGACACGTCTCATATTCTCTACTCCGGGCCTGAAAGCGCGGTCCAAAGCAAGAAGCCGGTCGACCGCTCAGTGTGCGGCCCGGCCGGCTTCATCGTAACCGCGCGGAAGATCAGCTCTTCGCGTTCTTCTCGAGGAACTTGGTTGCGTCGCCGACGGTGAGAATCGTCTCAGCGGCATCGTCGGGAATTTCACAGCCGAATTCTTCTTCGAACGCCATCACGAGTTCGACGGTATCGAGGCTGTCGGCGCCGAGATCATCGATAAAGCTCGCGCCATCGACAACTTTCTCGGGTTCGACACCGAGGTGCTCCACCACGATCTTCTTAACCCGCTCGCCAATCTCACTCATTCTCTAAACCCCGTTGTTCCGACCCGACCGACAGACGATACGAGCCATCGTGGTGCGTCAACTCGCTAAAGTTCCGCAATCGCGAAGTGTACTGATTTTGCCCCGTCCCCGAGGTCGCAACCGCCGCCCGAGCGGCAGTCCCCATCGGCAATATACAGGGTTTGGAGATCCTGCAATGGCCTTCTTTGCCTATCCGCCGGGGCTTCGGTTATCATACTTCCGCTGCATTGACCACAAGCCCCCCGGCGCGCCGGCAACCGTGTTTTCCACCACACCGGGACTTGCGAGCAGCCTCAGATCATCGCCATCCCGCCGTTGACATGGATCGTCTGGCCGGTGACGTAAGCCGCCTCGTTCGAACTGAGATAAACGGCTGCAGCGGCGATATCCTCCGGCGTGCCGAGCCGGCCGGCGGGCACCTTGCTGAGAATCGTTTCGCGCTGCTTGTCGTTCAGCACGTCGGTCATCGGCGTTGCGATGAAGCCTGGTGCAATGCAGTTCGCCGTGACGTTGCGCTTGGCGTATTCGGCGCCCAGCGTCTTGATCATTCCGATCAGTCCCGCCTTCGAAGCCGTGTAGTTGCCCTGCCCCGGATTGCCGGTGACGCCGACCACCGAGGTAATCGCGATAATGCGACCGAACTTCTTGCGCATCATCAGCTTGGTGGCGGCGCGCGTCAGCCGGAAGGTGGCGGTCAGGTTGACCCTGATCACATCGTCCCAATCCTCGTCGCGGAGCTGCACGAACAGATTGTCCCGGGTGATGCCGGCGTTGCACACCAGAATGTCGAGCTGGCCCATCGCCTCGGCGGCGGCGGGCACCAGCGCCTCGACATCGGCAGCATCCGACAGGTTGCACGGCAGCACGTGAACGCGCTCGCCGAGCTTTGCCGCCAGCGTGTCCAGCGCCTCGCGGCGGGTGCCCGAGATCGCGACCGTGGCGCCCTGTCCATGCAGCGCCTGAGCAATCGCGCCGCCGATGCCGCCAGTTGCGCCGGTGACCAGCGCGGTTCGTCCCGTCAAATCGAACATCATCGTCTCCTGTGCCGGTTACGCCGAACGCCCGGCCGTAATGGCGTCCTTCGCGGCCGCAATATCGTTCGGCCCGCCGATGGCGATGCCGGTCGCGCCGTCGGCGATCCGCTTCACCAGCCCGCTGAGGACCTTGCCGGCACCGATCTCGAGAAACCGCGTCACACCCTGGCCAGCCATGTAGCCCACCGACTCGCGCCAGCGCACCGTGCCGGTGACCTGCTCGACCAGCCGACGGCGGATCTCGTCCGGATCGCTGATCGGCGCAGCCTGCACGTTGGCGACCAGCGGCGCTGCGGGCGACTTGATCTCAACGCCTGCCAGCGCCTCCGCCATCGCCTCGGCGGCTGGCTGCATCAGCGCGCAATGAAACGGCGCCGACACCGGCAGCAGCATCGCCCGCTTGGCGCCCTTGCCCTTGGCAATCTCGACCGCGCGTTCGACCGCCTCCTTGTGACCAGAGACGACCACCTGCCCGCCGCCATTGTCATTGGCAGCCTGGCAAACCTGATCCTGTGCGGCTTCGTTCGCCACCGCGACGGCGGCGTCGTAATCGAGCCCCAGCAGCGCGGCCATCGCGCCGACGCCGACCGGCACCGCCTTTTGCATCGCCCGCCCGCGGGTCCGAAGCAGCCGCGCCGTATCGCTGATGCTGAGAGAGCCGGCGGCGGCGAGCGCGGAGTATTCGCCGAGCGAATGGCCGGCGACGAAGGCCGCATCCCGGCCAATGGAAATTCCGGCCTCGCTTTCCAGCACGCGCATCGTCGCCAGCGACACCGCCATCAAGGCCGGCTGGGCATTCTCGGTGAGCTGCAGCGTTTCCGCCGGCCCGTCCCAGATGATCGCCGTCAGCTTCTCGCCGAGCGCGGCATCGACCTCATCGAACACCGCCTTGGCGGCCGGAAAGGCTTCCGCCAGCGCCTTGCCCATGCCGACCGCCTGGGAGCCCTGCCCCGGGAATGTGAATGCTGCCGTCATCTGCGTTCCTGAACCTGTCTGAATTCGCGCCGAAAGACACCCCGCGGACGGAAGATGTCAAGCTGACCGGCGCAAACTCCGGTTCCGGTCCACATGCTCCGAAAGGCGATAGCCCAAGCCGGGAGGGGCCGCGCCCCGCCCCGCGAGTTCCACGAACCCGCTTGGTGGTCGGCGCAATCCGAGGGAAATGGCGGGCGATTTGTTTACCCTGTCCGCAGTCGACAGGGGGATGAAAGGCGGCTGGCAAGGGTTGCTCGGCTATGCCCGGGTGACAACGAGGAGCGCCTTCCCTTTGATGCGCCGCATGACCAACGCCCATCCGCAGATCGACACACCCACGCAAGACCCGATCGTGACGTCGTGGATGATCAAATGGCTTGTCAGCGGTCCCCGGCCGCAGCCGCCCGCGATCTTCCGCCGCCTCCTGCTGCATAGCCAGACCAAGAGCCGCACACTCGTGCTGGCTGTCATCTCGACAACGATCCTGACGATCATCGCGGCCGTGCAGACCGGCGCGGCATGGGCTTACGCCTGGGTCGGCGTCGAGGTGTCGTTCGGCGTAGCACGCTACCTTGCTCTGCTGGACATGCTGAAGAAGCAGAACTCCGGCCGGCCGAGCAAAGGCATGACGATGTATTTGGGCCTGCTCTGGGCCATCAGTTACTCGGTCGGCTGCACGCTGTGCGTGATGACTGGCGAATGGTCGCTGATCCTGCTGTCCGGGATGGTCGTCGCGGGGCTCGCCGGCGGGATTTCATCGCGCAACGCCGGCACGCCGCGCTACGGCTTCGCGGTTATCTGCATTCTGGCGGTCCCCTACACGATCGCGATGATCGTATCGCCGATCCCGCATATGTATCTGATCGGGCTACTGCTACCCGCCTGGATCCTCGGCATGGCGGTGCTTCTGTTCGAGAATTATGACGTCCTGCTTCATCTGTTTCATTCCGAGCAGGAGAACAAATGGCTGGCGAGTTACGACCAGCTCACCGGCCTGCCGAACCGCACCATGCAGCATCAGTGGTTCGCCGATCTGCTTCGCGTTGCGTCCGGGCACCCGGGCCAGGCCTGCCAGCCATTGACCGTACTCTGTCTCGACCTCGACGGCTTCAAGGCGGCGAACGACCGGTTCGGTCATGCGGTCGGAGATGCCGTGCTCGTCGCCGTCGCGGAGCGGCTGCGCAGCTGTGTGCGGGAGCACGACCTGATTTTCCGGATCGGCGGCGATGAATTCGTGGTCCTGCTGCCGGACACCAGCGCGACCGAATCCACCGCGGTGGCGGAACGCATCATCGCCCGAATCGCCGAACCGCTCGACCTCGGCAGCCCCGGCTTGCTGACCATCGGTGTCAGTGTCGGCAGCGCGACCTTTCCGGGCGACGGCAGGACGCCCGACGCCCTGCTGCGATCCGCCGATCATGCCATGTACGAGGCCAAGCGGCGCGGAAAGGGGATCCTGGTGCATTGTGATACGCTGCACGAAACGGTCCCGCTGGCGCCCGAACAGATGCCCGAAGCTCGCCCGGCCCGGCAAATCTGGGCCCGCTCCAGCGCCTGACCGCGAAAAACCGATGCCTGGCGCAGACTTCCCGGCGCCCGACCCTTGCCAGACCGGCCAAAATCCGTATAACCCGCGCATCCGCAGATCCCGGCCGGGAGCTGAACGGACGGTCTCAGCATTTTCACCTTTCTGGCGAATTTGATGCGGCAGGGCCAGTCGGCTCGTCGTCCCGTGCTTCCGCCTTCTGAGCAGTCGAGTCCTTTCCGAAGGGTTCGAAGGGCTTGCCGCCGGTTCTGGGCCAACATGGAAAGGACCATCATGCCTCTTTATGAGCATGTTTTCCTCGCGCGTCAGGACGCGAGTGCACAGCAGGTGGAAGAGCTGACCACCCAGTTTACGGGTGTGATCGAAGGGCTCGGCGGCAAGGTCACGAAGACCGAAGCCTGGGGCCTTCGTTCCCTCACCTACCGCATGAACAAGAACCGCAAGGCTCACTTCGTGATGCTCAACATCGACGGCCCCTCCGCGGTGGTCGCCGAGCTCGAGCGTCAGCAGCGCATCAACGAAGACATCATCCGCTATCTGACCGTCCGCGTCGAAGAGCACGAGGAAGGCCCGTCGGCGATGATGCGCAAGGCCGATCGCGATCGTGAGCGCGACGACCGTGGCCCCCGCGAGGGCGGCTTCCGCGGCGACCGTGAAGGCCGTGGCGATCGTGAGGGTGGCTTCCGCGGCGATCGTGGTCCGCGCCGTCCGCGCGAAGACGCTGAACCCGCTGCCGCGACCGAGGAGTAAGAAACATGGCTGACGCAGGCGCCCGCCGTCCGTTCTTCCGCCGTCGCAAGACCTGCCCGTTCACGGGTCCGAATGCGCCGAAGATCGACTACAAGGATTCCAAGCTGTTGATGCGTTACGTCTCGGAGCGCGGCAAGATCGTGCCGAGCCGCATCACCGCGGTTTCCGCCAAGAAGCAGCGTGAGCTCGCGCGCGCCATCAAGCGCGCTCGCTTCCTCGGTCTGCTGCCCTACGTGATTCGCTAAGTATCCAAGCTCCGCGGCGCCCGCGCCGCGGAGCTTCTGCTTTTCTGTTCATAAGGCTTCCGGGTCGTCCGGTCGCCGATGGTTGGGGCGAAACGCCTCTAACCGCTCGAAGGGAGCGGGACAGCTGATGATGATCAACATTCTGATCGCGCTTGCCGCCGGCTGTGCTTCGGCGCTGATGTTTGCCTCGATCGTCTCGGGCGCGCTGATCTCCCTGCTGCTGTTCTATCTCGCACCGCTGCCGTTGATGGTGGCTGCACTCAGCTGGGGCGCTGTTGGCGCCGCGCTGGGCGGCCTGCTCGGCGCTGCCGTCCTCGCCGCGAGCGTCAGCTTTCCCTACGCCCTCGCCTTCATTGTCACTGTCGTGGTGCCGGCCTGCTGGCTGGGTCACCTCGCCCTGTTGGCCCGCCCGACAGGCGAAGATGCCGGCGTGCCAACGCTGGAATGGTATCCGGTCGGTCGCCTGATCGCATGGATGGCCGGCTTCGCCGCGATGACCACGATGGCGGCCCTGCTGACGCTCGGCACAGACGGCGCGACGATCACCGAAGGCCTGCGCACCGGCCTGCAGCGCGCGCTCAGCACGCGCAACTCCGCTGATGCCGATCGCCTGATCGATGCGCTCGTCACCGTTGCGCCTCCGGCCGCCGCGACCGTGGCGATGCTGACGCTGACGCTCAATCTGTGGCTGTCCGCCAAGGTCACGGCGATGTCCGGTCGCCTGAAGCGTCCATGGCCGGACCTGCGCTCGGCGGCACTCCCGGCCATGACACTGGCGGTGCTGTCGCTCGCGCTCGGCCTCAGCTTCGTCGGCGGACTGGTCTCGCTGGTCGGCAAGACCGTCAGCGCGGCTCTGTTCGTCGCCTATGGCCTCGGCGGCGCAGCCACGCTGCATACGCTGACCATGGCCACGCGCCATCGCGGCTTTCTGCTGAGTTCGACCTACGCGCTGGTGCTGATCTTTCTGTGGCCGGCGATCGCGTTGATCGCGCTCGGCATCGCCGACGCCGTCTTCGGCCTCCGGCAGCGCTACTTCCAGCGCCGCTCGATGCCACCGCCGACAAGTACTTAGACCTTCAACTTAACAATCCAATCGAGGAGAAAAAACATGGAAGTCATTCTGCTGGAACGCGTCGCCAAGCTCGGACAGATGGGCGAGCTGGTGCGCGTCAAGGACGGTTTCGCGCGCAACTTCCTGCTGCCGCGCGGCAAGGCGCTCCGCGCCACCGCCGCGAACCGCGAGAAGTACGAGCACATGAAAGCCGATCTCGAGGCCCGCAACATCGAAGCCAAGGCTGAGGCGTCGAAGGTCGCTGAGAAGATCGACGGCCAGAACGTGGTGGTGATCCGCCAAGCGTCCGAAAGCGGCCAGCTGTTCGGCTCGGTGTCGGTGCGCGACATCGTCGCCAGCTTCGAAGCCGGTGGGGTCAAGATCACCCGCAGCCAGATCCTGCTCGACGCGCCGATCAAGACTATCGGCAAGCACGAGATCCAGGTCGCCGTGCATCCGGAAGTGGAAGTCGGCGTGTCGGTGACGGTGGCGCGCAGCGCCGACGAGGCCGAGCGGATCAACCGCGGCGAGGACATCTCGACTCGCCAGGAAGATCAGGACGCGGCTGCCGAGGCGATCGCCGCCGCCGGCGAATTCTTCGATCCGGACGCGGATCGCGACGAAGAGCCGGCCGAGCAGTAAGCCGCCAGCGGCCGCCACTCCGGCGGCCGCCTTCAGCTCCTAACGAAAAGCCCGGCGTTTTGCGCCGGGCTTTTCTGTCTCTGGGAAAGGTTCGGCGGAAGCCCGCCGCTACCGTGAGATCGGCGCGTCGGCGGCGCCCGACGCCGGCGGTGGAGCGCTCGGCGTGACGGAGACCGACGGCGTGCTCGACGACGAACCTGCGACCGACGGCGCCGGCGTGGAGGTCGACCGCACTTCCGGAGCCTCGGTCGGCTTGGCCGGCGGCGGCCCGGCTTCCGGCGTCCGCGACGACTCGACGGGCTTCGGCGCCGGCGTAACGGCCGGGACCGGATCGGCCCGCGTCGGAGCTTCGGCCGGAGATGCAGGTCGGGTCGGCTGAACGGCTTCCGACTTCGCCGGTTCGGGCTTCGATGCTTCGGGTTTTGCGGCCTCGGCTTTCGGCGCATCGGATTTGGCCGAATCGGCGGCGGCTGGCGCAGCCTGGGCGGGCTTGTCCTTGCGGCCATGCTTGCGTCGCTGCTTCGGCGGAGTCTCGGCGACCGGCTCGGACGTTTCGACAGCGCCCGCTCCTTCGACCGGCTGCTCGGCCTCCGGCTTCGGCTTGCGCTTGTTACGGGCGCGCCGCGGCGTGTCCTCGGCCGGCGCAACCGCTTGCTGCGGAGCAACTTCGGGCTGAACAGCCTCTTCGGCGCCCTGCCGCTGCCGACGTCCCTTGCGACCTTCCGGCTGAGTCGGCTCGGTGCGAACGTCGTTCTGCTTGTAGCGGGTGTCGGTCGCTCCGTTGGAAATCAGGTAGGATGAGAGCAGCGCGGCCATATCGCTGCTGGTCGTGTAGTGCTGGCGAAGGAACGACGGCAGCGAGCTCTGCGGCACCGAACGAAGCAAACCGCGTGCGCTCTTGTGACAGGCCGCGCAGGTCCCGGCGAAAATCTGAGCTGGGCTTTTGCCCGCCTCGAGGTTCTGCGCCTGCGCGCTGGTCAAGCCCGCCGCCGCGGAGCCGATCAGAAGCAACACCGCCGCTGAAGTGAGCGCTCGGCTCGCCATACGATCCTCCAATGTTCTGAACTGCCGCGCGCGCGGCGCAGACCTTTTAGACGATTGGCCGCTGAATGGAAGCGTGGAGATCGTGCACGACACAGCCGAAAACCGCTCCCAACCCAGCTGAAAACGCCCGCTGAGACCGATTCCGCCGAAGCCGCACGGTGTGATCTTCGTCCAGGACCCAGACCAGCGTTCCACGCGCGTGACTCATGCGCGTGGCGCTTGGAACGTCGAAAATGCGGCAAGGTTTTTGCATCGGTGCGTCAAAATGTCGTTGGGAAAACCGATGGACCGTTTGCTGCGTCTGCTGATTGGGCAATTCATCCAACGCGGTGCAATCACCTTCACCACCGCGAGCGGCTTCACCTTCACCTGCGGCGACGGCACGGGCACTCCCGTCCACGCCAGGTTCACCAATAAGGAGGCGCAATGGCGCCTCCTCTTCGATCCCGAACTGGCGTTCGGCGAAATCTACATGGATGGCGAACTTGTGATGGAAAGCGGCTCCATTGCCGATCTGCTCGCCGTCGCAATGGATCAGCCGGCCTGGACTCCCCGCTGGACCAAACTGCACGGGTGGCTCCGCTACCTGACCCGATCGCTACGTCAGTTCAATCCCCGTCCCCGCTCGCGCGACAATGTCGCCCATCATTATGATCTCGATGGCCGGCTGTATTCGCTCTTTCTCGATGCCGACAAACAATACAGCTGTGCCTATTTTGAATCCCCGGACAGCAGCCTGGACGATGCGCAACTTGCCAAAAAGCGCCACATCGCCGCCAAGCTGCTCGTCGAACCTGGTCAGCGCGTGCTGGACATCGGATCAGGCTGGGGAGGTCTAGGTCTTTATCTCGCCGAGACCTGCGGTGCGGATGTCACCGGCATCACCCTGTCACGCGAGCAGCTTCAGGTCGCCAACGGCAGGGCTGAAGAGCGAGGCCTGTCCGCCTCCGCGAAGTTCATGCTGGAAGACTACCGCGACGTGCCCGGACCGTTCGACCGGATCGTATCCGTCGGAATGTTCGAGCACGTCGGCGTTACGCACTACGACACCTACTTCCAGCGCTGCGCCGAGCTGCTCGACAACGATGGGGTGATGTTGCTGCACTCGATCGGCAGATCGGAAGGTCCCGGCTTCACCAATCCCTGGATCGCGAAGTACATTTTCCCCGGTGGCTATCTGCCCGCACTGTCGGAAGTTCTGCCGGCTATCGAACGGGCTGGGTTGCTGGTCTGCGATATCGAGATTCTACGGCTGCACTATGCCGAGACCTTGAAGGCTTGGCGCGAGCGCTTCCTGGCGCGCCGTGAGGACGCCGAACGGCTTTATGATGCCCGCTTCGTTCGGATGTGGGAGTTTTATCTCGCTGCTTCGGAGATGAGCTTCCGCAAGCAAAACACCATGGTGTTTCAGATCCAGCTCACCAAGCGCCAAGGTATCGTGCCGATCACGCGCGACTACATCATGCGGGAGGAACAACGGCTGCGGATGATCGAAGGGCGGCCCATCCAGCGACTACAAGCCGCCGGCGAATAACGCTGCACGGCCTCACGCCAGGCGAACGAACCTCGAATTGCCCTGCTTGGCTGGCGAGGCTTTGCGTGCGGCCAGATGCGCACGGACCGCCCGCAGCAAAGCGCGGCTGCACGGGGCCTTGCGAACGTCGCTTCGGGTTGCCGTTTCGAAGGATTCGATCAACGTCGCCAGCCAGCGCCGGTCGGATCCGCCGGATTGCTTTTTCTGAGCCATCGCCGTTCCCCCGTTTCGCTGTGGTTATTTTCCGTGAACAACCCCCTGCAGGGGAAACCGTTCCCGGATCCGCGGCACCGCACTCTTTAAGCGCGCGGCGTCACGCAAGAAATCCTGCGGCAGCCATTCCCAAATGTGTCGAGCCCAGCGGCCGGGAGGTTCAAACTGGCGGGTCGCGGCGATTGATCCAACGTCAAGCCTGTCGCCCAGCCGGCGGCCGGTCATCCACATTTCTTGCCAGGCTGGTGCATAACGCGCGATTGCCGCTTTCACTGCCCCCTGAATCGGCGCTTTAGTCGCGCCCCGCATCCGACAAATTCGAGCGAATAATCGAGAGCTATGGCCGCCATTGATTCCAACGTTCTGAAGCTCGCGCCCGACGCTGCGGCGCCGGCCTACCGGACCGCGCCGCACAACATCGAAGCGGAACAGGCGCTGCTCGGTGCGATCCTGGTGAACAACGATGCGTTCTACCGGATTTCGGACTTCCTCGAGGCCAAGCATTTCTTCGAACCGATCCACCAGACGATCTTCGAAACCGCAGGCAGCATTATCCGCGCGGGCAAGATCGCGACGCCGATCACGCTGAAGACCTTTCTATCGGCCGACCTCGACCTCGGCGGGCTGACAGTGGCGCAATATCTGGCGCGCCTTGCGGCCGAAGCCACGACCATCATCAACGCTCAGGACTACGGCCGGACGATCTACGAATTGTCGCTGCGCCGCGACCTGATCGGTATCGGCACCGACATGGTCAATGTCGCCTACGACGCGCCGGTCGATTTCGCGCCGAAGAACCAGATCGAGGACGCCGAACGCCGGCTCTACGAGCTCGCCGAATCCGGCCGCTACGATGGCGGCTTCCAGAAATTCTCCCAGGCGCTGACCACCGCGGTGGACATGGCCGCCAAGGCGTTCCAGCGCGACGGCAAACTGTCCGGCATTGCAACCGGCCTGCGCGACCTCGACACCCGCATGGGCGGACTGCAGCACTCGGACTTGATTGTGCTCGCCGGACGCCCCGGCATGGGCAAGACCGCGCTCGCCACCAACATTGCCTACAACGTCGCCAAGGCCTATCGCGGCGAGGTCCAGCCCGACGGCAGCACCAAGACCATCAACGGCGGCATCGTTGGCTTCTTCTCGTGCGAAATGAGCGCCGAGCAGCTCGCCACGCGTATTCTCGCCGAACAGACCGAGATCGCCTCGAGCAAGATCCGCCGCGGCGGCATCAGCGAAGCGGATTTCGACAAGATCCGCGACTATTCGATCGAACTGCAGACGCTGCCGCTGTTCGTCGACGAAACCGGTGGTCTCTCGATCGCACAGCTCACCGCCCGCGCGCGACGACTGAAGCGGCAAAAGGGCCTCGACCTGATCGTGGTCGACTATATTCAGCTGCTGCAGGGCTCCAGCAAACGCGGCGATAACCGCGTGCAGGAAATCACCGAGATCACCACCAGCCTCAAGGCGCTCGCCAAAGAGTTGAACGTTCCGATCATCGCGCTGTCGCAGTTGTCGCGTCAGGTCGAATCCCGCGACGACAAGCGGCCGCAGCTCTCCGACCTTCGCGAATCCGGGTCGATCGAGCAGGACGCCGACGTCGTGATGTTCGTGTATCGCGAAGAATATTATCTGCAGAACAAGGAGCCGCGCCCGGGCACGCCCGAACACGAGAAGTGGGCGACCGAGATGGACCTCGTCCACGGCAAGGCGGAAGTCATCATCGCCAAACAGCGCCACGGCCCGACCGGCACGGTCGACGTGCAGTTCGAAGGCCAGTTCACCCGCTTCAGCGATCTGGCCGACGACAGCCACCTGCCCGACCGCGTCTGACGCAACTCCGTTCGGCGGAATTCAGGTCGAGACGCGATCCACCGTTCTGCTAGAACGGGCGAGGAGAGCTGCGATCTTCTCGATGCGTTTTCGTCACGCCGCGGGACGATCCACTCGACAGCGCCAGAGTGTGAGACATGACCATCCTCCCAGATCCCAACGCGACCGTCGCCAGTTTGCTGACGCCCGACGCGGCCAAAGCCGCATCACTGGCGGCCTCGACGGCAACAGCGCCCGGCATTCTCACGATCGACCTCGATGCGATCGTCGCCAATTGGCGAAAGCTCGAGAAGACGGCGGTGCCGTCCGAAGCCGCCGCCGTGGTCAAGGGCGACGCCTATGGCTGCGGCATCGGCCCGGTCACCCGCGCGCTGGCCGGCGCCGGCTGCAAGACCTTCTTCGTCGCGACGCTCGGTGAAGCCGTAGCGGTCCGCGCGGCTGCGCCAGACGTGGCGCTCTACGTGCTCGACGGCTTCTTCCAGAGCACCGGCGACGAATTCGCCCGGCTGAACTGCCGACCGGTGATCGGCGATCTTTACGAACTCGCCGAGTGGGACGTGTATTGCCGGCGCACCGGCTGGAGCGGCGGCGCCGCGATTCACATCGACACCGGCATGAACCGGCTCGGCCTCACCGCCGCCGAAGCACTGAGCATCGTGCCGCGCATATCTGTCGGCGATCATGGCATCACGCTGGTAATCAGCCATCTGGTCGCTGCCGAGACGCCCAATCATCCGATCAATGCCAGGCAGGCCGCGACATTCCGCGAAATCGCCAGCCAGTTCGCGGGTGTGCCGGCATCGTTGTCGGCGTCGTCCGGCATCTTCCTCGGATCGCAATTCCAGTTCGATCTGGTCCGTCCCGGTGCTGCCCTGTACGGCGTCAACCCGACTCCCGCCTCCGACAATCCGATGCAGCCGGTGGTCGATCTCAAGGCACGCATTGTGCAGGTCCGCAGCGTCGAACGCGGCGACACCGTCGGTTATGGCGCTACCTGGAGTGCGCGCCGGCCGACCAGGATCGCCGTGCTGTCCGCCGGATATGCCGATGGATACTTCCGTGCCGCCGGCTCCAACGATGGCACGCGCGGCGCCGACGTGATCATCGCCGGCCAACGCTGCCCGATCGCAGGGCGCATTTCGATGGACCTGCTCGCTGTCGACGTCAGCGATCTGCCGCCCAATGCGGCACGCCGCGGCCAGATGGCGACGCTGATCGGCGACGGCATCACCGTCGACGAACTCGGGCATCATTTCGGCACGATCGGCTACGAGGTGCTGACCAGCCTCGGCCCGCGCTACGCGCGGATCTACACTGGCGGCGACGCCAAGCCGGCTGCAGAATCAACCGCTTCGAAGCCGGCTGAACCTGTGGCCCCGGCCAGCTGAGGCGTTCTCTCGCGCTGCATCCGCTGGCGGCTTTTCTCGGAGCGGAGCGACGAGACAATCCGGCACCGAGCGCGGAGCCTGGATTGCATCGCTCCGCTCGCAATGACGGACTGAGCTCAGTCCTCATGGACCAGAAATAGGAAGCCGGTGACGGCCGCGCAGAATGCGAACGAGCCGGCGATGCCGACGACCAGCACGGCCCTCACCAGCATCGGCGCCTCGCTGGTGTCGATCACCTTCGCCAGACCGAAGTAATTGCCGAGCAGCAGGATCACCGCAAACCCAGCTCCGAACACCGCGCCCATGACGAAGTGCCCGGCAACCTGCCGCCACTTGCGACGTTCATAGTCATTGTCGTGACGGCGCGGGTTCATTGCGCCGACGAGCCTAACTCACCGGCATGGACGCGGCCAGCGGAAGGCGGCTCGGCGTCCGGCGGCGTCACGCGGTACAGCGCGACGTAGTCGCTCTGATAGACCGGCGACATCTCCGGCAGCGGCGCCTTGGCCGGCGGCTCGAGCATCAGCACGGCATCAAAGCGGTGGGGCCAGTCGGCCAGATAGCTCTTGCAGCCAGGCGCAGCCTCTCCTCGCGCTGACGAGGCTGTCTGCATCAGCACGGACAGCTCCACCGGCTCGCACAATGGGGCGGCATAGGATGCAAACGCCGGTTTCACGACCATCGGCTGCTGAGATGCTTCGGCGAACATCAGAGGCCAGAACGCCCGCCTTTCGATCGTCAGCAGCGCGCCGACGTGGTGATCGATCGGAAAGTAACCCGCCAGCGCGCGTCCGGCCTGCGCCGACGTAGCGATCTCGACCTCGCGACCACGGGCCATCAACACCTTCTCGCCGGGCTCGACATGGGCAATCGCGGCACGCAACTCGGCGAGATCGCGTCGGTGGTCGTACCAGTCATGTGCGACATAGGCCGATCGTCCGACGACCAGAGCGATCACCAGCGTCGCAACGGCCATTGCGCGACGCGGCGATAGCTGCGGCAGCATTCCGGCGAACAGCAGCACGGCCGCCATCACGGCGAGGCGACTGTCGAGGAAGCTGCCGCCTTTGAACCGCGCCGGCACGATCACAAAGATCGCCGTGAGCACCGCAAACGTCAGGGGCAACGCCGGCGCCAATCGAATGCCCCGCGCCGCAAGCCCCAGCACGATCAACAAGGCACTGAGGCTCAGGATCGTCACCACCTCGCTCGTCGTCATCACGGGGGCAACCAGGTCCCATAGCTTAGCGAGGCCGCGCCACGGGCCCGTATCGACCCCTGCTTCCGAAAGCGGACTTGCCAGATACAGTGCCACTGCTGGAGCAAGCGCCACCGTCAGCAACAGCCCTGCGGCGCCCAGTGCGCGCGACACCGAAGCGCCGCCGCGTCGTGCTCGCACGCTCCGCGCGATCTCCTCGCTGCCGATTAATAACGCGAACAGCGCCACCCCGAAGATGTGCGAGAAGAACACCACGGCCGAGAATGCCGCACCGACGAGGGCGGCCGCGACGGTGCGGTTGTTTCGGCGCAGCGCGATCCACGTCGCGGCGCCGATCAGCGCCAGGCCAAGCGACAGCAGAAAATTCATGAAGCCGAGAAAGAACACCGCGTTGTAGGCGACCGCACCAGCGGCAAGCGGCCAATACGAGAACCGGCCGAACACCACGCGGTGATAGACCACGGCACCGATCACCGGCATCAGCAGGCTGAGTGCAAGCAGGATGCGGCCGCCGACGTGAACGCTGAAGACGTTGAGCAGCACGGTGCCGATCACGTCCATGCCGAGATTTGGCAAAATCCGCCAGTGCGGCGCGTAGAACTGCGACAGGATCGGATCGTCCGGATGCGCCAGGACGAAGTAGCGCGCCAAGTGATTGGGATAGTCCAACACCGCCGGCACATCGACCATCAGAAACGGCGCCAGCAACACGATGACCAGCGCGGCCGCAGCGATAAACCAGCCGAGCGTCGGTCGCTGGCCCGGCATGGCGTCGGCGGCCGTCTTCATTGCACGATATCCCTCACCCGCGTCGATCTCGGCCGATCATCCCCGCTGCCGGTTAGCACCGGGTCAATATCGCCGGTCAAGACAGAGCGATGCCCGCCTGATGGGACGTCTACACCTGAAACAAAGGGCGAACGTCCCGTGCCTTCATCTCGACGGGCGGTCGCAGTGCATTTAGACGCGCCTGTTGAAACATCCTGGCGAAAGGCGCGACCGTTGGCTTGTCGCTGATGCTCAGCGCTTCCGCACCAAGCGTTGCATGCCGACGATCGACCTGAGCGTGGTCGGCTGGTGGTGGATGGCATCATGCTGACCGCCTGAGTGGCCATGCTTTGAAATGCGCTCGCAACGCCGAGCTGCTCTTGGCGCTCTCGTGCTTTCAATGCCGCGAAAACAGATCGCGCAGCCGGCACAGCGTTGTGGTGATGTCGAAACGCTGGTCCGGCAGCGCCTCGCCCTTGATGACGTGGTCGAGCGCGGCCGCCGGATCGGTTTCGCCGGTGAGCAGCACATCGGCGCCGCGTTTCTTCATGTGGCGGACGAAGCCGTCGCCGGCACTGCCCGCTACAATGACCTCGACGCCGTCGAGTGGATGCGGACCATCGTCCTTGAAGTGGTGCGGCAGCTGCTCTTTCGTGAGTTCGACCCGCGCGGGCGACGGCAGTGTGTCGCCGTCATGATGCCCCGTCAGATCATACACCAGCCATTGCCGCGCCTGCCCGGCGTGGCCGCTGACGGTGATCCAGTCTGCGGTGGGGATAGCGATCTTCATGCTTGTTCTTTCGCTCTGCGATCAGACTCGGAAGCAACAGTGCCCCGCCTTGCCGCCGAGGGCCTTGATCCAGCTCTGCTCGTGTCCGGGATCGACGCCCGCTCCGGGATGCCGCAGCAGTTGACGCGAAGAACAAAATATGAACAACAAGACTACCCAGTCACCCCGCCCGAGCATCGCTGATGGCCAAAGCTTCCTCGTCCTTTGTCTGCCAGAACTGCGGCGCCGCCTTTAATCGCTGGCAGGGCAAATGCGAGGCCTGCGGGGAGTGGAATACGCTGGTCGAGGAAGCCGGCGATAGCGCCGTTCCCGTCAGCATCCGGGCGAAGCGGCGCGGACGGACGTTCAAGCTGGAGTCGCTGGCCGGCAAGAGCAACGACGCCCCTCGCCTGCCGTCCGGCATGGCCGAGCTCGACCGCGTCACCGGCGGCGGATTCGTGCGCGGCTCGGTGCTGCTGGTCGGCGGCGATCCCGGCATCGGCAAGTCGACGCTGCTGACCCAGGCGACCAGCCTGATGGCCAAGGCGGGGCATCGCACCGTCTATATTTCCGGCGAAGAGGCGATCGCACAGGTGCGACTGCGCGCCGAGCGGCTCGGTCTCGCCGCCGCGCCCGTCGAACTCGCCGCCGAGACCTCCGTCGAAGACATCATCGCGACGCTGTCCGAAGGCGCGACACCGAAGCTGATCGTCATCGATTCGATTCAGACGATGTGGACCGACACGGTGGAATCCGCGCCCGGCACGGTGACACAGGTCCGTGCGTCGGCGCAGGCGCTGATCCGCTTCGCCAAGAAGAGCGGCGCGGCGATCATCCTGGTCGGCCACGTCACCAAGGACGGCCAGATCGCCGGGCCACGCGTGGTCGAACACATGGTCGACGCGGTGCTGTCTTTCGAAGGCGAAGGCTCGCAGCAGTTCCGCATTCTGCGCTCGGTGAAGAACCGATTTGGACCGACCGACGAGATCGGCGTGTTCGAGATGACCGGGCTGGGTCTGCGCGAAGTCAGCAATCCGTCGGAACTCTTCCTGTCCGAGCGAGACCTCGGCTCGCCGGGCACCGCGGTGTTTGCCGGCATCGAAGGCACCCGCCCAGTGCTGGTCGAATTGCAGGCACTGGTGGCGCCGTCCACGCTCGGCACCCCACGGCGTGCGGTGGTGGGCTGGGATTCGGCGCGGCTGTCGATGGTGCTGGCGGTGCTCGAGGCGCATTGCGGGGTCAAACTGTCGGGATACGACGTCTATTTCAACGTCGCGGGCGGCCTGCGGATCAACGAGCCGGCGGCCGACCTCGCGGCCGCCGCTGCGCTGGTATCGTCGCTGGCGAATTCGCCTCTTCCGACAGATGCGGTGTATTTCGGCGAAATCTCGCTGTCCGGTGCGGTGCGGCCCGTAGCGCAGACCCCGGCGCGGCTGAAGGAGGCCGCCAAGCTCGGCTTCGGCCGCGCGGTCCTTCCGGAACAGACACGCGGCGATGCCCCGTCCGACGCCGGCCTGTCCCTGCAGAGCGTTGGCGGCCTCACCAGCCTCGTCGCCGACATTGCTGCCCGGGGAACGCCGCGCCCCGCCGCGCGCGAGCGGGACAGTGCGGAGAAAAATGCCACACCGGCGCGATTCCGGCAGCGAGAAGGCTGATCCGGGGTGACCTTTCGAGAACGCGCCGCTATACAACGCGCGCGCATGGCGGGCGGAGGCCGACCGTCCATCGACCCGGCAGATCTATGTTGTGTCGAGTGCCCCGTTGACCGTTTTCTCGCCTTGCGCGGCGTGCCATATCACCGTCACGTGCCCTGACGGCGCGCGCGCGATTCGCCGTTTGTTGCACACCCAGCGGACCCGACTGGCCGATGCCGATCACGATTCTCGACTTCGTTGTCCTCGCGGTGATGTTGGTGTCCGGCCTGCTGGCGATGGTCCGCGGCTTCATGCGCGAAGTGCTGTCGATCGCCGCGTGGGGCGCCGCCGCACTGGTCACGCTTTACGCATTCCAGAAGCTGCTGCCGACCGCCAAGACCTATTTCTCCAACGACACGGTCGCTGCCGTCGTGGTGGTCGCGGGCGTGTTCCTCGGCACGCTGATCATTGTATCGATCATTACTGTGCGGATCTCGGACATGATCCTGGATTCGCGCATTGGCGCGCTCGACCGCACCCTCGGGTTCCTGTTCGGCCTCGCCCGCGGCTTGCTGATCGTGGTGGTGGCCTATCTGTTCTTCAACTGGCTGGTGCCGGACAAACAGCGCCCGGATTGGGTGGTCAACGCGAAGTCACGCACGGTCCTGCAAGGAACTGGTGACTGGTTGATGACACTCTTGCCGGATGACCCTGAAAACACCATCTTGAAGAGGTTCAAGAAAAACAAGCCGGAGGAAGAGCAGACCGACGATTCGGCGGCTCCCGGCAATGGTGACGGCTACAGCAAACCCGCCCGCGACAGTTTGAAAAAGCTGATAGAGGGCAAACCGGCCGCGCGCTGAGCGTTGGCCCAACTGAGAGGCCCGATGCACGCGCAGAGCCCTTCCGACGACGCCGCAACGCCCGCATCGGACGCTCGCGACCCGCAAACTCCCGATCATCACGTCCCAGACGACGTGTTCGACACAGATGGCGACACGCTGCGCGAAGAATGCGGCGTGTTCGGCATCTTCGGCCACCCCGATGCGGCCGCGATCACGGCGCTTGGGCTGCACGCCCTGCAGCACCGCGGTCAGGAAGCTGCCGGCATCGTCTCGTACGACCACGGCCGGTTTCATTCAGAACGCCGTCTCGGCCTGGTCGGCGACACCTTCTCTCGGGCTGATGTGATCGCGCGACTGCCCGGCAATCTGGCGGTCGGCCACGTCCGCTATTCGACCACCGGCGAGACCATTCTGCGCAACGTGCAGCCGCTGTTCGCGGAACTGAACGCCGGAGGTTTTGCGGTCGGCCACAACGGAAATCTCACCAACGGGCTGACGCTGCGCCGCGAGCTGGTGCAGAGCGGCGCGATCATGCAGTCGACCACCGACACCGAAGTGATCCTGCATCTCGTCGCGCAGTCCAAGCGCGGCCGCTTCATCGACCGCTTCATCGAAGCGCTGCGTGCGATCGAGGGCGCCTACTCGCTGGTCGCGCTTACCAACAAGAAGTTGATCGGCGCACGCGACCCGCTGGGCATCCGCCCGCTGGTGCTCGGAGAGCTCGACGGCTGCCCGATCCTGGCGTCGGAAACCTGCGCGCTCGACATTATCGGCGCCAAATATGTGCGCGACGTCGAGCCCGGCGAAATCATCGTGTTCGACGAACAGGGTGCGCAGAGTCACAAGCCCTTCCCGCCTCAGCCGCCCCGACCGTGCATCTTCGAGTACATCTACTTCGCACGACCGGATTCGATCGTAGGCGGCCGTTCGGTCTATGACGTCCGCAAGGCATTCGGTGCCCAGCTGGCGCGCGAGAGCCATCTCGAGGCAGACGTGGTCGTTCCGGTCCCTGACTCCGGCGTGCCGGCGGCGATCGGCTACAGCCGCGAGAGCGGCGTGCCGTTCGAGCTCGGCATCATCCGCAATCACTATGTCGGCCGGACCTTCATCCAGCCGACCCAGAGCGTGCGCGAGCTCGGCGTGCGGATGAAGCACTCCGCCAACCGCGCGGCGATCGAGGGCAAGCGCATCGTGCTGATCGACGACAGCCTGGTGCGCGGGACGACCTCGAAGAAGATCGTCAAGATGATGCGCGATGCCGGTGCCCGCGAGGTGCATTTCCGGATCGCCTCGCCGCCGATCACTCACCCCGATTACTACGGCATCGACACGCCGGATCGCGCCGGCCTCCTCGCAGCGACGCATTCGCTGGAAGAGATGCGCGAGCTGATCGGCGCCGACTCGCTGGCCTTCCTGTCGGTCGACGGCATCTATCGGGCGATGGGGGAACCGGGCCGTGACCCGGCGATGCCGAAATTCACCGACCATTGCTTCACCGGCGAATATCCGACGCCGCTGACCGACATGAACCAGACCGAAACTTCGCCGCGGCAATTGTCTCTGCTGGCCGAAGCGAGCTGACTGCTCGCCGGCGTCGCCTGACTAAAGTTCGTGAAGCCCGGCCTTGTGCCGGGCTTCAACGTCTTTAGAACAGCGGTATCGGCTGCGGCAGTTCCGGCCTCGGCCCAACATCCAAGTGCCTCCATGACCGACAAGCCCCTCGCCTCCCGCATCGCCCTCGTCACCGGCGCCTCGCGCGGCATCGGCTATGCGACAGCTCGCGCGCTCGCCAACGCCGGCGCTCATGTCATCGCCGTCGCCAAGACGCAGGGCGGTCTCGAAGAGCTCGACGATTCGATCCGCGCCGACGGCGGCCATGCCGCCACTCTGGTGCCGCTCGACCTCAAGGATCTCGAGGCTATCGCCCGCCTCGGCGCATCGATCTACGAACGCCACGGCAAGCTGGACGTGCTGGTCGGCAATGCCGGCGTCGCCGGGCCGTCGTCGCCGCTCGGCCACATCGAGGTGAAGTCTTGGTCCGACGTGATCAACCTCAACCTGACGGTGAATTTCCAGCTGATCCGCTGCATGGAGCCGCTATTGCGGGCGTCGGATGCCGGCCGCGCGGTCTTCCTGACGTCGCGCGCCGGCGGTCGGGCCCCGGCTTATCGCGGTCCCTATGCGGCCTCCAAGGCGGCGCTTGAGACTTTAGTTCAAGTCTGGGCCCAGGAAGTGGTCAATACGACACCGATCCGGGTCAACTTGTTCGATCCTGGTCCGACGCGCACCAAGCTACGTGGCACGATCATGCCCGGAGAAGACCCGGAAACACTGCCGACTCCCGACGAAGTCGTCGAGAAGTTGTTACCGCTCTGCCTGCCCAGCTGGGCCGAAACCGGCAAGCTGTTCGACCGCGTGTCCGGCGCGCTGAAAGACCCCACCGCGGATTGACTTCCGCAGGACGGCAAGATTGACTGACCGCAAGCGGGGACCACACCCGCTCACAATCTGCCATCCTCAAAGGGGGAAATCATGAAAGCCGCATTCTCGCGTCGTCATGCGCTTGCGCTTGCGCTGGCGAGCGCCGCGTTCGCCTCGCCCGCATTCGCCCAGGACAAGACCGCCAAGATCGGCGTGCTCAACGACATGTCGAGCCTGTACGCCGATATCGGCGGACCGAACTCCGTCGTCGCGGCGAAACTCGCGATCGCCGATTCCGGCCTGGAAGCGAAGGGCTGGAAGATCGAGCTGATCGCCGGCGATCACCAGAACAAGCCCGACATCGGCGTCAACGTTGCGCGCCAGTGGATCGACGTCGACAAGGTCGACATGATCACCGACACGCCGAACTCCGGCGTTGCGCTGGCAATCAGCAATCTCGTCAAAGAGAAGAACAACATCCTGATGAATTCGGGCGGCGCCAGCGCGGACCTCACCGGCAAGGCGTGCAACCCCAACACCATCTCGATGACCTACGACACCTACATGCTGGCGCACGGCACCGGTCAGGCGCTGACCAAGGCCGGCGGCAACACCTGGTTCTTCCTCACCGCCGACTACGCATTCGGGGCCGCGCTCGAGCGCGACACCACCGCGGTGGTCAAGGCCAATGGCGGCCAGGTGCTCGGCAGCGTCAAACACCCGATCAACAACGCCGACTTCTCGTCCTTCCTGCTGCAGGCGCAGGCGTCCAAGGCGAAGGTCGTCGGCCTCGCGAACGCCGGCGGCGATACGACGAACTCGATCAAGCAAGCGGCCGAATTCGGCATCACATCCGGCGGCCAGAAGCTGGCTGCGCTGCTGCTGTTCGTGAACGACGTCCACTCGCTCGGTCTCAAGGTCGCGCAGGGACTGACGTTCACCGAGTCCTACTACTGGGATCTCAACGACAACACCCGCGCCTTCGCCAAGAAGTTTTCGGAGCAGGCCAAGAACAACGCCAAGCCGTCGATGACCCAGGCCGGCGTCTATGCCGCCGTGCTGCATTATCTCAAGACCCTCGAGGCGATGGGCGGCAATCCGCATGACGGCGCCAAGGTTGTCGCCAAGATGAAGGAGATTCCGGCGGACGACGTGCCGTTCGGCAAGTCGATCATCCGTGCGGACGGCCGCCGCATGGTTCCGGCCTATCTGTTCGAGGTGAAGACCCCGGCGGAGTCGAAGGGCCCGTGGGACTATTACAAGAAGATCGCCGACATCTCGGCCGAAGACGCGGCCCGGCCGCTCGCGGACAGCGAGTGCCCGCTGGTGAAGAAGTAAGCTATTCCGTCCTTGCGAGCCAACGTTCGGCGCGAAGCATCGCGCGACTGACGACCGCAGGAAATCTCAGCTCTCAGGCGCCGCTTGCGGCGCCTGATTGCTTTCGGGACCACGGGCTACGCTGGCCGCGATCACCACCGAGACGACAAGGAGGGCGCCCGCGAGCAGGAATGGCGCGCCGGGCAGTGCGAACGGCGCATTGCCGCCGATGAAATACGCGAAGATCAGCGTGAACAGGAAGGGCCCGATCAGTTCGGCGATACTCTTGACGCTGGTCATCGCGCCCTGGAGTTGGCCCTGCTGCTCGGCCGAGACGAAACGCGTCATCATCCCGGAGGTCGCGGGCCCCGCGATACCCCATAGCGTCATCACCGGAATGCCGATCCAGAATAGCGCCCCGGTCGGCGCAAGAGCATAGATCAGAAAGCCGGCCGCGCCGCCGCCATAGCCGATGATCTGCGCATTGCGTTCGCCGAGCCGTTTGACGGCCGGCCCGACCAGCCCGCCCTGTACAATCGCGGTGCAAACACCGACGAACGCGAGCGCCAGACCGATCGTGGTCTCGCTCCAGCCGTAGCGATAGCTCGCATACAACACGAAGATCGCCGGCAGCGCGACATGCGCGACCTCCGCGCAGAACTCGACGACCGCCATCGCGGCCAGCCGGTTGTTGGAGGCGAGCAGCCGCACGGCGCCGACGGGATTGGCCGACTTCCAGCGGAACGGTGAGCGGCGCTGCGGCGGCAGCGACTCCGGCAGTACGAACAAGCCATACAGCGCGTTGCAAAGGCTCAGCCCGGCCGCCACCCAAAACGGCAGCCGCGGATCGACGCCGCCGAGCAGCCCACCCATCGCAGGGCCGATGATGAAGCCCAGCCCGAATGCGGCACCGACCTTGCCGAACACGGCGGCGCGCTTCTCGGCGGGCGTGACGTCGGCGATGTAGGCGAAGGCGGTGGAAATACTCGCCGCAGTGATGCCGGAAATCACCCGGCCGAGAAACAGCCAGCCGAGCGACGGCGCCAATGCCATCAGGATGTAGTCCAGACCGAGCCCGAGATTGGACAGCAGAATCACCGGCCGGCGGCCGAAATGATCGGATAGTCCACCGAGCACCGGCGACGCTACGAATTGCATCAGCGCCCAGGCTGTGCCGAACAGGCCGTAGATCCGCGCCGCGTCGGCGGTGTTGTTGTGGGCAAAACTCTCGATCAGCTTCGGCAGGATCGGCAGGATCATGCCGATGCTCAGCATGTCGAGCAGGATCGTGACGAAGATGAATCCCACCGCGGCGGGCCGCGCGCCTCCCGCCCCGATCGTGTCGGACGGTTGGTCGCCGCTGGTCATGACTTCCGCTTGCGCTTGTGGGCGAACGGGTTGGCCTTTTCGCGCAGCGTGATCCGCACCGGCGTGCCGGGCAGCTTGAACACGCCACGCATCGAGTTGATCAGGTAGCGCAGATAGGATTCGGGCACCGCATCCGCGCGCGAGCAGAACACCACGAAACTCGGCGGCCGCGCCTTGGTTTGCGTCACGTAGTTGAGCTTCAGACGGCGGCCGGCCACCGCGGGCGGCGGGTTTTGCGCCACCGCCTGCTCGAACCAGCGGTTCAGCGCCGCGGTCGACACCCGCGTATTCCAGACCGCATAGGCGTCCTGGATCGCCTGCATCAGCCGGTCGACGCCTTCTCCCAGCATGCCCGACGTCGCGACGATCGGCACGCCGCGGATCTGCGGCAGCCAGTGATCGGCGTCGGTGCGAAGCTGCGAGATCTGGCCGCCCTGCTGCTCGACAAGGTCCCATTTGTTGACGGCGATCACCAGCGCCCGGCCCTCGCGCTCGATCAGATCGGCAATACGCAGGTCCTGCTCCTCGAAGCGGTTCTGCGAATCCATCATCAGCACGACGACCTCGGCGAAGCGCACCGCGCGCAGCGCATCGGCGACCGAGAGCTTCTCCAGCTTCTCCTCGATCCGCGACCGCCGCCGCAGCCCGGCGGTGTCGAACACGCGGAAGTCGCGGCCTTTCCATTGCACCTCGACCGCGATGGAATCGCGCGTGGTGCCGGCTTCCGGGCTGGTCAGCAGCCGCTCTTCGCCGAGCAGCCGGTTGATGAAGGTCGACTTGCCGGCATTGGGCCGGCCGACGATCGCGACGCGGATCGGCCGCCGCGCGATTTCCTCTTCGGTCAATTCGTTGAGGTTTTCGTCGTCGTCTTCGTCCTCTTCCACGGGCTCCGGCATCAGTTCGCGCAGCGCGTCGTAGAGTTCGCTGAGGCCTTCGCCGTGCTCGGCGGAGATCTGCACCGGATCGCCGAGCCCAAGCGCGTAAGACTCCATGGCACCGATCTCGCCGTGCTTCCCCTCGCTCTTGTTGGCGACCAGCACGACAGGCTTGTTGGCGCGGCGGGCGAAGTCGGCAAAGGCGCGGTCGTTCGGCGTCAGCCCCATGCGCGCGTCGAACACGAACATCAGCGCGTCCGCGAGTTCGATCGCGGTTTCGGTCTGCTGCTGCATCCGCGCGGTCAGCGAGCCTTTGGCTCCCTCGTCGAGTCCGGCGGTGTCGATGATGGTGAATTCCAGATCGCCGAGACGCCCCTCGCCTTCGCGACGGTCGCGCGTGACTCCGGGCGTGTCGTCGACCAGCGCGAGCTTTTGCCCGACCAGACGATTGAACAGCGTCGACTTGCCGACGTTAGGTCGGCCGATAATGGCGATGGTGAACGACATGGCTGATCCGTGCGCCGAGAAGCGGTGACCTGTCAATGTCGCGACATGCCGGAGGCGCGTCCGGCCATCAGGATCAGCGCTGGAAAGTGCCGCTCGGCAGCGGCGCCGGGAACGCCGAGGTGCCCTGCTGCTGCTGGGCCGGAGCGGAGTCGGCGGGCTGATCGGGTGCCGGGGCGGTGGTGCTGCGGCGGCGCGCCTGCTTGGCGGGCTTCGGCGCCGGCGGAGCGGCGGCCGTGCTGCCATCCTCTTCCGGCGCGGGCTCGGCGTCGGATGCCGGCTGCGCGGCGGGGCGCGACGCGGACGCATTGCGGTGCGACTTGCTGCGCTTCGGCTTCGCTTCCGGCGGCGGCGCGACGGGGGCCGCCTCGACGGCGGCCTGATCCTGCTGCGCGCCCTTGTAGAGGCCCTTCGGCACGCCCTGTTCGAGGCCGGGCACCCCTTCCGGGAACACCGGCTTGCGGTCGCCCGCGAGCTTCTTCTTGTTGTCGAGGAAGTCGAACATATCGGTCGGGTCCCAGCCACCGAGGCTGCCACAGCCGGCCAGTCCGCTCGACAGCGCGAGCAGGACGGCAAGGGAGATCAGGCGGTGCGAACGGCGCATGGACGGTGTCTCACGTGAACTCGAACGTTGGCGATGATGCCGGTCGGTGTCGTACTAGCTCTTGGCGGCAGGCGGCAGCAGCGCCTGCAGAACTTCGGCGCGATTGCGCAGGCTCGTCGGCGTCTCGGGATCGAGATTGATCTGCTCGACCCACTGCCGCGTCGCCGCAACATTGTTGGCGCGCCAAGCAGATAGCGCCAGCATTTCACGCGCGGTGTGACGATAGATGGCGCCCGGCCCTGAGATCGGTTCGAGCCGCTGCACCATGTCGTTGTAGCCCGCGGTATCGACCAGCAACTGGCCGGCGCGCAGCGTGGCGAGGTCGCGATCCTGCGACGGCACGGAGCGGTCGGCCGCGATGGCGTCGAACAGCTTCACGCCCTGCTGGGGATCGCGCGCGGCGGCCTCGGCGGCGGCGCGGAGCCGCGCCAGATTGCGATAACCGGCGGGGGCCGTGGCGGCCACCTTGTTGAACGCGGCTTCGGCTTCAGCGTGCTTGTTCTGGTCGGCGAGTTCGGCCGCGGCGGTGAAGGCGGCGCCGGCTTCGGCTGCCTTCTTGGATTCCAGATATTGGTAACCGCGCCAGCCGCCGACGCCGGCGACGAATAGGACGGCCACAATGATGATGAGAAGCGAGTACTTGTCCCACAGCTTCTTGAGCCGCTCGCGACGCACTTCCTCATCGATTTCATTAAATATTTCAGACACTTATGGATTTCCTGTCCCGACGGGCGGCGCTTTCGCCCAGATGCGCCGCGCGCCCGTCCCCCAGACGCTGCGGCGGCGATACCCTAGCGTTATGGCGGAGGCAAGGCAAAGCCAGCCAAATCAAGGGGATGTCCCGAAACGATCAACCGAAGCCTTGCGACCCGCTGGCGTCGAAAAGCATGCGGCAAACTTCAGGCAAACCCAAGGCACCGATCCTGCCGGATCGGCGCCCCAGATGCCATCGATTGTCAGCTCTTCTTCATGCCGTAGACGTGCTCCGGACCCGGGAAGGCACGCGAGCGGACCTCCTCAGCGTAGCCCTTGATCGCCGCCTCGATGCCCGGGCCGAGCTCGCCATAGCGCTTGACGAACTTCGGCGGCTTCGGCGACAGGCCGAGCATGTCTTCGAGCACCAGCACCTGACCGTCGCAGGCGGCGCTGGCGCCGATGCCGATGGTCGGGATCGGAATGATCTCGGTGACTTTGCGGCCGAGCGGTTCGGCGACGGCTTCGACCACGACCGAGAACGCGCCGGCCTCGGCGACCGCGCGGGCGTCGGCCTCGATCGGCTCCCAACTGCCTTCCTCGCGGCCCTGCGCGCGGAACGAGCCGAGCGTGTTGATCGACTGCGGCGTGAGACCGATGTGGCCCATCACCGGAATGCCGCGCTGGGTGAGGAACGCGATGGTCTCCGCCATGCGCACGCCGCCTTCGAGCTTCACCGCGCCGCAGTGAGTCTCCTTCAGGATGCGCGCGGCGGAGTGGAAGGCCTGCTCCTTCGAGGCTTCGTACGAGCCGAACGGCATATCGACCACGACGAGCGCGTGCTGCGAGCCGCGCATCACCGCGTGGCCCTGCAGGATCATCATCTCGAGCGTCACCGGCACGGTGGTCTCGAATCCGTGCATGACGTTGCCGAGCGAGTCGCCGACCAGGATGACGTCGCAATAGCGATCGACCAGCGACGCCGTATGCGCGTGATACGAGGTCAGCATCACGATCGGATCGCCGCCCTTGCGCGCGCGGATGTCCGGAGCGGTCTTCCGCCGGATGGTCGATTGAACAGACATGCTTAGGCTCCGAACACGGACACGCCGATGACGTAGGGATGGAACACGAAGGCGAGCGCCAGATACAGCACGATGCCGGCGACGATGGCGACGACGTCGTTCTTGACGCCGCCGACCGGGATCGGCGGGCCGCCCGCGTCGCTGCGCCGCTTCAGCGAGATGCGGTCGTACACCGCCCAGGCCAGCAGCGAGCCGAACAGGATGATCGAACCGAGATCGCCGTTGGCGATCAGATGCCCGACCGCCCACAGCTTCACCGCGGTGAGCATCGGGTGCTTCACGGCGGCGTAGATGCGGCCGCGCGAATAGGCCGCAGCCAGCAGGATCGCCATCGGCAGCATCAACAGCGCGGTGAGATGCTTGGTCCAATGCGGCGGATACCAGACATCGATCCAGCCGTGAGCGCGATAGGAGCCGAAGCCGTAGGCGATCAGGATCAGGCCGCCGATCGCCAGCACCGCATAGCCGATCTTGTACACGGCTTCGCCGCCGATCCCAATCAGCTTGCTGCGCAGATCGCGCCGCGTCGTCACGACATGGGTGCCGATGAACAGCACCAGGCCGAGGATCATCACCGCAAGTCCCATCGCGTCTCTCCTGTCCCGGCCGGCGCCTGCGGCGGTTTGCGCACCGGCGAAATCTGCCTATGGTCCGCGCCATCGCGGCTGCCGCAGACGGCGCCACGCGGGCGAAACCGGGTATCACTCTTTACAGGACCGATGCAAATGCTGGCACACTTATTCCGCCGGACGCTGCGGCCGGCGCTGGCAATGCTCGGCGTCGCGATTTGCGCGATCGGCCACGCCGCTGCGGCGGAGACTGCGGCATGGCCGCCGAAGCTGGTGCGCATCGTCGTGCCGTTCGGCGCCGGATCGACGCCGGACATCGTCGGCCGCGTGCTGGCCGACAGCCTGCAGGCGCGACATCCCGGCACGAGCTTCGTGGTCGAGAACAAGCCGGGCGCGGCCGGCAATATCGGCACCGACGCGGTCGCCAAGGCGGCGCCGGACGGCGCGACGCTCGGCATCTCGATCCCCGGCCCGCTGGTGATCAACCAGATGGTGTTCGCGAGACTGCCGTACGATCCGGAGCGCGACATCACGCCGGTGACGATGCTGACGCGGTTGCCGAACGTGCTGGTGGTGCCGACGAGCCTCGGCGCCTCGAACGTCGCGGAATTCGTCGCCAAGCTGAAGGCGCCGGGCAGCAGTCTCGCTTACGCCTCGATCGGCGCCGGCTCGTTGTCGCAGCTCTGCATGGAGGCGATCGCGCAGCGGGCGGACGCCAAGCTCGTGCATATTCCATATGCCGGCTCGCCCAACGCGGTGACGGCACTGATCCGAGGCGACGTGCAGGCGGCGTGCCTGCCGGCGATCTCGGTCGCGCCGCAACTCGCATCCGGCACGCTGAAGATCCTCGCGGTGTCGACGCCGGAGCGCTCGCCGTTTCTGCCCGACGTGCCGACGCTGAAAGAGAGCGGCATCGACGTCCAGTCCGATGCCTGGAACGCCTTGATCGCCCCGCGCGGCACGCCGGCCGCATTGGTCGATACGATCAACGCCGAGCTACGACAGTCACTGGCCGAGCCGGCGGTGATCGAGAAGCTGAAAGTCCAGATGATCACGCCTGCCCCCTCCTCACCGGACGAGCTGCGCAAGACGCTGGCGGACGAGAAGGCGCTATGGTCCGGCGTGATCCGCGCGGCGGGGATCAGGATCGAGTAACGGCCGACGTCGTCGATTGGCCTGAGCGAAGGCCGCGCCGCCCGTCGGGATCACTTATCCCAAGCCTGACGAATAATAGACTGACTCAAGTCATCGCTTACGCTCGTCATTACGAGCGAAAGCGAAGCAATCCAGCTCCGTGCCCTGAGCTGGATTGCTTCGTCGCTTCGCTCCTCGCCATGACGAAGGCGGGTGCCGGGATCCATTCAGCCGCAAGGGATCCTGAACAAACATCGTCCGCCATCTCTCACTCCCCCAACGCCCACTCTCTCCGTCATGCCCGGGCTTGTCCCGGGCATCCACGCCTTGCGGCAGAAGAGACGGAGAAAGGCGTGGATGGCCGGGATGAACCCGGCCATGACGTGGTGTGAGGTGAGTGCCTGACCGCAATGTTGGTGCTTGCGGCGAAGCTTGGAGGTGCGCGGACACGCTGGTCAGGTTCGCGAACGACTCACCAGTTGTAACGCAGCGTGCCCTTGCCGGCGTAGGACTGTGAGACGTTGGAGAACTCGCCTTCGAAGCTGGCGGCGACGGAGATGCCGTTGCGCCATTTCAATTCGGCGCTGGCGCTGGTGAGCGCGAGGTCGTGCGGCTGCGCGGCGCCATTCACCGTGAAGCTCGCGGCCGGCAGCGCCTGGAAGGTGGCGGTGACGGTGCGGTCGGCGTTGAAGTCGTGGGCCCATGCTGCGCGGCCGCGCAGAGTCAGCAGTGCGTCGCCCGCGATGAACGACTTGTCGCCGCGCAGACCGAGTTCGGTCCGCGTCGCGGTGACGTCCTTCGAGGCGTAAGCGAGGCCGAAATTGCCGGTGCCGGTTTCGGCGTAGGACGGCAGCATGAAGGTCGTGACCTGCGCGGCCACATAGGGCGTCAGGCCGATCGCCTCCGGCGCGACGAAGCGATAGCCGCTTTCCACCCGGCCGGTCAGCGCATTGGCGTTGAACCGGCCTTGCAGCTGATCGACACCGGCGATCGTGACGGTGCGGTTGGTGGTGACGTCCTGCCAGCCGTAGGCCAGCGCGGCCGACAGATAGCTCGGGCCGATATTGTGACGGACGAAGGCGCCGGCCTGGAACACATCGGACTTGCCGCTGCCGAGGCCTCCCCCGAGATCGTACTTAGTGCCGCCGCCGGCGAGCGCGAAGCCCGCCACGGTGTCGGGCGAGACGTAATAGTCGGCGCCGACCGCCACGCCGTAGATCCGGCTGGTGGTGTCGGCCGTGCCGGCTCCCGCATCGCCGTTGGTGGTTTGCGAACCGCCGAAGCCGGCGGCCCAGACGCCCCAGCGCGGCTCATAGACCGCGAGCGGCACGGCCTTGGTGGCCATCGCATAAGCGTCGCGCTCCGCGCCCGAACGCTTGCGCCCGTTGGCCGCGTAGGACAGCGCGTCGCTCTCTTCGGCGAAAGCGACGGCCGGACCCGCGCCCGGCAGGCCGGCGCCGCGGCCACCGACCGACGGATCGAGCAGCACGCCGACGAACTGGTTCATCACGTTGAAGCTGGTCTGCTGCGCGCCGCTTGCGCCCTGCCCGCCGGCCTGTGCGAGGTTCTGCCCGACATTGCCGGTGAAGATCGCACCGAGCGGACCGGCGCTGCCGCCGGCGTTGAAGGCGGCGTCGAGGCCGGCGCCGACCGCGCGCTGATTGTCATTGAGCCCGGCGATCTGGCCGAGGCCCGATTGCAGGTTCAACGAGACGGTCGTGCCCGTGTAGCTGAGCGTGCCGGTGACACCGGCGGGCGCCGTCACCGCGCCGAAGCTGGTGCCGCTAAGCGATGCGGCGGTCAGGATCGTGGTCGGTGTATTGAAGCGATACGCGCCGGTCGGCGACGACACCTGCACGGTGCCGGCGAGCGAGGCCGCGCCGCTAACGCTGGTGAAGGGCGTGCCGGCCGGCGAAGCCTGCACCAGATAAAGAGCGCCGGCCTGCATCGCGAGGCTGCCGTTGATCTTCAGCGACGAGCCGGCGACGCCGTTGCCGGGCTGCAGCGCGCCGCCCGCCAGCACGGTGGTGCTGCCGACGGTGCCGGTGCCGGCGAGCACGCCGGTGTTCGCCACCGTGACGTTGGTGCTGACCACGTCGGTTGCGGCCAGCGTGATGGTGCCGATGACGTTCTGGAAGTAGCCGATCGCCGAATACAGATCGAGGCGGGTCCAGTAGCTCAGCGGCGTGCCGTAGAACGCCGCCAGCGCGACGCCTTCGGTGTTGACGATGATCTGGTTGATGGTGTCGGTCTGCAGGCTGCCATAGAGGCCGCCATTCGGCGCCAGCGTCTTCGCCGCCGAGGTGCTGCCGCCGAACACCGGCGCGAGCAGAATGGACGCGTCCGGCCCGCCGCTCGGCGCGGCTTCGCGCGGCGCCTCGGCGTAGCTCAGCGTCGGCAGGCCGTAGGTCAGCCGCTGCTGATAGACGGCCTGGTTCGACGAGGCCGCATAGGGATTGTTGGTGGTGGCGCACACCGTGATGGTGCCGCAGCTCTGCCCGGCGGCGCCGGTCGACAGATAGCCGGTCAGTTCGCTCTGCGCCGACGTGAACAGCGCCGGCAGGTTGACCGCCGTGCCGGTCACCGCCGCGTTGTTGATGTAGGCGGGATTGCTGAACGCCTGCGCCAGGTCGTAGCTGGCCATCGCCCGGCTGGCGATGATGTCCAGCGGATAATGCACACCGAGCGCGATGCGGCTGTTGGCGTATTCGGAGGCGCGCGCCAGCATGCTCTGATAGAGCTGCGGCACCAGCATGCCGAGCAGGATCGAGTCCGTATAGGCGTAGTTGGTGTGACCGCTCGGGAACGCCGGATTGGTGGTCAGGCCGTCGAGCGCGGTCGGATCGAACGCGTTGAACGAGCTGCGCGCCACCTGCACCGGGCGGGAGTCGCCGTAGATGCCCTGGCCTGGCTGCTTGTTGGTCACGCCATAGGCGAGATCGTAGACGCTATCGGTGGTGTTGGGCAGGCCGTTGAAGGTTGGCAGCGTCGTGCCGGCCGGCGCCACTGCCTTGACGGTGCCGTTGGTGGTGCCGTTGGCGAAGTAGTTCTTCGCCGAGACGTCCGAGCTGGTGAAGCCGTAGCCGCTGTTCAGCAGATTATAGGTCGCGCTGAGCGGACCCGAGTTCGCGGTGCTGACCCGAATGCCGGTCTGATAGATCGATCCCAGAACCTGGCCGTAACCGCCGACCGGCTGGATCGGATTGATCGTGCCGGTGCCGGAGCCGCTGCTCTGGATCGCCTGCAGCGGAAGTCCGCCGGCGAGATTGTCGGCGAGCCCGAGCCTGACCACGGTGCCATCGGCCAGCGTGATGTTGGTCGCGAAACTGCCGCTGCCGGGCAGCGCCTTGTCGCTGATCGCCAGTGCCTGTTGCGCCGCGGTGGCAGAGTTGTTGATGAGGATCGACTGCTGCAGATTGGCCTGCAGCGTGGCCTGCCCCACCGCCGTGGCATTCAGCGACAGAAACGGCGCCAGCAGGTTGTAGGCGTTGACGTTCTGAACCGTGACATTGGCCGTCTGCGCCTGAACCGAACCCGCCCAGACCACGGCGACCAGCGCCGTCGTGTGAAACAAACGTGACTTCAATCGACCGCAATACGCCGCACGCATCCCACCATCCCCTGCTTCAAAGCGCCTCAGCTGCGGCGTTTTTACGCGGGGCAATTATCGGGTTCGTGACAACGCATTAACGATCGTGTCGAGGCAACGATTAGAAACAAGCGTTGCATCTGTGCATCAGATGCGATGACGCCAGTGAGATGCAACTAATCGGAGATCATCCGCCGTCGTCGTGATGAGGGCGCGCGCGGCGCTGGCTCGAACCATGAAGCCTGGCGGCACCGAGCCTTCGGCCGATCGACCTGAAGAGCGGCGGCGCGGTCCACGGTTCATTCTTGAAGGCGCCCGGAGCCGCCGACGGCGGCGCCGGGCTGGCCAGGCGGGTTACTTGTAGTAGCCGACCGCGCAGGTCTGGTCGCCGACCTTGGTGACGTAGCTGACCTTCTGAACCGGATCGGTCTGGCCGGGACGCGGCCACATGTAGCTGACTTCCTTGACCTCGCCTTCCTTGGCGGTGGCGTAGATCTCTTCGCCGAGCGGCTTGCCGGTCTTGTCCTTGAGGTCCTTGAGGCTCTTGCCGGTCAGCGTCGGATGCGCGGTGAACAGGCCGTCGGGGCCGCCGCAGAACGGATAGAGGTCGCGGTCCTTGAAGCCACCCTCGCCCTTGGCGAATTCGGCGAGCGCCTTGGCCTTGTCGGCCTTCACGGCGGCGGCGGCCTTGGTGAGCATCGCCTTGGCTTCGTCGGCGGTGCCGAACTCGCCGGCGAACGCGACCGGGCCCGCAAGCAGGCCCGCGCTGGCGACGACACAGAACAATGATGTGAGTTTCATGGCTTCCCTCCTATTCGGCTCCCTTGGTGGAGCGTGCGGGAAGGATAACCGGGCGTTCGAGCGGCGGTCTGCGCGACTTAGGGCGAACCATAAGTCGATACCGGGCGCCGCTACACGCGTGCGTAAGCCGGAGGAGTTAGTGCGAGGTGATCCAGGCGCGAGCCTCGCGCTGCGCTGCCGCAATATCCTCGGCGGACATCTGCGCGGCGATCTCACGGCGCAGCTCGATCGCATCGGCGCGGCCCTTCAGGGCGGCGAGGTTGAACCATTTGTGCGCCGCCACGAGATCGACCGGCGCGCCGCGACCCGACGCGAACAGCAGGCCGAGGTCGAACAACACGTCCGGGTTCTCGCCGGCTTCGATCGGCAGCGCAGTCTCGGTGTTCAGAAATCCCTGTAGCATCTGTCTCTCCATCTCGCCGCCCGAGGGCGGCTCCTGCCCTCTGATCTGTCGTTCCCCACCGCCGTGACCCGGCGTGTTTGTGTAAGGCGATCTGACCATTCAAATTTGAAGAGCAGTTTAAGCGTTGCGATGAACGGATTCTGAACGGCGCCGGGCGCCGCGCCGCAGCGGATTGCAAAAGTCGTTGGGAGAGAGGAACTTCCTCGATCGCTTGACGGTCGGTTTACCGTGCGGTTTGGCGAACCGATAACCATCGCGCCAAGCGGCAGCGCGCCGGCCGGGCGGGTCCAGCGGCGGAACAGCGATCAATCAGAGGGAGGTTCGGAGACGGAAGACGCCCGGACCGTGTCGGACGGGGCATCGCGCGGCGTCATCGCCTGCGCAAAAAAGAACGAGGGCGTCGGCGAACACGTCAGGATCAAATCTCACCTCCAGAAACCGAGGTGAAACTGCGGACCCAGCATCCGCACCGTACGAAGAAGAACCGCTTCTTCTGCCGGACGATCGACGCGGGCGAACCCTTGTCGCAATCGAACCGGCCGTTTGACCTGATGTCTCGCCGACACCCTCTTTCGTCGACCAGGGCCTTCGCCGGGGAGATGCTCGTGAGAGCGGACCTCGCCGATGGCCCTTGTGACGCTGCCGACGGTCGAGCCGCCGGCACTCGCTCGTAAGCGAGCTTACTTCTTCTTGGCGGCCTTCTTGGCGACCTTCTTGGTGGTCTTCTTCGCCGTCTTCTTCACGGCGCTCTTCGCGGTCTTCGCCTTCTTCGGCGCCGCTTTCTTCGTCGCCGCCTTCTTCGCTTTCTTGGCCATGTTGCCCTCCGATAAAGTGAGATGGCTGATTGCTGCTGCGTGCACTCGGGAATCGAGATGCACTACTTCCCGAATACACCAACACATCGAAAAAAACAGTGTCCCGCTTAAGGAAGTGTTGATGGCTGTTTGCCGCGCTGCGTCGGCGTCTTTCAATTCGGTGCGTCCGGCAATTCGCAGCGCGATCGCGTTAAGCCGCGAAAAATCTACGTCGGCGTTTGTCAAGATCGGCAGAAGCCCGCGCGCGCCAATGGTTTTTGAAATCCGATTAGTACGCTAACTAACAGTTCTGCCGGCGCCCGCGCCGGGCCGAGTCGGCCGCCAAAGGCGGTGCGCGGAGTCTGAGTCGGGATTTTTGGCAATGAAAATATTTTCGTCCACACCCCCGCTTGGGCGCCGGAAAGGCCCGGCGCAGAGGCGTTTCGGGACGAATCGCGCGCGATGATTCGAGCGCGCGCGGCGGCGCGCATCGTCGCCGCGACGGATCGCGAGCGACGCGCGCGGCGTGTTCAGAGACCGAGCTTGCGCTTCAGGAGATCGTTGACGGCCAGCGGATTGGCCTTGCCGCCCGAGGATTTCATCACCTGTCCGACGAACCAGCCGAGCATCGCCGGCTTGGCCACGACCTGCGCGACCTTGTCGGGATTGTTCGCGACGATCTCGTCGACGACCTTCTCGATCGCGGAGAGATCTGTGACCTGCTCGAGTGCATTCTCTGCCACATAGACCCTTAGATCGGCCTCAGGATGCTCGTAGCCAAAATCCAGAACTTCCTTTGCAATCTTTCCAGAGATTGTTCCCTCTGAAATCATCTTCACAATCGCAGTGTTCGCAGTTGGGGGCATCGGCCCCAACACCGGCATTGAGGAAAATCCGTAGAGATGTCGCGGAATGGCGGCCGAAACAGGCTGTGAGAGTGGTTGTTGCCAGTCAACCGTCGGCAAATCCGACTTTTTGTCTGTCTTGTTCATTCGGCCCAAATATTCATTGATGAGCCAACTGGCTGCGATCTTGGGATCGGCACCATCCTTCACCATAAACTCGTAATAGTCGGCTCTCTCCTTTTCAGCGACCAGCACCCCGGCGTCGTCCGCCGACAGCCCGAAATCGCCGATAAACCGGGCCTTTTTGGCATCTGGCAGTTCGGGCAGGTCGGCCTTCAGCTCGTCGACGAAAGCCTGCGAGAACTCCAGCGGCAGCAGATCCGGATCCGGGAAGTAGCGATAGTCGTGCGCCTCTTCCTTCGAGCGCATCGACCGCGTCTCGCCTTTGGTCGCATCGAACAGCCGCGTCTCCTGGTCGATCGTGCCGCCGTCTTCGAGCACGCCGATCTGCCGACGCGCTTCGTAGTCGATCGCCTGACCGATGAAGCGGATCGAGTTGACGTTCTTGATCTCGCAACGTGTGCCGAACGGCTCGCCCGGACGCCGCACCGACACGTTGACGTCGGCGCGCAGGCTGCCCTTCTCCATGTCGCCGTCGCAGGTCCCGAGATAGCGCAGGATGGTGCGCAGCTTGGAGACGTAGGCCTTCGCCTGTTCGGATGAACGCAGATCCGGCTTGGAGACGATCTCCATCAGCGCGACACCGCAGCGGTTGAGATCGACGAACGTCGAGGTCGGATGCTGATCGTGCAGCAGCTTGCCGGCGTCCTGTTCGAGATGCAGTCGCTCGATGCCGACGCTGACGGTGTCGCCGCTCGGCAGATCGACCACCACGATGCCTTCGCCGACAATCGGCGATTTGTACTGGCTGATCTGATAGCCCTGCGGCGAGTCCGGATAGAAATAGTTCTTCCGGTCGAACACCGAACGCAGATTGATCTGCGCGTTCAGTCCCAATCCTGAACGGATCGCCTGACGAACGCACTCCTCATTGATCACCGGCAGCATGCCGGGCATCGCGGCGTCGACCAGCGACACGTGGCTGTTCGGCGCGCCGCCGAACTCCGTCGCCGCGCCCGAGAACAGCTTGGCATTCGAGGAAACCTGGGCATGGACCTCCAGCCCGATGACGACTTCCCAATCGCCGGTGGCGCCCTTGATGAACTGGGACGGTTTGACGGGTGCGTTCATGGCAAGTCCTTCGAGCAGCGCAGGTTCAGCAAGCAAGCGCCTGAATATGCCCTTCCCGGGCATATGCCAACAACGACCGATCGCGCGTGATCAGCCGATAGCCGTATTCGCGGGCGGTGGCGGCAAAGATGCGGTCCGCGGGATCGCGAGGCGGAACACCGGGAAGAAACGACGAGGCGATCAGGATATCCGGCGTCAAACCCGCCAGTTGCAGTCCTGGCGCTTGCATCAGCCGCTCGAACCAACGATGCGGGCTGGCGAGCAAATTCAGGCGCCCTCGCGAGACGAGCAACCCAATCTCCCAACCGGTGATCGGTGAGACGTAAACCGGTTCGGCAACCGCCACGGCTCGATTCATCATCGCGGCTGCCTCTGGGGCGATCGGCTGATCTTCTCCGATCCAGATCGCCGCACGGGTATCAAGTAAGAGGGGGATATTCACGATCGATCCTATCTGCCCAGTCGGGATCTGCCGGCTCGGTCAGGTCCACGCCTGGCGGGATCGTCACCGTCCCCTTCATCCATCCGAACAACGGATGGCGTCCGGTCTTCGCTGAGGGTGCCGCAGGCCGCGCTTTGTCCTGCTCGTCACGGCGGAACACCAGTTCGCCGCTGTCGATGTCGACCTGTTCGCTGCGGAAGCCGGCGTCGAGCCAAGCCTTGGTCATCACGTTGTTGGTCGGCGAGTTGCTCCACCAGGCGCGATGGCGCTGCGCGACCGGCGGCAGCTTGCTGCCGATCACACGCTCGATCTGCGCAAAGCTCATCCGCACTTCGCTGCCGGTCTGCTGCTTGAGAAACTCGGTCAGCGGTTCATATTTGCCCATCAGGACCTCCGCCGTCACGATCGTCCCAAGGTAGCTATTCGGCGGCTGAAAGTCCAGATTTGGCGGTCCGCGGCGGCGGCGAAGGCCATTTCTGGCGCGGGCCGTACCGCCGCATCCGTCTCCTCCGGCTGCTATCCCCAGACCTCCGCGGCCGTCGCGACCTCCGTCTTCGACGCCAGCGCATTCAGCGCCACCTGATGCACCACTGCGGTCGGCGCGGTGCAGAGATCGCTGAGCACCTTGACGCGCAAGCCATCCGCGGCCCGCGACATCGCGGTGAACACCACGCAGTTCTGCGTCATCATGCCGGCGACGAGCAGTTGATCGATCCCGCTCAGATGCGTGGCGAGGTCGGTGTCCTGAAACGCATCGGCGACATGCTTGGTGACGATCGGCGCCTCGCCGGCCGCTGCCAGGATAGCTGGACGGATCGCGACGCCGGCGCTGCCGGCCACGAACGGCCCCTGCGCTGCGGTCGAGACGTGCTGAACAAGAATGATGCGATCGCCGGCCGCCCGCGCTTTGCCGATCGCCGCGACGAGACGCGTCTCGGTCTCTTCGGCCTGCCACAGCGGCAAGGCGCCGCCGGTGAAGTAGTCGTTCTGAATGTCGATCACGAGAAGAGCGCGCGCCATCGGTGTGTCCCTTGGTTGGTCGGTCGAACGCCTATCCGTGTAGGCGGGAGCGCCACGTCGCATCAGTGGCCTGATAGACATTATCCGGCTAGATTGGGCCAATGCGGCTCGCCATCCTCGCTTACGACCAGATCAGCCCGTTCATGCTGTCGACACCGCTCGCGGTGTTCGGCGAGCCGTTTCTCGCCGGCGGCCATCGGGTGGACGTCTGCGCGGCCCAGCCACGTTTTTCAGCGACCGGCGGGCTGACGATCGAAGCCCCGATGCCGCTGGACGCCGCGCGCGACGCCGACGTCGTGATCCTGCCAGGCTGGCGCGATGCGGACGAAGTGGTGCCGGCGGCGATCACGTCCGAGCTACGCGCGGCCCATGCGCGCGGCGCGATGGTGGTCGGACTGTGCCTCGGCGCGTTCGGCCTAGCCGAAGCAGGCCTGCTCGACGGGCGACGCGCGACGACGCATTGGGCCCGCGTCGAGACGTTCGCGACCCGCTATCCGGAAGTCGCAGTCGATCCCGGCGCGCTGTTCGTCGATGAAGGACGGGTCCTCACGTCGGCAGGTATCGCGTCGGGTCTGGATTGCTGCCTGCATCTGCTTGGCCGGATCTCGGGAACAGCCGAAGCCAACCGTGTCGCCCGCCATCTCGTCGTCGCGCCGCAGCGCGCGGGCGAACAGCCGCAACTGATCGAACGTCCCGCGATCGGCTCGTCGGCCAATCGCCGCATCACCGATATTCTGGAAACGCTGCGCGCCGATCCGGCGTCGGCGCCGTCGCTCGACGAATTGGCGCAGCGCGCGGGCATGAGCCGCCGCAGCCTCACCCGCCACATCCGGGCACGGACCGGCGGCAATCTCGGCGACTGGCTACGCCGCATCCGTCTGGCGCGCGCGCAGGACCTCCTCGCGGGGGGCGCGCGTGGGCTGGAAGATGTCGCCGCGCGCTGCGGCTTTCCGGATGCCGCCGCGTTGCGGACGGCATTCCGCACCGAACTCGGCGTCACGCCGCGGCAATGGCTGGCGCGGCAGCGGCTGGACTAATCGGCTAGCGCGCTTCATCGATTGATCGAAGCGACCCCGCCTCCTCCAGTGCGGAGTCGTCATCCTGAGGTGCGCGCGTAGCGCGCCTCGAAGGATGCGGCCAAAGTGTTCGCGGCTCATCCTTCGAGGCCCGCAGCGCCGCGCAAAGCGCGGCACAGCGGGCACCTCAGGATGACGGCGGTGGTGCTATCAAATGCAGAACAGCTCTAATGCGTCGCCGGTGTCGCTGACGCGTCGAAGCTGAGCGTAAACCAGGTGCCCTGGCCGCGGATGGTCTTCGCTTCAAACGCGACGTTGCGGGCGTTCTCTTTCAACGTCTGCAGGATCAGCGCGCCGAGCTTGCGCGGCGACGGCCACTCCTGCCCTTCGGGCAGACCGACGCCATCGTCCGACACCACCACCGAGACGCGGCCGGCGTCGATGCTGCAGATCACCTTGATGCGGCCGCCGCTGCGGCCGACGAAGGCGTATTTCAGCGCGTTGGTCAGCATCTCGTTGACCAGCAGACCGGCCGGCATCGCGATGTTTACCGACAGCGGGCAATACGCCGTGCTGACCTCGTAGGCGACTTCGTCGCGACCATTGGCCTGCATCACCGCCTCGGTGACGTCCGACAGATATTGACCGAGATCGATGTCCTGACCGCCGGCACCCTCGGCAGACAAGATGCGATACAGCGCGGTGAGCGCGTCGATCCGGCTGGCGAGCCGCGCCAGCGCGACGGTCTCGCCTTCGGCCGCCGAGCGCGCCTCGAGCCGCACCAGCGCGGTGACGAGTTGGAGATTGTTTTTCACCCGATGCTGCAGCTCGCGCATCAGCGTATCGCGCTCGCGGATCTGGGTTTCGAACTGCTCGATCTGCGCGCGCTCGCGGCCGCCGACATCGACCAGCGCGGCGATCCGGAAACTCTCGGGTCCGTCCTCGCTCTCGATCACCGACGCGTAGGCCTGCACGATCAGCACGCGCTCGGACGGCGCAAGCGGGCGGAACACGCCGAGGAAATCCTCGCCGACGCGGATCGCGGCGCCGAGCGTCTTGGCGGGATCGTCTTCGTCGACGAGCGTGTCGAGGCAGGTCCAGCCCTGTCCCTCGACATCGGCGGAGGACAGATCGAGCAGGTTTTCGAAGGCCTTGTTGATATAGGCGATGCGCTGATCGCCAGCGTGGCCGCGCGACACCGCGACGGCGACCGGGACATTGTCGAGCAGGTGCTTATAGCGGTCGTTTTCGATCGCGACCGCGATCTCCGACGTCCCCAAAATCCCGTCGACACCTTGCGACGGCATTCCTTCGTCAGCGCTCATTCAACTATCCTGCCCGCGGTCAGCATGGCCGCAGCGCGAAAGAAACGCAACGCAAAAGCGGCGCGCGGGCGGGCGCTCAGGCCCACCACTTCTGCGGCGTAAAGCGCCCGGCGGACTGCTCGATCACCTCGCCGAGCGAGAACAGCGTTTCCTCGTCGAACGGCCGGCCGATCAGTTGCAGGCCGAGCGGCAGCCCCTGGGAGTCGCTGCCGGCGGGAACCGCAATGCCCGGCAGGCCGGCCATGTTCACCGTCACGGTGAAGATGTCGTTGAGATACATCTCGACCGGATCGGCGCCGCCCTTCTCGCCGATGCCGAACGCCGCCGACGGCGTCGCCGGGGTCAGGATCGCCGACACGCCCTGCTCGAAACACTGCTCGAAGTCGCGCTTGATCAGGGTGCGGACCTTCTGGGCACGCAGATAATAGGCGTCGTAATAGCCGGCCGACAGCACATAGGTGCCGATCATGATGCGGCGCTTGACCTCGGCGCCGAAGCCGGCGGCGCGGGTCGCCTCGTACATCTCGACGATGTTGCGGCCATTGACGCGCGCGCCGTAGCGCACGCCGTCGTAGCGCGCGAGGTTCGACGAGGCTTCCGCCGGCGCCACGATGTAATAGGCCGGCAGCGCGTATTTGGTGTGCGGCAGCGACACCTCGACGAGTTCCGCGCCGGCGGCCTTGAGCCACTCGGCGCCCTGCGACCAGAGCTTCTCGATCTCGGCCGGCATGCCGTCGATCCGATACTCCTTCGGAATGCCGATCTTCATGCCCTTCACTGAGCCGCCGACCGCGGCCTCGTAGTTCGGCACCGGGCGATCGACCGAGGTGGTGTCCTTCGGATCGTAACCGGCCATTGAGCCGAGCAGGATCGCGCTGTCGCGCACCGTGCGGGCGATCGGGCCGGCCTGATCGAGCGACGACGCGAAAGCGACGATGCCCCAGCGCGAGCAGCGGCCATAAGTCGGCTTGATGCCGACCGTGCCGGTGAATGCCGCCGGCTGGCGGATCGAGCCGCCGGTGTCGGTTGCGGTGGCGCCGAGGCAGAGCCCCGCGGCGACCGCGGCAGCCGAGCCGCCGGACGAGCCGCCCGGCACCAGCTTGGCGTCCGAGCCCGCACGCCGCCACGGATTGACCACCGGGCCGAAGCACGAGGTCTCGTTCGACGAGCCCATCGCGAATTCGTCGTTGTTGAGCTTGCCGAGCAGCACCGCGCCGTCGCGCCACAGCTGCGTCGTCACCGTCGACTCATAGGTCGGCGTGAAGTCGCCGAGGATCTTGGAGCACGCCGTGGTTCGCGTGCCCTTGGTGGCGAACAGGTCCTTGATGCCGAGCGGGATGCCGGCGAGCGGACCGCCCTCGCCCTTGGCGATCTGCGCATCCGCCGCCTGCGCCATCTTGCGCGCCTCGTCCGGCGTCTCGACCACATAGGCATTGAGCACGCGCGCTGCCTCGATCGCGCCCAGATGCGCGTCGGTCAGCTCGACCGCGGTGAAGGACTTGGAGGCGAGCCCCTCACGGGCCTCGGCGAGCGTCAGCGATGTCAGGTCGGTCATGGTTCAGGCACGCCTGGAAATGGAGCCGGCACAGGCCGGTCGAGGCCGCCGCGGATCGTGCGGCTGAATTGCAGCGCTGGCTAGCACAGCGCCTTCGACAATTGAAGCGATTGTGCCGCTTTGGCCTGCGCGGCTAGAGTCGAGCATTGACGATCCGATTATTGTAGTTACATAATTGCATGTCGATCACATTCGATCCGGCGAAGCGGGATTGGACCCGGCGACATCGTGGGCTCGACTTTGCCACCGATGCCGCAACGGCTTTTGCTGGACGTATCGTGACGAAGCTCGACGATCGCTTCGACTACGGCGAGGACCGCTACATCACTGCCGGATACGTTGGTGCGCGCATGGTCGTGATCGTCTGGACGCCACGTGACGGCGACCATCATGTGATTTCGATGAGGTACTGCCATGCCAAAGAAGAAGTCCGCTGGGCCGCCCTCTTTCGGCAAGGCTTTGACTGATGATCCAGACGACGCTCCCGAGCTGCTCGACGAGTTCTTCCGCACTGGGGAGATTCGCGTCGACGGCAAGATCGTCCGCCGCGGGCGGCCGCCGCTCGGGGAGCAGCCGAAGAGTTCGGTGACGCTGCGGCTCGATGCCGACGTGCTGGAAGCTTATCGCGCGCTCGGACGCGGCTGGCAGTCGCAGATCAACGCCGACCTGCGCAAGGTGCGCAAGCTGAAGAAGGCCTGAGCCTTATTTATTGACCGGGCTGCAGAAGAACGGCGACAGCGTCTTGTCGTTTTCGGGGGCGTCGCGATTGGTCTTGTCGGCCGCCTGCAGACCATCGAGGACCGCGTTGATCGCGGTGTCCTGATCGACGACCTTACCCTTGCGCTCCATGGCGTCGAGGTAGTCCATATAGGCCTGATAGGCCTTCTCGTCGTCGCACAGCAGGCACATGGCGCGTTCCTGTTACTCGACCACCTTCGGCACCACGTAGAAGTGGTCCTCGGTCGCCGGCGCGTTGGCCGTCACCTGATCGGCGATCTCGCCGTCATTGACCACGTCGGCGCGCTTCTTCATCTGCATCGGCGTCACCGAAGTCATCGGCTCGACGCCGTCGACATCGACCTCCGAGAGCTGCTCGACGAACGCCAGCATGGCGTTGAGTTCGCCCTGGAGATGCGGGACCTCGTCATCGGTCACCGCGATCCGCGCCAGATGCGCGATGCGGCGGACGGTAGCGGCATCGACCGACATTATATATGGCCTTTCCCGAGATGACGATCCGCGCCGTATAGCAGAGCCGGCTTTGGCGCCGCAACCTTGCCGGATTGCCCGATCAGCCGGCGAGCCGGCTCAGCCGCGCCAGTGCCGAGCCCGCCAGCGCCCGCGTCAGTTCCGCCGCCGGCATGTCGCGGCCGAGACGCACCGCCTGCCCGGCCCACAGATTGGTGAACTCGACCTTGCCCTGCTTCTCCGCCGCCGCCTTCAGCGGACCGAGCGCGGCGGCGGCATGCGGGAACGCCGGCGCATCGGCCGACACCGGGCCAACCTCGCGCATCACCCGGTTGGCGATGCCGCGCGCGGGGCGTCCGGTCATCACATTGGTCATCACCGTCGCCTCGTCGGTGCCATGCGCTAGCGCGGCGCGCACCAGTTCGCTCGCCCGCGATTCCGGACAGCGCAGATAGGCGGTGCCGATCTGCACGCCGGCCGCGCCGAGCGCGAACGCCGCCGCGATGGCCCGGCCGTCCGCCACGCCGCCGGCGGCGATCACCGGCACATGCACCGCGTCGACCACCTGCGGCAGCAGCGCGAACAGGCCCGGCTGCTGCGCGATCGACTGGGTGAGGAACATGCCGCGATGGCCGCCTGCCTCGGCGCCCTGCGCGATGATCGCATCGACGCCGTGCTCCTCCAGCCAGATCGCCTCGCGCACGATCGTCGCCGAGGCGATCACCTTGGCGCCGGTCGCCTTAACCCGATCGAGCAGCGATGCTTCGGGCAGACCGAAATGGAAGCTCACCACTTCGGGCTTCAGCTCTTCGACCAGTTCGCACATCGCCGCGTCGAACGGCGCACGGCTCGCGGCCGGCACCGGCGCGGCCGGATCGAGGCCGTACTCCTGATAATAAGCGCCGAGCCGCTGCTTCCACACCGTTTCCTGCGCCGGATCGGCCTCGACCGGCGTGTGGCAGAAGAAGTTCAGATTGATCGGCGCCGAGATCTGCTGCCGGAAGATGCCGACCTGCTCGCGCGCCTTGTCGGGGCTCAGCATCGCGCACGGCAGCGACGCCAGCGCGCCGCCGCGGGCGGCCGCGACCGCAAGCTCGGCATCCATCGCGCCGGCCATCGGCGCCAGCAGAAACGGAAATTCGATGGCGAACAAATCGAGGAGACGGCGGTCCGGCCACATGGTCGACACTCACGATGAAAGGGCTGACGAAAGGGAGACGGCGCGCGCCGTTGCGGGCCTGCGCCGCTTTAGCACGGCGGCGGCGTGCCCGGCTATGCCACGTCGGCCGCCGCCGGCCGCAGCTTCAGCAGGAACCGGCGTAGCGCGATCCCGGCCCAAACCGCGGTGATGATGCCGAGCGGCCAGACCCCATGGAGGAAACTGGAAATCGCGCCGAGCCCGCAGGCGACAGCGAACACCAGAATGAACCAGACGCTGTGATCCTCCAGCGCGTAGCTCAGCACCATCACGGCGACCGCGATCAATCCGAACCAGCCGAGCGCGTCCATCTCCAACCTGCCAGCAACTCAAATCCGGATGCTATCTCGCAATGATCGCCGGGCCCGCGCAAGTGCGATGTGCCCGGCTCCGGATTGTCCCGCAGGCCCCTGTGCTGGGCCCCTTTCGACCAAAGCCGCCCGGCCCTCGCCTTTGCGCGACCCGCGCCGCGTGCTATGCGGCGCCATGCCCGCTCTCATTCTTCCGCTGATCGAAGCCGCCGCGCATTGGCCGGCGCGCGGCGTGCTGCTCGGCCTCGACCTCGGCACCAAGACGATCGGCGTCGCCGGCTCGGATCCGGACCGCAGGCTCGCCACCGGCATCGAAACAGTCGCCCGCAAGGCGTTCACCGCCGACGCGCAGCGGCTGCTGGCGCTCGCCGCCGAGCGCGCCGCGTGCGGCTTCGTGCTCGGCCTGCCGCTGAACATGGACGGCAGCGAAGGCCCGCGCGCGCAGTCGACCCGCGCCTTCGCGCGCAATTTCTCGCGGCTGACTGAATTGCCGATCGGGCTGTGGGACGAGCGGCTGTCGACCGCGGCGGTCGAGCGCGAGCTCATCGCCAACGACGTCAGCCGCGCCAAGCGGGCCAAGGTGATCGACGAACACGCCGCGATCTATATTCTGCAGGGCGCGCTCGACCGGCTGGCCGCGCTCGGCCGCGCCGGCTGATCGCCGCGCTGCTTCAACAATTGCCGTGATGGTCATGCTGCCATGAAGTGCGTCTGTGGATCAGGCAGGTTGTACGACGATTGCTGCGGCCCCCTGCTCGCGCGCGCGCGGCCGGCGCCGGGGCCGGAAGCGCTGATGCGCTCGCGCTATGCGGCCTATGTGCTGAAGGACTTCGACTACATCGTCGAGACCACCGATCCCGACACCACCGATCTGTTCGACCACGACGCCAACCGCGCCTGGCTGGAACAGTCGTCGTTCATCGGCCTGCAGGTGCTGAGCAGTTCCGAGAAAGGCAGCCGCGGCACTGTCGAATTCATCGCCCGCTACCAACGCGGCGACGGCCCGGAGCAGTCGCACCACGAACGTTCGCAATTCCGCAAGCACAAAGGCCGCTGGTACTTCTCGGAAGGCGAAGCGGTCGGCTAGTCCACGCCCTCGCCTCGCCGTCATTGCGAGGAGCGCAGCGACGAAGCAATCCAGCGCCGTGCACGGAGCTGGATTGCTTCGCTGCGCTCGCAATGACGGGGATAGGTGGTCACTCGACCGCGTTCACGCCGAAGCCCAACGACTCGTCATGGCCGGGCTTGTCCCGGCCATCCACGCCCTGACGCGAGGGAATGCCAAAAAGCGTGGATGCCCGCGACGAGCGCGGGCATGACGGGGAGAGTTCGAGCCCAATATCGAAGGCGCCTCACATCTCCGGCAACGCCCGCGCCAGCAGGCTGCGTGCCTGTTCGGCGCTGAGGTCGGCGGCGCCGTACATCGTGGCGGGCTCGGGGGTCAGGCGGGTACGCGCGAACAGTTCGGCGTGGGGCGGATGGATTTCGTTCAGCGCCGCCGCCGCCGCGAGTTTGGCCAGGGTCTCGACCGCGAGCCGTGCGGTGCGCTCGTTATCGGCCTGCAGGAAGGCGCGGGCCACCAGGCTGGCGGCGGCGGGACCGCCGGTCAGGCCCGCCGTATCCTGAATGAGCGTCTGCAGCACTTCGGTGCCGGCGTTGGTCTCGCTCGACATCGCGCGCAGCACGTCGAGGCACATCACGTTGCCGGAGCCTTCCCAGATCGCATTGACCGGCGCTTCGCGATAGTGACGCGCCAGAATGCCCTCCTCGACGTAGCCATTGCCGCCGAGGCACTCCATCGCCTCGTACAGGAACGGCGGCGCCGATTTGCAGATCCAGTACTTCACGGCCGGCGTCATCAGCCGCATGTAGGCGGCCTCGTGATGATCGTGCGGCGCCTGATCGAAGGCGCGGCACAGCCGCATCACCAGCGCCACCGAGGCTTCGACCTGCAGCGCCATGTCGGCCAGCACCGACTGCATCAGCGAGTGATCGACCAGATGCTTCTGGAACACGCTGCGATGCCGCGCGTGATACAGCGCATGGGCGAGGCCCGAGCGCATCAATCCGGCCGAGGCGATCGCGCAATCCTGCCGCGTCAGCTGCACCATCTGGATGATCGTGCGGATGCCGCGCCCCGGCTCACCGACCGGCAACGCATAGGCGCCGGTGAACTCGACCTCGGACGACGCGTTGGACCGGTTGCCGAGCTTGTCCTTGAGGCGCTGGAAGTGGATCTCGTTGATCGAGCCGTCCGGCTTGAATCGCGGCATGAAGAAGCAACTCAGCCCCTCCTCCGCCTGCGCCAGCACGAGGAACGCGTCGCACATCGGCGCCGACATGAACCATTTGTGGCCGATAATGCGATAGGCGTCGCCGTTGCGGATCGCGCGCGTGGCGTTGGTGCGCACGTCTGTGCCGCCCTGCTTCTCCGTCATGCCCATGCCGATGCTCATGCCGCGCTTCTCCGGCCACGGCACGAACGAGGAGTCGTAGCGCTTGCTGCTCAGCACCGGCATCACCTGCGCCAGCAGATCCGGCTGCGCGGCGAGCGCCGCGATCGAGGCGCGCGTCATGGTCACCGGGCACAGATGCCCGGTCTCGACTTGTGCGGCCATGTAGAACTTCGCGGCGCGAGCGACTTCCGACGAACCACCGGCGGAGTGGCCGTGCGCGTCCCAGGTCGAGTTGTGGATGCCGGCGTGAAAGCTCTCCTGCATCAGCTCGTGATAGGCCGGATGAAACTCGACCTGATCGCGGCGGACGCCCTTGGCGTCGAAGGTCTTCAGCCGCGGCGTGTGCTCGTTGGCGAGCCGGCCGCGCTCGGCCATATGCGCCGAACCCCAGGTTCGGCCGAAGGCTTCGAGCTCGACATGCGCATGACCGCCATTGTTGAAGGTCACCGCCTCGACCAGCGGGCGATCGGCGCCAAACAGATCGACGTCTTCGAACGCCGGCGACTGATTGAAGACCTCGTGGGTCGCGAAAGACGGCTGCGTCATGAGTGTTCCCGGCGGGAGGCAAAGAGATTCGCGCGCATGTTACGCAGAAACACGCGCCAGATCACGCCGGATCGGCCGTCCCCTCGGCAACGCCCCGATATCGATGTCCAATAGCGGTCAAATCAGCGAGAGGTAAAGCTGATTACTGCGGCCGCCGCCGGATCGGGAAATCATACGCCACGCGCGGGATGCCGGGCAGCGAGAAGTGCCACCATTCCTTGGAGAAGTTGACGAAGCCATGGCGCGTCATCGCACCGAGCAGGATGCGGCGCCAGCGTCGCTGCGCCGGACTGATGGATTTTGCCGCGGTGTAGGCCCTGGCGTCCGAGCAGTCGTAGCTGGTGCCCATGTCGACGCTGTCTTCCGGCGCGCGCTGCGCTTCCGGTGCGGTGCAATCCGCATAGGCGCGGGTCGGATCGAACGGCGGGCCCTTCGGCGCGCGCAGATCGACCAGCGTCAGATCGACGGCCGCGCCGGTCGAGTGGCCGGAGTTTTCGGCGATATAGCCGAGCCGGAACAGTTCGCTCTTGCTGAAGCCCGGATTGTAGCGCCGCTGCGCGGGTGTCTCGTTGCCGTCCTGCGCCCACGCCACCATGTCACGTGACGCCCGCGCCGGCCGATAGCAGTCGAGCATCTTCAGCGACACGTTTTGCGCCGCAAGCTCGCGCTGCACTTTCACCAGCGCCAGCCCGACGGCGCGCTTCACGATGCACTCGTTGGCATCGTAGCCCGCGAGCCGCCGGCCGACGAAATTGTTCGCGCCCGCATAGCGGATGTCGTGGCGAATGCTCGGATCGAGATCGCGCAGATAGATGAAATCATCGGGTAGCGGCTGCGCCTGCGCCGCGCCCACCGCGAGCATGCTCGCAGCGAGCAGCGCAGCTCCGCATCTCAATAGCATTGGGCCCTGCTCACTTCATCCGCTCGCGCGCAGCCTTGAAGCCGGTGACGAAGCGGGCCAGCGTGTGCGAGGTGGCGCCGCGCGGCAGCATCACTTCGATCAGCGAGAACTGCCCGCGCCGCGTCGCCGCGGCATCGAGCGCGGCGGCGAGTTCGGCGCGCGTCGTCACGCGCTCGCCATGGCCGCCGATCGACTTCGCGATATCGGCGAAGTGCCAGTCGTCGAGGTCGTTGAACTTCGACTCCGGCTGGAAGACGCGCAGCATTTCCCAGCTGCAATTGTTGAACAGCACCACGATCGGATCGAGGCCGTAGCGCTTGCAGTTGCCGAGCTCCCAGCCGGTCATCTGGAACGCCCCGTCGCCGACCAGCACCAGCGGCCGCAGCCCCGTTGCAGCGACGCCGACGCCCGCGGGCACGCCAAAGCCCATGCCGGCGTAGTAACCCGGCGCCGCGAGCTGGGTGTTGTCAATCTCCATCGCGGTGAACAGGCAGTCGCCGATGTCGGCGGTCATCGGCATCTTGCCGTGCTTGTCGAACAGATCGTTGATCGCGGTGGCGATATCCGACGGTGCGATCGCGCCGGCGTCGGCAACCAGCTTGCGCGGATAGGCCATGCCCTTGCCGGCATTGCGCGGCCGCGGCGGATGCTGCGCAGCGTGGGCGTCGAGGCCGGCGATCAGATCGGCGAGCGGCAGGTCGCGATAGACGTGATGGCCGATCTGCACCTCGCGGCCGGTCGCCAGCACGGTGCGGCGCGGATCGGTCATGTTGGTGGAGAGCGCGAAGTTGGTGTCGGACAGGATCACGCCGAACATCAGCACCAGGTCGGCCTCTTCGACCAGCGCCGACAGCCCGGCGTCGCCAGCGGCGCCCATATAGGTGCCGGCAACGACGTCGTCCTCGCCTTCGAGCAGGCCGCGGCCCATGAAGGTCGTCACCACCGGGAGCCCGAGTTTGCGGGCGAGCGCGGCGACCTGCTGCTCGACGCCGTAGCGGCGGATCTCGACGTCGACCACCACCACCGGCGACTTGGCCTTGGCAATGCGGTCGAGGATTTCCTGCGCACACTCGTCGCGCGCGCCGGGGTCGGCGGCGCGCTGCGGCAGCTTCGCCACCGGCTCGACCTTGGCGTCGACCATGTCGCGCGGAAACTCGATATAGACCGGAAGCGACAGTTCCAGCGCGCTGCGCAGCACGCGGGCGATCTCGGCCGGCGCGGTGGCGGGATCGTTCAGCACCGCCTGCGCGCAGGTGACTTCCTTGAATACCGCGAGTTGCGAGTCGACGGTGCGAACCTGATGATGCAGCAGATAGCCGCTGGTGCGCTCGCGCGCGCCCGGCGCGCCGGCGATCACCACCACCGGCGAACGCTCCGCATAGGCGCCGGCGATCGAATTGACCAGATTGAACGCGCCAGCCCCGTAGGTCACCACCGCGACGCCGATGCTGCCGCGATAGCGCGACGCCGCGTCCGCCGCGAAGCCGACCGCCGGCTCGTGGCTCAGCGTGAAATACGGCAGCGCGCCGCTCTCCTCGATCACCTTGAAGAACGGCAGCACGAAGTCGCCGGGGATGCCGAAGATCTCCCGGGCGCCATGGTCCTTGAGGGCGTCGAGCAAAGCGGTCGCAAGCGTCGGCATGAGGGCTCCTGGGCATCGCACGAGGGCACGATCGCTTTACCAGAGCCGCGACTTTCGACCAACTCGCGACATCCGGCGAGGCCGATTGCGGGCGCCACACAGCAGCGGGGGATTATTCCGCGGCCCACGCCGTTGGCGCTTGCCCGCCCCGGCAACTCTCCCTATAGCTCTTGCTTTAATGACCCCCGCATTGAAATCGACTTTCGTCCTCGCTCAGCGTCATCTGCTGGGGATCGAAGGGCTTTCCGCCGCCGACATCACCGGCTTGCTCGACCTCTCCGAGGAATATGTCGAGCTCAACCGGCAGGTCGACAAGAAACGCGCGAGCTTGCGCGGCCGCACCCAGGTCAACCTGTTCTTCGAAGCGTCGACACGGACGCAGTCGTCGTTCGAGATCGCCGGCAAGCGGCTCGGCGCCGACGTGATGAACATGAGCGTGTCCTCGTCCTCGATGCGCAAGGGCGAGACGCTGATGGACACCGCGGTGACGCTGAACGCGATGCACCCGGATATCCTCGTCGTCCGCCATCACGCCTCCGGCGCGGTGGAACTGCTGGCGCGCAAGGTCGACGGCTCGGTGATCAACGCCGGCGACGGCGCCCACGAGCACCCGACCCAGGCGCTGCTCGACGCGCTGACGATCCGCCGCAACAAGGGCCGGCTCGAAGGGCTGGTGGTGGCGATCTGCGGTGACGTGATGCATTCGCGCGTCGCTCGCTCCAACATCTTCCTGCTCAACACCATGGGCGCGCGCGTCCGCGTCGTCGCGCCCTCCACGCTGCTGCCGCGCGGCATCGAGCGGATGGGCGTCGAGGTCGCGCGCGACATGCGCGAAGGACTCGACGGCGCCGACATCGTGATGATGCTGCGGCTGCAGCGCGAGCGGATGAACGGCTCGTTCGTGCCGTCCTCGCAGGAATACTTCCAATATTTCGGCCTCGACCAGAAGAAGCTGGCCTACGCCAAGCCGGATGCGCTGGTGATGCATCCGGGACCGATGAATCGCGGCGTCGAAATCGACTCGGCCGTCGCCGACGGCGCGCAGTCGCTGATCCGCGAACAGGTAGAGATGGGCGTGGCGGTGCGGATGGCCGTGCTCGAAGCGCTCGCCCGCAACCTGCCGAACGCCTGAAGCTGGAACGGGACCGAACAATGCTGACCGACCGCCGCCCGATCCTGCTCGCCAACGCCCGCCTGATCGATCCCGGCCGCGACTTCGACGGCGTCGGCGACGTGCTGATCGCCGACGGCGTGATCCGCGACGCCCGCCGCGGCATCGGCGCCGCCGGCGTGCCGGAAGGCACCGACATCATCAATTGCAACGGCATGGTGGTGGCCCCCGGCCTCGTCGACATGCGCGCCTTTGTCGGCGAGCCCGGCGCCAGCCACCGCGAGACCTTCGCCTCCGCCAGTCAGGCGGCGGCTGCGGGCGGCATCACCACGATCATCTGCCAGCCGAACACTTCGCCGGTGATCGACAATTCGGCGACGGTCGACTTCGTGATGCGCCGCGCGCGCGATACCGCGATCGTCAACATCCATCCGATGGCGGCTCTGACCAAGGGTCTCGAAGGCGCCGAGATGACCGAGATCGGCCTGCTCAAGGCCGCCGGCGCGGTGGCATTCAGCGACGGCGACCGCAGCGTGATGAACGCGCAGGTGATGCGCCGCGCGCTGACCTACGCGCGCGATTTCGACGCGCTGATCGTGCATCACACCGAGGATCCCGATCTGGTCGGCGAAGGCGTGATGAACGAGGGCGAATTCGCCACGCGGCTCGGCCTGTCCGGCGTGCCGACCGCGGCGGAGGCCGTTGTACTGGAGCGCGACATCCGCCTCGCCGCACTGACCGGCGGGCGCTACCACGCCGCTTCGCTCACCTGCATCGAGTCGCTGGAGATCCTGCAGCGCGCGCGCGACGCCGGCATCAACGTCTCGGCGTCGGTCTCGATCAACCACATCTCGCTCAACGAGAACGACATCGGCCCCTACCGCACCTTCCTCAAGCTGTCGCCGCCGTTGCGCACCGAGGACGACCGCAAGGCGCTGATCGCCGCGGTGTCGTCCGGCCTGATCGACGTGGTGATGTCCGACCACAATCCGCAGGACGTCGAAGTCAAGCGCCTGCCGTTCGCCGAGGCCGAGGCCGGCGCGATCGGGCTGGAGACGATGCTGCCCGCCGGCCTGCGGCTGGTGCACGCCGGCGAGCTCGACCTGCTCTCCCTGATCCGCGCGATGTCGACCCGCCCGGCCGAACTGCTCGGCCTGCCCGGCGGCACGCTGCGCGCCGGCAGTCCGGCGGACCTGATCGTCATCGACATCGACACGCCGTGGATCGTCGACCCGAACGAGCTGAAGTCGAAGTGCAAGAACACCCCGTTCGACGAGGCCCGCTTCTCCGGACGCGTGGCGCGAACCATCGTCGGCGGCCGGACCGTCTACGAGCATGTGTGAGTGAATTAGAAGGCTGACGGAGTGGGCCGACGGGCAAAGTCTCTCCCCGTCATTGCGAGCACCCGGATCGGCGCTTCGCGCCGTCCGGGCACAGGCTCCGCGAAGCAATCCAGAAGCTCCGTGCACGGGACTTCTGGATTGCTTCGTCGCTTCGCTCCTCGCAATGACGGGGATAGTTTGATTGTATTGCCGAAGCGCTAGTCTGTTTGGAGAGTTGTGATGATCGGGATCTACATCGCGGCCGTGGTGATCGGCTATCTGCTCGGCTCGATCCCGTTCGGACTGATCCTGACCAGGTTCGCCGGCACGCAGGATCTGCGCTCGATCGGCTCAGGCAATATCGGCGCCACCAATGTGCTGCGCACCGGCCGCAAGGGCCTCGCCGCCGCAACGCTGCTGCTGGACGCGCTGAAGGGCACCGCCGCGGTGATCATCGCCGCCGCGATTGCCCACGGCACCGACGCCGTCCCGGCCAACGCCGCGATGCTCGCGGCCCTCGGCGCATTTCTCGGCCACCTGTTTCCAATCTGGCTGAAGTTCAAGGGCGGCAAGGGCGTCGCGGTCTATATCGGCGTGCTGCTCGGCCTGTTCTGGCCGGGCGCCGTGGTGTTCTGCGTGCTGTGGCTCGCCACCGCCTACACCACCCGCTATTCCTCGCTCTCGGCGCTGGTCGCCGCCTTCATCACCCCGATCTTCCTGTGGTGGTTCGGCCACCCGGCGCTGGCCTCACTGTTCGCCGTACTGACCTTGCTGTTGTTCTGGATGCACCGCGAAAACATCAAGCGACTGCAAGCCGGCAAGGAAAGCCGGATCGGCGAGAAGAAGTAAGCGATTGCGTCAGCCCCTTTGTCTGCGTCATTGCGAGCGAAACGAAGCAATCCACTAGCGCGGTGCACTGGGCTGGATTGCCTCGGGTCGCTCGCAATGACGGCAGTTGAATCGAACGAAGTACCTTTCGCTTCATCCCGCCTTCGTCGAACTTGTCCACCCGCATAAGTTGCGCAACACTTCCCTTGCGGGAGTAGTGCGTGGCCGGAAGTACCAGCGACCAGGGAACATCTCTTCTCACCGACGCCCAGCGGATCGACTGGCTGCGATTGATCCGCAGTGACAATGTCGGTCCCCGCACCTTCCGCTCGCTGATCAATCATTTCGGCTCGGCGCGCGTGGCGCTGGAGCGGTTGCCGGAGTTGGCGCGGCGCGGCGGCGCGGCGCGGGCCGGACGGATTCCAAGCGAGGACGAAGCGCGGCGCGAGATCGAGGGCGGCCGCCGGATTGGGGTCGAGCTGGTCGCGCCCGGCGAAGCCGGCTACCCGCCTCGCCTCGCCACCATCGACGATGCGCCGCCGCTGCTCGGCGTCCACGCCTTGCCCGAAGCGCTGGCGCTGATGACACGGCCGATGATCGCGATCGTCGGCTCGCGCAATGCGTCGGGCGCGGGGTTGAAATTCGCGACGCAGCTCGCCGCCGATCTCGGCGCCGCGGGCTTCGTGGTGATCTCCGGGCTGGCGCGCGGCATCGACCAGGCGGCGCATCGCGCCAGCCTTCAAAACGGGACCGTCGCGGTGCTGGCCGGCGGCCACGACAAGATCTATCCGGCCGAGCATGAGGACCTGCTGCTCGACATCATCGCGGCGCACGGCGCGGCGATCTCGGAAATGCCGCTCGGCCATGTGCCGCGCGGCAAGGACTTTCCCAGGCGCAACCGGCTGATCTCGGGCGCGGCGGTCGGCGTCGCGATCATCGAGGCGGCGTTCCGCTCCGGCTCGCTGATCACCGCGCGGCGCGCCGCCGATCAGGGCCGCGAGGTGTTCGCGGTGCCGGGCTCGCCGCTCGATCCGCGCGCCGCCGGCACCAACGATCTGATCAAGCAGGGCGCGGCGCTGATCACCTCGGCCGCCGATATCATCCAGGCTGTCGCGCCAATTCTGGAGCGCCCGCTCGATTTGCCCGGCCGCGAGCCGGACCATCCGCCGCCCGCGAGCGAGCCGGACGCCAGCGACCGCGCCCATGTGCTGCGGCTGCTCAGCCCCTCGCCGATCGGGATCGACGATCTGATCCGGCTGAGCGGCATCAGCCCCGCGGTAGTGCGAACGGTGCTGCTCGAACTCGAACTCGCCGGAAGGCTGGAGCGCCATGGCGGCGGGCTGGTGTCGCTGAGCTGAGCCTCAGCTCGACGCGCCGCGATCGTCGAATGCGCTCCGCGCGGTCTCGATCTCCGGCAGATGCTCCCGCGCCCAGAGGCCGAGCGCCTGCACCGGCTTGCTCAAGCCATGGCCGAGCGGAGTGAGTTCGTAATCGACGCGCGGAGGCACGGTGGGAAACACGGTGCGAGTGACCAGGCCGTCGCGCTCGAGGCCGCGCAGGGTCAGCGTCAGCATCCGCTGCGAGATGCTGCCAATCATCCGCTTCAGCTCGTTGAAGCGCCGCGGCCGCTCGCACAGCAGCATGATCACCAGCACGGTCCATTTGTCGCCGACCCGCGACAACACCGAATTCACGCCCTTGCAATCGCTGTGCTCGTAGGGGCCCCGCCCGGGAGGCAGATCAGGGAGACCGGTCGCCTCGGTGCGCGCCGGCAAGTCGCTTCGTTCGAGTTTCAAGACGGTGCCTTCTTGCGCGGTTTGGACAGTCACTCATCGTGCGTGAGTTACAAATCTATACCAAGAAAGAGGCCAATGAAACTGCTTCGCACCGACGGGGCGCGCCGTGGCCGATCGAGAGGCAGCCGCTCGAGCAGCGCCCAAAAAAGCAACGGCCCGAAGTGTGTGACACTTCGAGCCATCTCGGAAGCGGACGTACATCCGGCCCGCCTCCCGCTTAACTAGAATCGTGAACTAGATGGGTTAACAACACGTAAACTGCCAAAAAGTTGCAAAGGGCGTATGACGGCCCGCCCTGCCTTCGCGCCGCGCGACGGCCGCGTTCAGCCAGCCGAGGATTGGACGACGTTGCAAGGGTTCGCTCCAATCCGGCCCTCGCCGGCTCCCCACTTCGGTCGAGGCGGGCCGATCAGAACGCGCTTCAAGCACGCCAGCCGGGAGAGTGGCCGGACTGCCTCAAGCTGAATCTTGACGGCTTCATCCGCCGCGTGAGCGACCAAGAAAACAAAGTCAACGCAAGAACTTGGAATAACAATCCGCCATTCCGCCTCAATTGCCTCACTCTTTGCGGGAGCGACGCTTGCGGCCGATTTCGGTGGCTTCCATGCGCGCCATATCGAGCAGGTAACAGAGCATTTCCAGCCGATGGACGTGAGCGATCTGAATCAGGTCGCCGATGACCTCGGCGACGTAGCCGGCGGCCTCGACTGGACCGCCGTCGCGATGGGACGAGCTGCGGCTCCCTGGTCGTGGCATGGGCAGTCGTCCTTTCAGGCAGCGGCCGCATCGCCTTTGACGCGGACTCGAGACAAAATACTACTCTAGGTTGTGCAACTCCAGGTTTAATTTTTGTCTCGACTTGTCTGAATAGGTTGCGTGACCGCCCTCCTGCAACACAGCCCCGATTTGACACCGACCGCCTCACAACCCATGTTCCGGCCCATGTGGCCGCCGCGAGTCTCGCGAAACGGGCCCATTTCTTCAGCCAAGTCATTGGATTCCGATGAATCTCGTCATTGTCGAGTCGCCCGCCAAGGCCAAGACGATCAACAAATATCTGGGCTCGTCCTACGAGGTCCTGGCCTCGTTCGGCCATGTGCGCGACCTGCCGGCCAAGAACGGGTCGGTCGATCCCGACGCGGATTTCCAGATGATCTGGGAGGTCGATCCCAAGGCTGCGAGCCGACTCAACGACATCGCCAAGGCCCTCAAGGACGCTGACAAGCTGATCCTCGCCACCGACCCTGATCGCGAGGGCGAGGCCATCTCCTGGCACGTGCTGGAGGTGATGAAGCAGAAGCGCGCGCTGAAGGACCAGAAGGTCGAGCGCGTGGTGTTCAACGCCATCACCAAGCAGTCGGTCACCGACGCGATGAAGCATCCGCGCGAGATCGACGGCGCGCTGGTGGACGCCTATATGGCGCGCCGCGCGCTGGACTATCTGGTCGGCTTCACTCTTTCTCCCGTGCTGTGGCGCAAGCTGCCCGGCGCCCGCTCCGCCGGCCGCGTGCAATCGGTGGCGCTGCGGCTGGTCTGCGACCGCGAGACCGAGATCGAGAAGTTCGTCCCGCGCGAATACTGGTCGCTGATCGCGACCCTTGCGACGCCGCGCGGCGACACCTTTGAAGCACGCCTGGTCGGCGCGGATGGCAAGAAGATCGCCCGTCTCGACATCGGCAACGGCGCCGAGGCCGAGGAATTCAGGAAGGCGATCGAGGCCGCGAACTTCCGCGTCGCGTCGGTCGAGGCCAAGCCGGCCCGCCGCAACCCCTACGCCCCCTTCACCACCTCGACGCTGCAGCAGGAAGCCAGCCGCAAGCTCGGCTTCGCCCCGGCGCATACCATGCGGGTGGCGCAGCGGCTGTATGAAGGCGTCGACATCGGCGGCGAGGTCGCGGGTCTCATTACTTATATGCGAACCGACGGCGTGCAGATCGATCCTTCCGCCATCACCCAGGCACGCAAGGTGATCGGCGAGGACTACGGCAGCGCCTATGTGCCGGAATCGCCCCGGCAGTATCAGACCAAGGCCAAAAACGCCCAGGAGGCGCACGAAGCGATCCGCCCGACCGACCTGTCGCGCCGCCCGTCCGACGTCGGCCGTCGGCTCGATCCGGAACAGGCCAAGCTGTACGAGCTGATCTGGATCCGCACCGTCGCCAGCCAGATGGAGTCGGCCGAGCTCGAACGCACCACCGTCGATATCGAGGCGAAAGCCGGGTCGCGCACGCTGGAGCTGCGCGCCACCGGCCAGGTCGTGAAGTTCGACGGCTTCCTCGCCGCCTATCAGGAAGGCCGCGACGACGACAGCGAGGATGAAGACTCCCGCCGCCTCCCCGCGATGAGTCAGAACGAGGCGCTCAAGCGTGAAGCATTGGCGGTGACGCAGCACTTCACCGAGCCGCCGCCGCGCTTCTCCGAAGCCTCGCTGGTCAAGCGCATGGAAGAGCTCGGCATCGGCCGGCCGTCGACCTACGCGTCGATCCTGCAGGTGCTGAAGGATCGCGGCTATGTGCGCCTGGAGAAGAAGCGGCTGTACGGCGAGGACAAGGGCCGCGTCGTCGTCGCCTTCCTGGAGAACTTCTTCGCCCGCTACGTCGAATACGACTTCACCGCCTCGCTGGAAGAAGACCTCGACCGCATCTCCAATAATGAGGTGTCGTGGAAGCAGGTGCTGAGCGATTTCTGGCGCGGCTTCATCGGCGCGGTCGACGAGATCAAGGAACTGCGCGTCGCGCAGGTGCTCGATGTGCTCGACGAGATGCTCGGCCCGCACATCTATCCGGCGCGCGAGGATGGCGGCGATCCGCGTCAGTGCCCGAGCTGCGGCACCGGCAAGCTGAACCTCAAGGCCGGCAAGTTCGGCGCCTTCGTCGGCTGCACCAACTATCCGGAATGCCGCTACACAAGGCCCCTCGCCGCCGATGGCGGCGCTGATGCCGATCGCGTGCTCGGCACCGATCCGGACACCGGGCTCGAAGTCGCGGTGAAATCGGGCCGGTTCGGGCCGTATATTCAGCTCGGCGAGGCCAAGGACTATGGCGAGGGCGAGAAGCCGAAGCGCGCCGGCATTCCCAAGGGCACCTCGCCCTCGGACGTCGAACTCGACGTCGCGCTGAAGCTGCTCGCGCTGCCGCGCGAAGTCGGCAAGCATCCGGAAAGCGGCCAGCCGATCAAGGCCGGCATCGGCCGGTTCGGTCCCTACGTGCAGCACGAGAAGACCTACGCCAGCCTCGAAGCCGGCGACGACGTGCACACCATCGGCCTCAACCGCGCGGTAACGCTGATCGCCGAGAAGGTCGCGAAGGGTCCGAGCAAGGGCCGGTTCGGCGCCGATCCCGGCAAGGCGCTGGGCGATCATCCCACGCTCGGCGCGGTGGCGGTGAAGAAGGGCCGCTACGGCGCTTACGTCACCGCCGGCGGCGTTAACGCCACGATCCCGAACGACAAGACCGACGAGACCATCACGCTGCCCGAAGCGATCGTGCTGCTCGACGAGCGCGCCGCCAAGGGCGGCGGCGCCAAGGCCAAGAAGAAGGCGCCCGCCAAGAAGGCGGCGACCAAGAAAGCCGACGGCGACGCCAAGCCGGCCAAGAAGGCCGCGGTCAAGAAGGCCAAGCCGAAAGCCGAGAGCGCCGCCGCCAGCAAGGCGCGCGCGCCGGTGACGGCCAAGACAACGGCCAAGACGGCGGCGAAGAAGGCCGCCAAGCCCAAAGCCGCGGCCAAGAGTAGCGCCGCCAAGAACGGATAGATGTGAGCAAGCCGCGCGACGCGAAGTTTCCGGACAAGGCCGCCCTCCTCGCCTTCATCCGCGCCCATCCCGGCAAGATCGGCACCCGGGAGATCGCGCGCGAATACGGCCTGAAGAACGCCGATCGCGCCGAACTGAAGCGGATGCTGCGCGAGCTCGCGGACGCCGGCACCATCCGCAAGAGCGGCCGCCGCAAGGTCGCCGAGCCGGCCGCACTGCCGCCGACGCTGCTGGCCGACATCACCTCGCGCGACGCCGACGGCGAATTGATCGCCGTCCCCTCCGAATGGGACGAGCAGGACGGCGACGCGCCGAAGATCCGCATCCACACGCCGCGCCGCCCAAAGCCTGGCACCGCCGCCGGCCTCGGCGACCGCGCGCTGCTGCATGTCGAGCCGTCCGAGAACCGCGACGAAGGCCCCGCTTATGTCGGCCGCGTCATTCGTGTACTCGACCGCGGCCGCGCCCGGCTGCTCGGCATCTTTCGCGCGCTACCGCAGGGCGGCGGACGGCTGGTGCCGGTCGACAAGAAACAGGCCGGCCGCGAACTCAACATCGCCGCGCACGATGCCGGCGGCGCGCAGGATGGCGACCTCGTCAGCGTCGAACTGATCCGCACCCGCGCCTTCGGTCTCGGCTCCGGCCGCGTCAAGGAGCGCCTCGGCTCGTTGGCGACCGAGAAGGCCGTCAGCCTGATCGCGATCCACAGCCACGACATTCCGCAGGAATTCTCCCCCGCGGCGATCCGCGAGTCCGAGGCGGCCGAGCCCGCGACCCTGAAGGGCCGCGAGGACTGGCGCGAACTGCCGCTTGTCACGATCGATCCGCCGGACGCCAAGGACCACGACGACGCCGTCTATGCCGAACCGGACGAGGATCCCGACAACAAAGGCGGCGTCATCGTTTACGTCGCGATCGCCGATGTCGCTTACTACGTGCGGCCGGACTCGGCGCTCGACCGCGACGCGCTGCGCCGCGGCAATTCGGTGTACTTCCCCGACCGCGTCGTGCCGATGCTGCCGGAGCGGATCTCCAACGATCTGTGCTCGCTGAAGCCGAACGAAGCCCGCGGCGCCCTCGCCGTGCGCATGGTGATCGCCGCCGACGGACGCAAGCGCTCGCACACCTTCCACCGCGTGCTGATGCGTTCGGCCGCGAAGCTGAACTACGCGCAGGCGCAGGCGGCAATCGACGGCCGTCCCGACGACATCACAGGCCCGCTGCTCGAGACGATTTTGAAGCCGCTCTACGACGCCTATGCGATCGTCAAGCGCGGCCGCGACGAGCGCGATCCGCTCGACCTCGATCTACCCGAGCGCAAGATCCTGCTGAAGCCGGACGGCACGGTCGACCGCGTCATCGTGCCGGAGCGGCTCGACGCGCACCGGCTGATCGAGGAGTTCATGATCCTCGCCAACGTTGCCGCCGCCGAGATGCTGGAGAAGAAGGCGCTGCCCTTGATCTACCGCGTCCACGACGAGCCGACGGTGGAGAAGGTCCACAACCTGATCGACTTCCTGAAGACGCTCGACTTGTCCTTCGCCAAAGGCGGCGCGCTGCGGCCGGCGCAGTTCAACCGCATCCTGGCGATGGTCAAGGGCGAGGATTCCGAGCCGCTGGTCAACGAGGTGGTGCTGCGCTCGCAGGCGCAGGCGGAATACAGCTCCGAGAACTACGGCCATTTCGGCCTGAACCTGCGCCGCTACGCGCATTTCACCTCGCCGATCCGGCGCTACGCCGACCTCGTGGTGCACCGCGCGCTGATCCGCGCGCTCAATCTCGGCGACGGCGCGCTGCCGCAGACCGAAACAGTCGAGACGCTGGCGGAAGTCGCGGCGCAGATCTCGCTGACCGAGCGCCGCGCCATGAAGGCGGAACGCGAAACCGTCGACCGCCTAATCGCCCATCACCTCGCCGACCGGATCGGTGCCACGTTCCAGGGACGGATCTCCGGCGTCACCAAGGCCGGGCTGTTCGTCAAGCTCGCCGACACCGGCGCCGACGGGCTGATCCCGATCCGCACGCTCGGCGGCGAGTACTACAATTACGACGAGACCCGTCATGCGCTGATTGGAACGCGCAGCGGAGTCATGCATCGATTAGGGGATGTGGTCGACGTCCGTTTGGTGGAAGCTGCACCGGTCGCCGGCGCGCTGCGGTTCGAGCTGATCAGCGGCGGCGCGATCGCCGAGCGCAGTCATCGCAAGGGACCAAAGGGCAACGCGATCGGCCGCGCCAAGACCGGCAAGAGCAGCGCCGGCAAGGGCGGCGGCCCCGCTCACGCCATCAGTTCGAAGAAGGCCTCAAAGTCGAAGGGTCGCAACACGAAGGGCAGCAAGCCCGCGAAGCCAAAAAAGACCAAATCAGGGAAGGGAAAGCGATGAAGGACGTCGCAACGCAGCCGATCGTGTGGCCGACGGAACAAGCGCCGGTGCCGCACCGCAATGTCTGGCAGGCGATGGGACGCGGCCTGCGCGGTCGCTGCCCGCGCTGCGGCGAAGGCAAGCTGTTTCGCGCGTTCCTGAAGACCGCCGATCACTGCACCCATTGCGGCCAGGATTTCACCGGCCACCGCGCCGACGACCTGCCCGCCTATCTGGTGATCGTCATCGTCGGTCACATCGTGGTGCCGATCGCGCTGTCGGTCGAAACCAATTTCGCCCCGGCGGTGGCATTGCAGCTGGCGATTTATCTGCCTATCACGTTGCTGTCCTCGCTGCTGCTGCTGCAACCCGTCAAGGGTGCGGTGGTCGGCCTGCAATGGGCATTCCGGATGCACGGCTTCGACGAAGCCCATCCGGAGAAGATCTGACGACAAACGACGACGGCGCCAACGCCGCCGCACAAGAAACCAAACAAGAAACGAACACAGGGGCGGACATGAGCGAGACTGCGACCCAAGCAGCGAACGTCGTCGAACAGGGCGAGAAGGAAGCCGATCACCACCCGTATTTCCGGCCGAAGGATGCCGCGACGCTTATCCTGGTGGATCGCAGCCGATCAATCCCGAAGGTGCTGGTCGGCCGACGCCACGACAAGGTGGTGTTCATGCCGGGTAAGTTCGTGTTCCCCGGCGGCCGCGTCGACAAGTTCGACAACCGCGTGCCGGTGGCAGCCCCGATCCCACCCGAGCTCGAAGCGAACCTGCTCAAGGGCAGCCCCAAGATCACCCCTGCCCGCGCCCGCGCGCTGGCGATCGCCGCGATCCGTGAAGCTTGCGAAGAAACCGGCCTATGTCTCGGCCGCAAGGCCGACGGCGCGCTCTCGGGCCTCGAAGGTCCGTGGCAGCCGTTCGCCGAGGCCGGTCTCCTGCCCGATCCGTCCGGTCTGTTCCTGATCGCCCGCGCCATCACGCCGCCCGGCCGCGTCCGCCGCTTCGACACCCGCTTCTTCACCGCCGATGCGTCGGCGATCGCGCACCGCGTCGAAGGCGTGGTGCATGCCGATGCCGAGTTGGTCGAACTGGTGTGGGTCGAGCTCGGCTCCAGCCCGCTGGCCGATCTGCACGCCATGACCAAGAACGTGCTCGGCGAACTCGATCGCCGCCTCGCCACCGGCCCGCTGCGCCACGACGCGCCGGTACCGTTCTTCCATTTCTATGGCGGGCGGATGCAGAAGGACATGCTGCCGGGCTGAGCGCCCGGCAGCCGCCTCGGCGAACTAACGGCGCGCGGCCCGCGCCGTGACTTCGAGCAGCAGCGCGAGCGCGGCCAAGCCCGCGCCGTAGCTGCACACGGCGGCCCAGCCACCATGCGACCAGGCGAAGGCCGCGCCGGCGGAGCCGAGCGAGCCGCCGATGAACATCCCGGTCATGAACACGGTGTTGAGCCGGCTGCGTGCTTCCGGCACCAGCACGTAGACGATGTGCTGGTTGGAAATCAGCGCCGCCTGCAGGCCGAAATCCAGCACGATGACGCCCAGCACCAGCGCCGGGATGCTGCCCCACAGCCCGAACAGCGCCCACGACGCCAGCGACAACGCAGCGCCGATCGCGATCACCGGCTCAGGCCCACTGCGATCGGCGATGCGCCCGGCGATCGGCGCGGCCAGCACGCCGACGACGCCGACCAGGCCGAACAGGCCCGCCGCCGCGGCGCCGAGCCCGAAGCGCGGCTCCTGCAGATGCAGCGCCAGCACCGTCCAGAACACGCTGAACGACGCGAACAGCGCCGCCTGCACCAGCGTGGCGCGGCGGAGCTGCGGCTGCTCGCGCCACAGCGACAATAGCGAGGTCAGCGCCTGACCGTAGCTGATCGGCAGATGCGGCGTGTTGCGTGGCAGCAGCCAGGCCATCACCGCCGCAGCGCCGAGCGCGAACGGCGCCGATACCCAGAACATCTCGCGCCAGCCGGCATGGCTAGCAACGAAGCCGGCGACTGTGCGGCTCAGCAGGATACCGCACAGCAGCCCGGCCATCACCAGCCCGATCACCTTGCCGCGCCGGGCCGGCTCGGCGAGCGCCGCCGCAAACGGCACGATCTGCTGGGCGACGGTCGCAGAGGCGCCGAGCAGCAGGGATGCGACGATGACCAGCGCCGCGGTCGGCGCCACCGCCACGGCGATCAGCGCCAGTGCCAGCAGCACGAACTGCCCGGCGATCAGCCGGCGGCGGTCGGTGAGATCGCCGATCGGCACCAGCAGGAAGAGGCCGAGCGCGTAGCCGAGCTGCGTCGCGGTCGGAATCATCCCGGTCAGCGGCGAGGCGCCGAAATCGCGCTCGATGATGCCGAGCATCGGCTGGTTGTAGTAGATGTTGGCGACCGCGATGCCGGCGGCGGCGGCCATTGCCAGCGTCAGGCCGCTGCCAAGCACCGGGCCGGCCGCGCCGTTGCCGTCCTGGGGGCGCGGTTTGCGCGGGGGCGGCTCCTGTCGGGGCGGCTCCGCCACGCGCTGCGCCGGTTCGATGACTGTCATGGCTCGACTTTCGTATGGTTCGGATCGCATCGAACATGGTGCAGCGCGAGATATTCGCAAAGCGCAATCCGGCGGGGAGCAGCGATGCGGTATCGCCGTGCCTGCAAAACACTTATTCGTTCGATCGCGCCAATCCGTTGACGAACGACCGCTTCGTTCTAAGCCTCCCCAAAACAATGCAAGATTTTTCCTGCAGGCGCGTGATGCTGCTTCAGCCCTGATCCCATATCTTCTTACCAACCTCGCAATGGTAGGACCCCCATATGGCAAAGCGTCAGTTGAAGCTCGGTGCATTCATGCGGCCGGTCAGCATCCACACCGGCGCCTGGCGCTATCCCGGTGCCGTGCCCGACGCCAACTTCAACTATCCGCTGCTGAAGCGGCTGATCCAGAAGCTCGAGGCCGGCAAGTTCGACGCGTTCTTCATGGCGGATCATCTCGCCGTGCTGAACATGCCGGTCGAAGCGCTGAAGCGCAGCCACACCGTGACCTCGTTCGAGCCGTTCACGCTGCTGTCGGCGCTGGCCGCCTCGACCTCGCATATCGGACTGATCGCCACCGGCTCGACGACTTTCGACGAGCCCTATCATATCGCCCGCCGCTTCGCCTCGCTCGACCACATCAGCGGCGGCCGCGCCGGCTGGAACATCGTCACCACCTCCAATCCGGACGCCGCGCTGAATTTCGGCCTCGACGACCACATGGCGCATGACGAGCGCTACAAGCGCGCCCGCGAGTTCTTCGACGTCGTCACCGGCCTGTGGGATTCGTTCGCCGACGACGCGTTCGTGCGCGACGTCGACAGCGGCATCTATGTCGATCCGGACAAGATGCATGTGCTGGATCACAAGGGCCAATATCTGAAGGTGCGCGGCCCGCTCAACATTGCCCGCCCGGTGCAGGGCTGGCCGGTAATCGTGCAGGCCGGCGCTTCAGAGCCCGGCAAGCAGCTCGCCGCCGAGACCGCCGAAGCGGTGTTCACCGGCGGCGGCAGCCTGAAGGATGCTCAGGCGCTCTACGCCGACATCAAGGGCCGGATGGACCGGCTCGGCCGCAACCGCGACCACCTCAAGATCCTGCCCGGCGCCTTCGTGGTGGTCGGCGACACGCTGGACGAGGCGCGGGACAAGCGCGCGCTGCTCGACAGCAAGGTGCACTATGCGAGCGCCATCGCCTCGCTCTCGGTCGGCCTCGGCGTCGATGCCTCCGGCTTCGACCCGGACGGTCCGCTGCCGCCGCTGCCCGAAACCAACGCGAGCAAGAGCGGTCAGGAGCGGCTGGTCGCCCTCGCCGAACGGGAAAAGCTGACGGTGCGCCAGCTCGCCCAGCGGGTCGGCGGCTATGGCGGGCTGTCCTTTGTCGGCACCCCGGCCAGCATCGCCGACGAGATGGAGGAATGGCTGGTCACGGAGGCCTGCGACGGCTTCAACGTGATGTTTCCGTTCCTGCCGGGGGGGCTCGACGACTTCGTCGACAAGGTGGTGCCGGAACTGCAGCGCCGCGGAATCTTCCGAACCGCCTATGAAGGGACCACTTTACGTGAGAATCTGGGGCTTTCGCGGCCGGAAAACCGCTTTTTCGCCCGCGGATCCGGCAAAATCCCCCAGGCTGTTTGACCCCGCCGAGCTTGACTTTCGGGGATTCGCGGCTAGTTTGCGCGCCAAACGCGGGTCCTGACGTTCGACCTCGCTGCCGATTCCCGAAATTCGAGGTTCCGACCATGGCCAAAGCGGTCACCATCAAGATCAAGCTCGTCTCGACCGCCGACACCGGCTTCTATTACGTGACGAAGAAGAATTCGCGCACCATGACCGACAAGATGACCAAGAAGAAGTACGACCCGGTCGCGCGCAAGCACGTCGAATTCAAAGAAGCCAAGATCAAGTAAGCCGGCTACGGCTCACTGATGGCTAATCGCGGGGCCCTGACGGGCCCCGTTTTCGTTGGCGGCCTAGATGCAATCGGCAGCTTCACCCGCTCCCCTCCGTCATGCCCGCGCTTGTCGCGGGCATCCACGTTCAGGGGCGCGGGTGGTCGAAAACGTGGATGGCCGGGACGAGTGTTCAGCCCGGAGACATGACCGACAGGTGTTCGGAGACATAGTCGACACATCATAGTGGGT
>NZ_JBHLWM010000009.1:0-5302 GCF_042432815.1 Rhodopseudomonas telluris
ACGGCCGGTCACCACGGTGCCGCGGCCCGAGATCGAGAACACGTCTTCGACCGGCATCAGGAACGGCTGGTCGATCGGGCGCTCCGGCTGCGGGATGTAGGCGTCGACCTGCTTCATCAGCTCGAGGATGGCGTCGTGGCCGAGCTTCGGATCGGAGTTCTCGAGCGCCGCCAGCGCCGAGCCTTTGACGATCGGAATGTCGTCGCCCGGGAAGTCGTACTTCGACAGCAGCTCGCGCACTTCCATCTCGACCAGCTCGAGCAGTTCCGGATCGTCGACCATGTCGCACTTGTTCAGGAACACCACCAGCGCCGGCACGCCGACCTGACGGGCCAGCAGGATGTGCTCGCGGGTCTGCGGCATCGGGCCGTCGGCCGCCGACACCACCAGGATCGCGCCGTCCATCTGCGCCGCACCGGTGATCATGTTCTTGACGTAGTCGGCGTGGCCGGGGCAGTCGACATGCGCGTAGTGGCGGTTGGTCGTCTCGTACTCGACGTGAGCGGTCGAGATCGTGATGCCGCGCGCCTTCTCTTCCGGCGCCTTGTCGATCTGGTCATAGGCCGTGAACGTCGCACCGCCCGTCTCCGCCAGAACCTTGGTGATCGCCGCCGTCAGCGACGTCTTGCCATGGTCGACGTGACCGATCGTCCCGATGTTGCAATGCGGCTTGGTACGTTCAAACTTTGCTTTGGCCATTCGATGTCCATCCTTGTCGGCGCAGCACATAGGGCAGCGAAGCCCGCGGCTGGTTACTGCGGAAAAGCACCCTGTTCAAGCTGGAAGTTATGGGCCAATCTCGCTGCACCCTGTCGAGAAAGGCCGCCGGGACGTCCGATTCTGGACGTCATGTAAGGCCTCGTACGCAAAGATCAATCGGGAGACGCCATGACCGCTTCAGCCGCAGCAACGACTGCCAAAGCCCCGCAAACACCGCAGCTGGAGCAGGCAAGGCCCGAAACGATCGGGCTTTCCCCCACCCGCCTGCAGGTCATGTCCGACGCCTTCAAGCGCGAGATCGACAAGGGCAGCATCCCGGGCGTCACCGTGCTGGTGTCACGCCGCGGTCACATTGGCTGGTTCGAGGCGCTCGGCCGGCAGGCGCCCGGTTCGGATGCGCCGATGCGGCCGGACAGCCTGTTCCGGATTTTTTCGATGACCAAGCCGATTGTCTCGGTCGGCATCATGCAACTGGTCGAGGACGGCTGGCTGCAGCTCGACGATCCGCTGCAGAAGTTCATCCCGGAGTTCGAGAACACCAACGTGGGCGTCGTCGAGAACGGCAAGCTCGACCTCGTGCCGCTCAACCGGCCGATCACCATCCAGGACCTGCTGCGCCACACCTCGGGCATCACCTATGACCACGTCGGCGACGGCCCGATCCACAAGATGTATCGCGAGTCCCGCATCCGCAGCCGCAAGATCACCAACGAGGAGCACGCTCGGCTGATCGCCGAGCTGCCGCTGGTGTGCCAGCCCGGGGCGGCGTGGAACTACAGCCGCTCGACCGACATCCTCGGCCGCGTCATCGAGGTGGTCTCCGGCAAGACCCTCGGCGCCTTCCTCACCGAGCGCATTCTCGCGCCGCTGCAGATGGCAGAGACTGCCTTCCACACCGGCGCCGAGAACAAGCACCGGCTGGCCGAAGCCTTCCCGACCGATCCGTGGACCGGCGATCCGGTTGCGCTGTTCAACATGCTGGAGAAGCCGGTGATGGAATCCGGCGGCGGTGGCTTGGTCTCGACCACGATGGACTACGCGCGGTTCTGCCAGATGCTGCTGAGCGGCGGATCGCTGCACGGCACCCGCATCATCGGCCGCAAGACGCTGCAGCTGATGGCGAGCAATCATCTCGAAGCGCACATTCCGCCGGACAACTACATCCTGCCGCCCGGCCACGGCTTCGGTCTCGGCTTCGCGGTCCGCACCGAACCGGGCATCTCGCCGTTCCCCGGCTCGGTCGGCCAGTTCTACTGGAGCGGCATCGCCGGGACGTTCTTCTGGATCGACCCGGCCGAGGACATGTTCGCGGTGTTCATGTCGCAGGGCCCGGGCCAGCGCGAGTACTTCCGGACGCTGGTGCGCAATCTGGTCTACGCCGCGGTGGAGTAACCGTGCCCCGGACGCGCTGCGGCACGAAGTGCCGCTGCGCAGATCCGGGGCCCCGGTTACTTCTTCCCAGCTCCACCGAACCGGGGTCCCGCATCTGCGGAGAACGCTGCGCGTTGCACCGCGTGCGGGACACGCGGTGTTGGCGTGTCTCCCCCTTCAGCTGATCGTCGCGCCGCCGTCGATGACGATGGTCTGGCCGGTGGTGAAGGTGCCGGCCTTGGAGGCGAGGAAGATCGCGGCGCCGGCGATTTCGTCCGGTTCGCCGATCCGCTGCAGCGGCGAGCGGGCGGTCGAGGCTTTCAGCGTCTCGGGGTTCTCCCACAGCGCGCGGGCGAAGTCGGTCTTGATCAGGCCGGGAGCAATGCAGTTCACGCGGATGTTGTGCTCGCCATACTCGCAAGCGAGGTTGCGGGCGAGCTGCATGTCGGCCGCCTTGGAGATGCAGTAGGCGCCGATCACGGTCGAGCCCTTGAGGCCGCCGATCGACGACACGATGGTGATCGAACCGTCCTTGCGCTTGATCATCTGCGGCACGACTTCGCTGATCAGCCAGTGATTGGCGACGATGTTGTTGTCGAGGATCTTGCGGAACTGATCGTCGTTGATGCCGGCCTGCGGGCCGTAATACGGATTCGACGCGGCGTTGCAGACCAGCGTGTCGATCTTGCCGAACTTCTCGGTCGCTTCCTGCGCCAGGCGCTTGAGATCGTCCTTGCTGGAAATGTTGGCGGCGAGCGCCAGCGCGGTCCCTGCTCCGCGCGCGTCGTTGATCGACTTGGCGACGGCGTCGCAGGCGTCCTGCTTGCGCGACGAGATCACCACCTTGGCGCCGTGCTCCGCCATCCGCTCGGCAATCGCCTTGCCGATGCCGCGCGACGATCCGGTGATCACCGCGACTTTTCCGCTGAGGTCGAACAAGCTCATGTTTCTCTCCCGTTGTTAGTTGTTGGTTCGGATGACCTATCCCGTCATTGCGAGCGCAGCGAAGCAATCCAGATCAGTGCATGGCGCTGGATTGCTTCGTCGCTTCGCTCCTCGCAATGACGGATCGGCTCGTTTGCAATGACGAGATTAAGCGAGTTTGGTGGTGTTCGTCGCCACTTCCGGACCGGCCGGCTGATGCATCGCGGCGTGGGAGGGGTCGGCGATCCAGGGCTGCTGGTTGACCATCGGAATCCGCCAGCCCTCCTGCCCGTCGGACGACGCCATGTAGTCCAGCCGTGTGATCGAGCAGTTGTCGATGGTGAAGGCCAGCCCGCGCGCCGGCTGATCGCGCAGCGCGAGGCCGATCGCCGCCTTGATGGTGCCGCCATGCGCCACCGCGACGATGTCGCCGCCGGGATGCGCGGCGGAGATGCGCGCGATCGCGCGCTTGGTGCGCTCGTACAGATCCATGAAGCTCTCGCCATTCGGCGCGCGCTCGTCGATCGGCGCGAACCAGAAAGTGTCGAGATTGATCGGCAGGTTGGCGAAGAACTGCGCGCGATTCTTGCCCTGCCAGTCGCCGAGATGCTGCTCGTTGAGATCGGCATCGTGAGTGATCAGCGGCGGCCGCGGAAAACCGGCGGCGAAGATCGCTTCGGCAGTCATATGGGTGCGCTTCAGCTTGCTCGCGTACCACACCGCATCACGCGGCAGCACGCGGCCGACCGCGTCGAACACCACCTTGTCGCTGCAGTCGCAATCGATGTCGATCTGGCCGTAGATGTTGCCGCCGTCGCTGCGCACCGGCGCGTGGCGCACCCACCACCACCGCGTCGCCGTGACGCCGCTCGGAACCGAGTGCTGGGCGACGAAGGGTTTGTCGCTGGTGGACGGCGGCGCATTCGACATGCAGAAAGTCCTTCATTCCGGTTTCAAGTCGCTGTACGTCAGACCTCGCATCGCCTCAAGTCACTTGTATGTCGCTGCGGCGATGCCGGCCCCAACGGGCCGAACGAATTCCGTCAAGCGGCAAACGCCGCACGATCAGCAGGGAGCAACGCATGGGCCGCCTCGCAGGCAAATCCGTCATCATCACCGGCGCCGGCAGCGGCATCGGCCGCGCGGCATCGCTGCTGTTCACCAAGGAAGGCGCGCAACTGATCGCGGTCGATCGCACCGAGGGCGTCAACGAGACGGTCGAGCTGGTGCGCAAGGCCGGCGGCACGGCCGAAGCGGTGATGGCCGATGCAGGCTCCGAGGACGACGTGAAGGGCTTCATCGCCAAGGCGGTCTCGGCCTACGGCAAGCTCGACGGCATCTGGGCCAATGCCGGCATCAGCGGCGGGCTGGTGCCGCTGCCGGAGCAGACGCCGGAGCACTGGCAGGAGATCCTGCGCGTCAACCTGATCGGTCCGTTCCTGGCGATCAAGCATGCGATGCCGCACATGATCAAACAGGGTCACGGCGCGATCGTCTGCACCGCCTCGGTCGCAGGCCTCAAGAGCGGCGCGTCGGGGCATCCTTACGCGGCGTCGAAGGCCGGCGTGATCAGCCTGGTGCAGACCACCGCCTATTCGCTGTCCGGCACCGGCGTGCGCATCAACGCGGTGTGCCCGGGTCTGATCGAAACCGGCATGACCAAGCCGGTGTTCGACAATGCCAAGCAGCGCGGCACCGATCACAAGATCGGCCAGCTCAATCCGCTGAAGCGCGCCGGCCAGCCGCACGAACTCGCCACCATGGGGCTGTTCCTGCTCAGCGACGAAGCGAGCTACGTTAACGGCCAAGCGTTCCCGGTCGACGGCGGCCTGACGGCGTCGATGCCGTATGCCGGCAAGCCGATCTGAGCCAAGCCGCCCGACAGAGCGGCGCGCCACAAAGTGAGACGGTCATCACCCGCGACAGCGGGTGATCCAGTATCGCAGAGCGGTGGAGGAGAAAGGCACGGCGCTCCAACGAGCGCTCTGGGATACTGGGTCGCCCGGTCAAGCCGGGCGATGACGTGGGAGGATGCGGTTGCGTCCGTGCTCCACGTCGATTGTATTCAACTATCAAACAGCCACTTCGACGCACTTCAAAGATCAAATCGCCAGAGCTTTGCGCAGCGCGAAATAGCCACGACTGCGCAACAGCCCGACGCAGCCACGCGCCCGCATTCTCGCGGCGCGTCGCGCCCGAGGTTTGCTGCGGTCGCTTCGCCCTCCTTGGGAAGAGGGCGCGCGGAACGCCGGGTGCCCGATGCACCCGCGGCCTCGTGTGCGTAAGT